>NZ_VDFW01000001.1 GCF_006152065.1 Amycolatopsis alkalitolerans
GGGGCACTGTCCTATATGGATTGCTTTGCCCGTGTCGTCCGAACCCAGACACCAATCGTTGGTGAGATCACCTCAGCGTGTGCCAGGGTTTGCGCCGCTCGACGTTGACCGTGAACGGCGAGTAGCGGCGCCCGCCGGTTTCGCTGCCCGACCACTCCGGTGAGGTGATCACCGCGCGGGGCTGGGTCTGCGTGTCGGCGAAGGTGATCCGATCCCCGGCCCGCTCCCCGGCCAGATCGGCCAGCGCGACCCCGGTTTGTTGTTCCAGCACGCGGAATCCGGCTTCGGCGAGCCTGCCGTTGGTGGTGCCGGACAGCGCGAGGATGGCCTCGCAGAACTGGTCGTCCCGGGCGATCGAGGGGCGGCCGTCGGCGATGCCGCCGCGGACGGTGCCGTTGTGCCGGCGCAAGTAGTCGATCTCCGCATCCGGGACCCAGGTGATGCCCTTGGTGGTGGTTCCCGCCGTGTCCAGCAGCGGCCCGATCGCGGCCATCTTCTCGGCCACCGCCGCGTAGTCGCGTTCGACCACGATCAGTTTCGGCATGGTCTTGCCGGGAACCGGCTCGCAGTCTCCGGCCTTCCAGTCCCGGACGAGGCCGTGCGGCTGGGCCAGTTCGTCCGGGGTGTCGTGGGCCAGCGGTGCGGCGATCACGTCGCGGCGCACGCCGAGGTGTGTCGCGGCCTGCCGGGAGAACTCGGCGGCGAGGGTGTGGAACAGGTCGAAGTCCGTGCGGGCCTGCCACGGCGGAGCGATCGCCGGGCTGAAGGCGTGCACGAAGGGATGCATGTCCGTCGAGGACAGGTCGTATTTCTCGTACCAGGTCGCGGCCGGAAGGACCACGTCGGAGAACAGGCACGTGCTGGTCATCCGGAAGTCGACCGCGACGGACAGGTCCAGCTTGCCGACCGGGGCCTCGTCCCGCCACCGCACCTCGGTCGGGCGCAGTTCGGGTGGGGTTTCCGTTGCAGTGACGGCATCGTCGGTGCCCAGCAGGTGCCGCAGCAGGTATTCGTGGCCCTTCATCGACGAGGCGAACAGGTTCGCCCGCCACACCATCAGCACCCGCGGGAAGTTCGCCGGATCGTCCGGGTCCTCGGCGGCGAAGGACAACGCGCCGGATTTCAGTTGCTCGACGACGTGGTCCGGCACTTCCTTGCCGGCGCGCTCGGCCTCGTCGCACAGGTCCAGCGGGTTGCGGTTGAACGCCGGGTGGGAAGGCATCCAGCCCAGCCGGGCGGCCAGTGCGTTGCAGTCGGGCAGGGTGCGCCCGGCCATCCGGCCCGAGCCGAGCGGGCTGGCCAGTACGTCGGCGCCGAAGGCTTCGTAGCGCCATTGGTCGGTGGCGAGCCAGAACAGCGGGGTGCCGACCATGTGCCGGGTCGGGCGCTGCCAGTCCAGGCCGAATGCCAGGTGGAACCAGCCGGTCAAGGGCCGTACCTTCTCCTGGCCGACGTAATGGGCCCAGCCGCCGCCGTTGACGCCCTGGCAGCCGCACAGTTGCAGCAGCGACAGGAAGGTGCGATAGATCTGGTCGGAGTGGAACCAGTGGTTGGTGCCCGCGCCCATCGCGATCATGGACCGGCCGCCGGTGCGTTCGGCGTTGCGGGCGAACTCCCGCGCCACCCGCGTGCACGCCGCCGCCGGAACCGAGGTGATCGCCTCCTGCCAGGCGGGCGTGTAGGGCCGCTCGGCGTCGTCGTAGCCGGTCGGCCAGTTGCCGGGAAGTCCGTTGCGTGCCACGCCGTACTGGGCCATGACGAGGTCGAACACCGTGGTGACCAGATGGCCGTCAACACGAATCGCGGGGACGCCCCGTCGCAGGACCGCACCGGCCTCGCCCTGGCCCCGGTCGAAGCGCGGCAGGTCCACGGCAACGGACTCGGCACCGGCCCGGCCCTGCAACGTCAGGGCGGGATCGGTGTCCAGGTTGAGGTTCCATTTGCCCGGCTCGGCGGCCCAGCGGAAACCGACCGATCCGTTGGGCACGACCGGCGCTCCAGTGGCCTCGTCCAGCAGGACGGTCTTGAACTCGGCGTGTTCCACCTGCCGGCCAAGGTCGGCGGCGGTGAGGAACCTGCCGGGCACGAACGCGTCGTCGCGTTCGGTCAAGGTCACCAGGAACGGCAGGTCGGTGTAGGTCTTGGCGTAGTCGAGGAACCGCGGTACCTGCCGCTGGGCGTAGAACTCGGTGAGGATGACGTGGCCCATGGCCATCGCGAGCGCACCGTCGGTGCCGGGCGCGGCGGCCAGCCATTCGTCGGCGAACTTGGTGTGGTCGGAGAAATCCGGCGACACCACCACGACCTTCTGACCCCGGTAGCGGGCCTCGGTCATGAAATGCGCATCCGGGGTGCGGGTGATCGGCAGGTTCGTGCCCCACACGATCAAATAGCCCGCGTTCCACCAGTCGCCAGACTCGGGCACGTCGGTCTGGTCGCCGAACACCTGCGGGGAAGCGACCGGCAGATCGGCGTACCAGTCGTAAAATGAGGAAATCGTGGCGCCGATCATCGACAGGTAGCGGGTGCCCGCCGCATACGACGTCATCGACATCGCCGGAATCGGCGAAAACCCGATGATCCGGTCCGGGCCGTGGCGTTTGATCGTGTGCACCTGCGCGGCGGCGATCAGCTCGATCACTTCTCCCCAGGTGGACCGCACGAAGCCGCCTTTGCCCCGGGCCCGCTTGTATGCCTGCGCGCGGACGGGGTCGGTCGCGATCGATTCCCACGCGTCCACTGGATCGGCGTGTCCGGCCCGCGCCGCCCGCCACAGCTCCAGCAGCGGCCCCCGCACGTAGGGATAGCGGATCCGGGTCGGCGAGTAGGTGTACCAGGAGAATGACGCGCCGCGCGGACAGCCGCGCGGTTCGTACTCCGGAGAATCCGGACCCACCGAGGGATAGTCGGTGGCCTGGGTCTCCCAGGTGATGATGCCGTCCTTGACGTACACCTTCCACGAGCACGAGCCGGTGCAGTTGACCCCGTGGGTGGAGCGGACCTCCCGGTCGTGGCGCCACCGCTCCCGGTAGAACTCGTCCGCACCCCGACCGCCTTCCCGGTACAACACTCGCTGGTCCGCTGACTGCTCACCCGGGAAGAACCACTGGGCGGCGCGCATCAGCGCGTCAACAGCGTCCTGTGTGGACGGTTGGTTAGTGTGCGGCGATTCGGCGGAGCACATAGGACAGGATCCCTCCGTGGCGGTAGTAGTCCGCTTCACTGGGCGTGTCGATCCGGACGTCGGCATCGAATTCCCGGCTGGTGCCGTCCGCCGGGGTGGCGATGACCCGGACCCACTCGGGTAGCTCGCCGTCGCCGGCCAGGCCGTGAATGGCGTACACCTCCTCGCCGGACAGGCCGAGTGTGGTGGCGTTCTGCCCGGGCGGGAACTGCAGGGGCAGCACGCCCATGCCGATCAAGTTGGAACGGTGGATCCGCTCGTAGGACTCCGCGAGCACCGCGCGCACGCCGAGCAGGGCGGTGCCCTTGGCGGCCCAGTCCCGCGACGACCCGGACCCGTATTCCTTGCCGGCGATGACCAGCAGCGGCACGCCCTCGGCGGCGTACCGTTGGGCGGCGGCGTAGATGCTCATCCGTTCCCCGTCCGGCAGGTGGCGGGTGATGCCGCCCTCGGTGGCCGGGGCGAGCAGGTTGCGCAGCCGGATGTTGGCGAAGGTGCCGCGGATCATCACCTCGTGATTGCCGCGCCGGGAGCCGTAGGAGTTGAACTCGCGTGGACTGATCCCGTGCTCGCGGAGGTAGGCGCCGGCCGGCGCGTCCCGCTTGATCGCCCCGGCCGGCGAGATGTGGTCGGTGGTGACCGAGTCGCCGAGCTGTACCAGCACACGGGCGCCTTCGATGTCGCGCAGCGGCTCGGGGGTGGCAGGCAAGTTCTCGAAGAACGGCGGCCGGCGCACGTAGGTCGAGGCGGGATCCCAGGCGAACGTGTCGCCGGCCGGGACGGGCAGCGATTGCCAGCGTTCGTCGCCGGTGAACACGTCGGCGTAGTCGCGGACGTACATCTGGGGGTCCAGGCTGGCCGCAACGGCCCGGTCGATCTCTCCCGAGTCGGGCCAGATGTCGCGCAGGAACACCGGCTTCCCGTCCGTGCCGGTGCCGAGGGGGTCCTGGGCGAGATTGACGTCCATCGATCCGGCCAGCGCGTAGGCGACCACCAGCGGCGGCGAGGCCAGATAGTTGAGTTTGGTTTCCGGGTGGATGCGGCCCTCGAAGTTGCGGTTGCCCGACAGCACCGAGCACACCGCGAGGTCACCGGCGTTGATGGCGCGAGACACCGGTTCGGGCAGCGGACCGGAGTTGCCGATGCAGGTGGTGCAGCCGTAGCCGACCAGATCGAATCCGAGTTCACGCAGCGCCGACAGCACGCCGGCCCGGTCGAAGTAGTCCATGACGACCTTCGAACCCGGCGCGAGACTGGTTTTCACCCACGGTTTCGGGCGCAGGCCCCGCTCGGCGGCGTTGCGCGCCAGCAAGCCGGCGCCGAGCATCACCTGAGGATTGGAGGTGTTGGTGCAGCTCGTGATCGCGGCGATCACCACTGCCCCGTGGTCCAGCTCGACGGTCTCCCCGGTGTCCAGGGCGACCGGCATCTTCGAACTGGGCCGCCGCCCCGGCTCGGCCGCCGAGGGAACAGCCCGTGGCCGGTCGCCGGGGCGGTCGCCGGTGACCGCGATCGGGTCGGAGGCGGGGAAGGACTCCGCGCCGCTCTCGTCCAACCCGACCGGTGCCGGATCGGCCGGCAGGTACCCGCGCACCGCCGCGCGGAACGCCTGGGGTGCCCGGTCCAGCGGGATGCGGTCCTGGGGCCGTTTCGGCCCGGCGATCGACGGGACCACGGTGGCCAGGTCGAGGTCCAGGACGTGGCTGTAGACCGGTTCGTGGTCCGGCTCGTGCCACAGGCCCTGTTCCTTGGCGTACGCCTCCACCAGCGCCACCTGCTCGTCGGTGCGGCCGGTGAGCCGCAGGTAGGCCAGGGTCTCGGCGTCGATCGGGAAGATCGCGCAGGTGCACCCGTATTCCGGGCTCATGTTGCCGATCGTGGCCCGGTTGGCCAGTGGCACCTGGGCCAGGCTCGGGCCGCAGAATTCCACGAACGTGCCGACCACCCCGTGGCTGCGCAGCAGTTCGGCGATGGTGAGCACCAGATCAGTGGCCGTAGCGCCATCCGGCAGTTCGCCAGTGAGCCGGACCCCGATCACCTGCGGCAGAAGCATGCTCATCGGCTGGCCGAGCATCGCGGCCTCGGCCTCGATCCCGCCGACGCCCCAACCCAGCACGCCCAGCCCGTTGACCATCGTGGTGTGCGAATCCGTGCCCACCAGAGTGTCCGGGAACGCCTGGCCGTCCTCGGCGAACACCACGCGGGCCAGGTGCTCGATGTTGACCTGGTGCACGATCCCGGTCTTCGGGGGCACCACCCGCAGGTTGTCAAACGCCTGCTGGCCCCAGCGCAGGAACTGGTAGCGCTCCCGGTTGCGCTGGTACTCCAGCTCGACGTTGCGGTCGAACGCATCCGGGCGAGCGAAGTAGTCGGCGATCACCGAATGGTCGATCACCAGCTCCACCGGGCGCAGCGGGTTGATCGCCGCCGGGTCCCCGCCCAGCGCGACCATGGCCTCGCGCATCGCGGCCAGGTCCACGATGCACGGCACCCCGGTGAAGTCCTGCATCAGCACCCGCGCCGGGGTGAACTGGACCTCGGTCGCGGGCTCGGCTGCCGGGTCCCAGGCGGCTAGAGCGCGGATCTGGTCGGCGGTGACGGCGTGGCCGTCCTCGTGCCGCAGCAAGTTCTCGGCCAGCACCTTCAGCCCGTAGGGCAGGCGCATGGCGCCGTCGAGCCGGTCGAGGCGATGGATCACGTACGACGCGCCGCCGGACACGAGGACGTCGCGGGCACCGAAACTGTTGGCAGACATGGCAATCCTCCGCTCACGCATCCGGGGAGGCCGGGCCGTCCTTGCCCGGTTCGCTGCCGGGCTTGCGCCGCCAGCGCGGGAACAGGCGGCGCAACGGGTCGTAGCGGCGGTCCACGACGCGTTCCTTCATCGGGATGATCGCGTTGTCGGTGATCTTGATCCCCTCCGGGCACACCTCGGTGCAGCACTTGGTGATGTTGCACAGGCCCAGGCCGTGCGCCTCGCGCAGCTGGTCGCGCCGGTCGGCGGTGTCCAGCGGGTGCATGTCCAGTTCGGCGTGCCGGATGAAGAACCGGGGGCCGGCGAAGGCGGGTTTGTTGTCGTCGTGGTCGCGGATGACGTGGCACACGGTCTGGCACAGCCAGCATTCGATGCACTTGCGGAACTCCTGCGGCCGTGTCACGTCGGCCTGCCGCATCCGGTACTCGCCGGGCTTGAGGTCGGCTGGTGGGGTGAAGGACGGGATCTCCATGGCCTTGCGGTAGTTGAACGACACGTCGCAGACCAGGTCCCGGATGACCGGAAAGGTGCGTAGCGGCGTGATGGTGATGGCGTCCCGGGGCAACGCGGACATGCGGGTCATGCACATCAGCCGGGGCCGGCCATTGATCTCCGCACTGCATGAGCCGCACTTGCCGGCTTTGCAGTTCCACCGCACCGCCAGGTCCCCGGCCTGGGTGGACTGCACCCGATGCACGAGATCCAGCACCACCTCGCCGTCGGCCACCGTGACCGGGTAGTCGACCAGGCCGCCGCCCTTGGCGGTGCCCCGCCAGATCCGCAGGTTCATCTGGTAACTCATGGTCACGCCACCTTTCCCCGGTCAGGCGACGATGCGCGGGTCGTGCAGGATGCCGGCGGCATCCAGCCGCACGTACAGGTCGGTCAGCGCCACCCAGACCAGCGAGGCCCAGGCGAACCGGCCGTGGATCGGGTTGATCTTCGACACGGCCGTCCAGAGCCGGTAGCGGATCGGGTGGCGGGAGAAGTGGTTGATCCGGCCACCGACCACGTGCCGGCAGGCGTGGCAGGACAGCGTGTACAGCCACAGCAGCACCGCGTTGATCACCAGCACCACGCTGCCGACGCCGATGCCGAAGTGCCCGTCGAAGTTGAACGCGATCACCGCGTCCCAGCTGAGGATCACGTTGAACACCATCGCCGCGTAGAAGAAGTAGCGGTGCACGTTCTGCAGGATCAGCGGGAACCGGGTCTCCCCGGTGTAGCGGCGATGGGGTTCGGGCACCGCGCAGGCTGGTGGTGCCAGCCAGAACGCCCGGTAGTACGCCTTGCGGTAGTAATAGCAGGTCAACCGGAACCCCAGCGGAAAGATCAACACGATCACCGCGGGCGTGACGATCCACCAGGTACCGAACCAGCCCAGGTGTGGTGCCCCGGGCGAGCCGGGCACCTGGCCGCAGTTCCAGGACAGGCAGGGCGAGTAGAACGGAGATAGATAGGGGTCTGCGTAGTAGTCGCGGTTGGCTACCGCCGCGTAGGTGGAGTACACGATGAACGCCAGCAGGACGGTGAACGTCGAGGCCGGGTAGGCCCACCACCGGTCGATCCGCAGGGTTCGGATGGTGATCGGGGCCCGCCCCGGCGCCCGAGTGCCGGTCCCGCCTGGTCCTGCTGGGGTGCGCATGTGCACCATCGCCGGCCCACCTCCGTACCGCTATGTCACCTGATCAAGCGATGTTGATCTGAGGACCAAAGACCCCAGTTTCGATTTGCTCCCTGTGGTTACAGTCACGGTGGGGGCAGGTGCTTGCAATTTGCCTGCGACCGGCCGCGTCAGGGCGGTGAAACGCACGCGGTCACTGGAGCGACAACAGACCGGCGGTGTCTTTGAGATGAGCCTGTCACGCCAGCAGAACCAACCGAACGGTCAACCCGACCCGGCTGACGAGCGGTCGAACTCGCAGGTCAGCATCCAGTTGCTCGGCCGGTTCGCGGTCCGCCGAGACGGCCGGGAGCAACCGGACCGGGTCTTCGGCGGCCGACTGGCGCGTCAACTGCTGCGGATGCTCACCCTGTCCCGCGGAACGCTGCTGTCCAAAGACGCCGCTATCGAGGCACTGTGGCCAACACAGCCGCCGATCGACGCGTCGGGCAACGTCGAGATCCTCATCAGCCGCATCCGCCGCGCTCTGGGTGACCGGTCGCTGATCCAGACCGGCCACGGCGGCTACACCCTGGTCGGCGACGACCGCTGCTGGGTGGACATCGAGGTGTTCCTGACCGCCGTGGGCCGGGGGCAGGCCGAATTGACCCACAATCCGGACGCCGCGCTGACCGCGTTCCGGACAGCGCTGGCGTGGTGGCGGGGCGAACCGCTTGCCGAGGACGCCTATGCCCCCTGGGCCCTTGAGCACCGCCACCACCTGCTGCGCGCCCACCTCGACGCGCTGGAAGGCGCAGCCACCGCCGCTTTGGCTGTTGGCGACACCGCCGCAGCCGTGGACTGCGCGCAGACGGCCGCCGACGAGCATCCCCTGCGCGAGGCGGCGGCGTTGCTGCTGGTCCGGGCACTGGCGGCCGGCGGTGACCGGGCGGCTGCGCTGGCGAGCTTCGACGCGTTCGGACGGCGCCTGGGCGATGAACTGGGTATCGACCCCTCCGCGGACGCGCTGCGGCTTCGCCAACAAGTGCTGTGTGACGAGATCCGCCCGGGCACCCCCGCCGCCGCGAGCCTGCCGCTGACCACGCCTGGGGAGGTCGGCGGTGGGGACCGGTCGGGGTCGATTGTCCCGTTCGTGGGGCGAGACCGGCTGCGGGAGCGGATCGCCGAGCTGTTGGCCGATCGAGAGGTACGGGTGGTGCTGGTCCGCGGCGCGCCGGGCAGCGGGAAATCCCGCCTGCTCGCCGAACTGGCCAATCAGGTCGGCATGCCGGTCGTGCTGCTGCGCGCGCGTCGGGATGGCCGGGACGACCCCGGCGCGCTGGCTGCCGACCTGCTACGAACCCTGCAAGCTCACCGAGCCCGGGCCGAACATGACGAGCATCCGCACCTGGTCTCGGCGCCACGAGCCAGCGCGTCCCCGGACGACAGCCCGTTGTGCGCCGACATACCGAAGGCGGCACGGGCCGTCCTGCGCGCGGCACGGGCGTGGGCACGGCCTCACTCTCTGATCGCGATCGACGACCTGCAGTGGGCCGACGACAGCAGCTTGGCCATGCTGCGGGTGCTGCGACAGCGCGTATCAGGGTTGCAGGTGATCGCCACGTGTCCGACCACTCCGCTCTCGGGAAGTCGTGATCCGGCAGAGGCGCTGGCCGGCGCTGACCCCGGACTGATTCGCCGGGTGGACCTCGCCCCGTGGTCGACCACCGATCTGTCCCTGATCATGGGCCCGATCCTGCGCACGGCCATCACCGAGTGCACCGACCGCATGCCCGCGACCTCCATCCAGATGCTGGAGGCGCTGGCCACCGCCCATCTGGTCGAGCGCGACCCGAGTGGCCGGTGGCGGCTGCGCGACCGCGGCTCGCGGTCGCAAGTCCGGGCGCTGGTGGCCGCCGGGGCGCGACCGCTGGTCCGTGCCAGGGTGGCGTCGGTGCCCATGCCGGGCCGGGAAGCGCTGACGCTGCTCGCGCTGCTGGGCCGTCCCGCCCCCGCCAGTGTGCTGGCCACCGCCGCTCGGCTGGACCTGCCGGGCACCTTGGACGCGCTGACCGTGCTGGCCAACGCCGGCCTCGTGACAGGTGACGACGACGGCTGGGTGCCCGCCACGAGGACCGTCGGCGATGTCGTGGCCGCCGACCTCGACCCCACAGATCGGCTGCGGCGCCACCTGATGCTCGCCGAGGCCCTGCGCGAGCACGACGGGGACCTCGCCGAGGTCGCCGCCCATTTGACGGCGGGCGGCGATCGTCCCGCCGCAGCCGTCGCGTTCGCCGACGCCGCGCGGGTCCGGTTGAACCGGATCGCCGATCGGGAAGCATTGCGCTTGATCCAGGCGGGTCTCGCGGCGGCGACACCCGGCCACACCCGGGCCGCGCTGTGGCAGATGCGGGGCGAGGCGCACCGGCGGTGCGGCCGACTCCGCGATGCCCGCGCAGACCTGGACGCGGCGCTGGCTGAAGCCCCGTCCGGGGCGGAACGCTCCCGCGTGCTGGCCCAGCGGGCCATCCTGGAGACCCGGTCGCTCAGCGCGTTCCGGGGCGCGGAGCTGGCCGAACTGGCGATCGCCGATGCCGGGGACGACCCGGCGGCCCGTGGCCAGGCGCTGGCCGCGCGGGCGCTGGCCGACCTGTGGCTGGCCCGGCTCGACGCGGGCCGCCGGCGCTTCCGGCGGGCGCAGCGGCTGGTGCGACGAGACGGAGACCCCGAGGGCGCCGCGCGGCTGCTGCACTGGCAGGCGATGGCCGCTCTCCTCGCCGGCCGGCTCACCGAGGCCGCCACCCGGCTGGACGATCTGGCCCGGCTGCCCACGACCTCACCCGAGACGCTGCTGCTGTGGAATCCTCGCGCCACCCGCGGGCACGCCTTGGCACTCCTCGGCGAGCCGGCCGCCGGCCTGGCCGAGATCGACGCGGCGCTGGCCTGGGCCCGCACCGCCGACCTGCCGGAGATGCACAGTTCCTGCCTGTGGCATCGCAGCGAAGCCCTCTCCGCCCTCAGCCGCCACGACGAGGCCGAGGACGCCGCCAGGGCCGCCCTGGCCATCGCCCGGCGCATCGAGCACACCGAGTGGATCGCGGCCGGGCTGCGGGCGCTCGGAATCGCCCGGCAGTCCGCCGGTGACCTGGACCGTGCCGAAGCCGCCTTCCGCGAGTGCCTGGACGTGGGCCACGAGATTCCGTTGTTCGGCGGCTGGGCAGCGGCCCGGTTGGGGCTGGTCCTGGTCGGCCAGGGACGGGTGGCCGAGGCGGAGCCGTTGATCGGCACCGCGCTGCAGCAGGGTGTTCCGCTGGCCCGGCACGAAGCCCGGTGGGCGCAGGCCGAGTTGCTGCACGCCCGTGGCGCCCCGGGCGCCAACGCCGCAGCCAGGGCGGCGCTGGCCGCGGCGCGCGAGGCCGGCTACCTGGCACTCGTGCCGCGGCTGGCCGCACTCGCCGGATAACCGACCGCAGGCAATTCGCAAGCCGGCCCGACCAACCTCGACACCGGAATCCACCCCGAGCGGCAGGTGTCTGGGAGGCGGTGTGCGATGGCGGCGGTGGCGATCAACGGCCTGGGCCGGATCGGCCGGGCCACGTTGAAATTGCTGCTGAACACCGAAGGTGTGCAGGTCGCGGCGGTCAACGATCTCGTCTCGATCGACAACCTCGCCTACCTGCTGCGTTACGACAGCGTGTACGGCCGCTACCCCCGGCCGGTGAGCGTCGACGGTAACGCCCTGGTCGTCGACGGGCACCGCATCCCGGTGTCCGCGCACCGCAGCCCCGCCGAGTTGCCGTGGCGCGAGCTGGGCGTGGACCTGGTGTTCGAGTGCACCGGCGCGTTCCGGCACGAACCCGAACTGGCCGGGCACCTGACCGCCGGCGCGCGGTTCGTGATCCTGTCCGCGCCAGCCCGGACCGAGACTGTCGCCACCGTGGTGCACGGCACCAACCGGGCGGGTGCGGACCAGCGGATCATCTCGTGCGCCAGTTGCACCACCAACTGCATCACCCCCGTGGTGGAAATCCTGGATCGGCGGGTCGGCGTGGCGCGGGCGGTGATGACCACGGTCCACGCCTACACCTCCACCCAGCAGTTGATCGACGGCCCCAGCACGGATTTCCGTCGCGGCCGGTCGGGGGCGGTGAACATGCTGCCCGCCTCGACCGGGGCCGCCCTGGCCACCACTCGTGCCCTGCCCGAACTGGCCGGCCGATTCGACGGGGTGGCGCTGCGCGTGCCGCTGCCGGTCGGGTCGATCGCCGACATCACGGCGGTGACCACCCGGCCCACCACTGTGGCCGAGGTCAACGACATCTTCCGTGCCGAGGCCACGACCGACCGCTACCGGGACATCGTCGGGGTCGCCGAGGACCCGATCGTGTCTACCGACGTCGTCGGCGACCCGCGCGCCTCGGTGATCGACGCGGCGATGACCCGGGTGGTGGACGGCACCCTGGTCAAGATCATGAGCTGGTACGACAACGAGTGGGGCTTCACCCACCAGATGGTGCGCGAGGCGCTGGCCGTGCTCGGCATCGCGGAGGGATCCCGGTGAGGGTCAAGGAGATCATGACCGCCCCGGTGGTGACCGTGCCGGCCGACGCGACACCGGCCATGGTGGCCGCGGTGCTGCGGGAGCACCGAATCAGCGGCGCGCCCGTCGTCGGCCCCGACGACGCGGTCGTCGGCCTGGTCAGCGAGTACGACCTGCTGGCCCGATCCGGCGGCACCGCGCGCGAGGTGATGTCGACCGCGGTCATCAGCGTCACCGAAGACACCGACGTCGACGAGGTGCGCCACCTGCTGGTCGAACGGCGCATCCACCGGGTTCCGGTGCTGGCCGGAGCACGGTTGGTGGGCATCGTGAGCCGCTCGGACGTGGTCGCGCTGCTGGCCACCGAATGGGTGTGCCAGGTCTGTGGCGAGGCCGTGCGCGGAAGCCACGCCTCGACGTCGTGCCCGAAATGTCAGGCCGGCGCCGACCAGTTCGAGCTGCAGGACCCCGACCCCGGCAGCTGAGCCCCGACATGCACGGCGAGGAGGTATTCGGCATGGTCGATCCCACTTCGGCCCCGGCGAGCGGCCCCGTGGCGACCCGTGGCCCCACGCCGTCGGAGGACGCCGAGGTGCTAAGTGGCTACTACTGGCAGATGACGCTGATCCGGCTCTTTGAGCAGCGCGCCGCCGAGATGTACACCAAGGCGAAGATCGGCGGCTACTGCCACCTCAACCTCGGTGAGGAAGCCACCGTCGTCGGCCTGATGGCCGCTCTACGACCCACCGACTACCTGTTCACCACCTACCGCGAACACGGCTACGCCCTGGCTCGCGGCGCCGAACCCGCACGGGTCATGGCCGAACTGTTCGGGCGCGCCACCGGCCTGTCCGGCGGGCGGGGCGGCTCGATGCACCTGTTCGACACCCAGCACCGCCTGCTGGGCGGGTACGGCATCGTCGGCGGCCAGATCCCGCCGGCGACCGGGGCCGCTCTCGCCGTGGCCTACCGGCACGAGCCGGGCCGCGACTGTGACGCGGTGATGTGCCTGCTCGGGGACGCGGCCACGAACATCGGGGCCTTCCACGAGTCGCTCAACCTCGCCGCTGTGTGGCGACTGCCGATCGTGTACGTGATCGTCAACAACCAGCTCGGCATGGGCACGCCGGTCGAGGCCGCCGCCGGCGAACCCGAGCTGTACCGGCGCGGGTGCTCCTACCGCATCCCGGGACAGCGGGTGGACGGCAACGACGTCATCGCCGTCCGCGAGGCCGCCCGCGAGGCGCTGGACAAGGCCCGGACCGAGCACCAGCCGATGCTGCTGGAAACCGTCAGCTACCGCTTGCGCGGCCACTCGGTCGTCGACCCGGCCCGCTACCGCAGCGACGCCGACAACCAGCGACTCCGGGAACTCGATCCGCTGCCCGCCTTCCGCGCCCGGCTGATCGACGAGGGTGCTCTCGACGCGCAGGACGCGGCGCGGATCGACGCCGAGGCCGAGCAGACCGTCGCGGCGGCCGTCGACGCAGCCGACCACGCCCCGGCCCCGGACGTGGACTCGCTGTTCGACCACGTGTATGCCACCCCGGTCGCCAACACCTACCGAGGCCGGCCCGGTGACCCGGTGGTGACACCATGACCTTGATCAGCTACCGGCAGGCGCTCCACGACACGCTGCGCACCGAACTACTCCGCGACGAGGACGTGCTGCTGCTCGGCGAAGAAATCGGTGTCTTCGAAGGCTCCTACAAGATCACCGCCGGGCTGCTCACCGAGTTCGGTCCCCGCCGAGTGCGGGACACCCCGATCTGCGAGGAAGGATTCGTCGGCACCGCGATCGGCGCCGCCATGCTGGGACTGCGGCCGGTGGTGGAGATCATGACGATCAACTTCAGCCTGCTGGCCATCGACCAGATCGTCAACCACGCCGCCAAGATGCACTCGATGTTCGGCGGCCAGGTCCGCGTCCCGCTGGTGATCCGCACCCCCGGCGGAGGCGGCCAGCAGCTGGCCGCCACCCATTCGCAGAACCTGGAGGTCTGGTACGCCCACGTGCCCGGGCTGAAGGTGCTCGCCCCGGCCACCCCGGCCGACGCCAAGGGCCTGCTGTCCGCGGCGATCCGCGACGACGACCCGGTGCTCCTGCTGGAGAATCTCGCCCTGTACAACACCAAGGGCGAGGTCCCCGACGGCGACCACACCCTCGGCATCGGCACCGCCACGGTGATGAAACCCGGCACCGACATCACCGTCATCGCCTACTCCCGCGCCGCCGTCGTCGCGCTGGACGTCGCCCGCAGGCTCGACGAGGACGGCATTTCCGTCGAGGTGGTCGACCTGCGCAGCCTGCGCCCCCTGGATCGGGACACCATCTGTGCCTCGGTCCGCAAGACCAGCCGAGCCGTCGTGCTCGAAGACGACTGGCTGTCCTACGGCGTAGGCGCGGAAATCGTGGCCACCCTTGCCGAAGGCGCGTTCGACTACCTGGACGCCCCCGTCCGCCGGGTCGCCGCGGCCGAAGTCCCGCTCCCATACGCCAAACCGCTGGAACTGGCCGCCCTGCCCGACGCCACCGCCCTGACCCGCGCCATCCGGGACACCCTCGACGCCACCCGCTTCGCCGGCCAGGAGGACCACCGATGACGGACGTGTTGATGCCCCGCCTGTCCGACACCATGGAAGAAGGTGTCCTGTCCACGTGGCACAAGCACGAAGGCGACCCGGTCCACAAGGGCGACATCCTGGCCGAGATCGACACCGACAAGGCCACCATGGAACTGGAGGCATACGACGAGGGCGTCCTCGCCCGTCTTCTGGTCGACGAAGGCGCGACCGTGCCCATCGGCACCCCCATCGCGGTCATCGTCCCCGCCGGTACCGCGCCCGCCGCCAGCCTCGACGTCCCGGCGACGACCTCTGCTGAGAAACGGTCCTCAGCCCCGCCTCCGGCACCGCCCACACCGCCGCCACCACGGCCCGTCCCGGTCCCGAGCTCACCGTCCACAGTGGCGTTTCGGGCGTCCCCGCTGGCTCGTCGGCTCGCCCGCGAACACGGACTGGACCTCGCCGCGATCCCCGGCAGCGGCCCCGACGGACGCATCGTGCGCGCCGACATCCACGCCGCCATCGCCGACCAAGCCGCCGCCCCACCGGCGCCAACACCAGTGGCACCACGGCCGACAACCCACCGCACACCCGCGGCAGACCCGGACACCGAGGAGATCCCGCTGACCCGGGTGCGTCGACTCACAGCACAACGCCTCGCCGCCAGCGCCCAGCAGGCACCGCACTTCTACCTGACCCGCGTCGTGGACGCCGACGCCCTGGTGGCCTTCCGTGCTCAGGTCAACACCGACCTCGCCGAGACCGGCGTCCGGGTCAGCGTCACCGACCTGCTCGTCAAAGCCTGCGCCCAGGCTCTGATCGCGCACCCGCAGGTCAACTCCTCCTGGGGCGAAACCCGGCTGCTACGCCACCACCGCGTGCACATCGGTATCGCGGTTGCCCTGGACGAGGGTCTGATCGTTCCGGTCGTCCACGACGCCGACCGCAAGACCGTGTCCCAGATCGGCCGCGAAGCCCACGACCTCGCCGAGCGGGCCCGCGCCGGCCGGCTGTCCCTGGACGAGATCACCGGCGGCACCTTCACCATCAGCAACCTCGGCATGTACGGCATCGACCAGTTCACCGCCGTGATCAACCCGCCCGAGGCGGCGATCCTCGCTGTCGGCGCCGCCGCCCAGGAGGCGATTGTCCGCGACGGCCAACTCGCGGTGGCCACCACGATGACCCTGACGCTCTCGATCGACCACCGCGTCCTCGACGGCGCCACCGGCGCCCAGTTCCTCGCCGACCTGACCGCGCTGCTGGAACACCCGACTCGGATCGTGCTCTGAGCCCATGCCCCGCCGCCAGCGACGGGTAACCGACCGGAAGGAGGCCATGATGACCGACCCGTTGACCGCTCTCACCGACGCCGGAGTATCGATCTGGCTGGACGATTTGAGTAGGGAGCGACTCACCAGTGGCAGCCTCTGCGGCCTGGTCGCCGACCAGCACGTCGCCGGAGTCACCACCAACCCGACCATCTTCGCCAAAGCGATCACCGGCAGCGACACCTACGCCGAGCAACTTGGGCAGCTCGCCGCGCGCCGGGTGGAGATGAGCACCGCGCTGCGCGAGATCACCACGTTCGACGTGCGATGGGCCTGCGACGTGCTGCGCCCCGTGTACGACGCCACCGACGGGGTGGACGGCCGGGTGTCCATCGAGGTCGATCCCCGCATCGCGCACGACACCGAGCGCACCATCGCCGAAGCCAAAGCCCTCTGGTGGCTGGTGGACCGGCCCAACCTGTTCGTCAAGATTCCCGCCGCGAAACAGGGGCTACCCGCGATCAGCGCATGTTTGGCCGAGGGAATCAGCATCAACGTCACGCTGATCTTCTCCCTGGCCCGCTACGTCGAAGTGATCGACGCGTTCTTCACCGGACTCGAACAGGCTCGCGCCCACGGCCGCGACGTCGCCACGATCTCTTCGGTCGCCTCGTTCTTCGTGTCCCGAGTGGACACCGAAATCGACAGTCGGCTGGACAAGCTCGGCAGCGACAAAGCCGCCGCACTGCGCGGCCAGGCCGCGATCGCCAATGCCCGGCTGGCCTACCAACGCTACGAGCAGGCGTGCGCCACCGAACGGTGGCAGGCCCTGCAGCAGGCCGGTGCCCGGCCACAACGTCCACTGTGGGCATCCACCGGCGTCAAGGACCCCGCGTATCCGGACACCCGATACGTGGTCGATCTGGTCGCCCCCGACGCGGTCAACACGATGCCCGAGGCCACCTTGCGCGCCGTCGCCGACCACGGTGTGATCCCCGCCGACAGCGTGCACGGCACCTACGAGGCCGCCCAGCAGACGCTCGACGACCTCGCCGAACTCGGCGTCGACTACGACGACGTGGTCCGGGTCCTCGAAGAGGAGGGTGTGGCGAAGTTCGACGCCAGCTGGGATCACCTCGGCGAGCAACTCGCCCGAACCCTGTCCACCCCACCCGCCACCTCGGGACGGTGATCACCAATGGCCAGTCAGTCCACGTTCGTGATCGTCGGTGCCGGCCTGGCCGGTGCCAAAGCCGCGGAAGCCTTGCGCGAGCAGGGTTTCGACGGCCGGATCGTTCTCATCGGGGACGAGGCGTCGCGTCCCTACGAACGGCCACCGCTGTCCAAGGAGTACCTGCAGGGCAAAGCCGAACGGGACAGCGTCTTCGTCCACGACGCCGACTGGTACCCCAGCCATGACATCGATCTGCGGCTGGGCACCGTCGTCCAATCCCTGGACCGCGACCGGCACGAGGTGATCCTCGCCGACGGCGACCACCTGCCCTACCACAAGCTCCTGCTGACCACCGGCGCCGAACCCCGCCGCCTGCCGATACCCGGAGCCGACGCCGAACGGGTGTATTACCTGCGGCGCGTCGAGGACAGCGACCGCCTGCGCGACCTGTTCGCCACCGCGTCCCGGCTCGCGGTCATCGGCGCCGGCTGGATCGGCCTGGAAGTCGCCGCCGCGGCCCGGACTGCCGGTGTCGCGGTCATCGTGGTCGAGGTCGCCGCCCTGCCGCTGCTGCGCGTGCTCGGGCCGCAGGTGGCGCCGGTGTTCGCCGACCTGCACCGCGCCCACGACGTCGACCTCCGCCGGGGCACCGGCATCCAGGAGATCACCAGCAGCAGCGGCAAGGCGACCGGGCTGCGGCTGGCCGACGGCAGCCACGTCGAGGCGGACGCGGTGCTCGTCGGGGTCGGCGCCGCCCCCAACACCCGACTCGCGACTGAGGCCGGCCTGGAGGTGGACAACGGCGTCGTGGTCGACGCGTCCCTACGCAGCTCCGATCCGGACATCTACGCCGCCGGGGATGTTGCCCGCGCCTACCATCCCTTCCTGGACAAGCACATCCGGGTCGAGCACTGGGCCAATGCCCTCAACCAGCCGGCGACCGCCGCAGCGGCCATGCTCGGTCAGGACGCTCGGTTCGAGGCGCTGCCGTATTTCTACACCGACCAGTACGACCTGGGCATGGAATACACCGGCTACACCGAACCGGAGGGCTACGACCAGGTCGTCGTCCGCGGCGATCTGAGCACACGCGAATTCGTCTCGTTCTGGCTCCACCAAGGCCGGGTACTGGCCGGCATGAACGTCAACATCTGGGACGTCACCCACGACATCAAGGCCCTCATCCACGCCCAGACCCCGGTCGACATCGCCCGGCTGGCAGATCCAAGCGTGCCGCTGGCCGAGGTGGGGACCAGGGCATGACGGCCACCAGTCAGCCACGGCGTGCATCGGCTGCTGGCCACGTGACGCGATCAGGTGCCCGGCTGGCACGAGCGCCAGCCACCATGCTGGCGGACCACCGTGTTCGCCTGCTCCGGGCCCCAGGAACCTCGCTGGTAGACCAGCGGTGGTTGGGACACCGTCAGGGCGGGCTCGACGATCCGCCATGCCTGCTCCACGGCATCCTGCCGGGCGAACCGGGAAGGGTTGCCATCCAGCGCATCGTCCAGCAACTGTTCATAGGCCGCGGGACCTTCGCCCAGAGCCTCGGCCTCCGACATGGTCAGCGCCACCGGTTCAGTGACCAAACGACCACCCGGCACCTTGGCCTGAAGAAACAAGGTGATCCGGCCGTCGGGTTTGACCCGGAACCGCAACTGGTTGGGGCCGGGCCGGGTCGGATCGGCTTCGGCGAACAACAAGCGGGGAGGCTCACGGAACTCCACGACCGCCTCGGTGACCGTGCACGGCAGTGATTTCCCGGCGCGCAGGTAGAACGGCACGCCCGCCCATCGCCAGGAGTCGATCTCCAAGCGCAGCGCGGCAAAGGTCTCCGTGGACGAGCCGGTCGCAACCCCGGCCTCGTCTCGGTAACCCACGTACTGGCCGCGTACCAGGTCCGCGGGATCCACGGCACGGGTTGCGGTGAGCACCTTGACCTTCTCGTCGCGCAGCGCACCGGGATCGGCCGACACCGGCGGCTCCATCGCCAGCAAGGCGACCAGCTGCAGGAGGTGATTCTGCACCACGTCCCGCACCGTCCCGATCCGGTCGTAGAACGCGCCCCGTCCCTCCACGCCGAACGACTCCGCCATGGTGACCTGCACGTGGGCCACATAATTGCGATTCCACAGCGGTTCCAGGACCGTATTGGCGAATCTCGTGCCGAGCACGTTCTGGACCGGCTCTTTGCCCAGGAAGTGATCGATCCGGAAGATGTCGGCTTCGGCGAACACGTCGTGCAGACAGGCATTGAGATGGCGCGCGGACTCAAGATCCCGGCCGAATGGTTTCTCCACGACCACCCGGCCTCCCCGATGCAGTCCGACCGAGCGCAGCCCCGTCACCACGTTCTCGAACAGGTCCGGCGGGATCGCCAGGTAGAACACCGGTGCCCGGCACCGGTCCAGAGACGCCGCCAGCCGGTGGTACAGCTGCGGATCACGGTAGTCACCCGCCACGTAGCCGACCCGTCCGGCCAGCTCATCGAGTATGGCGTCATCCACCAGCTCACCAGAGGCTTCGGCCGTCGAACGGATCTGGCTGCGAAACCGATCGGCAGTCCATGCCGTCGCCGCGACCCCGATCACCCGTGCACCACGCAGCCGTCCGCGACGCGCGAGCCGGTACACGCTGGGCAGCAACTTCCGGCGGGCGAGGTCGCCGGAAGCCCCGAACAGCACCAGCGCGTCTCCACGCAGCGATGCCATCGCCTTCCCTCACTTTCGTTCTCACCGGGAGCACCATGACCCGCTTGGTCGGTGTCGACGCCGACGCCGCGGCGTTACTCGCCGACATCGGTATCCGGGTGCACCTGGCCGTCACCGGTTTGCCCGGCTCGGGCACCCCGGCCGATCTGCTCGACGCCGGTATCTCCGTGCCCGGCATCGTCGCGGCCACGCACCGGCCGGTCGCCGCGTAGCCACCGAACGGTCGCGACGAGCATGGCCGCGAACACCACGGCCCACACCGCCAGCGCCACCCACCCCTCGCCCCCGCCGAACGCGGCCAGCCAGCGGGCGCCGGTGGCGTGCCCCAACTGGTCGCCGGCCACGCCGTACATGCCCACCGGGAACACGATGCTCCACAGGGCACTCTCGTAGCGCAACGGCACCCGGCGCACGAGGTGCCGCCACACGCCGAGCGCGACCAGCAGCGGGATCAGCCAGCTGCAGAACGACCACAACACCAGCGAAACATCCGCGAGCACGCCGCGCGACAGGAGGGCATCCGGTAGCGCGAGCAGGTGGGCGCCGGCCAGGATCGTGATCGCCGCGGCCCCCATGAACACCCAGTACGGCGGGACGAGTTCAGCCGCCGCGACCGGCCGGACCAGCAACCGGGCCAACCCGATCCCGGCCAGCAGCAGGTACAGCACCAACCCGATCGCCCAGCACACCGCCCCGGCTGTCGCCAGGAGCGTGGCCGGCCCGAACGGGGCGAGCGTGGCGGCGGCCACGGCGACGGACTGGGTGCCGACGACCCAGATGAACCAGGTGCCGTTGACCTGGTCCAGGCTCGGATGCCGGCGCGGGTCGGCGATCAGTCCCAGCGGTACCCCGTAGCCGAGCACCAGCCAGCTCACCACGCCCACGACCAGCAGCACGATCGCCGGCCACCACCACCCGCCGAGAGCCAGCCGGGCGGCCAGCACGTTCGACGCGGCCACGAAGGTGAGGAACGCGAACCCGCTCGGGCTGACCACATCCGCCAGCATCTGCCGCGGCCACCGCACCAAGCGCCATCCGGACACGGCGATCAGCCCGGCATAGCCGACCAGCCCGATCAGCAGCAGCGCATCCGACACGGCCGGCACGCCGTCTTCGTCCAGGGCGGTGGACACGATGCCGGTGGCCATGACGAACGCGAACACGCCCGGGTTGAGGCCACGGACCACGCTCCTGCATCCCGCCCACCCCGGGTGGGATGCTCGCAGCGTTCGCCGGTCCACGCGGTCCTCGGCCGGCCGCGTCAGGTCGACGGGCCGGAGCCTGGGCTCAGCCACTCGACGAGGACGGCCGCCTGGCTGTGCTCGACATCCCGCGTCGCGGTCAACAAGGTCAGGTCGTGTCGACGGGCGATCAAGCGCAGGTGCTGGGCGGCCTGACGTTGCGGGGACTCGCGCAGCTCGGCCAGGTAGCGGCGGCGGAACTCGGCGAACCGCGCGGGGTCATGCCCGTACCATTGGCGCAACTCGGTCGACGGTGCCACTTCGCGCAGCCACTCGTCCAGATGCGCTTTCTCCTTGCGCACCCCACGCGGCCACACCCGGTCCACCAGCACCCGCACCCCGTCCGACCGGTCGGGCCGGTCATAAATCCTGCGACAGGCGATGTGCGTATCCACGGCACGCTCCTTCCCGATGCCCATAGGTAACCTCCTGCACCCGTATTTTATACAATCAAGCTCGTATAAACTGCTCGTGGTGACGCACCACCCATGTCCAGTGTCCACCCGGCGGAGGTGACGGGTCCATGCGCGACAACCACCCGGGTGCGGTGCCGAACTCACCGGCACCGGACGATCCCGGCTACCCGGCGGCCACCGCTTCTGATGCGGGAACGGTGACCGAGCTGGATGCCGTGCTCGTCGGGTGCCGGGCCTGTCCGCGGCTGGTGGCCTGGCGCGAGCAGGTCGCCACGGTCAAACGCAGTGCCTTCCGCGAGTGGGACTACTGGGCGAAGCCGGTCCCCGGTTTCGGGCCGGTGGACGCCACCCTGGCGATCGTCGGCCTGGCCCCGGCCGCGCACGGCGGCAACCGCACCGGCCGGATCTTCACCGGCGACCCGTCCGGCGATGTGCTCTATGCCGCCTTGCACGCAGTCGGCCTCGCCTCTCAGCCCACCGCGACACACCGGGGAGACGGGCTGGCTCTGCGCGGGGTACGGATCACCGTGCCGGTGCACTGCGCGCCGCCGGACAACCGGCCCACCACCATCGAGCGGGACACCTGCCGGCCGTGGCTGGCCCGCGAACTGGCGCTGCTGCGGCCGACCCTGCGAGTGGTCGTGGTGCTGGGCGGGTTCGGCTGGCAGGCAGCACTGCCCGTGCTCGCGGCCGGCGGGTGGTCACTGCCCCGGCCTCGACCGGCGTTCGGCCACGGCGTCCACGTTCGAGTGACCGACCCGCGCACCGGCCGCGATCTGCACCTGCTCGGCTGCTACCACCCCAGCCGCCGCAACATCTCCACCCGCACCCTCACCATCCCCATGCTGCACGACGTGCTCCGCCGCGCCGCCCACCTCGCCCGGCAGTAGCCGGATCCCGTCCGCGTTCAGCCGGCCAGCAGCACGCCGAGGAACAACGCCGCCAGCGCGCTGACGCCCGTGAGCGCGCCGAACACGGCCAGTCCGGTGGTGCTGCGGGCGCGGGCGTGCAGGAACGCGGTGATGCCGGAGACGGCGACGACCGCGAGCTTGACGATCAGCGTGGTCCGGTAGTGGCCGGTGTCCTTGGCCGCCTCGGCCAGGATGTTCCACACCCCGGTCGCCACCAGCACGGCGAACGCCGGCCAGGCGACCTGGTTGAACCGCCGCGCGGCGGCCGCGGGCACCTGAGTGCCGAGCCCGCGCAACACCGGGACCAGCGCGGCCAGGGTGAGCTGTCCGCCGACCCAGATCGTCGCGGCCAGCACGTGCAGGAACAGGCGGACCGTGTCCCAGGACACCCCGAGCATGACAGCTGATCATTCCCTTCCGGCGGTCCGGCCGCAGAGGACCTCCGTCCCTACCGCGCCCACCGGGCCGCACCGTACCCTATCGTTGTTTCTACAAGTCCAATCGTTAAAAAGCGGGATGGGTAGTGATCGACCACGAACCGGAGGCGGCGCCGCAGTACCGGCGCCTGCCGCTGACCGAGGGCCCCGGCGCGTCACCACGCCGACGCCGGCACGCCATCGCCGCGAGCCTGATCGCCGGCTATCTGATCGCCGCGGCGGGCACGGTGATGGCGCACGGCGTGCTGGCCATGCCGGAGTGGCTGGCGTTGCACCTGCTGGTGCTCGGTGCGGCCAGCAACGCCGTGCTGGTGTACAGCCGGCACTTCGCCCAGGCCCTGCTGCACGCCCGGCCGGGACCCGAGTGGCCGGCCAGCGCCCGCCTGGCCGCGTTCAACCTCGGCGCGCTCGCCGTGCTCACCGGGATGGCGGCCGGGCTGCCGTGGGTGGCCGTCGCCGGGGCCGTGCTGGTGGTCGGCGCGGTGTTCGCGCACTCGGCCGCGCTGATCGCCATGGCACGCGCCGCGACCCTGTCCGGGCGGCTGCGGGTCGTCGTCCGCTACTACGTGGCCGCCGGCATCTGCCTGATCATCGGCGGCACCCTCGGCGGGCTGCTGGCCGGGGGCGCGTTCCCGTCCCCCGGATGGCAGCAGGCAGTGCGCCTGGCACACGCACACCTGAACCTGCTGGGCTGGCTCGGCCTCGTCGTGGTCGGCACCCTGTTCATGCTCTGGCCCGCGGTTCTGCGCACCCGCATGGCCGACACGGCGCCGCGGACCGCCCGGCAGGTTCTCGTGCTCACCACGGGCGGCCTGGCGGTCGCGGTGACCGGTGCGGTCCTGACCGGATGGCACCCCGCGGCACACTGGGCTGCGGCTGCGGGCATGGCCGGCTACGGGGCAGGCGTGGCGTACGCGCTGACGCCCGCGATCCGGGAGATGCGGGCCAAACCACCGCGCTCGGCCGCACCCGTGGCACTGCTCGCGGCCAACGGCTGGCTGCTGGCCGCCCTGGCCGTCGACATCATCGGCCTCGCCCTCGGCAGCACCGTCGCGGACGACCTGCTCGGTCGCCTCCTGGTGCCCGTGCTCGGCATCGGCGTGGTCGCCCAGATCCTGACCGGCGCGCTGACCTTCCTGATCCCGGTGACCGTGGGCGGCGGGCCGAGCAGCAATCGACGACTGACCGAGGTCCTGGAGTACGCCTGGCTGCCCCGCGCCGTGCTAGGCAACCTCGGCCTCCTCCTGCTCGCCCTGCCCACCGCGGGTGACCCGCGGGTGCTGGCGTGGGTGTTGGCGCTGGCCGGGTTCGGCTCGTTCCCGGCCCTCGTGGTCGCGGCCCTGGTGACGCGGCGCCGGCCGGCCCCTGCCGGCACCGCCGGGCCCTCTGCCGGATCGGCGCGACGGCGGCTGGCCGGCCACGAAATCCTGGCTCTCGGCAGCGTTGCGGCCGTGCTGGCGGTGCTCACCCTGGTGAGTGCCGGCGCCTGGCCCGGCCATCCCGACAACGCGGCCCCGGCAACGGCCACGACCGCATCCTCCGGCGTGCCGGTGGCGGTGAGCCTGAGCGAGTTCACGGTCACCCCGGCGACCATCGCCGTCACCCCGGGCACGAAGCTGGTGCTGACCGTGCGCAACACCGGCCGGATGAACCACGACCTGAAACTGGACGGCCGGCAGGGCACCGGCACGCTGGCCCCCGGTGCGCAGCAGACCGTCGACTTCGGCGTCGTCACCCAGGACGAGCAGGCCTGGTGCACCGTGCCCGGCCACCGTCAAGCCGGCATGACCCTGACCATCCACACCACGACGACGCCGTCCATCGCCGGTCAGCACGACCCCGGCATGGCCGGCATGGATATGAACGCCGCCCCGCCACCGACCTGGCGGCCCTACGACCCGACACTGCAACCAGCCTCCGGCGGCACCGAACACGACGTCACCCTGCGCGTCGAACACGCCACCATCGAGGTCGCACCCGGTGTGCGCCAACAGGTCTGGACCTACAACGGCACCGTGCCCGGCCCGGTGCTGCACGGCCGCGTCGGCGACCTGTTCACCGTGCACGTGATCAACAACGGCGACCTGCCGCACTCCATCGACTTCCACGCCGGCCAGGTCAGCCCCGACACCGCCATGCGACCCATCCCGCCGGGCGGCGAACTGACCTACTCCTTCCGCGCCGAGCACGCCGGAATCTGGCTCTACCACTGCGCCACCGCACCGATGATCCAGCATCTGGCGATGGGCATGTACGGCGCGGTGATCATCGATCCACCCACCCTGGCCCCGGTTGCGACCTCCGACGTGCTCGTGCAGTCCGAGTTCTACCTCGGCCCGAACGGTGGCATACCCGCCACGCCGCAACTGCTCGCCGCCGACCCGAACCTCGTGGTGTTCAACGGCTATGCCAACCAGTACCGTTCCGCGCCGATCCACGTCCGCATCGGACAACGCATCCGGCTGTGGGTGCTCGACGCCGGGCCCAACGAACCCAGCGCCTTCCACGTGGTCGGCACCCAGTTCGACACCGTCTTCAAAGAAGGCACCTACCTGCTGCAGCCCGGAAACACAGCCGACGGCGCCGCCCAGGAACTGGACCTGCAACCGGGAGAAGGCGGCTTCGTGGAACTGACCCTCACCCAACCCGGCACCTACACCATCACCACGCACCGGCTCGCCGACGCCGAACGCGGCGCCATGGGCAGCATCATCGTCGAACCATGAATCTCGGAGAGGAATCAAGATGAACTTGATCGTCTATGCGGATTTCAGCAGCCCGTTGTGCTATTTGGCCAGCAGCCGGGTGGACGCGCTGGGTGCAGCCGGGATCGACGTGGACTGGCGCGCTGTCGAGCGTGCACCGTGGTTGCCGGTGACCGGCCGACGACTCGACAGTAACAGCCGGCCCGCGCTGGAGGCCGAGATCGCCGAAACGCTCGACATGCTCCAGCCTGACGAACAACTGGACTGGACAATGCCCGACGTCGTGCCGAAGACGGAAGCCGCCGTCGCCGGCTACGCAGAGGCATACGGCGCGGGCGTGGCCGACGACGTGCGGCGACTGCTGTTCCGGGCGTACTGGTGCCGCAAAGTGGACATCGGTGACCCCGAGAAGCTACGGAAACCCCTGGCCGGACCCATTCTGCGAGGCCGTTCCGCTTCCGATCCCTTGCGCTTGTACGGCTATGCGGTGAGCATGAGCCGGGGACCGATCACCACCAGCGCATGGCGTCGCATTCAAGCATGGCAGGACGAATGGTCCGCTCTCGGCGCGGACGCCCTGCCGGTGCTCGTCGAGAACGGGTTGCCCCTGTCCGGCCCGGACGTTCCCCGATACCTGGCCAAGATGATCGCCCAGCTGAATGTTCCCTTCAACTCGGAACTCCCTGAGCCGGAACGCTATCCCTCGCCTCGTGTGCGTCCGCCGGCATGGTGGGCAGCCCAGGCCGGTGGCCGGTGGCTCTACCCCAGCAGGTGCACATAGGAGCCCCGGTTGACGCAGCGGCCGATCACCAGGCAGGCAGTCAGCCGTCCGTGTAAACCCGCGTCGGGCAACAGGCCGGGTCGCGTCTCGTAGGAGGAGGCCGTGAATGCCTTGACCGGGCTCGATTGTCAATTGGTAAATGACCAAGGGCGTCCTCGCCGCGCAATCAGTCGTTACGCCCATTCCGGCTGAGCGAACAATCGATCTTCCATGTTTTGGCCAGCCGACTGCTCGGCCCTGATGATCGACACCAGCAGTCGCGCGCGGGCGGCACCGATACGCAGGTTTCTGCGGAGCGTGTCGGCCGAGATCGGGCGCCGATGCTTGGCCCAATGCCGGGCGTCCGCGCGCCGGGCGCGTTCGAGCAGCTCATTCTCGGCACTTGCCTCGATGTCGCCGACCTTTCCCGACGCTGACGACGTAGCCGAATCGGTGTCCTCGTCGCTGGCGAGTGCCCTGCCAGCGTGGTCATTCAGGGCACGATGGTCGTTGCGGCTGACGGACTCCTCGACGTCGAGCGCTGTCGCTACGGGATGGCCGATGGTGGTGATGGCCTGCAGCAAGCCGGGTCCTACCTCGGCCCACCCGATAAGCAGTAGTGGGCCGACGGCGTCGAACGCAGCCTTGCCGTAGGCCCCGGTGACCACTGGGTCGGCGATGTTCAAGGCGAGGGTGGCAAGGCTGGCGAAGATGAGCAACCGGCGGGCTGGCCGGAGCTGCTCTTGTGTGGCGCCGTGGAGGGCGAGGTGGCGTGTGCCGAGGAGCAGGCCGAGGATGGACAGGTCGACCGCGGGCGCGACGAGGGGCGCGACCCAGGCAGGCACGCCGAGCCTGAGCGCGAGATTGAGGACGTTGCCGAAGCCGAAGAGGAAGGTCAGGCCGACGACGACGCCCATGATCACGGTGACAGCCTGAACCACGGCAGCCCCGTCCGAACCTGATTGAGTCGACATAACCGCACGCCGGGTCATCGGGCACCACCTACTTCGAGGCGCGGACGTCCATGGCTGTCTCGCGTGGGGATGCCGCGTTCACGGAGCTTGTTGAGCACGGTGGTGTGGTTGACGCCCAGACGGTCGCCGACTCGCGCCAGGGACCACCCGAGGTTGTAGAGGTGGATGGCGTCGTCGACCTGCTCAGGTGTGAGGCCGCGGCGGCGCATCGGCACACCGTACCGATGGAGGATGTTGCTGACCGTTCGCCGCTCGATGCCGAACCGGTCACCGAGCTCGTACACCGTCGCCCCGGACCGGTAGCCGGCGATCAACTGCTCGACTTGATCGGCACGGAGTTGCCGGGCACGCCGCGGCCGGTCGCGCTCGATCGACGTCGGCTCGGGGGCATCGAGGCTGGGAAGCTTCTCAAGGAGCTCTTCCAGGGCTCTGACCTGGTCTTTTATGTTCGAGTAAGGTCCCCTAACCTCCACTTAAGGGTTCTAACCGCTCTTGACCTGGTGTTTTTACCCTAGGTAGTTGCGGATCTCTGGCTTGGTGTTCGACAGAACGCCAAGCCAAGGTGGTGTTTTGAGGGTTCTAACTCTCTGAAGGTGTCGGTGTGTCGCCACTCTGTGTGGCGGCCTCTGGCTGGTTGGGTTCCTGCTCTCGCGCGAGACTGATGAGGACCTTGGCGAGCTTCTCGACGTCGGGTGGGTCACGACGTTCGTCAGTGACACGGAGCCGTCGTGAATCGGAGCGGCGGCGCACGTGCTGCTTCCGGTCTC
Source organism: Amycolatopsis alkalitolerans (assembly GCF_006152065.1). Classification (GTDB taxonomy): domain Bacteria; phylum Actinomycetota; class Actinomycetes; order Mycobacteriales; family Pseudonocardiaceae; genus Amycolatopsis_E; species Amycolatopsis_E alkalitolerans. Next base: position 28,015 of record NZ_VDFW01000001.1, read on the forward strand.
GTTCGGTGCCCACACCCACCACCTTCTGTAAGAGAGGCCAAGTTCTGGGCCGACTCTGCGTTCGGAACCGAACGCCGCCCATAAAGGTGCGAAGGTACTCAACCCGACACCGACCAGGACGCAACCGCGGCTCACAAATAGAAGGCCCACCCGATCGTGTGTGTCTTGAGGGAGCACCTGCTAGGTCCACCCGTGGTGCTTGATCACCCGTTCGGCGCATGACATCCCACTCGGGCTTCTTGGACGATTTCACGATGTGCAGTCGTGGAACCGTCCGAGCGTGGCTTTCGTGACGGAGCAACATCTATTCTCCGATGACGATGACGACTCGGAGTCCGAGGATGCCTTTCTCGAACGGCTTGGCGCCTTCGTTGCCGCGGTGGCGGACAACGCTGGTGCTGTCATCCGCGACCCGGCGATGCTCAAGTGGGCGCAAGCTGTCTACGAGGCTTACGGCGATCTCGATGAGAATGGTGAAGGACTGACCGTCGAACAGCTCAAGGCGGCCTGCGGCGATGCAGGTCCCGGCACGTTTGAGAGCCGGATCGCGGTCTTCAAACAGCTGCGGCTGATCCGGCCTCCGCAAGGGCGTGCTTACCACCGCCGGCTGCACTTCGACGGCGCTGGTGTCGCCGCTTTGCTTGTTTTCGACAAGCTCCGTCTTGGTACAGGGGTCCAGGAAATCCTGTTCCTCCTCGACCAGACCAGACGCGACATCCTCGACGGCGTGCTTGGCATCGATGATGTGCTGGCGCGGCTGACGACTCTGAGGCGTGCCCTGTCCATCAGTACGGGCGAACTCATTCAACTCCGGGACCGGCCGGTCGAGGAACTGCTGCACGAGCGACGCAATCGCCGGGGAGCGGACCGTATGCTTTCCGAGGCCAAGGCGCTCGTGGCGGTCGTGGAGACGCAGTTTCCTGAACTGAGTCCTACAGGTTCGAAGTTGATCACTCAGGCGCTGCGCTACTCGACGGCGGTCAGTGACTTGATCGATCGCCTCCTGCGCGCGGTCACCGCTGAGCGGGATTTCTCCATGTTGCTGCCGGAGCAATACCACAGCGCCGCCCTGCGCTCGTCGGCTGATGGCCTCGCTGAGGTGTTCGGAGGCATAGTCTTCGACCCGGCGTCGGCGTTGATAACGCCGGACGAGATTCTCGCGACGGTCGAGAAGTACCGGCCGCCCGAGCCACGTAGGCGCGCACCGCGATCACCAGAACTGCCGCCGGAGCACGACCCAGTCCGTGAAGCGCGCCGTAGACGTGCGAGTCTGCGTGAGCGTCGCGAAGCCGTTCTACGGTTGCAGTTACGCGGAAACGCTGAGATCGACCTCACCGTCGAGATCGAGAACTCGTCGTGGCGCGATGCGATCCGCCTGGTCGCCGATCTGCTCGCCGCGTGCGGGGATCCTGAACTCGGGTTCACCCTGCGGCTGTCCGATGAGCTGCGGGTGCACATTACCGGAACGGTCAGCTACGTCACCCCGATCCGGTTGATCGACGAGAAGGGCGGTTACCGTGACTGAGGCCTTCCGACTGGCCCAGATGAGGGTGTGGCGGACGATCACTCCCCCCGAGGACGACGCGGACCTTACTGGTCTGCGGGTCGCTGCCGCTCGCGCCGGTCGCAGACTGGTCGAGTTGGGCGGCGGCGATTCCGGAGTCGAACTGACCTTGGGCTGGCGAGAGGAAGTGCCTCTGACGCCGGACGACGCGGGCGGCCCCAGCGGCGCGGGAGAAGGCACGGTGGTCGTGCTCGCCGCGTGTCTGAGCTGCTGCTGGCCGGATCCGGACGCACCGATGTTCCCAGGCATGCCCACGACCTTCGAGGAGCTGCGGCAGACTCTTGCGCCGCTGGGCATCCAGAACGTCACACACGCTGTCAACCGGCTGCGCAGGTGGGGGTACCTCGTGACCGACCTCGTTGACGGGGCCATCAGGCTGGGGCCCGCGGTGGCGACCTGGACACAAGCCGACGTCGACAGCCTGCGCCGCGAACACTCCCGACTGCCAGCTGTGAGAGGGCGAACGAGTGACTGAGCACCTGCTCGACACGCTGCCGATCGCCCGCCAGCACGACGTTCTATCCGCGGTAGCTGCCGTGGAGACCGCCGAGCTGCCCGTCCCGGCTCGTGAGTTTCGCGCGCTCATGGAAATACCGCTGCGGCACGTGGTGGAGCAGGTGCTCGCCGAGGCCGGCCGAGTGCTGATCAAGCGCGGTAGCGCCTACATCACGGGCTATGACGACACGATCCGCGAACGGCTCGCCTCGGAGGGCATAGGCGTGCTGCCTCCTGAACAACGTGCTGTCCTGGCAATGGTTCTGCTGTTGTCGGTCGCCATTCCACGGGCGGAGGGGCGCTTGTTTTCGGACGCACCGTGGACCGACGGCGATCCGGTTTCGCCCGCCTTGCTGAAGACGGGCCAGATCAAGCGCCAGAGTACGATCGACGACTCGCTGCGAGAACTCCGTGCTCTGGGGCTGATCAAGTCAGCGACCGGGGGCGGCGTCGTACTCGGAGCTCAGGTTCTCCGGCTCACGCCGCGGGCGACCACGACGCTGTTTGAGGAAATGATCCTAGTCGCCGAACCTCACGGTGATCTGGCACTGGCGATTCGCAGGCAACGCGCAACAGGTCCACGACTCGGGAGTGCACACGAGCATGAATGACCAGTACGTACCGAAAGCGAGCAACCGCGGAATCATAGGTTCGCGTCATCTGATCGCGGTGCAGACTTTCGACGTGGCCAGGCTGACTACCCATCCCGTGCCCGTCGTCCCAGGCACCTTCATCGCGGTGTCCGGCGAAGGACCTCGCGGTGACTCCAACGGGTCCGGCAAGACCAGCTTCCTAGCCGTCGTCTCGATCCTGCTCGGTGATCCACAGTGGAGGTTCGACACCAAGGGAGGAAAGGCCGCGACTGGGGTGCTCTTCCGGCCAGACTCGGCCGGCGTCAGCGTCCACCAGGCGAGCCCAGCACGAAGTGGGTACATCGTCGGGGTCTTCGCGGACGAGGTAGACGCGCTGGAGACGGCGGTAACGGTGTGGGTTCATCTCACTACCTCTGAGCCGTGGCTGGAGGTCAGGTGGGCCAGCGGCGTGCATCTCGCCGACGATGAGGATCTCGAACAGCGCGATCTGCAGGCCGACTCGATCTGGCACGCCGTGCGCCACAGCGGCACCTTGTCCGCCCGTCGCATGGCCGAGCAACTCTATGGAGACGCACCCCGCTGCTTGACCTACCTCGACACCCCGCTACGGCCTCCGGTGCCATCGCTGCTCAGTCAGCAAATGACCGAGATGGAGCCGAAGGACATCGGGGAATCCTTGATCGCGCTGTCGGGATCCAAAGCGCACCTTGACGCCGAACGCACGCTGCGCGGCGACGTCCTAATGCAAAGGCGTACTCGTGACGACTCGCTCTCGCGCGCAGCGGAGCGCGAACGTGAGGAAGCGGTCACGCTGCAGGCGATCGAGGACCGAGACGCTGCACGGGCCGCGCTGACTGAGGCTGATAGTCAGTGGGACCTGTACGTCCTTGCGCAGTACCGCAAGGCGCTGTCCGACGACGCAGCCGCGGACGAAGACGTTAAGGATCTTGGCGATAAGCACGCAGACGCAGCAAAGCTCGTTACTGAGACTGAGGCGGTGCTTGCCGAACTGAAGAACACCACAGACTATGCCACCACCGAACGACGAGCTCGCGATGCCTGGACGGGGGCGCAACAGAAGACCAGTGGCCTTCGGATCCAGCGCGCGGAGGTCAACAAAGCACACCGCGACTTGGTGGATGAGCGGAACAAGCTTTTGAAGGACGCGGCTGAGTGGGATGGTCGTCCGTCTACCGAGACGGCAATAGACCACGCAAGGTCGCTCCATGACCGGAACAAGGCCGAACTCAAGCTGGAGAGCGCACACACAGCGGTTGCCGAGGCCGAGAAGGTACTAGATCGGGCAGAGAACGGCCGTGGTGGGGTGGCCGGTCTGGTGCTGGACACCCTGGAGAGCAACGGGATCGAAGCCGCCTCGCTCTTCGACGTGGTCGAGGTCGACGAGTCCGAGCGTCATGCCTGGGAACCTAGGTTGCTGCCCTATCAGGATGCCGTCGTCGTTGACCATCGACTGGCTTCTCCGACACTTGATGCCGCCCTCGCCGAGCGCCCTGGGGCGATGGTCATCACCACCGATGAGCTGGAAGGTTCATTTCCGGACGGTGTTCGGTGTCGGCTGCCGATCACCCGCTTTCTTCAGACGCTTGAAGCTCGCCTGGAGCACCGGGTCGCGCCCGACCGCGTTCACGACGGATCGTTGAGCCTGACGATCAGCGGCAGCTTCCCTAACCCCATAGCGGGCAGGGAAGCACTACTGGGTCGCCTCCGTAGGGATGTAGATGACGCGGTTGAGCTCGAAGACCAAGCCGGAACCGAACTTCAGCTGGCTGAAGCTGCGCTTCGGCTCGCATCCGCCAAGCACAACTGCGCTGTTGCTGCCGAGCGGCTGAAAGCCGTGAATGAGGAAGAGGATCGGCTGTCCAATCAGATCGGCGAATTTGATCGTGCGATTGGTAAGGCGTCCGAGGATGAGGCCGAGCTGCAGGAAGCTTGGGAGCAGGCTAAGGGAGCACTGGATGGGCACGATCAGCAGGTGACTCTTCTCAAAGTCCGTCTGGAGAACTTTCAGCGTGACGAACGGGAGAAGCGTCGCAAGCTGCGTGCCCGCGAACAGGAACGCGTCGATCTCGATGTCGAGATGTGGAAGGCGCTTGCTCGTGGTGCCCTGCACCGGTATGAGGGCGACCTGGACGACTTGCCGGTCCGGGACCTCGGCACGATTCGAGTCGCGGCCACGGACCGGTTGGCGGATGCGATGCGATTGTTCGGCATCGATGATCGCGACGAAACGCTGCCCACCGAGATGCGGGACTGCATACGGCTGCGAAAGGCGCTCGCCGCGGGGTCCGGCGATCGTGCACCCGCAACAGATCTCCCCGCCGTCGCCGAACCACTGTGCCGCAGACTCGAAGCGATGGCGGGCCAGGATCGAGTCATGCGAACCAAGATCGAGAATCAGCGGGCTGAGCACGCGCGCGTCCATCAAGGACTAGAGCGTGAATTGGCGGACGGTGAGCAGAATCTTAAGGTCATGCAGGACATGATCGAGCAGCACCTCGAAGGCATTCTCGGCCGCGTGAGCGATCAGTTCGACCAACTGGACAGGCAACGTGGCGGCAGCGGAGCCGACCTTCATGTCGCGGCCTCGCTACCACAGGGTGCATCCGAATGGGTCTGGGAGGTCACACCCAGGTGGAGACGCTCCCGTGGCAGCGGGATGGTGTCCTACAAGGAGGTCGCCAATGGGGCACAGGTCAAGGTCCACGCAGTGCAGCTCGTCCTCGCGGCAGTTCTGGCCGACACCGAGACCCATGGCAGAGTGCTCGTGCTCGACGAGCTCGGCAACAGCCTGGGTGAGGTCAACCGCAAGGACGTCCTCGGCGCGCTCAAACGCGTCGCCGAAGACACCCAGGTCACGATTCTTGGCACATGCCAGGACAGCGTGCTAGTCGATGCGGCGGACGTCTGCGGCGAGCTGATGTGGTTCGCCCACACGAGCGAGGCGGAAGCCTATAACCGGCCGACCCGAGTGTGGGGCTTCAACGCGAACTCCGAACAGGTCACCCTGACCGCCGACCACCTCACGGCCGGTCGGCGCGGCAAGGGAGCTTAACCCGTGAACGCCCATTCACTGGAGTTCCTCTTCGGTGAAAGCGCCGGCCGAATCGAGGTGCCACTGCCGGGCCTGCTGCCTCCCGATGTTAAGGCCTTCACGGTGCCGAAACCCCGTGCCGACGACGATGACGAACTCGAACTCGGCGCTCCGGCGGACCGGGTCCGCCGCGACAGGAAGGGGCGAGTCAAGGTGCGCCAGGTCGACCTACTCGCCAGCTCGCGGTCGTCGTCCTTCGCGCTTCCTGCCACACTCACCAAGCGCGACCTCGTCTGGGTGCTCAGTACCAAGACCGAGCGTCGTTGGTCCGGCCTCGTCACCCAGTTCGAGGATAGGGCCTGGCCATCCACGATGGATCTGGTCCGCAGCGGGGTGGCCGTCGTGCGGTGCACGGTGACCGCGACCAAGACCGGATTCGACCTCCGGCCACAGCACCTCCGACTCACGGCAGGGTGGCAGGCGGCGCGTCTCGACCACCTCAACGAGGTCACCGGAAGGCCAGACCCCGCCACCGCGCGGGCAGAGCTCCAGAACTTGATGACAAACATCGTGGAATTGGCTGACGAATGCCTTCTGTTGGCCGGAGTCGAGCAGGGGTCACCGCTTCGCGCGCCCGCAGGTACCCGCGCGGGAACGAAAGTGTGGTCGGTCTACGAGGACGCTGTCCGCGCTGCGTGCTACTGGTACCTCCACGAGGGTGCCAACGGTGAGCTCACCGCAAAGGACGTCGCCAGCCACGCATTTCGGGACTCGAAGCGATGGACTCCGGAACGGGAAGCTGCGTTCGCCAACATTGTCAACAAGTCCTTCACGGAGGCTGTGAAGGTCAATGACGTCGAGATCCTGATGCGTGGTCCGCTACTGTGGCACGTCGGCAGCGTCATCGCCGACGCTCACACGAGCGAGCCTTGGATCGGTCTGCCTGCCGGAGGTCTCGGACTGCTCGGCACGGTAGACACTACTGCCGTACGCGGCGTTCTCGTGATTGAAAACAAGGACACTTTCGAGCAAATTTGCCAGCGGACTGATGTCTACGACCGGTGGTTGTGCGTGTGGGGCAAGGGCTACGCCAGCCGTCCGCTGGTCGCCTTCCTGTCCGGCTTCGCTGAACTGCCGATCGCAGCGTGGTGCGACCTGGACGCCGACGGCGTAGGCATCATCAACAACCTGAGCGTCCGGCTCGGCCGTTCCGTGGAACCCGTGTGCATGGGCGTCGAGTTCTGGAGAACCGGACCGTACCGTCGGCAGACGCCCTCCGAGTTGGAACGCGGACGGGCTAGGGCCACCACGCTGGCCGCCGAAGGCCCACTGGGGCTTCGCGCGCTCGCCGAGGCCATCGCGCCGAGCGGCGAGGGACGCGAACAGGAGTCCATGTACGACGACGTGCTACCCACGCTCTCGAAGGTCCTGAGCAGTCTCGAAAGTTAAAACCCTTATTGCCGCCAGTGGTTCTCATCGAACTTCGATGGCTGGCTTGGGGACGCGAAGACATCTGGGAGCAGGCAGACGGCGTGCTTGCATTTGTCGAGCAGCGGCGGTTGCAGCACCAGGCATGAAGGGTCATGCAGCGACTGGGTCTCAGCGGAGATGGTGCTCGATGATCTAGTCGCGGACATAATCACAGACCCTGTCGACGTCCCCGGTCCGCTCGCCGTAGCAGCCGCTGCATGCCGTCTGGAGACACGTCACCAGGCCGTCTGGTCAGCGTCCCATCCGTTCTTGCGTTCCAGGTGCGCGATCAGTCCAGACCCATGCGTGGGGTTCGGCGCGGGTGAACCGGTCCGCGATCTGTTCATACAATCGGTCCAGTTCGGCCATCACCAGGGTAACTACCACGAACAACGTGATCCACTACAGATCAAGCGAGTGCCGTTGCTACATTCAACTCTCCTCGAAGCCGGACTGGTCGAACTTGAGGGTTTGGGCGTTCTCGGAGACCGTGCGAACCTTGCTCTCCTCGAAGCCGGAGGTTTCAGTTGCTTCGATTTCGATGCGGACAGTCAGGTTCGTGCTCTGATCGGCTCGGAGGGGAGCGATGACCTCCTCAGCGATGTTCTTGAAGTCCTGTGCGATCTTCTCGGTGTTCAGTGTCTTGACGCCGTAGAAGCGGGTCTTGAACTTCCGGTGGTAGACGCCCGGATGGTCAGGGTCCGGCTCGAAGTGTTTCTTGGCACTGCTTTCGGTGGACCCAGTCGGGATTCCCGGCGCCGCAGAGGCTTCGGTCTCGCGCTGCTGAACGGCGACGTCCGGGCGGACGAGCAGTAGCGAATCCGTGGTGGGGGGAGCGGGCCGCTCGTCGTCTGGGGTCCAGAGGTCGATGTACCGGTTGGCGACCTCGTCGTAGCTGGTCGCCAGGGCGAAGGCATCGGTCTGCCAGATCATCGGCAGATCGACCACGCCATCGTCGAGGACACGGCGATCACGCAGACGCGGCATGTACGGGTACTGACTGTAAAGCCCCCAGAGCGCGCCTAGGGAGACGTGGCCGTCCTTCCAGATTTGCGGCACCTTGCCCAGGGCAAGACGGACCGTCGCGGCGGCCTGTCGAGTGGACAGGTCACCGTCATTGCCGAGTCGTCGCGAGACCCGCTCGGCCAACGCGTCAGACTGCCCTTCTACCTTGGTCTCCCGAAGGACGAAGGGCGCTCCGGGGTCAGGCTGGGCGGGTATGAGCGCCCAGGTGAAGGTTTGCAGCAGGCGCGCGGTCACGGTCTGGTCGGCCTGAGCCTGACGCTGCGCAGCTTGGTTCTTCTGGTTGTGGGTCAGGTCGAGGTCTGTCTCGTTGTCGAGCACATGGCGCCAGCCGAGGTAGTCGCGGGTCGCTGTGTCGAGTTCTTCCAGTCGGGCCTCGTCGGCAGCGAGGTAGACGAGCATGTTGCGATGGGTTCTGTTGGCGTTACCGCGTTGTTCGGTCGCCTTCTGGGCGAATTCTTTCGCTGCTGACTCGGTGCCGCGCTTGTGCGCGACCTTCGGGTGGAGGATGACAAGCCGGGATTCGTCCGTGTCGGGGATGTCGGAATTGGTTTCTGGGCACACGTGTACGCCAGCGAAGTCGCCGCGGGTGCGGGCCTGGCTTTGCAGCCGGCGGACGATCTCGGCCCAGACATCTTCCTTGTGCAGGCGCTCGGCCTGGTCTTTGGCGGTGCGGGTGATGTTGGGCTGGAGATCATACCAGTACTTGCCGGAGCCGGAGTAGAAGTAGGTGGCCCGGTCGCCGAGTTGAGTCAGCGCGGAGTGGAAGTTGCCGGGTACGTCGCCGGGGACGGCGGTGCCGAGGAAGACCCGCTGGGTGCCGATCCCCTTGTGGACCGAGCCCGGTGCGATGGTCGGCGCGGCACCGAAAAATACCGCACGGGCGAGACGTTTGGTCAGGGCTCGCTGGCCGTAGAGTGGCTTCTCCCGGTCGATACGGGCAGGTTCGGAGTTGGGACCATCCACGTCGGCGTCGATGATCGTTTTCCAGGAGTCCTGGAGGTACTGCGTCAGCTCGGCATTCACGTTCGCCGTGGCGAGCGGAATCGACGAGGGCATGATCAGGGGCGCGGCGTCCTCGCCTGTCCAAAGGGCGTGAATCACCGTGCTCATTAACCGCAGAACGCCTCGCGTGCGCTGGAACCGTTCGAGCGAGGACCACTCCTCGTACAGGGTGTCGAACAGCTCCGGGTGGATGGGGTAGGTCCGCTTGATCCGGTTCTCGTACGTCGAGTCCCGAGACTCGCGCGGAAAATCATCGATGTACTTGCGATACATCTCCACATAGGCACGTGCCGTCGCGCCGATCGCGGCGAGCCCGGCGGCGTCGGGCTGCTTGAACAGCCGCTGTTTCACGATGTGATACGCCTCGTCCGAGGACGCCGGTCGCCACTGATCGGCCACCCGGCGCACGACGTTCTGCAGCCGCCTGAGAGCCTCGAGACCGTTGGCACCGCCGACCTCCTCGGCGTTGCCGGCGACGGTCTCGGAGTCGTCGCCGCTCTCGGAGGCGGGGATGGAGATCGCGAGCAGAATGCCCGAGGTGCCTTTGGCGGTCTCGGTGAGCGACTGGGCGAAGGTGAATTGGTCATCGAAGGTGCCGCCAGCGAGGTCGTCACGACCAACGAGCGAGCGGGCGTAGGCGACCCATTCGTCGATCAGGATCACGGCCGGGGCGTACTTCGCGAGTAACTCGTGGAGCGCGTCGCCGGGGTGCGTCCGGTTGCTGTCGGCGGTGGCGACGATCGCGTAGCCCTCTGCGCCACCGAGCTGCCACGCGAGTTCGCCCCAGATCGTGCTGACCTGGGTGCCGTCCTCCTTGGTGGCACCGGACGGGCTAAGGTGGTTGCCGACGATCGCGACACGGTTGACCTTTGCGCCGGCGTAGCCGTGGGCGTTCAGCAATTCCTGGGTGTCTTGCGGGAAGTCGCCCACCGGGAGCCCGGCGGCGATGTGCCACAGGGACAGCATCGAGTGGGTTTTGCCGCCACCGAAGTTGGTCTGCAGGTTGATCACTGGCGAGGCGTTGTCGTCACCGGACAGTCGGCTCACCGCGCGGCCGATGAGGTCACGTAGGCCCTCGGTGAGGTAGGTGCGCTTGAAGAACTCGATGGGGTCGGCGTAATCCGAGTCCACCTCGCCGCCCGTAGCGACCTTGTACAGGTCGGCGGCGAACTCGGAGGCATGGAAGTTGCCGGTGGCGACGTCATCGTGCGGTGGCAGCACCTCACGCCAGGGCTTGAGCCCGGATGCCTCGGGGTTGTCGACTGCGGACTTGAGGAATTTCTTGTCATCCTTGTCTGCGGTGACGCGGCGCAGGTTGAGCCGAATCCGCGCAATCTCCTCACCGGTCCCGACAGCGCCGATCGCGACCGCGAAACGCTGAGCGGTGTCGAGAGCCCGGTACGCATCGTCGTCGGTGAACGACCTCATGTGCGCCCACGTGTGCCGCACCTGCAGGAGTTCCGCGGCGTAAGCCAGATGCGTGCGGTTCAAGTGGGAATTCAACGGACGCCAGTTACGCCGGTACCGGTGCGTGTAGTCCCGGGTGATCAGCTTGAGCTGGACCGACGGGTCGCCCCGGTGGACCTCCCTGCCGTCGCTGTTGTCAACCGCGGTGATGATGTCGACCCAGGTACGACCGGCCTCGAGCTGCGGGTCGAGGATCTGGGACAGGAAGGCGTCCAACTTGGGTGCCAGCAAGTCGAACATCTGGCCGATGCGGTCGCGGTTGCTCACTGCCATGTCAGTCGTCCCCCTCAGTAAAGTCGAACGCGCCCTGCTCCCGGACCGGCTTTGGCGCGGTCCGCGCCACATCGAGAATCTCGGGCCAGCTCGTGACGAGATTGTTGAAGCTCAGCGCATCCTTGGTCCAGCCATTTCCCTCGGCGATACGGAACAGCAAGTGGGCGAGTTCCTTGACGAGATCGCCGTTAACGGCTCCGTCGGGACGGCTCAACGCGGCCTGGAGGAACTTGCCCGTGCTGACGATGCCATCATGCTCTACGATCTTGATCAGATGGTGCAGCGCTTCCCAGTTGCAGGTGTGGCTGTCTTTGAGGACGTCATACTCCTCCGGCAGGTCCGCAGGCTTGATCAGCTGAACCTTGCCCGCCCGACTAGTCAAGATCGCTTCCCGATCCATCACGTCCACGCTGGTGTTCCGTGCTCGAGCGAGACTATCCGCGTCACCGAACGTCCCGACGCCGTAACCGTGCTGTCGGTACCAAGCGATTGCAAACCGGGTTGCCGCGTCGAAGTCCCCTTCCTGCTCGGCCAAGACCTGGTCGAGAATCTCGTTGATCCGTGCCAGTGCTGAGCGGACGGTCATTTTTCTCCCGTCATTCTCAATCACTCTGCTGTAGCGACTGAATACTGCCATCCCGGGCCCGATCGCAGCCTGCGGCAAGTCGACTGGCGCAATCTGCCCCTGCTGGAGCTTGCGCAGCGCGTCAGGCAGCTCCTCCGTCAACGCCGTAATGAACTCGCGACGATCGATTGTCGGCGCCCCTTCGAGCCGCGGTCGCAGAGACAGGACGATCGAAGAGGCAAGAGCATTCGAGTCGATGCTACGCATTCGGTTGCCCAACTCGCTACGACTCGGCCAAGTGGCAGTGATCGCCCAACCCGATCGGATCATGCCCTCGAGCAGGGTTTCCCAGCCGGTCGACGCCTCGCCGCGCTCGTCAGCCTCGCTCTGCTTGAAGGCATACCAAACGGTGATCGGCAGGTCGTCATGGGCAGACTCTCGAGCGCGTGCAAAGACGGAGCGGAAACCATCCTCAAAAAAATTCTGCGCACCATCCCGGCCGCCGTGTCGGAACGGATTTGCTACCAATTCCTCAGTCTTTGGCACCAGCATGGTCGAGAGTTGGGCAGAGTGGATCACTCGCAATGACCGTCGCAGCCAGATGTAGAAGAAGTCGGAGAGATCGGAGTAGCCAATGTTGTCATAATATGGAGGGTCGGTGCTGATGAGGACTCTCTTATAACTCCGCGACGCGGCGTCTGCCTGCAGCGCCTCGCCGCTGCCCGAAACGGGCAAATATTCGATTACCTTCGGGATGAACCGAAAAGCAGGGCTCCAGCCGCCAGCCGAGTTGCTGAACGGGAATGCCTCGGCGAAATCCCAGACCATTGAGATCGCTTGGCGTCCGAACATGTCTCCGACCTGTTCTTTGCCCGCATCGGGCCTCCAGCGACCCATTGCACTTGCGTAGTTGGTGTAACGGCTTACACCGAGGCCGAGGTATGTGGCAACAGCGTCGGCGTATTCCTTGGAGCCGCCTTCGACGAGGATGCGTGAATGTGCTTCGAAGACGAGGTCGCTGAAGGCCGTGATGGCGACGAGTTGGCGGTCGGTGAAGAGGTCGACCCATTTCGTCATGCCATAGGCCTGTACGCGGAAGCCGAGGGCTTCTTGCGGGAGAGTCGAGTCCGGCAGGTCTGTGGGTCGCTCTACCACTGCAGCGGCTTCGTGGTCGGCGGTGGGTTCCAGATAAAGGCGCTGGCGGTTCCCTTCAGCGACGACAGCCATTAGCTGCAAACCAAGTCGATGGGCCCGCCCTTCCGCTCGCACATACTTTAGGTCGACGCTGGCATCACAGGCGAGGCAACGTGCGCCAGTCTTCGATATCGTCCCGTCAGTAGCAGCGGTAGGCGCGCCAGACTTATCGCGGCCGATCTGGAACTTCACACGTTGCCCCGAGGGATGGGTGGAGTCGGGGACCACAGTGGCGATGACGTAAGCCTCTTTGCCCTTTTTCTTGCCTAGCCACCACGACCGGACCAACGGCGTCTCGATGCCACAGGCAGGGTTGGGGCAGGTAACGGTACGGGCCCAGATCCATGCGATGACGGCGGCCTTGGTGCCATCCGCGAGGGTGGCCTTGGGGTAGAGGTGGCCGATACGCTTCTGAGCCTCGTCGCGCATCCACGCGCCATAAGCACGGACATCGGCAGCCAGGCCCTCGGCGCCCCGCCACTGCCGAATCTGGGAATCAGCCAAGCCAGGAAACACTGGTGGCTGGTTGTGGAATTTCGGCGGGATCTCGATGAGCGCCTTGTTGATGAGCACGGCGACCGGATTGAGGTCGGAGGCATGTGCCTCCAGGCCGAGTCGTTGGGCTTCAAGCGGAATCGTGCCGCCGCCGGTGAACGGGTCCAGGATGGGCGGCGGGTTTCCGTTGGTGGACTTCAGAATTTCAGCGTGGGCCTCGGCAAGCAGTTTCTCGTCGCGGACGTTCTCCCACACGACGAGTCGCTCAATGATGTTGTGTAGCCGCTCCCGCTCTTTGCGCTGTAGTTCCTCCGTCGGAAACTCGTCTGGCCGCGACGAGGGATCGTCAACGAGTTGGGCGAACAGCACTGCCCTGGCCGCCGCGAGCGGTCGGCGAGCCCACCACAGATGAAGGGTCGAGGGGTGGCCGTGCCGGATCGACTTCTCGCGGGCCGACTCTCGGTTGATAGCCTCCAGCGGCAGGGCCACCTCAATCAGCTTGCGCTTGTACATCTACCTTCTCGACCCTCTGAGCCTTGGAGTTGGCTCGACCAAGCGGTGTCTCGTCACCGCGACTTGCTCGTTCAAACCTAGCGACTGGCCAAACGCAATCGACCTGAATTGGAACAAGACTGTCGCGTAGAGCCTCTGCGAAAGGCAGGTCAGGATGCGCTCGGTAGGTCCATCGTTGCCAGCGCGATGGATGTCTTGGCCCGTCGCCGACGTGCCAGGTCGGCAGGTCGCTGGCGGCGATTCGGTGGTGAAGCCACGCGACCTGCTGGCGAAACTGCCACCGCGCCTCTCCGGACGGCGAGGTGGCTCCATACGCGAGTAGAACGCCGTCGCTGGCCCCGAGGCAGGTCTCCAGCGACTCTCTCGCCGCCAGCCATCCGTCTTCGGCGGCCCCCAGTTCAGTGATGGCACCGGTCCGGTATGACGGCACCGAGAATAGGTTCGCCACTGCGACGTCGTCGAACCCGAGCAGTTCGGCCGCCAATGCCACCCGGCGCAGGGTCCGCTTGCCATCAGTCATGGGTGGGTTGGCCAGAACCGCGACCAGAGTTCTTCTCGAAGCAGTCGGCATCAGAAGGGCACCGTTCCCTTGGCCCACATCTTGGCCCAGTCGCCGCGAATTCCGGTGGCCTCGAAATTGCCGAGATCGGTGGTGGCGAAGGGGTTGTCGAGGTAGCGGACCTCGTCGTGCTGGGGTCCGCGCGGGCCGACGCGCACCAGAGCCAGGCGGTAGCGGGGCACGGCGTTCTTGCCGGTCATCACCTCGTTGTGGGTGACGAAGAAATCCGTGGCCCCGTCCAGACGGGCCTTGACCTCGACCCGGTAGGTGTCGCCGTTCGGTGCCGTGGACAGGATGTCGAAGCCTTTGTTGTTGAACGGCTGCTCGACCGGTCGCCGACCGAGTTCTCGCTCACGGGCCAGCACCAGGTCGACGCCGCGTCGTTCGATTTCCTTGGTCTCCTTGGCATGGATGGGGGCGTTGGTGGGGAGGTCGTCTTCGAGCAGGCTGATCGGCAGGACGAGCGCCGCGGTGACGATCAGCGGCGGCTTCGTGGACATGAGGCTCTGCTGGTCCAGCAGGGCGAGTCGGCGACGCAGTCGCACTTCGAGCTCTGCGGCCTTACGGCTGAGACTGTCGGAGGTCTCCTTCGGCTTCTCGCCTTTCTGCTCCTTCTCGGCGGCGACTGCGGCCTCGAGAAGCAGGCGTTCGTTTTCGGACGAGAGCCGCTTGGTGACCAACGTCCGTGTCCTGGTCAGCTCGGCCAAGCGCTGGGGCTGAACTTCGGCCAGGTGCTCCGGCAACTGGTGGGCGATGATCCAGCTCGTTGCCTTGTCTTCCGCCTCGGCCAGCCACGGCACGGCGCGAGCCGCCGCGACGGCAGGCGTGTCGGGGGCGGCGACACAGTCCAGGTAGGGCGCGGGACCGGCAGCGGTCACGGTGCCGAGGCTGTCGACGAAGGCATAGCCGAAGCGACGGGCTACGCTGGCGCCGGTCGCGTCCGCGACCTCCTCGATAACGCCCACCAGCAGGTGCGGCTCCTCGAGGGTCGAGGACACCAGCACGGTGCCCGCGTTGAGGGTGCCACCGAACTGTTTGATGGCCTCGTCCATGACCGTGTCGTGCAGCGGGTGACCGGGGGCGAGGAGATCGGCGCGGACGAGGCCGTCTTCCGGGGCGACCCGGGCCAGGTCGAAGGTGATGCGGTCGTAGCGGGTCGCGATTGGCCCGTACTTGCTGGCCCGGAGGTGGGCCGGCACGTTGGCGACCTCGTAGCGTCCGCGTTCACGCCGGGCGATCCGGCCACCGAGGCGGGTGAACGCTGCTTTGAAAGCCAATTCGATGTAGTGCGGCTGCAGACGACGGGCGCGGGCCTCGTCCATCGCGGCACGCAGAGCCGCGAGGTCGGCCTCCGCGAGGTGTTCGGCGGCTAGCGCCCGTTCCTCCAGCAGCTCCTTGACGCCGTCGCCGACGCTGGCGTCGATGACCTTGTGCATCTTCGCTCGGACATCGGGCCGCTCGCCGTACTGGATCGCCTCCTTCAAGAGGTCCCGGAGCGGGGTCTCGGTGAAGGCTTCGCCGAGCACATCGAAGACCTTCCCGCCGTAGGCCTTGCCCATCTCCTCAAGCTTCACGAGCAAGCGGGTGAAGACCTCGCCTTCACGCGTGTTGGAGGCGACCAGGTTCCACAGTCGGCAGACCTCTTCCTGGCCGATACGGTGGATCCGGCCGAAGCGCTGTTCAATCCGGTTCGGGTTCCAGGGCAGGTCGTAGTTGACCATCAGGTGAGCGGCCTGCAGGTTCAGTCCCTCGCCCGCGGCGTCGGTGGCGATGAGGATCTGGCAGTCGCGGCTCTTGGTGAATTCCTCGGTGATCTGCCGGCGCTCGCCGCGGCGCACGCCGCCGTGGATGGTGCGGACGGCATCCGGGCGGCCGAGCAGCGAGCTGATGCGGCCCCGGAGATATTCGAGGGTGTCACGGTGTTCGGTGAAGATGATGAACTTGCGTGGCCAGCCGTCGTGGTCAGTGGTCAGGGCGTTGTCCTGCAGGATCGTCGACAGCTCGGTCCATTTGCGGTCTTTAGCCAGGTCGCGGACCTGCTTGGCCAGCGCGGTCAAGTCGGTCAGCTCGACCAGTTCCGCGTCAAGCTCATTCACGGTGCGTGCCGCGGTGGCCGCGTCGAGGAGTTCTTCCTCCAGCACCTCGACCTGTTCGGCGTTGTATTCGTCCGCGTCGAGGTCATTGAGGTCGATCGTGGGCTCTGACTCCTGGTAGGTGCCGTTGAGGATCTCGTGCTTCTTGCGCTCGAGTCGCCGGGAGCGGCGGATCAGGCTCTGGTAGATCGCCTCAGGGCTGGAGGCGAGACGGCGCTGGAGCACGGTGAGAGCAAAGCCGACAGTGTTTCGGCGTTTGCCGTCGAGCTTGTCTGCCCGGTTCATCCCAGTACGGACGTACTGGGTGACCTGTTCATAGAGGTGGTACTCGCTAGCGGTGAGCTCGTAGGGAACAGTCTCGGCGATCCGCTCGGGGAACAGCTTTTTACCCTCGAAGGTGAGCAGGTCTTCCTTGACCATCCTGCGCATGATGCCGCTGGTGTCGGCGCTGATCTTCTGCTTGCCTTCGAAGCGGTCGCGGTCCAGCAGAGTGAGGAAGAGCTGAAAATCCTCCTCTTTGCCCGAATGAGGGGTGGCCGTCATCAGCAGCAGATGGCGGGTGAGGTCACTCAGGAGCTCGCCGAGCTGAAACCGTTTCGTCTTCTCCAGCTTGCCACCGAAGTAATGCGCCCCCATCCGGTGGGCTTCGTCGACAATGATCAGGTCCCACTCGGTCTCCTTCAATCGCGCCCGCAGCTCCTCATTGCGGCTGAGCTGGTCCATCCTGGCGATCAACAGCGGGTTGGTCTCGAAGACGTTGAAGTTGACGTTCGCGTCGATAAGCTGGTTGGTCAGCAGATCGAAGCGCAGGCCGAACTTGAAGAACAACTCGTCCTGCCACTGCTCCACCAGACCGCCCGGCGCGACGACGAGGCACCGCTGGACGTCATCGCGAAGGATCAGCTCCTTGATGTAGAGCCCCGCCATGATCGTCTTGCCGGCGCCGGGGTCATCGGCCAGGAGGAACCGCAGCGGCGTGCGTGGGAGCAGTTCACCGTAGACGGCGCGGATCTGGTGTGGCAGCGGTCGGACGTCGCTGGTCGCTACCGCGAGCATGGGGTCGAACAGGCCAGCGAGCGTGATCCGCTGGGCTTCGGCGACGAGCTTGAACTCGCTGGCCGGAGCGTTGAAGGCGCGGCTCCCAGCCTGGGCGATCGACAGCGTGCCCTCGTCCTTCCGGAACACGACCTGTTGCCCGAGCACGCCTGCGGTGGTCTTGTAGGTCAGTTCCAGAGCGTCGGCGCCGTGCCTCTGCACCGCGACGACGGTGATGACCTCAGCCGGAATGAGCCCTTCGAGCCGCAACCCCGGCTTGACCTCCTCAAGCCGCACCTATTGACCTCCTCGCCCACAGTCCACCTACCTCCGATCGAGAGGCCCGGCCCTTGCGTTACGACCCCCAGTAGCGTGGTTCGCCGGTCTTCGCAGCACCAGCGGCGGACCTTGAGGGTAACGGGCTAGGATGAACGGCCGCAGTTCTGGACTGTCGCGGGCCGGTTGCTGGCAGTGGACACCACTGCGCTTGGTCTGTCATGCCTGGTCAGCGAGCAGAGAGGAGTACCTCGACCGCGAAGATCGACACCACTCCTCAAACGGACCCGCCGATATGCTGGCCACGCCGGCTCTAGCTACCAGCCTGGCGGGGCGGGCGATGCGCCCACCGACCATCCGCAGACAAGTGAGTCGCTAACTGCCGCCTCCTGGTATCACAGACTTCGAGGTGACAGTCGATCATCTGACTTCGCCCCTCAACGTGGGCTGCCATCTCGTCTGGAGCTGCTCGTTGTTTGCGAATCGGCCCGGATGATCGAGACGATCAGCCGGGAGCGGGCGGCGCCAATTCGGAGCCTCCTACGTAGCGTGTCAGCGGAGATCGGTCGGCGATGCTCGTCCCAATGACGCGCGTCGGCTGCCCTCGCTTGCTCCAACAGATCGTCATCAACCACGTTGGAAGCATCACGGCTGCCCTGCTCGTCGGCTGGAGCGCCCTTGGGTTTGGTGTTCTCGCCGGACGACTCCAGCGCCGTCTCGCCGACAGCAGCCAGATCGCCGGCGAAGGCGGCCTGCACCGGTTCCGCGTCCTCGGGTGTCGCATCGCCCGGCTGAAGTGTGATGCTCAACGCCCTGAGCAGGTCCGGGCCGACTTCCACCCATCCGATCAGCAGCAGTGGTCCCACGGCGTCGAACACGGCCTTGCCGTACTGGCCTGCGAAGAGTGGGGCCGCCACGTTCAGCGCCAAGGTGACCGCGCTGGCGAAGATCAGCAGACGGCGAGCTGGTCGCAGTTGGGTCGGTGTCGCCCCGGCCAGGGCCAGTTGTCGGATGCCGAGGAGAAGTCCAAGGATCGAGAGATCGACAGCGGGGGCGACGAGGGGAGCAACCCAGGCGGGCACGTCGAGGCGGAGTGCGAGGTTGAGGACGTTGCCGAAGCCGAAGAGGAAGGTGAGGCCGACGACGGTGCCCATGATCACGGTGACGGCTTGAACGACGGTAGTGCTGTTCGAACCTGATCGGGGTGGCAGTGTGGTTGCTGGCCGGGTCATCGTGGGGTGCCTGCTTCGATGCGCGGGCGCCCGTGGGTGTCACGCATGGTGACGCCGTGTTCGAGGAGGCGTTTGCGTACGGTGTCGGCCGTGACGTCCATCTGGATGCCGATTCGGGCGAGTGACCAGCCGAGGTTGTAGAGGTGGATCGCGTCGTTGACCTGCTCGGGCGTGAGGCCGCGGTGGCGCATTGGCACGCCGTGTCGGCGGAGGATGGTGCTGACCGTTCGCCGTTCGATGCCGAACCGGTCGCCGAGCGCGTGGACTGTGGCGCCGGACCTGTAGCTGGCGATCAGCTCCTGGATGTGTTCGTCGGCGAGCTGTCGAGCACGTCGCGGTCGGTCTCGTGTGGCTGGGGCCTGCTCGGAGTCGTCGACGCTGGGAAGCTTCTCGCGGAGCTGTTCCAGGGCCCTGACCTGGTCTTTCGGGTTGTAATAAGCTCCCCCAAGGTCCGGGATCGCTGCCCTCGGTGGCCTGCTCCTGGAGTTCGACCAGCCGGTACTCACGTTCGCGAACTTCACCGTGTTCGGCTCGATCTATCTGGTCGCCGTGACGGTGACGGCCGGTATCGGGTATGTCGCCGGCGCTCCCCTCGGCGCGCTGCTGATCGGGGGCGGCGTCGTCAGCCAGCTACTCAACGGCTGGTCGGCCGTCAACCTGTGCCTCCCGCTGATCGGCGGCCTCTCCGTGGTGGTCACCCTGCTGTCGGCACTCGACGGTCAGATGCGCCTGTTCGCCAGGGCTCGTGGTCCGCTCGCCGACCGCTGGGCGGCGTTCACCGGTGGAATCAGAGCCCGCCTGCCGTGGGCCACCGCCGGTTCGCTGGAGAGCGAGGTCGATGCCCACCTCGCTCGAACCGACCGTCCCAACTCGGTACTCAGCGTCCAAGACCTCGCCGTGCGCTTCGGCGGCGTGGTCGCGGTGAACGGAGTATCACTGGAGGTTCGTCCTGGCGAGATCCACGGGCCGATCGGGCCCAACGGTTCTGGCAAGACTACCTGCATCGACGCCATCACCGGCTTCGTCCGGTCCTCGGGGCAGGTGACACTGGGTAAGCGAAACCTGGTCGGCAAGTCGGCACAACGTCGAGCCGCCGCCGGGCTTTCCCGCTCGTTCCAGTCCCTTGAGCTCTTCGGCGACCTGACAGTCGAGGAGAACATGGCCGTCGCGGCCGGGACTCCGCGCGTCTGGCGCCATGTGACCGACCTATTCCGGCCCGGCAAGATCCGCTTGAGCGCGGCGGCGCTCGAGGCGATGCGGCAGTTCGACCTCGAAGGCTGCCGCTACCTGCACCCCGACCAGGTTTCCTTCGGCAGCGCAAGGCGATCGCGATCGCGCGCGGTCGCCGGACGGCCGGATATCCTGCTGCTGGACGAGCCGGCCGCCGGCCTCAGCGACGCCGAGGCCGGCCAGCTCGCGGACCTCGTCGTGCGAGTCGCTCGTGAGTGGCGGATCGGTGTTCTGCTCGTCGAACACAAGGTCGACCTGGTCCTGGCGGTGAGCGACCGGCTCACCGTGCTGCAAGAAGGCCGCATCCTCACTACCGGCCAGCCGGATGCGGTCCTGCGCGACCCGCGCGTTGTCGCCGCCTACCTCGGGATCCCGCTGGCGGATTCGAGGCAAGCCGTCGAGTGATCCGATGTTCACCCGCTGACCGGCACCAGGCCGTCCGCGTGGCGATCGTGCTGCACGTGCGTCTCAGCCGTTGGTAGCACCGGCCGGAGGCCGTGCCACACTTGTCCGGCGCGCACCGGCGGCGGAGGATCGACCACGGGGGCTTGTGTGAGTCAGCAGGAGACCAGCAAAGCGGGCGGCGCCATGGGCAGCGTCGCGAGCACGTTCCGCGTGCTGGAGGAGGTCGCCCGGCGTCAGCCGATCGGGCTGCGTGAGCTCGCCCGGCACCTCGATATGCCCAAGAGCACCGTGCACCGGTGCCTCGTGTCGCTGCGCGAGGTGGGTTGGCTCTACGTGGTCGACCCCGAGCGCGCTCGCTGGGGCGTCACGAGCAAGCCACTCGCCATCGGACTCGCCGCCGCCGGGCACATCAACTTGCGGGACGTCGCGGACGCACACCTGGAGGATTTGCGTGCCGCTACCAAGGAAACCGTCCACATGAGCGTCCGCGAGGGGTACACCTTGGTGCTGCTGGTTCGCAAGGACGGCTTGCAAGCCATCCGCACCTTCATCGCGCTCGGGACGAAGGTCCCCATCCACGCGACGTCGAGTGGAATCGCGGTGATGAGCCGGATGTCGGCCGAAGAGGTGGAAACAGTGCTCGACCGGAGCCTGGAGAAGTACACCGACGCGACTCCGGTCTCGCGTGAAACCGTTCTCGCGGAAGTCGAGCGGGCACGTGAGCTGGGTTATGCCGTCAACGGGGCGGGCTGGTGCCGTCCCGAGGTCGCGGGGATCAGCGCGGCGGTGGTCGGCGGTGGAGGCCAGCCACTGGCCGCGCTGACGATTTCGTTGCCGGTGAATCACTTGCAGGTCGTGGACGTGGCGGCCTTCGGTCAGCTCGTGGCCGAGACGGCGGGTGCGATTTCGAAAGACCTGCAGCACCTGTAGCTTCGCCGACTGCCCGGGCCCGCCCGCGTCCTTTGAGAAGCACGGCCGCTCTGCCGGTCCTGTGCTTTCCTCGTGCGCCGTGCCCAGTGCGGTTTCGTGTGCCCGCTTTTCGTACTCGCTGCAGACAGGGCGTCTCGACTGCTCACGTCCCCGCTTGACATGCGTCGCTGTCGCGGTCATGTTTTGGACCGTAAAGCAGAACGGTGTCCCGTAATACGGGACAACATTCGGCGCACGCGTCCCGAAGTGAATCCCCGACGAGCGGAAGAAGGACTTCTCCGACATGCCGTTGAAGATCCACGCATTGCACGTTGGCTCGCTGGTCAACTTCCCGACCGCGGCGATCAAGTACCACCGGGACTTCGGCAAGTTCCACGACGTCGCCGTGATCATGTTCGTGATCACCGGCGGTGAGCACACCATCGTGGTGGACACGGGCACGGGCGACCCGGAGCACGCCGCAACGTGGCACGGGTACGAACTCCATCGCCCGCCAGAGCAAGAGCCCCTCGCGGCGCTCGAGCGGATCGGTGTGGATCCGGCGTCGGTAGGCACGGTGGTCAACACCCACCTGCACTGGGACCACTGCTCGAACAACGACCTCTTTCCCGAGGCGGAAGTCCTGATCCAGCAGAAGGAACTGCGGTACGCGATCGATCCGCTCGAGCCGACGCGCAAGCCGTACGAGCGGCTGGGTACGGCGATGCCGAACTGGCTCAAGGCACTCAACCAGGTTCGAAGCGTGGACGGGGACGCGGAGGTCTTTCCCGGAGTCAGCCTGGTTCACCTTCCCGGCCACACTCCAGGGTCGCAGGGAGTTCTGGTCGACACCGGAACCAACCGGTACGTGATCGCAGGCGACTGCGTCGACACCTACGAGAACTGGAACGGTGACGACAAGGCGACCCACATCCCGAACGGCTCGTTCACCGATCTCGAGGCCTACATGCGGTCCTTCCACAAACTCGATCAGCTCGGCGCCGCGATCGTGCCAAGCCACGACGTCGAAGTGGTCAAGCACGCCGAATTTACCTGACCACGGGCCGCTTTCTGTCCGAAACGGACTTTGTCACGGCGCGAAGAGGAGGAAAGCCAACGATGTCGGTGACACCTGTTGAAGAGATCGGTCACCCGGATGCGGTTCGCGCACTGTTCGAAGCCCGCTCGGTCGCGCTCGTGGGCGCGAGTGGGGACGAATCGAAGTTCTCCGGCCAACCGGTGCGCAACCTCCGCTCCGGCGGGTATCCGGGTGGAATCTTTCCCGTCAACCGCCGCGGTGGGACGGTTTCGGGCGTCGACGCGGTGTCGAGCATCGCCGAACTTCCAGACGGCGTCGACGCCGTCATGGTGATGGTCCCCGCGGCGAGCTGTCCGGAAGCGGTTCGCGAAATCGGCAGGCGTGGCATCCCCGTCGCGGTCGTCGCGGTGAGCGGGTTCGCCGAGATCGGCACCGAAACAGGCGAACGCCTGCAACGTGAACTCGCCCAGGCGGGCAGAGAGGCGGGCGTGCGCATCGTCGGACCCAACTGCAACGGGATCTACGAAACGCACCGGCCGTTGCCGCTCGGGTACAACTACACGCACTCCCTGACACTGGCGAAGGGCACGGTGGGCCTGGTTTCCCACAGCGGCGCCGTTCTCGGTGGCTTCGTGCCGTTGCTCGAAAGCTATGGGTCCGGCATTTCGGCATTCGTCTCGTGCGGGAACGAAGTCGATCTCGAGTTGACGGACTACTTCGAATATCTCGTCGATGACCCGAACACCGAGGTGATCGCCTTGATCATGGACGGGGTGCGGGACGGCACGAGGTTTCGCAGGACCGTGCGCCGCGCCCGCGACGCAGGGAAACCGGTCGTGGCCCTCAAGCTGGGCACCACCTCGTCCGGGGCGACCGCGGCAGCAGCCCACTCATCTCGAATGGCGGGTGCCGCCGCTGCCTATGACGCGGTGTTCGCCGCCGACGGGGTGGTGAGCGTCTCGACTTTGGAAACGCTTGCGCTCGTGGCGGCGGTGCTTGCCGCAGGCCGGGCACCGCAAGTAGCCGGAGCCGTGGCGACGAGCACGTCCGGCGCGGGTGGTGTCATGCTCGCCGACACGCTGAACCGGGCCGGTGTGCCGCTGGCGACCTTCGCCCCCGCGACCTGCCGGGCCCTTGCCCCGGCCGCAGGCTTCGCGCAGGTGATCAACCCGTTCGATATCGGCGCCGCCGGTCCGGCCACGATCGCGGACAACATGTGCGCCCTCGCGGCCGATCCCGGGGCAGGCGCCTTCGTCTTCTACCTGACGCCGGTACCGACGCAGGCTTGGCGGGAAGCACTGGCCGCCGGTGTCGCGGCAGCGGCGGCGGCGAACCCGCGGCTTCCGTTCCTGGTGGTCAGCCCGGCCCCGATATCGGCGGGGGAACAGGCTCTCTACCGGGACGCCCGGGTGCCGGTCGTGGCGTCGCTCGACAACGCGGCTCGCGCGCTGCATGCCCTGACCAGGGTTTTCGCGCCAATGAAAGCTGAAGCCGCAGTCGAGCACCCGCCGGCTTCGGCAGGCGGAGCCGCGTTGTCCGAGCCGGGGAGCAAGCGCTTCCTGGCCGAGCGTGGCGTGCCCGTGTCGCAGGAGTCGCTCGCCACTACGGCAGAGGCCGCGGTCGTGGCGGCTTTCGAGATCGGCTATCCCGTCGTGTTGAAGGCTTCCGGCGCGGCGTTGCCCCACAAGAGCGAGCATCGCCTCGTGGCCCTCGACGTCGCCGATGCGAAGGCCGTTCGGGACGCGTTCACCGATTTGGCCACACGCGGCCGGGAACTCGACCCGCGGACTTTCGAAGGCGTCACGGTCACCAGGATGATCGGCGAAGGCGTGGACGTCATGGTCGGCATGCATACCGATCCCGATTTCGGGCCGATGATCGTGCTCGGCGCGGGAGGTGTGCTGACCGAACTCGTCGCCGACGTCACGCTCGCGCCCGCTCCGCTGACCGCGGATCAGGTCCAGACCATGCTTGATCGCACCAAGATCGGGCGGCTGCTCGCCGGATACCGCGGCAGTGTGGCGGCAGATCTGCCGGCTCTGGTCGATCTTGTCGTCAAGGTTTCGGAGATCGCCGCATCGGAGCCGGAAGTGCTTGCCGTGGACCTGAACCCGGTGCGTGTGCTTCCGGCGGGCCGCGGCGTCGCCATCGTCGACGCGCTCGTTATCCGGCACGTGTGAATCCCACGTCGTTTCGTCATCCCCACCGAAAGCGAACCCATGTCACTCAATGCAGAGCGATCAGCCGGACGATCGAAGTCCGCGGTGTTACGGATCGGCGCGGCCAGCTTCATCGGCACGGCGGTCGAGTATTATGACTTCTTCATTTACAGCACTGCCGCTGCCTTGGTTTTCGGGAAGCTGTTCTTCCCGTCCGGCTCTGCGGTGGCCGGCACGCTGGCGGCGTTTGCGACGTTCGCCGCGGGTTTTCTCGTCCGTCCCCTCGGCGGGGTGATCTTCGGTCACTTCGGTGATCGTGTCGGGCGCAAGAAGATGCTCATCCTGAGCCTGTTCTTCATGGGTGGGTCGACCGTGCTCATCGGCCTATTGCCCACCTTCACCACCGCCGGCGCGTGGGCGCCCATCGCGCTTGTCGTGGTCAGGATCGTGCAGGGTCTGGCCGTCGGTGGTGAATGGGGAGCGGCCGTGCTGATGGCCGTCGAACATGGCCCGCAGAACCGCCGGGGTCTCCACGGAAGCTGGGCGCAAGCGGGCGCACCGGCGGGCAGCGTACTGGCCACGGGGGCGTTCGCCGCGGTGTCGTGGCTACCCGACGACCAGCTGATGTCATGGGGATGGCGCATTCCCTTCCTGGCCAGCGCGGTTCTGCTCGTCGTCGGGATACTCGTCCGGCTCCGTGTGGCCGAGTCACCGGTCTTCGCCGAGGTCAGCCAGACCAAGGAGTTGCCCAAGATCCCGGTGCTCGTAGCGGTGCGGCGCTACCCGGGCAACGTGATCAAGGGTTTCGCGGTGTGCGTTGCGCCGACGATTCTTTTTTATCTGTTGAGTACCTTCGGCCTGCAGTACGCGACCAAGACGCTGCACATCGAGCGCGGGACGGTATTGCTGGTGTTGACGATCGCGTCGATCATGCAGACCGTCGCCGTCGTCCTGTTCGCCCTGCTGTCCGACCACATCGGACGGAAGCTGGTGTTCGCGTCGGGTGCCGCGGCGATGAGCGTCTTCGGAGTCCTTTACTTCACGGTAAACAACGGGTCCTTGGTGGTCTTCGCGGCCACCGTCATCGCCGGCCTGTTGATACATGCGAGTATGTACGGACCACTCGGTGCGCTGTTCACCGAAATGTTCCCGCCGGAGGTCCGCTACAGCGGAGCTTCCCTTGGGTATCAGGTAGGCAACCTGCTCGGCGGCGGTTTCGCGCCGCTGGTGCTCACCGCCCTGTTCGCGGCGGACAGCGGCGGTGCGACGTTGGCCACCATGTACGTCGTCGGAGCCGCGCTGATCACCATAGCTGGCTCGGTTACCGCGAAGCTCGGGAAGACGGCGCTCGCGACCGAACCGCAGTCGACGGCGCCGGGTATCTGACGCGGATTTGCACAATTGCTTGAAGGATGTTCATGACTGATCAGTCAGAAGAAGTCGGATACCGCGTCCTCGATCGCGTCGCTTACGTGACGATCGACCGCCCACAGCGGCGGAACTCGCTCAGCTTGGCGGTAATGGCGCGGCTCGTCGAGATCTTCGCCGAGGTGAACATCGACGACGAGATCTGGGCCGTGCTGCTCACGGGCGCGGGTGACAAAGCGTTCTGCGCGGGTGCCGATCTCAAGGAACTCGACGACCGCGCCAGGGCCGGGATCCGGTTCGTTCCGCCGATGGCGGGGCCGGAACGGAACCTGTTCGAAACCGTGCTCGAGACCTACAAGCCGGTCGTCGCAGCCGTGAACGGTCCCTGTCTAGCCGGTGGGGCGGAGCTGGCCCTGGCCTGCGACTTGCGGATCGCCGCGGAGCATGCCTTCCTCGGGCTGCCCGAAGCCAAACGAGGAATGGGTGCCAACTTCGCCAGCGTGATTTTGCCCCGGCTGATCCCACGGGCGATCGCGCTCGAGATGCTCTACATGGGCGAGCCGATCCAGGCCGCCGAGGCTCAGCGACTGGGACTGTACAACCGGGTCGTCCCCGCCGCCGCCTTGGCGGACGAAGCGGAGCGGTACGTGCGCGGCATCGTCGCGAACGCTCCGCTCACGCTGCGCCGGTACAAGGAGATGGTGACCAAGGGCTGGGAGCTGCCGGTGGCGACCGCGCTTCGCCTGTCCGTCGGGCCGAATCCTTACCTCAGTGAAGACCGCGAAGAGGGCATACGGGCCTTCGTGGAGAAGCGTGCGCCGAAATGGAGTGGCCGATGACACGGGAGAACGGGACCGCCGAGCCCACGATGCCCGGCGCGGCGATCGGCCCGCCGGGCTGGCCCGCCGTCGCTGTCGTCGACGAAGGCCCGCGGGAAGGGCTTCAGATCGAGGACGCGGGCATCCCGGCCGCGGAAAAGGTCCGGTTGATCGACGCGATGTCCGCGGCCGGACTGCGTC
The DNA here is from genome assembly GCF_006152065.1 of Amycolatopsis alkalitolerans. GTDB lineage: Bacteria > Actinomycetota > Actinomycetes > Mycobacteriales > Pseudonocardiaceae > Amycolatopsis_E > Amycolatopsis_E alkalitolerans. The sequence continues at coordinate 55,048 of NZ_VDFW01000001.1, forward strand.
GCATCGTCGTCGGCAGTTTTGTCAGTCCGAAGTGGACTCCGCAGATGGCGGAGGTTGAGGAGGTCGTCAAGGGCTTCACGCCTCGTGCGGGCACGATCTATACCGCGCTGGCGCTGAACCAGAAGGGAGTCGAGCGGAGGGCCCAGTACCTGGGCAAACTGTCGCTCGACGGTGCGCTGCCCGCCACGCTGGTCCACTTGTGCGACGTTTTCGTGCGGCGCAATACCAATCGTTCCCAGGAAGACGAGATTGCCGCCTGGGAGCTTGCGGTGGCCCGGGCGAAGGTGGCCGGTGCCACGGAGGCACAGGTAGGGGTGAACGCCGCGTGGGGTTCGAACTGGCTCGGCCTGTTCACCCAGGAGCAGCGGATGACGATGCTGGAGCGCCAGATCGCGCTGTGGACCGACGCCGGTATCCGGGTCACGAAGGTCTTCCTCGGCGATCCGATGGGGTGGCACACGCCGGATCAGGTGGAGGGGGACCTGACCGAGATCACCCAACGCTGGCCAGCGATCCGGACGTTTCACCTGCACCTGCACAACACCCGCGGGATGGCCCCGATCAGCGCGTACAGCGCGCTGAAGCTGCTCGACGCACGGCACACGGTCGTCCTGGATGCCTCGATCGGCGGGATGGGCGGCTGCCCCTACTGCGGGAATGGGCGTGCGGCCGGGCTCTTTCCCACCGAGGACCTGATTTACCTGCTGCACGCCCTCGGCTACGACACCGGCGTCGACCTCGACGCACTGATCGAGGCGGCGATCGACGCCGAGGACGTCGTCGGGCACCGTCTCTACGGGCACGTGTCCAAGGCGGGCGGGCGTCCTGGACCGGACCAGCTCTACCCGATGGACATGCCGTTCGTGGAGACGTTGGAGCAGGCGCAGCACTTCCGGCTCGGACCATCGGTCTACGCCGGTGCTCCCTCGCCGTGGAAGCGCCCAATTGTGAATCCGGCCCGGCCATCCTGAGCCCGCCACTCGAAGGAGACGAGAAAGCATGCAGTTCGACCTCACCGACGAGCAACTGGCCATCCGGTCGGCAGTGGAAGACCTGTGCCGGCGATACCCGCAGGAGTACTGGCGCGAACGCGACGCGAATCTCGAATACCCCGAGGAGTTCGTCGACGAGCTCGGCAAAGCAGGTTGGCTGTCCGTACTGGTCCCCGAGGAATACGGGGGCGGGGGTGGGACGATCGGCGACGCCGCCGTGATCCTGGAGACGATCAACCGCTCCGGAGGCACCGGCGTCCCGGCGCATGCACAGATGTACACGATGGGCACGATCCTCAGACACGGCAACGAAGAGCAGAAACGTTCGTTGCTGCCGCGCATCGCGAACAACGAGGTGCGACTGCAGGCTTTCGGGGTTACCGAGCCCGACGCGGGCTCGGACACTACACGCATCCGTACCTTCGCCCGCCGCGAAGGTGATGAGTACATCGTCAATGGAGCCAAGGTCTGGACCTCACGATTCCAGCACTCGGACTACCTCCTGCTGCTGTGCCGCACGACCCCCTACGACGAGGTCGAGAAGAAGTCCGACGGCCTTTCGGTGCTGCTGGTGGACATCCGCGAGGCCGGGGACTCGATCAAGGCCACCCCGATCCGCACCATGACCGCGCACGAGACGAACGAGGTCCGCTTCGTTGATCTCCGGGTGCCGGTGGGGAACCGGATCGGTGAGGAGGGCAAAGGCTTCCGCTACATCCTTTCTGGTCTGAACGCCGAGCGGATCCTCGTCGCGTCGGAGGTGCTCGGGGACGGGTTCTGGTTCATCGACCGCGCAGCGGGTTACGCGAGCGAGAGGGAGGTTTTCGGCCGTCTGATCGGGCAGAACCAGGGCGTGCAGTTCCCGATCGCGCAGGCCTACGCGGATCTGGAGGCGGCGAGCCTGATGCGATGGAAGGCGGCCGCGAAATTCGAGGCCGGTGAGAACCCCGGGTTCGAGGCGAATGCCGCGAAGCTGCTGGCCTCCCGGGCGACGTGGTCCGCGGCGAACGCCGCGATGGATACCTTCGGCGGTTACGGTCTGGCCGAAGAGTACGGAATCGAGCGCAAGTTCCGCGAAGCCCGGCTGCCGATGGTCGCTCCCATCAACAACAACCTCGTCCTCGCTTACATCGCTCACGCGGTGCTGGGGATGCCCAAGTCGTACTGAAGAACTCACAGGGGACACCTTGATCGGATCACTGGACGGCGTCCGCGTCGTCGATGTCACCACCAGCGTCGCAGGTCCGTTCGCGACTCTCATCCTCGGCGATCTCGGCGCGGACGTGGTGAAGGTGGAGCGACCCGGTTCCGGCGACGACACCCGGCGCTGGGGACCGCCGTTCTGGAACGGCGAGAGCCCGCACTTCACCGCGTTCAACCGGAACAAGCGCAGCGTCGTGATGGACCTCAAGGAACCGGCCGACGCGGAGCGCTTCCGTGCACTGGTCGACGCCGCCGACGTGCTGGTACAGAACCTCCGGCCGGGCGCCATGGACGCGCTCGGCTTCGGCTACGACACGCTGTCGGCCACCAATCCCGGTCTGATCCACTGCGACATGACCGGGTACGGATCCGGCGGCCCGCTGTCCGATCGCCCTGCTTACGATCCACTCCTCCAGGCGTTCAGCGGGCTGATGAGCATGACCGGTGAGCCGGGCGGCGCACCGGCGCGGATCCCGGTGTCGGTGCTCGACCAGGGCACCGGAATGTGGGCAGCCATCGGCATTCTCGACGCGTTGCGTCGCCGCGAGCGGACGGGGCGGGGCACTCGCTTTGAGGTCTCGCTCCTCAACACCGCGCTGATGTGGTTACCGGCGCAGTTCGGCAACTACTTCGCCGATGGGACTGTGCCGCGGCGCCTCGGCTCGGGGACCATCGGTATCTATCCCTACGGCGCGTTTCCAACGGCGGACGGTTCCGCTGTGGTGGCTGCCGGAAACCAGGTCTTGTGGACCCGGTTGTGCGGGGTCATCGGGCGCCGCGACCTGATCGAAGACACCCGCTTCGCCGACAACCCCGGTCGCGTCGACCACCGCGACGAACTGCACGCCGAGTTGGCCGCGACGCTTTCGACGCGGCCGACCGCGTACTGGACCGAGTCTCTCGGCGCCGTGGGCGTGCCGTGCACGCCGATCCAAACCCTCGACCAGGTCGCCGAACACGAGCAGGTCAAGGCGATCGGGGCGTTCGGTAGCGTGCCGCACCCGGCGATCCCGGATTTCCGCACCGTTCACTTACCCGTCCGCGATGCCGATGGATATCCCGCGTTGTCCCGTCCCGCACCGGGGCTGGGTGAGCACGACAGCGAGTTCGCGGACGGCTGGCCTTCCGCGCGTGACAACGCCTGAGCCACGACCAGGAGGATGATCATGACTACCGACGCCGCCGTGACCCGTACCGTTGCTCAGTACGTCCGCGATGCCGACCTGGGTGGGGCGTCCGAGGCGGCACTGGACCAGGCCCGGCGGACACTTGTCGACACCGTCGCCGTCGCGGTTGCCGGGGGCAGGGAGCCTGCGGTGCGGATCGTGCGCGACACAGTGGCAACCGGCCCGGACGGTCCCGCCCAGGTGCTGGCGGACGGTTCGCGAGCCACCGCCGCCGACGCCGCGCTGCTGGGTGCGGTCGCAGGCCACGCCCTGGATTACGACGATGTGGTCGACCACATCTACGGGCATCCAAGCGTGGTGTTGTGGCCCGCCGTGCTCGCGGCAGGCCAATCCGTGGGTGCCACCGAGCGGCAGATCATCGAGGCCTACCTGGCCGGGTTCGATGTGCAAATGGCGCTGGCCGAAGGAATCGACGTCCGCAGGCACTACGCTCGCGGCTGGCATTCGACCGCGACACTGGGCGTAGTCGCCGCCGCGGCGGGCGTGGCCCGCCTTTTGTGCCCCGACGTCGAAAGCATGGCACACGCGCTCGGTGTCGCCGCCTCGATGGCGGGTGGCAGCCGGCAGAACTTCGGCACGATGACCAAGCCTTTGCACGCGGGTCTCGCCGCCAGGGACGGCGTTCTCGCCGCGGTTCTCGCCGCCGATGGGTTCACCGCGGACGAGAGTCAGCTCGAGGGGCCGCTCGGCTTTTTCGCGCTCTATGACACCAGGGAACAACTGGCCGGCGTGACGGCGGCACTCGGCGCCGAAGAGCCAGGGGCGGCGATTCTGCGCCGCCGGATCAACGTCAAGAGGTACCCTGCGTGTTACAACACCCAGCGCATGTCGAACGCCGCGCTCGACCTCTTCAACGGCTCCGAGCGTGCTGCGGACATCAAGCACGTCCAGGTCACCGTCGAGCCAGGCGGTCTCGATCCGCTCATTCACCACCGTCCGCGGAGTGGTCTGGAGGGCAAGTTCAGCGCCGAGTACGTCGTGGCCGCGGCCTTGCTCGACGGTCGGCTCGGTCTCGACACCTACACCGACGCGGCGGTCACCCGCCCTGAGGTTCAAGCGCTCGCGGAGCGGGTGGACGTCACCGAGCAACGGGTGCCGCCGCGGGGCCCCGCGGAGTGGGACCAGGCGTACGCCGTGATCCGCGTCGAACTCGCCGATGGCTCGGTCCGGGAAACGCGCGTCGACGTGCCGCGCGGGGACTGTCGAGCGCCGCTCTCGGACGCGGAGCTGGAAGCGAAGCTCAAGGACTGTGTCAGCTACTCGGGGATGGCGGTCGACCCGGGCGAGTTGTCGGCGGAGCTGTTCGACTTCGGCTCGGGCACCGTGTTCACCGGCTTCGCCGCTCTGGAGCCGTGATGGTGCGGCGGGCCTGTGGTTGCGGACCTGAGTCGAGCTGGCCTGCGTGCCGCCGAAGGAACGGCGACGCGCACCGCCGTACCGATTCGGGCAGCACGGCGAGCGCCCAGTCGTAGGCGGTCTGGTGGCTTTCGCGGAGCCGCAGCGCCGGTACGTCGACCTCGATCATGAGATCGCCGTCGAACCGGTCCGGCAGCGCGGCGAGACAGCCGGCGAGGTCGAGCTGACCTCGCCCCGGCTCGGCCCAGATCCGGCCGGGACGGGTCGCGCGCCGGTAGTCCAGTTCGTCGGTGGCGGCACAAGTGACACCTGCGGTGAACAGGTCCTTGAGGTGCACGGCCACGATCCGGTCGGCGTAGGCCCGCAGGAACGACGGCACGTTCACCCCGGCCCAGGCCAGGTGTTCGACGTCGGGCCCGAAGGCGAGCAGATCGGGCCCGATGTCGCCGAGCACGGCGCGGACTTCGTGCTTGGTCTCCACCCATCCGCCGACGTGCTGGTGCAGCGCCGCCGTGACACCTTCGCTGCGCACCGCCGCGCACGCCTGCCCGGGGTGTACCCGGCACCGACCGTGGGCCGGTCCGTGCGCGGCGTCCCTGGACCGAACGCCGAACACGCTCCTCCCACACCCGCACAACAGGCCTCCTTCACATGATCTTCACGGAATCAATCGCCTAGCCGGCGGCGTCGGTGGCGGGCTCGCCACGGAGGACATAGAGGTCCTCGATCCGGCCGAAGGGCAGGATGCCTATCCGGTCGGCCCAGGCGGACCAGTCGGCCAGGAGATGCTCGGCCAACTCGCGGTTCTGGCCTGCGACATCGTTGAGTTCGGTGGGATCCTTCGCGAGGTTGTAGAGCTCCCATGGTTTCGTGTGCTCGCGCACGAGCTTCCACTGACCCCGCCGGACCGCGCCGTTGCCGCAGTGCTCCCAGTAAAGGGCTGGCCCCCCGGCGGGCGACGCCGCGTGGTCGGACCCGCGAAGCTGGGCCAGGAATCCGGTGCCCTCCATCGGCGGAATCGGATGGTCGCCGAGGACGGTGGGGTATGCGACGTCCAGCGCGTCGAGGAGGGTGGGCAGCACGTGGGTGAGCTGGTGCGGCTCGCTCAGGATCTGCCCGGCCTCGACGCCCCCGGCGGGCCAGTGGACGATGAACGGGGCCGCGATGCCGCCCTCGTGGGTCCACTTCTTGTAGAGGCGGAACGGCGTGTTGGACAGGTTGGCCCACGGACGCCCGTAGCTCGAGTAGGTGTTCTCCGGGCCGGGCATGGTGCCAGGTTCGTTGCCCAGGCGGACCGGCTCGCCGGTACGGGTGTGGCCGCGGAAGATGTCCGTGCGGGAGACGAACCTCTCCCGCGTCATGTGGGGGATCTCCTCGGGGGAAGCGCCGTTGTCAGAGAGGAAGACGATGATCGTGTTCTCGAACCGGCCGAGGCGCTTGAGGGTGTCGAGGATGCGGCCGATGCCGTGGTCCATGCGGTCGACCTGGGCTGCGTAGACTTCCATGCGGCGCGCTTGCCAGTCCTTGTCCGTAACGTCCTCCCAGGCCGGCTCGCGCGGGTCGCGGGGGCTGAGGACGGCGTCGGCCTCCACGATGCCCAGCTGGACCTGGCGCTCGAACCGCTCTCGGCGCAGGGTGTCCCAGCCGGCGTCGAAGCGGCCCTGGTACCTGCCGATGTCCTCTTCCGGGGCGTGGAGCGGCCAGTGCGGGGCTGTGTAGGCGGTGTAGAGGAAGAAGGGCTGGTCGGCCTCGGCGGAGCGCTCGATGAACGCGACGGCTTCGTTCGTGATGGCGTCGGTGTAGTAGAAGCCCGGGTCGTCCGCTTCGTGCTCGATGTTCTCCTCGCCACGCGTGAGTGTGCCGGGGCTGTAGTAGCTTCCGCACCCGGTCAGCGTGCCGTAGAAGTAGTCGAAGCCGCGGCGAGTGGGCCAGGAATCGCTGGGGTTCCGCACGTCGGCCGCGAGGTGCCACTTGCCCGTCAGGCCGGTCGCGTAACCGGCTCCCCTGAGGATCTCGGCGATCGTCGCGCAGCCACGATGCAGGTCGCCCCGGTAGCCGACCGGGGAGTCGTCCCCTGTCAGGACGCCGATACCGGTCTGGTGCGGGTGCAGTCCCGTCAGCAGCGAGGCACGGGACGGGCTGCAGCGGGCGGTGTTGTAGAACCGCGTCAGCCGCGTTCCGCCCCGGGCGAGCGAGTCGATGTTCGGCGTGGAGATCTCGCCGCCATAGCAGCCCAGATCGGAGTAGCCGAGGTCGTCGACGAGTACGAGGACAACGTTGGGGCGGGGCATCGGGATCCCTTCGTGAAGGTTGCACCGGGCGCTGGGTCAGCCCTTGACTGCGCCCGCGGTGAGGCCGGCCACGAGGTAGCGGTTGGCGACGACGGTGATGAGGATGATCGGCACGGCGGCCAGGGTCCCGGCGGCGGCCATCTGACCCCAGGCGACCTCGTACGGCTGGACCAGGGAGGCGATGCCGACCGTAAGCGGCGCGGTCACCCCGCCCGAGGTCATGGTCAGCGCGAAGAGGAACTCGTTCCACGCCATGATGCCGGTGAAGGTGCCGACGGCGGCGAGCCCGGGCTTGACCAGCGGCAGCATGATCGTCCGGAAGGTGGCCGCTTCGGAGGCGCCGTCGATGAGCGCAGCCTCCCGGAGGGTGCTGGGAACCCCGTCGAAGTAGACCTTCATCAGCAGGGCGGCAAACGGCAGCTGGAAGACCGTGTTGAGCACGATCAGGCCGAGGGTTCCGCCGATGAGCCCCAGGCTGGTCATCGTGGCGTAGAGACCCGGGACGAGGACCATGGGTGGGACAAGCGGGAGGAACCCGGCCAGGATCAGCAGCGGAACGGTGGCCCAGCGCGGGAGAGGTAGCTGGGACAGCGCGTAGCCGGCGAGGGAACCGAAGACCAGGCACAGCAGCACGGTTCCCACGACGATGAGAAGGCTGTTGACCAGCTGGGCGAGCAGGGGGTTCCCGGGCGCCAGCAGGTCGGTGAAGTTGCTCAGGCTGAAACCGATCCGCACGCCCGAGCCGATGATGTCCTTCAGCGGCTGGAACGACAGGACGAGCATCCAGAGGATCGGTGCGAGCGTGGCGGTGACGGCCGCGATGAGCACGAACTCCGCCAGCACGCCGATCGCGCCGCGGGCCGAGCGGCGGGGCTCAGGCATGTGCGGCCTCCCTGCCGGTCGCGAAGCGCCTGACGGCGGCGAAGATCCCACCGAGCAGGACGAAAACGATGATGATGGCGACGCCGATCGCGGCGCCGTAGCCGAACTCCAGGCGGTCGAAGAAGATCGTGCGGATGTCGAGGCTGATGAGGTTCGTGGCGTTGCCGGGGCCACCGTGGGTGAGCAGGTACATCTCGTCGAAGGCCTTCACGCACATCACGAGCCGGATGACCGCGGCGGTGACGATGGCCGGGCGGATCATCGGCAGGACGACTTGCCGGATCACCCGCCCCTCGCCCGCGCCGTCCACGCGGGCCGCCTCGAGGACCTCCGGGTCGAGAGACTGGAGTGCGGTGTAGACGAGCAGGAAGACCAGCGGGGCCCAGTGCCAGACGTCCACGACGATGATCGCGATCAGCGCTCCGGCCGGCTCGCCGAGCCAGCCCTGCTGCGGCAGTCCGAGCGCGGCCAGGACCTTGTTGACGAGGCCGATGGCCGGGCTCAGCAGGAGCATCCAGATCACGCTCACCACGACCGGGGCGATCACCGTCGGCCAGATCAGCATCCGCCGCGCGACGCGGCGCATGAAGGGCGCCCGGTCGAGCATGACCGCCAGGAACGTGCCGAGAACCACGGTGAGCACGACGGCACAGGCGATGAACACGATCGTCACCCCCACCACGGGTGCCGTGTCCGGGTCGGTGAAGATGCGGGCGAAGTTGCCAAGGCCGGCTGGCTGGTACCGGAAACCGCCGTGCAGGATCGTGACGTTCGAGATGGACATCGTCACCAGCTGGACCATCGGGTAGATCCCGAAGACGACCAGGAACAGGGCGAACGGAGCCACCGCGACCAGGCCGAAGCGAGACCACCGGCGCTTGCGTGGCCGGCCGGCCGCGGGAGGGGACATGGCCGCGCGGACGCGGTCGCCCATGGGCGCGACAGCCGTCACTTCAGGTATCCCGCGTCCTTGACGACCTTCGTCACGGCATCCTGCAGGGCCGTCATGCCCGCCTCGGGGGCCAGCTGACCGGAGGCGATCTGGCTCAGGTACTTCTCGGTCTCGGCGGCCATCGCGGGCCCGAACGTCCACCGGATCGACGGCTTGACGTCCTTGATGGAGTCTTCGAGAGGTTTCAGGTAGGCGGCCGCCGTCCCCGCGGACGCTCCCGCCGACAGGGCGTTCCGGCGGGTCGGAATGCCACCTGCCTGCGTGAAGAGCGTCTGGCCCTCGTCGGAGAGAACCCACTTGATGTAGTTCAGGGCCGCGCGGGCCCGGTCGGGCGGGAGGCCCTTCGGAATGCAGAGGCTCCACGTGCCGCTGGTCGGCGCGGGAGTCCCGGTCGAACCGGCCGGTACCTCGGCGAATCCCACCGTGCCGGCGATCTGCGACTTGTCCTTGTTCTGGAACTGGCTCGCCGCCGCGGCCACCACGTGCGTCTGGGCCGCCTGGCCGCCTTGCATGAGGGAGATGACCTCGGCCTGGCCGACGGTCTGAGGCTGGGCGGGGCCGAGCTTGGCCAGTTCGCGGTAGACGGCCGCGGCCTTGCGGCCGGCCGGCGTGTCGACCGTCGGGGTCCAGTCTGTGCCCTCGTCCTCGAACCAGGTGCCGCCGTAGCTGTAGAAGACGGGCATGAACTCGTAGGTCACCGAGAGGCCGCTCTTCGTCGCCTGTGCCCGCGGGACATACCCGTAGCGAATCTTCCCTGACGCCATGGCCTGCCGACCGTTCGCGATCACCGCGTCCCAGGTCTTCGGCACGGACAGGCCCAGCTCGACGTAGATGTCCTTGCGGTAGACGAAAAGGTCCATGTTGCCGTTGATCGGGTACCCCATGACCTTGCCCTGGGGATCGGAGCTGCGCGTGGCAGCGTCCCAGAAGGGCAGGTTCGCGTAGCTGAGCACCTGGGGATCGATCGTGAAGCTCGAATCGACCGCGTCGAAGGGCTGGACCCACTGGTTGCCGTAGAACTGCCCGACGCCGAACTCGTCGAGCTGGAAGATGTCGAACGGGAAGTTGCTGCTCTGGACGGCGTTGGTCATCTGCGTGTAGAGGCCGTCGTAGGGGAACTCGCGGAGAGTGACCTTGACCCCGGTCTTCTCCTGGTACTTCGCCGCGAGCTTCCGGTAGGCGTCCAGCCACGGCGTCTGCGCCGTCGGGACGATGAGCTCGCTCCCGCCGGCAGCGTTTCCGCTCCCCAGAGCCCCGCCGCCGTTGCTGCAGCCGGCCAGGCCGCCCACCAGCGGGACAGCGGCGCCCGCACCCACGAGCTGGAGGAAGCGCCTGCGGCTGGTCTCGTGCGCACGGTCCTCAAACATGCCAATGCTCCTCTTTGAACAGTGGTTAGTTTGGTATGTATTCCGAACTTAACCGTAGGAGGGCTGGATCGCACATGTCAAGACGTGCGGGCCCGCTATTCGGCGAGCCAGGGCCTCAGGCAGAGGTCCTGCGTGGCGGATTCGATGCCGCCGGCCATGACAGCCGCGGCACCGAGCGTCGAGACGCGGATCTCGGCCCGGCCGTACCGGCCGCGGGTGCGTTCGAACTCCGCCCAGAAGGCGGGCATGATCAGCGGCGCGAGCGCGGTCAGGTGCCCGCCGAGGATCACGGCGCGGGGGTCGAAGATGCTCACCAGAGACTGGACGCTCCGGGCCAGGATGACGCCCTGCCGTGCGACCTCCGCCCGCATCGTGGCGTCCGGGTTCCGCAGCGAATCGAGCATGTGGGCCACGAAACCCGCCCCTCCGACGTCGCGTCCGGTGCCCATCGCCTCGGCGAGCGGGCCGAGCCCGACGTAGGTCTCGAGGCAGCCGGCCTTGCCGCAGAAGCACGGCCGGCCGCCCTGTTCGACGACCACGTGCCCGAACTCCGCACCCATTCCCCAATCGCCGTGCAGCACCTGTCCGTCGCGCTGGTACGCGCCACCGATGCCCACATCGCCGAAGAGCAGGAGGATGCCGTCCTCGGCCGGCCACCCGCCGGCCTTCCGCTCCGCGTGCACGGCCAGGTTCGCCAGCCGGTCGAGAGAGAAGGACACCCCGTTCCCCGCCAGCCGGTCGAGTTCCGGCACGACGGGCACGCCGCTCCACCCCAGTGCCTGGGACATGATCACGACCCCCGCCGACGCGTCCACGTAGGCCGGGCACCCGACGCTCACCCTGGCCAGCCGGGTTCCGGCCGAAGCGAGGAACCCTCGTGCCTCCTCGACGGTCTTGGCCAGGTCCGCCAGTACCTGGCCGGGACTCATCCGCGAGCAGTCCACCTCGATGTCGCGGGAGAACACCGTCCGGCCCTGCAGGGAGGCGCACTCCAAGGCCGCGTGGTCGGCGGTGATCCGCAAGGTGCCGACCGCGAGGCGGGTGTCGTCCATCTCGAGCGCCCGGGCGGGGCGGCCGCCGGCCCGTCCCGCGGGAGTGAACCCGCTTTCGCGGATGAACCCGCGATCCTGGAGCTCGCCAACGATGTCGAGCACCGTCACCCGCCCGAGACCGGACGCCGTGACAAGGCCGCTGCGGGTGAGCGGGGCGTTTCCCCGCACCAGCTGCAGGACGCGGATCAGGTTGAACCGCCGGACGTCCCCGATGCTCGGGGGGCGGGCGGTTCCCGCTCGCTGGCCGGCCCCCCCGCGACCTCCGGTCATTCCCGCGCCGTCCTTTGCGTCGTTCGGTATACCCTACGAACAAAACGTTAGCGCAAAACCGGGATAAGCAGGCAGCCCGACCCAAACCTGCGACCGGCCGTTCCGCGGGCGAGCTGGGGCTGAGCTGGCGGCGACGTTGCGGGCCGGGGAGACGCTCGGGCTGAGCTACAGCAGGCAGATCGCCGCCATGGCGAGCCACGTCCGGCAGCTGCCCCGGTGCGACGTCGTCCAGCTGGCCGGTCATCTGCTGCAGGCGCACGACCCCGCGGGCCGCCCGGAGGTGGCGCGCCGCGTGGCGGCCGCCTCCGGGGGCTCGTGGTATCCGGTCTGCTGCCCGATGCTCGTCACCGACAGCTCGGTGGCCACGGCGTTGCGCCACCAGCCGGAGATCGCCGACGCGCTGGACCGCGGCCGTGCCGTCGACCGGGCCGTGGTGTCGATCGGCGCCTGGGGCGCGCCGAGGTCCCGCGGAGGTGCCGGAACTGCTGGCCGAGGCGCTCGGCGAGGTCTCGGGCCGCCTGTTCGACGCGGCGGGCCGCCGGATCGCCAGCCTGCTCGACGATCGCGTGGTCGCGCTGACGCTCGACGAGTTCCGCGCCCTGCCGCACGTCATCGGGTCGTTCGCGCTCGGCTGGCCAATGCGGGCCAGTGCGTGATCGTGGCGCGGCCGTCGAAGTAGATGTCGCCGCATTCGAACGGCGCTCTCGTAATCCGCAGCGCCATCGCGAGACGAGCTGGGAAGGAACCATTGAGGGCGGCGACGTTAGGACGTGGCGTTCAGGCGATCGCCTTCGAGCACCGTCTCGAGATATTCGGCGATTGCGTCGCGGTTGCGGGTCAGGACGGCGATGCGCTCGGTCATCCGGTCGCGCTCCTGTTCCAGTGTGGCGATCATCTCCGGAGTTGCGTCAGAGAAGTGGATTACACGGGGCTTGTCGAGACACGGAAGGATCTGCTTGATGATCCGGGTCGGCAGCCCGGCGTCGAGCAGCCCTCTGATCTGTGTCACCCGGTCGACGGAGGCCTCGTCGTACTCGCGATAGCCGTTCGGTGAGCGTTCCGCGACGATCAACTTCTGCTCTTCGTAGTAACGCAGCAGCCGACGGGAGGCGCCGCTGCGCTCCGACAGCTCTCCGATACGCATGCGCCCTGCCTCGTATCTCTGGCTACGGTCACTTCAAACTTGCGTGAAGAAGATGCTCACGCAGGTAAGTCAGATGAGCAATGATTGCTTCCTCGGCCGCGTCGGGGTCGCGGCCTTCGATCGCCTTGATGATTTGCTGGTGTTGGCGCACGCTTTGCGTGCCCACCTTGGGGGACAGGTCCAGGTAGTGAACTGGCTCGGTCTCGCGGTGGAGTGCGTGAACGAAAGAGGCGAGAACCCGGTTCCCGGAGGCCTTCGCGATTGCCGCGTGGAACCGTTGATCCAGGTCGGGCACATCCGGATCGTCGACCGATATCGTCCGCTGCCGGTTGACGATCTCGCGGAGGGTCTGCAAATCCTCGTCGGTGCGGTGTTCGGCGGCCAACCGCGTCGATGGGACCTCAAGGTACTGCCGGACCATCGCGACTTCGTTGGCGTCCACGCTACCCAAGGACAGCAGGTGGTGAAGGGACTCCTGGAGTTGCGTTCCCAAGGCTTCGTGGTTGACGCTCCGTACGAAGCTGCCACCACCAGCGCCGGGCTGCTTGTCGATGAGGTTCTGGGTAGACAGGGCACGGAGCGCCTCGCGCACCGTTGTCCGGCTCACCTCGAACTGCCGAGCCAGTTCAGCTTCGGGCGGCAGCCTCTCTCCGGGGCGGAGTTCGCCGGAATAGATCAGTTCGCGGATCTGCTCCTCGACCTGTTGGCGTGGTCGCACGACACGCCGACCGATCGGCCTGGACTGTCGCGCCTCCTCGCCGGTAGCCAGCGGCCTGGCCATGTGACCTCCCTCAGTCCTCGCAACTGTCGAACTTTAGCACTTGGTCCACAAGCAGTCGCAGAGGACAGCGGTTGACAGGCACTAAATGTTGAATAATAGTCATGCTGTCTACTGCTGGTGGAAGGTCGCCCGAGCGCGGTCGGGCTTCGCCGGCCGGCACACGGGGGCACCGCTGCCCGGCCCCGGTGCACGATTCGATCCGTCTGGTCAGGATGGGGTGAACGATGCAGGACATCGGCTTCGTCGGCGTGGGCACGATGGCGGCGCCTATGGTGTGGCGATTCATCGAGCGTGGCTGGCGAGTTCATCTGCTTGATCCCGCGCCCGAAGCAACCGCGCCCTTTCACGGCCACACGCAGGCGACGGTGCACGACGACGTGGCTGCCTTGCTGCACAACGCAGGAGTTGTGCTCCTGAGCCTGCCCAGCCCGGCGATACTGGTCGAGGTCGCCAAGCGGTTGTCCGCCGCCACCGCGAACGTGGCGGAGCCGGCCGTCGTCATCAATACCTCGACGACCGGGCTGATCGCGACGCGTGAGGCCGCCGCTGAGCTCACCGCGGCCGGACTGTCTTTCGTCGACGCTCCAGTCAGTGGGGGTGCGGCAGGAGCGCGACGTGGTTCCCTCACCATCATGGTTTCGGGCGCCCCCAAAGTCGTTGCCCGTTGCACTTCAGTGTTCGAAGTCATCGGCGAACACGTGCTGCACGTGGGCCCTGAGCCGGCGCAGGCCCAGGTGATGAAGGTGGCCAACAACCTTCTCTCACTCGGCGCATTGGCAGCGACCGCCGAAGCGACAGCGTTGACGAGCAAGGCCGGAATTCCGCTCGACGTCGCCATTGACGTGCTGAACGTGAGCTCTGGTCGCAACTCGGCCACCGCGGTGAAGTTCCCAGACGCGGTGCTGACTGGACTGTTCAATTTTGGTTTCCCCACTGAGGGCGCGCTCAAGGACGTCTCGCTCTTCGCGGAGCTCGCCAGTGAGTTGGGCGCCCCCGCGCCGTTGGCGAGTGCGGTAGCGGCTTGCTGGCGGCTGGCTGTCGACCACGGCTACGGGGAGCAGGATTGCACGCGCATCGCAACCATGTACGAGCAGATGGCCGGGTTACCCGTGCAGGGAACGAGTGGTGAGGCCATGGCAGACAAAACTCCCGAAATGCCGGCGTAAGGGCGTGTCGGCGAATCGGAGGCTAGCTTGATCACTGACAGCACGCACCAGGACTCAAGCCTGGCACTGTGGCGGTCGGCTCGCGAGAGCGCGGACATGGCCGACGCCGCCACTCTCGAGCGAGCAGCTGGCTGCCTCGCCGTAGCACTCGCGGAAATGGTGGTGTCCGCCAGAACTCCGCAGCACTTCACCGCCGCGGAGGCTTTGGCCGGCGCTCCCGGTCCATGCACCGTTAGTAGTCTGACCGGCCGCGCGGCCCTCACCGGCGCGGTGACCGCCAACGCGTACCTCATGCACGCACGGCTCACCGACGACTCGTTCCGGGTCGCCGCGCATCCTGGCTTGGCGGTTGTGCCGGTAGCCTTGGCTGCCGCTGAGCACACCTCTGGGCATGGCGCTGTTGATGGCGTTCGGCTGCTGCGTGCGGTGGTGGGCGGATACGAGTGTGCCTGCCAGCTCGCGGAACGTCTCTTGCCCGCGGTCTCCCGGCGAGGCTGGCGAGTCACCTCGGTCATCGCACCGCTGGCCGCTGCGGCCACCACGGCGTTGGTGCTGGGCTTGCCGGATGAGGTCGCCTCCGCGGCGCTCGGTTTGGCTTCTGCCGCCGCGGGCGGCCCGCTGGGAGTCGTGTCCACCAATGGCGACGGCTGGCGGCTGCAGCCTGCGCTTGCCGTCCAAGCGGGCGTGTCGGCAACCGTTGCCTCCATCGCCGGTCTGCGTGGGGGAGCAGATGCCTTGGGCGGAGCGCATGGACTGTACGCGCTGTTCGGTGGCGACGATGTAGAGCAGCCACAGCCGTTCGGTCAGGCCGCCGTCCACCGCGTCACCTTCAAGCGATATCCGGTGGCGATGTACGGACAGTCGATCTTCGACGCCATACGGGCGCTGCCGCCGATCGAGGGAAGTGTCCGGCGCATCACCGTGCGGCTGGCACCGTTCGCCGCCGGATACGGAGGAAATCAGCGTGCCGTCTCGACCGACTCCATCTCCAGCGTGGAGGGGATCACGGCGGCCGCGCTACGAACGTTCCAGCCTGGCCTCGCCAAAGACTTCAGCGCGAGCCAGGGACTCGTCGAGGTCCTCGGCGACCCGGCACTGCCGGAACTCACCGCGCAGATGCATCTCGAGGTCACCGACGGCCGTCTGTTCGAGCTGACGGGCAATGGCGATACCAGCAGCTGGGGTATTGCGGACTTCAGCCGTCATTGCCAGGAACGTCTCGGTGACGTGGGCACCCGGCTGTACGAGGCCACGACGACGTTGACCGAGGAGGCCGGCGTCGCCCGCCTCTTCGAGGTGTGGCGAGCAGCACGCTGAGTGCGAATTGAGCGGCGAACGGATCGTCGTTGCCCGGTTTCGCCCGCCATGTCGACGATCACGCTGCCTGATCTCATCCCCTCGAGGCCCGTGGCGTCTCGGGGACGACCACCGTCCCGCCGTCCACCACGATCGTGGCTCCGGTGGTACTGGCAGACCGGTCCGAAAGGAGAAACACGATGGCGGCGGCGACTTCGTCCGGCTCGGACGGGCGGCCCAGGGGGACCGTGCTGTCGAGGATCTTCCTTGCCTCCGCTGGGGCGAGGCCGTCTTGCTCGCTGAGGCGTTCGACCCGCCGCTTGTATCGATCGGTCGCCGTCGTGCCGGGGACGACGGTGTTGACCCGGATCTTCCGCGGGGCGAGCGCGGCCGCGTAGTGCGTGGACAGCGCTTCCACGGCCGCATTGATGGCGCTCACGTGGGGCGACCGGGGCCAGTAGCGCTTCGACGCGATTCCCGAGATATTGACGACGCTCCCACCCTCGGGGAGGTGTTCGAGCGCTGCCTGTACGACGGCCTCATAGCCGAGGAGCTTGAGTTCGAACAGATCGGTCCACGCGGCCCTGTCCGGGTGGTCGAGATCGATGGAGAACGCGGACGCGTTGTTGACGACGCCGTCCAGCGAGCCAAACCGCTCAACAGCGGCGGCCACCGCCATGCGCGCGCCATCAGGCTGCCGCAGGTCAGCCCGCACGAACCCGGCCCGCGGATGCTCGCCCAATTCGGCAGCCGCCGTCTCGATCGACGAGGTGGTCCGCGCCGCGACGGTCACCCGCGCACCGTCTTCGAGCAGCAGCCGGGCGGCGGCCAGGCCGATCCCACGGGTGCCTCCGGTGACCAGATACGACCGGTTGCTGATCCCGAGATCCATTACGACCCCCCACCGACGCGGCGCACTGCCTCGGCCGCCGCCAACCGGATGTTCCGTCGAGTCTCTCGACTGTTATCGATGGTCACTTCTTCTCCTTGGCCTGCCGCACCGTCGACGCGTAACGTTGGACATTAATCTGCATGTCCAACATCTGTCAACAGCGGTTGATCCGGAGACCGTGCGACCTGGTGCGTTGTGCTTCACGTCATATCTCCTTGACGTTCACATTTATGTGAAGGTTCTGAACTGGGGTCATGCGGCAGAGTCCTCATTGACAAGGAGAGCGAATATTGGACAATTGCCCAGGTGTGTGAACGTGCGCCATTCGTGGTCCCGTCGTCGAGGAGGAAGAAGTGAGTGCAGTGAGCAAGCCGTGGGTCGGCGCCATCCCCGACGAGGACATCGCGAGCTTCGGGCGCGGGTTCGACCGCCAGGACCGCCCGATGGCAGCCGGCGTGCGCCCCGCGGTGCTGGTGGTCGACATGACTCGCGCGTTCGTCGACTCCACCTACGCGACCGGCTGGAGTGCGACCGGCTACCCCGCGGTGGACGCGAATGTGGAATTGCTCGGCGCGGCCAGGCAAGCACAGGTGCCGATCTTCTTCACCAAGGGCTACCCGGAGCAGGACGACCAGCTGCAGCCCGCCGAGCGCGGCCGCTGGAAGTCCAATGGCGCTCCCGCTCCACTGCCGGAGGGCACGCCCCCCGGGGATGTCATCGTCGAGAGCCTGGGTCCGCAGCCGGGTGACATTGTCGTCGACAAGGGCACGAGGCCCAGCGGGTTCTTCGGCACGCCCCTCATTTCCTACCTCGTTCATGCAGGATGCGACACCGTCATCGTCACTGGCATGACGACCAGTGGATGTGTGCGAGCCACCGTGCTGGACGCTTTCCAGTACAACTTCCACGTCCTGATCCCGTTCGAGTGCTCGGCAGACCGGAGCCAGATCTCGCACAAGGTCAGCCTCTTCGACATGCACATGAAGTACGCGGACGTGATCAGTCTCAACGAGACGATCGACTACCTCCAGAAACTGCCGGGCGCCTGACACTCGCCACCTCGATTGGATTGAAGAACGCATGGAGCACGAGCTGTACCCGTATTCCCCGATCGCCTCCAGGCCGCCGTTGAGCTTCCCCAACGGGGCCCGGCTGGCGTTCTACGCCGGGCTCAACATCGAACACTTCCGCATCGGCACCCCGTTTCCGGGCACCGCCGGTACTGTGCCGGATCCGATGTCCTACGGGTGGCGGGACTACGGGAACCGGGTGGGCATCTGGCGACTGATGGATCTGTTCGACGACGTCGGGATTCGCGCAACCGGCATCATCAATTCCGAGGTGTGCACCGAGTATCCGGAGATCATCAAAGCCGGCGTCGAACGGAACTGGGCGTGGGTGGCGCACGGGAAGACCAACTCGATCTTCCAAGCGGGCATGGCCCCGGACGAGGAGGAGCAGTTCCTGGCGGAGATGTTCGCCACGCTCGACGCCTCGCTCCCAGCCCGCCCGCGCGGCTGGCTCGGCCCCGGCCTCAACGAGACGTTCACTACCCCGCGACTGCTCGCCGAGGCCGGCCTCACCTACCTCCTCGACTGGTGCTGCGACGATCAGCCGTTCCCGCTGAACATTCCGGGCATGCTTTCGGTGCCATACGGGATCGATGTCAACGACTACGTGCTGTTCACGTCGAATCCCGCCCTGACCGGTCCCGACTACGAGCGGATCGTCCTGGACCAGTTCGAGCAGCTACTCGACGACTCAGCCACCACCGGCCGCGTACTGGCCCTGCCGCTGCACACCTTCATCGTCGGGCAACCGTTCCGTGCCAAGTATCTTGCGCGGGTGTTGCGCGCGATCACTTCGACTCCCGAGGTCTGGGTCTGCACAGGCGACGACATCGCTGAGCACTATGCGAGCATCGGACCGGAACAAGCCACCTGAGCACTTGTAGACGGACTGCGGAGGTGTGGGCGTTCCTGCCTCACACCTCCGCGATGCCGGTAGCGGGAACTTCAGCGAGGCGACCAGACGGCTCCGGTGGGCAACGGGTCGAGCGCCGGGTAGCCGAGCGCACCGGGCGGCCGGCGCAGCGCGGAGTCCACGGGGCTCGGTAACGTGCCGACATCGAATCCCTCACCGATGAGCCGGTCGGTCGAATCCGTGTCCACCAGCCCGGATTCGACCGCCTCATCGAACGTGGCGACCACGACAGCACAGATATCCTCGCCGTCGAACACGGTGCGCCAGTGTTCAGCGGTGTGGGCGCCGATGCGCCTGGTCATCTCGGCGATGATCTCCTTTTCCCGGCCGCGTTCGTCGAGATATTCGGTCGGCAGATCCACCAGTGTGGCAAGCCGCTCCCAGAACTTGTCCTCCAGCGCCGCGACGGCCACGTGCCGCCCGTCCGACGTGCCGTAGACCTGGTAACGCGGGCTGCCACCGGTGAGCAGTTCCTGACCCGGCACAGGCCATCCGCCGCCGCCCTGGTGAGTGGCGAAATACCCGTAGGCCAGCAGTTGCAGGTTATGGGTTATCGAGACGTCGAGGTGGCACCCGGCGCCGGTGGCGTCGCGCTGTCGTAGCGCGAGCAAGATGTTCATCACCGCCGGATAGGTTCCGGCGGCGATGTCGGCGAGCACTGTCGGTGGCAGCGGCGGTGTGCCCGTGCCGTCGGCGACGACGCCGAGCAAGCCCATCTCGGCCAGATAGTTCAGGTCGTGCCCGGCGCGAGCCGCGTTCGGCCCGTGCTGCCCGTACCCCGTGATCGAGCAGTAGATCACGCCAGGGTTGGCCGCGCGCACCTGGTCGTAGCCCAAGCCGAGCCGGTCGGTGACCCCAGGACGGAACTGCTCGACCACCACATCGGCTTTCGCCGCCAGCGCGAGCACCCGATCCCGCTCGGCCACGTTCTTGAGGTCGGCCGCATAGGCGCGCTTCCCGCGGTTGAGCACGGCGTAGTTGGCACTGGTGCCGCCCAGTCTGGGCTGGTACGTGCGCATCTCGTCGCCGCGCCCCGGTCGTTCGATCTTGATCACCTCGGCGCCGGATTCGGCCAGCAGCAGGGTCGCGAGAGGGCCGGGCAACAGGGTCGACAGATCCAGCACGCGCACCCCGGAAAGGGGACGGAGGGCGGTCACTTCGGCGCCTCGCTCCCGCGGGGCAGCCCGCCCTGGTCGGCTGCGACGAGTCCGCGGAGCTTGAACTTCTGGATCTTTCCGCTCTGCGTCGTCGGCAGCTCGTCGAGCAGCACGAGCCGCTCAGGCAGGTAGTGTTTGGACAGTCCGCGCGCCAGCAGGTAGTCACACAGCGCGGGCAGATCCAGGGTGCTGCCGGCGCGTGTGACGAGCACGGCACACGCCCGTTCGCCCAACCGCTCATCCGGGTAGCCGACGAGCGCCGCGTTGATCACCGCCGGGTGGTCGAAGAGCAGGGTCTCCACATCGGTCACCGGGATGTTCTCACCGCCCCGGATGATGATGTCCTTGCTGCGTCCACGAAGGGACAGCCAGCCGTGCTCGTCGATGCTCGCGGTGTCACCGGTTTTCAACCAGAGGCCGGGCAGGAACGACTCGTCCGTCGCATCTGGACGGTCGTAGTAGCCGAGCACCACGCCCGGGCCACGCATCAGCAGGTGACCGGTCACGCCGACCGGAACATCGGCGCCCGAAGCGTCGACGACCCGCACCTGGGAGCCTGCGAAGATCGAACCGTCGGTGCCCTGGATCTGCGCCGGCTCCGCGGGCGTGCAGCAGCTCATGATGCTGCACTCGGTCATGCCCCAGGCCGGTGCGATGTACGCGCCGAGCGCTTCGCCCGCTTTCGCCGGCAGGGTCCTCGGGACCGAGGACCCTGCGATGACCAGGCATTCGAGTGGGCAGTCCGGATCATCGGCGAGCGGGGTGCGCATCATGTCCTGCAGGAACGTGGGCGCGCCGAAGAACGCGGTCACCCCTTCGTCGCGGATCACCCGGACGCCCCAGTTGGGCTCCCACCGGTCCACGTACACGCCGGTGCCCGCGAGATAGACGGTGAACAGGATCCCCCACACGTACCCGGTGTGATGCCCGACGGGCGAGGCGACCAGTTGGCGCATCGGGTCGCCGAACACCGTGGGCCCCACGTGATCGGCAAGGGCCTGCACCGGGTAGAGCAGGGTGTCGTGGGTGTGCATAGCGCCTTTCGGCTCACCGGTGGTGCCCGAGGTGAAACCCAGATAGCACAGCTCACCCGAGTCGCGCGGGTCAAAAGATCGGGTGGGCACATCGACAAACGAGGTCCACGCGTGCTCGCCCGGACCGAGCGCGGCCCCGTCGTCTCCGATCACGACGATGTGTTCCAGGCTGGGGATCTCCTCGCGGAGGCGACGCGCGAGCGCGAGATGGTCGGTTGACCGCCACCGCCGGGGAATGACGAGCGCCTTTGCCTTCGCCCGCCGCAGGATCGCGATCATCTGGCGTTCCCCGTAGGAGACAGGGATGCCGGTGTAGACAGCACCGATCTCGTTGATGCCGAAGACGAGTGCGCAGTACTCGATCCAGTTCGGCAGCATGAGCGCGACGACGTCCCCCGCGCCGACGCCGATGGCGGCGAGCGCCGACGCGACGCGGTTGGCCTCGCCGTCGAATTCCCGATAGGTCAGGTGTGCTGTGGGCTCGCCCGCGCGGTGGCCGATCAGGGCGACGCGATCGGGATACCGGGCGGCGGCATCGGACAGCACGGACCGGATCGTCTTGCCCGGCCACCAGCCGGCCGCCCGGAACTCCGCGGCATCGGCATCGGTGACCGGTGTGTACTGGCCGCGAAGTAGTTCCGCCAACGTCCGCGTCATGTCCTGTCCTTCCCGGAATCCGTCCTCGGATGTCCGGCTAGCTCGGACGCCGCGGCGCGGCGCGCGCCCGCCACGTCGGCTGCGGCGCGCAGCGAGACCGCGTCGCGAAGCAGGCGTTCCACCGGGTACTCGGCGAGGTACCCGTAGCCCCCGTGGGATTGAACCGCCAGGGCACAGGTGTCGATTGCCTGCTCACACAGCGAGTCGAGCACCGCCGCGGCCTGCCAGGCCGAGCAGTCCCGGGGTCGCAGCACCTGCCGCAACGCCGTCGTGGCCGCGCCCGAGGACAGGAACAAGGCGTCGCGCACTGTCGGCAAGGCGGTAAGCGGTGCGCCGAACTGTTCACGTTGCGCGCTGTAGGAGAGCGCGGCCTCTGCCGCAGCGTCCGCGATTCCCGCGGCGATCGCCGCCGCTCCGAGCCGCAGCCGGATCCGTGCCGCGGTCGTGTCGACACCGGCTCGGGTCACGTCCGCTTCCCGCACCGCCTCGGTCGTCTCGGCGGACACGGTCAGCGCACCGTCGAGGCCGGTGCGCCGCAAAGGCTCGAACCGCAACGCCTCGGCGGGGATGACCCGGGCCGAACCTTCACCGAGCAGGATGACGTGTGGTCGCTCGCCGGCCGGATCCAGCCGGTCGATCCGTCCCGACAGCCACCCGTCTCGTGCCGTCATGTGCACCACCGCCGACGACTGGTCGAGCACCGCCACCGCCGAGTCACCCGCCCGGATAGCGGCGGAGAGTTCGCTGTCGCCGACAACGTCCACCGCCGCATGAGCCTGAACCGAAGCCCAGGCGAGGGCGGCCCAGCTCCGGCCGAGACGGGCGAAGGCAATGGCGGCGAGCTCGTCACCCGCAGGATCGCCATCCATCGTCGCGCCCAGAGTCCACACACCGAGCTCAGCCAGGCGCCGCCGGAGGACCGCGATGTCAGCAGGATGCTCGTCGGCGGGCAGGTGGCCGGCGTCCGCGACGACGGCGGAGAGCATGTCCTGCAGATCGGTCTGCTCCGTGGTCAGCGCCGGCGCGTGCCGGGTCACGACCAGAACCTTTCCGGATCGGGTTGCCGCCGCTCGGCGAAGGCGTCGTTCACCTCGTGCGCTTCCTTCGTGGTGAGGTACACGCTGAGGTACTGGTCGTGCGCCATCCTGGCCTGCCCGGACACGCCGTTGTGCCGGCCGGAGAACGCCGACTTCAACGCGCCGAGTGCCATCGGGCTGCGGCTGGTGAGCTCCCTCGCGACCTCGGCCGCGCGTGCCGGCAGCTCGGCCGCGGGCACGACCTCGTTGACCAGTCCCATGTGCAGCGCCTGCTGGGCGGAGTACTTGCGGTTGAGGTACCACATCTCCTTCGCGCGCTTGCGGCCGACGGTGTCTTCCAGGTACCAGCTGCCGTATCCGGCGTCGAAGCTGCCCACCATGGGACCGACCTGGCGGAACACGGCGTGGTCTGCGGCGATGGACAGGTCGCACACGGTGTGCAGCACGTTCCCGCCACCGACCGCGAACCCGTTGACCGCGGCCACGATCGGCTTCGGGATCGTGTCGATCGCCTGGTAGACGTCGACGATCGGCAACACCTGGGACTGGTCGAGCGAGGTGATCTCGTCGTGTTCCCCGCCGATACAGAAGAACTTCTCACCGGTTCCGGTGAGCACCGCGGCCCGCGACGCGGGATCGAGGCGGAACCGCTGCAGCGCGTCGAACAGTTCCACGCACGTCTGGTGGCGGAACTTGTTGCCCGCCTCCGGCCGGTCGATCCTGATCGTCACGACCGGACCATCCGTGGCGACGGCGATATCGGTGTACTCGATCATGAAGCCTTCTCCTGGCCGGTACGGAATCCCTGCCCGGTCTTCTTGCCGTGAAATCCGGCGGCGACCATCTGCCGCAGCAACGGCGGCGGCGCGAACCGGGGATCCAGGGTCGCGTCGTAGGCACTCTGCGTCGCGTGGTTGTGCACGTCCAGCCCGATGAGATCGAGGAGTTCCAACGGGCCCAGCTTGTAACCCAGGCCGAGACGCATAGCCGTGTCGAGATCCTCGGCCGTGGCGAGATCCCGGTCGTACTCGGCGATCACGTCGTTGAGGTAGGGCATGAGCAGGTAGTTGACCAGGAACCCCGGGCGGTCCTTGACGACGACGGGCTCCTTGCCGAGTTCGCCGACAAAGGCCGCCAGCCGCTCGACGACGTCGGCGCCGGTCTGCAGGGCACGTACGACCTCGACGACCTTCATCAACGGTGCCGGGTTGAAGAAATGCAGGCCCGCGAAGCGCGCAGGATGGGGCACTGACGCGGCGAGATCGGTCACGGGCAGCGCCGAGGTGTTGGTCACGATCAGCGCGTCGCCGGCGACCACCTCCGCGACCGCGCGGAACAGCGCCCGCTTCACCTCGGCGCGCTCGGTCACCGCTTCGATCACCAAATCGCTGCCAGCAAGCTCGGCGGTCTGGGTGACGGGCCGGATACGGGCGAGCGTCTCGTCCCGCTTGGTCTCCGTGAGCTTGCCTCGTTCCACCCCGCCGTCCAGAAATGCCCGCAGCGCCGCGAGCCCGGCGTCGATCCTCTCCTGACTGGTTTCCAGGACCGTGACCTCGTGCCCCGTCATGGCGGTGACCTGTGCGATACCGGAACCCATCGTGCCCAGCCCCAGCACGGCCACTCGTTTGATGTCAGACATGCGATCCTCGCTCACGAACCGAACAGCCGGTTGTCGTCGTAGGTGTAGAAGCCGCGGCCGGTCTTGCGCCCGAGATCGCCCGCGGCGACCATCCGCTCGACCATGGGCGGCGGGAAGAAGCGCGGATCGCGCAACTGCTCGTAGAGCCGCGTAGCCACCTGCTGATGGATGTCCAAGCCGACCACATCGAGCAGCCTGAACGGTCCCATCGGATGACCGAGCGCGCCCGTCACGGCGGTGTCGATGGACTCCTTGGTGCCGAGCCCCGCGTCAAGCGCGTGGATGCAGCTGTTCTCCCAAGGGATCAGGAAGCGGTTGACGATGAAGCCGGGGCGGTCCTTGGTGACCACGGTGGTCTTTCCCACCGCGGTCAGGAATTCCGTTGTCGCGTCGTGTGCCCAGCTTGCCGTGTGGCGGCCGTCGGCGACCTCGACCAGCTTCATCAGGGGCGCCGGGTTGCAGTAGTGGGTACCGACGACTCGCTCCGGTCGCCTCGATCCCGAAGCGATCGCGGTGACCGACAAGGTCGAGGTGTTGGTGTGGAACAGGGTGCGCTCGCCGACGATGCCGTCGAGCTCACCGAACAGCTGTTGCTTCGCGCCCAGGTCCTCGTAGATCGCCTCGATCACCACCTCGGCGTCAGCGAGATCGGGCAGGTCGGTGGTTCCCTCGATCCTGGCGGCCGCCTGCCGGGCTTCCTCCGGCGCCATCTTGCCCAGCCGCACGCTCTTGTCCAGGAACCCGCGCACCGTGTCGAGACCGCGCTCGAGGTTGCTCTGGCTGAGGTCGTGGATGATGGTTCGACAGCCGGCGCGCACGGCGACGAGGGCGATTCCGGACCCCATGGTCCCGGCGCCGAGCACCGCCACGATGGGCTCTTTCGTTGTCACGTTGTTCACTCCTGTTCGGGGCTCGCGGTCCTCATCGGACAGATTGACCACCATCGATGACGATGGTTTCGCCGGTCACGAAGGCAGAGGCTTCTCCGGCAAGCAGGAGCAGCCACGGCGTGATTTCCGCCGGCTCGCCCATACGGCGTGCCGGGATCGCCTTGAGCACCCGCTCGGTCGCCTCCGCGTCGGCTCGCAACTCGGCGTTGAGCGGGGTGGCGAAGTAGCCGGGCGCCAGCGCGTTGACCGTGATGCCGTACCGAGCCCATTCGATCGCCATGGATTTGGTGAACGCGATCACTCCGGCCTTGGACGCCGAGTAGGCCGCATGATTGGCCACGCCCTGCAGGGCGAAGTTGGACGCGATGTTCACGATCTTGCCGGACCGCGCGGGCACCATGTACCGTCCGGCTGCCCTGGTGGCCAGGTAGACCCCGCGCAGGTTGGTCGCGATGACCCGGTCCCACTCCTCCGGTTCCTGCTCGAGCAGTGGTGTGCTCGCGACGATGCCGGAGTTGTTCACCAGCACGTCCAGCCGACCGAAGGCGTCCACAGTGGAATCCACGAGATGGTTCACCGCATCGGCGTCGGTGACGTCGGTCGGGCAGGCCAGCGCCTCCCGCCCGAGTTGTGCCTGCTCCTTGACGAACGTGTCCAGCTCCGCGGCGCTGCGGGCGGCCACGCACACCCGGGCGCCGGCCTCGGCCAGTGCCTCGGCCATGGCACGGCCGAGCCCTCGCCCGGCCCCGGTGACGATGGCCACCTTGCCTTCGAGTGATGCCGTCATCGCAGGCCTCCCAAGGTACGCGCGGTGTCGCGGGCGATGAGCAACCGCTGCACCTCATTCGTGCCGTCGTAGATCTGAGTCACCTTGGCGTCCCGCAGGCACCGCTCCACGCCGAGTTCGGCCAGGTCGCCGTAGGGCCCGAGGATGCGCATGGCTTCGCGGGCGGCATGCCAGCCGAGGTCGGTGCAGGACTGCTTCATCATGCCGATCTGCCCGGCCGACGGCGTTCCGGAGCGGTCGACCTGCCGAGCAACGCTGAAGAGCAGCAGCCGGCCCTGCAGGACCTGACCCCGCAACGTCGCGAGAGCGAACGCCTGCTCGTCCGGCAACCGCGATCCGTGCAGCCGGGTCAGCGCACGCAGCGTGCGCGCGTACGCCGCGCGCGCGATTCCCACTCCCTGTGCGGCCGCGCTGATCCGGGATTTGATCACCGAGTTCAGCACGACTCGCCAGCCGCCGCCGGGCTTTCCCAGCAGGTGATTCGCGGGTACCTCGACCTCGTCGAAGAAAAGTTCGGCGGTAGTCGACCCGTGCATGCCGAGTTTGGCCAACGGGGTGCCCCTGGATAGTCCCGGCCAGCGCCCGTCCAGCACGAAGGCGGTCACGCCGTCGCGACCGAGCGACCGGTCGATGGTGGCGAAGCAGATGATCACGTCGGCCTTGTCGCCCGTCGTGATGAACGTTTTGGCGCCACTGAGCCGGTACCCGTCCGGGTGTGGGGTGGCAACGGTCCGCAGGCTCGCCACGTCACTGCCGGCGTTCGGTTCGGTGATCCCGAGCGCGCCGTAGGTTTCGCCGCACAGCAGGCCCGGGATGTAGCGCCCGGCCAGCTCGTCCGATCCCGCGATCATGATCGGGTACGCGGCGTGCATCTGTGTCATGTAGACAAGGGCCGTCGCGGCGCATCCCGCGCTGATCTCTTCCATCGCGGCGGCATAGGCGGTGTGGGTATCGCCTGTGCCGCCCAGGCGTTCCGGGAAGATCAACCCGGCCAGGCCGGCCTTGGCCAGCGCCTGGTAGCTCTCGTGCACGAACACGTGATCCCGATCCGCGGCGGCCGCCCGCGGCGCCACCTCGTGAGCCACCACGTCGCGCACCGCCGCCCGCACCGTCCGCTCTCGCTCGTCGAGCAGCGCGTCGGCGGCGGACTCGTCGAGCGCCTGGTGCAGTGCGAGATAAGCCTGGGGATCGCGGTCGATGTCCAGTGCCGCTGTCGCGATGGTCATGCCCGCACCCCGAACTCCGGCCGGCGCTTCTGCTTGAACGCGGCGACCCCCTCGGTGGATTCGGAACCGCCGATCGCCATCGCCGCGAGCCTCGTCTCCAGCGCCAGACCGACGTCAAGCGGGCTGTCCAGCCCGGCATCGACCGCGTCGAGAATCGCCCGGCAGGCCGCGGGGCCGCGCGTCGCGACTTCTCTTGCCACGTCCAGTGCGAACGGCATCAGCTCGCCCGGCTCGACCGGGGGCGCGACCGCGATGCCGAGCCGATAGGCGCGGTTGGCGTCGATACGGTGACCGGTGAGCATCACGTGGCGCGCGACTGCGGGCCCGGCCACCCGGGCGAGGCGCTGCGTGCCGCCATACCCGGGAATCAGCCCGAGTCCGGCCTCGGGCAGCCCGAACGCCGCAGTTGTCGAGACGACCGCGAAGGAGCAGGCAAGTACCAGCTCAAAACCGCCACCGAGGGCAAGGCCGTTCACCGCGGCGATCACCGGCACGGGGGATCGTTCGATGCCACGGATGATCGACTGGCCGGCGCGCATCAGGGGAGCTGCGTCCTCGGCGTCGAGGTTGGCCAGCTCGTCCAGGTCGGCGCCCGCACTGAACGCTTTTTCGCCCGTGCCCGTGAGCACGATGGCGCGCGTCGTTCCCGATGCGGCCAGCTCGGCGATCTGGTCGCCGAGCCGTTGCAGGATCGCCGAGTTCAGCGCATTGTGCACCGTCGGGCGATCGATCCGTACCGTGGCGATCGCACCATCGCGTTCCACGGCAATGAATCCCTCACTCATCGCACTCCGTGTCCTTTGAATCACCGTCTTCGATCGCGCCTCGCTCGATCAGACGGGCGATCTCACTCTTGCTGAAGCCGTGTTCGGCCAGCACCTCGACCGTGTGCTCGCCGAGGTCGGGGAAGCGTGTGTTGCGCACCTCCGGTATCGAATCGAGCCGGAACGGGCTGCGCACGCTGCACATCGCCCCGTCCGTGCCGGGAACCGCGAGAAGGTTCTCGCGGGCCAGGACCTGCCGATCCGTGACCACTTCGGATAATCGCTGGACGAGCGAGCACGGGATGCCGGCGTCGGCGAGTACTCGCTGCCATTCGGCGGCTGTTCGCGTGGCAATCCGGGCTCCCACCAGGCCGACCAGTTCCTCGCGGTGGGCGCGCCGGCCGGCGTTGTCCACCAGGTCGGCCCGCTCCGCGAGATCGGGAAGGCCGATCGCGACACAGAATCGCCGCCACATGGCGTCGTTGCCGACCGCGATCACGAGATCGCGATCGGCCGCCGAGAACGACTGGTAGACGGCCAGCACCGAGTCCGCCCCTCCGCTCGGCGCTGGCTCCGGTTCTCCCGCGAGATAGGCGGCGATCCGAGGGGCCATCACGGCGAGATCGGCGTCGAGCAGGGACACGTCGACCAGGTCGCCGACACCCTCTTCCCGCTGCCGTACCACCGCCGCACTGACGGCCAGAGCGGCGCACATGCCGGTCATCACATCGGAGAGCGCAGTCGACACGCGCTGCGGCGAGTCGGCCTTGGCGCCGGTCACCGACATCAACCCGGATCGAGCCTGCGCGGCGAGATCGTAGCCGGGCAGGGTCCGGTCCGGACCGTCCAGCCCGAACCCCGACATGGCGCAGTAGATGAGGTGGGGAAAGTCCGCCCGAAGCCGTTCATGGTCGAGATCGAGGGCCTCCAGCTTGCCGGGGTTGAAGTTCTCCATGAACACGTCCGCCTTGCCGATCAGCGTGCGCAGCGTCGCCAACCCCTCCGGATCCCGCAAGTTGATCACGACGGACCGCTTGTTCCGGTTCGCGGAGGCGAACCACGCCGAAGCGGACCCGACGAACGGCGGACCCCACCACCGGGCGTCGTCTCCGGCGCCCGGCCGCTCCACCTTGATCACGTCGGCACCCAGATCAGCCAGGTACATGGATGCCGTCGGGCCCGCGTACGACGTCGTCGTGTCGACAACCTTGAGACCGGTGAGCGGGCCACCCATCGACGCCTCCCCCTGTCCTTTCACCCACATCCCCTGTATATTGTTCGACATTTATCAGTGTGTCAAGACGTCGCCGTTTCCGCTCGCGGCTCGTTCTCCTCGGCGGGCCGTCCAACCTGCCTGATGTCATCGCGATAGGACTCTCGCGCAACGAGGACCGCGATCACGGTCGCGATGCCGCCAACGATGATGTACACGGCCAACGGCCACGCATTGCCCGCCAACGAC
Source organism: Amycolatopsis alkalitolerans (assembly GCF_006152065.1). GTDB lineage: Bacteria > Actinomycetota > Actinomycetes > Mycobacteriales > Pseudonocardiaceae > Amycolatopsis_E > Amycolatopsis_E alkalitolerans. Next base: position 84,515 of record NZ_VDFW01000001.1, read on the forward strand.
ACCAGCGCGGCAGCCACGAACGGCACCGGCCCACTCCACACCATGCTTCCGACCTGGTAACCGATCGCGGAACCGCTGTACCGCAACCGCGTGTCGAAGAGTTCAGGCAGGAACGAGGCCATCGGGCCGTAGGTCAGCGTATGCACAACCGGGAGCGCAATCACCAGCGCGACGATGATTGCGATGGCGTTGCCCGTGTTCAGCAGCCAGAAGAACGGGAAGGCCGTCACCATGGCAAGCACGGCACCAGCGAGCAGGACAGGTCGACGGCCGTATCGGTCGGCGAGGACAGCCACCCGCGGAATGGTGAAAACCTGCACCAGCCCGGCGATACACACCGCCAGCAACATGGTGCCGCGCGTCGCGCCGGCTCGCTGGACGCCGTAGCTCAGCGCATACACGGCCGACAGATAGAACACCACACTGTTGACGGCCATCGAGAAGATCGCGATGAGCAGGGGCTTGCCGGCCCGGCGGACCACTTCGCCTGCCGGGAACCTCGACACCTCGCCGCGGTCGAGAACTGACTGGAACGCGGGCGACTCCGTCACCTTCAGCCGGATGTAGAGGCCCAGGATCACCAGAACGGCGCTGGCCAGGAAGGGAATGCGCCAGCCCCAGCTCATCATCGCGCTCTGCGGCAGCAAACCGACGAGATAGAAGGACACCGTGGCCAGCACGAGCCCGGCCGGCACCCCCCGCTGCGGCCAGCTGCTGTAGAACGCCCGCCTCCCCGGCGGCGCGTGCTCGACAGCCATCAGGACGGCGCCGCTCCACTCGCCACCGATGGCCACACCCTGCAGGACGCGGGACACAACCAGGAGAAGGGGGGCCCAGATTCCGATCTGCGCATAGGTCGGCAGCAACCCCACCATGGCTGTTCCGGTACCCATCATCACCAGACTCAGCACCAGCATCGCCTTGCGTCCGAGCCGGTCGCCGAAGTGGCCGAAGATGACCCCGCCCAGTGGTTTCGCGACGAACGCGACCGCGAACGTGGCGAACGCGGCGAGCGTGCCAGCCAGCGGATCCAGCGACGGGAAGAAGATCTTGTTGAAGACCAGCGCTGCGGCCGTGCTGAAGATGAAGAAGTCGAAGAACTCGATGACGGTGCCGATGAAGCTCGCGAAGGCGATCCTGCCGACCGGCACGCCGGAAGATGGGGTTCGACTAGCCATGATGCCGTCCTTCTGCTGATTCCCTGCACGTTCGTTGCATTAACGGAGAACCGTAGGTTATTCGTCCTTCATGTTCAAGGTCCAACCTTTAGCAGGCGCAGAGCGTTCCGGGCGTCCTGCGGATCTGACCGCGGATGAGGCTTGACCTTCTCACCGGTGTGATGGACCGGCCCACCGATCCCGTCAGCACGTGAGCGCATAACTGGCGGCCTTCGCGCCGTGCTCGGCGGTCACTCGCCAGAACTGGGTCAGGGCGCCTACACGATCCGGATTCAGCGGTCGATGTGCAGATGTTCGGGGGTGTCGGCCAGCGCGGGTACCGGGCGGGTGGTGATGCGGTGGCCGAGGAAGACGGGCCGGTTGGCATGCCCGAGCAGCAGCGGCAGCAGTTCCTCGGCCCGGATCGGGCCGTACCAGCCGTGGCGGGCGGGCCATTCGCCGAATTGCTGGACCTCGTCTGGCCGCACGGTCGGACCGGCCACGGTGAGCGGGGTCGGGTCGGCGGTGTGCAGGACTCCATGCGTAGACGGGGTGGCGTGGTCCCCGGTCACGGCCACGACCGCCCGCTCGGCGAGCGAACCGAGGCGTGCCAGGCCTCGGTCGGCGGCTTCGAGGACTTCCCGCTTGGCGTGGGGGTTTTTCGTGTGGCCGGCCTCGTCGGTAGCCTTGGTGTGGACGTGCACGAACCGGGCACCGCCGGTGATGAGTTCCTCGACCGCGTCGAGACGGGCCGCGAGGTCGGTCGCCAGATCGTTGACCGGCGGAAGGTCGACAGAGGTCATCTCCAGCGCCGCGGCCAGCCCGCGATAGAGACGGGTGCTGGTGACCGCCGCTCCGCGGATACCGATCTGTTCGGTGAAGGACGGGATCGCGTCCCGGACACCGGCCCATTTGGTGGTCAGTGCGTCCAGCGGCGGCAGACCTCGGATGCGGCGGTCGGCGTTGGTCGGGCTATCGAGCAGACATTCGCGTGCCGCGTGGAGGACATCGCGCAGCGTCGCCGCAAATCCCTGCCCTTCCGGCGTGGTCGGCTGCGGTCGCAGGCAAGGATGGAAGGTTTCGAAGAAGGGATCGGAGTCGGTGACGGCCGCGCTGGTGTGCCCGGGTGCGAGCAGCAGTGCCTCGCCGCGCGCTCCGAGTGGTTCGAGTCGGACACCCATGCCGTCGAGTACCGGCCGTCGCTCGGCAAGTAGCGCGCCCGCGTCGGCGTCGCGTCAGTGCGTCCAGCGCGCCCGGTGATCCAGAGCCGGTCTCCCTCGCGACAGGATGTGCGCAGCGAGGCGTGCACGATTGCGGTGTGCAGGGGGATGTCGAGCCCTGCGCCGAGTCCTTCGAGGACGGCTCGTCCGGGGAAGGCCACGTCGTTGAAACCGAACATGGCCGGGCGCGACATGGCCACCGGCGGCCGCGTCGCCAGTTGATCCCCACGTATGGAGGGTTTACGCGGAACGCACCGAGAAACTGCCGCGTCCCGAGCGACGAGGCGACCCCACTCAAGCAGCGCCGGTGAACGAAGGAGCACCGGCCAGTGCCGATTTCGCGGCGATCACGCATTCGGTGAGCGTGACGGTGGCAAGGCTCGACCCGACGACCTGGATCGCCGGCGGGTTCATCGAGAGGCTGGTCATCCCGAGCCCCGCGAGCACCTGAGCCAGCAGCGGGTCCGCCGCGGCTTCGCCGCAGACTCCGGCCGGTTTGCCGCAGTCGCGCGCAGCCACGCCGATCAGCTCGAGCAGCCGCAGGAGTGCGGGCTGCCACGGGTCGTTCAGGCTCGCCACCGCGCCGAGTTGACGGTCCGCGGCGAAGGTGTACTGCGCGAGATCGTTGGTGCCGGCGGAGACGAAGTCGACCATCTCCAGGATCTCCCGGGCGGCCAGCGCCGCCGCCGGAATTTCGATCATCGCGCCCACTCTGGCGATTCCGGCGGCCCGGGCGTGGCCGGCGAACCAGGCGGCTTCCGCCGCGGTGGCCACCATCGGTGCCATCACCGAGACGTCCGCCCCGGAGTCCTGCGCGGCCAGTGCGATGGCTTCGAGTTGGCGGTCGAGGACGTCCGGCCGGTCGAAGGCCACCCGGAGCCCGCGCACACCCAGTGCGGGATTCGGCTCGGGGTCGGGTGCGAGGAAGGCGAGCGGCTTGTCGGCCCCGGCGTCAAGAGTGCGCACGACGACCGGCTTCCCGGCGAAGGGCTCGAGAACGGGAGCGTATGCGGCACGCTGTTCCGCGACGGACGGTTCGGTGAGTGCGCTGAGAAAGCAGAACTCCGTGCGGAACAGCCCGACGCCTTCGGCACCCGCGGCTGCCGCGGCGTGGGCGTCGGCGGTGGAACCGACGTTGCCGAGCACCTTCACCCGGTGCCCGTCCGCGGTCGTGCCCGTCCCGTCCCACTCCGCGACGGCACGTCGTTCCGCGGTCACCACGGCCGCCCGGGGATCCATGGTTTCGACGGCTCCGGTGTCGCCGTCGACGAGGAGTGCCCCGGCTTCGAAACTCAGCAGGCCGCGCACCGCGACGACGGCGGGAATTCCCAGTGCCCGCGCGAGAATCGCGGTGTGGCTGGTCGGCCCGCCCTCTTCGGTGGCCAGGGCGAGGACCTTGGCTGGATCGAGGCCGGCGGTGTCGGCCGGTGCCAGGTCCCTGGCGATCAGCACGCTCGGGGCGGACAGGTCCGGCACACCCGGTGCCGCGACGCCGAGCAGTTCCGCCACGATGCGATCCCGGACGTCCTCGATGTCGCGTACGCGCTCTGCCAGGTAGCCGCCGGCCGCGGTCAGGGTCCGGGTGAAGCCCCCGGCGGACTCGTACACCGCACGCGGGGCGGGCAAGTTCTCGGTGACGACAAGCCGTTGTGCTTCGCCGATCAGGGCTGGGTCCGTCGCCATGAGCGCGGTCGTCGCCAGGATGTCAGCCATGTCGCCGGTGGCGGTCGCGGCGAGGGTTTCGAGCCTGGCGGCCACGGTGCGCACAGCCGGGGCGATGCGCGCCGTTTCCGTTGCGGTGTCCGCCGGCGCCGGGCCGCGTGGGGGCTTCCCGAGCGGTTCCGCGACCCGGACGACAGGTCCGCCGGCCCGGCCCGGGCTCACGCCGACGCCGGACAGCCTTGTTTCCGACATGCGTCACGCCTTCCGCTCAGGTGGCGATCTCGTCGAGCAGTGCCCGGGCCAGGGCCCGGTCGCAGATCAGTACGTCGAGAACGCCGGTGTGCAGTGCGCCCAGCGTGCCGCGGGTCTTCTCGGTCCCTGCCGCGACGCCGGCGACGAGGCCGATTCCGGCGAGGTCGGCGAGGGTCACGCTGAGCACCCGGTCGTCGACCGGGCCGTGGACGGGTTTGCCTGCCGCGTCGAAGAACCGGGCGCAGAAGTCCCCGACGGGGTCGCCACCCTCGAACTGGGCACGCTCCTCCGACGTCAGTTCGAGTGCCGTCAGCAGCGCAGCGGACGATCCGACGCCGAAGCTGCCGATGCCGACGACGGCGACGTGCACATGCCGCGACTTTTCCAGGGTGTCCCCGATCGACGGTTCGGCGAGCAGCACGTCCCGGCCCGCCTTGGAGGTCAGCAGGGCGGGTGCGTGCAGCCGCTGGAACCGGCCACCCAGCCGGCCGGCGAGGTCGCGGACGAGTTCCTCCCCCGTGATCGCGGAGTCGACCGCCGACAGCCCGCCGACCAGCGGTAGCACCTCGACGTCGAGTGCGGTGTCGTCCGGGACCTGTTGCACGACCGCCTGCACGGTCCGGCCCCAGGAGATCCCCACCCGCTGCCCGGAGTGGAGGTTCTCCAGCAACCAGCGCGCGCCGAGATCCCCCACGCGCGGAAGTGGCCGGTCTCCTGCCGGGGTCTCGGCGACCCGGCAGTCGCGCAGCCCGAACCGGGCCACCAACTCGCTTTCCAGGTCGAGATCGCGGCCGGCCGGGTCGTTGATGCGGATCTGGACGATGCCGCGTTCCCGCGCGGCGGTCAGCATCCGCGACACGCTGGACCTGCTCACCTCGAGTATCTCGGCGATCTGGTGCTGGGAACGGCCTTCCTCGTAGTACAGCCGCGCCGCCTTGACCAGCAGTTGCTGCTCACGGGGTGGCGGCATCAGGAGTCCACAGTGGACATCAGCTCGGCCAGTTCCGCGAGGGTGGCGTCGGCGCCGTCGCCGTCGGCGCTGATCACGACCTCCTCGCCGTGCCCGATCGCCAGGCTGAGCACGGAAAGCATGCTCCGCGCGTCCACCGGGTCGGCGCCGGGCCGGGCGATCGACACCGGTCCGGCGTGCTTCGCGGCGGCCTTGACGAACTGGCTCGCCGGCCGGGCGTGCAGGCCGACCAGGGACGCGACCTTGACCTTGATCTCGGGCATTCCGCTCCTTTGCCGCAGGGCTTGTGATCCGCTGGACCGGCATGTTACACACATCACTGTCAAACGTGAAGAGCACCTGCACAAATGTGCAGATCACGCTGGTCATGGGGGCCGTGCAAGGAGGAAGAATTATGGCGGAGCTTGCTGTAATGGCGCAGCAGGCGGACACCGGGTCCAGTTCCGGTCCCCTCGGTGTCCTCGAGTGGATCGGCACGCACTTCATCGGACTGTTCACCGCGTCCGGCAAGCAGTTCGTGAGTCTGGTGACGGGAATCCTGCCCACCCTGATCGTGCTGCTCACCGCGATGTACGCGATCACCACGATGATCGGCGAGCAACGGGTCACGAGAGCGGTGCGGTGGTCGGCCCGGTGGTGGATCACCCGCTACACGATCATGCCGATCCTGGCCGTGCTGATGCTGACCAACCCGATGGCCTACTCGTTCGGCCGGTTCCTGCCCGAGCGGCACAAGCCGGCGTTCTACGACTCGGCCGTGTCGTTCGTGCACCCGGTGACCACATTCTTCCCGTACGCCAACGCCGGCGAGCTGTTCGTGTGGCTCGGCGTCGCGAACGGCGTGACACAACTGGGCATGTCGACCGTGCCGCTGGCCCTGCGTTACTTCCTGGTCGGCATCGTGGTGATCTTCATCCGGGGTGTGGTGACCGAGCGGATCACGGCGTTCATGATCAAGCGCACCGGTCGCGCCGAGGTGTTCGCGGACTTCGACCGCCAGTTCGAAGCGGCGAAGGCGGGTGCGAAATGACCGAGACCCACGTTTCCCGCGCGGTGTTCGTCCGGCCCGGTGACGGCGGCTGGGGCAAAGGCCTCCTGCTTCGGGTGGACGGTAAGCGCGACAAGGTGATGTCGGTGACCGGCGGTGGCATCCACCCGGTGGCCGCCCGGATCGCCGAGTTGACCGGAGCGGAAGCGGTCGACGGTTTCCACACCACGGTGCCCGATGACGAGGTGGTGGCGGCGGTGATCAACTGCGGTGGCACCGCCCGGATCGGGGTCTATCCCCGCAAGGGCATCCCCACCGTGGACGTCTACGCGGGCGCGCCCGGCGGCCCGCTGGCGAAGTTCATCACCGAGGAGCTGTTCGTCTCCGCGGTGGGCGTCGGCGAGGTGGCCGAGTCCGAAAGCGACGGTCCGGCAGCCGGCACCGCGCCGCCGAAGGTGCCGCCACGTGGGGAACGTCCTTCGGTGCGCGAAGTCGCGGCCACCGTCACCGGCGGCGACTCGACCGGTTTCGGCCGGGCCTTCAACAACGTGTCCGGCGTGTTCGTGAAGTTCGGGTCGGGCGTGGGCTCGTTCGTCAACACCATGCTGGCCGCCGGGCGGCAGACCGTCGACCTGACGCTGACCACGATCCTGCCCTTCATGGCCTACGTCAGCCTGCTGCTGGGCATCGTGAACTACACCGGGGTCGCGCGGGGAATCGCCCACGTCCTCTCGCCGATCGCGAGCAATCCGCTCGGGCTGATCGTGATCTCGCTCGTCGTGTCGCTGCCGTTCCTGTCCCCGATCCTCGGGCCGGGCGCGGCGATCGCCCAGGTGGTCGGCACCCTGATGGGCGGCCAGATCGCGATCGGTGCGCTGCCGGTTCAGTACGCGCTGCCGACGTTGTTCGCGATCAACGGCCAGGTGGGCTGCGACTTCATCCCGGTGGGTCTGGCGCTGGGCGAGGCGAAGCCGGAAACTGTCGCGGTCGGCACCCCCGCGGTGCTGATCAGCCGGCTCCTGACGGCTCCGCTCGCGGTGCTGATCGCGTGGGCCGCGAGCTTCGGACTCTGATGAGGTATGGACATGACTGTTTACTACGAGAGCACGATCTTGCGATCCGGCGCGGAAGCACAGGACATGGTGGACGGTGGGGTGGTCATCCTCTATGCGGACCCGATTCCCGACGCGCTGGAAGAGGTGAGCGTCGTGCACGCGCCGGTCGCGATGCCAGGGCGGGATGTGCGTGTCGGCGACATCTTCCGGATCGGGGAGGCGGAGATCGAGCTGATCGCGGTCGGTGAGCGGGCGGACGAGAACCTGCGCACGCTCGGGCACATCGTCGTCTATCTCAATCCGGACGACGGCACGACGTTGCTTCCCGGCGCCGTGCACGGCCGGGGTTCGGTGTCGTTGCCGGCCTCGGGGGCGAGGTTGTCGCTGAGTGGAGGGGGGCTGCCGTGAGCTGGCAGGTCGCGTCATTCCTGATAGCCGGGTTCGTGGTGGCGGGCTTCCTGAGCTACCGGCAGCACGCGCGGTACGCGCAGGTGGTGAACGCGGTCGCGGACGAGGAGAACCGCAGCGGGGCGCTACTCGTGACCGGCCGCGCGAAGGGCAAGTTCCGTGGTGCGGTGGTGCTACTGGTGATCGACCGCCGGCGGCACCTGGTGACGCGGGCACTCGCGATGGAGGGTGCTTCGGTGTTCGCCCGGTTCCGGGAGCGCCCTGAACTCCTCGGCCCGGTCGGCTCCGTCGAAAGCCGGACGGCTTCGAAAGCGACGGCCAAAGCGGTGAAGGAAGCGCTGACGATGGCTTCCCGGGCGACGGCGGGACAGCGCGCGGCCGCCTGATGCCGCTCGCGCACAAGCCGGCTTTCTCCGAGGCAGCAGGAGAAGGCCGGCTTCTCTCGTTTCACGTTGGCGCACAAATGTGCAGATGAACCAGAGCCTTGTGCGGACTCGACGACACGTGGTACCAAATAGTCACTGAAGTGCAGATGAAGTGCACATTTATGCAGATGGAAGGTATCGAGATGAGCTACGTCGATCGGCTGCGGGCGCGCGAGCGAGAGCTGGGTCGCCCGGTCCGGATCGGGCTGGTGGGTGCGGGCCAGATGGGGCTGGGATTCGTCGCGCAGGCCGGCCGGATCGACGGGATGGAGGTCGCCGCCATCGCCGACATCGCACCGGAGCGCGGCGTGCGGGCGTTCGCGCGGGCCGGCCGCCATGATGTGCTCACGGGCACCGGCGATCTGTCCACGGCGGTGGCGCAGGGCCGGCCCGTCGTCGTCACCGACGCGCTGGCCCTGACCGGGTTGCCGATCGACGTGATCGTGGACGCGAGCGGAGTGCCCGAAGTCGGCGCCCAGGTCGCGTTCAGCGGGCTGCTGGCCGGCAAGGACGTCGCGCTGCTCAACGTCGAATGCGACGTGACCGTCGGCCTGCTGCTGTCCACAATGGCCACCGGGCTCGGCCGCGTCTACACCGTGTGCCGGGGCGACGAACCCGTCGAGTGCAAGGCTCTCGTGGACTACGCGCGCGACATCGGCTTCTCCGTGATCTGCGCCGGCAAGGGCAAGAACAACCCGCTCGACCCGGCAGCCACCCCGGCGTCCCTCGCCGGCCAGGCGGCGGTGAAGGGCATGAACCCCCATATGCTCGCCAGTTTCGTCGACGGCTCGAAGACGATGATCGAAATGGCCGCGCTCGCCAACGGCGCCGATCTGAAGGTGGCCAGGCGCGGCATGACCGGGCCGTATTCCACAGTGGACGGACTGTCCTCGGTCTTCCGGCCGGTGGCCGACGGCGGGCAGCTGACGGAGACCGGTGTCGTCGACTACTGCACGGGCCCGGTCGCCCCTGGCGTGTTCGTGATCGGCCACACCGAGGATCCCGTCGTCGCCGAAGAGATGGCTTATCTCGGGATGGGCCCGGGCCCCTACTACACCTTCTACCGGCCGTATCACCTCGCCAGTGTCGAGGCGCCGCTGTCCGTCGCGGAAGCGGTGCTCGACCGCAAGCCGAGCCTCGTCCCGGTGGCGTGGAACGCGGAGGTGCTCGCCACGGCGAAGCGGGACTTGCGAGCCGGCGAGCTCATCGACGGCATCGGGGGCGAAACCGTGTACGGCATCACCGATTCGGCCGAGGCCGCGCGCGCCGGCGACCACGTACCGCTCGGCCTGGCCGGCGGGGCCCGCGTGCTGCGCGACGTGCCGGCCGGAACCGTGCTGACATCGGCGGACATCGCCGTCGACGAGACCACCACGATCGCGTCCCTCCGCCGGCTGCAGGATCGCCTGCTGCTCGGTGAGCCGGTGCGCGACCTGATCGCGGCCTGAAGGGGAAAACCGATGGATCTGGTCGGCGACGCCGAACCCGCCCGGCATGCCCTGGTCACCATGTGGACGATCCGGCGCTTCGAGGAAGCGGTCGACGATCTGTTCGCGCGTGGCCTGATGCACGGCACGATGCACCTCTCGATCGGCCAGGAAGCGGTGCCGGTCGGCGCGTGCCTGGCGCTGGGGGACGGCGACTACATCACCTCCACCCACCGCGGGCACGGCCACTGCATCGCCAAGGGCGCGCGCCTGGCGGAGATGATGGCCGAGTTGCTCGCCAAGGAGACCGGCTACTGCCGTGGTCGTGGCGGGTCGATGCACATCGCGGACGTCGCGACCGGGAACCTCGGCGCGAACGGCATCGTCGCGGGGGGTGTCCCGATCGCCGCCGGAGCGGGGCTGGCCGTGAAGATGCGCGGGGGGCGCGAAGTCGTCGTCAGCTTCTTCGGGGACGGCGCGGTCAACGAGGGCGCCTGGCATGAAGGCGTCAACCTGGCCGCGATCTGGGACCTGCCGGTGGTCTTCGTATGCGAGAACAACCACTACGGCATGTCGATGCCGGTCAATCGTGCGTTCCGGGTGAAGGAACTGTCCGAACGGGCCGCCGCGTACGGGATTCCCGGGACGACGGTGGACGGCAACGACCCGCAGGCCGTGCACGACGCGGTCGCCGACGCGGTGGCGCGCGCCCGCGCGGGCGAGGGACCGACACTGGTCGAGGCGATGACCTACCGCTGGAAAGGCCATTCCAAAAGCGACAAGAACCTGTACCGCACCCGCGAAGAGATCGAGCACTGGCGCGAGCGCGACCCGATCGCGCGCTTCGAACGGCGGGTGTCCGCCACGCTGGGGGAGCAGGAGATCCAGGCGTGCCGGGACGAAGCACGTGACCTGGTCCGGGCCGCCGTCCGGGCGGCCAACGCGGCACCCGACGCCACGGCCGACTCGCTGATTGAGGCGGTGTACGCCAAATGACCGCCACCCTTGCCGAAACGCGGACCATCACCTACGCCGAGGCCGTGCGGGAGGCGCTGGCCCAGGCGATGGCCGGCGACGACCGCGTCTTCCTCCTCGGGGAGGACGTCGGGACCTACGGCGGTGCCTTCGGGGTCACCGGCGACCTGGTGCACCGCTTCGGTGAGGAGCGGGTTCGTGACACGCCGATCAGCGAACTGGGCATCGTCGGCGCCGCGGTGGGGGCGGCGCTGGCGGGCATGCGCCCGGTGGTGGAGATCCAGTTCTCCGACTTCACCGCCCAGGCCATGGACCAGATCGTCAACCAGGCGGCGAAGATCCACTTCATGCTCGGCGGTGCGGCGACCGTGCCCATGGTGCTGCGCGCCCCGAGTGGTTCGGGCACCGGCGCGGCCGCCCAGCACTCGCAGAGCCTGGAGGCATGGTTCGCGCACGTTCCCGGGCTCAAGGTGGTGATGCCGGCGACGCCGGCCGACGCGAAGTCGTTGCTGCTGGCCGCCATCGCCGATCCCAACCCGGTGATCGTGCTGGAGCACAAGCTGCTCTACAAACAGCGCGGACCGGTGCCGGAGGCCGCCACGCCGACCAGGCTCGGCGAGGCGGCCGTGCGCCGCGGCGGCGCCGACCTGACCATCGTGGCGACCGGGGTGATGGTGTCCCGGTCGCTGGAGGCGGCCGAGCGGCTCGCCGGGGACGGCATCGACGCGAGCGTGCTCGACCCGCGGACCCTCAAGCCGCTCGACGCGAAGACCATTGTGGACAGTGTGATCGGGACCGGGCGGGTGTTGCTGGTGCAGGAGGCGCCCAAGACCGCGGGGTTCATGGCCGAGGTGGCCGCGACGATCGGCGAGTCCGCCGCGTTCGGGCACCTGCGTGCCCCGATCGCCCGGCTGTGCGGCCTCGATGTGCCGATTCCCTATGCGCCGCAACTGGAACGCGCCGCCGTCCCGCAGGTGGACGACATCGTGCGCGAGGCGGCAGAACTGGTGCGGAGGTGGTGATGAAGGAGACGCCGCTGGTCATGCCCAAGCTGTCCATGACCATGACCGAGGGCGTCCTGGTCGGCTGGCGCAAAGCCGAAGGCGACGAGGTGCGCGCGGGCGACGTCGTGTGCGAGGTGACGACCGACAAGGTCGACATGGAGGTCGAGGGCAGCGTTGACGGCACGCTCATCCGGATCGTGGCGCAGCCGGAGGACGTCGTCGCGGTCGGTGAGCCGATCGCCTACCTCGCCACCACGGCCGATGACCTGCTCGACGGCGTGTTCGACGGTCCAGTGGAAGCGGAGGCCGTCCCGGAACCGGAACTGGTGGAAGCGACGCCCGCCCGATGTGAAGTCGGGCAAGCCGCCGCACCGCCGGGTTGGATTCCGGCGGTGCCAGCGGCGCGGAACGCCGCCGCCGAGCGCGGGCTCGACCTCGCCACGGTCACTCCCAGCGGGCCGGGAGGCACGATCCGCCTCGCCGACCTGCCGCCGGTCCGGCCGCGGCGCAGCCCTCGTACGGCGATCGCGCGGCGGATGTCGGCCAGTGCGGAAGTGCCGCAGTTCGTGCTGTACCGGGACCTTGACCTGGTCCCGTCACCGCACGGCTGGACCACGATGTTCGTCCGGGCCTTCGCCAAGGCGTTGCGCCGGCATCCGGAGCTGAACGCCGAGTGGGCCGACGGGCAGGTGCGGTCGCACGACCACGTGGGTGTCGCGGTCGCCGTCGACACCGAACGCGGCCTGCTCGCCCCCGTGCTGTCCGATCCGGACCTCGACGATCCCGGCGCCCTGCGCGAGCGGATCGGCGACGTGGTCCGCCGCGCCCGCGCCGGCAAGCTGGCTCTCGGGGAGATGTCCGGTGGCACCACGACGGTGTCGAACCTGGGCGGGTTCGGTGTGGACGCGTTCCAGGCGCTGCTCAGCCCGCCACAGGCCACCGCGCTGTCGCTGGGAGCGGTGCGGCAGCGGGTCGTACCCGTGCCGGGCGGCATCGGGGTCGCGTTGCGCTGCACGGTCGGCCTCACGATCGACCATCGTGTCGCGGACGGGGCGGACGCCGCCCGGCTGCTGGGCACCTTGAATGAAGTGTTGGCCTGCTGATGCGCCACCTGGTGAAGCGCGCGGCCGCCGTCGTCTTGGCCAGCGGCGCGGGTACCCGGGTCGGTGCGGGCGTGAACAAGGTCTTCCTGCCGCTTGCCGGGCGCCGGGTGGTTTCGTGGTCGCTCGAGGCGTTCGCCCGGGTCGAGGCGATCGGACCGCTGCTGCTGGTCGCCCGGCCGGAGGACGGAGACCTCGTCCGATGGGTGCTCGACCGCGAGGTCAACGGTCCCGTGGTCGAGGTGGTCCACGGTGGACGGACCAGGCAGGAGTCGGAACTGCGGGCGTTGCGGCATCTCGCCGAGCGGATCGACCGTGGCGCCGTGGACATGGTGCTGATCCACGACGGAGCCCGTCCGCTCGTCAGCCCGGCGTTGATCGCCGGCGTGTTGCACGAGGCACGCGAACACGGCGGGGCGATCCCGGGTCTGCCGGCCCGCGACATCGTCGCGGTCGCCCCCGACGGGGCAGCGCTGGGTGCACGTCCGTCGGCGTCATTGGTCCTCGCCCAGACACCGCAGGCTTTCCGGGCCGCGCCGTTGCTGGAGGCCTACGAGGCAGCCGCGCGAGAGGGGTTCGACGGCACCGACACCTCGTCGGTGATGGAGAGGTTCTCGTCGGTTCCCGTGCGATGGATCCGGGGCGAGCAGGAGAACCTCAAGGTGACCTACCCGCGCGACCTCGTGGTCGCCGAACATGTCCTGGCATCGGTGGACTACCGCAGGTGAGGAACGAGCATGAGCAAAATCGAGAATGCGGGCCTGGAATGCTCCCGATGCGGTACGGAGACGGCACACGACGTCGCATACGCCGGCCGTCTGCTGGTGAAGGTCACGTGCACCCGGTGCGGCAAGACGATCGAGCGTGACCTGCGCGCGGAGTACCTCGCCGACCTGGGCCGGCGGGTGGTCACGAAGCCGAAGCGGATGTTCAAGCGGTTCTGCCGGAATCCGCTGGGTTACGCCGGTTCCCTGCCGAAGACGGTGCCGGCCAAACCGATGGAACTGCTCTCCGACGTCAGGCTGGTCTGGGACGCGGCCCGCACCGCGCCGCACGGCGTGCGGGGTCGTCAACCCGGCCGGCGGTAGGCCGGTGCTTCGGGGCGATGAGTTTGCCTGCTGGCTGAAGTCTTCCACTGTGACGCTTGGTGAGAAGCCCGACGTAGGAGGCCAGGATGCGCAATCCGATTCGGTTGTATATGTCGATGTCGCTCGACGGCTACATCGCGGGCCCGGACGATCGACCGGGTCAGGAACTCGGGCGCGGCGGGGGACGGCTGTTCAACTGGCTCGACGATCGGGAGTCCGACGGTCCCAGCGGACGGGTTTATCGCGAGGCGCTGGCGACCGGCGCGCTGATTTCCGGGCGGCGGACGTTCGAACTCGCCGGGCGTTGGCAGGGCGACCACCACGGTGGTGTGCCGATCTTCGTCCTCACCCACCAGGTGGCTGAGGGGGACGTGCCACCCGGCCACGCGCGGTTCGTCACCGATGTCGAGGACTGCGCCCGTCGGGCTCGCGCGGCGGCCGGTGACCGGCCGGTCATGGTCCATGGGGCGGGCGCGGCCCAAGCGCTGCTGCGAGCGGGGCAGCTCGACGAGATGGAGATCCACCTGGTTCAGGTCCTCCTCGGCGACGGCCGGCGACTGTTCGACCACCTCGGTAGCGACCACATCGAACTCGACCTCGTGCGCCGGCTCGAAGACCGAGACGTCACGCACCTGCGCTACCGAGTGCGCCGACCCGGCGAGGCCGCGTGAAAGCGCGCGCCCCCAATTACCTTTACACTGACAATGTTTACATCGACAACACACGATAGGCGGCAGACAGGCGGTCCTGCTCCCCGACGCAACGCGGTCGGTCGATGCAGGGCGGCTGGCGATGGGCGTGGGGGCCGTGATGGGTCGAACGAGACAGGTCGGCCGAGGCGCGAAGGGCTCGACCGCGTTACCCCTGGGCAGGGTGCTGGGTCACGTCGAACGACACACCACCCGGCTCATCGAGGGGGAGATCGCGCACCAGGGGCTGACCGTGGATCAGTGGCGCGTGCTGGACATTCTCGCCGACGGCGAAGGTCACCCCATGTCGGAGCTCGCTGGAACGATCGTGGTGCCCGGGCCGACCTTGACCAAGATCGTCGACAAGCTGGTCGACGCCGCGTTGGTGTACCGGCTGGTCGATGACCGTGATCGTCGGCGCGTGCTGGCGTTCCTGTCCAAGAAGGGGCAGCAGGTGCACGCCGATCTCGCGCCGGTGGTGGCGAACATCGAGCAGGACATAGTGTCGCGGCTGGGGTCTGACGGCTCCGTGCTGGTTGAGTTGCTGGGGGAGCTGGCGCGGCAGTACGCCGGAGACAGCGCCGGCTACTGAGCCCGTCCCGCTCGGGCGAAACGTCTGCTGTTCGCCGGGTGCGTCCATAGGAAACGGGACTCATCTCGGGCATCCCGATGTGTAGCCTGACAACGGTGAGATACGACTGAGATGTCTCTGGTCGGCCAGGGAGGCGACGGTGGCGAACGGGCGCGTGGGTGCGAAGGATCGTGCGCTGACCTATGTGAAGAAGCAGGTGCTTTCCGGCGCCTTCGCCGGGGGCGAGCTGATCAGCGAGGGCGAGGTCGCCGAGTCGCTCAACATGTCGCGCACACCCGTCCGGGAGGCGTTCCTGCGTCTGGAGGCCGAGGGCCTGCTGCGGTTGTACCCGCAGCGTGGCGCGCTGGTCGTGCCGGTGTCGCCGGACGAGGTGCGCGCGGTGCTGGAGGCGCGGCTGGTGCTGGAGCAGTTCGCGGCCGGCAAGGTCGCCGCGTCCGGTCGGGCGGGGCGCGATGCGGTCTTCGCCAAGATGGAACTCCACATAGGACGGCAGCGCGCCGCGGACGTCACCGTGGACCCCGACGAGTTCCTCGAGGCCGATCGCGCGTTTCACACGGTGCTGGTGGAGGCTGCCGCGAACCCGATCCTGGGCTCCGTGTACGACTCGCTGCGTGATCGGCAGATGCGGATGGTGGGTGAGTCGGTGATCCAGGCGCCCGGCCGGATCGAGACGATCCTGTCGGAGCATCTCGAAATCGCGAAGACGGTGCAGGCCGGCGATGCCGAAGGAGCGCTGGCAGCCGTGAAGCGGCACCTGGCCAGCACCGGCAGGACGCTGGGTATGGCGATCGGGTCCTGAACGGACTCCCGGCGAACCATCGACGGCACCTGTCGCGC
The DNA here is from genome assembly GCF_006152065.1 of Amycolatopsis alkalitolerans. GTDB lineage: Bacteria > Actinomycetota > Actinomycetes > Mycobacteriales > Pseudonocardiaceae > Amycolatopsis_E > Amycolatopsis_E alkalitolerans. Next base: position 100,364 of record NZ_VDFW01000001.1, read on the forward strand.
CGGGCCACCGTCCCGGAAATCTGCCGTCGGTCTTGTGCGGGACCGGTCCATCTCGTTAGCCTCAACTTGTATCTAAGTTGCATGCGAATCTCATCTAAGTGGTGGAGGTGGCGACGATGCCGCACAGGCTGCGGGGGGAGTTCGTCGCGGCGCTGGGCGTGGACGCCGTGGTGGACGACCCGGTCGAGCTGCGCATGTACGAGTGCGACGGGTTGACCGGTTTCCGGGTGGTGCCCTCGCTGGTGCTCCTTCCGCGTACCGCGGAGGCCGTCGCGGCGGCGGTCGGGATCTGCGCCCGCGAACGCATTCCGTTCGTCGCGCGCGGCGCCGGCACCGGGTTGTCCGGTGGTGCGCTGCCGGTCGCCGACGGTGTGGTGATCTCCTTGCAGCGCTTGCGTTCCATCGTCGAGATCGATCCGGTGAACCGCCGCGCGGTGGTGGAACCGGGCGTGACGAACCTGGACATCAGCCGCGCGGCGGCGCCCTACGGCCTGTATTTCGCGCCGGATCCCTCCAGCCAGCAGGTGTGCACGATCGGCGGGAACGTCGCGGAGAACTCCGGTGGCGCGCATTGCCTCAAGTACGGCTTCACCGTGCATCACATCCTTTCGGTCGACGTGGTGCTGCCGGACGGGACCAGCACGGTGCTCGGTGGCGACAGCCCGCACGTCGGCGGGTACGACCTGCTGGGCTCGTTCATCGGTGCGGAGGGCACGCTCGGGATCGTCACGCGGATCACGGTCAAGCTGCTGGCCAAGCCGGCCGCGGTCAGGACGCTGGTCGCCGACTTCCCGTCGATCGAGCGGGCCGGCGACACGGTGACCGCGATGATCTCCGCGGGGATCGTGCCGGCCGCGGTGGAGATGATGGACGCGGTGGCGATCGAGGCGGTGGAGGCCGCCGTGGCCGCGGGCTATTCGCGGGACACCGCGGCCGCGCTGATCATCGAGCTGGACGGCCCGGCCGGCGAGGTCGCGGTGCAGTTCGCGGAGGTGGAGCAGCTGTGCCGGGACCACGGCACCACCAAGCTGCGCAAGGCCGCCGACGCGCAGGAGCGCGCGGTGGTGTGGAAGGGGCGCAAGGCGGCGTTCGCGGCGGTGGGGCGGATCAGCCCGAACTACATCGTCCAGGACGGGGTCGTGCCGCGGACGTTGCTCACCACCGCGCTCACGAAGATCGCGGAGATGGCCGCGGCCGCCGGCCTGCGCGTGTCGAACGTTTTCCATGCCGGGGACGGGAACCTGCATCCGCTGGTGCTCTACAGCGAGGCGGCCGGTGAGGCGGAGCGGGCGGAGGAGCTGTCGCGCGCGATCGCGGAGCTGTGCGTGGAGCTCGGCGGGTCGCTGTCGGGGGAGCACGGGATCGGCACGGACAAGGCGTGTTCGATGCCGCGCCAGTTCAGCGCGGACGATCTGGCGACGATGGCCCGGCTGCGCGCGGCCTACGACCCGCACGGCATCTGCAATCCCGGCAAGCTCTTGCCCACGCCTCGGCTGTGTGGCGAGAAACCGGGCGTCTACCGGCCTCATCCGCTCGAAGCGGCCGGCGTGATCGAACGGATGTGAGCGCGGTGACCGCCACGGCTTCGACCGTCATGCATCCGTCCACAGTGGAGGAATTGCGCGACGCGATCGCCGGTACCGGGAAAACTCATCCGAGGCTGCTGGTCGCCGGCACCGGCACCGCCACCAGCTGGGGTGCGCCCGCCGCGCCTGCCGACGCGATCATCGACACCACGAAGTCGACCGGTGTGCTGCGGTACAACCCGGCCGACATGACGATCGCCGTGCGTGCGGGCACACCGCTGGTGGCCATCCAACAGGTACTGGCCGAACACCACCAGCGCGTGGCGTTCGACCCGGCGCGCGCCGCCCGCGGCGCCACCGTCGGCGGTTTGCTGGCCACCGCGGACGCCGGGCCGCTCCGTACCGGTTACGGCAGCCTGCGGGACCTCGTGATCGGGGTGACGGTGGTGCTGTCGGACGGCACGGTGGCCCGATCCGGGGGGCACGTGATCAAGAACGTCGCCGGCTACGACCTGGCGAAGCTGTTCCACGGCTCGCTCGGCACGCTCGGCGTCGTCGCCGAGGTGGTCCTGCGGCTGCACCCGCTGCCGCGCGCGACGTCCACGGTCGCCGTCGAAGGCTCCGCCGAGGACGCCTTCGCCGTGACCGGCAAGGTCGTCGAGGCCGGGCTGGAAGCGGCGGCGCTGGAATGGTGCGACGGCCGGTTGCTGGTCAAGTTGGAAGGCACCCCGGACGGCGTCACCGAGCGTGCCGGTGCGGTGTGCGCGATCGCCGCGGACGCCCAGGTCCTGTCGGAAGACGAGGCCGATCGCGCCTGGGCGGGCGTCGCGGCAACCGCCGAGGGCGGCTCGGGCTCCACCGTGCTGCGCATCGGCACCCTGCCCACTGCCGGTCCCCGCGCCGTGGGAAAGATCCTGGCCCTCGCCGGCGAGTCCGGGATCGCCGCGAGAGTGTCCAGTTCGGTGCAGATCGGCGTGCACACCGTGCACCTGAGCGGGGGAGCGCACGACGAGCTGCTGTCGTTGGCGCAGCAGGAGTTCGGTGCGGCGGTGACGGTGCACCGCCGCGACGGGCTCGGGCCGTCGAGCGGGTGGGGGCCGCCGCCGCCCGCGGTCCGGGTGATGCGGGCGATCAAGCGGCAATTCGACCCGGCGGGCCGCTTCGGCGCGGGACGGTTCGCGCCGTGGCTGGACGATGAGGAGCACCCGTCATGACCCAGGATCTCGGCCCGCGCACCACGGGGTCGTTCGACGATCACCATCCGCCGCGGCGGGACCTGCTCGACGAGTGTGTCCACTGTGGATTCTGCCTGCCGGCGTGCCCGACGTATGCCGTCACCGGCGAGGAGATGGAGTCGCCGCGTGGCCGTATCTATCTGATGGATCTGGCCGCTCGTGGCGAGATCGGTCTCGACGAGGCGTTCGGCAACCATATCGACTCGTGCCTCGGCTGCCTGGCCTGTGTCACCGCGTGCCCGTCGGGAGTGCAGTACGACAAGCTGATCGAGTCGGTGCGGCCGCAGGTGGAACGGCATGTCCCGCGCGGGTTTCTCGACAAGCTGTTCCGCAAGCTGATCTTCGCGCTGTTCCCGTATCCCCGCCGGCTGCGGCTGGCCGCGCTCGGCGGCCTGCTCTACACGCGGCTCGGGATCCGGGCGCTGGTCCACGGTCTTGGCCTCACCAGGTTGCTGCCACCACGCCTGCGTGCGCTCGAGGCGCTGCTGCCGCCGGTGACGCTGCGGGCGCTGTTCTCGTCGGTGCCGGAGAAGACGCTCAACCCGGGCAAGGCGCGACTGCGCGTGGGGCTGCTGGCAGGGTGCGCGAACCGGGTCTTCTTCGGGGACGTCAACGCGGCCACCGTCCGGGTGCTCGCGGCGGAAGGTTGCGATGTCTATGTGCCGCAGGACAACCAGTGCTGTGGGGCGCTGTCGATGCACGCCGGCTACGAGGACGACAGCGTCGAGCGCGCCAAGGCGACCATCGACATGTTCGAGCGCTATCAACTCGACGTCGTGGTCGCGAACGTGGCGGGCTGCGGCTCGGTGTTGAAGGAGTACGGCGACATCCTGGCCGGTGTCCCGGACTACGCGGAGCGGGCGAAGGTCTTCGCCGCGAAGGTCAGGGATATCAACGAGCTGGTGGCGGACCTGCCCGCACAGGCCGAGCGCAATCCCCTCGCCCTGAACGTCGCCTACCACGACGCGTGCCACCTCGCCAACGCCCAGCGGATTCGCAGCCAGCCTCGCGAACTACTGCGCAGCATCCCCGGGCTGTCGGTGTCCGATATCGCCGAAGCCGAGCTGTGCTGCGGTTCCGCGGGGATCTACAACCTGGTCCAGCCGGCCAAGGCCGAAGAACTCGGCCGGCGCAAGGCCAGGAACCTCGCAGACGTCGAACCGGACGTCGTCGCGACCGCGAACGCGGGCTGCCTCCTGCAGATCCGCCGGTTCCTGGACAAGGGAATCCCGGTCGTGCACCCCATCCAGCTGCTCGACGCCTCCATTCGGGGTGTGGACAGCCAGGGTGGCCGATCCTGAAACCGTCCGCCACTAGCGCGGGATCGGCGGCGCCGGACTACGTCAGGGGCGTGTCAGGCCGGTGTCAGGACGGCCGGTGACAGTGGCCGCATGACAGAACTGGCGATTATGGCTTCCGGGCTACGGAAGGCATACCAAGACAAAGTCGTGCTTGACGGCATCGATCTGAACGTCGGTGCGGGCACGGTCTTCTCCTTGCTCGGTCCGAACGGGGCCGGCAAGACCACGACCGTGAACATCCTGAACACGTTGTTGAAGCCCGACGCCGGGACAGCGCGCGTCGCCGGACACGACATCGCGTCCGAGACCAAGGCGGTTCGCGCGGCGATCGGGGTCACCGGTCAGTTCGCGTCGGTCGACGATCTGCTGACCGGGGAAGAGAACCTGCGGTTGATGGCGGATCTGAACCATTTGGGGACCGGCGAGGGCAAGCGGATCGTCGACGAACTGCTGAACCGGTTCGAACTGGCGGACTCGGCACGCAAGACGGCCTCGACCTACTCCGGCGGCATGCGGCGGAAACTCGATCTGGCGATGACGCTGGTCAGCAGGCCACGGATCATCTTCCTGGACGAGCCGACGACGGGACTGGATCCGCGCAGCCGGCGGACGATGTGGACGATCGTCCGTGAGCTGGTGGCCGACGGGATCACCATTTTCCTCACCACCCAGTATCTCGACGAAGCCGATCAGCTCGCCGACCGGATCGCGGTGCTCGACCACGGCAAACTGGTCGCCGAGGGCACCCCGGACGAGCTCAAGCGGCAGATTTCCGGTGGCCACGTGCGGCTTAGGTTCCCCGACGCCGCGCGGTTGGTAGCGGCGGCGCGAGTGCTGACCGATGCCACCCCGGACGAAGAGAACCTGACCCTGCGGGTGCCCAGCGACGGTGGGCTGAAATCGTTGCGGACCCTGCTGGATCGGCTCGACGAGTATGCGATCGACGTCGAGGAGTTCTCCGTGCACATGCCGGACCTCGACGATGTTTTCCTTGCCCTGACCGGCCACGCGAGCATGGAGGCGAGCACCCGATGAGTACCGTTTCAGGGCCGTTGACCGATGCGGCGATCATGTTGCGCCGCAACGTCAAACACACCCTCCGGAACCCGGTCGCCATTTTCAACGCGATCCTGTTCCCGGTCGTCATGATGTTGATATTCGTGTACGTGTACGGCGGCGCTTTCAGCGTCGGTGCCGACTACATCGATTACGCGACACCGGGCATGCTCATGATGGCCGTCAGCTACGGGCTCAGCGCCACCGCGACGGCCGTGAGCGAAGACATGACCAAGGGGGTCATCAACCGGTTCAAGGTCATGGATGTCTCCCGCGGCGCGGTATTGACCGGTCATGTCGTGTCCACTGTGGTTCGCACGCTGGTCGCGCTGGCGGCCATCATCGGGGTGGCCTTCCTGCTGGGCTTCAGGCCGTCCGCGACCTTCCCGCAGTGGCTCGCCGTGATCGGCATCCTCGTGCTGACGGTTTTCGCGGTCAGCTGGCTCACCATCGCTTTCGGACTGGCCGCGAAAACGCTGGAGTCGGCCGGGTTCGCCACCGTACCGCTGATCATGCTGCCCTTCCTGAGCAGCGCGATCGTTCCGGCGGACAAGATGGGCCCCGGAATCCGCCAGTTCGCGGAGTACCAGCCCTTCACCCCGATCATCGAAACCCTGCGCGGGCTGTTCAACGGCACCCCGTCCGCCGGCTACGCGATCGCCGCGATCGCGTGGTGCGTCGGGATCGCGGTCGTCGGTTACGCGTGGGCCCGCGCGAAGTTCACCAAGCGAGCGTGACCGCGGCCAGCTCACGCCAGTCCGCCTGCGCCCCTTCCCACGTCGCCTCGGTGAACCGCGTGTCACCGAGGCGACGCCGTGCGGTCTGCTCGATCCGCGCGGCGTCCGGTTGCGAACGATCCGGCTGGCCGCGCACTCCGGCGCTCGCCGCGAGCAGCCGCGCAGCCTGCTCGTACTGTTCCTGACGCAGCGCCAGATCCGCGACCCCGACGAGGACCTGTGCGTTCAGGAGCGCGCTCCCGTGTTCGGACGCCGCCCGGAAGGCCGCGACGCGGTGTTCACGGGCTTCGCCGAGATCCTCGGCAAGGTAGCCGAGCAGGTCTTCGGTCAGCGCCCGGACCTGCGCCCGTTCGGCCGCCTTGCCCAGCATGGCCGTCGCGACCTCGAGTTGCCGGCGCGTCTGCTCGGCGTCGCCGCTCCAGCGGGCGAGTTCCGCCTTCGACAGGGCCAGTTCGGTCAGCGCCCCCGGCCAGGCGACCCGTTCCGCGGACCGCTGCGCCTCGGCCATCGCCGCGGCGCTCGACTTCTCGTCCCCGGCCAGCCAGTACAACTGTGCCTGCCGCGACCGGAACCGCACGACATCCTCGACGGCAAAGACTTCGGTGACGACCGCGATCGCCTGTTCGTAGTACTCGCACGCACCGGCGAACTCGCCGCGCATGGCCATTCGATCCGCGAGTTCGGTCAGGGCGAAGGAAATACCCCACCGTTCGCCCAGCGCGCGAAACTCGCTGAGCGCCTTCTCGAGATCGGCGTCCGCGTCACGGCTGTCGTGGCCGACCATGATCCGCATCTTGCCGAGCTGCAGCCGGGCCAGTGCGCGCACCCACGGGTCCTCGTCGGTGAGCAGCGGTTCCCACGCGGACAGGTAGGCGTCGGGCGCCTGCACCAGGCGTTCCAGCGCGGCGACGAGCGCCACCGCGGGGTGGCGGTGCTGGATACGCCGGCCGATCTCGTACACCTCGTGGATCCACTCCGCGGCCTGGCTCTGGTCACTTTCGCGCCCGGAGGTCAGGAATCCCGTGACGAAGGCGTACACCGTGGCCCGGAACTCGTCGGCCACCTCACCGGGCACCGCAGCGGCCGCCAGAAGCAGTTCGTTGCCCTCGACCTTGTGCCCGGCGAGCCACCAGTACCAGCCCGCGGCCGCCGCGAGCCGCATCGCCGGGCCTGCCTCACCGGCCGCGAGCGCAGCGCGCATCGCGGCCGCGATGTTGTCGTGCTCGGCCTCGAGCGTGGCGAGCCAGTCCAATTGGCCGGCCCGGCGAAGTTGCGGCTCCGCGGTTTCCGCGAGTTCCGTGAAATACTCGAGATGCGCGCGGCGTGCCAGCTCCGATTCCCCGGCCTCCGCGAGCCGCTGCCCGGCGTATTCCCTGATGGTGCCGAGCATCCGGTAACGCGGCGCCCGATCGCCCTCGGCGACCACCAGCGATTTCTCGGTCAGCGCGGCCAGCGACTCCTCGACCGTATCCGGTGCGCAGACCCGCTCGGCCGCTTCCAGGCTCGCTCCGCCCGAGAACACGGAAAGCCGGCGCAGAACCACCCGCTCGGCGTCGGTGAGCAACTCCCAGCTCCAGTCGATCACCGCACGCAGTGTCCGGTGCCGTGGCAGCGCGGTACGGCTGCCGCCGGTCAGCAGGCGGAACCGGTCGTCGAGCCGGTCGGCGAGCTGATCGAGGGACATCGTGCGCAGTCTGGCCGCGGCGAGTTCGATGGCCAGCGGCATCCCGTCGAGCGCCCGGCAGACGCGCGCCATGGTCGACAAGGTGTGCTCGTCGGCTATGTTTTTCTCACCCCCCTGCCCTGTGGGCCCACCCCCCATGAGGTCCTCGCGCACCGCGCCGGCGCGGTCCCGCAGCAGCCGGACTGCGGGGGCGGACTCGATTTCGCCGGGTTCGGCGTCCTCGGCCGGCAGGGCCAACGGTGGGACCGGCCGCAGTGCCTCGCCGGTGATGCCGAGCGGTTCCCTGCTCGTCGCGAGGATCCGCAGCCACCGGCATTCACCGAGCACGCGATACGCGAATTCCGCCGCCGACTCGATCACGTGCTCGCAGTTGTCCAGGATCAGCAGCGCATCCCGCTCGCGGAGCGCCGCGATGACCCGGTCCGTGGGCTCGGCGTCCGGCACGTCGCCGAGAAGTGCATCCCGAAGCCCGAGCGAGGCGAGCGTCGCCTGTGAGACGTCATCGTCGGCGCCGATGGCCGCGAGTTCGACCAGCCAGGCCCCGTCCGGCAGGTCACCGAGCAACGTGCGCGCGGTTTCCGTGGCCAGCCTGGTCTTCCCCGCGCCGCCCGGTCCGATCAGGGTGGTGAGCCGGTGTTCGGCGATGAGTTCGCGGACCGCGGCGACCTCGGTGTCCTTGCCGACGAAGCTCGTCAGTTCGGCACGCAGGTTGGTCGCCCGGTTCTCCTGCCGCCGTCCCCCCTCGCCGCGCAGCAGCGCGACGTGCAATGCGGACAGCTCCGGTGAGGGGTCGACGCCCAGCGCGTCGGCCAGGGCTTCCCTCGTGCGCTCGTACACGAGCAGCGCTTCGCTGTCGCGGCCGGACGCGACGAGGGCACGCATCAACGCGGCGACAAGCCGTTCCCGCAGCGGATGCGTGGCCACGAGGTCGGTCAGTTCCGTGACCAGTTCCGCTCCGTGGCCTGGACCGGTCTCCGCGTCGAACCGGTCCTCCATGGCCGTCAGGCGTAGCCCTTCGAGCCGGGTGACCGCCGCGTCGAACGCTCCGCTCTCCTGCAAACCGATGTCCTGCATGGCCGCACCGCGCCACAGGGCGAGGGCCTCGCGCAGCCGTCGTGGATCCTTGTCCTGGCGGGCCTGCCCGACGAGGCGTTCGAACCGCACGGCGTCGACGGCGTCGGGCGCCACCCTCAGCCGGTAGCCGTCGGGCTGCCCGTCGACCGCCCCGGCCGGCAGCACCTTCCGCAGCCGGGAAACCAAGCGTTGCAGGGCATTCGCCGCGTCGGATGGCGGGTTTTCACCCCAGATCCAGTCGACGAGCGTCGCCTTTCCGACCACGCGACCCGGTTCGAGCGCGAGTGCGGCGAGCAGCCCGCGCAGCCGGGCGCCCGGCACGTCGGCCAAGGCGCCGTCGTCCGTGCGCACCTCGAATGGTCCGAGCATCCCGACCTGCACCCGGCTGATTTTGCCATGCGGCGCCGGGCGGCATCGTGTCCGAGCCGTGTCAGGCCCATGTCAGGGCTCCCGGCGATGGTGGCCGTACCAACCGCCACGAAAGGAAATCCGATGAGTCGAACGGTTCCGGTCCCGCACGGCCTTCCCATTGATCGCGACGCGGGCCCCTTCGACCCGCCCACCGCGATCACCCGGCTGCGGGCGGCTCGTCCGGTCAGCCCGCTGGTCTTCCCCGACGGCCACGAGGGCTGGCTGGTCACCGGCTACGACGCGGTCCGCCAGGTCATGGCCGACACCCGGTTCAGCTCGCGCCAGGACCTCGGCGTCATCCACGTGCCGTACGAGACGCCCGGCATGCCAGCCCCCACCGAACCGTCGCCGCAGGTGCCGGGCCTGTTCATCGCCATGGATCCGCCGGATCACACCCGGCTGCGGCGCAAGCTCACCGGCGCCTTCACCGTGATGCGCATGAAGCAACTCGAAGAGCACATCACCGACATCGTCGGGCGGCAGCTGGACAGGCTGGCGGGCCTGACCCCGCCGGTCGACCTGGTGCAGGAGTTCGCGCTGCCGGTGCCGTCGCTGGTGATCTGCGAACTGCTCGGCGTCCCCTACGCGGACCGGGCGACGTTCCAGGTCAACTCCGCGAAGTTCCTGGTCAAGGACCAGTCGCTGGAGGAGAAGATGGCCGCGCTGGGCGCGCTGAACGGGTACCTGGCCGGACTGGTCACGAGCAAACGCGCCGAGCCCGGCGAGGACATCCTGTCCGATCTGGCCCGCCAGGACGACCTCAGCGTCGAGGAGCTGACCGGCATCGCCTTCCTGCTGCTGCTCGCGGGCCACGAGACCACCGCCAACGTGCTGGCGCTGGGCACCTTCGCGTTCCTGGAGCATCCCGGGCAGCTGGCCGAACTGCGCGCCAACCCGGACCTGCTCCCTGACGCCGTGGAGGAAATCCTGCGCTACCTGCCCGTTGTCGACGTCCTTTATCGCTACGCCACCGAGGACGTCGAAGTCGGCGGCGAGACGATCGGCAAGGGGTCGACGGTCGTCGTCTCGCTGCTCGCCGCCAACCACGACCCCCGTCGTTTCGACGGCGACCCCCTGGACGTCCACCGCAAAGCCCGCGGTCACCTGGCCTTCGGCCACGGCGCGCACCAGTGCCTCGGCCAGCAACTGGCGCGGATCGAGCTGCGCGCCGGTTTCGGGGGACTGCTGCGCCGGTTCCCGGAGCTCCGCCTCGCCATCCCCGCCGGCGAGGTGAAACTCAAGGCCGACATGAACATCTACGGCGTTCACGAGCTGCCGGTCACGTGGACCGCGGTGCGCCGTTGACTCGTCCCGGGTCTTCGGTTTCGCCGGCGGCTACCGCAGGTCCGGATTCCGCTCCAATGCGGACAGGGCGAGCATCACCTGGGGCCACACGCTCACGTCGGCCAGGTCGAGACCGGTGAGCGTGCGGACCCGCTGGAGCCGGTTGAGCACGGTATTTCGGTGGCAGTACAGGGTTTTCGCCGCGCGCAGGGACGAGCCGAGCCCGTGGACCCAGGCCTGGATGGTGTGCAGTAGATCGTCGCGTTCGGGCGCGGGTAGCTGCAGCAGCGGGCCGAGGGTGGTGGTGACCAGCCGCTGGGCGAGGTCGGGGGAGCTGAGCAGCAGCGCGTCGGGCAGGCACTCGTCGACCGTCATCGCGGCCGGTTGGTGCGGTGGCAGCGTCGCCATCGCCAGGGTTGCCATCCGGTAGCCGGTCCGGGCCTCACTCAGCCTGTCGAACGCGGGGGACAGCCCGATCCGCGCGGCGGCGGGAAGCCGCAGGATCGCGGCGACGTCGGCGGGCGTGGTGCCCGCCGCGGGTATGACACCGACGTGCAACCCGGCGCGCAGCTGCCAGGTCGAGTGGATTCCGTGCTGCTCCAGCATCCTGGCCAGCGGCGCGGCCGTGCCGCGGTACGGAACCGCGTCCTCGGCGACGACGATCAGGAAGCGCCCGTGCCCCTCCAGCCGCAGGGCGCGGATGGCTTCGGCTTCCACCTCCGTGGCTCGCCCGTCCAGGAGCGCGTCGATGATTTCGCCGAGGTACCGGTCGGCGCCGCCGAGTAGTTCCCGTTCCACCTGCTGGTAGGTCGCGGCCATCTCGATCGAGAACCGCTCGGTCACGCCCCAGATGTCACTGGTGTGCCGTACCAATTGCCGCAACCCGGCCGCGTCGTCGTCGCCCGCGCGCTGCGCGAGGTCGTGCCAGAGGATCTGCCCGCCGTTGTGCCAGGCCTGCAGCACCCACTCCAGCGGGCAGCGCTGGTTGGCCCGGCGGGTGCCGGTCGCGCGGGCGGTCTGCAGGAGTTCGGCCGAGCTCGGCACCGTCCCGCGCAGTGACTGGAGCATGTTGCCGAGATTGTCGTGACAGGACCGCCACAGATCGTCCTTGGGCACCGGGCCCGTCGGATCGTAGACGTCGTCCCACATCTCGTTGACCAGCTGATCGGCCAGGTCGGGGAGCGCGTGCAGGGACCGGCCGGCAAGCTCGGCAAGCCAGTCGTCCGGGGTGAAGGCCATCGTCGTCATCGTGTTCGTCCTGGTCCACGGCTTTGTGGTCGGTGTCGTCGCAGCGGCGACGCGGCTCATTCTCACAGGCGACCGTTCACTCTGCAGGGTGAACCTCGGTGGGTACGCCCAGTGTTACGGCTTGATTCCTGTGCGGATTGCCCTGGATTCCCGAAGCGTGTATGAACATCATCCTCCCAACGCGCAAGACGGGACGACACGCGTCCGTCCTTTGGAGAGGATCAACGATGACCGCTCACGACCCCCGTGACGGCGAGCCCCAGCCGAAGACCACCGACCGGCGGCGGTTCCTGGGGTACCTGCTCGCCGCGCCCACTCTGGTCGCCGCCGCACAGCTCGGCGACACGCTGCTCGGTTCGAGCCGGGCCTCGGCCGCCGTACCGTCGGGGCCGCAGCCCTCGGATATCGTCGACCTCAACGACATCCTGACCGACGCGACGCTGGCCACCGCGAACCTGATCACGGTCACGATCAACTCCGACGGCACGGCCTCGTTCGCCATGCCGCGCTGCGAGTCGGGGCAGGGCATCACCACCTCCACGGCCATGCTGATCGCCGAGGAACTCGATCTGCCGGTGGAGAAGGTGCATGTCACCCTCGCGGACGCGCGCCCGGAGCTGATGTTCAACCAGGCGACCTATGGTTCGAACACGACAATCTCGACCTTCACCCCGTTCCGGGTCGCCGCCGCGCTCGCGCGGCAGCGCCTGCTGGAAGCCGCCGCGATCGAACTCGGCGATACCGTCACCAACCTCACCACCAGGGCCGGCACGATCATCGCCGCGTCCGGACTGTCGACGTCCTACGCTTCGCTGGCCCAGAAAGCGGCGACCTCGGTGTCCAAACAGGTCTCGGTCACGCTCAAACCGCGATCGGAGTTCAAGGTCATCGGCAAGCCCCACAGCCGGGTCGACGCGCTGGAAGCCGTCACCGGCCGCAAGGGCTACGCGATGGACCTCGCGGTCCCGGGTGCCAAGCCGACGCTGATCTGCCGCGCGCCCACGATCAACGGCACGGTCAAGGCGGTGCGCAACGCCGCCGAGGTCCGTGCGATGCCGGGTATCACCGACGTTGCGGTGATCTCCACCGGCGTGGCCGTCCGCGGCGAGACGTTCGGCCAGTGCGTCGACGCCGTGCGGGCGCTCAAGGTCAGCTGGGGACCGGGCAGTGTGGACGGTGAGTCCGACGACACCATCCTCGCGAAGCTGAAAGCGGCCGAGATCCCGCTCGTGGTGCCGAACCTGCCGCCGCTGACGAAGACGATCGAGCAGGTGTTCACCTTCTACTGGAAGAGCAACAGCGCGCTCGAACCGCAGACCGCGGTCGCCGACGTGCGTGACGGGCACGCCGAGGTGTGGGCCTGCATGCAGACCCCGATCTTCGCCCAGCAGATGATCGCGCAGAAGCTCGGATTGCCGCAGGGCGCGGTCAAGGCACACGTCGTGCAGGGCGGCGGCGCGTTCGGGCGGCGGATGTTCCCCGACGTCATGGTCGAAGCCGCCGAGGCGTCGCAGAAGATGGGCAAACCGGTCAAGCTGATGTGGCACCGCACCGACGAGTTCCGGTACGGGCGCGTGCACCCGATGTGCATTTCCCGGGTGCGCGCGAGTTACCTGGCCGGCAACGTGCTTTCGTTCGAGCAGCGGCACACCAGCGTCGCCACCGACTACACGATGGCGCTCGGCGAGATGATCACCGCGGACGCGGCCAAGCTCGTGCCGCTGGGGCTCGGCAACTTCGCGGAGTATTCGCAACCGGTGTTCGAGACCACCGCCAACGTGCCCTACAACTTCGGCGCGGTCACCCAGGTGCTCAACGAGATCTTCCAGTGGGACACCTTCCACACCGGCAGCAACCGCAACCTGTACAACCCCGACGTGGTCACCGCCGTGGAGCTGATGGTCGACCAGCTGGCCGGCGCGATGGGCCAGGACCCGTACCGCTTCCGCCGGTCCTTGCTGAAGGATCCCCGCGCCCGGGCCGTGCTGGACAAGGTCGCCCAGGCCGGCCGGTGGGGGCGCCCGATGCCGCGCGGAACGGCGCAGGGCATCGCCCTGCACACCGAGTACAAGGGCGCCACCGCGGCGCTGGTCGAGATCGACGCCCGGCCCCAGACTTCGGGCCGCGAGGTTCGCGACGGGGTCACCGGCCCCCGGGTGACCAAGGTCGTCTTCGCGATCGACGCAGGGTTGCCGATCAACCCGCGCGGCCTGGAAGCCCAGATGATGGGCGGCACCATGGACGCCATCGGGCAGGTGCTGACCGAGAGCCTGCACCTGAAGCACGGCACCTTCCTGGAAGGCAGCTGGGACAACTACTTCTACCCGCGCCAGTGGAACACCCCGCCCGAGATGCAGATCATCGTCATGCCGCCGACCACGGGTGAACCGGGCGGGGCCGGCGAGTTCGGCGTCGCGGCGTCGAAGGCCGCCACCGCGAGTGCGCTCGCGCGGGCCACCGGATCCCTGCCGACCGAGTTCCCGGTCAACCACAACGGTCCGCTCGCCTTCGAGCCACTGCCCACCGTGCCGTCCATCCCGCAGTCCCCGACTGACGGCCTGCGCTACGCGTACTGAAGGAGAATCCGTTGCCACAACACACTTTCCGGCTCAACGGTAAGCCGGTCACCGTCGACTGCGCGGGCGATGTGCGCCTGCTCTGGGTGCTGCGCGACCTGCTCGGCGTCACCGGCCCGAAGTACGGCTGCGGCCTCGACGTGTGCAAGGCCTGCACATGCCACATCAACGGCAAGGCGTTCAACCCGTGCTCGGTGCCGGTGTCGCAGATCAAGGAAACCGACGAGATCACCACGATCGAGGGCCTGCCGGCGACCGTCGGGAAGGATCTGCACCCGATGCAGCAGGCGTGGCTCGACTTCGACGTCGCGCAGTGCGGCTACTGCCAGCCCGGGCAGATCATGGCCGCGGTCGCCAAGGTACGGCAGGCGCGTGCGGCGGGGCACGAGATCGGCGAAGCCGACCTCGACGAGATCCGCAACGTCTGCCGGTGCGGCACCTACCACCGCATCCGGGAGGCGATCAAGGCCGGCGCCAAGGACATGTGAGTCGAGGTCAGCCGGCGAGGATGCGGCCGGGGCGCGGGCATCTTCGCCACCTCCAGCGGTGCCGGCGGTACGAGGTCCACGCCCGGCCGATCCCTCCACTGTGGACCAGCGGCGACCTAGATGTAGTAGTCCACGATCGCCACGTGGATGCTGTTGCTGCGGACCCGGATCTCCAGCATGGACGCCGTGTTCCGCGGCCAGCTGACGGTGCCCTGGCCGCTCGCGCCGCAGCCCAGCCCCTGCCACTTGTCGGGGTTACGGGCCTTGCCCATCCGGCCCTCGACGCAGGCGCTCTGGTTCGTGCCGGCCTGCGCGCTCCACTGGATCGTGAGCCGGCCCTTCCAGTTCGCCGAGTCCGGGCTGGTGTACGAGCATTCGTCGGACACCGGGCCGAACTTGAACGGGGCGCCGCTCGCGCGGCTGTGGCACAGGGTCGCCGCCTGGCTTTCGCCCGCGGTGGCGACGACCGTGCCCGCTGCGGCCGTCAGCACGAGCAGGGCCGCCGACAAGATTTTGACTGAATGTCGCAGTGGTTCGTTTATTATTGACATGAATCGAAAGGTACAGACCACGCGGATGGTCCGCCTCGGCCAAACGGCCGACCCCGAATGGGCGATCGGCCGATCCGGTGGCGCTGTCGCGGACGGCGCCGCTGCGCTGATCGGTCCGCCAAGCGCGGTCAGCCGGCGAGGATGCCGGTGAGGACCTTCAGCGCGCGGTCGCGGTGCTCGTCGAGTTCCGCGATCACCTCCTCGACTGCTTTGCGGCGGACCGCGTCGAGGATCTTGTCGTGGGCGCCGATCGTCTCCTCCCGCTCCTCCGGCGAGTTGTAGTACATCGCGCGGTACGCCTCGGTGGAGTCCCAGAGCAGCCGGATCACGCGCAGCGTGTGCGGTTGGTCGGGCGACTCCAGCATGCCGAAGTGGAACCGGCGGTTCGCCGCCAGTTCCGCGGCCACGTCACCGCGCCGGGCGGCCTCGGCGCAGTCGCGGGCGGCGAGGGCGATGCGTTCGACGGCGTCCTCGTCCAGGGTGGGCAGGGCGTGGCGCACCGCGCGCTCTTCCAGTACCTGCCGCAGCGCGTAGATCTCCCGCAGATCGGCCGTATGCAGCTCGGTGATGAAGTACCCCCGCCGCGGCCGGTAGACGACCTGCCCTTCCTGCTCGAGCGCGCGCAGCGCCTCGCGAACCGGCGCGACGCTCACCCCGAGGCTGCCGGCAATCTCCTCCTGGCCCACCCGCTGCCCGGGCCGGTAACGCCCGGCGACGATCGCCCGCCGCAACTCGTCGAGTGCGTGCTGCGCGGTCGTTCCCGGCCCCTGCGTCATCGAGCCGGTCACCGGAACGCGTCGATCCCGGTCAGCGCACCGCCGATGACCAGCGAATGCACGTCCGCGGTGCCCTCGTAGGTGACCACCGACTCGAGGTTGTTCATATGCCGGATCACCGGGTACTCCAGCGTGATCCCGTTCGCCCCCAGCACCTGCCGCGCGGTCCGGGCCACGTCCAGCGCCGCGTTCACGTTGCCCAGCTTGCCCATGCTCACCTGCTCCGGGCGCAACTTCCCGGCGTCCTTGAGCCGCCCGAGATGCAGCGCGAGGATGGTCGCCCGGTTGACCTCCAGCGCCATCGTCGCGAGTTTCTGCTGCTGGATCTGGAAACCGCCGATCGGCCGGCCGAACTGGACGCGGGTCTTGCTGTAGTCGATCGCCGCCTCCAGGCAGGCCCGGGCGGCACCGGCCGCGCCCCAGATGATCCCGTACCGCGCCTCGCTCAGGCAGGAAAGCGGGCCCCGCAACGAAGTCGCGCCGGGAAGCTGTGCCGAGGACGGCAGGCGGACGTCGTCGAGGACGAGTTCGGACGTGATCGACGCGCGCAGCGACAGCTTCTTGTGGATGTCGTTGGTCGTGAAACCCTTGGTGCCCTTGGGGACCAGGAACCCGCGGACGCCCTCGTCGGTGCGCGCCCAGACGACCGCGACATCCGCGAGCGAGCCGTTGGTGATCCACATCTTCCGTCCATTGAGGACCCAGTCCTCGCCGTCACGCCGGGCGGCGGTGCGCATCGAAGCCGGGTCCGAACCGGAATCCGGCTCGGTGAGGCCGAAGCAGCCGACCGCTTCACCGGCGGCCATGCGCGGTAACCACTCCTGCTTCTGCTCCTCCGAGCCCCACCGGTGGATCGCGAACATCGCCAGCGAACCCTGTACCGACACCATGCTGCGGATCCCGCTGTCCCCAGCCTCCAGTTCGAGGCACGCCAGCCCGTACGCGGTGGCGCTCGTCCCGGCGCAGCCGTAGCCCT
The DNA here is from genome assembly GCF_006152065.1 of Amycolatopsis alkalitolerans. Taxonomy (GTDB): domain Bacteria; phylum Actinomycetota; class Actinomycetes; order Mycobacteriales; family Pseudonocardiaceae; genus Amycolatopsis_E; species Amycolatopsis_E alkalitolerans. Next base: position 117,287 of record NZ_VDFW01000001.1, read on the forward strand.
CCAGATGCATGCCGAGCACGCCCAGCTTGCCCAGTTCGCCGATCAGGTCCCGCGGGATCCGCCCCTGCTCGAACCAGTCTCCGACCTCGGGCACTATCCGGTCGCGGACGAATGCCCGCACCGTGTCCCGGATGTCGCGCTCCTCGTCGGAGAGGAAGTGATCGACCGAGAGGAAGTCCAGCGGGGTGGTCATTCGCGTCTCCTTGACCTCGTGCGGGAGGCACCCTAGCCTACTGATCATCGATTTTCGAAAATCGATGATTGGATGCTCGCATATGCCGACCGCTCTTGACAACCTCCGCGTGCTGGACTTCTCCCGGGTGCTGGCCGGGCCGTTCGCCACGATGCTGCTGGCCGATCTGGGCGCCGTCGTGACCAAGGTCGAGCGCCCCGGCACCGGCGACGACACCCGGTCCTGGGGCCCGCCCCACGACGAGCACGGCCAGGCGACCTACTTCCAGGCGGCCAACCGCAACAAGGACGCGATCGTGCTCGACCTGTCGGACCCGCGCGACCGGGCCGAGGCGCGGCGGCTGGCGCTGGCCGCCGACGTGGTGGTCGAGAACTTCCGCCCGGGGCTGATGACGGAGTTCGGCCTCGGCGAGGAGCAGCTGCGGCCGGGCAACCCGGGCTTGATCTACTGCTCCATCACCGGTTTCGGGCGCGGCGCGGGTGCGCGTCTGCCCGGCTACGACCTGCTCGTCCAGGCGCTCGGCGGGCTGATGAGCATCACCGGGGATCCGGCGGGCGAGCCGCAGAAGGTCGGCGTGGCGGTGATCGACGTGTTCGCCGGGTTGTTCGCCGCCACAGGCATTCTCGCCGCGCTCCACCACCGGACGCGCACCGGCGAAGGGCAGCGGATCGACGTGGACCTGCTGTCGAGCCTGCTCGCCGCGCTGGTCAACCAGGCCAGTTCCTACACCTCCGCGGGTGTCGTGCCGGCCAGGATGGGCAACCAGCACCCGAGCATCGCGCCGTATGAGCTGCTGCCCTGCGCCGACGGTGATCTCGTGCTCGCGGTCGGGAACGACCGCCAGTTCGCCGGACTCTGCCGCGTGCTCGGCGCCCCGGGGCTCGCCGACGACGAGCGGTTCGCCACGAACGCGGCCCGCGTAGGGAACCGCGCGTGCCTGCGTGCGGAACTCGTTCGCCTGCTCGCGGACCGCCGGGTGGCGGCCTGGGTCGAGGAGCTGACGGCGCGGCGCGTTCCGGCAGGGCAGGTCAACGACATCGCGGGCGCCTTCGCGCTCGCCACGGAACTCGGGCTCGCCCCGACCGTCGAGTTGCCGCGCACCGGCGGCGGCACCGTGACCCTGCCGCGGAACCCGATCAATCTCTCCGTGACGCCACCGGTTTACCGGTCCGCGCCGCCGGATTTGCCGGAGAGAGCGCGGACTTCGGGGACCCGCCACCGTGGATCGCGGCGGTGAACAGCAGATTCCCACCCGGAACTGATGAACCACGCCCGGAAAAAGCATCCGTCAGTGGCTCCTGCCACGGCGCGGCCCCGACGTCTGCACTCGAAAGGGTGAAGATCTCCGCTGGAATGCTGCTCAAATGATGACCGCTCGCCCGTTCGTCGCTGAGGCGTTGCCGGTTACCGCAGCCTCCGCTCGGTGACGCGGCGAACCGCGTCCGGCCCGGGCACTATGGATTCGCGACCGGCTGGCAAAGGAGCGACCTCAGAACGCAGACCCACTCGCCAGAATGAAAGAAGGCTCCGAGTTTGGTCACCGTACCCCCCGATCCGGCCGGCGTGCCAGAGGACCATCCGATCCGGAGCCGGCGACCGGTCATCTTGAACGACAAGTTCTTCGCCGAGGCCAAAATCGAGAGCGACGCGCCCTTCGAGGCGCCGCCGCTTCGCCGCCGGCATGGCCGCCCGCGAGTGCTTGGCGTGGTCACCGGGGTGTGGGCGTTCGTCGCGGCGAGCGGGCTGGTGGTGTTCGCGATCCTGCAGTCGGTCGTGCTGAGCGCGGTGGCGGTGTCCGCGCTGGTGCTGGCGAAGGCGGTCGATCACTGGACCCGGCGGGCGGTGACCTGACCACCGTCGTGACCACCCGCGGCAACCGGACTCACCGGACGCGGTGGTTTGCCCAGCTCTTCTGATGGGGTAAACCCGACTGGTGCCCGGTGATGTCGTCGTGGTCGGCTCGGGGCCCAACGGGCTCGCCGCCGCCGTGCTGCTCGCGCGCGCCGGGCTGCGCGTCGAGGTGCGCGAAGGAGCGGACCAGTTGGGCGGCGGTATGCGGTCCAAGGCGCTGTTCGACTCCGGGATCGTGCACGACGTGTGCTCCGCGGTGCATCCGCTCGCCGTCGCGGGGCGCTTCTTCCGCGAGTTCGATCTGCCGGGCCGCGGGGTCGAGATGTGCCAGCCCGAGATCGCCTACGGTCATCCGCTCGATGGTGGCCGCGCGGCGCTGGCGTACCGGAGTCTCGACCGCACGTGCGAGGCGCTCGGCCTGGACGGCCCGCGTTACCGGATGCTGATGGCGCCCCTCGTCGCGCATTCGCGGGCCGTGGCGGACGCGCTGCTTTCCGATCTCCGCTCCGTTTCGTGGGCGCTCGCGTTGTTGCCGTTCCGGGTCCTCGCCGCCGGGAACCCGCGTTTTTTTCGGACGGAGGAAGGGAAAGCCCTGCTTACCGGCGTCGCCGCGCATACCGGGGGCAGGCTGCCGCGCCTCCCGGCCGCAGGCATCAGCCTGCTGCTCGGTCACCTCGCTCATACGACGGGCTGGCCCGTGCCACGTGGCGGCAGCCAGCGGATCGCGAACGCACTGGCCGACGATCTCCTCGACCACCGCGGGATTATCCACATCGGACAGCCGGTGACCGATCTGCGGGAGCTGGGCGAGTTCCGTGCCGTGCTGCTGGACATCGGGCCGCGCAACCTCCTTGACATCGCTGGAAATCTCCTGCCCGACGGTTACCGGCGAGCCCTTGAGAAGTACCGGTACGGCCCCGGCTCGGCGAAGGTCGATTTCCTGGTGTCCGAACCGGTGCCGTGGGCCAACCCCGAACTGAGCCGGGCGGGGACGGTGCACGTGTGCGGGGACCAGGCAGCGGTGTACGCGAGCGAAAACGCCACGGTACAAGGGCAACTGTCGGACGAGCCGTACGTGCTGGTGACCGACCCGATGGTCGCGGACCCGAGCCGGGGCCTGCCAGGGAAGCGGCCGGTGTGGGCGTACTGCCACGTGCCGAACGGGGATCCGCGCGATGTCACCGGCCTGATCCGCCGCCAGATCGAGCGGTTCGCACCAGGGTTCTCCGACACTATCCTGGCCAGCCGCGGCACGAATGCCGTGCAGCAGAACGAATACAACCCCAACTACGTCGGCGGCGACGTCTCGGCCGGTGCGCTCGACCTACGCCAGGTCCTCGCCCGGCCGGCGCTGAGGTGGAACCCGTACCGCACCCCGCTGAACGGCGTCTACCTGTGCTCGGCGGCGACCCCGCCCGGTCCGGCCGTGCACGGGATGGGCGGGTACCACGCGGCGAAATCCGTGCTGCGCGACGTGTTCGGCATCAGCGAGTTGCCGTCACTCGCGCCGGACGAGGAACGGGTCCAGTAGTCCTGGCACCGCGTCGTGCGCGAGCGCGATGGCTTCCGCGGTAGGCAGATCGGGGCAGGTGTAGTGCTGCCGCCCCGCCGCGGTGGTCGCCGTGAGCGAGACGAGCCCGGCGCGGCGCTGGAAGAACGACCGGTGCACGACCCAGCCGATCACCCCGTCCGAAGACAGCATGTACCGGCGCCGCACGAGGCTGCCGTTCCGGAACACCAGACGGCGCCCGAGCAGCACATGGCCCAGATTGCGGTACCGGTCCTCGGCCAGCAGCGCGCCGGCCGGGAACAGGGCGAGTGAGATCTGCCAGGGCAGGGCGGGCCAGCGCGCGAGCCACCACAGCAGTACGAGGACGCCGGTCACGATTGCCGCGAAGGCGAACGCACGCGTGTAGCGGCGGCGGTGGGCTCGGGGGCCGTGGCCGGCAAGCTCGTGCACCGTCGGATCGGCGTCACCGATCACCTCGCCCGCGACGCGGCGCGCCTCGGCGAGCGGCGCGGGCGGCAGCAGGACCGATCCGCCGTGCTCGGCGCCGCGGCCGACGCGCAGGCCGGTGGTGATCGCCATGCAGCGGGCCCCGCCGGCCGCGCGCAGCAGGAGCGGCTCGCTGATCTCCGCGCCTCGTAGCCGCCGGACCTCGATCGTCGTCGAGCGGCTGGTGAGCAGGCCGCGCGTGACGTGCAGCGTGCCGTCCACGCGCACCAGCCGGAAGTTCCAGAACGCGAGGATGTACGCGAGCGCGGACAGGACGGCGACGAGCACCACGGCGAACACGGTGATCTCGCCGACCGCGACCGGCACCGGTAGCGACGCGAGCTGGCCGATGACCGATCGCAGCAGGCCGAATTCCTCGGGGTCGAGCCTGGTTTCGTTGAACAGGTTCGCGAGCGACCCGACGACGACACCGATCGTCGCGATCCCGGACAAGGTGAACGGTCCGAATCGGACCCAGCTCGGCGAGAGCTGGGCGACGGTGGTGCCCTCGGGCGCCGCCCGCTCGACCGGGGCCGTGCGGTGCAGGAGTTCTTGGCGCAGCGTCGCGGCCGCCGGGGTGGCGAGCGCGTCGAGGGTGACGCCTTCGTCATGCCGGTCCGAACGGCCGGTGCCGATGACGACCCGGCTCAGGCCGAGGACCCGTTGCAGCGGATGCGCCGTCAGGTCGACCGAGCGGATCCTGTCCCGCGGCACGGAAAGTTCGCGCCGGCGAAGCAGTCCCCGGCGGACGCGGACGTGTGTCGGGGTGAGCTGGTAGGTCGTGGTGAACCAGCGCAGCAGCCCGCCGGCCACGGCAAGGCCGAGGCCGACGAGGGTCCAGATGTGGCCCTGGCCGTTGCTGCCGATGAACAGCACGCCGATGAGCACGGGCAGGAAGCGGACGATCTCCTGGACCGGGTGCACGGCGAGCATCTTCGCGCTCAGGCGGTGCCAGGGCAGTGGCTCGGTCACGTGGCGTCCCCGACGGTCGCCTGCGTGCGGGTCGCGAGATCGGCGGCGAGCCGCTGCGCGGTGTCGAGGTCCAGGCCGTGGATATGCACGGGGCCGCGCGCGGAGGCCGTGGTGACGGTCAGGTTGGCGAGGCCGAACACGCGCTCCAGGGGACCGCGTTCGGTGTCGACGGTCTGGATCCGCGAAACCGGCGCGATCCGGCGTTCCTGGTTGAACCAGCCGGACTGGGTGTAGACGACCTGGTCGGTCGTCTCCCAGCGGTGCACGCGGTAGCGCCATTGCGGCATCACGAGCAGGTGCGCGACGGCGAGCACGAGCGTCACGATCAGCGCGATCGCCAGCGGGGTTCCGCCGTCGCCGACGGCGAGCCACAGCAGCTCCGCGACCAGCGGGACGGCCCAGCCCAGGCCCGCTCTGGTGGTCCAGAACAGCACCGCGCGGCGGCTCACCAGATTGGCCGGCGCCCGGAGATCCAGCACAGGTTCACTCACACGCCCACTCTGCCAGCTACCCCCACCCCGTGCCCCCGACCCGACCCCACTTGCCCCCCGCGAGCCGGGCTCTCGCCGCCCGCGAGTCCGGCTTTGGCTGCGGGTGAGTCGGGTTTTGGCTGTGGGTGAGTCGGGCGTTCGGCGCGCGTCGCGAGGAGTCGCGACAGCGGGACGGTGGCTATGCGGGTTCCGCGCGGTCCTGCATGCCGAGCCGTAGATGCTCGATGTGGTAAACGGCCATCGCGGCGACGTTCATCCTCGGGCTCGTGCTGTGGGACATCCTCGGCCGGTTGCCGTTGCCGCTGGGCGTCGCGGGCCACGAGGGCTCGACGATTCTGGTGGCGCTCAACGGGTTGCGCTTGTTGCGGAAGTCGGCGTGGAGGTGCGCCAGCCCCTCGCCCGACCACCACCCCTGATGGGCACGCTTCGCGTGGCTAGTCTCATGGCCCATGCCACACATGTCGCCAGAGGAGTTCCGGCACTACGGCAAGCAGGTCGTCGACTGGATCGCCGACTACCTCGCCGGGATCGAGCAGTACCCGGTGCGCTCGCGGGCGCGGCCGGGCGAGGTGCGCGCGATGCTGCCGGCGCATCCGCCGGAGCGGGGCGAGCCGTACGAGCAGGTGCTCGCCGACATGGACCGGGTGATCCTGCCCGGTATCACGCACTGGCAGCACCCGAACTTCTTCGCGTATTTCCCGGCGAACGCGAGCGGCCCCGGCATCCTGGGGGACCTGCTTTCCTCGGGCCTCGGTGTGCAGGGCATGGTGTGGGCGACGAGCCCCGCGTGCACAGAACTCGAGACGGTCGCCGTCGACTGGCTCGCGGAATTACTGGGGCTGCCGGACCATTTCCGGACCGACTCGGCCGGCGGCGGCGTGATCCAGGATTCGGCGTCGAGCGCCGCGCTCGTCGCGGTGCTGGCCGCTTTGCGCCGCGCCGAGGGGACCACAAAGCGGATCTACGTTTCCTCGCAAACGCATTCCGCGCTCGAGAAGGCCGCGCGGATCGCCGGAATCGGATCGCAAAACGTGCGGACGGTGGACGTTCACCCCGAAACGCTGGAGATGGATCCCGCGCGGCTGCGAACCCTGATCGACGAGGACGTGGCCGCGGGCCTGACCCCGGCGCTGGTGTGCGCGACGATCGGCACCACGTCCACGACGGCGATCGATCCGGTGCGGGCGATCGGCGAAATCTGCCGGGAACGCGGGATCTGGCTGCACGTCGACGCGGCATACGCCGGTGTCGCCGCAGTGTGCCCGGAACTGCGGTGGATCAACGACGGCGTGGCCGAGTACGTCGATTCCTATGCCACGAACCCGCACAAATGGCTGCTGACCAACTTCGACTGCGGCGTGCTGTGGGTCCGCGACCGCGCACCGATGATCAACGCGCTGTCGATCCTGCCCGAGTTCCTGCGCAACGCGGCGACCGAGTCGGGTCAGGTGATCGACTACCGGGACTGGCAGGTGCCACTCGGCCGGCGGTTCCGGGCGCTGAAGCTGTGGTCGGTGATCCGCTGGTACGGCGCGGAGGGTCTGCGGGAGCACATCCGCACCGGGATCGCGCTGGCGCAGCGGTTCGCCTCGTTGGTGGCCGCGGAGCCCGATTTCGAGGTGCGCGGGCACCATCCCTTCGGCCTGGTGTGCTTCCGTCCACTTCGGACGGACGTGCTGGAGTTGATGGAGCGGGTGAACGCCTCGGGCGCGCTGTATCTCAGCCACACCAAGGTGGGCGACGAAGTGTGGCTGCGGATGGCGATCGGCGCTCCCACGACGACGGAGGCACATGTCGACGCGGCGTGGGCGGCCTTGCGGGCGGCGGCTCAGTCCAGGTAGGCGCTCAGCGTCAGATCCAAGGTCATCAGCAGATCCCGGTCGGCCAGCCCGCCCCACAACCACAGTTCCGCCAGCCCGTGCAGCGCCGCCCACAGCGAGGCGGCCAGGGCGCGCGGATCCGTCCCCGCACGCCAGCCCGCCGCCTGCGCGTCCGTGACCAGCTTCGTGAACCGGGCGAAAACCGCCTGGTCCAGTTCCGCCGTGTCGATGAGGTCGTGCCGGAACATCAGTTCGAACATCGCCGGGTTGCGCTGCGCGAACTCGACGTAGGAGCGGCAGGCGGCGAGCAGCCGCGCCCGCGCGCCGCGCGAAGGCAGTTCCGCCTCGGCAAGTTCGGCGAAACCTTCGCTCGCCACCGCCGAAAGCAACTCCGCCCGGCCGGTGAAATGCCGCAACGGCGCGCCATGCGACACACCCGCGGCTCGCGCGATCCGCCGCAGCGTGACCGCCTCGACGCCTTCGTCGGCGAGGAGCGCGACCGCGCTGGAGATCAGGCGCCGCCTGGGATCGCTGTCCACGGGTTCAGTTCGTCGGCCAGCACGGGCAGGAGTTCGGGGCGTTTCGGCGCGAACCCGTCGCCGGGCGAGCGGCCGACGAACCAGTTGCGCGTGCGCGTCGCGGCGGCGGGCAGCACCTCCCGCGCCATCCACCGCACATGCGCCCGCACCCCCGGGTGCAGCGGGTCGCCGGGCAGCGGTTCGAGCCAGGCCGGTTCGACCGGGACGCCCAGCCGGGTCAGCAGGTGCGCGGCCAGCCGCCGGTGGCCCGGCTCCGACAGGTGCAGCCGGTCCGGGCCGAAATACCGCAGGTCGTGCACGTCCTCTTCGGACAGTTCGACCAGTGTGGCGCCGTACTGCCGCGCCGAAGCCCGGACCGCCTCGTTCAGCGCCTCGATCCGCGGCCGGACACGCAGCACGCCGGGCATCCGGCTGGACACGTCGCTCAGGGTGAACACGACGACGGTGGGCACGGACCTGGTCAGGATGCGGATCGCGCCCTCGACCCGTTTCGCGACGATGTCGGCGCGGAAATGCCTGGTCATGACGTCGTTCGCGCCGCCGAACAGCGCCACGAGATCGGGCTGGAGGTCGAGCGCGGACGGGATCTGCTCGACGATGATCTGGTCGAGCCGCCGCCCCCGGACGCCGAGGTTGGCGTACCGGAGCCGGGGGTTGGCGGTGGCGAGGGTGGCCGCCGCCAGGTCCGCCCAGCCCCGGTACGTGGTGCTGCCCGGGTACGGGTCGTGCAGGCCCTCGGTGCAGCTGTCCCCGAGGGCAATGAACCGTTCGTACTGCATTCAGGTCTCCGTCATGAGTTGTTCACCCAAGAGACCTTGGTATCAAAAGAAGTAGACAGTGTCTACGGGGACTACTTCCAGTCGACCTGTGGTGACCGATAGAAGTCGATGCCCTGCGCGGTCCACCGCGGCGCCTGTTGCGCGAGCCGCTCGCGGTAGGCGTTCCAGTCGTGCGCCGACCGCGGTGACCAGCCGATCTCGGCGATCCCCGCCAGCCGCGGGAAGGCCATGTACTCGATCGCGTCGCTGGTGGTCAGCGTTTCCGACCACAAGGGCGCCTCGACGCCGGCCACCTGCTGTTCACCCACGCCCGGCACGGCCGACGCGGGATCCCAGTCGTAGGAGTCCCGGACCTCGACGTACCCGGCCCAGTGCAGGCCGAGCGGGCTGTCGGGGTCGTACTGCATGTCCAGGTACACCTTGTTCGCCGGCGACATCAGGATCTTGTTGCCCCGCGCGGCCGCGGCGGCCGTCGCGTCGTCCTGGCCGTCGGTGTCCCAGAACTGCGGGACCGCGGAGAGCGGCGGATCGACGCTCGCGATCTCGTGCCAGCCCTGGGCCAGCTTGCACAGGCTTGCCAGGGACACGCGTCTACGCATCGGGCACACTCCGGCTGTCGTGGGGAGCGGATCCTCAAAGGTATAGACCACTCGACGCCGGTGTGCAACGCTACCGCAGGACGGACCGGAGCGCGTCCAGCACCGCGGGGTCCTCGATCGTCGAAGGAACCGGTTCGTTCCGGCCTTCGGCGATCCCGCGCATCGTCTTGCGGAGGATCTTGCCGGACCGCGTCTTCGGCAGAGCGTCCACAATGGACACCTGGTGGAAGGCCGCCACCGGGCCGATGTCGCGGCGGACGGCGGCGACGAGTTCCGCTCGCAGCGTCTCCTCGGCGATGTCCGCACCGGCCTTGAGTACCACGAGCCCGCGCGGCAGCTGGCCTTTCAGCTGGTCCCGCACCCCGATCACCGCGCACTCCGCGACCGCCGGGTGCGCGGCGAGCACCGCCTCCATCGAACCGGTGGACAACCGGTGCCCGGCCACGTTGATCACGTCGTCGGTGCGGCCCATGACGAACAGGTAGCCGTCCTCGTCCTGGTAACCGGAATCGCCGGTGAGGTAGAAGCCCTGGTATTGCGACAGGTACGAGTCGATGTACCGCTGGTCGTCGCCCCACAGCGTCGGCAGGGTGCCGGGCGGCAGGGGCAGCCGGATCGCGATCGCGCCCTCGTGGCCCGGCGGCAGCGGCTCGCCGTCCGGGGCGAGGATCCGCACGTCGTAGCCGGGCACCGGCACGGTCGCCGAACCCGGTTTGACCGGCATCGGTTCGAGGCCGCGCGGGTTCGCGGCGATCGGCCAGCCGGTTTCGGTCTGCCACCAGTGATCGACGACCGGGGTGCCGAGCTTTTCGTGCGCCCAGTGATACGTCTCGGGATCAAGCCGTTCACCGGCCAGGAACAGGGTCTTGAAATCGGCGAGGTCGTATGCCTGCAGTTCGCGGGCGTCCGGATCGACGCGCTTGATCGCGCGCAACGCCGTCGGCGCGGTGAACAGGGACTTCACCCGGTGCTCGGAGATGACGCGCCAGAACGCGCCGGCGTCCGGGGTGCCGATCGGTTTCCCTTCGTACAGAACGGTCGTCGCGCCGATGAGCAGCGGCGCGTACACGATGTACGAGTGGCCGACGACCCATCCGACATCGGAAGCCGTCCACCAGATGTCGCCGGGCCGGACGTCGTAGACCGCGCCCATCGACCACGCGAGCGCGACCGCGTGGCCGCCCGTGTCGCGCACGACGCCCTTGGGCTTCCCGGTCGTGCCCGAGGTGTAGAGGATGTACAGCGGGTCGGTCGCGGCGACGGGGACCGGGTCCGCCGGCTCGGCATTCAGGTCCTGCCAGTCGATGTCACGAGGCCCGAGTTCGGCCCTTGCCGCGTCGCGTTGCAGGACGACGACCTTGTCCGGCTGGTGCGCCGTCGCGCCGAGCGCCGCGTCGATGATCGGTTTGTACTCGACGATCCGGTTCGGCTCGATCCCGCACGAGGCCGCGACGATGACCTTCGGTTTGGCGTCCTCGACACGGGCCGCCAGCTCCTTCGGCGCGAACCCGCCGAAGACCACCGAGTGCACCGCGCCGATCCGCGCGCACGCGAGCATCGCGATCACGGCCTCGGGCACCATCGGCATGTAGATGATCACCCGGTCGCCCTTGCCGACGCCGAGTGAACGCAACGCACCCGCGAAGCGGGCAACCTCGTCCCGCAGCTGTGCGTAGGTGTACGTCCGCTTCGCCGAGGTCACCGGTGAGTCCCAGATCAGCGCCGCCTGCTCGCCGCGCCCGCGTTCGACATGCCTGTCCAGGGCGTTGTACGCGGTGTTGAGCTCGCCGCCGGGAAACCACCGGTACAGCGGCGGGTTCGAGGCGTCGAGGGCCTGGACGGGTTCCCGCACCCAGTCGATGGCCTTGGCCGCGCCCAGCCAGAACCCCTCCGGGTCGGTCAGGCTGTGCTGGTACTCCTCGGCGTAGGCACCCATCAGAACGGACCTCCTCATCGTCGAGCCGGTCCCAACATCATGACGCATCGCGGCCCGGCCGACATCGCTTCGCAACCCGCCCGTCGGGCCCCGCGTCCTCAGGACGAATAGGGTGGGGACCCGGAATGGCACCCGAGCAGGAGGGACCGGCGGTGAACGCTTTCGCGAGCTGGTTGCTGTCGCTCGCGCACACCCTGTTCAACCCGGGGTTCTGCCCTGGCGACTGGGTGTGGGCGACCAGCGCGGCCGGTGCGCTCATCGCGCTGTTCCCGGTGCTCGGCGCCGTGATCGTGGCGATCATGCGCAAGTTCACCGGCAACACCTACGACGCGGTCACGATCAGTGTCATCGCGGTGACCGGGCTGGTGACGGTGCTCCTGCTGCCGTGGCTGCTGGCCAACGGCATCTCCGGAACCTTCCGCGCGGCGTTCACCGGTCAGGATTCCGGTCTGTCCGCCGCCGAGCTGTCCACGTTCGGCCGTGACTACTGCGGGTTCATCGGGAAGCAGAGCGAGTACCTCGGTGGCGGGCAGAACGTGTTCGAGACGCTGTTCTACCCGTCGGGCAGCAAACTCGCCTACGGCTACTACATCGGCGCGCTCGTCGGGCTGCCGGTCGCGTCGCTGTTCTTCATGATCCTGCAGGCGCGCACGGCGATGCGCCGCGGGCAGAAGTGGCCGGGCCGGCTGCTGTGGGTGCCGTACGTGCTGTTCGTGGTGTTCAGCTCGACGGTCGAGGCCAACACGGCGGTGCACCTGTGGCTCGGGTTCCTGCCGGTCGCCGTGCTCGGGCTCATCCCGATCGCGCTCGTGGGGCCCCCGCCGTGGGCGGTGATCAACCGGGGGGCGCGCCGGGACCGCGCGCCCGAGCCCCGGCCCGCGCCGCCCCCGCCGCCGCAGAAGGAGTACAAGCCGACCACTGTGGCGCCCGCGCAGCAGCTCGCGGCCGCACCCGGTCCGGTGCCTGTGCCGCCGGGTTCGACGGCGAACGGCAGCGAGCGGTACCGGCGGATCCGCAGGCTGGGGCACGGTGGGTTCGGCACGGTGTGGCAGGCGGTGGACAACCAGCTGGGCCGCACGGTGGCGCTGAAGATCGCGCACGCGCCCGACCGGGACACCGAGGAACGCATGCGCCGCGAGGCCCGCGCGCTCGCGATGGTCAGCCACCCGAACTGCGTCCGGGTGTACGACCTGGTCGAGGAGCCGGATGGGCTCGCGCTGGTGATGGAGTACCTGGAGGGGCAGGCGCTGGCCGGCGCCGTGGACGCGCAGGGCCCGCTCGACGACGTGGCCGCCGGGCGGCTGTGGGCGACGATGGCCGGTGCGCTGCAGGCCGCGCACGAGAAGGGCGTGCTGCACCGGGACATCAAGCCGTCGAACATCATTCTCGACCCGGGTGGCCTGCCCCACCTGATCGACTTCGGCATCGCCCGCAGTCGCGGCGACTCGACGATGACCGCGACCGGCATGATGATCGGCACGCCGGACTTCGTCGCGCCCGAACAGGCGGCCGGTACGGGGGCGTCTCCGGCTTCGGACGCGTGGCAGCTCGCGGCGACGGTGTCTTACGCCTTGTCGGGCTACCCGCCGCGAGGGACGCGCGAGAGCCCGATGGCGGCGCTGATGGCGGCGGCCAGGGCGGAACCGGTGTCACGCCTGCCGCAGCGGTCGGCACACGCGCGGTTGCTGATCGCCTCGCTGGACAACGAACCCCGCAGGCGCCCGACGCTCAACGCCGTGCGCCACGAGGTCGAGGGCTGGCTCGCCCGCGCGGGAAAGACCCCCGACGGCCCGGTCACGCGCATCGTCCCCAGGCAACCCTCGGCCACGCGCGCCCTCCCGCCACGGCCGTGAGGGACCCCCTGATGCCCTTATTTGCCGTTAGGGGGTCCCTCACGGCACTTCCTAGCGCCAGCTGGGCAGCCAGAGTTCGGCCTGCCAGTGCGCGCCGGAAATGGGGTCGCCGTTGAGGATCGGCCATAGCCAGGCGAAGTTGGCGACCACCAGGCCCACGTACAGCGAGACCACGAGCAGGCCCGTGCCGCGGCGTTCGAAACCGCGCCTGGCGCTGCCGAGGATCTGCCCGAGGGCGAGGGTCAGGCCGAGTGCCAGGAACGGCGCCATCGGCGTGGCGTAGAAGAAGTACATCTGCCGGTCGATGTTGAGGAACCACGGCAGGTACCCGGCCAGGTACCCGACGACGACCACGGCGTACCGCCAGTCGAACCGGCAGATCCAGCGCCACAGGCCCCAGCCGAGCATCGGGAACGCCAGCCACCAGGTCGCGGGCGTGCCGATCAGCATCGTCGCCTGGACGCAGTCGCTGCTGCCGCAGGTGGCGGTGCCGGACTCGTAGTAGTAGAGCATCGGCCGCAGGCCCATCGGCCAGGTCCACGGCTTCGACTCCCACGGATGCGGGTCGTTCTTCGGGGTCAGCAGGGTCTCGTGGAAGTGCAGCACGTTCATCGAGTAGTCCCCGAGCGAACGCAGCCCCGCCGGTACCCAGCCCCAGAAACCCGGCGCGATGCCCTGGATCTCCGTGTAGTGCCGGTCGGTCGCGGACTCGCTCGCGAACCAGGCCCACCAGCTGGCCAGGTAGACCAGGGCGGGCAGGAGGACCATCGCCCACAACGCGGGCAGGACGTCGCGCCGCAGCGTGCCGAGCCACGGGCGCGGGACACCCGCCGCGTGCCGGGCGGCGACGTCCAGGCCGACGACCAGCAGGCCGAAGAAGGCCATGTAGTACAGCCCGGACCACTTGACCGCGAACGTCAGCCCGACGCACACCCCGGCCGCGAAGCGCCACCACCGGAACCCCAGCCGCGGCCCCCACGGCGATTCGTCCGCCCAGCCTTCCCGCACCGCGACCGCGAGCCGTTGCCGCACCTGGTCCCGGTCGACGAGCAGGCACGCGAAGGCGGCGAACGAGAACAGCGCGATGAAGATGTCGAGCATCCCCATCCGTGACTGCAGGAACAGCACGCCGTCGCAGACGACCAGGATGCCCGCGACCCCGCCGAGCAGCGTGGAGCGGGTGAGCCGGCGCGCGGCCCGCACCACGAGGATCACGATGACCGTGCCCGCGACCGCAGAGGCGAACCGCCAGCCCCAGCCGTCGGAGCCGAGCATCCATTCGCCGAGCGCGATCAACTGCTTGGCCAGCGGCGGATGCACGATGAGCTCGTACCCGGCGTTGTCCTCGTACCCGCCGTTGCGCAGCATCTGCCACGCCTGCACCACGTAGTACTTCTCGTCGAAGACCGGGGTGCCCTTGTCGGTGGGGAACCCGAGGTTCTGGAACCGGGTGACCGCCGCGACCAGCCCCAGCACGATCGTGACGAGCCAGCCGCGCAGCCGGTCCGGCGGCATCGGCCGCCCGACGAGGGTCGCCTCGCGGTCCGTCGGCGGCCGCGACGCATCGACGGCGTCCGGGCGGGTGAGGAGGGCGGTCACGGCTTGATCCTAGGAGTAGCGCGTGACGGTGATGCTTCGCATCGCGGTACCTTGCCAGATATGCCGCTCGTGCTCGCCGCCACACCCCTGGGCGATTCGCGTGACGCGTCGCCGCGCCTGGTCGCGGCGCTGGCGGACGCCGACGTCATCGCGGCGGAGGACACCCGCCGCCTGCGGGCACTGGCCGCCGCGCTGGACGTCACGCCGGGTGGGCGGATCGTCAGCTTCTACGAGGATGTCGAGACCGCGCGGCTGCCCAAGCTGCTCGAAGCGTTGCACGAGGGCGAGACCGTGCTGCTGGTGACGGACGCCGGCATGCCCAGCGTGTCGGACCCCGGCTACCGGCTCGTGGCGGCCTGCGTCGCCGAGGATCTGCCGGTGACCTGCCTCCCAGGCCCGTCGGCCGTGACCACGGCGCTCGCCGTCTCCGGGCTGCCCAGCGCCCGGTTCTGCTTTGAGGGGTTCGCCCCGCGTAAGGCCGGGGAGAAGGCGAAATGGTTCGCTTCGCTCGCCGGCGAGCAGCGGACCGTGGTCTTCTTCGAGTCGCCGCACCGCCTGGCCGCGACTCTCGGGGAGGCGGCCGAGGCGCTCGGCGAACGCCGGGCCGCCGTATGCCGTGAGCTGACGAAGACCTACGAAGAGGTGCGGCGCGGCACGCTCCCCGAACTCGCGAAGTGGGCGGCCGAGGGTGTGCGCGGCGAGATCACGGTGGTGCTCGAAGGGGCCGAGCCGGCGACCGTGCGGGTCGACGATCTGGTCGAGGAGGTCGCGTCACGCGTCGCGGCGGGCGAACGGCTCAAATCCGCCGCGGCCGATGTCGCCGGCGTCGCCGGCGTCTCCCGGAAAGAGCTCTACGACGCCGTCCTCGCCGCCCGTCGAGGCTAATGCCCGCTTCGCGGCGATGACCACCCGCCTGCTGATCACGGCGGTCGGGAGCTTGCGCACGGCCCGCACGTTGAGTTCGACCGTCAGCCGCCGCTTGCGTTCCCCGACGATCACGTATCCGATGTCGCCCGCGATCGGATAGCTCACGCTGTTGTCATTCATGATTTCCCCCCGCTGACGAATTCCCCACAGCGCCGCCAGACTACCGCCGTTCGTCGCATTACCGGCAGGTAAGGTTTAGTCCATGCGCGCGGTCCAGGTAACGGAGTTCGGCGGTCCCGAAGTCCTGCGAAATGTCGAAGTGCCCGAACCGATGCCAGGTCCTGGCCAGGTCCTGGTCGAGGTGGATCACGCCGGGGTGAACTACGCGGACACCCACCAGGCCGAGAACACTTACCTGGCACCGAGTGTGTTACCGCTGGTCCCGGGCGGCGAGGTGGTCGGGCGGACGCCCGACGGGTCCAGGGTCGTGGCGCTGCTGGCCAGTGGCGGCTATGCCGAACGGGCCGTCGCGGACCGGCGGGCGCTCGTTCCGGTTCCGGACGGGGTCGAGGATCTTTCCGCGCTCTCTTTCATCGTCCAGGGCGCGACCGCATGGTTGTTGTTGCGTAAGAACGCGCATTTGGAATCGGGAGAAAGCGTCGTCGTGCACGCGGCGGCCGGCGGGGTCGGCACGATAGCGGTGCAATTGGCGAAGGCGTGGGGTGCCGGGCGGGTGATCGCGACGGCGAGCAGCGAGGCGAAACGGGCGCTGGCACTGGAACTCGGCGCGGACGTGGCGGTGGACTCACGGGCCGGGGACATGACGGCGACCCTGCGCGAGGCCAACGGCGGCAGCCGGGTGGACATCGTGCTGGACATGACCGGCGGGCGCGTGACCGACCAGAGCATCGCCGCGCTGGCCCCGTTCGGGCGGCTCGCGTTCTACGGGATGGCCAGCCGCGAGCAGCCGAAGCCCGTGCAACTGGGCTCGCTGCTTCGCCACTCGACGACCGTCTCGGGGATGTGGCTCCCGCATGCGCCCGCGGGGGTCATGGCGGCGGCGATGACGGACCTGTTCGAGCTTTCGCTCGCCGGCAGGATCCGCGCCGTGGCAGGCGGCGAGTACCCGTTGTCGCAGGCCCGCCAAGCCCACGAGGCACTGCGCTCCCGCGCCACGATCGGCAAACTCCTCCTGGACCCCCGCCGCTGACCCCGGGCCCCCGCACCCACCCGCGCCGAGTTCTACATTCAGGACGGCGAGTTCTGCGTTCGGGACGGCGAGTTCTGCGTTCGGGACGGCGAGTTCTACGTTCGCGACAGCGAGTGCCCGACCCGCGCGCGGCGGGAGCCCGACTCACCTGTCGTGGGAGCCGGGCTCGGGGGAGGGTGGGTGGGGGCGAGGGGTGGGCTGGGTGGCTAGGAGTTGTTCGAGGAGGGCGGCTTTGTGCAGGCATTCTGCCCACTCGGCCGCGGGATCCGAGCCGGCGGTGATTCCGCCGCCTACGCCGAGCGCGATGTGCCCGCCGGAGATCTCGAACGTCCGGATCGCCACGTTCAGCTCCAGTCCCGCGACGGGCGACACCAGCCCCACGGCGCCGGTGTAGACCCCGCGCGGCGAGGGCTCCAGCTCCGCGATCAACTCCAGTGCGCGGATCTTCGGAGCCCCGGTCACCGACCCCGGCGGGAAGGCCGCCGCCAGCAGGTCCTCGTCGGTACCGCGCAACCGTCCCTCCACTGTGGACTCCAGATGCCATACCCCGGGCGCGGGCCGCACGGCCAGCAGTTCCGGCACCCGCACGCTCCCGACCTCGCACACCCGGCCGAGGTCGTTGCGCACGAGGTCGGTGATCATGACGTTCTCCGCCACGTCCTTCACCGACTCTCGCAACCGGGCACGCAGGTGCTCGTCCTCGGGGCCGCGCCGGGGGAGGGTGCCCTTGATCGGTGCCGACCGCACGGAATCCCCGTGCCGGGCAAGGAAAAGCTCGGGCGAAAGCGAGACGATCGCACCCCAGCGGCCTTCGAGATAGGCGGCCCGCCGCGGCGCCAGGGCGCGCACACCGGCGGCGAACAGGCCAGCTGGATCCCCCGAGAACCGGCCGGTGAACCGCGTGCAGATGTTGGCCTGGAACAGCTCACCCGCTTCGATGGCGTGGATGCAGGCCTTGACGGCCTCGGAATTGGGCAGCGGCCGTTCCAGCGACGTGGGCTCCCAGGTCAGCCGCGGCGGCTCGGCCGCGAGCAGCGACTCGAACTCGGCTGGGTCCACGTCCGGGGTCAGCGCCTCGAACCACCACTGCCCGCCGGCGTCCAGCCGCAACACGTGATCGGCCCAGCCCCAGACCGCCCGCGGGATGCCGGTCGAGCGGCCGGACGGGTCGGTCAGGTCGTAGGCCAGGTAGCCGAACCAGCCGCCCCCGACGCCGTCGCCGGGAACCCGCGGCAGGTTCCGCAGCGGCGCGAACGGATCGGCTACCGGACCGAGCCGCACCTCCGGTGCCAGGACGGCCTGCGCGCCGAACCAGTCGCCGCACAGGCCGCCAGCCGCGCCCACCCCTCGCTTCCGGGCGCGCACCGTCAGTGACGCCAGGGCCTCGTCCGCGGTCCGGTCACCCCGCAACCGTTTCCGGACGAACCGCACCCGGACATTCTGACCTGCCGCCCGCGGGGCTCAATGCCGGGTCATCGTGAAGTCGGTGCCGTCGGACGCGATCGCGCTCGGGCTCCAGGTGTAGGTGCCACGGTCGTCTGCGTTCAGCCCCTGCGGCGAGGTCGACGCCAGGTTCGTCCCGTTGAACTTCACGGCGGTGAAGTTCACTCCACCGCTGATGTTCGGGTACGAGTCGGTCGGCGACTCGATGATCGCCTCGGCCGAGGAATGCTGCGAGGACAACGACTTCGACACGCTCTTCGACCAGCCCTTGGTGGTGTCGGTGATCACCAGGTTGTACGTGTTCGTGCCGGTGCGGGTGACGGTCGCGGTGATGTGGTCACCGGCGCTCACCGAGTCGCTGTAGTACACCGGCCCGGCGGGGTACATCTCGTACCACGCCTGGTACACGGGAGATCCGCTCGAGCAGTCGGTCGCGACACCCGTCTGTTCGACCGTCGACGAGCCGTCGCCGTCGATACCGACCCATGGCGCGAACAAGTCGTTGGTCGAGTTGCAGGTGACCGACGGTTCCACCCAACTGGCGGTCGCGGTGGTGAAACTGCCGAAACTCACGTAACCGCCCCAGTTTCCACCGGAGAAGTTGTCCGCGCCGAACACGGGCGCCGCTGCCGCCGTTCCCGCGAACGCGGTGGTGGCGACAGCGGCGACCGAGAACAGGCCGGCGCAGCGGGCAAGGGTCGATTTCATGGCGGATTCCAATCCGTTCACTGGCAGGGACTCGAGCGTGATCGGTGTTGTTCCGCCGGTAATTATCGATTTGTGGGAACCTTGCCAACAGCTACTTTCGGCTCAAAATGATCAACCAAGCGCAGGTAAAGTAGTCGTAAACTCACCCCTGTTTGGCCGCGGCGTCCACGAACTCCGTCGTGTAGGTCTTCGACAGGTCGATGGAATCCTTGCGGGGCTTGACGTTCGTCGAGAACGTGGACAGCACCTCCAGTGCGTTCTTCGCACCGTCGGCGTCCATCGTCCCGTCGGTGTTGAACATCCCGATACTGTCCTTGATGGACTTCACGTACAGGGCCTGGTCGCCGCCGCTGTAGGAAGGCGGCATCTTCGCCGCGATCTCCTCCGGGCTGTGCTGGCTCATCCATTTCAGCGTCGCCACGAAAGCGTTGGCCAGCTTCTGCACGACGTCCCGGTGCTGCTGGACGAAGTCGCAGTTCAGGTACAGCGACGAGGCCGGGTATAGCCCACCGAGCGCGGCCTTCGTGCCCTCGACCGTGCGCAGGTCGTAGAGCACCTTCGCCTTGCCCGTGCTGGTCAGCTTGGCGATCGTCGGGTCGGTCGTCATCCCGCCGTCGATGCCGCCGTTGTCCAGGCTGGCGATGAACGTCTGCCCGGCCCCGACCTTGACCGGGGTGTACTGGTCGGCGCCGACGCCGGCTTTGGCGGCCAGCGCCTTCGTCAGGAAGTCGGTGGACGAGCCGAGCGAGGTGACGCCGAGCTTCCTGCCCTTGAAGTCCGCCGCGCTCTTGATCGTGTTCGCGTTCGCGGTGCCGATCATCTCGGCCTCACCGGGAATGTTGGCCATCTGCACGACGCTTTCGATGCACTGGCCCTTGGCCTGCAGGTCGATCGTATGGTCGTAGAACCCGACGACCCCGTCGACCTGCTTGGCCACCAGCGAGGTCTCCGCGGTGGCGCCCGACTGCTCGCCCTGCAGTTCGACGTCGAGACCCTGTGCCGCGAAGTTGCCGAGTTGCTGGCTCAGCATCGCGGGCAGGTAGATGACCTTCTCCAGGCCGCCGACGATGATCGTCACCTTCGGCTTGCCGCCCGAGCCGGTCGCCACGCCGCGCGAGTCCTGGCAGGCGGTCGTGCCTGCGGCGATCAGGGCGAGCGCCGCGACGGCACCCGCGATCCTGCGAATCCTCATTGATCCGGTTTCCTTTCAGAAGACGGCGGTTTCGGAGTTGCTCGAGACGGAGGGCCGCCAGCGCAGCAGCCGTCCCTCCAGATGCCCGATGCCCCATTCGGCGACCAGGGCGACGACCGTGATGATGATCATGGCGGCGTAGATCCCCGCCGAGTCGAACGTGCCCTGCGCGTTCGCGATGAGGAAGCCGATACCGGCCTTCGAACCCGCGTACTCACCGACCACGGCGCCGATCAGGGCGAAGCCGAAGGCGGTGTGCAGGGAGGACAGGATCCACGAAGTGGCGCTCGGCAACACGATGGAGCGCAGCACCTGCAACCGCCCGGCACCGAGGATGCGGGCGTTGTCGATCAGGTTCCGGTCCACTTCGCGGGCACCGGTGAAGGCGTTGAAGAACACCGCGAAGAACACCAGCACGATCACGGTCGCGACCTTCGAGGCGAGCCCGAGGCCGAACCAGATCACGAACAGCGAGGCCAGCACGATCCGGGGAACCGCGTTGGCGGCCTTGATGAACGGCGCCAGCACGTCCGCGAGGTACTGGCTGCGCCCGAGAATCACCCCGAGTACGACCCCGGCGAGCGCGCCGAGCACGAACCCGAACACGGCCTCCTCGACCGTCACCCACAGCTGGTACCAGATCGAACCGAAATCGGTGCCCGCGGTGAACCAGCCGGCCAGCCGTTCCCAGATCCGGGACGGTTTGGAGTAGAAGAACGGGTCGATCCAGAAGGTGGCGGCCAGCTCCCAGGAGCCAAGCCACCCGACCGCGATCGCCAGGCGCAGCAACCACGTGTTGCGCCGGCGCCTGCCGACGGCCTTGCGCTGCCTGGCCAGGATCATCTCTTCGGTTTCCGGTTGTGTCAGAACCGGCATGGTGTCAAGCGACATCGCTGATCCCTCCCCGCGCCTTGCCGACCTCCCCGCGCAGCGATTCCCAGACCTCGCGGTAGATGCGCAGGAACTCCTCGGTGAGGCGCAGTTCTTCGACCTGGCGCGGGCGCGGCAGGTCGATGATGAACACGTCCTTGACGGTGGCCGGGCTTGTGGTCAGCACGACTACCTTGTCGGCCAGCGCGATGGCCTCCTCCAGGTCGTGGGTCACGAACACGACCGCGGCGCCAGTGCCCGACCACAGGCGCAGCAGTTCGTCCTGCATCAGCGCGCGGGTCTGCACGTCCAGCGCCGAGAAGGGCTCGTCCATCAGCAGGATCCGGGGCTCGGTGACCAGCGTCTGGGCGAGCGCAACCCGCTTGCGCATGCCGCCGGAAAGCTGGTGCGGGTAGTACTTTTCGAATCCGGCGAGGCCCACGCGCCTGACCCAGTCGGCCGCGCGCTCGCGCGCCTGCGCCTTGGCGGCGCCCCGGAAGCGCGGCCCCGAAGCGACGTTGTCCAGTACCGAACGCCACGGCATCACCGCGTCGTTCTGGAACATGTAGCCGACACCGTCCGGAATGGACGTCACGGGCTCGCCGTTGACGCGCACCTGCCCCGCGGAAGCCGGCTGCAGGCCGGAGACGAGCGAGAGGGTGGTCGACTTGCCGCATCCGGTGGGGCCGACCACGGCGACGAACTCGCCGGGATCGACGGTCAGCTCGAGATCTCGGACCGCGGTGTGCACCGAGCCGTTCCCGCTCGGGAACCGCTTGGTCGCACCGATCAGTTCGATCAGTGGTGAGGACATCGGGTGACTCCTTCGTCACGCGCTGGAGGAATCCGTGTGACGCACGTTAAGAAGCCGGCCCGCCCCGCGGGAAGCTTGTCCGCGTTCTGCGTCCCCACCGCGCGTTCTTCGCGTTTTGCACATTCTGTGCACAGCCTTGACCAGCGCGTATCGTGTCCCCGCATGGACAAGGGTGTCTTCGGGCGCATGCGGTTCTCGCGCCAGATCCTGATCCTGCAGATCGGGGTCGTGGTGCTGCTGCTCGCCGTCGGGCTGGCGCTGGTGAGCTGGTTGCTGTGGGGCACCCTGCGTGACCAGTACGGGGAACGCGCCCTCGGGATCGCGCGCTCGGTGGCCGTCGATCCGGTCGTCGTCACGAACGTCACGGACAAGCGCCCGGGCGGCCCGCTCGAGGATCTGGCGCAGGCGGTCACCCGCCGGACCGGCGCGTTGTTCGTGGTGATCACCGACGACAAGGGCATCCGGCTGGCGCATCCGAACCCGGGTGAGATCGGCAAGCCGGTCAGCACGCCCGCGGTCGAGGCCCTGGCGGGGAACGACGTCGTCAGCGCGGTCCAAAAAGGAACGCTGGGGGTTTCCGTGCGGAGCAAGACACCGATCTTCGCCGCGGATGGCCGGGTCGTCGGCGAGGTCAGTGTCGGGTACGAAATCGGTGAGGCGACGGGGGATCTGATCCGGTTGATCCTGACCAGCGCGCTGTTCGCGGCCGGGGCGCTGGCGCTCGGCGTGGCCGCGTCGGCGCTGCTGACCCGCAGGCTGAACCGGCTGACGCACGGGCTCGAACCGCGCGAACTGACCGAACTGCTCTATGAACGGGAGGCCGTCCTGCACGGGATCGGGGAGGGCATGCTCGCGGTGGACGCGGGCGGCCGGGTTTCGGTGCGGAACGCCGAAGCCGAGCGGCTGCTGGGAAAGCCGCTGCCGGTCGGGGTGCCGGTGTCCGAACTGGGCCTTTCACCACGGCTGGGGAAGGCGGTGGCCGATCACCAGCCGGTGGACAATCTCCTTGCCGTGGCGGGGAACCGGGTGCTGGTGGTGAACTCCCGCGCGGTGCAGCGGGACGACCGCGATCTGGGCATGGTGCTGACCTTCCGGGATCGTACGGATCTCGATACGCTGACCCGCGAGCTGGACGCCGTCCGGTCCCTTTCGGACGGTCTGCGCGCGCAGCGGCACGAGTTCAGCAACCGGCTGCACACGCTGTCCGGCTTGCTGCAGCTGGGGCACAACGGCGAGGCGGTCGAGTACCTGCAGACGCTGACCGACACCTCGATCTCGAGTCCCGGTGCGCTCGGCGACAGTGTGACCGACCCGTACCTGCAGGCGCTGCTCGCCGCGAAAATCGAGCAGGCGCAGGAAAAAGGCGTCCGGCTTCGGTTGTCGGACGACTCGTGGGTGCGGGCTCCGGTGACCGATCCGATCACCGTGAACACAGTCGTGGGCAACCTGCTTGACAACGCGCTGCACGCGGCTCGGCTCGGCCGCCTGCCCGCGTTCGTCGAAATCGCTTTGCTGGCCGAGGGAACTACGTTGCACGTATCTGTTGTGGACAGTGGTAGCGGGGTCGCCGCCGAGGTGCGGGAGAAGCTGTTCGACGAGGGAGTGTCGACGAAGATCTCGCCAGGGCACGGGCTGGGCCTCGCGCTCGCCAGGCAGGCGGCGCGGGCGCACGGCGGCGACGTGTGGCTCGCGGATCCCGGCGGCGAGGACCGGGGCGCGCTGTTCGTGGCGGCTTTGCCGGACCTGCTGGAGGCACAGGAATGATTCGCACGCTCATCGTGGACGACGACTTCCGGGTCGCCGGAGTGCATGCGGGGTTCGTCGAGGAGGTGCCGGGGTTCGCGGTCGTGGGCACGGCGCGCACGGCGGCGGAGGCCAGGGCGCGGGTGCGCGAGCTTGCGCCGGATCTGGTGCTGCTGGACGTCTACCTGCCGGACGAGTCGGGCTTGACCCTGCTGGCGGAACTGCAGACGGACACGATCATCCTGTCCGCGGCGACCGACACGAACTCGGTCCGCGCGGCGGTTCGCGGCGGGGCGCTGAACTACCTGATCAAGCCGTTCACGACCCGGCAGTTCGCGGAGCGGCTGGCCGGGTACGCGCGGTACCGGCGGCTGGTCGGGGAGGAGCGGAACCTGGACCAGTCGGACGTCGACCGGGCGTTCCGGGTGCTGCACGAACAGGACCGGGCGGCGCCGCCCAAAGGCCGGTCCGGCGCGACGGCGCGCCTCGTGTCCGAGCAACTCCAGCGCGCGGCGCGCCCCCTGTCGGCGGCGGAGATCGCTTCGGAACTGGGCGTCGCCCGCGCCACGGCGCAGCGCTACCTGACGGCCCTGGCGGAGGCGGGCACGATCGAGATGCGCCTGCGGTACGGGGCGACGGGCCGCCCGGAACACGAGTACAGCTGGCGCTCGTGAGGCGGATCGGTGCGCCCGGCGCACACCGCCCGCCGCCCCTAGCGTTTCGTGATCTTGTTGTCTTTGCGCGCGGGTGTGTTTGTTCGCCAGGGTACTGAGTTGGCCCTTGGCGTCGCCGAGTTGGCTCGGGGCGTTATCGAGTTGGCCGGCCGCTGTCGCCGGGGGCACAGTCAGCGACCGGACCAGCCAACTCGACACCGCAGCGGACAAACCCACCGACCCTACGGGCAAACACGGCAACGTAAACCGGACAGGATCACACGCCCCTAGCCTGGGTCGCATGAAGATCGAGCAGACGGAGTTGGTAGCGAAGATCACCGGACCCGGGTCGGTGAACCGGACCGACGAGCGGTTCGCCGTGCACGGGACCGACCTCGGGATCCTGTGGGACGCCGGGGACGGGCGGGTGTTCGCGCTGTTCGGGGACACCTTCGGCGAAGGCTGGGGCGGGGACGGAGGCGGGCCGAACACCGCGGACTGGCGCTCGAACGTCCTCGGCTTCTCCCGGACCCGCGACCTGTCGCAGGGCCTGCTGCTCGACGGGTTCATCCCGCGCCAGGACGGCACGGCCGCGCAGGTGATTCCCCGCGACAGGCGCCGCGACGAGGTCACCGTCATCCCGAACACGGGCATCGCCGTCAACGGGGTGCAGTACGCGCAGTACATGTCCGTCCGCCAGTGGGGCCCGCCCGGCACCTGGCAGACGAACTACGGCGGCCTCGCCGTTTCCACCGATGGGGGCGTCACGTGGGACAAACCGCACGGCTCCCGCTGGATCAACCGCGCCGAGCGCGACGATCCGTTCCAGATGGGCGCCTTCGCCCGCGACGGGGACCACGTGTACCTGTTCGGCACCACCAACGGCCGCCACGGCGACGCGTACCTCGCGCGCGTCCAAGCCACCGGCATCATGGACGCGCAGGCGTACGAGTACTTCACCGGCAACGGCTGGACCTACGACGAGTTCGCCGCGGCGCCGGTGCTGCCCGGCCCGGTCGGCGAACTGTCCGTCGCCTACAACGTCCATTTGGGACGGTGGCTCGCCATGCACCTCGACGACCCCGGCGGCGCGATCCTGCTGCACACGGCCGACCGCCTCGAAGGGCCGTGGTCCCCGGGTGAGGTCGCCGTCCCCGGCGCGCAGTACCCCGGTCTGTACGGCGGCTACCTCCACCCGTGGGCGCTGGACGGACCCGACGTCTACTACCTGATGTCGCAGTGGGGCCCGTACAACGTGTTCCTCATGCGGTCCCGGCTCGCACCTGGCTGACGAGCGACCGGGCGGCCGTCGCGAGCATCGACGTGTCGTTCGAGACGACGACGAACCCGCAGCCCTGCCCGATCGCCTCGACGGCCGGGCCGGCGGCACCGAACGCGAGCCCGCACGGCTCACCCGCCGACGCGGCATGCCGCAGTGTCTGCGCGATCAGTTCCCGCACGGCCGGATCCGCCGGCGTGGTGCCCATCGACATCGACAGGTCGGCCGCGCCGACGAACACCGCGTCCACGGCCGGCAGCGCGAGGATCTCCGGGGCCGCCGCGATCGCCTTTTCGCTTTCCAGTTGCGGGATGCACAGCACGTGCTCGCCGACATACTCCGCGTTCGGCCGCAGCCCCCACCGGCCGGCCCGGCTGGTGCCGCCCGCGCCGCGGTCGCCCTCGGGCGGGAACCGCACCGCGCGGCCCACTGCCCGCGCCTGCTCGACACTGTCCACTTTGGGCACAAGCACGCCCTGCGCGCCGGCGTCCAGGATCTTCTGGATCGTCGACGGCGTATGGTCCGGTACCCGCACGAGCGGCGTCATCCGCAGCGCCGCCGCGCTGTTGACCAGGCGATACGCCGTTTCGAGCGTCAGCGGCGCGTGTTCGAGGTCGACGATCACGAAATCGAACCCGGCGTAGGCCATGATCTCCACCGGCTCGGGCCCGGCGATCTTCAGCCAGGTGCCGACCGGCACTCGCCCGTCACCGAACATCTTCGGGGTACTCCTCCTCGTTCAGCACCCACCCCGGCTGCGCCGAGAAATCCTTGCGCGGCGGGGAGAAGATGTCGATCAGCTGGTTGCGCCCGGCGGCGATCGCGGCCGAGGTGTGCACGGTCGGCGGCGGGATGACCGTCACCGACGGGCTCCCGGCACGCTCGTGATCGTCCTCCCGCCACGCGCGCGAGTCCGTCGTCCACGGGGTGCGGATGTGGTGCACGTACTCACCCTCGACGGCCAGCGAGATCTGCTCGAAGTCGTCGTGATGATGCGGTGAGAGCTTCGACGGATCGCGCGGACCCTCTTGCGGGGCAAGGAAGTTCACCATGAAGGCGCGGGTGCGGAAGATGCGCCCGAACCGTTTCGGATCCTCGGGCACGTCGGCGAGCGGGTAGAAACGCAGCCGGTCCTCCGCGGGAGCGGGCCACGGGGTGAGCGGCGTGACCCGGGGATGGGGTTCGGCATAGGAAGCGGCGTTGCGAGCCCGCGAAGCCCAGTCCGCCTCGTCGGGCTGGATCAGCCGCACGAGGTCACCCTCGCCGAGGGACACGATTTCGCTGATCCCGGGCGGGATCACGATCATGCCCTGGCCCCGCAACGAAACCTTCCCGTCCCCGGCGACGACTTCCGCCGCCGACGAGTGGTGCACGAGCAACAACACGTGCTCGAACCGGAATTCGCCCTTCCCGAGCGACTCGCCGGCGGACGGGCGGGTGTAGGCCAGCACGACGTTCTGCGCTCGCGTGATCTCGGTCCTGCGGCCGGATCCGGAGAAGTCGTGGTATTCGGGCGCCGCGATGCCCGAGGCGACCCCGGATCCGCCCAGCGCGGCGCGCGGATCGTCCGTTGTGTACATTTCGCCCCCTTCAGTCGAGTCCGAGCAGGTAGGACGGGTTGTCGCGGGTCATCCGCTGAAGATCCTTTTCGCGCACCCCGAGGTCGAGCAGCGCGCCGCAGACGCGCAGGTACGCGTCGACCGGCTTGGGGTTCGTCTTCTGGCCGAGGTCCGAGGACAGCACGGTGTGCCCCGGCCCGATGCGCTCGATCCAGTCCACCAGCAGCTTCGGGTCCCAGCGTTGATGCCCCTCGGGGTCGTACATGGCGACCTCGTGCTCGATGAAGGCACCGAGCCGGACGAACTCCTCGCATTGCCCGGGTTCGGCGCCGATCACGAAGTTCGGGTGGTTCACGATCATCCGGCGGATCCCCTTCCGCCCGGCTTCTTCGAAGAGCAGCTGGATGTCGTCCGGGTACATATGCCCGCCGGACAGCAGCGCCCCGGTCTCCTTGACGACGTCGAGGATCTCGCCGACCTCGGGCCTGAGCCCGCCGGAGGAGTCCCGGATGTCGACGCGTTCGCAGGTCAGCGGCACGGTCTCGGTGGGGAAGCCGTCGCCGTCGTGATGACATTCGATATGCCGGCCGGACGACATCGTCGGGAACCAGACGACCTTCCCGCCCATCCGCAGCGACATCCGCACCGCGTGGGGGTTGAGCCCGCCGACGAAGCTGTTGAGCGCGATCCCGCCGAACACCCGGGTCCGCAGGTCCCGTAGCCGGGGTGCCATCGCAAGCACGTCCATCACGGTGTTGTGGTGGTGCGACTTGACCACGATGGCCCGCATCCCGAGCCGCTCCTGCGCGTCGAGCGCGGCCTCGACGTGGTCGAAGCGGCGGGGGAACGGGCTCGGTCCGGAGTGGCAGTGCAGATCGACGCTGCCTTGCAGCACCTTCGCGACGGCGTCTGACCTCGTTGTCATCAAGGAAACTCCCTTCGTTGTCCGTATATCAGGATGGAGTTTCGTATTGCGAACGTCAAGGGGCGATTGCTACCGCGAGCCGGGATATGTACAGTCGGATCGTTCGTCATACAGGACGTGCTTGCGTGATGTGAACATCAACGGCGATCCTCACCGCAAGGAGCCCCCATGACCGAGATCCGCGCCGACCACGGCGTTCCGGTGACCGGAACCCATCCCAAGGCCCGGGCCGCGATCCGCGCGGGCGTGCTGGCCTACTTCGTCGACCAGTTCGACATCTACCTGCCGATCATCGCGCTCGCCCCGGCCAGCGCCTACTTCCAGTCGGCGGGCGTGAGCGCCGGGACCGCGGCCCTGCTCAACGCCTTCGTGTTCGCCTCGACGCTGATCGCCCGGCCGATCGGCGCCGCGGTCTTCGGCCACTTCGCGGACAAGCGCGGCCGCCGCGGCACCACGCTGATCGCGGTCGCCGGGTTCGGCATCACCACCGCGCTCATCGCCTGCCTGCCCGGGTACGAGACGATCGGTGTCGCCTCGGCCGGGCTGCTCATCGCGTTGCGGTTCGTGGACGGCTTCTTCCTCGGCGGCGAGTACACGACGGCCGTGCCGCTGGCGATGGAGTGGAGCCCGCGCCGTCGCCGCGGCCTGATCTCCGGCACCATCACCAGCACGTCGCCGGGTGCCTACGGCCTGGTCGCGGCCATGACGCTGATCCTGCTCAGCGTGATGCCCTCGGCCGGCGTGCATTCGGCGTACTCGCAGTGGGGCTGGCGGATCCCCTTCCTCATCGGTGCCCTGCTCGCCGTGGTGCTGTTCCGGCACTACCGCAACGAGGTCGAAGAGCCGGCGACCGAGCGCACGCACACCGGCTCGCCCCTGACGATGCTGGTCAAGGGCGCGCACCGGCGCGACATGGTGCAGGTGTTCGTGCTGATGACCGGCGTCTGGCTCGCCACGAACGCCGCGGTCGCCGTACTGCCCGCGCTGCTCAAATCGCATATCGGGCTGAGCAGCAAGCAGGTCTCGGTGACGATGATGGTCGCGGAGGCGGTGACCGTCGTGTCGTACCCGCTGTTCGGGTTGCTGTCGCAGCGCATCGGCCGCCGCCGGTTCTACGTCGGTTACGGGCTGGCCATGGTCGTCATCGGCGGGCCGGCCTACGGGTTCGCGATGACGCTCCACAGCGGACTGGCCGGGGTGATCGTGGCGACCAGCGTGACGCTCGTGTTCACCATCGGTACCTTCGGCCCGATCGCGGCCTACCTGACCGAGCGGTTCCCGGCCCGCGTCCGGGCCAGCGGGTACGGCGTCGGCTACAGCCTCGCGCTGATCATCCCCGCGTTCTACGCGTTCTACCTCGACGGCATCGGCGCGTTCCTGCCCGCGCATCTCGCGCCGATCGTGCTCGTCGTCGTGGCCGGGCTGCTGGTCAGCATCGGCGGGTTCGCCGGGCCCGAGACGAAGAACGTGGACATGGGTCATACGGTGTGAGGAGTACGTGGCGATGAGGGAGTTCCCAGTGATCGACGGTTCGGTGTCCTCCGGTGACATCCAGGCGGTGAGCCGGGTCGGGCAGATCCTCGGGCTGTTCTCCGTGGAGAATCCGACCACCACCGTCGCCGAAGCGGCTGAGCGGCTGGGCCTGAACCGGAGCACGACGCACCGGTACTTCACCTCCCTCGTCGCCGCCGGCCTGCTCGAGCGCACGCACGAGCCGTCGCGGTTCGAGCCCGGCCGCCTCCTGATGCAGCTCGGCGCCGCCGCGCTGTCGAGGCGGCGGGTGCTCGACGTGGCGCCGCCGTTCCTGCGCCGGGTGAGCCGGTCGACGCACCTGACCACGGTCATCAGCCTGTGGGGTTCGTCCGGTCCGGTCGTTTCGCGGACCGAGGAGGACAACACCCGCTCGGTCATGGTGACCGTCCGCGCCGGCACCCAGCTCGGGTTGCGGTCGGCACAGGCGAAGGTGTTCCTCGCGTTCCTGCCCGACCAGTTGCGCGTCGACCGGCTGCTCGCGACGCTGCGGCCGGACGAGCGCGACGAGCTGACCGCGCAGCTCGACGAGGTGCGGCGAACCGGTGTCGCCACTGATCATCTCGTCGAATCGGGCTTCACCGCGGTCGCCACCGGGGTGTTCGACGAGTACGGCATCTGCGCGACGATCGCGCTGGTCGGCACCCAGCGGACGCTGCCGGTCGAGGGCCCGTTCCGCGACGACCTGGTGGCGGCCGCCGCGGAGATCTCGGAACGGATGGGCGGTTCGAGCCCGGTGGCTCAGAGCAGCACGTCGGCCATCGTGAACGGGTAGACGAGCGCGTCGAGGCCGATCGGGCCGTCGAGCCCGGGTGCGATCGGCGCCGCGCGGTGCTGGTGCAGGCCGAGCCGCGGATGGAACCAGCCGGGGCGGCCCGGGATCCCGTTGTGCCGGCGCACCCAGAGGACCACGTCGGAGTCGGCCCATTTGTTCGGGTGCAGCTGGTGCAGCCAGGCGTCGTACGGTGCGTACACCAGCACGCGGCGGATCCCGGCCGCGTTCCGGACGGCCTTGATCCAGGCCTTGATGAACCGGTCGGTCACCCCGACGGCTTCGACGTCGAGCGCGGGCGCGAGCGAACCGGGCCCGAAGACGCCGAGTTGCTTACCGAGGCGCACGCAGTGCTCGGCCTGGTCCTGCGGGGCGCCGGGCCGCGCGTAATGGCGGATCCCGGCGCGCACCCCGGCCTCCTGCGCGGCGGCGATCTGCCGCCAGGCACCCGAATCGCTCCAGTTGACGTTCTCGGTGACGGTGATGGAGGCGAAAGCGACAGCGGCGGACCGCACCGTGTGCCAATCGGCCACGGTCGCATGCAGCGACAGGTTTATCCCACGCGCCGTTTCGCCCTCGCTCAAACCTCCACCTTCGCACTCCCCAGAGCCGTTCCAGCCACTCTAGGTGCGAAAAGGCCAGGATGCGGGATTGACGCGAGCCCCACGGACTCCAGGACCGGCCCGAGTGGTCCGGCCGAGGCCGAGTTATCCGGGATTCACGTTCTTGGCGAGGCTGTGATCTGAATCGCGGCGCAGAAAACTTCCAGCAGCTAGGGACATGAGCGAGATCCAAGCCGACTTGCCAAAATCGCGGGTAGTGAATCATGATGCACTAGAGCGGAAGGAGTCGGTGTGGACTTTCGGGAGACCTCGGAACACAGGGATCTGCGGGACACCGTGCGCGCGATCACCGCGAAGTTCGGCCCGGAGTACTACGTCCCGCGGGCCGAGGCCGGCGAACCGACCCATGAGCTGTGGGCGGAACTGGGGCGTAACGGCTTTCTCGGGATCAACCTTCCCGAGGAGTACGGCGGGGGTGGCGCGGGTCTCGCCGAGCTCGCGATGGTGTGCGAGGAAACCGCCGCGGCGGGCTGCCCGCTGCTCCTGCTGCTGGTGTCGGCGGCGATCTCGGGCGAGATGATCTCGGACTTCGGCACCGAGGAACAGAAGCGGCAGTGGCTGCCACGTATGGCTTCCGGCGAGTCGAAGGTGGTCTTCGGCATCACCGAACCGGACGCCGGCTCGAACACCCACCGCCTCTCGACCGTCGCCGAACGGGACGGCGGCGACTTCGTCATCAACGGCACCAAGCACTACATCTCGGGCGTCGACGAAGCCGAGGCGATCCTGCTCGTGGCCCGCTCCGGACGTGACGAGGCCACCGGGCGCGGCAGGTTGTCGCTGTTCCTGGTGCCCACCGACACGCCCGGTCTGGTCGCGACCCCGCTGCCGGTGTCGGCGAAGCTGCCGGAGAAGCAGTTCGTGCTGCACTTCGACGCGCTGCGGCTGCCCGCGAGCGCGCTACTCGGTGAGGAGGGCAACGGCTTCGCCCAGGTCTTTCACGGGCTGAACCCGGAACGGATCACCGGCGCGGCCGTCTGCGTCGGCATCGCGCGGCATCTGCTCGCCCAGGCCGCGGACTACGCCTCGACCCGTTCGGTCTGGGGTACCCCGATCGGCGCGCACCAGGGCATCGCGCATCCGCTCGCGAAGGCTCGCATCGAGACCGACCTGGCGGCGCTGATGACGGCGAAGGCGGCGTGGCTGCACGACAACGACCAGCCTGCCGGTGAAGCGTCCAATATGGCCAAATACGCCGCCGCCGAGGCCGCGGGCGCCGCCGCCGAGGCGGCCATCCAGGCGCACGGCGGGAACGGTCTCGCCACGGAGTACGGCATCCTGCCCTACTGGGGCATCTCCCGTCTGCTCCGGATCGCGCCGGTCAGCCGCGAGATGGTGCTCAACTTCGTCGCCCAGCACAGCCTCGGCCTGCCCCGATCCTACTGAGCAACAGAACGGACCACCCCGCCATGACGACCGTCTTGCGTTCCGCGCTGAATACGGCGGACGAGACCTTCCAGGCCAACTACCGGCATCAGAAGCAGGTACTGGCCGAGCTCGACGAGCAGATCCAGGCCGCGATCACCGGTGGCGGGCCCCGGTACCAGCAGCGCCATCGTGACCGCGGGCGCCTGCTGGTCCGCGAGCGCATCGAGCTCCTGCTCGACCGCGACGCCGCTTTCCTCGAGCTGTCCACGCTCGCGGCCTGGGGCACGCAGTTCCCCGTCGGCGCTTCGGTGGTGACCGGGATCGGTGTCGTCTCCGGTGTCGAATGCATGCTCATCGCGCACGATCCGACGGTTCGCGGCGGCGCGATGAACCCGTACTCGCTGAAGAAAACCTTGCGGGCGCTGGAAATCGCGCGGGTGAACCGGCTGCCGGTGATCAACCTGGTCGAGTCGGGCGGCGCCGACCTGCCGACGCAGTCGGAGCTGTTCGTGCATGCCGGCAAGATCTTCCATGACCTGACCGAGCTGTCGTCGCTGGCGATACCCACGATCGCGCTCGTGTTCGGCAACTCCACTGCCGGCGGCGCCTACGTGCCCGGAATGTGCGACTACGCGGTCATGGTCGACCAGCAGGCGAAGGTGTTCCTCGGCGGCCCGCCGCTGGTGAAGATGGCGACCGGCGAGGACGCCGACGACGAGGAACTCGGCGGCGCGGCCATGCACGCCAAGGTTTCCGGGCTGTGCGACCACTTCGCCGTCGACGAGCGGGACTGCATCCGCATCGGGCGGCGGATCGTGTCCGAGCTCAACTGGCGCAAGTTCGGCCCCGGACCGACGCTGCCCGCCGATGAACCGCGCTACGATCCCGACGAGCTGCTCGGTATCGCACCGGCGGACATCAAGGTCCCGTTCGATCCCCGCGAGGTCATCGCCCGGGTCGTCGACGGCTCCCGGTTCGGTGAGTACAAACCCTTGTGGGGCACCAGTCTGGTGACCGGCTGGGCATCCGTGCACGGCTACCCGGTCGGCATCCTCGCCAACGCCCGCGGCGTGCTGTTCAGCGAGGAGGCGAAGAAGGCCAGCGAGTTCATCCAGCTCGCCAACCAGGCCGACACCCCGTTGCTGTTCCTGCAGAACACCACCGGTTACATGGTCGGCAAGAACTACGAGCAGGGCGGGATCATCAAGGACGGGTCCAAGATGATCAACTCCGTCGCGAACAGCAAGGTCCCGCACATCACCGTCAACCTGGCCGCGTCCTTCGGCGCGGGCAACTACGGCATGTCCGGTCGTGCCTACGATCCGCGGCTCATGTTCGCGTGGGCCGGCTCGCGGCTCGCGGTGATGGGCGCCGCTCAACTGGCCGGGGTGATGTCCATCGTGGCGAAGCAGTCGGCGGCCGCGTCCGGGCGCGAGTTCGACGCCGAGGCCGACGAGCGCGCTCGCACGGCGATCGAGGCGCAGATCGAGCGGGAGTCGCATTCCTTCTTCGTCACCGCGCGCCTCTACGACGACGGGCTCATCGACCCTCGCGACACCCGCACGGTGCTCGGCATCGCGCTGTCGGCCGCGCATTCCAACACCGTCGCCGGCCAGCGTGGCTACGGCGTCTTCCGGATGTGAGGACCAGCTGATGACCAACCACCCGATCCGGAAGCTGCTCGTGGCCAACCGGGGCGAGATCGCGGAACGGATCATCCGGTCCGCCCGTGCGCTGGACATCGTCACCGTCGCGGTGCACTCCGAGCCCGACGCCGGCGCCCTGTTCGTCGAGACCGCGGACGAGGCGGTGCTGCTCCCGGGCGCCGCACCGGCCGAGACCTACCTGCGCGCGGACCTCATCGTCGAGGCCGCAGTGGCCACCGGCGCGGACGCGGTCCACCCCGGCTATGGATTCCTGTCCGAGAACGCCGACTTCGCCCGAAAATGTGCCGAGGCGGGGCTGGTGTTCGTCGGGCCGCCGGCCGGGGCGATCGAGGCCATGGGCTCGAAGATCGCGGCGAAGCAGTTGATGGCGAAGGCCGGTGTGCCGGTGCTGCCGGGCGCCACGATCGACGACTCGGCCGAACTCGACGCCGCGGCCGTCGCCGCGCTCGGGGACGAAATCGGCTACCCGCTGCTGGTCAAGGCGGCCTTCGGCGGTGGCGGGCGAGGGATGCGGATCGTCCGGCGAGCCGGGGAAGTCGTCGAGGCCGTGACCGGTGCCCGGCGCGAGGCGGCGTCGGCGTTCGGTGACGGCACTGTTTTCCTCGAACGGTTCGTCGAGGATCCCCGGCATATCGAGGTGCAGATCTTCGGTGATACCCACGGCACCGTCGTGCACCTCTTCGAACGCGAATGCTCCATCCAGCGCCGCTACCAGAAGATCATCGAGGAGGCGCCGTCTCCCGCCGTGGACGAGGACCTGCGCAAGCGGCTCGGGGACGCCGCCGTCGCCGCGGGCACCGCGATCGGGTACACCGGCGCGGGCACCGTCGAGTTCGTCATGGCGCCCAGCGGCGAGTTCTTCTTCCTCGAGGTGAACACGCGCCTGCAGGTGGAGCACCCGGTCACCGAGGAGATCACCGGGCTCGACCTCGTGGCGCTGCAGATCCAGATCGCCGAAGGCGAACCGCTGCCCACGGAAGCGCGCGAAGCGACGATCAGGGGACATGCGGTCGAGGCCCGGCTCTACGCGGAGGACCCCACCGCCGACTACCTGCCGGGCAGCGGCACGCTGCACCGCTTCCGCATCCCCGATCTCGCCGGAGTGCGCGTCGACACCGGGGTGCGGGACGGTTCGGTCGTCGGTACGAACTACGACCCGATGCTGGCCAAGGTCATCGCGCACGGCCGGACCCGCACCGAGGCGGTGCGCAGGCTGGCCCGCGCACTGGCCGAGGCGCAGATCCACGGTCTGGTGACCAACCGCGACCTGCTTGTCGCGATCCTGCGCGAACCCGAGTTCGGCGCGGGCGGCACCGATACCGGTTATCTCACGCGGCACGAACCGGCGGCCCTTGTCGGTGTCCCCGACAAGAACGCGGTGGCCGTGCACGCGCTCGCGGCGGCGCTGGCGGACCAGGCGGACCGCCGGGCGCACGCCCCCGTGCAGCGGGCGGTCCCCACGGGCTGGCGCAACGTCGTGAGCGCACCGCAGGTCGCGGAGTACCGCGTCGGCGAGGTCGAGGTGGACCTCACCTACCGCTTCACTCGCACCGGTCTGGAGGCGTCGGTCGACGGGACCCCGCTTGCCGGTGTCGCGGTGCTCGACGCCCGCGCAGACCGGATCGACCTCCGCGTCGAAGGCATCCGCCGCACGATCCGCGTGCACCGGGTCGGTGACATCACCTACTGCGACAGCGTGCTCGGCGGCACGACGTTCGTCGAGCGTCCCCGGCTGCCCGAACCCGGCACCGGCGCCGCGCCCGGATCGTTGCTGGCGCCGATGCCCGGCACGGTGGTCCGCGTGGTCGCGGAGCCGGGACAGCCGGTCGAGGCGGGCGCGGTGATCGTGGTGTTCGAGGCGATGAAGATGGAGCATTCGGTCCGTGCGCCCATCGCGGGAACCGTCGCCGAACTGACCGTCCAAGTAGGACAGACCGTCGAGTCCGGCGAGACCGTCGCCGTCATCACCGAGGAAGGCGCCTGATGGCCACCGTGCACTACGAGGTGACGGACGGCGTCGCCTGGCTGACGATCGACCGACCCGAGGCGCACAACGCGCTGAGCGCATCCGTCCGAAATGGACTGTTCGACGGGGTGCGCCGGTTCAACGCCGACGGCGAGGCCAAGGTGCTCGTCCTCACCGGGGCCGGGGAGAAGGCGTTCTGCGCGGGTGGCGATCTCAAGGAGATGAACGAGACGGCGCTGACCGTCCCGCCGCCCGATTTCCTGCCACAGCTTGGCCGCAACATCGACGTGCCGAAACCGACCA
This sequence comes from Amycolatopsis alkalitolerans, assembly GCF_006152065.1. Classification (GTDB taxonomy): domain Bacteria; phylum Actinomycetota; class Actinomycetes; order Mycobacteriales; family Pseudonocardiaceae; genus Amycolatopsis_E; species Amycolatopsis_E alkalitolerans. Next base: position 153,407 of record NZ_VDFW01000001.1, read on the forward strand.
TCGCCGCCGTCAACGGCATCGCCTACGGCGGTGGGTTCCTGCTCGCCCAGCAATGCGATCTCGTCGTCGCCGCCGAGCACGCCCGGTTCGCCGTTTCCGAGGTCAAGGTAGGCCGCGGCGCGCCGTGGGCGGCCCCGCTGTCCTGGCTCGTGCCGCCCCGGGTCGCACTGGAGATCCTGCTGACCGGTGACCCGATCAGCGCCGCCAGAGCCCAGCGGTACGGACTGGTCAACGAGGTCGTCCCGGGGGCCGAGTTGCGCGAGCGCACGCAGCGACTCGCCGAACGCATCGCCGCGAACGCTCCGCTCTCGGTGCTCGCAGCTAAACGCACCGCCTACCTGTCCGCCAGCCACGACCGCGCGGACGCCTACGACCGGGCGGAGGAGATCTGGGCACCGGTCTACCTGTCCAAGGACGCGCAGGAGGGCCCGCTGGCCTTCCGGGAGAAGCGCAAGCCGGTCTGGCAGGGCCGCTGACATGGGCGTTTCACTGGGCCAGGTGCTCGAAGACCTCGTCGTCGAGACGCAGGTGCTGCAGGGTCTGGTCGCCGGTCTCGGCGACACCGGGATGTCCGCCGCCACCCCCGCTGCGGGCTGGAACATCCGCGACCAGCTCACCCACCTCGCCTACTTCGACGAGGCCGCGACGCGGGCCGCCGTCGCCCCGGAGGCTTTCCGGCGCGACGCCGAGGCGTTGATGGCCGGGGGAATGGACTTTCCCGACCGCGTCGCCGCCGAGCACGCCGAAATGCCTGCCGGGGACGTCCTCGCCTGGCTCGCCAAGGCGCGCCTCGAGTTCGTCGCGGTCTTCCGCCGTCTCGACTCCAGGATGCGCGTGCCGTGGTACGGGCCGGATATGAGCGCGCTGTCCTCCGCCACGGCCCGGCTGATGGAGACCTGGGCCCACGGCCAGGACGTCGCGGACGCGCTCGGTGTCGACCGTGAGCCGACCGACCGGCTGCGGCATATCGCCCACCTCGGCGTGCGGACGACCGCGTTCTCCTTCTCCGTCAACGGAAGACCCGTACCGGCCGCCCCGATCCGGGTCGAGGTCGACGCGCCTTCCGGGGACAGGTGGACATGGGGACCGGCCCGAGCCGCCGACCGGGTCACCGGGTCCGCGCTCGACTTCTGCCTCGTCGTCACCCAGCGGCGCCACCTCGACGACACCGCGCTTGAGGTCACCGGACCGGTCGCGGCCGAGTGGCTCTCGATCGCCCAGACCTTCGCCGGCGCCCCTGGCACCGGCCGGATGCCCGCGGCGAGCCAGTCAGGAGGACCATCGTGAGGGCCGTGCGGATCGGCAACTGCTCCGGCTTCTACGGCGACCGGCTGCAGGCCGCCCGTGAAATGGTCGAAGGCGGCCCGATCGACGTCCTCACCGGCGACTACCTGGCCGAGCTGACGATGCTGATCCTGTGGAAGGCCAAGCAGAAGGACCCCGCCGCCGGGTACGCGAAGACCTTCCTCACCCAGGTCGAGCACGTCCTGGGCACCTGCCTGGACCGGGGCATCCGGATCGTGTCCAACGCCGGCGGGCTCAACCCGGCCGGGCTCGCCGCCGAGCTGGTGGCGCTGGCCGCCCGGCTCGGCCTGCGTCCCCGCATCGCCCACGTCGACGGCGACGATCTGATCGACCGCCTCGACGAGCTGCGGGCCGCCGGGCACGCCCTCGCCCACCTCGACACGGGCCGCAAGCTCGCCGACGCCGACGTGCGCCCGGTGTCCGCCAACGCCTACCTCGGCGCGTGGGGGATCACCGAGGCGCTGCGCGCGGACGCCGACATCGTGGTGACCGGCCGCGTCACCGACGCGTCGCTGGTGGTCGGCCCGGCGGCGTGGTGGCACGGCTGGGCCCGCGAGGACAGCGGAATCCACGACAAGATCGCCGGCGCGATGGCGGCGGGCCACGTGATCGAATGCGGTCCGCAGGCCACCGGCGGGAACTACGCCTTCTTCGAGGAGGTCACCGACCGCCGCTACCCCGGCTTCCCGATCGCCGAGGTCGAGGCCGACGGTTCGAGCGTGATCACCAAGCATGAGCACACGGGTGGTCTCGTGTCGGTGGGCACGGTGACCGCGCAGCTGCTGTACGAGATCGGGGAGCCGGCGTACCCCGGGCCGGACGCCGTCGCCCAGTTCGACACGCTCGAGCTGGTGCAGGAGAGCGAGCACCGGGTCCGCATCCGCGGCGCGCGCGGCAGTGCCCCGACGGACCAGCTCAAGGTCGCGCTCAACTACGAGGGCGGGTACCGCAACACGATGACGCTCGTGCTCACCGGGCTGCGGATCGAGGAGAAGGCGGCCTGGGCCACCCAGCAGCTGACCGACCTGCTGGGCGGGCGCGACCGGTTCGCCGAGTTCGACGCGCGGCTGCTGCGGTTCGACCATCCTGATGCGGCGACGAACCCCGAAGCCACCGCCCACCTGAGAATCACGGTGAAGGATCCCGACCGGCGCAAGGTCGGGCGCGCGTTCTCCAACACCACGATGGAACTCGCGCTCGGCGGTTATCCCGGATTCCACACCACGACACCCCCGTCGGCGGAAAGCGCTTACGGCGTCTACTGGCCCACGCTGGTCCCGGCCGGGGAGGTCAGGCACCGGGTCACGCTGCCCGACGGCACCGTCCGTGTCATCCCGCACAGCTCGGTCACCGCCCCGGTGCCCGCGTACCGGCAAGCGCGCGTGCCGGAGGCCGGTGGCCCGACCCGCCGGCTGCCGCTGGGCACGATCGCGGGCGCGCGGTCGGGAGACAAGGGCGGCAACGCCAACATCGGCGTGTGGGCTCGCACCGACGACGAGTACGCCTGGTTGCGGGGTTACCTCGACGTCGAGCGGATCCGGGAGCTGATCCCGGAATCCGCCGGACACGAGATCCGCCGCTATGAGCTGCCGAACCTGCGGGCGGTGAACTTCGTGATCGTCGGCATCCTGGGTGACGGGGTCGCCTCGGCCACGCGCCCCGATCCGCAGGCGAAGGGCCTCGGGGAGTACCTCCGCAGCAGGGTCGTCGACATCCCGGAAAGCGTGCTGGGGAGGTGATCACGGCGGTGGAGAAGGTGCGCCCCGCCCGGCGCGATCCCACGCGCAAGGCGCGGATACTGGCCGCGTCGGCCGAGCTGATCTCCCGGCACGGGTACCACGCGGTCGGCCTGGCGGAGATCGGTACGGCGGCCGGCATCGTGAGTACCGGCGTCTACCGGCACTTCGCGAGCAAGTCGGCGATCCTGGCCGCGCTCCTGCGGCAGGTGATGGACCTGCTGGGCGACGCGGGGCGTGAGATCGTGCTGAACGCCGCCGACGACCGGACCGCGGTCACCGAACTCGTGCGGCATCACGTCCGCGTCGCGATCCACGACCGGCGGATCCTGCAGGTCTACCACCTCGAGGCACGTAACCTCCCGGATGAGGACCTGCGCCGGCTTCGCCGGGCTCAGCGGCACTACGTCGAGGAATGGGTCGCCGTGGTGGCGCCGCTGCGGCCGGGCCTTACCGATGGCGAGGTGCGCGTTCTGGTGCACGCCGCGATCGGCAGCGTCCAGTCGATCCTGTTCCACAACTCCGGGCTGTCCGAGGACCAGCTGACGAAGTTGCTGCGCGCAACGGCGCACGCCTGCCTGGGGGTGGAACCGGTCTGAGCGCGGTTCAGCCGAGTACCGCGCGTGCCACGGATTCGAGGTCCTCGGGCAGCCCCTGCACGGCGATCGAATCGACCACAGTGGACTCCCAGCGGCCGAGGTCCTCGCGGATCTTGCCCGCCGGGCCGATGAGCGCGACCTGTTCGACGAGCGCGGTCGGGATAGCGGCGGCCGCGGCCCGCTTCTCCCCGCGCAGATACAGATGCTGGACCCGGGCGGCGAGTTCCGCATGGCCCGTCCGGGCGAAGACGTCGTGATGGAAGTTCGCGCCACGTGCGCCCATCCCGCCGATGTACAGCGCCAGCTGCGGCCGGACGCGATCGGCGGCGTGCTCGATGTCCTCGTCCACCACGACGGGAACAGTGGCGACCACCTCGAAGCCGGCGGGGCGGCCGCCCGGCCGGCGCGCGAAACCGGCGTCGAGTGCCGCCCGGTAGAACGCGTCGGCGGCCGGGGCGAAGAACATCGCGTGCCACCCGTCGGCGATCTCGGCGGCGAGCGCGACGTTGCGGGGGCCTTCGGCACCGAGCTGGATCGGCAGGTCCGGCCGCAGCGGATGCAGGGACGAGCGCAGCGGTTTGCCGAGCCCGGTGCCGCCGGGCAGCGGCAGCCGGTGGAACTCGCCATCGTAGGAGAGCGGGCGTTCACGCGCGAGCACCTGCCGGACCACGTCGACGTATTCGCGGGTGCGGGCCAGTGGCCGGGGATAGGCGACACCGTGCCAGCCCTCGGAGACCTGCGGACCGGAGACCCCGAGCCCGAGCACGACCCGGCCGCCGGAGAGATGGTCGAGGGTCGCCGCGGACATGGCGGTGGCGGCGGGGGTGCGGGCCGGGATCTGCGCGACCGCCGTGCCCAGCCGTATCCGCGCGGTACGGGCCGCGCACCACGCGAGCGGGGTGAACACGTCGGAGCCGTAGGCCTCGGCGAACCAGATGCCGTCGAAGCCGAGGTCCTCGATCCGCCGGACCCGCTCGCCCCATCGCGGCGGTGGTCCATCGAAGAAGTGCCCGACGTTGATGCCTACCGGTATGGCCACTAGTGCATTGTCGTTCACAACACCGCCGATGAAAAGCTGGGCTGACGGAATTCTAATGTGAATCATTAGTGACTCATGTCTTGCCAGGAAGCCCGCCAGGTTGGATGCTGTCGGCATCAGGCATGCGGCAAGGAGGCTGATGTGGACCTGAACGGGAAGATCGACGTCACGACGTTGCGTGGCCGCCGCGCGGTCAACCGCTGGGAGCGCACCTCCGTCGGCGATGTGTTCGAACGGCTGACGTGGAGCTACCCGGACAAGGTCGCCGTCACGGGCAGGCCGGGCGCATACGGCGAGGAGCGGTTCGCCGAGGTCACCTTCCGCCAGGCCGACGAGATCGCGAACCAGATCGCGCACGCGCTCGCCGGCCGCGGGCTCGAGCCAGGTGACCGGGTCGCCCTGTTCTGCGAGAACTCCGTCGAGGCCTATCTCGCCAAGATCGGTATCGCGAAGGCCGGGATGGTCGCGATGCCCGTCAATCCCGCGCTGGCCCCGGACGTGCAGGAGTACCTGATCCGGCAGGCCGAGCCGCGCGCGGCGATCGTCGACGCCGAACTGTTTCCGCGCGCCGAACAGGCCTTCACCGCGACCGGCCTCCCGGTCGCGGCGACGATCACGATCGGTGGTGGCCCGGTCGCGGGCAGCCCGAGCTTCGGCGAGTTCGCCGGGGCGCAGCCGGTCACCGAGCCGGAGGTCGAGATCCACGGCGACGACATCTGGCAGCTGCTCTACACCTCGGGCACCACGGCCATGCCCAAGGGCGCCATGATCTCCCACTACGCCAGCCACTTCGCGGCACTGAACTTCTCGGTCTCGCTCACGCGCGGGCTGCGCCTGGAGACCGACCTGAAGGTGCTGACCTACCTGCCGATGATCTACCACGTCGGTGACCAAGTCTTCACCTTCTCGGCGTTCCTCGCCGGGGGTTCGCTGGTGCTGGGCCGCCGGCCGGTCCCGGACCAGGTCGCCGCGGCGATCGACGAAGAGCGCCCGACGGCGTTGTGGGCGGGGTCCCCGCAGTTCGTCGCCGCACTGGCGGGCGAGGCGGAGAAGTCCGGACGCGACCTGTCGAGCCTGACCGTCCTGGTCTATGGCTGGGGTGCGCTCACCCCGGCGGTTTACCAGACCCTGCAACGGAACGCGCCGGGGCTGGTGGTGCTGGGCATCTTCGGGCAGACCGAGGCCATCGCCTGCCACCGGTTCTGGCCGGCGAAGTGGCCGGAGGTGTACGAACGCACCGCGCCCGCGGTCAACTACGTCGGCGTGCCCAGCCCGCTCCTGGCTTCCGACGTGGTGGACGAGAGCGGGGAGTCCATCCGCGAGAAGCCGCACACGCCGGGCGAGGCGGTCTACCGGAGCCCGACCGTCACCGCCGGGTACTTCCTCAACGAGGAGGCGACGCGGGAGGCGTTCCGGGGAGGCTGGTTCCACTCCGGGGACAGCGCGGCCGTCGATCCCGACGGCCTGCGGGTGATGGTCGACCGGTTCAAGGACATCGTGAAGTCCGGTGGGGAGAACGTGTCCAGCCTTCGGGTGGAGTCGGTGCTGCACGGGCACCCCGCGGTCGAAAAGGCCGCCGTGATCGGCCTTCCGCACGAGCATTGGGGTGAGGCGGTGACGGCGGTGGTGGTGCTCCGGCCGGACGCCCCGGCGGACGAGGCGGAGATCATCGCGCACTGCCGCGCCGCACTGGGCGGCTACGAGACGCCGAAGGCCGTCGTCTTCACCGACGCCCTGCCCGAAACGGTCGGGGGCAAGATCCTCAAGTACAAGCTCCGTCAGCGCTACGCGGATCACTTCGAGGCCGGGCGCTGAAGTTGGCGATTTCGAAGACGCCCGTACCCGCCGCAGCGACCGCCATAGCGACGTCGATCTGCGCGGCCAGGCTCAACGCGCGTGGCGAACGCCGCCAGGGACCTGCCCACCGCCGAGGCGCTCGGGCTGGACGGTGATCGGCTCAGGCGCCCTGCTCTTCCCACCATTCCGCGCTCGCCTCGGTGACCGGCGCGGAGTCGACGCCGAGGCACGCATGGGCGGCGCCGGTCAGCAGCTCCGCCAGCTGCTGGACCGGCAGTCCTGAGTTGAAGAACAAAATGGACTGGATACTGCCGATCGCCGCGTGGACCAGCACCCGGATCTCACCGTCGGCGAGGTCGGGCCGCAGCGGCGCCACCGCCGCGACCCACTCTTCGATGTAGTGGCGCTGTGCCCGGCGCAGGCGGCGGAGGTCGTTCTCCGGGAGATTGCGGGCCTCACGGTGGTAGACCTGGAGGATCCGGCGGTCGTGAATGGCCACTCGCACATGGTTGCGGACCAGTTCGCTTACCGCGCTCCGGTCGTCGCCCGCCTCGTCCACAATCGACGACGCGGCCGCCGAGAGCCGGTCCATGACCTGCTCGAGCAGCTCCGCGAGGATCGCGGACTTGCTGCCGAAGTGCCGGTATATCCCCGAACCCACGATGCCAGCGGCCTGACCGATATCGGCCATGCCCACGGTGTGGTAGCCGTTCCGCGAGATCAGCTCCGCCGCAGCGGTCAGAATGCGGGCCTTGCGCGCGGGGTCGCGCCGTGGGCGTTGCGCCTCCTTCACTGACACCTCCCTCGGCGGTCGCAGTTGTCGATGCTACCGCGCCAGCCGCGGCCGGCGTGCGAGTGCGCCGCGACTCCGCGGACGAAAAATAACCCGATCATGTGAGGCCGGGCCGGCCCCCTTCGTGATACATTCCGTCCGCTAGTGAACAGTCATTCACTGACAGGTCTCCTTCCTGTCGGCTGCGAAACCTGTTGAAGAGGCAGGTTTTGTTCAGGCTGCCCATATTCCGGATTGACAACGAGGTCAAGTATGCGCGTCCTAAAGAACTATCGTTCACAACATCGCTCGGCTGTCCGGCGAGCGGTCGCACTGCTGAGTGGACTGTTCCTTGCCGTGACCGGTACCGTCGCCCCGGCTTCCGCGTCGGCGATCCCCGCCACCACCTGTAAGAACGTCGCGGTGCCGGTCACCGCGGCCGGGCAGGCCGCGACGATCACCGGCACCCTGTGCGTTCCGCCGGGCGCCAAGACGGTGCAAATCCTCGTTCACGGTTGGACTTACGCGCGGTACTACTGGGACCTGCCTTACCAGCCGGACACGTACTCCTACGTGCGAGCGGCGAACAAGCGCGGCTACGCCACGCTCAACATCGATCGCCTCGGTGACGGCCAGTCCACCCATCCGCTGAGCGCGTTCGACAACTTCTACGCCGACGTCAGCACCGTCCACCAGGTCATCACCGCATTACGGGACGGCAGGCTCGGCACCCCGTTCACCAAGGTGGTCGAGGTCGGGCACAGCCTCGGCGGCATCGTCACCATGACCGAGGCCGGCCTGTACAAGGACGTCGACGCCATCATCCCGACGGGGATCGCGCACTCCCTGAACTACGTCAACGTGGTCACCAAGATCATCGCCGACGACTATCCGGCGGCGCTCGATCCCAAGTTCGCCGCCGCCGGCCTCGACCCCGCGTACCTGACCAGCTATCCCGGTACCCGCGGCGGGTTCTACTTCAACGGCCCGTCCTCGACCGACGCGGGTGCGATCGCGAAGGACGAGCAACTGAAGGAAACCGGCAACCTGGTCGAACTGGCGACGCTGGCGGGCTACAACGTGCTGAACGTCGATCGCACACTCGACATCCCCGTCTACACGGTCGTCGGGCAGCAGGACCCGTTCATCTGCGGGCTGCTCGGCCCGAGCTGTACGGATTCCCAGGCGCTGGCGGACTTCGAGCGGCCGTTCTACGGTCCTCATGCGACAGTCGTCGCCGAGGTGGTCCCCAGCACCGGGCATGATCTGCAACTGGAGAAGAGCGCGCCGGAGAGCAACGCGCGCATGCTCGACTTCGCCGACAAGTACGTCGGCGCCGGCGACGCCCTGCGAAACACCGCTCCCGGCGCGGCCGCTCCGTCACCGACACCGGCCAATCCGGCGCCCAGCCTCGCCGCCAAGGCCGTCAACGCCACCGTCCTGCAGGCGGTCGTGCCGGCCATCGCGCTCCTGCAGCAGGCGAGCAACGTGGTGCCGGGGCTCGGCGGCAACCAGGACCCGATCCCGGGCATGGCGGAGGCCCTGTCCACCATCGGGAATCTGACCGACTCGCTGGTGGGGACCTTCCCCGAGGGCGCCATCGGCGGGCTCTGACACCCGGGCCGCGCATCGCGCCGCGTGGTGCGCGGCCCGAGGTGTGTCAGGCGTTCTCCCGCTGGAAGGTGCGTGCGCCCCACCAAACGGCCAGCACCGCCATCACCAGCAGCACGATCCCGCCGACATACAGACCGCCGAACGTGAAGTCGCCGCGGAACGTGGCCCGTTCGGCGTTCACGACATGAGTGAACGGGTTGATCCGCGAGATCGTGTAGAGCCAGTTCGGCGCGAGGATGCTGGTGATCGGCAGGAGGATTCCCGACAGCAGCAGCACCGGCATCAGCACCGCGTTCAGCAGCGCCGGGAAAGCCTGCTCGCTCTTGATCAGCAGGGCCACCGCGTACGACGCCGAGGCCAGGGTGATCGCCGTCAGCGCGACGATCACCAGGCTCAGCAGGATGCCGCCGACCGGCGCGTCGAGCCCGAACACCAGGTACGCCAGCACGATGATCAGGAGCGCCTGCACGACCGCCTGGATCGCGTTGTTCAGCACCTTCCCCATGAGCAGCGCGATCCGGCTCGCGGGCGTGACCCGCAGCCGTTCGAGCACCCCGCTGCGGTATTCCATCAGGATCGAGAAACCGGCGAACGAGGAACTGAACAGCGCCAGCTGGATGATCAGCGCCGGGGTCAGGATCGTCCAGCTGCTGCCGGGCGGGAAACCGGGTGTCGAGTTGACGACCTTTTCCATCAGCGGGCCGAACAGCACGAGGTACAGCACCGGCTGCATGATCCCGATCATGATCCACGCCGGGTTCCGCAGCGACAGTCGCATATCGCGCTGGAAGATCAGCCAGGTCTCACGCAACATGAGCGGCCTCCTTCGGCGTCGCGCCCGCTTCGGCGTCGCGCAAGCTGCGTCCGGTCAGGGTCAGGAAGACGTCGTCGAGCGTCGGGCGCTGCACCTGCATCGAGGTCATCGCGACTCCCGCGGAGTCCAGCGCGCGCAGCAACTCCGGCATCGCGGTGTCCCCGCGCGGCACCCGGAACGTCACCGAGCCGTCCACAGTGGTCACTTCATGCGCGCCCGGCAGCCGGCCGGCGACCTCCGCCGCCACGGCCACCGCCCCTTCCGGCACGCCGACGGTCACCCCGTCGCCCGAGACGCGGGCCTTCAGCGCGTCCGGTGTGCCCTCGGCGACGAGCTCACCGTTGTCGATCACCAGGATGCGATCACACAGCGAATCGGCCTCGTCGAGATAGTGAGTGGTCAGGAACAGCGTGACCCCGTGCTCGGATCGCAGCCGCCGGATGTGCTCCCACAGGTTCGCCCGGCTCTGCGGGTCCAGGCCCGTCGTCGGCTCGTCGAAGAACAGCAGCTTCGGTTCGTGGACGAGGCTCAGCGCGATGTCCAGCCGCCGTCGCTGGCCCCCGGACAGCGTTTTGGTCAGCCGCTGATCCAGCCCGGACAGATCGAGCTGCCCGGTCAGCGCCGCACCGCGGCGACGCGCGGCCGCCTTCGACAAGCCGTACAGCCGGCCCTGGAGTTCGATCTCCTCGACCACCTTGCATTCGGGCGCGCTCCCGCCGCTCTGCGCGACGTACCCGATCCGCCGCCGCACCCCGACCGGGTCCCGCAGCAGATCGCACCCGCCGACCGTCGCCTCGCCCGCGGTGGGGCGCAGCAAGGTGGTCAGCATCCGCAGTGTGGTCGTCTTCCCGGCCCCGTTCGGCCCGAGGAAACCGACGAGCTCCCCCTCCGACACTTCGATGTCGACGCCCTTGACGGCCTCGACCGTGCGGCCGCGCGCGGTGAACTTCCGCGCCAGGCCGCGTGCCCTGATCATGTCCTCCCCTTCCGGTAGTCAAGTTTGACTAGCAAGACGTGCGCACTCTATCCCGAAGTATCGTTGCGTAGTCAAATTTGATTACCGAGGAGGTTCGCCGAATGACCGCCCGGGGTCGTCCGCCATGACGTATTCCCCGGCTTCGAGCCGTTCGATCAGCTCGCGCAGCCATTTCAGGCTGGTCTCCGAATGCAGCTGCCAGATCCGGAACAGCTCGCGGACATGCGGGGGCTGGCCCCAGTTCGTGCTCTCCTCGAACAGCAGCTCGGCGCTGCGCTGATCGGCCTCGAGTTTGAACATACGGTGCTGCAGCAACCCGATCACACGCTTGCGCGGCAGGGCGGTCATGAACGTGATCGCGGCCGCCATCTCCGCGCCGTCGCGCTCGGCCTCCGAGAGGGCCTGGGTGAGCAGTACGTGGAACTGGGTCTCGCCCTCGCCGGTCAGCCGGTACGCGGTGCGCTCCGGACCGGACTCGCCGGGCTCGACCTCGACCAGCTCCAGCAGGTCCTCGGCCGTCATCTTCTTCAGCGCGTGGTAGATCGAACCGGGCTGCACGTTGGCCCACTTGTCCGCGGACCAGGTGAGCAGCTCACGGCGCACCTGGTAGCCGTGCGCCCTGCCGTACATCCGCACGACGCCGAGCACGAGCAGCCGGGTCGCGGACACGTGCACCTCCGGATAATCAGTACAACACCCCCCGTACGCTAATAAAGCATGAGCACCAATGTGTTGACGGCGGTGGCCTGGCCGTATGCCAACGGGCCCCGTCACATCGGCCACGTGTCCGGGTTCGGGGTCCCCTCCGACGTCTTCTCGCGCTACCAGCGAATGGCCGGCAACCGGGTGCTCATGGTGTCCGGGACGGACGAACACGGCACCCCCATCACCGTGCAGGCCGACAAGGAGGGGCTCACCCCGCAGCAGACGGCGGACAAGTACACCCGCCAGATCAGCTCCGACCTGCAGGGTCTCGGCCTGAGCTACGACCTGTTCACCCGCACCACCACGGGCAACCACGCCGAGGTCACCCAGCAGATCTTCACCGCGCTGCACCGCAACGGCTACGTCGTGCCGAAGACCACGACCGGGGCGATCAGCCCGTCCACCGGCCGCACGCTGCCCGACCGCTACATCGAGGGCACCTGCCCGATCTGCGGGTACGACGGCGCGCGTGGCGACCAGTGTGACAACTGCGGCAACCAGCTGGACCCGGCCGACCTGATCAACCCGAGGTCGCGGATCAACGGCGAGACGCCGAAGTTCGTCGAGACCGAGCACCTGTTCCTCGACCTGCCCGCGTTCACCGAAAGCCTGGGCAAATGGCTGTCCACGCGCACCGACTGGCGGCCGAACGTCCTGAAGTTCACCAGGAACCTGGTCGACGACATGCGCCCTCGCCCGATCACCCGCGATCTGGACTGGGGTGTGAAGGTGCCGCTGGACGGTTGGCGCGACCAGCCGCTCAAGCGGTTCTACGTCTGGTTCGACGCGGTGATCGGCTACTTCTCGGCGAGCGTCGAATGGGCCCGCCGCATCGGCAAGCCCGACGCGTGGCAGGAATGGTGGAACAACGCCGACGCCCGCACCTATTACTTCATGGGCAAGGACAACATCACCTTCCACGCCCAGATCTGGCCGGCGCTGCTGCTCGGGCACAACGGCGCGGGCGATCACGGCGGCGAGATCGGCCCGTACGGCACGCTGAACCTGCCCGACGAGATCGTCTCCAGCGAGTTCCTCACCATGAGCGGCTCGAAGTTCTCCACCTCGCGCGGGACGGTCATCTACGTGCACGACTTCCTGCGCGAGTTCGGCCCGGACACGTTGCGCTACTTCATCTCCGTCGCCGGCCCCGAGACCCAGGACACCGACTTCACCTGGGACGAGTTCGTCCGCCGGACCAACTTCGAGCTGGCCAACGAGTGGGGCAACCTGGTCAACCGGTCGATCTCGATGGCGCACAAGAACAACGGAGCGATCCCGGCGCCGGCCAAGCCGGCCCCGGCCGACGAGAAGCTGAAAGCGCTCTCCCGGGGGGCCTTCGACACCGCGGGCGCGCATCTGCGGCGTTCGCGGTTCAAGCTGGCCGCGAGCGAGGCGATGCGCGTCGTCACGGCCGCGAACCGGTACCTGTCGGACCAGGAGCCGTGGAAGCTCAAGGACGATCCGGACCGCCGCGACGCGGTTCTGCACACCGCGCTTCAGGTCGTTTCGGACGCGAACGCGCTGCTGACGCCGTTCCTGCCGCATTCGGCGCAGAAGGTGCACGAGGCGCTCGGCGGGACCGGCGTCTGGGCCGCCCAGCCGGAGTTGCAGGAGGTCGAGGACCTCGACATCGCCGGCCGGACGAACCCGATCCTCACCGGTGACTACGCGGCCGAGCAGGCGCGCTGGGAGTCCACGCCGATCGAGGTCGGGCGCCCGCTGGCGAAGCCGACCCCGCTGTTCGCGAAGCTCGACCCGAAGCTGGGCGAGACCGGGCCGGAGTGGGCACCTATTGAGCAGTAAGGAAAGGCCACCGGTGCCGGAGCGGCTTCCGGCGCCGGTGGTCGACGCTCACACCCATCTCGACGCTTGCGGCGCGGTCACCGCGGCGGATGTGGCGGACATGGTGGACCGCGCCGAGGCCGCCGGGGTGACCCGCGTGGTGACCGTCGCGGACGACCTCTCGGCGGCGCGCTGGGCCGCCGAAGCGTCCACATGGGATAGCCGCGTATACGCGGCGGTGGCCATCCATCCCACGCGTACCAAGGATTTCGGTGATGCCGAACGGTCCGGAATAGAGCGGCTGGCACGGGCCGAGCGGGTCGTGGCGGTCGGCGAGACCGGGCTCGACCACTACTGGGACTACGCCCCGCACGACGCCCAGGAAGAGGCGTTCCGGTGGCATATCGATCTCGCCAAGCGGGTCGGCAAGCCGCTGATGATCCACGACCGCGACGCGCACGAGGACATCCTGCGCGTTCTGGCCGAGGAGGGCGCGCCGGAGCGGGTGGTGTTCCACTGCTTCTCCGGGGACGCCGATTTCGCCCGTCGCTGTGTCGAGGCCGGTTACGTTCTGTCGTTCGCCGGCACCGTCACGTTCAAGAACGCGCGGGCGCTGCGGGACGCGGCGAAATTGGTCCCTTTGGAGCAACTTCTCGTGGAGACTGACGCGCCGTTCCTGACGCCGCACCCGTTCCGCGGCCGGCCCAACGAGCCCTACTGCACCGCGTACACCGTGCGATACCTGGCTGAGCTGCGACAACAGAGCGTCGAAGAACTCGCATCGGGGGCTTGCCGAAATGCCGAGCGTGTGTTCCAACTCCCTTCTGTCACAACGAGTTGCACGGATTGCGACGTTCGTGACACGGCCATCCACCACACAGACGAGTGACGAAGGCCACTAGATTCCAGGCGGTGTTTGCGCAACCTCCCGGGACCCGTTACTGTCCCGTGATCGTGCCGGCCGATTAATCGGCTGACACACACCGCAGTCAAGTCAGTGCAGGTCGGGGTCGGGGATGACATGGGCTGCGGTTGCCGATAGTGCGAAAGGGAACGACCTGCTGTGACTGGTAGTAGACAGGCTTACGCGCGCCTCGACGACACGATGGACTTCTACTCGTCCCCCCGTGGCGGCGTAGGCACGCTGGACTGGCCGGCTCCCGAGGACGACTGGGACTTCTCCGACGACCTCACCATCACCGAGCACGACGTGCGGATGGTTCTCGGTCCCGACGCCGAAGACCTGATGGCGGAAGCCGAGCTCGACGTCGACGAGCTCATCCGGCTGATCAACGCCGAGACCACCATGCTGCCCGCGCTCGCGCTCCCGGACGTCGCGTCCGGCGACCGCACGGCGAGCGCCGAGGCGCAGGAGGAGCCCGAAAAGCGGGCCCTGGTCACCGCGATCAAGACCTGGAAGAAGCGGTTCCTCCGCGGCTCGGTCCTGGCGCTGCTGATCAGCATCACCGGCGGCGGCGCGGCCGCGCTGGCCATGAACAAGAGCGTCACGATCGACGTCGACGGCCACGAGCAGACCGTGCACAGCTTCGGCAAGACCGTCGGCGAGGTCCTGCACGACGCCGGCCTGACCGTCGGCGAGCACGACGCGCTCTCCCCGTCCCCCCAGGCTTCCGTCGGCGACGGCGGGGTCATCAAGCTGGAACACGGCCGGCACCTCAACCTGATCGTCGACGGCGTCGCGCAGGACTCGTGGGTTCGCGCCGACACGCTCGCCAGGGCGCTCGACCAGCTCGGCATGACGGGCAAGTTCGCCAACGGCAGCTTCTTCTCGATGGCCCCGAACGCCCCGCTGCCGGTCCAGGGCGCGACCGTCACGATCAACACCCTCAAGCACGTCACGCTCTACGACGGCGGTGCCGACCCGCGCCAGGTCACCACGACCGCGGTCACGGCCGCGGACTTCCTCAAGGACCAGAACCTCACCCTCGGTCCGGACGACGCCGTCGACGGCGGCCTGCAGTTCAAGATCACCAACGGCGCCGAGGTGCACATCAGCCGCACCGGCGTCTCCGTGATCAACCAGCAGGAGACCATCGACCCGCCGGTCCAGCAGATCCAGGACAACACGCTGGACGCGGGCAAGCAGGTCGTGCAGGACCCGGGCATGCCGGGCCAGCAGCTGGTCACCTACCGCATCACCGAGCGCAACGGCGAGGAGACCGCGCGCCAGCAGCTTTCGGTGAAGGTTCTGGTCCAGGCCAGGCCGAAGATCATCCGGATCGGCACCAAGCAGCCGGACATCAGCAACGGCGGGCTGTGGGACCGGCTCGCGCAGTGTGAGTCCACCGGCAACTGGGCGGCCAACACCGGCAACGGGTTCGAGGGTGGCCTGCAGTTCACCAACAGCACCTGGCTCGCCTACGGCGGCGGTGCCTACGCGCAGCACGCCTACCAGGCCAGCCGCGAGCAGCAGATCGTGATCGCGCAGCGGGTGCAGGCCGGCCAGGGCTGGGGCGCGTGGCCCGTGTGCTCCAAGAAGGCCGGCATCGCCTGATCCCCGGCGGGGACGGGCCCCTCACGGCCAGGCCGTAAGGTTGCGGCGTGGCACAACTGCTCGGTCCGGCCGAGATCCGTGGGCTGGCGGCCGAGTTGGACGTGCGGCCGACGAAGAAGCTCGGCCAGAACTTCGTGCACGATCCCAACACCGTGCGCCGGATCGTGGAGCTGTCCGGGGTGCGGCCGGGTGACGCGGTGCTCGAGGTCGGCCCCGGGCTCGGTTCGCTCACGCTGGGGCTGCTGGACGCCGGAGCCCGGGTGTCCGCGGTCGAGATCGATCCCGTGCTGGCTGCGCGGCTCCCCGCGACCGTGCGGGAGCGCGCGCCCGAGGGCGTGCTGACCGTGCTCGAACGGGACGCGCTGAAGCTTCGCGCCGGCGAGTTGCCCGAGCCGCCCTCGACACTCGTCGCGAACCTTCCCTACAACGTCGCCGTGCCGGTCGTCCTGCACCTGCTCGCCGAACTGCCCTCGCTCGCCCGCGCCCTGGTCATGGTCCAGACGGAGGTCGCCGACCGGATGGCCGCCGCGCCCGGCGGCCGGATCTACGGGGTGCCGAGCGTGAAGCTCGCCTGGTACGGGAAGGTGCGGAAGGTCGCCGCCGTACCACGGGCGGTGTTCTGGCCGGTGCCGAACGTCGACTCCGCGCTCGTCGAGTTCGAACGGGGCGCCGAGCGGGCCGGCGACCGGGAGGCCGTCTTCGCGGTCATCGACGCCGCGTTCGCCCAGCGGCGCAAGACGCTCCGCGCCGCGCTGGCCGGCTGGGCCGGTTCGGCCGAGCGGGCGGGCGCCGTGGTGCGGGCTGCGGGTGTCGATCCGGGTACTCGCGGTGAGCAAATCACCATCAACGAGTTCGCGAAGATTGCGGAGAGTGCCCGCTTGCGGCCGTCCGTGTGATTGAGCGGTGTGATCTGCGGCCGGAGACTTGCGCGGAACGCGGGACATCCGTTCTACTTCTTAGGGTATCCATCCCGAGCGGCTGAGAGACCTGGCTCGTCGAAGTCGCAGCAACCACCCTCCGCGGGGCAGGTGCTACCGCCAGGATCGATGGAGGAAGCTGTGTACCTGACGCGAATGCTCACCAGACGCAGAGTCGTCGATGAGTGCCGCCGCACCGCGTGCGCGTGTCGTCGCTGACCGTTTTCACCCGCTGAGTTCGATTCCTTTCGGACTGTCCTGTTCGGGCGGTCCAGTCGGTGACGGTCGGCGCTCGCGCGCCCGCGACGTGGAGCTTTCGTTGATCACAGTAGAAAATCTCACCAAGTCCTTTCCGGGAAAGAGTTCTCCCGTCCTCGCCCTGCGCGAGGTCAACCTCGAGATCGATGCCGGCGCGCTGTACGGGGTCGTCGGCCCCGCCAAGTCCGGCAAGTCCACTCTGGCCCGAGTCGTTGCCCTGCAAGAGAAGCCGGACCGCGGCACGGTGCGGCTCGACGGGCTGAACACGGCGAGCCTCGACGGCCGCCGGTTGCGCGAGGCCCGCCGCCAGGTCGCGGTGCTGGACCCCGCTCCGGCGCTGAACGCCGAACGCACGATCGCCGGTAACGTGGCGGCCCCGCTCGAGCGACTGGGCGTAGACGGCCCGCAACGGCGAAACCGCGTCGGCCGCGTGCTCGACCTCGTCGGTCTCACGCAGCGCGCGACCCAGCAGCCGGGTGAGCTGACCGAGGCTCAGCGTCGCCGCGTCGCGATCGCCCGCGCGCTCGTGGCCGGGCCCGCGGTACTACTCGCCGACGACCCGACAGCCGGTATTCCGGCCGACGAGGCCGGTCCGGTGCTGACCGTCCTCGACCGCGCGAGGGCCGAACTCGGCGTCACGGTCCTGCTCACTACCCAGGAAGGCAGCATCGTCGGGCGGGTGTGCGACGAGGTGGCCGTACTCGACTCAGGCCGCGTCATCGAGCACGGCACCGTGCTGGACCTGCTCGCGTCGCCGGGTAGCCGGATCGCCGAAACGCTGCTGCCCGCGATCGACACCCCCCGCGCGCAGACGGCGGCGTACGACCGGGCCGCGGACGTGGTGTTGATCGGCTTCGCGACCGTCGGCGCGCTCCTGCCGGAGGCTTCGATGCGGTTCGGCGTCGAACTCGCCACGATCGGCGGCGGGCTGGCCCGCGTCGGTGACACTCCGGTGGCGCGGTTCCGCATCGGCGTACGCGGCCGCCAGGCCGACAGCGCCTTGGCCTGGATCGCGGACCGGGGCGCGCACGTCACGCACCTCGCCAAGGGCCCCTGCAGCGTCGCGGCCTAGGCATCTTTGCGCGTCCCGATGACCTGCAGGTACTCGTAGTCGTAGCGGCTCGGGCCGCCGTCGGGCCCGGAGTCCTCCTGCCTGGCGAAGGCAAGCAGGTCGGCGTCCAGCGCCGCGATGCGCTCGGCGTCACCGGCCATTCCGGCGTAGGCGGCGATCACCGGCGCGAAATGCCGCCGGTAGAAGTCGACCAGCCGCTCGGGCGGGCCGTCGAAGCGGATCGTCACGGTCCGGGTGGTGGTGCGCAGGTCCGAGCAACCGGGCCCGAGCAGCCGCGCCACGTACGCCGGGTCGCCCCACGCGGTCGGCGGCCAGGCACCGGCGGGCGGTGTATGCGCGGCGAGCACCCGGAAGAAATGCCCGGCGGCGCCGCCGGGCGTCCAGTTCGCCAGCGCCAGCCGCCCACCCGGCCTGCACACCCGGAGCAGCTCGCGGGCCGTGGCCGCGTGATCGGGCGCGAACATGGCCCCTACGCACGAGAGCACCACGTCGAACTCGCCGTCGCCGAACGGCAGGGCTTGCGTGTCCGCCTCGATCCAGCGGATCCGCAGACCTTCGGTCCTGGCCTGCCTGGCGCCGGCTGCCATCAGCTCGGGAGTCAGGTCGGCCGCCGTGACCTCGGCGCCGGACCGCGCCGCCGGAAGGGACGCGTTACCGGTTCCAGCGGCGGTGTCGAGCACCCGCTGCCCCGGCCGGAGATCCGCGGCGGTCGCCAGGTCCTGGCCGAGGTCGGCGATCAGCCCCGCGATCCGCCGGTAGTCGCCGAGCGCCCAGAACGCCTTCGTGGCCTCGATGCTCATGGTCCCCACTCTGGCCATGCGCCCGGCTGGGTGGAAGTTCGAAAAGCGGACTGTCGCGCGGGCTCATCCTGAGGCAGGCTCGGATCGTGCACGAGTACGGCCAGTACTGTCCGATCGCGCTCGGCGCCGAAGTGCTGGCCGAGCGCTGGACGCCGATCATCGTGCGCAATCTGCTGGTCGGCTGTGCCCGGTTCGGCGAGATCCTCGACGGAGCGCCGGGACTGCCGCGCAGCGTGCTCGCCCAGCGGTTGCGCAGGCTGGAACGCGACGGGGTGGTCGAGCGGACCGGCACGGGCCGGGATGTGCGGTACCGGCTCACCGAATCCGGACGCGAACTCGCCGACGTGGTGCTCGCGCTCGGCGTGTGGGGAGCGCGCTGGCGGGAGTCCGCGCCTGCCCAGTGGGATCCGTACCTGATCTTGTGGACGCTGTCCCGCCTGATCGACCCGTCGTCGCTGCCACGGCGCCGCGTCGTCGTCCGGTTCGACCTCACCGGAGATTTCACGCCGGGCCGCTACTGGATCGTGGCGAGCGAGCAGGGCAGCGAGGTGTGCGTGACCTCGCCGGGATTCGCCGAGGACGGCGTGGTCGTCACCGATGTCGAGTGGCTGTACCGATGGCACGTCGGCCAGGTCGGCCTCGGTGCCGCGGAACGCGCGGGCGGGATGACCGTGACCGCACCGCGCTGGCTGGCCAGGACGTTGTCCGCCTGGGGCTCGCTCAGCCCGTTCGCCGGGATCAAGCCCGCCCGAACGGGAAAGGGCCCGGTGTGACTTAGCATCACACCGGGCCCTCCACCCCCGGGACTGCTCAGGACGCCTGTGGTTTCCGCCCGGCGAGCAGCCCGGCCCCCAGTGCGGCCGCCGCGATGATCACGGCGCCCCAGCCGTTCGCGACGGCGTACCCGTGCACGGTCGCGCCCGCCACGCCGAGCCCGGCCGCCGACGCGGTCGCGCCCGAGGCGATGGTGTTCAGCGAAGCCGTCCCCAGCGACGCGCCCACCTGCTGCGAAGTGGTGACGAACGCCGACGCCACACCGGTGTCCTTCTCGTCGATCCGCGCGGTCGCGGTGTTGATGACCACCGGCATCGCGAACCCGGCACCGGCGCCGAGCATCAGCTCGACCGGCAGGATCAGGCCCCAGTAGGAGGAGTCCGGGGTCAGCTGCGTCAGTATCGCCAGCCCGGCGGCCATCAGCAGCATGCCGATCACCAGCAGCGGCCGGGGCCCGGTCTTCGGCAGCAGCCGGCGCGAAAGCAGCATCGACACGAGCAGGTTGCCCAGCAGGAACGGCAGGAACGCCACCCCGGCCTGGAACGCGCCGTAGTGCATGATCCCCTGCAGCTGGAAGGTCAGGAACAGGAACATCCCGAACATGCCGAACGAGGTCGCGGCGATCGTCAGGTAGCCGGCGGACCGGGTACGGTCGCCGAGGATGCGCAGCGGCAGCAGGGGATTGTCGATCCGCGTCTGCCGGTAGACGAACGCCACGAGCAGTACGACCGCCGCACCGACGAAGCCGAGCACCAGCCCGTCACCCCAGCCGCGGGTCGCGGCCTCGGACAGCGCGTAGACCAGCGACACGATGCCGCCGGTGCCGAGGATCGCGCTGGTCCAATCCAGCCGGGTCTCGCGATGCCCCTTGGTCTTCGGCAGCACGAACCAGCCGAGCACCGCGGCGACGGCGGCCAGCGGCAGGTTCACATACAGGCACCAGCGCCAGTCGAGATACTCGGCGAGCGCACCACCGGCGAGCAGGCCGAGCGCGGCGCCGGACATCATGATCGTGCTGTAGATCGCGAACGCCTTCGCACGTTCCTTGGCTTCGGTGAACGTGATGGTGAGCAGGGACAGCGTGGACGGCGCGAGCAGTGCGGCGAAGACCCCCTGCGCCGCCCTGGCCGCGATGAGCATGCCCGGTCCGGTCGCCGCGCCGCCGACGGCGGAGGCGAGCGCGAACCCGATCGCGCCGATGATGAGCGTGTTCTTGCGCCCGAACCGGTCGGCCAGCCGGCCGCCGAGCAGGAGCAGCCCGCCGAACGCCAGCGTGTACGCGCTGATCGTCCACTGGCGGCCGGCGTCGGACATGCCGAGCGCGTGCTGCGCCGAGGGCAGCGCGATGTTGACGATGGTGGTGTCGACGATGACCAGCAGCTGGGCCAGCCCGATCGCGGCCAGTGCCCACCACCTGCGCTGGTCCACCCGTGACTCGGGCGGCGCGCCGAGTGTCGTTGTCATGGTGATCCCCTCACGAAGTATGCTGTGCGAGCCGTTAACTTGTCGGCCGGCAAGTTAACGTGCCAGTCGCAAGGTAAGCTAGAACTAGCCGGGCGTCAAGTTAGTTTGAGAGGGTTCTCAGGGAGGACGGCGATGGCGGGGCGTCGCAGTGACACGAGGGAGCGGATCCAGCGGATCGCGCTCGAGTTGTTCGCCGAGCAGGGCTATGAGAAGACCTCACTGCGCGAGATCGCGGAGAAGCTCGATGTCACCAAAGCGGCGTTGTACTACCACTTCCGCACGAAAGAGGACATCGTCGCGAGCCTGCTCGAAGATCTCGCGAGCTCGATGGACGAGGTGCTCGCGTGGGCGCGCGAGCAGGACGATCACGCCAAGATGCGCGAGGAGCTCATCCGGCGGCTCGCGAAGCTCGTGGAAGGGCAGTTCGGCCCGCTGATGCGGTTCATGCAGGATAACCAGCCCGCGCTCAAGGACTTCCACGATCGCAACCCGCTGGTGGGCCGGATGAAGGAACTGTTCGCCATCATCGCGGCCGACGAAACGGATCCGCGCGCGCAGCTTCGGGCCCGGCTCGCGGTCGTCGCGCTGATGCTCGGCAACAACCCGCAGTTCCACGAGGAGACCGGCGGGGTGGCCCAGCCGGAGGTCGCGCTCGAGGTCGCGCTGGAACTTGTTTCTCCTCGTGGGCGGGCGGCTGGGCAGGCCACGTAGTCTTGACGGGTGCTAGCCGTCGTTCCGCCTCCAGTCACCGTGCGGGTGCCGTCGAAGATCAACCTGCACCTGTCCGTCGGCGACCTGCGCGAGGACGGGTACCACGACCTGACGACGGTGTTCCACGCGCTGTCGCTCTCGGACGAGGTGACCGTGGCGGTGGCCGAGGAGCCGGGCCTCGAGGTCTACGGCGAGGGTGAGGACGCGGTCCCGACAGGGGCGGACAACCTCGCCTGGCGCGCGGTCGATGCGCTCGCCGCGTATGTGGGGAAGGCCGAGCCGAAGGTGCGCGTGGTGCTGCGCAAGGGAATCCCGGTGGCGGGCGGGATGGCGGGCGGCAGCGCGGACGCCGCCGCGACGCTGGTGGCGCTGACCGCGCTGTGGAAACTGGATCTCGGCCGGGACGAGCTGGCGAGCATCGCGGCCAAGCTCGGCAGCGACGTGCCGTTCGCGCTCTACGGCGGGACGGCGCTCGGCACTGGTCGCGGCGAGCAACTCGTTCCCGTGCTGTCCCGGCACACCTTCCACTGGGTGCTCGCGTTCGACCATCGTGGACTGTCCACTCCGAACGTGTTCGGTGAGCTGGACCGGTTGCGGGAGAACGGCAACCCGCCGCGCGTCGGCTCGCATGCACCGGTCGTCGAGGCGCTCGCGTCCGGTGACCCGCGGCAGCTCGCGCTGCTGCTCGGCAATGACCTGCAGGCCGCGGCCGTCTCACTGCGCCCGGGGCTGCGGCGCACGCTGCGCGCCGGGGTGAACGCCGGCGCGCTCGCCGGGGCGGTATCCGGGTCCGGGCCGACGTGCGCGTTCCTGTGCGAGGACGCGGAAGCCGCGCTCGAGGTCGCCGCCGAACTGGCGGGTGCGGGCGTCTGCCGGACGGTCCGCGTCGCGCACGGTCCAGTACCCGGTGCCCGGTTCGTCGGCGGTGACGACGTCAACCGACCCACTCCTCCTCCCCAGGTACACGCGTAAATGGCTAATCTGGTCAATCTTGAATCGGTCGGCAAGTCCTACGGTGTGAAGCCGTTGCTCGACAATATTTCCCTCGGTATCGCCGAGGGTGAGCGCATCGGGGTCGTCGGTCTCAACGGCGGCGGCAAGACGACGCTGCTCGAAGTGCTCTCAGGGCTGGCCGAGCCGGACTCGGGCCGGGTGAGCCGCGTCCGGGACCTGCCGATGGCGGTGGTCACCCAGCGCACGGAGCTGCCCGAGAGCACCGTCCGTGATGCGGTCCTGTCGCACTACGCCGCCGAGCACGAATGGGCTGCGGACCCGCGCGTCCGGTCTATTGTGGACGGGCTCGGGCTCACCGCGCTGGGCCTGGATTCCCCGACCACCAACCTTTCCGGCGGTGAGCGCCGCCGGGTCGCGCTGGCCGCCGCGCTGGTCGGTGATCTCGACCTGCTCGTCCTCGACGAGCCGACGAACCACCTCGACGTCGAAGGCGTGCGGTGGCTCGCCGACCACCTGCTGGCGCGGCGCACCGCGCTCGTCGTCGTCACGCACGACCGGTGGTTCCTCGACACGGTGTGCGGCCGGACGTGGGAGGTCGCGAACGGCCGTGTCGAGCAGTACGAAGGCGGGTACGCGGACTGGATCTTCGCGCGCGCCGAGCGGGCGCGGCTCGCGGCGAGCGCGGAGGAGAAGCGGCGGAACCTCGCGCGCAAGGAGCTCGCCTGGCTGCAGCGGGGCGCGAAGGCGCGGACGTCGAAACCGCGCTACCGGATCGAAGCGGCCGAAGCGCTTATCGCGGACGTGCCGCAGCCCCGCGATGCTGTCGAGCTGCTGAGCTTCGCCCGCCGCCGGCTCGGCAAGACGGTGGTGGAGCTCGAAGACGTCACGCTGCACGCGGGGGACAAGCCGGTGCTGGAGCACGTGACCTGGCGGATCGGACCCGGTGACCGGATCGGTTTGGTCGGGGTCAACGGCTCGGGCAAGACCACCCTGCTGAAGCTGCTGGCCGGGGAGTATGCGCCGGAGTCCGGGCGGCGCGTCGAGGGCAAGACCGTCCGGCTGGCGCATCTTTCGCAGGAACTCGAGGACCTGCCCGGGCACTTGCGCGTGCTCGAAGCCGTCGAGGAGATCGCCGGGCGTGTGGTGCTGGGCAAGCAGGAGATGTCTGCCTCGCAACTCGCCGAGCGGCTCGGCTTCCCGGCGGCGCGGCAGTGGACGCCGGTGGACGATCTGTCCGGCGGCGAGCGGCGGCGGTTGCAGCTCGCGCGGTTGCTGATGGGGGAGCCGAACGTGCTCCTGCTCGACGAGCCGACGAACGATCTCGACATCGACACCTTGCAGCAGCTGGAAGATCTGCTCGACTCGTGGCCGGGCACGCTCGTGGTGGTCTCGCACGACCGGTACCTGGTCGAGCGTGTCTGTGACGGCGTGTACGCGCTCCTCGGCGACGGCCGGGTGACGCATCTGCCGGGCGGGATCGATGAGTACCTGGCGCGGCGCGAGCGCACGGTTTCGCCGGCTCCCGCGCCCGCACCCGCTGAGCGGCGCCCGAGCAGCGCGGCCGAGCACCGCGCGGCGATGAAGGAGCTGGGCCGCCTGGAGCGGCGGCTGGATGTCTTGTCCAAACGCGAGTCCGAGCTGCACGAACAGCTCGCCGCGAACGCCACGAACCCGGAGAAGCTCGTCGAGCTCAACACGGAGCTGAAGTCGGTGCTGGCGGAGAAGGACGACGTCGAGTCCCGCTGGCTGGAAACCTCCGACCTGATCGACTAACCCGAGCCGAGAGCCGGATCGTGTGCGTCGAAAGCCCGGCTCGCGGGTGCACAGTAATGTTCCGGGCATGAGCAGGTTCGTGGACACGCTCGTCGCTACCGCGACGGGCGGCGGTCGGCAGCAGGGAATGGTCACCGGGGAACCCAAGGAGCCGGTGCGGCGGACGTGGGCGGAAATTCACGAGCAGGCCAAGCGCGTGGCGGGCGGGCTCACCGAGGGTGGGCTCGAGGCGGGCACCCCGGTCGCCGTCCTCGCGGCCGCGCCGGCGCTCATCGCGCCGACCGTGCAGGGGGTGTGGCTCGCCGGCGGCAGCGTCACGATGCTCCACCAGCCGACCCCGCGCACCGACCTCGCGATCTGGGCCGAGGACACCGTCAAGGTGCTGAACATGATCGGCGCCGGGCTGGTCCTGCTGGGCGAGCCGTTCGACGCGCTCGCGCCGGTGCTCACCGAGCACGGGATCGAGTTCCGGATGATCACTGAGCTGCTCGAGGCCGAACCGCTCGCCGCGCCCGTGCCGATGGGCGAGGACGATCTCGCGCTGCTGCAGCTGACCAGCGGGTCCACCGCCGAGCCCAAGGCCGTCCGGATCACCCACGGCAACCTGTACGTCAACATCAAGGCGATGGTCGACCGCGCGGAGTTCGTGTTCGACAAGGACGTCATGGTGTCCTGGCTGCCGACCTTCCACGACATGGGCATGGTGGGCTTCCTCACCGTGCCGATGACCTTCGGCGTCGAGCTCATCAAGATCACCCCGGTCGAGTTCCTCTCCGGGCCGCTGATCTGGCCGGAACTGATCAGCAAATACCGTGCGACCACGACGGCCGCGCCGAACTTCGCGTACGCGATCGTCGGCCGCCGCCTGGCCAAGGTCGAGGACGACGACGCCTACGACCTCTCGACCCTGCGGATCGCGCTCAACGGCGCGGAACCGATCGACGAGACCGCGGTGAAGACGTTCACCGACGCGGGCGCCCGGTTCAAGATGCCGGCCGAGTGCGTGTTCCCCGCCTACGGCATGGCGGAGGCGACGCTCGCCGTGTCGTTCGCGCCGCTGTTCACCGGCCTGACGCTGGACTACATCGAGGCGAACGCGCTGGAGGCAGGGGACCGCGCCGTCCCGGTCCCCGAGGGTGATCCGCGCCGTGGCACCGAGGAGATCCGGTCCTTCGCGGTGCTCGGGCGGCCGCTCGACGGGCTGGAGGCGCAGATCGTCGACGGGGACGGGAAGGTTCTAGGGGAACGCGAGGTCGGCGAGATCCGGCTGCGCGGCGAGGCGGTGACGCCCGGGTATCTCACGGTCGAAGGCCCGGTGCCGACGCAGGACGCGGACGGCTGGCTCGCCACCGGCGACCTCGGGTACCTGGTCGACGGGCAGATCGTGATCTGCGGCCGGAAGAAGGACGTCATCATCATGGGCGGCCGCAACATCTACCCGACGGACATCGAACGGGCGGCCAGTTCGGTCGAAGGCGTGCGGGCCGGCAACGCGGTCGCCGTCCGGCTCGAAGCCGGCACCCGGCGCGAGCGGTTCGCGGTCGTGCTGGAGTCGAAGCTCGCCGGGGACGCCGAGGCGGAGCGGGCCCTGATGAAGGAGGTCGCCGCCCGCGTGCGTGACGCGGTGGACCTGCGGCCGTTCGCGGTGGTCGTGCTGCCGGCCGGCAGCCTCCCGAAGACCCCGTCCGGCAAGGTGCGGCGAGCCGCGACAGCGGACCGCTTCGCCGACCGGATCGAGCAGTCGGCCAGTCGTTGAGGTTCGGCTCGTAGGAGAGCCTGGCTTCCAATGTTCTGGGCTGTTGTGTTGGAGGTTGGGTACCACGTTCCAAGTCTGGTTGCATGGTCGCAACCTCATTGGCCTACGACTCCATGGCGAGGTAGCTGCCCCGACGGTATGCCGACAGTTCGCGTCTTCCGAGCGCGGCTTCGATCGGATTACGGCCGCACGGGGAGGGGCGGGACAGCCCGCGGCCGTCCCGCCCCCTCTGTTCGCTCAGGAAGTTCTCGTGTCCAGGGGATCGTCCTGGAGAGCGGGCGCCGGGGCCCGGGTGGCCGTCGCCTCGGTGCCGGTGCGGGCGGACGGCAGCGGGTGTGCCTTGCCGAACCGGTCGGCGAGGGTGTCCTCGGCCGTCTCCAGGAACTCGTCGACTTCGCGCTCGTCGTAGCCGCGCTTGCCGAGTAGTGGTCTGTCGAACTCCACGTGGTGGACTTCGGCGGCGGTCAGGTCGTCTTCGTCCTGGAGCGTCTTCGCGATGCGCCGGACGAACGCGTCGACCTCGTTCTTGGCGTAGCCGCGCCGCCCGATCGGCGCGTTGGCGAACTCGACGCGGTAGGCGTCTTCGGCGGTCAGGGACATGAGAGTTCTCCTAGCTCGAGGCCGTTCCGTATTCAGTCCTAGCCGCGGTGCAACGCACCTGGAAGGTCTGGCCCCGGCATGAAACTCGATGGAGCCCCTCGCGCACGCCTTCGAGTGAAGATCGGCTACGCAGCGTGGAAGGCGTTCTGGGCCGCTGTCAGCCCTTTGCCGATGAGCGCTTCGACGGCGTCGGCACAGCGGTCGACCTCCAGCGGGAGCTCCTTGCGCTCGACCGTGGAGAACTCCTTCAGCACGTAATCGGCCGGATCCATCCGGCCGGGCGGGCGCCCGATACCGAAGCGGACCCGGTAGTAATCCTTGGTGCCGAGCGATTTGGTGATCGACCGCAGCCCGTTGTGCCCGTTGTCGCCGCCGCCCAGCTTCAGCTTGAGGCTGCCGAACGGCAGGTCGAGTTCGTCGTGGATCACGACGACGCCGGCCGGGTCGATCTTGTAGAACTTGGCGGTCGCCGACACCGGCCCGCCGGAAAGGTTCATGAACGAGCGCGGCTTCACCAGCACGGCGCTTCGCTCGGCCAGCCTGCCCTCGAGCACCTCGGCGCCGCCCTTGTGGGCCTTGAACTTGCCGCCCATCCGCGCGGCGAGCTCGTCCAGCACCATGAACCCCACGTTGTGCCGGTTGCCGGCGTAGCGGGGCCCGGGATTACCGAGGCCGGCGAGCAGCACCCGCTCACCGGCCCCGGGCAGCTCGGCGGTCACTCCGCGGCGGCCTCGGCTTCTTCCTCGGCCACAGCCGGGGCTTCTTCCTCCGCGGCCTGCGGTTCGTTGATCGCCACGACCAGGGCCTCGGGGTCGGTCAGCAGGGTCGCGCCGGCCGGCAGGGCGACCTGCCCGGCGAGGATCCGGGTGCCGATCTCGATGCCCTCGACGGAAACCTCGACCTGATCGGGGATGTGCAGCGCCTCGACCTCGACCGACAGGGCGTCCAGGTCCTGGTTGACCAGCCCGCCCGGCCCCGGGGTCCCGCTCAGCACGATCGGGACGTCGACGGTGACCTTCTCGCCGCGCTGGACCACCAGCAGGTCCACGTGCTCGATGTAGTTCTTGATCGGGTGCACGGTGATGGTCTTGGTCAGCGCCAATTCGGTGCTGTTCTCGACGTCGAGGGTGAGCACGGCGTTGCTGCCGTTCTCGCGCACGACGCGGGCGAACTCGATGGCCGGCAGCGCCAGGTGGCGGGGGTCGGTGCCGTGGCCGTACAGCACGGCGGGGATCTTCCCGGCGCGACGGGTGCGGCGCGCGGCGCCCTTGCCGAACTCGGTGCGCGGTTCGACGGACAGACGTACCTCGGACACGGTCTTGCACTCCTTCAACACGGTGGAACCCGCCTGTGCGGGATCAGGCTGGCGGTGCCTGCGGCGGCGGGCTCACGGCACGTGGACAGCGCGTGGCTACTCAAGCCGCCGCGTCGATCACGTCGGGCACGGCGTACCCGCCTCGCCGAGACAACCTGTTCAGTGTAAGCAACCGCCTGTTCAGGGGTTGCGGTGGGTCGCCAGGGCAAGTAGGAAACCTTGGGAGTCAGGGGGTGCCCGGATGCGGCGAAGGACAGTGAGTGGCTTTCTTGCGCTTGTCGTGGTTTTCGCGCTCGCCGCGTGTGAGAACCCGTCGTCCGGCGGCGCCGCCGCGGACCCCCGTACCGCTTTCGGATCCGCGCTGACAACGCTGGCCGAGGAGACGGCGGTCATCTACCACCTGGCCGAGGGTGCTGCTTTCACCGTGACGGCCAAGGGGCTCGCGCACGGCACGCTGCCGCTGCGGAACCAGCAGGTCAGCGCCCTGCACGCGGGCGGCGATCTGTATCTGCGGGCGCCGTCGGACTACTGGCGCGGGCAGGGCATGTCGGAGGGTCGCGCCGCGGAGTACGGCATGCGCTGGGCGCGGTCGGTCCTCGCGTTCGATCCCGGCTGGGCGCTTGTCCCGGCGACCGTCGCGCAGGCGCTGCGCGCGGCGGTGTCGCCCGCGACGCCCGCGTCGCGGATCACGCTCGCCAACGGGCTCGATGTGTTCGACGCCGCCGGCCTGCGAGTCAGCGCGGAACCCCCCTACCGGGTGATCAGCTTCGCACCCACGCTGCTCGGACCCGGTGTCGTGCAAGTGTTCGGAGACGACGAGATCGGCGTGCGAGGGCTGGCGCCGGGCGAGTTGACCGGCCTGCGGACCGCGTTCGACGGTGCGGTGGACAGTCTCGGCCGGCCCTTCGTCGCCGGACCGGTGGTGGCGGCCGGCGTCACGGACAACTCGCTGAACTGCACGGCGGCCGGCGCCTGTACGGACACCGTCCGGGTGTCGAACAGGCTCGTCGGGCACGCGCCGGAGGCCTCGGCGCGGCTCGTGCTCCGGTCGTCGGTTTCGTCGAACCGGCTCGGCGCGCAGGAGTGCGGTCAGGAGGTCGTCGCACCGCTCGACGAGGAGACGACGATGGCCTGCTCGGTCCGGTTCACGCTGCCGAGGCTGTCCGGCACCGCGACGGTCTCCGCCGTGCCGACCGTGACCGCCGAACCGGTCGCCCAAACCGACCCGGCCGCCTTCAAACAAGACGCCGCCACCGAACTCGGCTCGTGAAAGCCGACCTCGCGTGCGGTGAAAGCCGGATTCTGCGCGCGAATTCCGACTCGCGGGGAGGCCTGGCTTAACGCGCCGGGCGGAAGCCTCAGGCGTGCCCGTCGAAGAGGCTCGTGACCGAGCCGTCCTCGAACACCTGCTGGATCGCCTCGGCGAGCAACGGCGCGATGGACAGCACGGTCAGCCGCGCGAAGCGCTTCTCCGCCGGGATCGGCAGGGAGTTGGTGACGATCACCTCGCGCGCCTTGCAGTTCGACAGGCGTTCGGTGGCCGGGTCGGACAGGATGCCGTGGGTGGTCGCGATGACGACGTCGGCCGCGCCCTCCTCCAGCAGCGCGTCGGTGGCCTTCACGATCGTGCCACCGGTGTCGATCATGTCGTCGACCAGCACGCACAGCTTGCCCTCGACGTTGCCGACGACGCGGTTCGCGACGGCCTGGTTGGGCTTGTCCGGGTCGCGGGTCTTGTGGATGAACGCGATCGGCCGGTCACCAAGCTGCTGCGCCCACTTCTCCGCGAGCCGCACACGGCCCGAGTCCGGCGAGACGACCGCGATGTCGGCGTCCCCGTAGGTCTTCTTGATGTGCTGGGCCAGCAGGCTCTGCGCGAACAGGTGGTCCACCGGGCCGTCGAAGAAGCCCTGGATCTGCGCGGTGTGCAGGTCGACGGTCATGATCCGATCGGCGCCCGCGGTCTTGAACAGGTCGGCGATCAGCCGCGCGGAGATGGGCTCGCGGCCCTTGTGCTTCTTGTCCTGGCGCGCGTACGGGTAGAAGGGGACGACCACGGTGATCCGCTTCGCGCTCGCGCGCTTGAGCGCGTCCACCATGATCAGCTGCTCCATCACCCACTCGTTGATCGGCGTGGTGTGGCTCTGGATCACGAAGGCGTCCGTGCCGCGCACCGACTCCTCGAACCGCACGAACAGCTCGCCGTTGGCGAACGTGTGCGCGGTCTGCGGGGTGATCGTCGCGTTGAGGTGCTTGGCGACCTCATCGGCGAGCTCCCGGTGTGCTCGACCGGAGAAGAGCATGAGGTTCTTCTTCGGCGTGCCGGACTTAGGACTCATTCGACGACTCCCGCTCGGTTTTTTCGGTTTCTTCGGCGGCGAGCGCGGCTTCCGCCGCCTCCGCCGCGGGTGTGCCCGCCCTGCGCCGGGCCACCCAGCCTTCAATGTTGCGCTGCGGTCCGGTTGAGACCGCAAGCGCCCCCGGTGGAACGTTTCGCCTGATCACCGTGCCCGCGCCGCTGTGGGCACCGTCACCGACCTCGACCGGGGCGACGAACGTGGTGTCCGAGCCGGTGCGCACGTACGAACCGATGGTGGTGTGGTGCTTGCGCACCCCGTCGTAGTTGGCGAAGACGCTGGAGGCGCCGATATTGCTGTGCTCACCGATCGTCGCGTCACCGACGTAGGTCAGGTGCGGCACCTTGGCACCCTTGCCGATGTTCGCCTTCTTCGTCTCGACGAACGTGCCGATCTTGCCCTGCGCACCGAGCACCGTACCCGGCCGCAGGTATGCGAAGGGGCCGACGTTCGCGTTCTCTCCGACCTCCGATTCCGACCCGTGTGTGCGCAGCACGCGCGCACCGGCGCCGACCCGCACGTCGGTGAGCGTCGTGTCCGGGCCGACGACCGCGCCCTCGCCGATCGAGGTCGCGCCGCGCAGTTGCACGCCCGGCTCGATCAGCACGTCGCGCTCGAGGGTCACGCCCGCGTCGAGCCAGGTGGTGGCCGGGTCGACGACGGTGACGCCGGACAGCTGCCAGCGACGCACGATCCGGCGGTTGAGCTCGGCACCGAGCACCGACAGCTGCACCCGGTCGTTGACGCCTTCGGTCAGCCACGGGTCGTCGACCACGAGCGCGCCGACTTTGCGGCCCTCGGCGCAGGCGTTGGTGAGCACGTCGGTCAGATACAGCTCACCTTGGGAGTTGTCGGTGGACAGCTTCGTCAGGCCCTCGGAGAGCAGGGCCGCGTCGAACGCGTAGACCCCTGAGTTGATCTCGGAGATGTCGAGCTGGTCCTCGGTCGCGTCGCGTTGCTCGACGATGCCGCGCACGGCACCTTCGGTGTCGCGGATTATGCGGCCGTAGCCCGTCGGATCGTCGAGAACCGCCGTCAGCACCGTGACGGCGTTGCCGTTCTCCTCGTGCTCGGCGAGCAGGGCGGCCAACGTCTCGGTGTCGAGCAGCGGTACGTCGCCGTAGCTGACCAGGACCGTGCCCTCGACAGCGGCAGGCAGGGCGTCCAGCGCGCAGGAGACCGCGTGCCCGGTGCCGTGCTGGACCTCCTGGACGGCGGTGGTGATCGCGCGGCCGAGCGTCTTGCCCAATTGGTCGAGATGCTCGCGGACAGTCTCCCGGCCGTGCCCGACGACTACCACCAGATCCTGCGGGCCGAGCCCGGCGGCCGCCCGGACGGCGTGTTCGACGAGCGGTCTGCCGGCGATGGGGTGCAGCACCTTCGGGATCTTGGAACGCATCCGGGTGCCCTCACCCGCGGCGAGGACCAAGGTGCTCAACGAGCCGGTCACGGCACTCCCAACCTGCAGACGGGGTCGACTACCGGGCGTCGATCCTACGGAAGCTCTTCCAGGCTCGGCGCCGGGTCGGCCTCCGTCCAGCCCACCGCCCCTTCGCCGGGGATCGCGTTCGTCGTCGCGATCTGGTCCCCGCCACCGCGTTTCGCCTGGTACATCGCGGCATCGGCGCGTGAGAGCACCTGGTCTGCCCGCTCCTGCGGGCGCAGTGAAACGAGGCCGACGGACAGGGTTACCCCGTGCGAGAGGTGATGTGGCAGGGACGACACGGCGTTGACCGCGCGCCCGAGCGCCTGCTTCGCCGCCGAGACCGGCGCGCCCGGCAGCAGCGCGACGAACTCGTCACCGCCGTAGCGGGCCACGATGTCGTCACCGCGCAACGCGTCCCGCACCGTGCTCGCCACGACCCGGAGCACGTCGTCACCTTCGGCGTGCGAATGCTCGTCGTTGACGCCCTTGAACCTGTCGAGGTCGATCAGCGCGACGGCGAGCGGCTGCGCCGCGGTCGACTGGGACAACGTGCGCAGATGCTCGTCGAGCGCGCGCCGGTTCGGCAGGCCGGTGAGCGGATCCTGCAGCGCCTGCTGGCTGATCGCGCCGTGCTGGGCGGACAGCCGCTCGTGCTCGCGGCGGGTGTTCAGCGTCGCGATCTGCGATTCGCGCAGCGACCACAGCTCCAGTTCGAGTGCCGTGGCGTACTCGACGTACGAGTGGAGGTTTTCGCCGCCGAGCGCGTCTTCGGAGTCCAGCCGGGCCAGCTCGCGGGCCAGGTTGAGCCGCATCGACGGCTGCGAGGTGTCCTCTTCGAGGTTGAGCCGCATGCTCTGCAGTGTCTTCAGCGCCTCGTCACGGCGGCCTGCGGCATAAAGGCAGCGGGACAGCGCGATGGCCACGATGACCTGCTCGTGCGGGTAACCCGGCTCGACGAGCAGCCGCTGCAGCCGGTCCACATGCGCGGGATCGGGGACGGCGAACGCGAGCGCGGCGGCCAGCACGCCGACCTGATCGACCGCGGACAGCCCGATCCGGCGCGGGAACAGCGATTCCGCGAAGGGGGCCTCGACCGCGACGGCCATCGACGCGGCCGTCTCGAACTTCGCGGCCGCCTCGGCGTACCGCTCCACCCGTTCCAGCCGCAGCGCCCAGCCGAGCAGCATCTTGATCCGGTTCATCAGCTGCAGCGTGATCTCGTGCGGGCCGGCGGTCTCGCGGATCGCCTGGTGTGCCCGCGCGATGACCTCCTCGGCGGCTTCGTACACGCCGAGCTGGTTCAGCACGAGCCAGCAGTCGATGAGCGCGCTGGCCTGTGTCTTCGCCCATTCCCGGCGTGGTACCTGCATGTCCGGGCGGTCGGAATCGTCGAGGATCGCCAGCGCGCGGGCGATCTCGGTGAGCGCCGCGTCCTCTTGCGAGGCGAGCACGAGCCGGCGGCCGCGCAGCGCGTGCGCGTCGGCGCGGTAGAGCGAGAGCCCGTGGCGGCGGGTGTGGGCGAGCATCTCGTCGAGCAGCCGTTCGGATTCGCCGGCCAGGCCGCGGGTGACGAGCCGGGCGAGCGCCGCCGCGCGCAGCAGTTGCGCGACCAGGATGGGTTCGCCGCGGCGCTGGGTCTCCTCGAGCAGCTCGTCCGTGGTGCGCACGATCTGCAACTGCTCTTCGTGGTCCGTGTGCTGAACCGCCGCGATCAGTTCGCGCGCGCGCCCCACCAGCCAGGCGTCGGACAACTCGGCCAGCGCCGGCCTCTTGCTGGTCTCGCTCTCGCCTTGCAGCGGGGCACCCCCTCGCTCGTCGGGGTCGGGCACGGCAGCTCCGCCGCCAGGATTCGAACCTGAACTGTCAGAACCAAAATCTGAAGTGCTGCCTATTACACTACGGCGGATCGTGCCTGGTCAGGATACCGATACCGGAAACCGGGCCGGGGCTTGGGGTTGCGGCCGGTTCTGTGCTCTCCCCAGCGGGCAAAACCTCCTGTACCGTAACTTACGCAAACGTAGGTAAGGCGACCCTTTCCCGGGTCGTTTTCGCAGGAGGAAGTGGTTGCGCATGACGGCTACGCTGGATCCCACTCCTACCAAAGGCCCGAAACCGCTGATCAATGGTCAGCGCCCGGCCGGCATCCAGTTCGCGGTCTACCTCGGGGTGCTCCTGCCGCTGATCGCGCTCGCGGTCGCGGTGCCCTTCGCCTGGGGGTGGGGGCTGAGCTGGGTGGACGTCGGGTTGTTCGTGGCTTTCTACGGGTTGTCTGGGCTCGGGATCACCGTCGCCTTTCACCGGTATTTCACGCATGGTTCGTTCAAGGCCAAGCGCTGGCTGCGGATCGCGCTCGCGATCGCGGGCAGCCTCGCCGTCCAGGGGCCGGTGATCACCTGGGTGGCCGATCACCGCAGGCATCACGCCTTCTCCGACCGTGACGGCGATCCGCATTCGCCGTGGGCGTACGGCACTTCGCCGCTGGCGATCGCGAAGGGTTTCTGGCACGCGCACATGGGGTGGCTGTTCGAGCGCGACCAGAGCAACGCCGAGCGGTTCGCCCCGGACCTGCTCAAGGACCCGGCGATCAAGAAGGTCGACGAATACTTCTGGCTGTGGACACTGCTCACGCTGACAGTGCCCGGTTTGCTCGGCGGGCTCATCACGTGGTCGTGGTGGGGTGCGGTGACGGCGTTCTTCTGGGCCGGACTGGTGCGGGTGTGCGTGCTGCACCACGTGACCTGGTCGGTCAACTCGATCTGCCACATGATCGGCGAGCGCCCGTTCGCCGCGCGCGACCGGTCGGCGAACTTCTGGCCGCTGGCGATCCTGTCCTTCGGCGAGTCGTGGCACAACCTGCACCACGCGGACCCGACCTCGGCGCGGCACGGCGTCAAGCGCGGGCAGATCGACCTTTCGGCGCGCGTGATCTGGGCCTTCGAGAAGTTCGGCTGGGTGAACAACGTCCGCTGGCCCACCCCCGCGCGGCTGGCACGCCTGGCCGCCGAATAGGCCGGCCCCTCGCCCACCACCGCCCTCAGCGGAGACGCTGCGCGTCGCAGTACTGTCCCTAGTGTGGCGGGAAGACGGCGAGCGAAACGTGAGGCGGCTACCGGCGCGCGGCCGCCGGAGCCGGTGGCGCGCGTCCGGATGACGGGCGCCGAGCGCAGGCAGCAGTTGCTGAACGTCGCTCGTTCGCTGTTCGCGGAGAAGGGTTTCGACGGGACGTCGATCGAGGAGATCGCGAACCGCGCGAACGTCTCCAAACCCGTCGTGTACGAGCATTTCGGTGGCAAGGAAGGGATCTACGCGGTCGTCGTCGACCGGGAGACCCGCCTGCTGCTGGACCGGATGGTGTCCACTTTGCACGGTGGGCACCCGAAGGCGATGCTCGAGCAGGCGGCGAGCGCGCTGCTCGGGTATGTCGAGGAGTCGCACGACGGGTTCCGGATCCTGGTGCGCGATTCGCCCGTGGCCAGTTCGACCGGCACGTTCTCGACGGTGCTGAACGACATCGCGAGCCAGGTCGAGCACATCCTCGGCCAGCAGTTCGCCGCACGCGGGTACGACGAAAAGCTCTCCGCGCTGTACGCGCAGGCGCTCGTCGGCATGGTCGCGCTGACCGGACAGTGGTGGCTCGACGCGCGCCGCCCGAAGCGCGACGAGGTCGCCGCGCATCTGGTCAACCTGGCGTGGAACGGGTTGTCCCACCTGGAGCACAAACCGAAGCTGCGCCTGTACTAGCGGGCCGAGAGATCGGCGAGCAGGATCCGCAGGAGCCCGGCCAACTGGTCGCGCTGCCCCGGTGTCAGCGCGGACAGCAGCCCTTCTTCGTGCGTGAGCAGATCGTCGACCGTGCGCTCGACTTCCGCATGCCCGGCTTCGGTGAGTTCGACGAGTACCCCGCGGCCGTCCTCGGGGGAACGCATCCTGCGCACCAGGCCTTCGCGCTCGCTTCGCGCCACGCGCTGGGAAACCGCGCCGGGGCTGACGAGGGTGCGCCGGGCGAGTTCGCTCGGCGGCAGCCGGTACGGCGGGCCGGCGCGGCGCAACGTGGACAGCAGGTCGAGGGTGCCGGCGTCCATCCCGAGGCGCAGCATCGTCGCGCGGCGGTCCTCGTCGAGGACCCGGCCGATCCACCAGATGCGCGTGATCACCCCGATCGACGCGACGGGCGTGCCCGGCCGCTCACGTGCCCAGGCCTCCTGGATGGCATCTGCGCCGTCGCTTGACGGGTTTTCCGTGACGCCGGTACGGTCGGTCATGACAGTACTTTAGCAATAAAGGATAAAATTCCCATGGCAGATTCCAGGCAAGTCGTGGTGACCGGCGGCGGAACCGGGATCGGATACGCGATCGCTTCCCGGTTCGCGAAGGCCGGGGATGAAGTGACGATCACCGGGCGGCGCGAGAACGTGCTGACGGAGTCGGCGGCCTTGCTGGGCGCTCGTGCCGTCCCGTTCGACGCGAGCGATCCGGCGGCGGTGGAAGCCGCGCTCGCGGACCTGCCGGACCGGGTAGACGTGCTGGTCAACAATGCCGGCGGGAACGTGGAGTTCGGGGGTGGCGGCTCGGATCTGGCCGCGCTGGCCGGCCGATGGCGCGCGAACTTCGCGGCGAACGTCCTTTCCGCCGTGCTGGTGACGACCGCGCTGAAGCCACGCCTCGCGGACAACGCGCGCGTCATCACGCTCGGCTCGATCGCGGCGAACAAGGGCGCGGGTTCCTACGGCGCGGCGAAAGCGGCGGTCGAATCGTGGACCGCCGACATTTCCCGGGAACTAGGCCCGCGCGGGATTACGGCGAATGTCGTCGCGCCGGGCCTGATCGGGGAAACGGAATTCTTCCAGGGCACGCTGACCGGCGAGCGGCGCGAACTGCTGATCTCGCAAACGCGGAACAAGCGAGCGGGAACAGTCGAGGACGTCGCGGAACTGGTCGGCTTCCTGGGAAGCCCGGACGCCGGCCACCTGACCGGCCAGGTAATCCACCTGAACGGCGGCGCCCACCTAGCAAGGTGACCAACCGAAGGCCACCAGCCGCCCACACCCCCCGCCCCTCCGCGAACACTCACAGATCGGGGCGGGGGTGGGTTCTCGCGGCGAGGGCGCCCAGCACCCGGTTCAAAGATGCCTCGCCGGCGGGCAGGCTCCGGGATGACCCGAGGGTTCGCGGTCATCTTGCGTCGGGCGGGTGGTCGGGTTGGGTGGTCATCCCGTCGCCTGCGGTTTGCGTGTATCGTGGCGGTGTCAGGCGACGGGATGACCACCCACGAGCCCTTTGCGTTGTTAGCTGGGGGTGATTCGCAGGAGTTTGTCGTTGCTGCCATCCGAGGTTGTCACGTATAGGGTGCCGTCTGGGGCTGTTCGTGCTGCTCGTAGGCGGCCGTAGGTGTCGTCGAATTCCTTTGGCAGCGTGACATCCGTGATGGTGCCGTTGGGGTCGGCGCCGAACAGCAGCATCTTCTGGCCCTTCAGCGCGACGACAGCCAGCAGCCCATCGAGTGGGCCCCATTGTGCGCCGGTGAGGAAAGTTGCGCCGCAGATGGCTTCGGTGACCTGGCCCGATGTCCACAGTGCACGGACTGCTCCGGGGAAGCGGTCGGTGTCGGTCATCGGGACGCTCTCGTCGTACGACGTCTCGGTACCGCTCTTCGACGGGTCCCAGCCGTAGTTGGCGCCCGGGCGGATCAGGTTGATTTCGTCGTCGAACGTGGGACCGTGTTCGGCGGTGAAGACCTGACCGGTGCCGGGCCGCACCGCCACGCCCTGCACGTTGCGGTGGCCGTAGGTCAGGATCCGCTGCTCGTTCGGATCGGCCGAGGAGATGAACGGGTTGTCCGGGAGCGGCGCGCCCGTGCGCAGGTCGATCCGCAGCACCTTCCCGCCGAGACTGTGCCGGTCCTGCGCGATCGTCGGCCGCGCGGTGTCCCCGGTGCCGACCAGCAGCGCCCCGTCGGCCGCGATGGCGGGTCGGCAGCCGGAATGCCGCCCGCTCGGGTTGACCGGCAGTCCCGTCAGCAGATCCCGCACCTTCGTCGCGCTGCGTTCGTCCGGGGCGAGGGTCCAGGTGGTGAGCCGGATGTCCACCGGCTGCCCGCCTTCCTGGTGGGTCTGGCACATCGTGAACAGGCGGCTCCGCGCGAAGTCCGGGTGCACGACCAGCCCCATCAGCCCGCCCTCGCCGCGCGCGTACACGTCCGAGAGATCGGCCGAGACGTTGTGCGCCCCGGACGCATCCACCAGTGACAACCGGCCCGCACGTTGCGTCACCAGCAGTTTCCCGTCCGGCAGGAAGCCGACGTCCCATGCGTGTTCGAGCCCGCTCGCGAGCACTTCGGTGTGCAGGCCGGTCTCCTGCGGCGGCGCCGCCGTAGTGGTACAAGCGGTCAGCAGGAGGGCGAACGGGACGATTCGGATCCAGCGCATGCGGTCATTGTGGCCCGGCGAGCGCTTCCGCGGTGGCCTGATCGGCGGGAAGGAAGGTCTCCAGGCGCAGTTCGGAAATCGTGACATCGACGGCTGTCGCGAAAGTGGTGATGGCGGTGATCAGCCTGAGTTCACCGAGCGGCGTCCGCAGGCGCAGCGGCACCGCGAACCCGAGGTGGTCCGGCGCCGGAGCCAGCGGGCCTGGCAGGTAACCCGCCAGTTCCGCGAGCATCGCCTCGTGCCGCTCGTGCGGGGCGCGCGCGTTCGCCTGGCGTGGGCGTTCGAGCACATGCCGTGCCCAGTCGTCGAAGTTGACGATCCGCGGCGCCATCCCGCGCGGGTGCAGGGCCATCCGCAGCACATTGACCGGCGGTTCGAGCAACTCCGGTGCGACGCCTTCGGTGAGCAGATCGAGCGCGTCGTTCGCGGCGACCAGATCTCCGAACCGGTCCACGACGACCGCCGGGTACGGGCGGTGCCCGTCGAGCAACCGCCGCAAACCGTCCAGCACCGGCTTCACTGCCGGATCGTCCAGCCGCGTTTCCGGGTAGCTGGGCGCGTACCCGGCGGCGAGCAGTAGCGCGTTCCGTTCCCGCAGCGGCAGTTGCAGCGACTCGGCCACCCGCACGACCATGCCGCGGCCCGGCGTCGAGCGGCCGTTCTCCATGAAGCTCACGTGCCGTTGCGTGGTTCCGGCGCGCAGCGCGAGTTCCAGTTGCGACAGCCGGCGCCGCCCGCGCCACTCCCGCAGCGCCGCCCCGAAATCGTTCACACCACCATCGTGGCATTCCCTCCGGGGAATTGAGCTCATACCGTCACGCGGCAACTGTGGACGGATGAAATTCGGATTGCTTCTGCCCTCCGGGCGGCTGCCGGCCCGCTCGCTCGTCGACATCGCCGTCCGCGCCGAAGAACTCGGCTTCGACTCGGTGTGGGCCGGTGACTCGCTCGTGCGTGCCCGCGTCGAACCGTTGACGCTGCTCACCGCCGTCGCGCAGGCGACCAGCCGGATCACGCTCGGCACCGCGGTCCTGATCCCCGCGCACCGGCATCCCGTCCAGGCCGCGCTGAGCATTACCGCACTCGACCAGCTCTCGGGCGGGCGGCTCGTGCTCGGCGTCGGCGCCGGGTTCCCCGGGTTCAGCGAGCAGGAGTTCGACCTCGTCGGTGTGCGCTTCAAGACCCGCTTCTCCCACCTCGACGACACCGTGACGTTGTGGCGGCAGCTGTGGACCGGGCAGCCGGAATCCTTCCACGGCAAGGTGCTCCACTACGACTGGCTTCCCGAGGTCCCGCCGCCCGCGCGGCCGGGAGGGCCGCCGATCTGGCTCGGCGGGATCACCCCCAACGCGCTCCGGCGCACCGCCCGGCTCTACGACGGATGGTTGCCGTACCCGCCGGACCCGGCCGAGTACGCGAGCGCCCTGGCGACGATTCGCGAGGGCGGGCGTCCGGTCACGCCGGCCCTGTTCGCGACGGTCTACCTCGACGACGACATCGAACGCGGTACGGCGCGGCTCGATTCGTACTGCCGCGATACCTACAACCGGCCCCTCGACGTCATCGGCACGATCCAGGTGATGCTCACCGGACCGGATGTGCGCGCCCAGTTGGCACGATTCGCCGGGGCCGAGCACGTCTTGCTGCGGATCGCCGCCTCCGATCCCGCGACGTTCGAAGAGCAGCTGGAAAAGGTCGTGGACATGCTGCCGTAGGCTGGACGGTGAGAGCCGCTACCCGGTCTCGTCCCGGGCAGTGGCATGTCCGCATGCCTGCGCAGGGGAGTTTTCGTGACCGACGGGGTGTTGTCCGGTCTGCTTTCGTCCGTCCTCACCGATCCGGCGTTGCGTGGCGTCCTCGAGCGGGCCGGTTCGCCGCTGCTCGACCTCCAGGGCCCGACGGCCGCCCGCCAGCTCGTCGTCGCCGCGCTCGCGGCCGACGAAGGCGCCGGGCGGCCGGTCCTCGCCGTGACCGCGACCGGCCGCGAGTCCGAGGAGCTGACCGCGGCGCTCACCGCCCTGCTCGGTCCGGACATGGTCGCCGACTTCCCGTCCTGGGAGACGTTGCCGCACGAGAAGCTGTCCCCGCGGGCGGACACCGTCGGCCGCCGGCTCGACGTGCTGCACCGGCTCCGCGGCGGCGATGCGCCGCGCGTGGTGGTCGCGACCGTGCGCAGCCTGATCCAGCCGATGGCGCCCGGCCTCGGCGAACTGAAGCCGCTGGATCTCGTCGTCGGCGAGGACAACGACTTCGAGGGGGTGCTCGATCGTCTCGTCGTGCTCGCGTACACGCGGGTCGACATGGTCGAGAAGCGCGGCGAGTTCGCCGTGCGCGGCGGCATCCTCGACGTGTTCCCGCCGACCGCGAACCACCCGTACCGCGTCGAGTTCTGGGGCGACGAGGTCAGCGAGATCCGTGCGTTCGCGGTGTCGGACCAGCGCTCACTGCCGGGGGAGATCCAGGCCGTCCACGCGCCGCCGTGCCGGGAGCTGCTGCTCACCCCGGAGGTCAAGGCCCGCGCGGGTGAGCTGGCCGAGCAGTACGCGGCCGACGCGCAGCTGGCCGAGATGCTCACGAAGCTCGCCGGCGGCATCCCGTCGGAAGGCATGGAGGCGCTCATCCCCGTGCTCTGTGAAGGGGAGCTGGAGCTGCTGACCGACGCGATGCCCGAGGGCACGCACGTCCTGCTCGCGGATCCGGAGAAGATCCGCGCCCGCGCGCACGACCTGGTACGCACGGGGCAGGAGTTCCTCGAAGCGTCCTGGATGGCCGCGGCGGGCGGCGGGCAGGCGCCCATCGACCTCGGCGCGTCCGCGTACCGCGACCTCGGCGAGGTGGCCGGGCATGCCCGTGACACGAACCGCCCGTGGTGGACGCTGTCGCAACTCACGAGCGAGGACGTCTACCAGCTGGCGGTCGAGCCGGCGCCCGCCTACCGCGGGGACGTGGATCGCGCGATCGCCGACCTGCGGGCGCACCTGGCGACCGGCGGCACGGGGGTCCTGGTCGTCGCTGGGCACGGCACGGCGAGCCGCGCGGTGGAACAGCTTTCCGGCGCCGAGGTCCCCACCACGCTCGCCGAGGACGGGCTGGTCAAGGAGCCGGCCGCGGGTGTGGTCACCGTCGCCTGCGGTGGCCTGACCGAGGGTTTCGTCGCGCCGGAGCTGGGCCTGGTCGTGCTGACCGAAGCCGATCTGACCGGGCGCGGCGCCACCGCCGCATCGTCTACAAAGGACCTCGGGACGAAGATGCCGTCCCGGCGGCGCAACGCGGTCGACCCGCTCGCGCTCAAGAAGGGCGACTACGTCGTGCACGACCAGCACGGCATCGGCCGCTTCGTGGAGATGGTCCAGCGCACCATCTCCGGCGCCACCCGCGAGTACCTCGTGCTCGAGTACGCCTCGTCCAAACGCGGCCAACCGGGCGACCGGCTGTATGTGCCGACCGACCAGCTCGACGAGATTTCGCGGTACGTCGGCGGCGAGCTGCCCACGCTGAACAAGCTCGGCGGCTCGGACTGGAAGAACACGAAAGCCAAGGCACGCAAGGCGGTCAAGGAGATCGCGGCCGAACTGGTCCAGCTCTACGCCGCCCGCCAGGCCTCGCCCGGGCACCCGTTCGGTGCGGACACGCCGTGGCAGCGCGAACTGGAGGACGCGTTCCCGTTCATCGAGACCAATGACCAGCTCGCCGCCATCGACGAGGTCAAGGTGGATATGGAACGCGGCGTGCCGATGGACCGTGTGATCTGCGGCGACGTCGGCTACGGCAAGACCGAGATCGCGGTGCGCGCGGCGTTCAAGGCGGTACAGGACGGTAAGCAGGTCGCGGTGCTGGTGCCGACCACCCTGCTGGCGCAGCAGCACCTCAACACGTTCGGCGAGCGGATGCGGTCGTTCCCGGTGACCATCAAGGGCCTGTCGCGGTTCACCGACAAGTCCGAAGTGGACAGCGTGCTCGCCGGGCTGGCCGACGGCGCGGTGGACATCGTGATCGGCACGCACCGGCTGCTGCAGACCGGGGTGCGGTACAAGGATCTCGGCCTCGTGATCGTGGACGAGGAGCAGCGGTTCGGCGTCGAGCACAAGGAACACATCAAGGCGCTGCGCACGCATGTCGACGTGCTGACGATGTCCGCGACGCCGATCCCGCGGACGCTGGAGATGTCGCTCGCCGGCATCCGTGAGATGTCCACGATCCTCACCCCGCCGGAGGACCGGCATCCGATCCTGACCTACGTCGGCGCGTACGACGACAAGCAGGTGGGTGCCGCGATCCGCCGCGAGCTCCTGCGTGACGGCCAGGTTTTCTACGTGCACAACAGGGTTTCCTCGATCGAGAAGGCCGCGCGGCGGCTGCGCGAGCTGGTGCCGGAAGCGCGGATCGTGACCGCGCACGGCCAGATGAACGAGGACAGGCTCGAGAAGATCATCCAGGGCTTCTGGGAACGCGAATACGATGTGCTCGTTTCGACGACGATCGTGGAGACCGGACTCGACATCTCCAACGCCAACACGCTCATCGTCGAGCGCGGTGACCTGCTGGGTCTCGCGCAGCTGCACCAGCTGCGGGGCCGGGTCGGCCGTGGCCGCGAGCGCGGGTACGCGTACTTCCTGTACCCGGGCGAGTCGCCGCTGACCGAGACCGCGCACGACCGGCTCGCGACGATCGCGCAGAACACCGAGCTG
Organism: Amycolatopsis alkalitolerans; assembly: GCF_006152065.1. Taxonomy (GTDB): domain Bacteria; phylum Actinomycetota; class Actinomycetes; order Mycobacteriales; family Pseudonocardiaceae; genus Amycolatopsis_E; species Amycolatopsis_E alkalitolerans. The sequence continues at coordinate 196,354 of NZ_VDFW01000001.1, forward strand.
GGCGCCGGGATGGCGGTCGCGATGAAGGATCTGGAGATCCGCGGCGCCGGCAACATCCTCGGCGCGGAGCAGTCGGGGCATATCGCGGGCGTCGGGTTCGATCTCTATGTGCGGCTGGTCGGTGAGGCGGTGGACGTGTTCCGCCGCAGCGCCGGTGCCGAAGCGGCGGAAGAGGAGGAGCTCGGCGAGGTCCGCGTGGACCTGCCGGTCGACGCGCATATCCCGCACGACTACGTGCCGGGCGAGCGGCTGCGGCTGGAGGCGTATCGCAAGATCGCCTCGGCACCCGACGCGGAGGCGCTGGCGGCGGTGGAGGAGGAGCTCATCGACCGCTACGGCCAGCCGCCGGCCCCGGTGCACCGGCTGCTCGCGGTCGCGCGGTTCCGGCACGCGTGCCGCGCGGCGGGCGTGACCGAAGTGACCGTGCAGGGCAACACGATCCGCTTCGCCCCGCTTCCGCTGCCGGACTCGAAGCAACTGCGGCTCAAGCGGCTATACCCGAAGGCGATGTTCAAGGCGGTGACGAACACGGTCTCGGTCCCGAAACCGACCGAAGGCCCGGCCGGCGGCCGGATCGGCGCCCCGCCGCTGCGCGACGAGGCGCTGCTGACCTGGTGCGAAAAGCTCCTCACCACCCTCACCAAGGAGCCCAGCCCAGTCGCTTGACCGCCGTGTTTGCCCTTCCGGACGCCGTGTTTGCCCTTCCGGACGGTGAGTTGGCTCGCCGCGGCGGTGACTTGGCTGTCCGCGGCACGGGCCCCCGCCGCGGGAGGGGCCCCCGCCGCGGGGCGGGCAAACACGCCTGCGGGAGGGGCCAACACGCCTGCGGGGCGGGCCAACACGCCGGGCTCCCAAACTGGTGACTGCTGTGAGAGGGTACGCGTGTGATGCGGATCATGAGTCGTTCCCGTGCGGTCGTCGCCGTCCTCGCCGGCGTGCTGGCGCTTGCCGGATGCGGGTCCGGGCCGAGGCAGGTCGGGGCCGCGTTCCTGATCGGGAACCACGAGGTCACCCAGGACCAGGTGCAGGCGCTGATCGACAAGGCGGTGCGGGAACAGCCCGCCGCTCAGCAACTCGCGCAGCAGCACAAACTCGACCAGCTCGGCCGCGCGATCGTGAGCCAGCTCGTCGTGCACGAGCTGGTCACCACCGCGGCCCGGCACGAGGGGCTCACCGCGGACGAGAACCTGGTCACGCAGACGCTGGCGCAGGATCCGCTCGCCGCCCCGGTGCCCACCACGGGCGTCGACCCGTCCCAGGTGCCGGACCAGATCGCCTACCGCGCCCGCGATCACCGCGAGGCGGTCACCGACCAGGTCCTGATGCGCGACCTCGCCCTGAAGTACTTCGACAAGATGTCGGTCACGTTCGACTACACCTCGGTGGTCTCCGAGCGCCCGGGCGCGACCATGCGTGATCAGGCGCTCGCCAAGGCGGAGCAGATGGCCGCGAACCCGGCGGCCGCCGCGCAGGTCATCCAGGCCGACACCGCCGCGGGTGCGGAGACCAGCGTCGGCGAGCGGGTGCCGGCCGTGCAGGCACCCGACCTCGCCGCGACCGTGGTGTTCGGCGCGCTGCCGGGCAGCGTCATCGCGTTCCAGCCGAGCAGCCAGCAGGCGGCGTGGATCGTCGCGGTAATCCGCCAGCGGGACCTGAACACGCGCCAGTCGGTCGACCAGACGACCGAGCCGACCGCGAGCCAGCTGGTCGCGATCGGCCAGCGGCTCCTGGAGCCGTACGCCGACGTAGCCGGGCTGAAAATCAACCCGCGCTACGGTGTATGGGACCCGGTCGCGATGACCGTCGCGCCCAGTGCCGCCGAAACCACCGGCGCCGTCATCTCCGTGAAGGGATCCACTCAGCCTTGACCGCCACCGTCGTCCTGCTGCCCTACCCCGACGCCGGTGTCCCCCTCGCCGCGATCCCGTATGTCCGCGACGCGCGAGCCGTGTACGCGAGCGGGCTCGATCTGCCGGGCGCCAAGCCGGCGCCCGAGCCGTCGGCGCTGGCGCGGGAGGAGGGCCCGCTGGTGGTGTTCGCGCCCTCGATGGACGATCCCGCGGTCCAGGCGCTGCCCGGCGCGCAGGTCATCACGCAGCCACAAGGGGCCGGGCTGGTCGAGGCGGCACAGGTGATGGACGTGCTGCGCTCGCCGGGCGGTTGCCCGTGGGACGCCAAGCAGACGCACGAGTCGCTGCGGCAGTACCTGGTGGAAGAGACCTACGAGCTTCTCGACGCGATCGAGGAGAACGACCGTGTGGCGCTGCGCGAGGAACTCGGCGACGTGCTCCTGCAGGTACTCTTCCACGCTCGTCTGGCGGCCGAGGACGCGGGCGAACCGTTCGACATCGACGCGGTGGCGGGTGCGCTCGTGGCGAAGCTGGTCGGGCGGCATCCGCATGTGTTCGCGGACGCGGAGAAGATCCACACGCCCGAGCATCAGGAAGTGAAGTGGGAGGAGCTCAAGCAGGCCGAGAAGCAGCGTCAGTCTATTGTGGACGGCGTCGCGCTCGGTCAGCCCGCGGCCGCGCTCGCCGGGAAGCTCGGGCAGCGCAGCGGCCGCGCGGGCATCCCGCTCGACCTGTTCCCCTCCGGTCTGGACGCCCCGGGGCGGATGTTCACCCTCGCCGCCACCGCGCGTCGCGCGGGGGTGGACCCGGAGGGTGAGCTGCGGGCGGTGGCGAAGCGCTTCGCCGCGCAGGTGCGCGCGGCGGAGGCGAACGCGCGTGCGGCCGGCGTCGATCCGTCCACTTTGGAGGCCGAGGGCTGGCGCGCCTACTGGCCGAAGAGCGAATCGCCCCAGTAGCCGGTTTCCGACACCCCGGGCGGCACGGCGAACAGCGCCGAACCGGTGTGCTGGACGTACTCCATCATCGTGTCCTTGGCCGAAAGCGCGTTCTGCATCGGGATGTACTGCTTGCCCGGGTCCCGGTTGAAGGCGATGAAGAACAGCCCGGCCTCGAGATGCCCGACCCCGTCGGACCCGTCGACGAAGTTGTAGCCGCGGCGCAGGATCTTCACGCCGTTCAACGATTCCGCCGCGGCCAGCCGGATATGCGAGTCCGCCGGGATCATCGGCTCGCCGTCCGCGCCGCCGACGTGCAGGTCCACCGGGTCGAACTCGGCGTTCTGCCCGAGCGCGGCCCCACTGCCCTTCGCCCGGCCGACGATCTTCTCCTGCTCGTCGAGCGAGGTCCGGTCCCAGGTCTCGATGTGCATCCGGATGCGGCGCGCCACCAGGTAGGAACCGCCCGCGAGCCACGGCTGGTCGTCGGTCTCGGTGACCCAGACGTGCTCGTCGAGCGCGGACGACTCCTCGGCCTTGAGGTTGTTCGTGCCGTCCTTGAACCCGAACAGGTTCCGCGGGGTGCTCTGCGTGGTCGAGGTCGAGGAACTGCGCCCGAAGCCCAGCTGGGACCAGCGCACTTCGGTCTTGCCGAAGCCGAGCCGCACCAGGTTGCGCACCGCGTGCACCGCCACCTGCGGATCGTTCGCGCACGCCTGGATGCACAGGTCGCCGCCGCTGCGCGCCGGGTCGAGGTTGTCCTTCGGGAACGCCGGTAAGTCGGTGAGCGCGGCTGGGCGGCGCGAGGCGAGGCCGAACCGGCCGTCGAACAGCGACGGTCCGAAGCCGATCGTCAGCGTGAGCGCGGACGCGGGGAGGTCGAGCGCTTCGCCGGTGTCGTCGGGCGGCGCGGCCTTCGCTCCGCCGACCGCCCCGGACATGCCGACTTCCCGGCCGGCCGTCATCCGCCGCGCCGCGCCGGTCCAGGTCTTGAGCAACGACACCAGCGCCGCGCGGTCCTTCGTCGTGACGTCGAGCGCCGCGAAATGCAGGTGTTCCTGCGCGGGCGTGACGATCCCGGCCTGACGCGCGCCGGTGAACGGCACGATGTCCGTTGCCGCGGCGGCGGTGTTCGTGCCGAGCGCGCGGTCGATCCCGACCCCGGCGGCACCCGCCCCGACGAGCGCGGCGCCGGCGCCGGCGAGGCCGAACACCCGGCGCCGGGACACCTCGCTCATTGCGCCACGACCTCCGCGACCTTGCTCAGCGGTTCGCTCAACGCGTCGACCGCCGACGCGAACTCCTTGATCTGGTCCTGGCTCAGCTCGGTGTAGTACTTGAACCCGTCACCGGCGCGGGTCGCGTCGAGCAGCTTCTGCACGTTCGCGAACTGCCCGTCGATGGTGGACACCAGCGCCGCGTCCCGGGCCTGCAGCACCGGCCGCAACGCCTGTACCGCCGCCTTCGAACCGTCCACATTGGCCTGGAAGTCCCACAGATCGGTGTGCGAGAAGGCCTCCTCCTCGCCGGTGATCTTGCCGGTCGCGACCTCGTCGAGCAGTTCCTTGGCGCCGTTGCCCAGATCGAGCGCGCTCAGCTCGAGCGTCTTCGACTTGCCGATCAGGGCGTTGACGTCCGAGACGAGCCGGTCGGCGACCTGCGCGCTGTCCGGCTGCAGCCCGGTCACCCACAGATCCTTCTCCAGCCGGTGGAAACCGGTGAACTGCTGGCCCTGTTCGAGATCCGCCTCGCGGGCGTCGATCGCCGGGTCCAGGTCGCCGAACTTCTCCGCGACCGGCTCGATCCGCTCGTAGTAGACGCGGGTGGCCGCATAGCGCGCCTTCGCGTCTTCGACGTTGCCGGATTTGACCGCGTCGGCGAACTTCTGCGTCTCCGTGCGGAGCACGTCGGTCTGGTCTTCCACATAGGACGCGTAGCTCTTGGTGGCGGCGGCCAGTTCGGCGTTCGAGTCGGCCTGCTTCGCCGCGCTGCCCGCCACGGTGAACGTGCCGCGGATACCGTCGCCGGTCATACCGGGCTTGCACGCGGTCTGATAGGTACCGGCGGTCGCGATCTCGACGGTGAGCTTGCGGGTCAGCCCGGGGGCGATGTTCTCGACCTCGCCCATGATCCGGTCGCCCTCGGCGTAGAGGTAGAACTCGGTGACCTTGGTGCCCTTGTTGGTGACCTCGAAGGTCAGGTTGCCCGCGTTCGCGGTGGTGGCGGAGACCTCGCACGCGGTATCGGAAGCCGAGACGGTGATGGGCCCGCCGCCCCCGCTCGCCGAATCCCCGCCGCCCGAGCATGCGGCCAGCGTCAGCAGCGCGGCCGGACCGGCCAGCGCGAACAGTCTCTTCGGCAAGGTCACTCCTTCGCACCCGCGAGGGCGGGTTTCGGGGCGGTAGGCCGCAGGAACAGCGGCAGCACGATCAGGACGTAGGCCACCCATGCGGTGGCCTGCAGGACGGTGGTCTGCTGGGAGTAGTTGAAGATCCCCTTCAGCAGCGCGCCGTACCAGGAGGTTTCGGGGATCGCGCCCGATGTGTCGAACGCGAGGGTGTGCAGCCCCGGCAGGAACGCGGCCTCCTGCAGATCGTGCAGGCCGTAGCCGAGTACCCCGGCGGCGACGAAGACGAGCAGCACGCCGGTCACGGTGAAGAACTTGCCCAGGTTGAACCGGACGGCGCCGCGGTAGAGCAGGTACGCGATGGTCACCGCGGCGGCGATCCCGATGGCGAACCCGATCAGCGGCTGCGTCGTGCCGCCCTGCGCGCTCTGCACCGAGGCGTAGAAGAAGACCGCCGTCTCGAGGCCTTCGCGGCCGACCGCGAGGAAGGACAGCAGCAGCACCGCGAGCGGGCCCACGGCGAGCGCTTCGTCCATCTTCCCGCGCAGTTCGGCGGCGATCGTCCGGGACGCCTTGCGCATCCAGAAGATCATCGCCGTGACGAACCCGACGGCGACGATCGACAGGCTGCCGCCGAGCAGTTCCTGCTGTTCGAAGGACAGCTGCGCGGTGGTGTAGGTGAGGATCGCGCCGAACGCGATCGACAGCAGCACCGCGGCGGCGATCCCGGGCCAGACCCAGCGAAGGGCCTGCCGACGGTCGGTCTTGACCAGGAACGCAACCAGGATGCTCACCACGAGGGCGGCTTCGAGGCCTTCACGCAGGCCGATGAGCAGGCTCGAGAACAACAACTTGGGGCCTCCTCAGTGCGGTCCGTTCACAGGATGTTTTAGGTAAGCCTTGCCTGTATGTCTAGTGCCAGTATGCCCCCGGCGTGCCGGATTCCGGGCAAATCGGGCGTTTCTGGGCGCGTTTGGGCTGGTCAGCGCCTTAGGTGAGGCTTAGATAACGAATTGTGTGATCCCGGCGTCAGTAGCGCATGAGGGTGAGGCCGCTAACCTGATCCGGTGGTCGAGCCCACCCATCCAGGGGACACCAAGCCGCGTCGCTCGGCGTCCACGCTGTGGCTGGCTCTCGGTGTCGTCGCGACCGGCCTCATCCTGATCTTCACGTTGGGCACAACCAGGCCCGACAGCCCGAAGCCCCTGCCCGCGCCTGGGCCGCCGTCCCCGCCGCCCGCGGCCGCGGCGCCCAAGCCGGCCGTCGCCGCGCCCGTCGACCGGCCGACGAAATCCGACGAAGCCCAGTTGGACGAGTGGGCTCGCGACCTCGCCGGGCCCACGAAGCTCCCGGCTGTGCTGCTCGGCGCCTATGGCCGTGCGGAGATGCGGATGCGCGAAGAGGCGCCGAACTGCCACCTTTCGTGGGCGACGCTCGCGGGGCTGGGCCAGGTGCAGGCCGTCGGCTCCGGACCGCTGCCGGTGCCGCAGCCGATCTGGAACCGCTGGTCCGCACGCGCGACGAACGACGCGAAACGCGCGGACATGCGCAACGTCGCCGACGCCGCGTACACCGTCGCCCGCTACCTGTGCTCGACCGGTGCGGACCTGTCGACCGCGAACGGCTGGTGGTCGACGATCCTCGGCTACACCCAGTCCCTGCCGGACACCCGCGACACCCTCACCGCCGCCGACACCTTCGCCACCGCCGCCCCAGCCCGCTGAGCGGGGGCGGGGCGGTCAGGTTTCTTGCAGCCGGACGCGGGCGTTGACCTCGGACAGGGCGTCCTGGTACTCGGGGACCGGGTTCATCGCCCAAGCCATCCGTAATTGACCGAGCGCCTCGACCAACCGGCCGAGGCGCTGCAGTGTGCGGCCCAGTACGAACCGGGCGTAGTGATCCGACGGATCGAGCTCCAGCACGCGCGTGAACGCCTGCTCGGCATGCCTGAGCTGCGCGGAATGGAAATAAGCGCGGCCGGCCAGCAGCTGCACGCTCGGTTTGTCCGGTTCGGCGTCGAGCACTGGCTGCAGTGCCCTCAGCGCGTCGAGCGGGCGGCGGTTCTCGACCAGCGCCTCGGCTTGACGGAACGCCTCGAACCGGTTGTCACCGACATGGTCCGGAGTCAGGTTCTCGCCATCCATAGTCAGATCGACGTTACCCCGCGGGACCGGCTTTCGGCAGGGGTGCGATCACGGGTCGGGATGGCGGCATGGTGCACTACACGCCCATGAGCGAACCTCGGTACCTAGGTCTCTCGCCGTACCTGTACTACACCGACGCGACCGAAGCCCTCGACTGGCTGGTCCGCGTGTTCGGCTTCACCGAGCGGGTCCGCTACGTCGACGGCGCCGGCCAGGTGTTCCAGGCCACCGTCGCGGCCGGCGACGCCGAGATACTGCTCGCCGGCGTCGGCGCGGACTACTGGGAGAGCAAGGGCGTCGACCGGCCCGTCGGCCAGTTGAACGTGGTCTACGTCGACGACGTGGACGCTCAGTTCGAGCGGGTGTGCGCGGCGCTGGGCGAGGGCACCGACGTCACGCCGCCGCAGGATCAGCCCTACGGCGCGCGCGTGTTCACCGTCGCGGACATCGGCGGCAACAGCTGGACGTTCTGGCAGCGCATCTCCGACACCGCCGATCTGCCGCCGGGCTGGCAGGAAATCAGGGCGGAGCCTCCAACGGGTGACGATGATCTGCCGTTAGGCTGAACCCGTCATCGCCCGCACGACATGAGGAGCGACGAGTGGCGGTCATCGAGCAGGTAGGCGCCCGCGAAATCCTGGATTCCCGCGGCAACCCGACTGTCGAGGTGGAGGTGGCACTCGACGACGGGACGCTCGCGCGGGCCGCCGTCCCGTCGGGCGCGTCGACCGGTGAGCACGAGGCCGTCGAACTCCGCGACGGCGACCCCAAACGCTACAACGGCAAGGGCGTCGAGCGTGCGGTGGCCGCGGTACTCGACGAGATCGGCCCCGAGCTGATCGGTATGGAGGCGGTCGAGCAGCGGGTCGTCGACCAGAAGCTCGTCGATCTCGACGGCACCCCCGACAAGTCCCGCCTCGGCGCGAACGCGCTCCTGGGCGTGTCGCTCGCGGTCGCGAAGGCGGCCGCGGAATCCGCCGAGCTGGAGCTGTTCCGCTACCTGGGCGGGCCGAACGCACACGTGCTTCCCGTCCCGATGCTTAACATCCTCAACGGCGGCGCGCACGCCGACACCGATGTGGACATCCAGGAGTTCATGATCGCGCCGATCGGCGCCGAGTCCTTCCGCGAGGCGCTGCGCTGGGGCGTCGAGGTCTACCACTCGCTCAAGTCGGTGCTCAAGGGCCGTGGCCTGACCACCGGCCTCGGCGACGAGGGCGGCTTCGCGCCGAGCCTGTCGAGCAACCGCGAGGCGCTGGACCTGATCACCACCGCGATCGAGAAGGCGGGCTACCGCCCCGGCCGCGACGTCGCGCTGGCGCTGGACGTCGCGGCGACCGAGTTCTTCGCCGACGGCGCGTACAGCTTCGAGGGCAGCAAGCGCACCGCCGAGCAGCTGACCACGTACTACTCGGAACTGCTCGACGCGTACCCGCTGGTGTCCATCGAGGACCCGCTGGCCGAGGACGACTGGGACGGCTGGGTCGCGCTCACGAGCCGGCTCGGCGAGCGCGTGCAGATCGTCGGCGACGACCTGTTCGTCACCAACCCGGACCGGCTGGAGCAGGGCATCGACCGCGGCGCCGCGAACGCGCTGCTGGTCAAGGTCAACCAGATCGGCACCCTGTCGGAGACCCTCGACGCGATCACGCTCGCGACCTCCTACGGCTACAAGAGCATGATGAGCCACCGTTCCGGCGAGACCGAGGACACCACGATCGCCGATCTCGTGGTCGCGACCGGCGTCGGCCAGATCAAGACCGGCGCGCCCGCACGCAGCGAGCGGGTCGCGAAGTACAACCAGCTGCTGCGGATCGAGGAGACCCTCGGCGACGCGGCCCGCTACGCCGGCGACCTGGCCTTCCCGCGGTTCACGCCGGAGAGCTGACGGTCGCGCCGATGGACCAGCGGGGCAGGGAGCGGACCAGACGGGGCCGCCGCACGGAACGCCGTGCGGACGGCCAGTCGCCGCGCCGCGCCGCGGGTTCGCCGAGCGCGGAGAGCCGGCGTCGCCGGGTGCGGCGGGAGCCGGTCAAGTCGCGCCTGCGCCGGGGGCTCGGGGCGAAGCAGCCTGGCGGGGCGGCCCGGGTGCTCGGCATGTCGACGACGCGGCGGGCCGCGGTGCTCGCCATCGTCGTATGCGCGCTGGCGTTCACCCTGGCCGTGCCTTTGCGGACGTACCTGAGCCAGCGGGCGGAGATCTCCCAGCAGGAGCAGCAGCAGGCGCACCTTCGCGACGAGGTCGCGCGGCTGCAGGCGCGGCAGGCGGCGCTCAACGATCCGGCGCAGGTCGAGGCCGAGGCGCGGCGCCGGTTGCAGTACGTGATGCCCGGCGAGACGCCGTACCTCGTCCAACTGCCCGAGGACACGCCGCAGGGGCAGCAGCAGAGGGCGCGGCAGCAGGCCGAGCCCGGCGGCGCGGCCTGGTACGAGCAGCTGTGGTCCACGGTCGGGCACTGAGCGCGGCTTGCGACAATAGGTTCGTGGAGAAGACGTTCGAGCCGGTGACCGAAGCCGACCGCGAGATCATCGCGCAGCAGCTCGGCCGCCCGCCCCGGGCCCTGCGCGCGATCGCGGCCCGGTGCCCCAGCGGCCATCCGGCGGTGGTCCAGACCAGTCCGCGGCTCGAGAACGGCACGCCGTTTCCCACGTTGTACTACCTGACCTGCCCGCGCCTGGCCTCTCTCGTCGGGCGGCTGGAGGCGTCCGGCGTGATGAAGGAGATGACCGAACGCCTCGCCGTCGACGAGGAGCTGGCTGCGGCCTACCTGCGGGCGCACGAGTCGTACCTGGCCGAGCGGGACGCGATCGAACCGCTCGGTCACCAGATCACCGCGGGCGGGATGCCGGGCCGGGTCAAATGCCTGCATGTTCACCTCGCGCACACCCTCGCGCGCGGCCCTGGCGTGAACCCGTTCGGGGACGAGACGCTGGAGTTGCTGCGCCCCGACTGGCCGTCCGGCGACTGTGCCTAGCGCCAGCCCCTCGCCCACCGCCACCCTCAACCGAGGCGCTTCGCGCCGCAGTACGCTTCCGAGCATGCCCCGAGTTGCCGCGATCGACTGTGGAACGAACTCCATCCGCCTGCTCGTCGCCGAGCTGACCGAGCGCCACGACGGCACCGTCGACCTGCGTGACCTGCACCGCGAGATGCGCATCGTGCGGCTCGGGCAGGGCGTGGACGCGACCGGCGAGCTCGCCCCCGAAGCGCTGGAGCGCACCCGCGTGGCGCTCGCCGACTACACGATCGCGGCGCGTCGCAAGGGCGTCGAGCGGGTCCGCATGGTCGCCACCTCGGCCACCCGCGACGCCCGCAACCGGGACGATTTCTTCGCGATGACGAGGGAAGTCCTCGGTGCCGAGGCGGAGGTGATCAGCGGCGACGAGGAGGCGCGGCTGTCATTCACCGGCGCGGTCGGGGAGCAGGATCCCGACGACGGACCGTTCCTCGTGGTCGACGTCGGCGGCGGTTCGACCGAACTGGTGCTCGGTGAGTGGGACGGCCGGAGTGCCTCGATCACCGCGGCGAAGTCGGTCGACGTCGGCTGCGTGCGCCTCACCGAGCGGGCCCTGAAGTCGGATCCGCCCACGGCGGACGAGATCGCCGCGGGCCGGGAGTTCGCGACCGGCGTGCTCGGGCAGGCCTTCGACGTGGTGGACGTGTCGAAGGCGAGGACCTGGATCGGGGTCGCCGGCACGGTCACCACGCTCTCGGCCGTGGCACAGCAGCTGCCGGAGTACGACTCGGAGCGCACGCACCTTTCCCGCCTGTCGCGGGCGCAGCTGTTCGCGCTGTCGGATGAACTGCTCGCGGCCGACCACGAAACCAGGGCCGCGAACCCGGTGATCCACCCCGGCCGGGTGGACGTCATCGGCGGCGGGGCGCTCATCGTGCGGTTGCTCGCGGAACAGCTGGCCGAGCGCGGTGGGCCCACGGAGCTGATCGTCAGCGAGCACGACATCCTCGACGGGATCGCCCTCTCGCTTGCCCACTGACTTTAGTCGGGTTTTTGTGCCGCTTTACCAAAACCTTAGGTAGGTTCCTCTCACCCTGTGGTGAGGAGGAGTTTCCTTGAGAAGATCCAGGTTGCTCGTCGCCGCGCTCGCGGTACCGCTGATCGGCGGTATCGTGATCGCCGGTCCGGCGGCCGTGGCACGACCGCGGCTTTCGGGTGCGACGACGGAGTTCACCGTGCTGGCGGCCGCCGGGCAGAGCGTCGCCGCTGCGGAACAGGCCATCCGGGCAGCGGGTGGCACGGTCCTGCACACCAATACCGCCGTCGGGCTGATCACGGCCAGCGCCCCGGCCGACGGGTTCGCCGAGCGGGTCTCCGCCGACCGCGCGATCTACGGTGCGGCCAAGGCCACGTCGATCGGGCAGGCGCCCAAGGACAAGGCCGTCAGGAAACCCGGCGCGGTGGAGAAGGAGGGCGGTTCGGCGAAGAAGAAGGCGGTCAAGCCCGCCGGCACCGACCCGCTCGACGACCAGTTGTGGGGCCTCAAATCGATTCGCGCGGATCTTGCGCGCACCGTGCAGCCCGGTGACAAGCGCGTGAAGGTCGGCGTGATCGACACCGGCATCGACGGCTCGCACCCGGACATCGCGCCCAACTTCGACGCCGCCGACTCGCGCAACTTCACCCGCGACATCCCCACCGACGAGACCGGCGCGGTGGTCGACGGGCCGTGCGAGTACCGCGGCTGCGTCGATCCCGCGAACCACGACGACAACGGCCACGGCACGCACGTCGCGGGCACGATCGCCGCGGCCGCCAACGGTTTCGGCGTCTCCGGGGTCGCGCCGAACGTGACGCTGGTGAACGTCCGCGCGGGCCAGGACTCCGGCTACTTCTTCCTGCAGCCGACCGTCGACGCGCTGACCTACGCCGGTGACGCCGGGATCGACGTGGTGAACATGTCGTTCTATGTGGACCCGTGGCTGTACAACTGCGCGGACAACCCGGCCGACTCCGAGGCCGAGAAACTCGAGCAGCGCACCATCACCGAGGCCATCGCGCGTGCGCTGAACTACGCCCACCGCAAGGGCGTGACGTCGGTCGTCGCGCTCGGCAACGAGCACAGCGATCTCGGCGCGCCGCAACCGGACATGACGAGCCCGGACTACCCGGCCGACTCGACGCACGACCGCACGATCGACAACGCGACCTGCCTGTCGCTGCCGGTCGAAGGCCCGCACACGATCGGCGTCGGCGCGTTCGGCCCGTCAGGGGCCAAGGCGGACTACTCGAATTACGGCACCGAGCAGATCTCCGTTTCGGCGCCGGGCGGGTACTACCGCGACGGGTTCGGCACGGACTGGTTCCGCACCAACGAGAACCTGATCCTCTCGGCGTACCCGAAGAACGTCGGGATCGCGGACGGGAACATCGACGCGCACGGCAACGTCACGCCGGACGGGGTCGCGCTCGGCGTGCAGAAGGCCGTCGCACCGGACGGCCGGGTGGGCTATTACCAGTTCCTGCAAGGGACTTCGATGGCCACGCCGCATGCGACGGGTGTCGCCGCGCTGATCGTTTCGCAGTACGGCAAAGCGGGCCGTGGCGGCTTCGGGCTGAGCCCGGACGCCGTGCAGCGCGTGCTCGAAGGGACGGCCGCACCGATCGCGTGCCCGGTCCCGCGGACGGTCGACTACCTCGACGAGGGCCGCGACGCGTCGTTCACCGCAACCTGCGCCGGCACGCCGGAGTTCAACGGGTTCTACGGCAACGGTTCCGTCGACGCCTATGCCGCCGTGAAACACGGCGGGGCGTACGCGCGGGATTGAGGCAACCGTTCCGGGCGCGCCGGCCGTCCATCAGGTATGCGGCTACTCGTACTGCTGGTGGTCCTCACGGCCTGCGGGACTCAGGCCGGCGCCCCGGAACGCGCCTGCACGGCGATCGGCGCGATGCCAGGCATCAGCGTGGCGATCGCGCCGTCCGTGGCCGCGCGGTTCGGCGGCACGGCAGGTATCGACGTGTGCTGGAACGGTTCGTGCCACGGCTATCCGGTGGTGCTTACCCCGGCCACGACGGCGGTCGCCACACCCTGCACCGGCGGTCCCGATGACACCTGCGGTGCGCGGATGCGGGAGACCGGCGGGAAGACCGGGTTCGCGACGGTGCCCGGGCTGCCCGCCGCTCCGGTGACGCTGACCTTCTCCGGCGAGACCGTGAGTGTCACGCCGGAACTGGTGTACCCCAACGGTCCCGCCTGCGGCGCGGGCGGCCCGCAGGCGAAGATCACCGTGGACGAGAAGGGTGTGCGCTGAGGCCCCGCAATGGCTCAGCAGGGGTCGCAGGAGGCGGTGGCGAGACCGATCACTCCGCAGATCTGCCGTTCTTACCCTGATTGGCTTTGAAGCGCGCTTTCTTCTGACGATTCCCGCAGGTGTTCATGTCACACCATTTACGGGTGCGGCTTTGGCTGGTGTCGAAGAAGGCGGCTCGGCAGGTTGGTGACGCGCACAGGGCCAGTCTTCCGTCTCGTTCGCCTGCGATGATGCTGATCGCGTCGGCGGCGATCACGCTGAGGGCGTCTTCCACGCGGGAGGCCGAGCTGAGCCGCCATTGCCGGTTACCCTCGGGGGTCAGGATCGCTGCGGCTCGACCCTGAGCGCTGCGGTCATTGATGACGTGGACGGCAGATGCGGGGAGCGCGTCGCCCACCGCGGCCGCTGTCGCGACGGCGTGAATCGACTCCCTCAGTTCCCGAGCGAGGTCGAGCTGGGCGGTGGTGCAGGAGTCCACGGCGAGGCCGTTCACCGCCAGCCAGTCGACAAGTCGCTGCGGCGTGGGAATGCGCTCCACAGCGTCCCCGTGGCGCTCCGACAGCGTCCCGGTGAAGCTGGTCGCCAGCACGTTACCGAGGCGGAAGTCAGGGAATCCAACACGCATGGAACCACCTTAGCTGGTTGCACGCGGACATCGCGGCGTGCTAGAACCGTCATAGCCGGTTCTACGACGCTCAGGAGGTCTCATGTCCCGTCCAGCCACCGACGTGCACGCATGTGAAACCCACGCACCTGACGCTGACCTCGACGATCTGCGCGCGCGATTGGCCGCGGCGCGGCTACCGGAGGCCGAGACGGTCTATCGCGCCGCGCCCGACCCTCGCCGATGGGACCAGGGCGTTCCTCTGGCCGACCTCGTCGATGTCGTGAACTACTGGCGCACCCGGTACGACTGGCGGTCGTTCGAAGCGCGCCTCAACCGGATCGGCCAGTTCCGCACGACCATCGATGATCTGGGAATCCACTTCCTGCACCGCCGGTCCGCGCGCGCGGACGCCACTCCGCTGATCTTGACGCACGGCTGGCCGGACAGCGTTGCCCGGTTCGTCGATGTGGTAGACGAGCTGGCAGATCCGAACGATGCGGACGCGCCGGCGTTCCACGTCGTGGTCCCGTCGCTACCGGGCTTTGGTTACAGCGACAAGCCGGCCACCACCGGGTGGGGAACCGAAAAGATCGCGGCCGCGTGGGTGGAACTGATGGGAAGGCTCGGCTACCGCAAGTTTGCAGCCCACGGCGGCGACTGGGGAGGCAATATCACCACGGTTCTCGGCGGCAGGTTCCCGGCACACGTTCTCGGCATCCACACGACGTTCGCGGAGGGACCGCCCGGGTTGACCACGGACGGGCTGACGGCGGTCGAGCGCACGTGGGCCGAGGAAACCCGCGATTTCTGGCGCCACCGCGCGGCGTACGCGAAGCAGCAGGCGACCCGGCCGCAGACCATCGGCTACTCGCTCGTCGACTCACCGGTCGGGCTTCTTGCCTGGATCCTCGACAAGCTCGCCGAGTGGTCCGATACCGAAGACAGCCCGTTCGAGACGATTTCCCGGGACCGTGTTCTCGACGACGTCACCCTGTATTGGCTGACGCGGACCGGCGCATCGTCGGCCCGCATCTACTACGAAAGCCACAACTCGCTCGATCCCGAACTTCGGGTCGACGTCCCCTCAGCAATCAGCATGTATCCCCGCGACGTCGAGAAGTGTCCGCGCCCCTGGGCGCAGCAGCGGTACCGGCAGATCGTCCGATGGACGTCACCCGAAACCGGCGGGCATTTCCCGTCGCTGGAGGTTCCCGAGTATTTCGTCAAAGACCTACAAGAAGGGCTCGCGGCGGTGCTGGCCGCTAATCGGTGAACGCGACCCGGCACTCGGTCGTGTCCTCCCCGGCTACCGGTTGCTGCTGGCCGCGATGAACGCGCCGAGATCCTTCGACTGCTGAACGCGTGAGGGCTCGTGCACGTACATCATGTGTCCGGCCGGGTAGTACGCCGACTCGACGTTTTCGCGCAGTTCTTCGGGGATCTGCAGGCGTGCCAGCACATGTTCGGCCGCGTAGTACGGCGTGGCGCCGTCGTAGTAGCCGAGCGCCACGTGCACCTTCAAATGCGGATTCGCCCGCATCGCCGCGCTGAGCCCGTCGACCACGGACACGGCGCGGCCTTCGAAGTCCGAATAGGACCAATCGCGCACGACGTCCATCGACAGGATCTCGTACGGCAGGTCGTTCTCGTATTCGAGTTCGCTGCGCACGTAGTGGTTGAACGCGGCCGAGTAGGCGCCGATGATCCGCGAGATCGACGCGTCGTCGCTCATCTGCTCGCGGCCGCCGTCCGGCTCCCAGGTAGTGAACCGGCCGTCCATGCGTCCTGTCGTCAGACCGCGATCCCGCAGGAGCTCCGTGAAGAACCGGACGTGCTCGATACGAAGATTCACCCTGTCCACATAGGACTCTTCGAGTCCGGTGAGCGAAGCCAGCGTCTGCACGGCGGCGGTGCGTTCCTCCGGCGACAGGCGGGCACCGCGTTCCAGCGCGTACGGCAGTTCTCGCGCGGCGAACTCCTCGGCGTCGGCGAGGACGTCGTCGAGCGGGCGGTCGCCATGGCGCCCGTGATAGTGCGCGATGGCGGCATACGTCGGGACGTACAGCGGATACGGCTTGTCGTTGCCCTCTGTGAAGCGGATAGTGCCCATGTCGAGCACGCTGCTGATGAGCATGAGGCCGTTGAGGTACAGCCCGTGCCGCTCCTGCAGGTGCGCGGCCAGCGCCGCGGCGCGCAGCGTGCCGTAGGACTCGCCGGCCACGAACTTCGGCGAAAGCCAGCGCCCGTTGCGTGAGGTCCACAGGCGGATGACCTCGCCGACGGATTCGATGTCCGGGGTGAAACCGAGGTGGTCCTTGGGTTTCTCACCGTTCGCCGCCCGCGAGTACCCGGTCGCGACCGGGTCGATGAACACCAGATCGCTGTGCACGAGCAGGGTTTCGGGGTTGTCGACCAGGCGGTACGGCGGCGGTTCGGGCGAGTCGACGTCACCGGAGACGACCCGCCGCGGCCCGAGCAGGCCCAGGTGCAGCCAGATGCTCGCCGACCCCGGGCCGCCGTTGAACGCGAACGTGACCGGGCGGGAACCGGGCTCGGCGTCATCGAGGGTGTACGAGGTGAGGAACACCTCGGCCTTGGGCCGGTGGCCCTCGAACTTGCCGTCGGTGAGCACCTCCTTGCGCACGACGATGCGGCCGGTGCGCACGGTGTACGCGAGCTTGCGGCGTTTGACGGTGAGCGTGTGCTGGGTGGTGACCAGCTCGTCGCTCGGCTCGGGCGCCTTCTTGTCCGTGGTCTCCTCTTCGGGGGTGTCGGGCATGACGTCAACATACTGTGGAGGGGTGACAAAGCTCAGGCCCGACACGATCGAGCGGCTCGACGAGGAGATCGCGGAATGCCGCCGCTGCCCGCGTCTGGTGGCGTGGCGGGAAGAAGTCGCCAGGACGAAGCGGGCGGCCTACGCGAACGAGACATACTGGGGCCGCCCCGTGCCGGGCATCGGCCCGGCCGACGCTTCGCTGGCGATCATCGGACTGGCGCCCGCGGCGCACGGCGGCAACCGCACCGGCCGGATGTTCACCGGCGATCGCTCCGGGGATGTGCTGTTCCAGGCGCTCTACGACGTCGGACTGGCGTCGCAGCCCACGTCCAGCCATCGCGGCGACGGGCTCGAACTGTACGGCACGCGGATCACCGCGCCCGTGCACTGCGCGCCGCCGGCCAACAAGCCGACGCCGGCGGAGCGCGATACCTGCCGGTCCTGGCTGGTGCGGGAACTGGAACTGCTGAGGCCGCGCCTGCGCGCGATCGTCGTGCTCGGCGCGTTCGGCTGGCAGGCGCTGCTGCCGGTGCTCGCGCAGGGGTGGACGCTGCCGAAACCGCTGCCGAAGTTCGGGCACGGGGTGGAGGTCGTGCTGGACGATCTGCACCTGCTGGGCTGCTATCACGTGTCGCAGCAGAACACCTTCACGGGCCGCCTGACGCCCGCGATGCTGCGGGAGGTCCTCGCTCGCGGCGCCGAGCTGGCCGGACTCGGCTGACTGACGCGTTGCGCGAGCACCCTGTCGGCGGCCACGCTGTGAAACCGATCTGAATCGTTTCGTGCTGGGACGGCGACCCCGGTCACAGCTGGTCGGGGTACACGAGCATCGTGCCGGGGAAAGTGGGAGGATGCCGGTATGGCCGCAGTGAAGTCGGAACCGACCCGGATCTTGATCTTGGGCGGTGGTTACGTCGGGCTCTACACCGCGTTGGGGCTGCAGAAGAAGCTTCGCGCCAATGAAGCGTCCGTCACCATCGTGGACCCCCAGCCCCACATGACGTACCAGCCGTTCCTTCCGGAGGCCGCGGCGGGCGCCATCGAACCCCGGCACGTGGTCGTGCCGTTGCGGCGGGTGCTCAAGCGCTGCCACGTGCTGACCGCGCGGGTCACCAAGATCGAGCACGAGCGCAAGTCCGTCACCGTCGAGGCCGCGGACGGGCATATCGAGCAGCTGAACTACGACGTGCTCGTGGTCGCGCTCGGGGCGGTCGCGCGGCTGCTGCCGATTCCCGGTCTCGCCGAGCAGGGCATCGCCATCAAGACCATCGGTGAGGCCATCTACCTGCGCAACCACGTGCTGACCAAGCTCGACGAGGCGGCCAGCACACTGGACCCGGAGCTGCGCAAGCGCCTGCTGACGTTCACTGTCGTCGGCGGGGGGTTCGCGGGTATCGAGGCGCTGGCCGAACTCGAGGACATGACGCGCTTCGCGACGCGGTACTACGAGAACATCGACCCGTCCGACATCCGCTGGGTCCTGGTCGAGGCGGCCGGCCGGATCCTGCCGGAGGTGCGCGAGACGCTCGGTGTGTGGACGGTCGAGCAGCTGGAAAAGCGCGGCATCGAGGTGTTCCTGTCCACCGCGGCGAAGTCGTTCGAGGACGGGCACGTCGTGCTGTCCGACGGCACCGAGTTCGACAGCGACACGATCATCTGGACCGCCGGGGTGAAGGCCAACCCGGTGCTCGCCACCTCCGATCTGCCGGTCGACAAGCGCGGCCGCCTCGAGGCGACGGCGTCGCTGCAGGTCGTCGGGCATCCGGATGTCTGGACAGCCGGTGACAACGCGGCCGTGCCGGACCTCGCCCGCACCGAGCAGGACCCGACGGCCACCACGCCGCCGAACGCCCAGCACGCGGTCCGCCAGGCGCGCGTCCTCGCGGCGAACATGATCCGCGTGCTGCGGGGCGGGCAGCCGAAGGACTACTACCACAAGAACCTCGGCGCGGTCGCCGGACTGGGCCTGCACAAGGGTGTGGCGGACACGCTGAACGTGAAGGTCAAGGGCTTCCCGGCGTGGGTGTTCCACCGCGCCTACCACCTCAAGGCGATGCCGACGTTCAACCGGAAGACCCGGATCCTGCTGGACTGGCTGCTGGGCGGCCTGTTCCGGCGTGAGGTCGTCTCGCTGGGGCAGATCAACAACCCGAAGGAAGAGTTCGCCAGGGCGTCCAAGTCCTGAGCGGCCGGGGCACCGCATATGCTGAGCGGTGCCCCCGTAGCCCAATCGGCAGAGGCAGTCGACTTAAAATCGATCAAGTGCGGGTTCGAGTCCCGTCGGGGGCACGCTCTTGCTGGTCAGTGGGTGGGGCTGAGGGCGCTCAAGATCGTCAGGTCCATTTAGGCCCCACGTTGCCGGCTCATCACAGATGAGGGTGGACTGGGAACTTTGACACGGCGACGGCGTCGCAGCTGCCCACCAGAGTTGCAGCAGCTCTAACTAGTGGCCGTGGCGCGCCCAGGACGGGCGCCATCTGTCGCTGCTTTGTCGGCCAGCGAAGTCGGCTTTGAGGAAGGCGAGCAGCTCGGCTAGATCGGGTTGCCGGTTGTTGGTACGCCAGATGACCCAAAGCGGGAAGACCGGTGTGGGGTCGACGATCGGGATGCGTCGAAGGTCGTAGTGCGCGGGCCAGAGATAGCGGGAGCCTTCGCCGACGAGGTTCGCGAGCGTCGCCGAATCGGCGATCTCGGTCATCAGCACCTCGGCCCCGAACGCAGGGCCCAGGACGTCGAGGGTGATCCCGAACGTGGCGCCGACCTCGGCGTAGTAGGCCGCGACCTCGTCCCCGCTGGGCAGCCCTGGCATCCAGATCGGGTGATCGGCGAGCTGGCGTGGGGTCACAGACGGAGCATCTGCAAGCGGGTGCTTCGGGCCGACCAGCAGCTCGTGGCGGTCCTCGATGACCAGGGCGCTGGAGAGTCCCGTGCCTGAGAGTTGCCTCCTCGGGTCGGTCAGGCCGCGGAACGTGGCGTCCATCGAGTTCGGCGTCATCATCGCGATGAGCCTGTTCAACCCCGTGGTAGCCACCTTCCGGCTCAAGCACATCGAACACGAGCGACTCTCACGCACGCTGTCGGCGTGGCAGATCAGCAGCAGCCTCGCCACAGCCTTCCTCACGCTCGCCTGGGGCGTCCTGGCAGCGCTGACGTCGACGAGGATCGCGATCGGGCTCGCCGGCCTTCTGCTGCTTGCCACGCCTCTGCTCCTGCTCCGGGCTGCGACATCGCGCGACAGCGCCCCTGTGCGCACCGTGGCACGTGGCGAGCGCCGGACGAGGCCGCTCATCACTGAGGAGATGTGACCGCCCGCCATACGGTGGCGGGTTTCGCGTGCCCTGACCTGACCACGTTCTGCCGACTCGACGAGCTCGGTCTCGAAGCCATAGGACAGCGTCTCGAGTTAGACCGCGCGGTGATCACGTGCCGGGTCGTCAAGTCCGATCAGTGGTGCCGTCGCTGCGGCGGTGAAGGCGTCCCGCGTGACAGCGTCGTCCGTCGGTTGGCGCACGAACCGCTGGGCTGGCGCGCGACCATGCTGGAGATCATCGTGCGTCGCTACAGATGCACCGATTGCAAGCACGTCTGGCGTCAGGACACCACGCTGGCGGCGAGCCGCGAGCGAAGTTGTCGCGCCGCGGGCTGCGGTGGGCGCTGGAAGCGATCGTGGTCCAGCACCTGACCGTCGCCCGGGTCGCCGAAGGCCTCGGGGTCGCGTGGAACACCGCCAACGACGCCGGCATGGCCGAAGGCAAGCGGCTGCTGATCGATGACTAGCGCCGGTTCGACGGCGTCACCGCGATCGGGGTTGATGAGCACGTGTGGCGTCACACCCGCCGTGGCGACAACCCGTGGAAGCTTCCGCTGCAGATCAGGTCGCGTAGTCATGCTCCGCTGCTGGCCCTGCTGGACCCGAAATAAGGTCAAGGGGTCGCGATATCAGGTCAGCATTGACTCTTCGGGATGTAGCCCTGCTGGCAGCCGTACTCGTGCTGGAGATCGCCGGACGTCTTTCCGCGGCCGGGACCGCCTGGATCGAGATAGCCTTGGTATTCGTGGCACTGCGGGTTGAATTTGCCCGCAGTGACCGCTCTTTGACCGCAACCCGGACCATTGGCTCCTGGGGTTGACCGTGTCGTCGTCGGACGCATTGAAGATTTGGTGGGCGGCCGGGTGGTCGGTGCAGGTGTGCTCGTTGACGTGGGCGGGGAGATCGTCGACGTCGAGGCTGGGGTCGATGAATGGGCCGGTGCAGCGGGCGGCTGGCTGGGCGCGGACGGGCTCTGCGCGCCGCATGCCGCCAGTGCGACGCTGAGGACGCCCACTAGCAGCGCGAATACAGCCCCGGACCTCATGCATTGTGGGTCGCCACGCTCAAGGTGCCTGTTATCGTGCGTCCCCGCTCTCGCCTAAATCGTAATGATCGAGTCCGCGGCGGGTTATCGTATGGGCATGACTGCCGCAGCGTCTCACCATGGTGCACCGGGGCCGGAGCGATTCGACTCGCCGCGGGACATCCGAACGGCTCTGTTGCCCGAGGAGGCTCCGGCGTTCGATGCGGCTTACCAGCGGGCTCTGCGGGAGGCGTCGGAGACGTTGAGCCTGGAGACGCTGCAGTCGATGTTGGCCAACTGGCGGCGGATCGCGCGGATGACGCAGGCCGATCCGGTCGCCCATCGCAGGATGTTGCAGCAGGCCGAGCGGACGCGGCGAACCGGGCAGCCGCCGGAAGACGCGGTCGAGTGGGAGCAGCTGCGCACGGAGCTGGGCGTCTGACCCTCTCGTGGTATATCGCATCGTGACGGACCCTCAGGTCCGTGCGCAGATCCGTGCCCTTCCGGCTGAAGTGCTGCCCTTGCTCGCCGACGCGATGGGCGTGCTCCAGCTGACCCCGTGGAACGGCCGGCCATACAACGAAGCCGACCCGGACGGCTGGATGCGGCAGCTCGACTTCGCCGACGACCGCGGGTTCATCACCTACCTCGTGCTCGACGACCAAGACCGGGTCGACGTGCTCAACGTGACCTGGTTCGGGTAGCGGGCCGAACAACATCAACTGCCCCACTTTTGCCCCACAATTGGTGTCAGCCGACGGCGACTGACCGTGCCGGTTGCGTGTTTGCGTTCGTTATTTGACCAGCTAGCGACAGGTGTCGCTAGGCATGGACAAACGTCGCGCAAGATCGGCTGGGAATCGATTCAGGGCGGGTTCGAGTCCCGTCGGGGGCACGCGCAAACCACCACCAGCGCCGGACTGCCGCGGGTCTTGAAGCCGTCACGATCGCGATGGGGCGTAGGCCAGTGTGCCGCCACGGGTGTATTCACATTCCACCCGCGTCGGCCTGCCCGGGCCATTCGGCAGGGGCTGGTGCGAACCGGATTCGCCGATTCGCGCGGTGCGTGGTGCCGGTTATCGCCGCGTCCGTCCCTGAGGTCTCATCCGCGCGGCCGGGACACGGTCACTGGTGGCGGCCCTCACAACGCCACCAGTGACCTGCCCCTGGCTCAGCTGACCCCCGCAGCCGGAGCGCAGGGAACCTCGTCCAGGGCGTCGGCCAGGTGCCGGGCCAGGTTGTTGACCAGCTGGATCAGCTGGGGCGTCGGCAGTGCGGCGACCATGCCCCGCAGGATCTGGAGTTTGGCCACCAGCCAGAAGTAGGTGGACGCCAGCGCGGGCGGCAGGACGGGCGGGTACTGCTGCAGCAGCGCGATGACGTGTGCCAGCTCGATGTTGACGAGCGCGGGGTCGGTCGTGGTGGACAGGTCGTACAGCGCCGACTGCAGCGCGTCCACTGTGGAGCACAACAGGGTCGTCTGCGTCGCTTCGGCCCGGGCGGCCTCCGAGTGCGCGGGTGTCGATGCCTCGGCGACGCCGGCCGTTCCGCCGATCATGCCGGCAGCCACCAGAGTGCCGACCACGGCACTTCGAACAGGGTTGCTGAACAAGGGGATCACCTTTCGAGAATCTGTCGGATGCCCCACGGGGGACGGAGCGCCGTTCGTCCCGCTACTCGCGGGGTCCGGGGGGCGTAGCAGATTGCCGAAGCGGTGACGGGCGGCCGTCCCGATGGGCAGAGGCAGCTTCCACCAATCGGATTTTCGCTGTCAACCTGAGACGATGGAAAATCCGGGGAAAGTCGGCAACTGGGCACTTTCGCGTGAATTACCGAACTTTTTCCAGGCGGGCGCGCGCGGTTTTCGGGCTCTGTTAAGACGATCGGGTGGCGTGCGGTTGTGCTCGACCGGCCGACGATAATGGGAAACTGGACGCGATGACCGTCCTTTTGCTACTCGTATCGGTGGCGGGGCTTGTCACCGGCTCCTTCCTCACCGTGGTGGTCCACCGCCTCCCCCGGGGAGAATCGCTGATCACCCCACCCTCGCGCTGCCCAGCGTGCGGCCACCGGATCCGTGCGCGGCACAACGTGCCCGTCCTGGGCTGGCTGCTGCGCAGGGGCCGATGTGCCGACTGCGGCGCGCCGATCGCCGCTCGCTACCCGGTCATCGAGCTGGGTACGGGCCTGTCCTTTCTCGTGGTCACGGCGAAAATGACCGGTATCGGGCTGACCTCGGCACTACCCGCGTACCTCTACCTCACCGCGGTCTCGATCGCGCTGGTCGCGATCGACCTCGAGCACCGGCGCCTGCCGAACGCGCTCGTGATTCCGTCCTGTGTGGTCATGGCCGTGCTGCTGGCGGTCTGCTCGGCCTACCGGGGCGCGTGGTGGCCGCTCGGGCGTGGCCTGGTCGGCGGGGCCCTGCTGTGCGCGGCCTTCTGGCTCATCGCGGTGCTGTTCCCCCATGCCATGGGGTTCGGGGATGTCCGGCTGGCCGGGCTCCTCGGCGGCGCGCTCACGTACCTGTCGTGGGCGGCGCTGGTGGTCGGTGCGCTCGCGGGCTTCGCGTTCGGTGCGCTGTTCGGCGTGGTGCTGTTGGCCACCGGGCGTGGTGATCGGAAGACGGCGGTGCCGTTCGCGCCGTTCATGGTCGCCGGCGCGTATCTCGGCACCTTCGCGGGCGACGCGATCGCCGTCTGGTACTCGGGGCTGTTCGGCGTGTGAGTCAGGACGCCAAGGCCCAGCTCAGCACGTTCACGACGCGGGGTGGCTGCGCGGATACGCGCACCTTCACCCGCAGCCGCGGGGTGCCCGTGCTGTCGCACGTGCTCGCCGCTCGGCACAGGTAGACCGTGAGGTACATGATGTTGGGCGCGGGGATGGGGCTGGCCGCCTGGTCCGGCACGTCGATCAGGGCGAGTGAAAGGTTGGCGCTGCCGGTGGTGCCGATGTACAGGGTCCGCGCGATCAGGCCCCACCTGAACACCTGATTGGTGCTGTTGTTGAGGTTCACGGTCAGCTGGGCGCGGGGAGCGTAGGTGGTGCCCTGGATGGTCAGGGTGGTGTTGGGGGACTGGTCGGTGCTGATGAGGGAGCAGCGGGGCGTCGCGGGCGGCAGCGTGGTGATGCACCCGCTCTGCGCGCTGACCGGGAAGGGACCGCCGAGCGCGGTCTTGAGGCCGTAGACCGCGATCGGTGGTCCCGACGGGCTTTTCGACGCGCAGATGGCGATCTGGCCGCCGGGGCTGCCCTGATGGCTCAGCGCGAGCTGGCTGTCGCCGCCGAAGACGAACTGCACGCCGCTCGTCGTGGTGGCCGACGTGCTGCCGGGCAGGACACAGGCGCCCGGCATCTGGGCGGGCGTCGGTGTCGTGTCCAGCGGGATGGTGGGTGTCCCGGCGATCAGGTAGGTCCGGTCGACATTCCACACATGGCTTCCCGCGTCGTTGAAGTCGAAGTAGTAGGTACCGGGCATGAAGTACACGATGCCCGTCGCGCAGCCGGTCATCAGGTTGAGCGCGGTCGCACTGGTGAACCGGCCCGGAGTCACGGTCTGGTACTGCGCGCCCGGTGGGCACGCGCCGATCGTGCCGTCACCGGGTGCGTCCGCAGGCGGGTCGTAGGACGCGCCGTGCGGGGTGAGCAGGCCCGGGTCGGTGCCGCGCGGGTCGGCCGCGGTGTAGTTGCACGTGGTGTAGGCCGCCGGCTGGATCAGGTTCTGGTTGACGCACGCGCCGCGCGCGAGGTTGTAGGCCGCGGTCGGCGGGTTGTCGTAGGTGTTGGTGATGCCCCCGGCGGCGGCGTTGATGGTGGAGTTCGAGAACACCCCGCCCCGGATCTTGATCGGGCCGGCGTTGGCGCCGACGTAGATGCCGTCCTCACCGCCGGTCCCGGTGCCCAGTGTGAGCGCCGCGCTGCCGGGGCTCGCGTTCGCGGACGTGGCACCGCTGCTCGCGCCGTTGCCGGCTGACGGGGCGCAGGACACATAAGCCGAGGCGGGAGCGGATCCGTCGGCGCCGGGGTAGAAGCTCGGCAGCACCATCGCGCTCGGGCTCGTCACGCAGGATCCCGGGATGCCGTTGAACGTGTCGGTGCGCAGCGCGTTGATCGCGATCTGCGCCGCGCCGTCGGCGCCGTAGGTGTCCGCGGCCTGGGCGCGCATCGCTTCCGTGGTGCGGGTGCTCGTGAACGTCAAGGCGATCACCGAGGTCACGACGAGGCTCACGACGGTGACGATGATCAGCGCGAAGATCAGGCTGGCGCCGCGGTCGTTCCGGCTCAAGACTGCCTCCGTTGCCCGGTGAGCGTGACGGTGTAGGGCGTGACCCGGTTCGTCGGCGCCCGGAAGGTGACGGTCATGGACACCGCGTCCGGCGCACCCGAGCATGGCGAGGAGCAGGTGACCACCGGTGGTGCGGCCGGGTAGAGATCGCGCGCCAGCGTCATCGCGGACTGTGGGGCGGCCGAGCCGGCGCACACGAGCCGGCGCAGCTGCGTGTGGTCGGCCGAAACCACGTAGGCGACCCGGGTCTGGACCGCCGTGGCGCCGGCGGGGTAGTCGTCCCACGCGAACCGGACGACCGGGGTGGTGCCACTCGCCCCGCACGGGTAGGGCCAGCCGGCGTCGCCGGTGGTGTCGATCGACGGCTGCGTGGCGTACGGGCTCGCGCTCGCGCGGACGCCGACGCTCGCGACGTCGCGGGCGAAGTAGGCAGCGGACAGCTGTGCGTCGGTCGATTCGGTCAGCCGCGCGGCGGTCTGGTCCGACGTGCGCAGGAAGACGAGCACGACCTGGGTGAGCGGGACCGTGATGATCCCGAGGATCGTGATCGCGAGCAGCAGTTCCACCAGGGTGAACCCGCCGTCGCGGCCGTTCAGCCGCATACCGTGCCGGTCCCGCAGGGGTTGCGTACCACCAGGGCCATCCGTTCCGTCGCCCGTCCGTCCACACTGGACACCATGAGCGTCAGCCGCTGCACCCCGAGATCGCCGGAAGTGCTGCAGGTGCCGGGAAAACCTGAACCGTTCCAGAAGCTCACCGAGGTGATCCGCGGGGTGGTGAACCCCGCGGGCGGGGCGAACCCGGCGCCGTAGCCCGGGGTGCAGCTGGCCTGGTAGCCGCCGACGCGGACCGAGGTCTCGATCGTCTCGGCGTAGTCGCGGATCGTCGCCCCGGCCGTGGCCGCCTTCCGGTGCGCGTCGGAGCTGATGACAGCGGTCGTCAGCCCGCCGACCAGCGCCACCCCGGCCAGGCCCAGGATCGCCACCGAGACGAGCAGTTCGAGCAGCGTTTCTCCGCGGTCTCCCGCCGCCATCACGTCTTCACCTGGTTGAACACGCCGTACATCGCCGAGACCAGCGCGACGGCGACGAAACCGACGATCGCACCCATCACGATGATCACGACCGGCTCGAAAAGAGCGATCAGCTTCTTGAGCTTGTGGTCCAGTTCCCCTTCGTAATAGCGGGCGGTGACCACCAGTTGCGCGTCGAGCGTGCCGGTGTCCTCACCGACCCGGATCATCTGGATCGCCGTCGACGGGAACAGCGCGGTGCCGGCGAGCGGCCGCGCGAGGCCCTCGCCCTCCAGCACGGACTCCCGCGCCCGGTCCAGGGAACGCTGGAACACCCTGTTGGGCAACGAATCCGTGGCCACCCGCAGCGCCTCCGGCAACACGACACCGGCGTTGACCATCGAGGACAGCAAGCGGCAGAAGCGTTCCACGAGCGCGTACCGGATCGTGCTGCCCACCGCCGGTATCGCGAGGAGCAGCCGGTCGCGGCCGTAGCGGCCGGCGCGGGTGCGGGTGACGAGGAACCCCAGCAGCAGCAAGACACCCAGGCCGCCCAGCAGCGCCCACCACCAGTGGCCGACGAAACCGGTCACCGCCAGCAGGACGCGCGTCGCCAGCGGGAGCTTGGCGTGCAGGCTGTCGAAGAACACCCGGAACCGCGGCATCACGAACCCGGCCAGGATGACCACGGTGCCGACGGCCATGACCGCGACGACAGCCGGGTAGATCGCCGCGGAGCGGATCCTGCGCCGGGCCGTCAGATCTCGTTCGAGGTACGCGGCGAGCCGCTCGAGCACGATGTCGAGCTCACCGCTCAGCTCCGCGGACCGGATGATCCCGCGGTAGTACTCGGGAAATATCCGGGGATGCCGCGCTAGGCAGTCCGAAAGCGTGTCCCCGGCGCGCAGCCCGTCCTCGACGTCGGTCAGCATCCGGCGCACCGAAGAGTTGCGGGCGTCGGTGCGCAGCGCGCGCACCGCGCTGGTCACCGGCAGGCCGGCGCGCACGAATGCGCCGAGCTGCCGCGACAGGTGCATCACCTCTTCCCGCTTGACCCGGGGTGCCAGGATCTCGGCCTGCAGCGGATTGCGCTTCTGGGTGATCCGGATGTCACTCAGATCGCGGTCGTAGAGGGCCAGCTCGACTTCCTCACGGCTGGTGGCCCGTTCGACACCACTGGCGGTGGTGCCGTCGGGCGCGGTGGCCACGTAGGCGAAGCGCGCCATGTCAGCTCCCCGTCACATAGATCGAGCGCATCGCCTCGGCAAGGCTGGTCACGCCGGTTTCGACGAGTCGTGCCGCTTCGTCCTGCAGCGACCGCATGCCGTGATAGCGGGCGATCTTGCGGATTTCGGTGTAGGTGGCCCGTTCGACGATCAGCTCACGGACCGCGTCGCCGACCGGCAGCAGCTCGTAGACACCGATCCGGTCGAGGTACCCGGTCTGCGAACAGAAGTTGCAGCCGGCACCACGGACGAACCCGTCGGCGGGCACCTTTCCTTCGATGGCGGCGAGGAACGACAGCTCGTCGCTGGTCGGCTGGTACGTCTCGCGGCAGTAGGTGCAGACGCGCCGGACGAGCCGCTGCGCGAGCACCGCCGTGATCGCCGAGGCGACGAGGAACGTTTCGATCCCCATGTCCAGCAACCGGTGCAAGGCGGAGGCGGCGTCCGCGGCGTGCAATGAGGACAGTACGAAGTGACCTGTCAGCGCGGACTGGACGGCAATCCGCGCTGTCTCCACGTCCCGGACCTCACCGACGAGGATGACGTCCGGGTCCTGGCGCAGGATCGACCGCAGCCCGTTCGCGAACGTGATCCCGGCCTGCTCGTTGATCTGGATCTGGTTGATCGCGGGAAAGGTGTACTCGACCGGGTCCTCGATCGTCATGATGTTGCGGTCGGGACTGTTGATCTCGTTGAGCGAGCTGTACAGGGTCGTGGTCTTGCCGCTGCCGGTCGGCCCGGCGCAGATGACCATGCCGTACGGGGAGCGCAGCAGTCCGGTGTAACGGGTGACGGTGTTCTCGGGCATGCCCAGCTCTCGCAGGTGGAACAGCGGGCGGCTCTTGTCCAGCAGCCGCAGCACGACCTTCTCGCCACCGACGACCGCGGTCGAGGCCACCCGGATGTCCACCGCGCGGCCCTCGATGGTCAGGCTGATCTGCCCGTCCTGCGGGCGGCGCCGCTCCACGATGTTCATCGCGGCGAGCACCTTGATCCGGCTGACGATGGACGGGCCCATCGACCCCGGGAGGTCGAGCACGTCGTGCAGCGCCCCGTCGATGCGGTAGCGAACCCGGATGCGTTCGGACTGCGGTTCGATGTGCACGTCGGACGCCCGGTCGCGCAGGGCCTGAGTGATGATCAGGTGCACGACCTGCACCACCGGCGCGTCCTCGCTCGCGGTCACCGCGTCGGTTGCGGCTGCGCCCTTGCGTGCCATGTCACGGGCTTCGAAGGCCTTCACCCGGGACCTGATGCCGGACAGCGCGCGGTAGGCGGCGCCGATGACGAACGCGATATCCGATGGCGGCGCGACCGCCAGCGCGAGCGGCCTGCCGATCGCCTCCTGCAGCCGGGCCAGCACATCCGCGGCCGGATCCGCCACCGCGACCACCACGGTGCCGTCCCGCACGGACAGCGGAATCGCGGTCAGTTCGCTGGCCTGGTTGTACGACAGCAGCTTCGTCGCCTCCGCGTCCGGGCGTACCGCCCGCAGGTCGACCACGTCGAGCCCGTACTGCCGGGCAAGCACCCACGCGAGGTCCCGTTCGTCGAGCACCCCGAGCTCGATCAGCCGCTCGCCAAGGCGCTTACCAGGGCTGCGCTGTGCCTCGTCGACCGCGGCGCGCACCTGCTCCGGCGTCGCCAGCTTCGCCTCGACCAGGAGCTCGCCGAGACGGCCACGGCGGCCCGGGACCGGCTTCGTCTGGGGCGGCGGCATTTCGGCCGGTTCGCCGGGCTCGCCGCGGCGGCGGATCACGCCTTCACCCCCCGCCGGACCCGGGGATCCTCCGCGAGATCCTTCGGGTAGAGGCTCCGGGTGACGGCGTCCTCATAGCTGATCTGGCCGGTGCGCACCAGCGCCGACAGCGAGCGTTCGAAGGTGATCATCCCGTCCTTCTGCCCGGTCACCAGGGAGTTGCGCAGCTGATGCGTCTTGCCCTCCTTGACGAGGTTGCGGACCGCGGACGTCGCGACGAGCACCTCGAAGGCCGCGACCAGGCCCTGCCCCTGGCGCGGGATCAGGCGCTGGTAGACGATCCCGGTCAGCGCGGCGGCCAACTGCGTGCGTATCTGTGCCTGCTGGTCGCCGGGGAAGGCGTCGATGATCCGAGCCAGCGCCTGCGCCGTGTCGTTGGTGTGCAGGGTGGCGAACACCAGGTGCCCGGTTTCGGCGATCGTGAGGGCGAACCGGATGCTCTCCAGGTCCCGCATCTCGCCGACCAGCAGCACGTCGGGGTCTTCCCGCAGCACCGAGCGCAACGCGGTGAGGAAGGAGTCGGTATCGGTGCCGACTTCGCGCTGGTCCACCACGGCGCGCTGGTGCTGGTGCACGTACTCGATGGGATCCTCGATCGTCACGATGTGGCAGGCGCGCTCGCTGTTGATCTGGTTGAGCACCGCCGCCAGCGTGGTCGACTTGCCCGATCCGGTCGGACCGGTGACCAGCACCAGCCCGTGGTGCCGCCGGGCGAACTCGTACAGCACCGGCGGCAGCCCGAGATCGCTCATCGTCGGGACTTCCCGCGGGATCATCCGGAACGCCGCCGCCGGACTGCTTCGCTGGCTGAACGCGTTGCCGCGGATCCGCGCGGTGTCCCGCCAGCTGAAGGCGAAGTCGTACTCGTTGGCGGCCCGCCAAGCTGGCAGCTGCTCGGGCCGGAGCACCTCGGCGAGCAGTGCTTCGATATCCGCCGGGCTGAGCGCCGTTTCCCTTGGCACGGCGAGAAGTTCGCCGTTGACGCGGATCTGTGGCGGCAGCCCGGCGGTGAGCAGCAGGTCCGTGCCGCGCCGCTCCCACAGGATCGCCAGCAGCCCGTCGACCCGGCTGGCCGCGGGGGAGGGCGGCACCACGGTGGGCTCCATGCCGGCTAGCAACCGGAATCGCTGGCGTAGCCGATCGTGTAGCTCGTCGCCGGCGTGCCCACGGTGTAGGCGACGTCCTTGGGCGCCGGTGGGTTGAGGAACTTGTTCTCCCCGGTCGTGAGCGTGTCGAGATCGGGCGGGTAGACGTTGTTCTTGGCGAAATAGGCCTCGACCGCGGTGGTCGCCGTGTTCAGGTCCGCCTGGCAGGCGGCCTTCTTGCCGCGGTCGGTGACGCCGACGATCGAGAAGACCACGATGGCGGCGAGAATGCCGAGGATCGCGATCACGATCAGCAGCTCGATGAGAGTGAAGCCGCTGTCGGACCGGGGTGTGGCTTGACGGCGTTGCAGCATCAGGCACCTCTTCCGAAGAGGCGGGTGTCCGGGCACCCGGCTAGTTTGACCATCCGGGGGCACGGGATGCGACAAGATGTCACGGCCGTTTCGCGGCGGCTTGCCCACCGCGGTGTGAACCCACTTTCTGCCCGGCGATTCCCTGGCGCAAGACGGAAAAGTCCGCGAGATCATGGAAACACCCGAACGTGTGGCGGGCGGTCAGGCGGCGGGCGGCAGCCAGGTCCTGGTCGACTCGGGACGGCCGAAGTAGAAGCCCTGCGCCTGATCGCAGCCGAGCCGGAGCAGGATCTCGGCCTGGCTCGCCGTTTCCACTCCTTCGGCGACGACCAGCAGACCGATCGCGTGCGCCATCGCGATGATGCCGCCCACTATTCCTTCGGTCTCAGGGGAGTGGCCGAGTGTCGCCACGAAGGACTGATCCACCTTCAGCACGTCGAGCGGTAACCGCTGCAGCTGGGCGAGTGAGGCGTACCCGGTGCCGAAGTCGTCGATGGCGAGTGTGACGCCGAGGCCGCGCAACGCGCGCAGTTTCGCCGCCGCACCAACCGGATCACGCATCAGCGTGGTCTCGGTGATCTCCAGGCACAGTGCGCTCGCGGGCAGGTCGGCGCTGCGCAGGGCGTGTTGCACGGTGACCAGCAGGTCCGGATCGTCGAGCTGGCGGGCGGAGAGGTTCACCGCGAGGTGCAGGTCGTTGCCCTGCCGCCGCCGCTCGGCCATGTCCCGCGTGGTCGTGCGGAGTGTCTGGATGCCGATCTTGTTGATCAGATCGCTCTCCTCGGCGAGCGGGATGAACTCGACGGGGGAGATGACGCCGAGCACCGGCTGGTTCCAGCGGAGCAGGGCTTCCACACCGACGGTCTTTCCCGTCGCCAGCTCGACCACCGGCTGGTAGGCGACCCACAGCTCCTCGTTGTGCACCGCCTGCCGCAGGTCCTGTTCCAGGCGCAGGCGGCGCTGCAGGCGTTCGCGCAGTGCGACGTCGAAGAACTCGAAGCGGCCCGGTCCGTTCGTCTTGGCCTGGTACATCGCCACATCCGCGTCCCGGATCAGATCCTCCGCGCTGCGCGTGTCGCCGCGACCGGCCACCACGATGCCGATGCTCGCGTCGATATGCAGTTCCCGGCCGGTGAGGCTGATCGGCGCGGCGAGACTGTCTCGCAGCCGCCTTGCCAGCGCCGCGGTTTCCTTCACCTCGCGGACGTGGAAGTCGACCACGGCGAACTCGTCGCCGCCGAGGCGGCCGACCAGGTCACCACGGCGCACCACACCGCTGAGCCGCTGGCCCACGACCCGGAGCACCTCGTCGCCGATACCGTGGCCGAGCGAGTCGTTGATGACCTTGAACTTGTCCAGGTCCACGAACAGGACGGTGATCGAGTCGTACCGCTTCTCCGCTCGCATCGCGTCTTCGAGCCGGCGGACGACCATGCGGCGGTTGGCGAGTCCGGTGAGCGCGTCGTGGGTCGCGTCGTACAGCAGGCGTTCGCTGATCTCGCGCCGTTCGGTGATGTCATTGAACGACGCGACGACCGCGTACGGCGGACCGTCGTCGGGGTCCAGTGGACGGCAGCTCACCGACAGCCACACTTCGGGGCTGCTGCGCGGTTTCGCCCGCACCGTCCTGGCGTTCTGCGGTTGCCCGGTCAGCCTGGTGATGTTCATCGGGCTCTCGGTCTCCGGGATGACCTTGCCGGTCTCGTCGTAGAGCTCGAACGGCTCCGGTCGCTTGCCGACGCCCTGGTCGGCGAGCACCTTGAGGATTCGTGAGGTGGCGGGGTTCACCGCCTCGACGGCACCCTGCTTGCTCAGCACCACCACGCCTTCCTCGAGCGAGGCTACGACCGAGGTGAAGTACTGTTCGGCGCGCCGCCGTGCCGTCTCGTCGGTGCACACGAGGACATAGCCGTCGTCCATCTCCGCCGCGGAGATGCGCAGGTGGCGAAGCTCTCCGTCGTTGATCCGGTGCATGGTCACCATGACGCCGCCCGGGTGCGTCACCGCGCCGGCCTCGAGCCGCACCCCCGTCAGGTCCTCGATCGTCCCGCCGAAGGCCATATCCGCGGAGACGCCGAAGATGGACTCCGCGGCCGGGTTGAAGCTCGTCACCTGCCAGTTCGCGTCTGTCGCGATGATCGCGTCGCTGACGTGCGCGACGAGCGCGGCCTGGTACCGCGTCGCGGCTTCGGCGGCGCGCTGCGTCGTGACGTCCCGCATGATCACCTGGAACGCCGGCCTGCCCTCCCAGGTGGTGCGCACCGAAACCGACTCGATCGTCACCGTGCCACCGTCGACCCGGCGCAGCACCGCCTCGGTGGGTTCGGAGCTGGCACCCGGTTCGGTGAGCGACCGGATCCGCGCCATCAGCGCGGAGAGGTCGTCCGCGTGCACGAAATCCACAATGGACCTGCCGACCACCTCGGCGGCGCTGCGCGCGCCCACGAACCGCACCGCGGCCGGGTTGACGTAGACGATGTCGCCGTCCTGATGGACGACGATGCCGTCGGGGCTGAGCTCCACCAGCAAGCGGTAGCGGTTGGTGAGATCGCTCAGCGCGCGCTGGGACTCCGCCTGTGCCGACACGTCCGTCGCCACCCCCACCAGCCCGGCGCCACCGCCGCAGCTGAACCGGCGGGCGCGGAAATGCGTCCAGCGAGTCCCGCCGCCGGGTTCGTCGAACCGCCGGACGAACTCCAGCTCCTGCTCGGCGGGAGCGGTTCGGGCCTCGTCGGTCAGCGGCTGGACGGCCTCGCGCAGGCGTGCGCTGATCGTCTCCTCGTCGGCTCCCGCGACGGCCAGCAGCTCGGCTATTCCGGGCGTCCAGGCGGCGGTACCGGTGGCGAGATCCAGCCGCCATCCGGAACCGGCGCCTTCGGACAGCGCGAGGTGCGTGACGAGGTCGGCGTCCAGGTTCGTGCCGGCGATGAGGCTGCCGGTATCGCCGACTTCGATACCCACGTTCTTCTCCGATCAGTGACAGCCGGGTACGTGGTCTTGATCGGCGGCGGATCCGGCCCGTTAAGGCAACGGGTGTCGACTGATCGGGTGTTTTCGGACCCGGGACCGTCGCACAGCGTGGCCCGGAGCCGGTCGATCGCGTTGGCGCAAAGCTGCGAAACGCGCGGCCGGCTGATGGAAAGCTCGGCGGCGAGCTCGGACTTGGGCCGTTCGTGCAGGAGACACTCGACCACGATCCTGCGGTTGCGTGGCGGCAGCCGGGCGATGGCCTCCCGCAGGCCGCGGATCCGTTCCTCGTGCAAGGCGATCTCTTCCGGCCCCGGCGCCTCGTCGGGCAGGAGGTTGGCCGCCAGGTCCGCGGTGAAGTCCTCGAGTCGCACTGACGTCGCCTGGTGCACTTCGTGCAGGGCGGCGTCCATCTCGATCAGGGGCAGGTTGAGATAGTGCGCGAGTTCGCGCGCCTTCGGTGTCCTGCCGAGCAGCGCGGTGAGCGACTCGCGGCCTGCGTTCACCTGGCGCGCCAGGCGCCTCGCCATTCGGCTGGCGCCGTCGAGGGCCCGCAGCTCGTCGAGCATCGCTCCCCGCACCCGGGCGGCCGCGAACCGAGCGAACGGCACGCCCCGGTCGCGTTCGTAGGCGTGGGCCGAGGACACCAGCGCGAGCAGCGCGACGGAGGTCAGGTCGTCCCGGTCGACGTGGCGGGGTATCCGGGCGGTCAGTTCGGCGACCATGTGGTGCACCCACGGCAGGTGGGCCCGGATGAGGTCTTCGGCCTCGGAATCCATCGTGGCCGGTCATCGTGCGGACAGCTCGAGGAAAGCCGCGGCGATCTCGGCTTCACGAGGCATGGTGCCTCCTTTCGCGGCAGACATCCGTAGTGTGGCGAGATTTCGCTGCGAAGATTTTTCTAGCTCCGTCCGGCCAGGTGGAAAACGTCTGCCGTTCATGTTCACCCGCAAAGGGTGAGATGGGCCCGGGAAGGCTTCGAGCAGGATCCCGGCGTTCTGCCGCGTGGAACCACCGGAAGCCCGGTTTTCGCTCTTGCCGTGGGCTCTGCGTCCCGGCCAGGCCGCTTGCGGCGGCGCGTAGTGCGGAGATGGTCCGGGCGACGGCCGGTATCCGCATCAGTTGAGGCGGCGCCAGTTATCGGCGTGCTCGGCGGGCCCGGGCCGGGAAGGATGCTTCATTCCAGCGTGTCTCTGCCGTCCAAAGTGGTCTCCGCGGCTGCACGCAGACCAGCCAGCCGGGGGAAAAGCGGCCGCAGCGCCGGGTACACATCTCGATAGACCGAGTACGTCTCGCGGTAGCGATTCCGGTCCGCTTCCTGGGGCTCGCGTGTCGTGGCGACCCGGCTCATCCGCTCGGCCACCATGCGGATGTCCTTCTCCCCGGCGAACCCGACCGCGGCGGCCGCGAGAATCGCGGCGCCGAGTGCGGTCGTCTCCGTTTCGGCGCAGACGTCGACCGGACGCTCCAGCGTGTCCGCGAGGAGTTGGGTGAACATCGCCGACCGTGAGCTGCCACCCATGGCGACGATCCGGTCGATGCGCCGGCCGCTCGCCTGCTCCATCAGTTCGAGCGTGAGTTTCTCCTCGTACGCCAGCCCTTCCAGCACCGCCCGGTACATCTCGGCCGGGCCGTGCTGATCGGACAACCCGAGAAAGCACGCTCTGGCACTGGAATCCCAATGCGGGGACTCCGCGCTGGTGAGGTACGGCAGGTACAGCACGCCGCGGGCGCCTGCCGGAACCTGCGCCGCCAGCGCCTCCATCCGCGGTTCGCGCGGGCCCCGCGCGGGGTCCAAACCAGACAGTGCGTCGCGGAACCAGGCGATGGACAGCGCTCCAGAGGACAGCAGCGCCTCGACCGTGTAAGCGCCGGGGATCGGGCTGGACAGCGTGCGAAACGCGTGCGACCACACGTAACTGTCGTGGTGCGCGCCCAAGGTCAGCCCGGTCCCGAGATTGAGGTAGGCACGCCCGGCCGACACCACATTGGCGCCAAGGCCGGCGCATTGGCCGTCGCCGGCACCCGCCACGACCGGAAGCCCCGCCGGGAGACCGGTTTCGGCGGCGGCGGTCGCCGACAGCTCCCCGACAACCGTGCCCGGCGCGACGAGCTGCGGCAGCTGTTCCGCGCTGAGCCCAGCCAACTCGAGCAGCCGTGGGGACCAGTCGAACGTGGTCATGTCGATCAGGGTCAGCGGGTCGGCGCAGGCCCAGCTGGTGGCCCGTACACCCGTGAGCCGCAGGACGAGATATCCGTGCACGTCGATGACCGTCGCCGCGCGCCGGAGCGCTTCCGGTTCGTGCTCGGCCAGCCACGCCAGCTTGTACAGGCTGGGCGTGGTCGAGGGTGGCTTGCCCGAGATCTCGTGCACCGCCGGAGTGCCCAGGCGGGCGATCTGCTCGCCGGCCCTCGTGTCGAGCCACATGATCGCCGGACGCAACGGGGCTCCGCTGCCGTCCAGGCAGGCAAAGGTTTCGCGCTGGTGCGTGATGCCCAGCGCCACCGGCTTCGCTCCGCGCGCGGCCAGCTGGGCACCGAGGTCGGCGAGGGCGCGGTGAGTGGCGGTCCACCAGTCGTCGGGGTTCTGCTCCTGCCAGCCGGGCGCCGGACTCGACCGGCCGTACGGGCACCGCGCCTCGGCGACGCCGGTCCCGTCCTCGGCGAAGGCGACCGCTTTGCTGCCGGTTGTCGAACAGTCGATTCCGATGATGACGTGCACCGTTGCACCTCCGTTGGCGGGCGCCGCTAGACGCGGGGCAGTACGGCGTCGGTGATGCGGGCACCGGGATCGTCGTGACCGGCCAGGATGTCCCGAATGGCACGGAACAGCGGGAGTTCGGACCATAGCTGCGGGGCTCGCTGATCGACCAGCTTGGCCGCGAGCCCAGCGGCCGGCACTCCCTCGACGGTCCTTTCCTCGGCCTGCATCGCGGCATAGGCCGCCGCGGCGGACTCGCCGGCTCCGATCCGGACGCCGTAGATCTTATTCCGGCCGGAGTTCCCGGTGACCTCCAGGTCACCGGCGCCGGCGAGCCCGATCGCGGTGCGAAGGCCGCCCCCCACCAGTTCGGCGAACAGCACCAGTTCCCGCACCGCGGCGGCGAAGGTCGCGGCCTTCAGGTCGTGGAATGGCTCGCCGCCCCGCGCGGCAAGCCCGTCGCACACACCGAGCGCGATCGCGTAGACGTTCTTCATCGGGGCACAGACCTCGACCCCGGACACGTCGTCCAGCGGTTCGGCCCGGTAGGCCGGGGTCGCGAAGTTCTTGGCGATCTCCTCGGCCAGAGCCTTGTCCCGCGCGGCGAACACGGCTCCGGTCGGCCGGCGCGCGGCGACCTCGTTGGCCTTGCAGGGCCCGCCGACGGCGATCACCGGCGGGAGGGTGACGCCCTGTTCGGCGGCGGTGTCCCGCATCGCGTCGGGCAGTAACCGGATCCGGCCGTCCGCGTCCGGCGCGAAGCCTTTGCTGGTCAGCAAGACCGCCCTGACCTTGGCGAGGCCCCTGGCCGCACGCCGGGTGACTTCCGCGACGCCGGCAGAGGCGACCGCGAGCACGGCCAGGTCGGCACCCGCGAGGGCGTCGTCCAGGTCCGGCGAGTCGAACAACGTCGTCGAACCGGCAAGGGGGACGCCGGTGCGCGGGTGCGGTTCGCCGCGCCGGCAGGCCGCGAGCAGGTGGTCGTCGAGCCAGGTTCCCCACAGGTTGACCGCCCAGCCGGCGTCGGCCAGGGGAGTGGCGAGCGCCGAGCCCATGGCGCCGGCGCCGAGGATGGTCACCGCGCGTGCGGTCATCGGACGCTCCTGGCGTGCGCGTCGAGTTCCTTGAGCTTGGCGACCTTGGTGTCGGACCGGCCCTCGTACTCCGCCGC
Organism: Amycolatopsis alkalitolerans; assembly: GCF_006152065.1. Classification (GTDB taxonomy): domain Bacteria; phylum Actinomycetota; class Actinomycetes; order Mycobacteriales; family Pseudonocardiaceae; genus Amycolatopsis_E; species Amycolatopsis_E alkalitolerans. Next base: position 234,201 of record NZ_VDFW01000001.1, read on the forward strand.
CAGCCACGCGTCGACGATCGACTTGGCCAGTTCGGGGCCGACGGTTCGCGCGCCGATGGCGAGGATCTGCGCGTCGTTCGACTTGCGCGCACGCTCGGCGCTGTAGGTGTCGGCGGCCTGCGCGGCGCGCACCCCGGGAACCTTGTTCGCGGCGATGGCCATGCCGATCCCGGTGCCGCACAACAGAAGTGCGCGATCGTAGCTGCCACCCGCGACCTTGCCGGCCACCTCGACCGCGACGTCGGGGTAGTCGACCTTGCTCTCGCTGTGCTCCGGGCCGAACAGCTCGACGGTGAAGCCGAGCGATTCCAGATGCTCGGCGAGAACGGCGCGAAGCCCGGCAGCGGCTTCGTCGTTGCCGATCGCGATGGGCTTGGGGGACATGAGACTCCTCGTCTCGCATGCGCTGTGGAATTTAACGTCCATAACGTTACGCATGAGATTTAACAGGCTCAAGGGCTTGACGAGAGAAATCTCACCCATACTATGTTTGATATCTCGCCATGTACGTTAAGTTAGCGAGCAGCGGTAACCAACGGAGGTATCGTGACGAGCACCGCGATCGACCGCGCGGTCGAGACAGCCGAGAGCGCGGCCCTCGAACTTCGGGACGTGACGAAGGCGTTCGGCGGGATACCGGTCCTGCGTGGGGTCTCGCTTTCGTTGCGGCCAGGCACGGTCACCGCGCTGGCCGGGGAGAACGGCGCCGGGAAGTCGACCGTCATGAAGATCGCGTCCGGCCAGGTCCGGCCGGACGCCGGCGAGGTGCTGGTGCACGGCCGGCACCTGCGGCACGCGCAGCCGCGGGAGGCGCGGGGGCTGGGCGTGGGCATCGTGCCCCAGGAACTCGCGCCGATCCTCGACATGACGGTCTACGAGAACCTGTTCGTCGGACGGGAGTTGCGCGGCCGCGCCGGTCTGCTCGACCGGCGGCGGATGGCCGCGAAGGCCCGCGAGATGCTGGAGGTCTTCGAGGTCGACATCGACCCGCACGCGCCGATGCGCCGGCTCACCGTCGCGCTGTGCCAGATCGTCGAGATCGTCAAGAACACCACCGCTGGCGCGCGCGTCGTGCTGCTCGACGAGCCGACCTCGGCGATCTCCGAGCACGAGGTCGAGCGGCTGTACGCGATCATCGGCAAGCTGCGCGACCGCGGCGTCGCGATGATCTACACGACCCACAAGATGCAGGAGATCCAGGCGATCGCGGACCGTGTCGTGGTCCTGCGCGACGGGTCGCTGGTGCTGGACGAGCCGCGCGCCGCGACCACCGGCGACCGCATCGTGCACGCCATGGTCGGCCGGGAGCTCGAGGATCTGTTTCCCAGCCTGCCCGAACCAGGCGAGGACGTCGCGATGACGGTCTCCGGGCTCCAGGTGGCCGGGTACCGGGAGCCGGTGAGCCTGCAGGTCCGGCGCGGGGAGATCCTCGGCCTTGCCGGACTCGTCGGAGCCGGCCGCACGGAACTGATCGAAGCCGTTTACGGCGCGCGCCGCTCGCTGTCCGGTGAGATCACGGTCGCCGGGAAGCGGGTTCGCCGGAACTCCCCGACGGCCGCCATCCGCGCCGGGATGGCGCTGGTGCCCGAGGACCGCAAGCAGGCGGGTCTCGTCCTGCAGATGAACGTCCTCGACAACGGCTCACTGCCGCGGTTGAGCTCCTTCACCACGGCGGGATGGCTGCGCCAGCGATCCCGCGGCAAGGCGGTTTCGACCGTGATGTCCTCGATGAACCTGCGCAGCAGGGGGCTCGGCCAGCAGGTCGCCACGCTCTCCGGTGGCAACCAGCAGAAGGTCGTCCTGGCCAGGTGGCTCACCGGGAACGTCGACGTCCTGCTGCTCGACGAGCCGACTCGCGGGGTGGACGTCGGGGCCCGCAGCGAGATCTACGGCATCATCGCCGGGCTCGCGGCCACCGGGATGGCCGTCGTGCTCGCGTCCTCCGACATGGCCGAGGTGCTCGGCCTCACCCACCGCGTCCTCGTGATGCGGCAGGGCGCCGTGGTCGGCGGCCTCGACCGCACCGAGCTCCGCGATCCCACCGCGCAGCAGCGCATCTTCCGCTACGCCGCCGGCGTCGACGACTGAACCCGTTGCGCCCCTTCGACTTCCGCGCTTCCCCACATTCCCGACCGGCAAGGACGCCCGTGATGACCCGAGCACAGACAGAGCAGTCGCCGCGCGCCGCCGCTCCCACCGGTACCCGGACCCGGATCGGCGTGACCGTATCCGACATGTCCTCCTTGATCGCGCAGGGCAAGGAGGGGATGGCGGCGTACGCCGCGGAGCGCGCCATCGACCTGGTGTGGCAGTCCGCGGGCGGCCGCGGCGATGTCCAGGAAAGCCAGGTCGAGCAGCTCATCGAGGAGGGCGTTGACGCGATCGTCGTGGCGCCGGCGGTCGCGGACTCACTCGGCCCGCAGCTCACCGCCGCGGCCGATCGGGATATTCCGGTCATCGCGGTCAACACCGGTCTCTCCGACCCCTCGGGTCTGGCCGCGACCGTGCTGCCCGACGACATCGGCGCCGGGGAAGAGCAGATGAAGCTGATGGCCGGGAAACTCGGCGGCCAGGGCGCCATCGTGATCCTCAAGGGCAGTCCGGGATCCACCGCCGAGCGGGAGCGCACCCGAGGCATCGAGAACGTCCTCGCGAACTACCCGGGCATCACCGTGCTGGCCGCGAAAACCGCGAACTGGCACCGGGACGACGCGGCGGCCGCCATGCGCGAGTGGCTGTCGGCCCACGGCGACCGCATCGACGGCGTCGTCGCGCAGAACGATGACATGGGCCTCGGTGCCGTGCAGGCGCTCGAGGAGGCCGGCCGGAGCGTTCCGGTCGTGGGCATCGATGGGATCGCGGACGGCCTGCGAGCGGTGCAGACCGGTCATTTCATCGGCACCTTCCTGCAGCACGGCCGGGTCGAACTCGCCGCGGGGCTGGCGGTCGCCGCCCGGATCGCGCGGGGCGAGCAGGCCCAGCGGGCCTACACCTACACCATGCCGGCGGTGACCCGCGGCAACGTGGCCGGGGTCCTTGACCACGTGGTGACGGAGAAGGACCGGTTCCTGCAGCAGATCGCCACCTTGACCGACCAGAACCTGCGCACCGGGGACCTCGCGAACGAGAGCCCCCGGCGCCGGTGGATCAACAGCGACTGGCTGGGCAACTTCCTGCTCCGGCATTCGATGGTGCTGGTGATGCTCCTGGTCATCGCGTACTTCAGCTACCGCAGCTACCGGTTCAGCACCCTCGACAACTGGCTGACGATCGCGCTGGCGGCCGCCCCGTTCGCGCTGATCGCGCTCGGGCAGACACTGGTGATCCTCACCGGTGGGATCGACCTGTCCGTCGGCAGCGTGATCGCCGTGAGCGCCATGACTTCGGCGGCGACGATCAAGGCGCATCCGGACCAGCTGGTACTGGCCGTCCTCGTCGCCCTCGCCAGCGGCCTGCTCGCCGGCGCGGTCAACGGGTTCCTCGTGGCGCGCGTCAACGTGCCGCCGTTCATCGCGACCCTCGGCATGCTCACCGCCGGCTCCGGCCTGGCGTACGTGATCGGCGACGGCGCGCCCATCAACGGCCTGCCGCCGTCCTTCGGCAAGATCGCGAACAGCACGCTCTTCGGCATCCAGGCGCCGGTACTCGTGATGATCGCCGGCGTCGCGGTGTTCGCCGTCGTCATGTCGCGCACCTCCTACGGGATGCGGATCTACGCCGTCGGCGGCAACCGCACCGCGGCCGAGCTCGCCGGCGTCAAGTCCCGCCGGGTGCTGTTCAGCGTGTACGTGATCAGTGGCCTGCTGGCCGGCATGTCCGGGGTGCTGCTGGCCTCCCGGGTCATCTCCGGCCCGCCGAACCTCGGCTCCGGCTACGAACTGGACGCGATCGCCGCAGTGGTCATCGGCGGCGCCAGCCTGATGGGTGGCCGCGGCTCGATCTGGGGCACCATCCTCGGCCTGTTCCTCATCCAGACCCTCAACAACGGCCTGGACATCCTCACCGTGCCCGCCTACTGGCAGCAGGTGATCAAGGGCGTGCTCATCGCCGCCGCGGTCGCGGTGGACGTCTGGGCGACCAAACGCCGCGCCGCCTGACCCGTCACCCCCACGTGGAGCGAAAGGAAACGCAATGAAGCGCAAGATATTTCGGTTACTCGGGACGGGGGCCGCCGCCGCGGCGCTGTTCACCATGGCCGCCTGTGGAGCGGGTGACACCTCGCACGCAAGCGGCAAGACGCAGATCGGCGTCACCGTCTACGACATGTCCTCCTTCATCACCCAGGGCAAGGAGGGAATGGAGGCCTACGCCAGGGCGAACAACATCGACCTGGTGTGGAACTCGGCCGGCGGTGACGTCAGCACGCAGGCGTCCCAGATGGAACAGATGATCAACGCCGGGGTCAAGGCGATCATCATCGTCCCGGTGCAGGCGGACTCGCTCGGTCCGCAGATCGCCGAGGCCAAGGCCAAGCACATTCCGGTGATCGCGGTCAACACCACCCTGTCCGACGAGTCCGGGCTGGCCGCCACCGTGCTCCCCGACGACGTCGGGGCCGGCGCGCAGGAAATGGGGATGATGGCCGACAAGCTCGGCGGCAAGGGCAATATCGTCGTGTTGCAGGGACCGCTCGGCTCGTCACCGGAGCTCAACCGCACCAAGGGCATCCAGAACGTGCTGGCGAAGTACCCGGGCATCAGGGTGCTCGCCAAGGACACGGCCGACTGGAAACGCGACGAGGCGGTCAGCAAGATCAAGAACTGGCTGTCCAGCTTCGGCGACCAGATCAACGGCATCGTGTCGGAGAACGACGACATGGGAATCGGGGCGGTCCAGGCGCTGAAGGAAGCGGGTAAGAAGATCCCGGTGGTCGGCATCGACGGGATCGAGGACGGGCTGCGTGCCGTGCAGAGCGGCGACTTCATCGGCTCGTCGCTGCAGCACGGCCGGGTCGAGCTGGCCGAGGGACTCGCCGTGGCGAAGAACATCGTGGACGGCAAGCCCGTGAAGAAGCAGTATTCCTACGTGATGCCGGCGATCACCCAGGCCGATGTCGCCACCTACCTGCAGCACGTGGTCACCGCCAAGGACGCGTTCCTGCAGGGCCTGCCCCAGTTGGTCGAGCGGAACCTGGCGAGTGGGAACCTCTCCAACGAGAATTGAGCATTGCCGGCGGGCGGGCCGACCTGGCCCGCCCGCCGGATCAGGCCCAAGGAGACCAAACGTGGCACATCCCGACGCACGTCCTTCCGGCAAGCGGAGCGGCGACGGGCTGACCCGGCAGCAGCGTCGGCAGCGCCAGATCGCCGAAGCCGTGATCGACGGGGGCAGCATCCGCATCGAGGACCTGGCGGAGCGCTTCGACGTCAGCGTCATGACAGTGCATCGCGATCTCGACGAACTGGAGGCCCATGGCCTGCTGCGAAAGACCCGCGGGCAGGCGACGGCGCTGGCCTCGAGCCTGTTCGAGTCGAACGCCCGGTTCCGGCTCGGTCAGCAGCGGGCGGAGAAGGAAGCGCTCGCGCAGGCCGCGCTCAATCTGCTGGAGCCGGGGTACTCCGTTTTCATGGACGACTCGACCACCGGCGTCTACCTGGCCCGCCTGCTGCCCCAGCGGACGCCGCTGACCGTCATCACCAACTTCCGCGGCGTCATCGACGAACTGACCGATGTCCCGGCCATCACGGTGTTCGGGCTCGGCGGTCAGTACTTCGCGTGGTGCGACGCGTTCATGGGGGACATGACAGTCGCCGCCATCCGCAACCTCCGCGCCGACATCTTTGTGATGTCCACCTCGGCCATCACCGACGGCGTCTGCTTCCACCAGCACCAGGACACCGTCACGTTCAAGCGGGCGATGTTCGACTCAGCCGCCCAGCGCATTCTCTACGTCGACCACACGAAGTTCGGCCGGCGGGCCCTGCACGCCCTGCTGCCCTTGTCGGAGTTCGACGTGGTCATCGTCGACCGGGCGGCGCCGGCCGACGAGATGGCGCGCCTTGCCGACCTGGGCGTCACGGTGATCACCGCCGAACCGGTCGACTCCGTCGAGGCCACGCAGTAGTCGCCCCGCGCGGAAGTTGCCGAGACGGGGCTCGCGCGGCTGGCGCACAGGGTCCACTGTGGAGTTCGACGGGCTGGCTCCCGCGGAGCGGCCGACGCGCGGAAACGCGTGCGGCGCCTTCGCTGCAGACTGGGAAGGCCTGCCGACCCGGGACGCGCTCGCCACCTTCATGCGATCGACTCGGGTTTGCCCGCGACCACGAGCCGGGCCAGGACCTCCTGCTCCGCAAGGGGAGCCAAGCGCTGGCCGTCGCGCAGGCGCAAGGCGACCAGCCCGTCGGCCGCTTCCCGCGCCCCGACGACCGCCTGGAACGGCACCAGCCGCGCCTCGCGGACCCGGGCACCGAGGCTGCCACGGTTCGGATCGGACAGCTCCGCGCGCACTCCTGCCTCGACGCAGAGCCGCACGAACCTCTTGGCATGAGGTAGCTCCGCGCCGGACACCGGCAGCACGACGACCTGGACCGGTGCGAGCCATGCCGGGAAAGCCCCGCCGTGCTCCTCGATGAGCTGCGCGACGACCCGTTCCATGCTGCCGATGATGCTGCGATGCACCATGACCGGCCGATGCCTGCCGCCGTCGGCGCCGACGTACTCCAGGCCGAACCGCTCGGGCTGATGGAAATCGATCTGCACGGTCGACAGGGTCGACTCGCGGCCCGCGCTGTCAATGATCTGCACGTCGATCTTCGGGCCGTAGAACGCGGCCTCGCCTTCGACTGCCTCGTAAGGAAAATCGCCGAGGACGTCGATCAGCATGGCGCGAGCGCGCTGCCATATTTCGGGGTCTGCCACATACTTCTCGCCTGCACCGGGTAACGACAAGCGGTACCAGGCCGACCGTATGCCCAGATCGGCATACGCCCGGCGGATCAGCTCGAGCGCCGCGCGCGCCTCGCCCACCGCCTGTCCCGGTGTGCAGAAGATATGCGCGTCGTTGAGCTGGATCGAGCGAACCCGGGTCAACCCGCCCAGTACACCGGACAGCTCTGGCCGGTACATCCCGCCCAGCTCCGCGATCCGCAACGGCAGCTCCCGGTAACTGTGGGCGCGGGAACGGTAGATCAGCGCGTGATGCGGGCAGAGGCTTGGCCGCAGGACGATCTGCTCGCCGCCGACGTCCATCGGCGGGAACATGTCGTCACCGTAGTGCGCCCAGTGGCCCGAGATCTCGTACAGCTCGCGTTTGCCCAGCACCGGCGAGTACACATGCCGGTAGCCCTCTCGTTGTTCGATCTTTCGTACGTATTCCTCCAGGGTGTGTCGGATGGCCGCGCCTTCGGGCAGCCAGTACGGCAGGCCCGCCCCGATCAACCGGTCGGTGCCGAACAGGCCGAGTTGGCGGCCGAGCTTGCGATGGTCGTACATCGTGGTCTCCCTCGCCGGCGGGGGGCGAGTGACCACATCAGAAATACTCCGGGGCGCTCGCCCCGGGACAAAGTTCAGCGCGCCGGGACCGTCTCCGGCGTCGTCACGACGATGGCGCGCAACATGCCTTCGACCTTAGCAGCTCAACCGGTACCCGCCGAGCGGAATTCACTCAGGCCGACGAACCGGGGGCGTGGCCTCGATCAGCGTCTACTTTGTCACAACACAACGCCGCATTGTCCTTGGCGCACATGGGTATCGGTGCCGTTGCATCACTCCACTCGCCGCACCCTGTCCGCCGGTGACGCGGGACCACGGCGGTCTGCTGAGCATCCTCGGCCTCTGAGGTCGGTCGAACACGTGGCTTCCGCACCGAAGCCACGTTCGGCGCGAGGGAGGGTCAAGCGGGGGGCTACTACCGGTTCCGGTGATGCCCGTGGTGATCGTCGAACCCCGGCCAGTTCCCGTAGCCGCCCGGGTTCATCGGCCAGGTGTAAGTGCCCGCGGGGAGGTTCGGCGCCGAGACCCGCGGCGGCGCGACCGTCGTGCTCGTCGGCGCCGCAGCTTCGGTCGTCTTCTTCGCGGTGGGCAGGGTGCCGCTGAACTTGCCCTGGTCCGGCTGGCGCGCGGTGGTCGCCGGGATCTCCGCGGTGCCGGTCGGCGCGGCCGAGCCGAGCGTCGCGACCTGCGCGCCGACCGGAGCCGAGGCCAGCGCGGGGCTTTCCGACTCGGGCGTGTTGCCCGGCACCGGGCCCGACGCCGCCGCCTGCTCCGAACCCGGAGTCTGCGCGAGCGCCCAGCCACTGGCCAGCACGGCACCGGCGAAGGCGAGGCCGGCGATCTTCAGCCCGGTGCGGCCGGGCCGGCTCTTCTCCTCGTGCGGTGTCTCGACGACCGGCGCTTCGAGCAGGGCGGTCACCGTGGTCTGGTCGTACCGGTACTGCGCCGCGGCGTTGTCGACCGGCGGGAAGGCCGGGAGTGTGCCGTCGAACTGGCCCTCGTCCCCCCGGGAGCGACGGTGCGGGACCCGGCCGGTACGGGCACCGTTGCGAGCCAGTATCTCGGCGACCGTGGTCGCGCCCGACGTGGTGTCGAGACTGTGGGTCGCTGTCGTCACGGAGCGTGCCCTCCTCGTCCTTCGTCTGGGTGGCCACAGCCTACCGGGCCGGCGTCACCCTATCGTGGGAACACCGCGGGCGGGCAAGAGTCACCGCGGATTTCCGGGCCCGCGCGCATACTGGGCGAGTGCCCGGGGAGTGGATCCTGCACGTCGACCTCGACCAGTTCATCGCCGCCGTCGAGGTGGCCAGGCACCCCGACCTGCGGGGACGGCCGGTGATTGTCGGTGGCACCGGCGATCCGGCCCAGCGCGCGGTCGTCGCGACCGCTTCGTACGAGGCGCGCGAGTTCGGTGTCCACTCCGGCATGCCGTTACGGACCGCTGCCAAGCGATGCCCCGACGCGGTGTTCCTGCCGGTCGACAAGCCGGCTTATGAAGAGGTGTCCCAACGGGTCATGGCCACCCTGCGCCGGTTCCCGGTCGTGGTGGAGGTGCTCGGCTGGGACGAGGCGTTCGTCGGCGTGAGCACCGATGACCCCGAAGCCCTGGCGGCCCGGATCCAGCGCGCGGTCACCGAAGAGTCCGGTATGTCGTGTTCGGTCGGCATCGGCGATAACAGGCTGCGGGCGAAGACCGCGACCGGTTTCGCCAAGCCCAGCGGCGTGTTCCGGCTGACTCAGGACAACTGGTCCAAGGTCATGGACGGCCGGTCCACCGAGGCCCTGCAGGGGATCGGCCGCCGGACCGCCAAGAAACTGGCGGAGCTGGGCATCGACACCGTCGGGCTGCTCGCCGCCGCGGATCGCGACCGGCTCGCCGCCCGGTTCGGGCCGACGATGGGGCCCTGGTACCGGCTCCTCGCGCGTGGTCTTGGCGACCGTGAGGTGACGGCGACGCCGTACGTACCGCGCTCGCGCAGCCGCGAGACGACCTTTCAGCAGAACCTGACCGACCCCGCGGAGATCGCCGGGGAGGTCGCCGCGCTCGCGTTCCGGGTCGCCGACGACGTCGTCGCCGAAGGTCGCCCGGCGGCCCGCGTCGCGGTGAAGGTGCGGTTCGCGCCGTTCGTGACGCAGACGCGCAGCATGACCCTCGAGAATCCGACGAGTGACGCGGAAGTGTTGCGGGAAGCGGCTTTGACGGTACTCGGCCGGTTCGAGGACAACCGCCCGGTGCGGCTGCTCGGCGTGCGGGCGGAGTTCGACGTCACCGAGGCGACCTGAAACACGACGACCGATCAACCGGCGGCCGGCTTACGTTTCGCCGGTCGCCGTGACTGCCGGTCGGCTTGGCGACTGGCGGCACATCAGCGACGAGTGAGCGTCAAGAAACCGCCTTCCCCGGAAACCGTTCGCGCGTAAGAGGTTGCCACGCGAGAAAGCTCGTCGAAGCGCACCTGCCAGCCGTGCTGGGCGAACCAATCCGGCGCGCCGTCCCCGAGGCCGCCCTTCCACAGCGCGGTGTACTGCTTCGGGATTTTCCACGCGTTCGCGGGCACGGGGCCGTGTTCCAGCGCCAGCCTGCTGCCGGGTGCGGACAGTTCCCCCACCGAGCTGAGGAGGTGGGCGGCCTCGTCGAACGTCAGGTAGATCAGCAGGCCTTCGGCGAGCCACGCCGTTCTCACACCCGGGTCGAAACCGGCGGTGCGAAGCGTCGTAGGCCAGTTCTCGCGGAGGTCGACGGGTACGGCCGTGCGCACGCACCGGGGCGTGGCGTCGCGCAGTACCTCGTCCTTGAACGCCAGCACGTGGGGCAGATCGAGTTCGAAGAGCCGGACGCCCGGCGGCCACGTGAGCCGGAACGCCGTCGTGTCGAGACCCGCGGCGAGAAGCACGACCTGAGCGCAACCGGCGCTCAGCAGGTAGTCGTCGAAGAACCGGGTGCGGATGATCGCGTGCGTGGCGAACGCGGCGCCGATTCCGTTGCTGTCAGGGGTTTCCGGGAAGGCGCCGGGCAGCGCGTCGACGAAGGACTGGGCGTACGGATCGGAGAAGAGCCGGTCTTCGCGGCGGTTCTCGTGAGCACGGACGACCGCGACGCCCAGCGCCGTCCTGCCCACCCCGGTGAGAGACATATCGCTAACGATACATCTCTGCTGATGTAATCTGCCGGGATGGACGGTGGGCAACTGCATCGGCTCGGCAGGCGGCTGATCGAACTGTCGGCGGCGGCGACCGGGCAACCCGGCGATCTGGAGCTCACGCCGGGGGAACGGGCGGTGCTGGAGGATGTGATCCGGCATCCGGGCGGTTCCGTCGGCGAAATCCGCGAGCGCACCGGTTTCGTGCAGAGCCACGTGTCCGCCTCGGTGGCGAGGCTCCGCGAGCGTGGGCTGATCACGACGGCCGCCGATCCCCGCGACGGGCGGCGTACGCGAGTGCGGGTGACCGATCGGACGTCGCGAGCGATCACCCGCCGGGCGGGCCGCCGGATCGACAATGCGGTCGCGTCGGCGGTCGCGGATCGGGCTCAGGCGGCGCGGGCACTGGTCCTGCTGGACGAACTCGCCCGGCTCCTGCTCTGATTTTTATACCATTTGTCGGGAATGTTCGAAACTGCTCGACGAAATGGCTGGTTCGTGAGCGGCTGGCGAAATAGGGTCGACCCCATGGCAGAGTCGTCAGCATCCGGTGCCCGTCAGCGCCTCACGTCGGACCAGCGCAACTCCTTCCTCGCCGCGGTGCTCGGCTGGACAATGGACGCGTTCGACTACTTCGTCGTCGTCTTCGTCTACGCGGACATCGCGAAAAGCTTCGGCATGCAGAAGACCGACGTCGTGTTCATCACGACGGCGACGCTCCTCATGCGGCCGGTGGGGGCGTTGCTGTTCGGGCTGTGGGCCGACCGGGTCGGCCGGCGTATCCCGCTGATGGTCGACGTCGTCTTCTATTCGATCGTCGGGTTCCTGTGCGCGTTCGCCCCGAACTTCACGGTGCTGGTCATTCTGCGATTGTTGTACGGAATCGGTATGGGCGGTGAATGGGGACTCGGTGCGGCGCTCGCGATGGAGAAGATTCCGACGAAACGGCGCGGATTCTTTTCGGGAGTACTGCAGGAAGGTTATTCCTTCGGTTACCTGCTGGCTTCTCTCGCCTCACTCGTCATTCTCGACTGGGCCGGCCTGTCCTGGCGCTGGTTCTTCGCGCTGAGCATCATTCCCGCCCTGATCAGCCTGATCGTGCGGGCGCGGGTCAAGGAATCCGAGGTCTGGCAGACCGCGCGGGAGAAGATGCGCGTCACCCGGACCTCCATGAAGGACATCCTGCTCGACCCGAAGATCATCCGCCGGTTCGTCTATCTCGTGCTGTTGATGACGGCGTTCAACTGGATGAGCCACGGCACCCAGGATGTGTACCCCACATTCCTTTCCTCGCATTCCTCGAACGGCGCCGGTCTTTCCGCGACGACGGCGACCTGGATCGCGGTGATCTACAACGTCGGGGCGATCGCCGGCGGCCTGATCTTCGGTTCGCTGTCGGAACGGTTCGGGCGCCGCTACACGATCGCGTTCTGCGCCGTGCTCGGGCTGCCGATCGTGCCGCTGTTCGCGTTGTCGAAGACGGCCGCGTTGCTGTGCCTCGGCTCGTTCCTGATGCAGGTGATGGTCCAGGGTGCGTGGGGCATCATCCCGGCGCACCTGAGCGAGATGTCGCCCGACGCGATCCGGGGGTTCTATCCCGGTGTCACCTACCAGTTGGGCAACTGCCTGGCCGCGTTCAACCTGCCGATCCAGGAAAGCCTGGCCGCGCACCACGGCTACCCGTTCGCGCTGGCGGCGACGATCATTCCGGTGCTCATCGCGGTCGCCGTGCTGACCCTGGTCGGCAAGGAGGCGAAGGGTATCGCATTCGGCACGGACCGGACGGTTTCAGCCCCGGCGACCGCGGAAGGTTAGCGCGCACGGCCTAGAGTCGGCCCATGACACAGACCGCTACAGAGCTGGCGAGGGCGGTCCGGGCCGGCGAGCTCGACCCGGTCCGGTTGACCGAGCGGGTGCTCGACGGGATCGAGACGGCCGACCGCGTGGTCGGTGCGTTCCGGAAGGTGCGGCACGAGGCGGTGGCCGAAGCGCGCGAGCTGGCGCGGCGTGCCGATCTCGCCGGGCTGCCGCTCGCCGGGGTCCCGGTCGCGGTCAAGGACGTCACCGAGATCGCCGGGGAGTGCGCGTCATGGGGCTCGGCCGCACTGCCGGCGCAACCGTCCACAGAGGACTCCGAGCTCGTCCGGCGGCTGCGCGAGGCCGGTGCGGTGATCGTCGGGATCACCCGGGTGCCGGAGCTGTGCGTCTGGCCGATGACCGATTCCCCGGAGGGGATCGCGCGCAGCCCGTGGCAACCGGCCCGCAGCGCCGGTGGCTCTTCCGGGGGCAGCGGCGCCGCGGTCGCCTCCGGGATGGTGCCGGTCGCGCACGGCACCGACGGGCTCGGCTCAGTCCGGTTCCCGTCCGCGATGTGCGGGCTGGTCGGGATCAAAGCGGGCGCGGACCTGCTTGGGGAGACCGGGTGGTATGGCATGTCCGCGCACGGCAGCCTCGCCACGACGGTGGCCGACGCGGCGTTGCTGCTCTCGGTTCTGGCCGCCGAACCGGATCTCGCGCGGGTCGGCGAGCCGGGCCGGTTGCGGATCGCGGTGTCGACCGAGGTCCCGCTGACACATGCGCCGGTGCCGAAGCCGCTGTGCGACGCGGTCGACCAGGTCGCGGATGTCCTCGCCGCCGCCGGTCATCACGTCGAACGGGCGACGCCGCGCTACGGGGTCGAGGCGCCGTTGGGCATCCTGGGCCGCTGGTTCGCGGGCCCGGCGGAGCAGGCAGAAGGTCTGGACCGGGCACTGTTCCAGCGGCGGACGCAGGCGCATGTGAAGCTCGGCCGCGCGCTGCGGGCGGCCCGGCTGATCAGGCCCGGCACGAAGGAACGGTGGCTCGCCAGGGCCGAGGAGTTCTTCGGCGGCTACGACATCCTGCTGACCCCGACGCTGGCCACGCTCCCGCCGAAAGCCGAACGCTGGCACCAACGCTCGTGGCTCGCGAACGCGATCCCGGCGATCCGGTCGGCACCTTTCGCGGGGCTGTGGAATCTGGCCGGCTATCCGGCGATGTCCGTTCCCGCCGCGCGGCACCACACCGGCGTGCCGCTCGGCGTGCAGCTGGTCGCCGCGCCGCGGGGGGAAGCGCGGCTGCTGGCACTGGCCGCTCAACTCGAAGCGCGCAACCCATGGCCACGGCTTGCTGATACCGGAGCCCGGTAGGCGTTATTTCTGCTTCGCGGACGCGGGCTCGACCGGCTCGTGCGCGGGCTTCGTCGGCGGGAGGGCGGTGTCTGCCTTCGCCTGCTCGGGCTCCGAAGCCTTGATCGGCTGAACGACCTTCGTCGGCGGCGCGAAGGTGGCCACCGGTTTGCCGGCCACCGGGTTGGTCGGGGGCTCGATCGGCGCGGCACCGGTCAGGTCCACGACGGACTCCTCCCGCAGCGGCGTGAGGGCCGAGTGGCTGCGGGTCAGCACGTCGTTGGCCTTGCGCAGCCGGGTGAGCGCCTGGTCGCTGAGCGAGTTGAGGCGCTGGACCTTCCGGTTCGCCTCGTCCTCACGGCGCTCGGCGTCCGCCGTCGCGTCCGCGACGAGCCGCTTGGCACGCGCTGTCGCCTCGTCCACCAACCGCTTGGCCTCGGCCGTCGCATCGGCGATGCGGCGCTCGGCCTGATTCTTGCTCGCCGTCTTCTGGTCCGCGACGTGCTTCTCGAGCGCCGCACGCTGCGAAGCCATGGTGGTGTCGAAGTCGTGCTCGATGGTGCGGCGCTTGCGCTCGGCCTCGATGTCCAGCGCGGTACGCCGCTGTGCCGCTTCGGTGGTGAGCTTCCGGACCTCGTTCTTGGTCGCATCGAGTGCGTTCCGGTGCTCGTCGTCGAGGGCCTTGGCGTGCGACTCGAGCGTCTCGATCAGCTTCTGGTACCGCACACGCAGCTTGCTGGACACGTCGGTGCTCTTCGCCCACTCCTCGGCGGCGACCTCCGCCCGGCCGACGATCTCCTCGGCGCGGCTGTTCGCGAGATCGACCGTGCGCTGCATCCGCTCGTCGAGGTCCTCAACCCGCTCCGGCGGCTTCTTGAGCTCCTCGACCCGCATATGCAGCCGGCGGATTTCCGCGCGGGCGTTCTCCAGTTCCCGGGACATCGTGCTCGCCTGCGCCATCGCCGCGTCGCGATCGGCCATCACGCGCCGGAGGTTCATCTCGACGTGATCCAGGTACTGCAGCACCTGGCCGCGGTCGAAACCGTGCCACACCTGGTTGTATTCGCGCTTCAGCGGGAGCAGGCCGTTGTCTCGCTCGGAAACCATGCCGACGAAGGTACCTGGGTACAGGGTGTTAGCGCCGTCAGGTCAGCGCGTGTCCGGTGCACTCACCAGTGGAAGCCGCGCGTTAGTCTGATCAGGCGCGTCGCCGCCTTGGACAGGTTCCGTTCGCCCTTCCCGAGTTTGACCTCGCCGCTGCCGCCGGCCGCCGCCGAGTCCGGGAAGATGCGATAACCCTCGAAGGCCACGGCATCGACGAGTCCGGGCAGGAACGTGTACGCCGCCTGAATGAGGTAGCCCTCCGGGGTGCCGATGTGCTTGGGCCTGTCCTTGAGTGCCCGCACCACCATGTCCGCCGCCTGATCGGGTGATTTCGTGGGGAACGCGTCGTAGATCTTCGTCGGGCGGATCATGGGCGTGCGCACGAGCGGCATGTGGATGGTCGTGAACGTGACCCCGTCACCATGCGTCTCGGTCGCCGCGATCTTGCTGAAGTAGTCCAGCGCCGCCTTGGACGCGACGTAGGCGGAGAAGCGGGGCGCGATGCCCTGCACGCCGATCGACGAAATGTTGACGATATGCCCGAATTTGCGTTCCGACATATGCGGCAGCACGGCCAGGATGAGCCGCACGGCGCCGAAGTAGTTGATCGCCATCGCGCGCTCGTAGTCGTGGAACCGGTCATACGACAGCCTGATCGAGCGGCGGATCGAGCGGCCCGCGTTGTTGACCAGCATGTCGATACGGCCGTGCTCCTCGAGCATCTGCTTGACGATCTTGTTGATCGACTCCTCGTCGGTCAGATCCGCCGGGTACACCGACGCCGTGCCGCCGGCGGCGACGATCTCGTCGCGGACCTCTTCGAGTTCGTGCTGGCGGCGAGCGACGAGCAGGGGGACCGCGCCAAGGGCGGAGACCTTGAGCGCCGTCGCGCGGCCGATGCCCGAGGAGGCGCCGGTGATGATCACGCGCCGCCCGTCGAGTTCGCCGCGGCTGCCGTGGGCGCGGGCGCGGAACGGGTCGAGGTGCTCGCGCCAATAGCGCCACAGCACGCCGGCGTAGCTCTCCAGCCGCGGCACCTCGACCCCGCTCGACGCGAGTTCCTTGCGGGTCGCCGCGGACGCGAACACCGACGGGAACGACGCGGTCTCGAGCAGGACCGGCGGGATGCCCAGCCGGGCGAGGAAGGAGTCGCGGACCAGCGACACCCCGGGCACGTTCTCGCTCAGCTTCGCCAGCCGCAGCAGCCCTCCGGAGAGACGTTCGTCCAGTTGCACGTTGATCGTCGGGGCCCCCGCGACGCGTGCGAAGGCGTTGTAGACCGACACCACGGGCTGCGGTTTGGGGCTGACCAGGTGGAAGGCGCAGCCGTCGAGGCCGGGCTTGCGGACGAGGACCAGCAGCGCCTTGGCCACGTAGTCGACCGGCACGATGTTCGTATCCCCGAGATCGGGGCCGACGAGCGGCAGGTTCGGCACCCGGTTGAGCTTGTCGATGGCGGTGAACAGGTAGTACGGACCGTCCACTTTGTCCATCTCGCCGGTCTGCGAATGGCCGACCACGATCGCGGGCCGGTAGACCCGCCACGGCACGTCGTGTTGCTGGCGCACCAGCCGCTCGGCCTCGAACTTCGTCCGGTGGTACGCGGTCGGCAGACGCTGGCCGACGTCGAACATGTCCTCGGTGAACACACCCTTGTGGTCGCCGGCCACGGCGACCGAGGACACGTGGTGCAGACAACCCGCCTGGATGTCGGCGGCCAGTTCGACGACCTTGCGGGTGCCGTCCACATTGGCCCGGATGCTCGTCTCGTCGTCCGCGGTGATGTCGTACAGCGCCGCGAGGTGGACGAGGTGGTCGATCCCGCCGCGGAGCCGTTCGCGGGCCTGATCGTCCACGCCGAGCCGGTCGGCGGAGAGGTCGCCGGTGACGAGCGTGACCTTCTCCGGATGCGGCCACGCGCGCACCAGGTCGGCGAGCCGTTCGCGGGACGCGGCGCGGACGAGCAGGTGGACGTGCTCGGTGTCCTCCTGGTCCAGGAGCAGCTGGGTGAACTGGCGGCCGATCAGGCCGGTCGCGCCGGTCACGAGATACGCGGACATCGCGGGCGCCCCTTCTTGCGTGCGGAACCTGTGCAGGCATTGTGCTCGCCCGGCGGCCCCAAGACCACCGCCAGGCCGGTTCGGCCGCGAGCGCCGTCGGAACATTGGTCGAGACCGGGATCGACGATGGGTTCCGCGAGCCGCACGCCGGCTCCTCGCGTATCGTCGCCCCCGGATCGAAGGTTGGGTAAAGTCTTCTTTACCCGACGGGAACTGGTCGGCGGTCGCGACCGTTAGACCCCATGCAGGTGCCAGGAGATCCAGGAGGATCAAGGTGCGTTCCACAAGCAACCCCGCGTTCCGCCACTTGCCGGCGAACGCGGGCTACGGCCAGTACGGACCGAACGTAGGCTTCAACCAGCCACAGGGCGGGGTGCCCGGCTACGGCATGCCGCAGGCGCCCGCCGGGGCCGGCGACCGGCCGATGACGGTGGACGACGTCGTCATCAAGACCGGGCTCTCGCTCGGCGCGGCCCTGGTCACGGGCGTGCTCACGGCGATATGGGCGCAAGGACAGGTCGACGCGCGATCGACGGGCGCGGTGTTCGGTCTCATGGTCGTCGCCATGCTCGTCGGCCTCGGGCTGTCGCTGGTGATGATCTTCCGGCGCAAGCCCAGCGGGCCGATGACGCTGGCGTACTCGGCCGCCGAGGGCGTCTTCCTCGGCGCCATCACCGGCGTGTTCGAGATGATCTACCCGGGTATCGCGCTGCAGGCCATCCTGGGCACGGCCGGTGTGTTCATCGCGATGCTGGTGGTCTACAAGACGGGTGCGGTCAAGGTCACGCCGAAGCTGACCAAGTGGATCATCGGGGCCACCGCGGGTGTCGTCATCCTGATGCTCGCCAACCTGCTGCTCTCGATGTTCGGCGTGAACATGGGCCTGCGGGACGGCGGCGCGCTCGCGATCATCTTCAGCCTCGTGGTGATCGGTATCGCGGCGTTCAACTTCCTGCTCGACTTCGACATGGCCGACCGGATGATCCGGGAGGGTTACCCCTCGAAGTGGGCGTGGTTCGCCGCGTTCGGCCTGATGACCACCCTGGTCTGGCTGTACCTCGAGATCCTGCGGCTGCTTTCGTACCTGCAGAGCGACTAGCGCTTTCTCCGTAGAGACAGAGGACGCTCGGTAACAACCCGAGCGTCCTCTGTTGTTTTTCTGCCCGATCGGGGTGCCCGGCTCCCTTGCGTTAATCACTCAGTGTTAGATGCTGCAATCAAGCATTTCTTTCACATCTGTGAGGTCTCCGTGAGCGTTCCCCCCTCGCCGGGGCGAGACGGCCAACCGAACCCCTTCGTGGCCCCGGGCACCCCGCCGCCGTACGGCCGGCCCGGTGGCTATCCGCCGCCCGGCGGTCCCGGCCAGGTGCCCGGCTACGGCCCGATGCCCGGTGGTCCTGGTCAGCTGCCCGGCGGTTTCCCGCCGCCGGGGTCGTTCAACCCGCCACCGCAGAAGAAGAGCAAGTTGCGCTGGCTCCGGTTCGCCATCCCGGGGATCGTGCTGGTGCTCGTCGTGGGCGGGCTCGCCGCCCGGTTCATCGGGACGCCGACCGACCGCGCCGCGGTGGGCGACTGCCTGAACATCAAGGAGTTCAAGGACGGCGCGGAGCCGGCGAAGGTCGACTGCAACGATCCGTCGGCCAACGTGAAGATCGGCGTCCGGCTGGACGACGAGAACGCGAAATGTCCGGACGGGGATTACGACGAGTACTGGGTGAGCGGCGACCGGTCGTACAAGCTGTGCCTGATGCTCAACGCGCACGAGGGTGACTGCTTCGCGAACGTGCGGAGCGACACCGAGGGCTACAAGCGCGTCGACTGCGCCGACCCGAGCGCGGAGGTGAAGATCCTCAAGGTGGTCGACGGTACGGCGAGCGACTCGGCGTGTGAGGGCACGGGCGCGCACGGGGCCGTCAAGTACTCCCAGCCGCCGACGACCCTCTGCGCGACCAGCAGCACGAACAACGCCTGAGCCACCCCGGGGCGCCTTCGATGAGGGGGCGCCCCGGCTTCGAACGCATCAGCTCAGGCGCTCGAGGACCATGGCCATACCCTGGCCGCCGCCGACGCACATCGTCTCCAGGCCCCACTGCTTGTCGTGGTGCTGCAGCGAATTGATGAGCGTCGAGGCGATGCGGGCGCCGGTCATGCCGAACGGGTGGCCGACGGCGATCGCGCCGCCGTTGACGTTGAGCCTGTCCAGGTCGATGCCGAGGTCCCGGTAGGACGGGATGACCTGCGCGGCGAACGCCTCGTTGATCTCCACCAGGTCGATGTCCGAAATGGACAGACCGGCCTTCGCGAGCGCCTTCTTCGACGCCTCGACCGGGCCGTAGCCCATGATCTCCGGCGACAGGCCCGAAACCCCGGTCGACACGACGCGTGCGAGCGGCGTCAGGCCCAGTTCCCTGGCCTTCGTGTCGGACATGACGATCAGCGCCGCCGCGCCGTCGTTGAGCGGGCAGCAGTTGCCGGCGGTGACCCGGCCGTCAGGGCGGAACACCGGCTTGAGCCCGGCCACGCCCTCCAGCGTCACGCCCGCGCGCGGGCCGTCGTCCTTCGAGACCACGGTGCCGTCGGGCAGGGTGACCGGGGTGATGTCCTTGGCCCAGAAACCGTCCGCGATGGCCTTCTCCGCCAGGTTCTGCGAACGCACCCCGAACTCGTCCATCTCCTCGCGGGAGATGTCCTTCAGCCGCGCCAGGTTCTCCGCGGTCTGGCCCATCGCGATGTAGACGTCCGGGACCTGGCCGTTCTCGCGCGGGTCGGTCCACGCGTCGGCGCCGTCGGCCGCGGTCTTCGCGGTACGCGCCTCTGCGTCGGCGAACAGCGGGTTGTGCGTGTCAGGCCAGGAGTCCGAGCTGCCGTTGCCGAAGCGGGACACCGTCTCCACCCCGGCCGAGATGAACACGTCGCCCTCGCCGGCCTTGATCGCGTGCAGTGCCATCCGCGTGGTCTGCAGGCTGGACGAGCAGTACCGCGTGACGGTGCAGCCGGGCAGATGGTCGTACCCGAGTTCGACCGCGACGGCGCGGCCCATGTTGAACCCCGACTCGCCGCCGGGCAGGCCGCAACCCAGCATCAGGTCGTCGATGTCCTTCGGGTCCAGTTGCGGGACCTTGTCGAGCGCGGCGCGGACCATCTGGACGGTGAGGTCGTCCGGGCGCATCGACACGAGCGATCCCTTGCCCGCGCGCCCGATGGGCGAGCGGGCGGTCGACACGATCACGGCTTCGGGCATGGCGGGACACTCCTTCGGGTCGGGCTAAGCGGCTGCTTAGTCCTATCCTGCCTGTTTCGGGCCTCCGGGCAAACCAGGAAGCGACGTGGGCCACGGTCTACTGTGAGCCCGTGGAGTATTACGAGCATGTCGTGGACCTCGTGGGCAACACCCCGCTGGTCAAGCTGAACGTCCTCACCGAGGGGCTGCAACCGCTCGTGCTGGCCAAGGTCGAGTACCTCAACCCGGGCGGCAGCGTGAAGGACCGCATCGCGCTGCGCATGGTGGAAGCGGCCGAACGCTCGGGACAGCTCCAGCCGGGCGGCACGATCGTCGAACCGACCTCCGGCAACACCGGGGTGGGGCTCGCGATGGTCGCGCAGCGCAGGGGCTACCACTGCGTCTTCGTCTGCCCGGACAAGGTCAGCGAGGACAAGCGCAACGTGCTCAAGGCGTACGGCGCGCGCGTGGTCGTGTGCCCGACGGCGGTGCCGCCCGAGCACCCCGACTCCTACTACTCCGTCTCCGACCGGCTCGTCGAGGAGATCGAGGGCGCCTGGAAGCCCAACCAGTACGCCAACCCGGAGAACCCGGCCAGCCACTACCACTCCACCGGGCCCGAGATCTGGCGGCAGACCGACGGCCGGATCACGCATTTCGTGGCGGGCGTCGGCACCGGCGGCACCATCACCGGCACCGGCAAGTACCTCAAGGAAGTCTCCGACGGGCAGGTCGCCGTCATCGGCGCGGACCCGGAGGGCTCGGTGTACTCCGGCGGGAGTGGGCGGCCGTACCTGGTCGAGGGCGTCGGTGAGGACTTCTGGCCGCAGACCTACGACCGGAACATCGCCGACGAGGTCATCGCGGTCTCCGACGCGGAGTCCTTCGAGATCACCCGGCGTCTCGCGCTCGAAGAGGGGCTGCTCGTCGGCGGTTCGTGCGGGATGGCCGTCGCCGCCGCGCTCCGGCTTGCGAAGCGACTCGGTCCCGACGACGTGATCGTCGTGCTGCTGCCCGACGGCGGCCGCGGCTATCTCGGCAAGGTGTTCAACGACCAATGGATGTCCTCGTTCGGCTTCCTTTCCCCGGAACGCTCCGGTGCGACGGTCGGCGACGTGCTCAAGGCGAAGACGGGAGTCCTGCCCGACCTCGTGCACACGCATCCGAACGAGACCGTCGCGGAGGCGGTCGCGATCCTGTCCGAGTTCGACGTCAGCCAGATGCCCGTGGTGAGCGCGGAGCCGCCGGTGATGGCGGCCGAGGTGGTCGGCGCCGTCATCGAACGGGACCTGCTCGAGGCGCTGTTCACCGGCAAGGCCAACCTCGCCGACCGGCTCGACAAGCACATGTCGCCGCCGCTGCCCACGA
Source organism: Amycolatopsis alkalitolerans (assembly GCF_006152065.1). Lineage (GTDB taxonomy): Bacteria > Actinomycetota > Actinomycetes > Mycobacteriales > Pseudonocardiaceae > Amycolatopsis_E > Amycolatopsis_E alkalitolerans. Next base: position 255,670 of record NZ_VDFW01000001.1, read on the forward strand.
TCGGGGCGAGCGAGCACGTGAGTGCCGCGATGAAAGCGCTCTCCGGCGCCGACGGGGCGCTCGTCCTGCTCGACGGCAAGCCCGCGGGGGTGGTGACGCGCCACGATCTGCTGGGTTTTCTGGCGGGCAGGCGCGGGTAGATTTATCGTCCTTTTCGTCCGGGGCGTTACGAGCACCACGTCCAGGCATCCGATACCGTGTGCGGCCAGAGCACACACAGCCTTTCAAGGGGGTTCCAGGCCCACATGAGCGCTCCGCAGCCACCGAACCAGCCCTGGGGTGGCGGGCAACAGCCGCCACAGGGCCCGCCGAGTGGTCCACAGCCACAGCAAGACAGTCCGTTCGGTTCCTCCGAGCCCACGCAGGTGGTGCAGCCCGGTCAGTCGCAGGAGGGCTTGTTCGGGGAGACCGCCGAGCCGACCCAGGTCGTGCAGCCAGGTCAGCCCGGTGAGCAGGCCGAAGGTGGCGCGAGCGCTGCCGGGGAGCAGGGCGGGGAGTCGACTCAGCTGGTGCCCCCGGGCGCGCAGCCGCCGTCGTCGATCCCGTACGCCCCGCCGCCCAGCGCCGCGGACAACCCCGCTGCGGTCGCCCCGCAGCCGGGTCCGTTCGGCCAGCCCGGCGCGGCCCCCGGCCAGCAGCCGGGCGGGTTCCCCGGCCAGCCAGGAGGTTTCGGTCAGCCGCAGCAGCCGGGTCCGTACGGCCAGCCGCCGCAGGGCTTCGGCCAGCCGGGCCAGCCCGGTGGGTTCGGCGGGCCGCCGCCCGGGTTCGGCGCGCCCTACGGTGCGCCCGCCGGTGGCGGTGGGGGCAACGCTCAACTGTTCGGCTGGATCGCGGCCGGTGTCGTCGGGCTTCTCGGCCTGATCGGCGCCATCCTCGCGTTCACGCTGATGGCCGATATCGGCGGGGGTTCCGACGCGATCGCCCGTTGCGAGCAGCAGATCCAACAACTGGGGGGCAACCCGAGCATCTGTGGAGGGGACGCGGCCTCCAGCGGCAACACCCAGGCCTGGATCTACACCATCCTGATCGCGCTCGGTAGCCTGGCCGCCGTGGGCGGCGCAGTGTTGCTGTTCCTGAAGAACAAGCTCGCAGGCTACGTGATCGCCGGTGGCGGCGCGGTGATGCTGCTGTTCGCGATCGTCACCATGGCTGCGCTCAGCAGCCCGACCCGGATCGTGCTCGAACTGGTCTTCGGCATCCTGATCGCTGCGGTGGGTGCACTCGCGTTTTTCCCGCAGACGGCGCAGTTCGTCGGCCTCGGCGGTCCGTCCGGTCCCAGTGGGCCTGGTGGTTTCGGTGGTCCGCCCCCCGGCGGGTTCCCCGGCCAGCCGCCGTCTCCGTACGGCCAGCCGCCGCAGCCGGGCCAGTACGGCCAGCCGCCGCAGGGCTTCGGTCAGCCGTCCCCGTACGGCCAGCCGCCGGGTGGGCCGGCGCCGGGCAGCGGCGGGTTCCCCCAGCCGCCGAACCCGTACGGTCAGCCGCCGCAGGCTCCTCCCTACGGGCAGCCCGGCCCCTACGGCCAGCCGCCGCAGCAGCCGGGCCAGCCGCCGCAGCAGCCCTGGTGACGCACTGAAACCCAGCCGGTGCCCCCGGTCGCGAAACCGGGGGCACCGGCGTTTCCCATAAGCGAACCATGTCCGGAACGCCGGGCCCGCCGCTAGAGTGAGCGCACCATTCCGTGCTCGCCAAGTGAGGGCCATCGTGACGAACCCGTACGGCCATCCGCCAGGGCCCGGGGCTGTCGGACGGCGGCCCAGCGGCGTCACGGCGATTCTCGGCGGGCTGATCGCGCTCGTGCTCGCGGGGGTGCTGGGCTACCTGCCGGTGAAGGTGTTCATCGACTACGGCATCGATGATCTGCCGCGGAACACCAAGATCGTCCTCGGGCTGTACCTCGGTGCCGGGGCACTGCTGCTGGCCGGTGCCCTCGTCACGTTCTTCCGTACGGTCACCGGCGCCGTACTGCTGTTGCTCGGTGCGCTGGCGACGATCGGCGCCGTCGTCACCGAGCCCCTGTTGCTGTACCCGGGCTACTTCACGCAGTTCTTCGCGGCGGTGTTCCAGTTCGCGCCGGACCAGGCGTTCGTGCGGGTCGCCGCGACCGTGGGCGGGCCGGTCCTGCTGGTGCTCGCGTCGCTGCCGCGGACGTTCCGGTACCTGCGCCACCGGCCGAACGAGTACCCGAACGCCACCCGGCGCGCGGCCGGGTTCCACGAGACTGGTAGTTGAATGACCATGGACCATCAGCGATCGCGCGGCGGCGGTACCGGCATTCCCGCGGCGATACTGGCGCTGCTCGGCGGGGTCTTCCACCTCGTCGGTGTCGCCGGCGGAGCGGTACTGCTGGCCGGCGACGGCGCTCTCGGCCGCGCGCTGCTCACCTTCCTGCTGCATCTGGTGGTCGCCGCGACGCTGGTCACCGGCGGGGTGGGGCTGATCCTCGCCAAACCGTTCGGCCGGGCTTACACGATCGTCGGCGCGGCGCTGGCGTTGCTGCTGTATGTGTCGGTGCTGGTGCTGGCTTCGTTCGGGGTCTACTTCCTCGGGCTCGCCGACCGGACCCTGCCGATCGGCTACACGGCGCTGCTGTGTGTCCCGGCGACCGCGACGATCGTTCTGGCCAGCCTGCGGCCCACCGCGCGCTGGGTCACCAGCGGCTGGTCGTAGCCTGGGGGCATGACGGACGATTCCTCCCGGTTCGGTTTCGAGACGCGTGCCATTCATGCTGGTCAGGAGCCCGATCCGCGAACCGGTGCGGTCATCGTGCCGATCTACCAGACCTCGACCTACGCGCAGGACGGCGTCGGCGGCACGCGTGAGGGTGATTACGAGTACTCGCGCACCGCGAACCCGACCCGCACCGCCCTGGAGCAGCAACTCGCCTCACTCGAAGGAGCCCGTCACGGGCTTGCGTTCGCGTCGGGCATGGCCGCGTCGGACGCGGTGCTGCGGACGACGCTGCGCCCAGGTGACCATCTCGTGCTCGGCAACGACGCGTACGGCGGCACGTTCCGGCTCATCGACAAGATCCTGACCGGGTGGGGCGTGAGCTACACCGTCGCGAACCTCGCGGATGCCGGCGCGGCGCGCGCCGCGGTCCGCCCGGAGACGAAGCTCATCTGGTGCGAGTCCCCGAGCAACCCGTTGCTGGGCATCGCGGACATCCCGGCGCTGGCCGGCGTCGCGCACGGCGCCGGTGCCCGGCTGGTCGTGGACAACACGTTCGCCACGCCGTACCTGCAGACGCCGCTCGCGCTCGGCGCCGACATCGTCGTGCACTCGACGACGAAGTACCTGGGCGGGCATTCCGACGTCGTCGGCGGAGCGGTGCTGACCAATGAGGACGAGCTGCGCGAGCAGCTGTTCTTCCTGCGCAACGGCGCCGGCGCGGTGCCCGGCGCCTTCGACGCGTGGCTCACGCTGCGGGGGATCAAGACCCTCGCCGTCCGGATGGAGCGGCACTGCGAAAACGCGGAGCGGATCGCCGAGGCGCTGATCGCGCATCCGAAGGTCGCGCAGGTCTGCTACCCGGGGCTGCCCGGGCATCCGGGGCACGAGGTGGCCGTGAAGCAGATGCGGCGCTTCGGCGGGATGGTGTCGTTCCGCCATGCCGGCGGGGAGCAGGCGGCGCTGGACGCTTCGGCGCGGACGAAACTGTTCGTCCTGGCCGAGTCACTCGGCGGGATCGAATCGCTGATCGAGCACCCGGGCCGGATGACGCATGCGAGCGCGGCGGGTTCGATGCTGCAGGTCCCGGCCGACCTGGTGCGCCTGTCGGTCGGCATCGAGGACGCGCGGGACCTCGTCGCAGACCTGCTCGAAGCCCTGGGCTAAGGCCGGTAGTTGTTGTACTCGGCCGTCTGGCCGGAAGAATGCGCCGGGGTGGTCTGGAGCTGGTTGACCTGGCTGCCGTCCACGCAGCCGCCGACGAGTTCGATGCGGTTGTCATGGCGGATGTACTGCGCCGGGTCACCACAGGTGGCGCGGTCGACGGTGTAGAACGCGGCGCCCGTCAGCGCCAGTGCCGAGGTGATCGCCGCGACCAGAGGCAGCGCCCCGGCCGAACGACCGGCGCGGCGGGTGCTGCCGTCCACTTCGTTCCGCCTTCGCATCGTTACTCCCTGATTCCCGTCCCGGCCGGCTCCAGGGTACCTAAACCGCACGAACCGCCGGTGGCATGATCCCGGTTATGCGATTGGTGACCCTGGACCGGATCAACGAGGCGCGCCGGCTCCTCGAGGGGATCGTCCGTGTCACCCCGATGGAACACGCACGGGATCTGGAAAAGGTTCACGCCGGCCCGGTGCATTTGAAATGCGAGAACCTGCAACGCACGGGGTCGTTCAAGATCCGCGGCGCCTACACCCGGATGCACGGGCTCAGCCAGGAAGAGCGCGGCTGCGGGGTGGTCGCCGCGAGTGCCGGGAATCACGCGCAGGGGGTGGCGCTCGCCGCCTCGCTGCTGGGGATCTCCTCGACGGTGTTCATGCCGGTGCCCGCGCCGCTGCCGAAGCTGGCCGCCACGCGCGGGTACGGCGCCGACGTCCGCCTGCACGGCGCGGTGTTCGACGAGACGCTCGCCGAGGCGATCTCGTTCGCCGAGCACACGGGTGCGGTGTTCATCCACCCGTTCGACCACGAGGACGTGATCGCCGGGCAGGGTACGGCCGGGCTCGAGATCCTCGAACAGGTGCCGGACGCCGCGACCGTCCTGGTGCCGACCGGCGGTGGCGGGCTCGTGTCCGGGATCGCGAGTGCGGTGAAGGCGCTGCGCCCGGGCATCCGGATCGTCGCCGTGCAGGCCGAGGGCGCGGCCGCGTTCCCGCCCTCGCTCGCCGCCGGGAAACCGGTGCGGTTGCGCCAAACGCACACGATGGCCGACGGGATCGCGGTCGGCGAGCCCGGCGCGCTCACGTTCGAGCATGTGAAATCCCTGGTCGACGACGTGGTGACGGTTTCGGAGGAGTCGCTGTCCCGCGCCGTCCTGCTGTGCCTGGAGCGGCGGAAGCTCGTGGTCGAACCGGCCGGAGCGGCGGCGGTCGCGGCATTGCTGCAGTACCCGGGAGAGTTCGCCGGCCCGATCGTCGGGATCCTCTCCGGCGGTAACGTCGATCCGTTGCTGCTGCTGCAGATCATCCAGCACGGGATGACCGCGGGCGGGCGCTATCTCGCGCTCCGGCTGAAGGTGCCGGACCGGCCAGGGGTGCTCGCGTCGGTGCTGTCGCGGGTCAGCGAACTGGGCGCGAACGTGCTGGACGTGGAACATTCACGGGTCGCCGGTACGCTCGCGCTCGGTGAGGTCGAGGTCGCGCTGAACCTGGAGACCCGGGGGCCGGAGCACTGCACCGAGGTCACCGACGAACTCCAGCGGCTCGTACGCGAGCACGGCTTTGCCAAGTCGACCTAAAGTAGGCAGAGCTGATCAACCGGCAGCCGGCCAACAATTCGCCGATCGCCGTGACGGTGGTCGGCTTGGCAAACATCGACACAGCTAGGACGGGGGCGAACGTGGACGCACTCGATGCGAAGCTCCTGCTCCTGCTGACCGACGCGCCACGGCTAGGCGTGCTGGAATGCGCCCGGCGGCTCGGCGTCGCGCGCGGCACCATCCAGTCGCGGATGGACCGGCTCACCGAGCAGGGCGTGCTCGATGGGTTCCCGCCGCGGGTCGATCTGGCCGCGATCGGCTACGGGCTCACCGCGTTCGCCGTCATCGAGATCGCGCAGGGCAGCCGCACGGAGGTCGCCGCCGGGCTCGCCGCGATCGACCAGGTCTGCGAGGCGCACGCGACGACCGGGCAGGGCGATCTGTTCGTGCGGATGGTCGCGCGTGACCACGAGGACCTGCAGCGGGTGATCGACCGGATCGTGGCGCTGCCGGGCGTGCGCCGGAGCAACACCTCGCTCGCCCTGACCACGCCGATCCCCTCGCGCGTGCGCCCGTTGCTGGAGCGGATCGCTTACGACGAAACGAATTCCAGGTAGCGCTTGGCCGAGCGCTGCACGATCTCGTGACCGCCGGCGGGGATGACCGCGTCCCACCACGCGCCGTAGATCGCGTCGAACCGGTAGCCCGCAAGAATTTCCGCGGCGCGGCGGACGACCGGTGGCGACGAATTTCCGGTCGGGGATGACCTGCATGATGTCGCCGGACAGCAGGGCGCCGTCGCCTTCCGGCCAGTGCAGCACCGTGCCGCCCGCGAAGTGCACGCCGAGATTGATCAGCCTGAGGTCCTCCGCGACCTGTTTCGTCTCGCCGCTCCACCACTCGACGGCCGGGTCGGGGTGGCCGAGCCACTCGCGATCCTTCTCGTGCAGGTACACCGGCACATCGAAGGTGCGGGCCCATTCGACGACCGTCGTGTAGTAGTGCGGATGGCTGATCGCGATACCGGCGATCCCGCCGAGTGCGGTGATCTCGGCGACCAGCGCATCGTCCAGATACGCCACGCAGTCCCACAGGAAGTTGCGGGCTCACGAGAACCTAGCCCCGGGTGACGGACCTTCGCCAGCACGCGAAGGCCCGCCCGCCGGTCAGCCGGTGTAGGGAACGGCCTTGACGAGCTTCACCTTCTGCCTGGTGCCGTTGGGCAGGTCGTACTCACGCGACTCGCCCTCCTTGGCGCCGAGCAGTGCCTTGCCCAGCGGCGACTCGGGGGAGTAGACGTCGAGTTCGCCCTCGGCGCCCTCCTCGCGAGTGGCGAGCAGGAACTTCTCGTCTTCGTCGTCACCTTCGTAACGGACGGTGAGGATCTTGCCCGGTTCCGCGATGCCGTCGTTCGCGGGCGCCTCGCCGACCTTCGCACTGCGAAGCAGTTCTTGCAGGTGGCGGATACGGGCTTCCGCCTGGCCCTGCTCCTCACGGGCGGCGTGGTAGCCCCCGTTCTCCTTGAGGTCGCCCTCTTCCCTGCTGTCGTTGATCCGCGCGGCGATGACCGGACGATTCTCGATCAGTTCGTCGAGTTCGTGCTTGAGCCTGTCGAAGGCTTCCTGTGTCAGCCAGGTCACCTGGGTGTCGCTCACGGTCACCATCTCCTCGTCGTGCCTGCCGGACATGGGTATACATGCCGGCGTCCTCACCGAACCGCGCCCGGTGAGGCTCGTGATAAAGGAAAAACACGGCCCGTTGGGCCGTGCCGGTAGACCAGGATAGCACGTGGGGCGCCGTCAAGACCGCCCGATTTCGCCCCAGCTGCGACGTTGGGCGCGCGATTCACCCCGTTGGCCGCTAGCTACTTGACAAATATGTTGGTACCTCGTAAGAGCATCCGAACACGTCTGCGGTAACCGGGCGATCGATGCTTTGCACGACCGTTGTCTGCCGGCTGTGGTTGTCCCCGGCCGGGATGTAGACCTCCTTGCGGCCACTCTCCGCGCCGGAGTTGTCACGGAGGCGGACGATGCAGACCCCGGGCTTCGACGGGTCGTCACGGGTCACGTTGATCGTGACCGACATGGCGTTGCCGGGTTGCGCCGCGAAGGACACGCGTTCGGCGCTGATGGGCGCGGGCCCGAGGTTGACGTAGGCGACCCAGGCGACGATTCCGCCTGCGACCAGTGCCACGGCGGCGAACAGCCGCCGCCGCCACCGGGCGGGCGGCCGGCCGCCCGTGCCGTACCGCCCCTCGGGCAGCGCACGCGTGGTCAAACCCGGGCCTCCTGCTCTGTCCTGTCGTACCCCCGGGGACAATGGAGGTACGGACCGAGTATCCGTCAGGCTCGGAATAGTGGTGCAGAAGGGGTCGTTGGACGCATGGTGGAAGCTGACGAGCGGGGTTCCGAGGCGGATTCGCGCCTGCGCCTGATGGCGGTGCACGCCCATCCGGACGACGAGTCGAGCAAGGGTGCCGCGACGATGGCCAAGTACGTGGCCGAAGGCGCCGAGGTGATGGTGGTCAGTTGCACCGGCGGGGAGGCCGGGAGCGTGCTCAACCCGGCGATGGACGTGCCCGGGGTGCGCGAGAACATGACGCGGATCCGGCGCGAGGAGATGGCGAAGGCGGCCGAGATTCTCGGGGTCGAGCATCACTGGCTGGGCTTCGTCGACTCGGGTCTTCCCGAGGGTGACCCGCGCCCGCCGCTGCCGGAGGGCTGCTTCGCGATGGTGCCGATCGAGGAGCCGGTGGCCGAGCTGGTCCAGGTGATGCGGCGGTTCCGGCCGCACGTGGTGCTGACCTACGACGAGAACGGCGGTTACCCCCACCCGGATCACATCCGCACCCACGAGGTGTCGGTCGCGGCCTTCGACGCGGTCGCCGAACCGGACCGGTTCCCCGAGGCGGGCGAGCCGTGGCAGCCGCTGAAGCTGTACTACCTGCACGGGTTCTCCCGGCAGCGCATGCAACTGTTCCACGACGCGCTGACCGAGGCCGGGTTGGAATCCCCGTACACCGAGTGGCTCCAGAAGTGGGACCCGGACCGCGCGGACATCATGGAGCGGGTCACCACCCGGATCGACTGCGCGGACTACTTCAAGATCCGTGACGAGGCGCTCAAGGCGCACGCCACGCAGATCGACCCGACCAGCCGCTGGTTCGCCGTGCCGCTGGAGATGCAGCGGCGGATCTGGCCGACGGAGGAGTACGAACTGGTCCGCTCGCTTGTGGACAGCACCCTGCCGGAGGACGATCTGTTCGCAGGGGTACGTGAGAAGGTGACCACATGAGTTTCGTGTTGCCAGGGGTGAGCCCGGTCGAGACGACCGCGCTGGTCCTGGTACAGCAGCCCGACAGTGGCGACAACGGCGGCCAGGGCCAGGACTTCGGCAAGTCCTCGCCGGTCGGCTTCCTGCTGTTGCTGGTGTTCCTGATCGCCGTGGTGTTCCTGGTGCGGTCGATGACCAAGCACCTCAAGCGGGTGCCGAAGACCTTCGACGAGGAAGAGGCCGAGGCCGGGCAGGCTGAACAGGCCGAGCGGGAGAAGGAACCGGAGAAGACCGAAAGTTCGTGACGGCTCGCGGCGTGTCACCCTGGGGGCATGGCCAACCGACTCGCCACCGCCACGAGCCCGTACCTCCTGCAACACGCCGGGAACCCGGTGGCCTGGTGGCCGTGGAGCGCCGATGCGCTCGCCGAGGCCCGCCGCCGGGATGTCCCGATCCTGCTTTCGGTGGGTTACGCCGCGTGTCACTGGTGCCACGTGATGGCACACGAATCGTTCGAGGACGCCGACACCGCCCGGCTGATGAACGAGAACTTCGTGAACATCAAGGTGGACCGCGAAGAACGTCCCGATATCGACGCCGTCTACATGACCGCCACCCAGGCGATGAGCGGCCAGGGTGGCTGGCCGATGACCTGCTTCCTGACCCCGGAGGGCGAGCCGTTCCACTGCGGCACCTACTACCCGCCGCAGCCGCGCCCGGGCATGCCGTCGTTCCAGCAGCTGCTCTTCGCGGTCGCGCAGGCCTGGCGGGAGCGTCGCGAGGAGCTGCGGGAGGGCGCGGGCCGGATCGTTGAGCAGCTGGCGCGGCAGGCCGGGCCGCTGCCGGAAGCCGCGGTCGACGAGCGAGTGCTCACGGGCGCGGTGGAGAAGCTGGCCGCGGACGCGGATCGGGCCCGGGGCGGATTCGGTGGCGCGCCGAAGTTCCCGCCGTCGATGGTGCTGGAGTTCCTGCTGCGCCACCACGAACGCACGGGTTCCGCAGCGGCTCTGTCCTTAGTGGACGAATGCGCGGCGGCGATGGCCGGCGGCGGGATGTACGACCAGCTGGCCGGTGGTTTCGCCCGGTACTCGGTCGACGCGGACTGGGTGGTCCCGCATTTCGAAAAGATGTTGTACGACAACGCTTTGCTGCTCCGGGTGTACGCGCATCTGGCGCGGGTGACGGGTTCGGCGCGGGCGCTGGCGGTGGCGAGGGAAACCGGCGAGTTCATCCTGGACCAGCTCGGCACGGAGGAAGGCGGGTTCGCGGCGTCGCTCGACGCCGACACGCTCGGCGAAGAAGGGTTGACCTACGTCTGGACCCCCGGCGAGCTCCAGGAGGTTCTCGGCGAGGAAGGCCAGTGGGCGGCACAGGTGTTCGGGGTGACCGAGCTCGGCACCTTCGAGCGCGGCCGGTCCGTGTTGCAGCTGCGCCGCGAGCCGGATGACCCGGCGCGGTTCGAGCGAGTGCGTGCGGCCCTGCTCTCCGTGCGCGACCGGCGCCCCCAGCCGGGACGCGACGACAAGGTGATCGCCGCGTGGAACGGTCTCGCGATCACGGCCTTGTGCGAGGCGGGTGTCGCGCTGAACGAGCCGCGCTGGATCGAGGCCGCGGACCGGGCCGCTGTCGCGATCTCGGACATCCATTGGGTGGACGGCCGGTTGCGGCGCAGTTCGCGGCATGGCCAGGTGAGCGAGGCGGCGGGTGTCCTGGAGGACTACGCGTGCTTCGCCGACGGGTTGCTGGCCCTGCACCAGGCGACCGGCGACCCGCGCTGGCTCGAGGACGCGACGAGGCTGCTCGACATCGCGCTGGAACGCTTCGCCGCCGGTGACGCGCCCGGTGCCTACCACGACACGGCCGACGACGCGGAAACGTTGGTGCAGCGTCCTTCCGATCCGGCCGACAACGCCAGCCCGTCTGGTGCGTCGGCGCTCGCGAACGCCCTGGTCACCGCTTCGGTGCTGGCCGGCTCCGAACGCGCGGCGGCCTATCGCGACGCGGCGGAGCAGGCGTTGAGCCGCGCCGGGCAGCTGATCACGAAGGTGCCGAGGTTCGCGGGCCACTGGCTTTCGGCCGCCGAGGCGCTGGCCGCCGGTCCCGTGCAGGTCGCCGTGGTCGGCCTCGACCCGGAGGCGTGGTCGGAGCTGCGGACCACGGCCGCGCAGCTCGTGCACGGCGGTGGTGTCGTGCTGGCGGGCCTGCCGGACAGCGCGCCACTGCTGGCCGAGCGCCCGCTCGTCGACGGTGCGGCGGCGGCCTACGTATGCCACGGGTATGTCTGCGACCGGCCGGTGACCTCGGCGGACGCGCTCGAAGCCGCACTCGCGCGCTGAGTTTCGCCCTCGGCAAACAGCCTCGTGCTCGCCGCCGGTCCGGCGTAGCGTCTGTAGCGTTGTAATCATGTAATCGCGGAGGTTGTGATGCGGGGACATCGAGGCTGGAAAGGGCGCGGCGGCTGGCAGCAGGGCGAGGTGCCCTCGGCCGAGGACGCGGCAGGCTGGTTCGCGGGGCGGTTGCCGGACGGCTGGTTCACGGGTGCACCGGAGATCACCGTCGACCGTGAGGAGATCCTCGTCGTCGGCGAATTGCCGCCGCTGACCGGCGAGTTCGACGACGACGCGGCGCGGGCCGCAGCCGAATCCGGCCGGATCAGCCGGTTCCGCGAGGAGACGCGCGAGCAGCGCATCGAGATCGCGCGGCAGGCCGAGCACCGGTACCAGCGGAAGGTCGCGTGGGGTGCCCGGATCGGGGACACCCAGGAGTTGTTCACAACGCTGTCCGTGCCGGTGATGACCCGGCTGCGCCAGCCCGAGCGGCAGGTGCTGGACACCCTGGTGGACTCCGGTGTCGCGCGGTCCCGGTCCGAGGCGCTGGCCTGGGCGGTGCGCCTGGTCGGGCAGCACGCGGAAAGCTGGCTGACCGAACTGCGACAGGCGATGTCCACTGTGGACGACCTGCGCGCGAAGGGGCCGGACCTCGGCTGAGCGCTGCGAACTCGCGCCCGCTGGGCGAAGGTCGACAACTTTGAGCCTCCTTTGGGTAAGGTATCATTTTGTCACTTACCTCAAAGGAGGCTCAAACGATGGCCAGGACGTTGGCCGAGCTGAAGGCCGTGCTAAATGGCAAGTCCTCGGCGAAGGTGGAGACCGAGAGGCTCGACTTCAAGGAGCAGAAGTCGAACTTCAAGGAAGCCTGCAACGACCTCGCCGAGGCGGCGGTCTGCTTTGCCAACGGTAGCGGAGGCGCGATTGTCGTCGGTGTCGTCGATGGCGAGTCGGGAGATGCCGCCTTCGTTGGATGTGATCTTGACCCCGCGATCCTTCGGTCGAGGATCCATCAGCTCACCAACCCCGGGTTGCTGGTGGACATCGATGTGGTCGAGTTCTCGGGAAAGCGTCTGCTGGAGATTCGGGTTCCGGAAGGGCTGGAAGTCTACTCGACCACGAAGGGGTACACCTACCAGCGAATAAACACGGACTGCGCTCCCATGAGACCGGCCGATGTCGCTCGATTGACCGAGGAACGTCGTGGTATCGATTGGTCGGCTGCGTCGAGTGGTCGGCCGGTTGACGAGGCGGACCCACTGGCGTTGAGGTATATCAGGCGTCTCTTGGCCAGTTCGGCGGACCGGAGTAGGCAGCAATACGCCGAGCTCGGCGACTTGGACCTGCTCAGGGTATTGAAAGCCGTCGGAAATGACGGGCTGCTCACCCGGTCGGGCGAGATCCTGTTGTGCGCGCCGGGCCCCGGCGCTTCTGACGAGGTCGTAGTGTACCAACACAAGCGTACGCAATCAGGAGAAATTGATTCCATCGCCAGGCTTCCGGCGCCGGCCGTCACCGCCTTCGAGGAGCTGATACAGTTAATCCGGGCCAGGCAGGGAATTACGCCTGTCACACTTCCTGACGGTCAGCAGTTGCAGATAGAAGATTATCCATCGGGGGCTGTGCGTGAAGCTATTGCGAATTCCTTTATTCATGGCGACTGGCGGCTTCGGGTTCCGATTCAGGTCGAGCATTCGCCGCAATATCTTCGTATCGACTCTCCTGGGCCGTTGGTATCAGGTATCATGACCAGCAACATCTTGACCCATGGATCGCGGGCACGGTTCCCCGCACTGGCTGCTGGGTTCAGAACTCTGGGGCTTGCCGAGGAAGTCGGGCAAGGGGTCGATCGAATGTATCGCGAAATGATTCGATCCGGCCGGGACATTCCGATAATTTCCGAAGATCCAAGCCGTGTTTCGGTCCTGTTTCGTGGTCAGCCGCCGAAGGTGAGAATAACCAAGTTCCTGGCCACTTTGCCGGCGCCGGAACAGAATGATACCGATACTTTGCTGATCGTTCGCCGCCTATGTGACAAGCGAACTGTCAAGGCGGATGCCGTAGCCAGTGAGATTCAGCGCAGCAATGAAGAGGCGCAGGCTGTCCTCCTGCGCTTGTCTGCTCAGCCGGGCAACATCCTGGAGCCGACGCGTGGAACGATGAATCGACGATTCCCGTCGTATCGTTTACGTGCAGAAGTTGTCGCTCAATTGGGAAACGCGGTCGCCTATCATAGCAGGGCCATTGATGACATTGATAATAAAGTCATCGATCACATCAATGACTATGGTGAGATAAATAATCGTACAATACAACGGCTATTCGATGTGGATGTCTATCAGGCACGCGATATTCTGCGCGATCTTGTTGGGCGGGAAATAATAGCGCGCACTTCGACGCAGAGGCGAGGTGTCGCGGTCAAGTACTCGGCAGGCCCGAGGTTTCCGGATAACAGACGGCGCAGGAAAAGCCGATAGGGATTCGTCGAACCAATTGGAGTGGCCGGACCTCGGTTGAGCGCTGCGAACTCGCTCCCGCTGGGCGACGCTGTGCGGTACGAACCCGTTGACGGTCGTATTGGGCGGACGCTGGGCGGCGCTGCGGCGCGACGTCCGGGCGCAGCAGGCGGCGAACGGCTACCTGGAGCCGCGTGACGCGGGCACCGAGGAGTACCGGGCCTGGGTGCTCGAGCAGCTGCGTACGCTGGCGAAGACCGGGCATCCGCGTCTCGGATTCGCCCGCGAGTACGACGGCGGTGACATCGGCGCTTCGGTCGTGTCGTTCGAGATGCTCGGGTACGGCGATCTGTCGCTGATGGTCAAGGCCGGGGTGCAGTGGGGACTGTTCGGCGGGGCCGTGCAGCTGCTCGGCACGCAGCGGCATCATGAGCAGTACCTGGCCCGGATCATGGACCTGGACCTGCCGGGCTGTTTCGCGATGACCGAGTCGGGCCACGGCTCGGATGTGCAGCACGTGTGCACGACAGCCACCTACGATCGGCGGGCGCGCGAGTTCGTCATCGACACGCCGGATTTGGGGGCGCGTAAGGATTACATCGGCAACGCGGTGCGGCGACGCCACGGCGGCCGAGCTGCTGGGCAAGCTGCGCGATCTGTGCGCCCTGTCGGCGGTCGAGGAGGACCGCGCGTGGTTCCTGGAGCACGGCCGTATCACCGCTTCGCATACGAAGGCGGTGATCGCGGCGGTGAACGACCGGTGCCGCCAGCTGCGGCCGCGCGTCCGGGAATGGTGGACACCTTCGCGATCCCGGAGGCGTTCCTGCGGGCCGAGATGCTGGAGGACTGATTGATGACACGATCGCGTGTGTCCGAGCCGAGTGACGAGCAACTCGAGATCACGCAGCGCCAGGTCGAGGACGCGGTGGCGCTGACCGTGGTCGGCGAGATCGATTTGAACACCGCCCCGCAGCTGGACGCGCCGTTCGTCGTGCGCTTTCTCAGTCACCGCATGGGCCGTGTGTGGTCGATCTGAGCAGGGTGGCTTTCCTCGGCTCGTCCGGATTGAAGACCCTGGTGCGCGCCGCGAGCGAGGCCGAGCGGCGCCGGGAGCCACTGCGGATCGTGGTGGATGCGAACCGCCCGGTGATCCGCCCGATCGAACTCACCGGCCTGGATCAGGTCTTGGCGCTCTATCACGGCGTCGACAAGGCACTCGTCGGCGATTCACAAGAGCGGTGACGATCGCCGCTGCCTGGAGCTACGCGTACAGCGCGAGCCAGATCGCGATGTAGTGCGAAATCGCCGCTAGGACGGTGCAGGCGTGGAAGAACTCGTGGTATCCGAACGTGTCAGGCCAGTGGTTGGGCCAGCGGATGCCGTAGAAGATGGCGCCGACCGTGTAGAACAGGCCGCCGACCAGCAGTAACACCAGGGCGGCGAGACCGGCGTGGCGCGCCAGTTCGGGGAGTACGAAGATCGCGACCCAGCCCAGTGCGATGTAGATCGGCACGCCGAGCCAGCGCGGCGCGGACGGCCACAGCATCTTCAGCGCGACGCCCGCGAGCGCCCCGCCCCAGACGACGCCCAGGATCACCCAGCCGGTCGGCTTCGACATCGACAGCACGGTGAACGGCGTGTACGTCCCCGCGATGAACAGGAAGATCATCGAGTGGTCCGCGCGCTTCATCCACTTGTACCCGCGCGGGCTCCACAGCCGCCGGTGGTACAGCGCGCTCACCCCGAACACGCCCATCACCGTCAGGCCGTACACCGAAGTGGCGACCGCCGCCGTGCCCGAGACGGTCGCGCCCGCGACGGCCACGAGCGCCACGGCGCAGACGAGCGCGCCGAAGAACGACCAGAAATGCAGATGACCGCGAAGGCGCGGGCGGGTGTCCACAACCGGGGACGCAGTCTCGACCGTCACACACCTGAGGTTACGGGACCGTAGGTCTTATTCCCGTGAGCGTGGCGGGAACCACGCTCCACTCTCCGGGCGGTCGGAACCGCGGTCTCACACCGTCCTGCGTACGCTTGGTCGACGTGAGCCTTCGCGCTATCGGGTCCCGTATCGCCTACACCGTCTACGGGCGGCGGCTGATCCAGCAGGCCGCCGGAAACCACCCTCGCCATATCGCGATCATGCTGGACGGCAACCGGCGCTGGGCACGCGAAGCGGGGTTCACCGATGTGGCCGACGGGCACCGCGCGGGCGCCAAGAAGATCGCGGACTTCCTGTCCTGGTGCCGCGAAGCCGACGTCGAGGTCGTCACGATGTGGCTGCTGTCGACCGACAACCTCTCCCGCGCGCACGAAGAGGTCGAGGCGCTCCTCAAGATCATCGTCGACGTGGTCGACGAGCTCGCGGCCCCGGAGAACCCGTGGCGCCTGCGCATGGTCGGCGCGCTCGAGCTCCTGCCGGCCGACATGGCCCGCAGCCTCAAGGCGGCCGCCGCGCGCACCGACGGGCGCGACGGCATGGAGGTCAACATCGCGGTCGGCTACGGCGGCCGCCAGGAGATCGCCGACGCGGTCAAGAAACTCCTGCTCCAGCACGCCGACGAGGGCACGTCGATCCGAGAGCTCGCCAAGATCCTCGACGTCGACCACATCTCGGAGCACCTGTACACCTCGGGCCAGCCCGATCCGGATCTCATCATCCGAACCTCGGGCGAGCAACGCCTTTCGGGCTTCCTGCTGTGGCAGTCCGCACATTCGGAGTTCTGGTTCACTGAGGCGTACTGGCCCGCGTTCCGCCGGGTCGACTTCCTGCGGGCGATGCGTGATTACGCCTGGCGGCACCGCCGATTCGGTACTTGACATCACCGGCCGGGTCGGCCACTTCGTTTCAGATCTACCGTCGGTGAGGTGACGAGTTGGCGAATCACCTGCCTGGCTGCCTGCAAGATCCGTGATTCGCAGGTAACTTCCGTGGTGATGGTCCGTGACCTTGCGGACCATCGCGGGAGGCCCTGGACGTGGCGGTAGTTGACGGAACGACGGCGGTACCAGCCGTGACGTCGTTCGCGCAACACACGAGGGGGTCGGCACCCGGCCCTCGTGGCCGCGCCCGCTGACGCAAACCAGCGTCGGAAGGCGGACGGCCAGCCAGGGTGGTGCCCGGCCCAGCGAGTGCGGGCGTGGTGCCGCGCCTGAGGGAGATGCCGTCGTGACTGCGCAGCGTTTGCCCCGAAAGCCCGCGTCCGGTGCGGAAGGCGCCGGAGAATCAGCGGCTGGTCCGCAATCGGAGGAAATCCAGCGGCACACCTATGTGCTCGACACCTCGGTCCTGCTTTCGGACCCATGGGCTGTCACCCGGTTCGCCGAGCACTCCGTCGTGCTGCCACTGGTCGTGATCAGCGAACTGGAGGCGAAACGGCATCACCCCGAGCTGGGCTGGTTCGCGCGGGAGTCCCTGCGCCTGCTCGACGACCTGCGCCGCACCCACGGCCGGCTGGACTCGCCGGTGCCGATCGGGGACGCCGGCGGCACCCTGCACGTCGAGTTGAACCACTCCGACCCGACCGTGCTGCCGCCCGGATTCCGGACCGACTCGAACGACCACCGGATCCTCGCGTGCGCGCTCAACCTGGCCGTCGAGCGGACGAGCGTCACCCTGGTGACGAAGGACATCCCGCTGCGGGTCAAGGCGGGCGCGGTCGGGCTGGACGCGGACGAATACCGTGCGCAGGAGGTGACGCCCTCGGGCTGGACCGGGATGGCGGACGCGGACGTGCCGCAGGAGGCCATCGACGCGCTGTTCCAGAACGGTGTCGTCGATCTCGCCGACTACGGCCGGCCCGAGATGGCCGAACTGCCGTGCCACACCGGGTTGCGGCTGCTCGCCGGCAGTTCGAGCGCGCTGGGGCGGATCACCCCGGACAAGCAGGTGCGGCTGGTCCGCGGCGACCGGGAGGCGTTCGGCCTGCACGGCCGGTCCGCCGAGCAGCGTGTCGCGCTCGACCTGCTGCTCGACCCCGAGGTCGGCATCGTCTCCCTCGGCGGCCGGGCGGGCACCGGCAAGTCGGCGCTGGCGCTGTGCGCGGGCCTGGAGTCGGTGATGGAACGGCGGGAGCACCGCAAGGTCGTGGTGTTCCGCCCGGTCTACGCCGTCGGCGGCCAGGAACTGGGCTACCTGCCCGGTTCGGAGAGCGAGAAGATGCAGCCGTGGGCGCAGGCGGTGTTCGACACGCTGGGCGCCCTGGTCAGCCAGGAGGTGCTGGACGAGGTCTTCGACCGCGGGATGCTCGAGGTCCTGCCGCTCACGCATATCCGCGGCCGGTCGCTGCACGACGCGTTCGTGATCGTCGACGAGGCGCAGTCGCTGGAGCGCAACGTCCTGCTCACGGTGCTGTCCCGGCTCGGCACGGCTTCGCGAGTGGTGCTGACGCACGACGTCGCGCAGCGCGACAACCTGCGTGTCGGGCGGCATGACGGCGTGTCCGCGGTGATCGAGAAGCTGAAGGGCCACCCGCTGTTCGCGCACGTCACGCTGACCCGGTCCGAACGTTCGCCGATCGCCGCGCTCGTCACCGAGATGCTGGAGGACCACGGGTGAGCCGGACGGCCGCCCCCTCTCACCAACCGGCGGGGAGGGGGCGGCCCTCGGCGAACCCGGCGGCGGACTGCACGCCGAGCGTCGCGCGCTCGTGGAACTCAGCCGTCGTGCGCGCACCGGCGTAGGTGAACGAGGACCGCACGCCCGCGCAGATCGAGTCGATCAGGTCCTCGACGCCGGGCCGCGCCGGGTCGAGCAGCATCCGCGAGGACGAGATGCCCTCCTCGAACAGGGCCTTGCGGGCGCGGTCGAAGACGTTGTCGGTGCGCGTGCGCCCGGCGACGGCGCGTTTGGACGCCATGCCGAAGGACTCCTTGTACGGGCGGCCGTTCTCGTCGTAGCGCAGGTCGCCGGGCGATTCGTGGGTACCGGCGAACCAGGAGCCGACCATCGCCGCGGAAGCCCCGGCGGCCAGCGCCAGCGCGACGTCCCGCGGGTGCCGCACCCCGCCGTCGGCCCACACGTGCTTGCCGAGTTCCGCGGCCGCGGCGGCACATTCGGCGACGGCGGAGAACTGGGGGCGGCCGACGCCGGTCATCATCCGCGTCGTGCACATCGCGCCGGGGCCGACGCCGACCTTCACCACGTCCGCGCCCGCCGCGATGAGATCGCGCGTGCCCTCCGCGGTGACCACGTTGCCCGCGACGACGGGCACCTGCGGCGATACCGCCCGCACGGCCTCGAGCGCGGAGATCATCTTCTCCTGGTGGCCGTGCGCCGTGTCCACGACGAGCACGTCGATCCCGGCGGCCAGCACGGCCTCGGCCTTGGTCGCGACATCGCCGTTCACGCCGACGGCGGCGGCGACGCGCAAGCGGTTGCGCGAGTCCACGGCGGGCGTGTAGATGCCGGCGCGCAGCGCGGCGGTCGGGGTGAGGACGCCGACGAGCTTGCCGTCGCCGTCCACGCCGAGCGCGAGCCGGGCGCCCGCCGCGTGCAGGTGCTCGAACACCTCACGCGCGGGCGTGTCGAGGGGCAGGGTGACCGCGGGCGGCTCGGCGACCTCCGACAGGCGGGCGAACCGGTCCACCCCGGCGCAAGCGTTTTCGTCCACGATGCCGACCGGGCGGCCCTTGTCGTCGACCACCACGACGGCACCGTGCGCGCGCTTGCCGACGAGGTTGAGCGCGTCCGCCACGGCGTCGCCGCCGGTGACCACGAGCGGGGTGTCCCAGACGGTGTGGCGGCTCTTCACCCAGCCGACGATGTCCGCGACCGCGGCCGGGTCGACGTCCTGGGGCAGCACCACGAGGCCGCCGCGGCGCGCGACCGTCTCGGCCATCCGGCGGCCGGCCACTGCGGTCATGTTCGCGACGACGATGGGGATGGTCGCGCCGGTGCCGTCCACGGTGGACAGGTCCACGTCGAACCGGGACTCCACGTCCGAACGGTTCGGGACGAGGAACACGTCGTCGTAGGTCAGGTCGTGAGCAGGGCCGTGGCCCTCGATGAAACGCACGAGTACCCAGAATAGGTCATGGGACAATGGGCGCATGCCCGACCGCGATCGAGACGCCGGAGGCAGGGCCCGTAACGCCCGCCCGCGTGACGGGCTGGGCAGGCCGTTGCCCTATGGCGCGCCAGGCGTCGAGCGCCAGCCCGAGGGGGTCGTGCGCACCCCGGAGGAGACGATCACCGAGGCCCAGCGGCTGCTGGGGGAGGGCAAGCCGTTCCACGCACACGAGGTGTTCGAGGACGCCTGGAAGTCCACCGATGGGCCGGAGCGGGAGCTGTGGAAGGGGCTCGCGCAGGTGGCGGTCGGGCTGACGCATCGTGCCCGCGGGAACGCGAAGGGCGCCTCGGCGCTGCTCGCGCGCGGCGCCGAGGCGATCGAGCCGTTTGCCGCCGAGGCGCCTTACGGCATCGACGTCACCGGCTTGGTGGCCTGGGCCCGCAACGGCGCCCCCGGCCAGCCCCGCCTGCTCGCCTGACCCGCACTCTCCACGCTCGCCGGTTACGTCGGGACGTTCGCGCGTTCGGCGCCGATGGTGGTCGACTGGCCGTGGCCGGTGTTGACCACCGTGGCATCCGGCAACGCGAACAGCTTGGTGCGGATGGAGTTCACGATCGTCGGGAAGTCGGAGTACGACCGCCCGGTCGCCCCGGGGCCGCCGGAGAACAGCGTGTCCCCGGTGAACACGGTCGCCAGCTCCCGCGAGTACAGGCACACCGCGCCCGGCGCGTGCCCGGGCGTGTGCAGCACGGACAGGTCCGTGCCCGCGATCGTCAGGATCTGGCCGTCCTCGAGTTCCGCGTCCGGTGCGATATCCGAATGCGTGAGATCCCACAGCACCCTGTCGTCCGGGTGCAGCAGGATCGGCGCACCGGTGCGCTCGGACAGCGCGGGCGCGGCGTTCACGTGATCGTTGTGCGCATGCGTGCAGATGATCGCCCGCACGACCCGGTCACCGATCGCGCCGGCGATCGCGTCCGCGTCGTGCGCGGCGTCGATGACGAAGACCTCGCGGTCGTCACCGATGAGCCACACGTTGTTGTCGACGTCCCAACGGCCGCCGTCCAGCTCGAACACGCCGGACGTGACCACGTTCTCCACCCTTGCCGTCATGCTCACGACCCTACGACTCGCTCGAGCGCGCCCACAGGTTCAGACCCGAATCGGTGGCGTGCTTGTCGATCTCCGTGAGCTCCTCAGCGGTCAGCGCGGGCGCCCGCAGTGCGGCGATGTTCTGCTCGAGCTGCCGCACGGAGGACGCGCCGATCAGGGCCGAGGTGACCCGCGGATCCCGCAGCAGCCAGGTCAGCGCGAGCTGAGCGAGGGACTGACCGCGCCGCCGCGCGATCTCGTCGAGCGCGCGCAGCTTTTCCACGTTCCGTTCGACCGACGCCGGATCGAGCGACTTCCCTTGCGTGGCACGAGAACCCTCGGGGATCCCGTTCAGATACCGGTCGGTGAGCAGACCCTGCGCCAGCGGAGCGAACCCGATGCAGCCCGCGCCCTCCTTCTCAAGCACGTCGAGCAGGCCGTCCTCTTCGATCCAGCGGTTGAGCATCGAGTACGACGGCTGGTGGATCAGCAACGGCACCCCGTGCCCGCGCAGGAGCGCGGCCGCTTCACGCGTGCGCTCCGCGTTGTACGAGGAAATCCCGACATACAGGGCTTTTCCTTGCTGCACGGCGGAAGCGAGCGCGCCCACGGTCTCTTCGAGCGGGGTCTCCGGATCGAAGCGGTGCGAGTAGAAGATGTCCACGTAGTCGAGGCCCATCCGGCCCAGCGACTGGTCGAGGCTCGCGAGCAGGTACTTGCGGGAACCCCATTCGCCGTACGGGCCGGGCCACATGTCGTAGCCCGCCTTGGTCGAGATGACCAGTTCATCCCGGTACGGGCGGAAATCCTGCGCCATCAGCCTGCCGAAGTTGGCCTCGGCCGAACCATAGGGCGGGCCGTAGTTGTTGGCCAGGTCGAAATGCGTCACGCCGAGGTCGAAGGCGCGGCGGAGGATCGCGCGCTGCGTCTCGAGCGGGCGGTCGTCGCCGAAGTTGTGCCACAGGCCCAGCGAGATCGCAGGCAGCTTGAGGCCACTGCGGCCCGTGCGCCGGTAGGTCATTTCTTCGTAGCGGTGCTCATCGGCACGGTAATGGGTCACGTTTTACAGCCTAGTCGTTCAGCGGGTGGACACCTGCTGGACGGATCCGGATGAAAGCGTGCGGGTATGTGCATGAATTGTGGGGAAGGCGTGTCCCGCCGTGGGTTCCTGGCCGCGGCGGGTGCGGGGGCGGGCCTGGCCCTCGCTCCGATGACGTTCGCCGAGGCGGCCGAAGGATCGCACACGCAGGTGCTGACCGGCCATCTCGACCAGGGTGTGCCGGACTTCGTGTACCTGCCCGTGCAGGTGCCGAGCGGGGTCAGCCAGATTTCTGCCGTCTACAGCTACGACAAGCCGGCAGTGCCGTCCGGAACGCCCGGAAACTCGTGTGACATCGGGGTTTTCGACGCGCGCGGCACGAAACTCGGCGGGGCGGGTTTCCGCGGCTGGTCGGGTGGGTTCCGTGACCGGTTCTCGATCAGCCGCGCCGAGGCCACACCGGGTTACCTGCCCGGCGACGTCATGCCGGGCACCTGGAACATCGTCCTCGGGCCGTACCAGGTCGCCCCGCAGGGGATGAACTACCGGGTCGAGGTCACCCTGACCTACGGCGATCCGGGCGCGCCCTTCGAGCCGCACTACCCGCCGGTCAAGGCCCGCGGCCGCGGCCGCGCCTGGTACCGCGGTGACTGCCACCTCCACACGGTGTACTCCGACGGGAAGCGCCTGCCGGCCGAGGTCGCCGCGGGCGCGCGGGAGGCGAAGCTCGACTTCATCACCTCGACCGATCACAACACCTCGTCCTCGCACGCCGTATGGGGCGAGTTCGCGGGCGACGATCTGCTGATCATCCTCGGTGAGGAGGTCACCACCCGCAACGGGCACTGGCTCGGGCTCGGCCTGCAGCCGGGGCAGTTCATCGACTGGCGCTACCGCTCGACGGACGGCGCGGTCGGGGACTACACGCGTGCGATCCACCGCGTGGGCGGCCTGTGCGTGGCCGCGCACCCGTACTGCCCGTGGATCGCGTGTGCCTTCAAGTTCGGCTACGACGGGTTCGACGTGGTCGAGGTGTGGAACGGCCCCTGGACCTGGGACGACGACGCGACGGTGTCCACATGGGACAACAAACTCGTGGAAGCCGTCCGGGGCAAGGGAAACTGGCTGCCCGCGATGGGCAACAGCGACGCGCACAACCCGGGCCAGGTGATCGGCCTGCCGCAGAACGTGGTGCTCGCGGACAATCTGAGCCGCGATGCGGTCCTCGCCGGGCTCAAGGCGGGCCGCACCTGGATCGCCGAGTCCGCCGGCGTGGACCTGACGTTCGCCGTTTCCGGCCCGCGCGGCCAGTCCGCCGGTATCGGTGAGCGGCTGGACGTCGGTGACAACGACAGGATCGCGGTGCGGCTGGACGTCAAGGGCGTGCCGAACGGCACCATCCGGCTGATCACCGACGAGGGGCAGATCCTGCAGACGAGCCTGCCCGCGAGCGGGACCGGCACCGTCACCTGGCTGACCACGCCCGCCGTGTCGAAGTACGTCCGCGCCGAGGTGCGGCATCCGCTCGAGAACGGCAGCGCCGGCGCGCCCGCACTCTCGCCGGGGCTCAACTTCGGAGCCATGGCCGCGATGACGAACCCCATCTTCCTCGGGCGCGGCTGATCGGCGTAACGGCGGAAATCGTTATCTGACAGGGGCGACAGGGCGCATTCCATCTGTTAACTTTCCTCCGTTCCGTCGCACTTCTGGGGGATGGAGCCGGGAAACGATTCCCAGTCCCCCGCTCGGGGGTTGTGCGACATCAGTTTTTGTTTTCCGGAGGAGGTTTCCGTGGCGCGCTCTGCCGCCCGACGATGGAACAGATACCGGCCGGTGATACTCGCCGCGGCGATTGGTCTGGGCATTTCGGTCGCCCAGGTTCCCGTTGCCGGTGCGGCGGTTTCTCCCGAGTTGCGGCCGGTCGGTTCGGTGCCGGCCGTACCCCACGGTGCGGCACGGCTCGCCGCGCCGGCCGCCGATCAGCCGGTTCAGCTCAATGTGGAACTGGCCCCGCGCGACCCCGCCGCGCTGCAGGCTTTCGTGACCGCGGTGTCCACTCCGGGCTCCCCGCAGTACCGCCAGTATCTGAAGAAGGGCCAGTTCGCCACCACGTTCGGGCCCAGCAAGGCTTCGATCGACACGGTGACCGAGGCCCTGAAGGCACAAGGGCTGCAGCCCGGCCCGGTCAGCGCGGACGGGCTCTCCATTCCGGTGCACACCACAATCGGTGAGGCGGCTCGCGCGCTGCACGTCGGCTTCGCCGGGTACCGGCTGGCAGACGGGCGGACCTCCTACGCCAACACGGACGCCGCCGAACTGCCTTCGACCGCGGCCGCGGTCGTCACCGGCATCGTCGGGCTGAACGACCTGGTCAAACCTGTCGCCCATCACACCAGGTCGAGCCGGACCGTGGCGGCGCCCACCTCGGCTTCTTCGCCGTTCCAGCCGAACACCGCCACGCCGTCGTACTGTTCGGACATCAAGAACGTGCTGGCCAGCAACGGATTGACCGACACCCAGGACTACTGGGAGCCGGCCACGCTCTCGGCGAACTACGCCTACGGTACGTCCCAGCTGTACAACCAGTACGGCAACATCGGCAGCGGTGTCAACGTCGGTGTCTTCGAGTTGGAGAATTACTCCCAGGCCGACATCGATGCGTTCAAACAGTGCTTCGGCCTCCGCACCTCCGTCTCGGCGGTCAAAGTGGACGGTGGCCCGACCGCGCCGGCGGACATGAACACCGGCGTCGGCCTTGAGTCCGCGCTGGACATCGAGATCCTCGCCGGGCTCGCCCCGGGCGCCGGGATCACCGTCTACCAGGGACCGGACAACCCGTCGCCCGCGCAGTACCTCGACGTGTACCGGCGCATGGTCACCGACGACTCGGTGCAGGTGATCTCCACTTCGTGGGGCATCTGCGAGCCGAACCTGCGTGACGTGGACCCGACCCTGATGAGCTCGGAAGCGACGATCTTCCAGACCGCGGCGGCGCAGGGGCAGACCGTGGTCGCCGCTTCGGGCGACTCCGGATCCACCGACTGCTACCAGGGCGCGGGCAGCCCGCACGGCAGCGAACTGGCCGTCGACGACCCCGCGGCGCAGCCGAACGTCCTCGGTGTCGGCGGCACTCGCATGACGCTGCCCTCGGGCGGCAGCTCCGTCGTCCAGTCCACCTGGAACACCACCGGAAACCCGTCCGGCGCGAGCGGCGGTGGCGTTTCCCCGAACGAGGTGCTTTCCGGTGCCGCGAACTACCAGAGCGGTGTCCAGGGTGCCGGCTACAGCAACGTCTGTGGGGCCGCCTCGGGCGAACAGTGCCGGCAGGTGCCCGACGTGTCGGCGCTCGCCGATCCCAGCACCGGCTACCTGGTCGCCTACGGCCACGACGCCACGTCCCAGTACTGGACCATCATCGGCGGCACGAGTGGGGCGGCACCGCTGTGGGCCGCGATCATCGCGCTGTCCGACGCGAGCCAGTCCTGCGCGGCCAATGGAGCGGTCGGGCTGGTGAACCCCGCCCTGTACCAGAACGCGAACCTGCTGACCGACGTGACCACAGGCACCAACGTGATCCCGGATTCCGGGTACACCGGGAATCTCTATTCCGCCGGGACGGGCTATGACCTCGCGACGGGGCTGGGCACACCGAAGGCCCCCACCCTCGTCGAGGCCCTGTGTGCCGCCAAGCCGGCGTCGGTGGGCAGCACCTTCACGGCCGTGGCTCCGACCCGGGTGCTCGACACCCGGTCCGCGATCGGGACTTCGGGCACCGCACCCCTGGGCGCCGGTGCCACGCTCCCGTTGCACGTCACCGGTGCGAACGGGGTGCCCTCGAGCGGCGTGACGGCCGTCGTGCTGAACGTGACCGCGACCGAGCCCACCGATTCGGGGTTCCTGACGCTCTACCCCGATGGGCAGCCGCGTCCGGCGTCGTCGAACCTGAACTTCGTGCCGGGCGAGACCATTCCCAACCTGGTCACCGTTCCGGTCGGGTCGAACGGCGTGGTCGACATCTACAACAAGTTCGGCACGGTGCACGTCGTCGCCGACCTTTTCGGCTACTACGCGACCGGTGCCGGCAGCTTGTACAACCCGCTCACACCGGCTCGGGTGCTCGACACCCGGTCCGCGATCGGGACCTCGGGCACCGCGCCCCTCGGTACGGGCGCCACGCTTCCGTTGCAGGTGACCGGTGCGAACGGGGTGCCCTCGAGCGGGGTGACGGCCGTGGTGCTGAACGTGACCGCGACCGAGTCGACCGACGGCGGGTACTTGACCCTTTACCCTGACGGGCAGTCGCGTCCGGCGTCGTCGAACCTGAACTTCGTTGCGGGGGAGACGATTCCGAACCTGGTCACCGTTCCGGTCGGGTCGAACGGTGTCGTCGACATCTACAACCGGTTCGGCACGGTGCACGTGATCGCCGACCTGTTCGGCTACTTCACCAGTAGCGGCACCGGGTACAAGTTCCACACCTCGACCCCGCAACGGTTGCTCGACACCCGCAGCGGTCAGGGCGTGGCGCCCGGCCAACCGGCGCCGGTCGGGGCGGGCGGGGTGCTCGCGCTCCCGCTGACCGACACCGCCGGTCCCGGGAACGCGGGCCCGCTGGCGAACGCCGCCGGGCTCGTGCTCAACGTGACGGTGACCGGATCCACCGATGGTGGGTTTCTCACTGTCTATCCCTCCAATGTGGCCCGTCCTGCCTCGTCCAATTTGAACTTCGTGGCGGGACAGACCATTCCCAACGCGGTCGTGACAGCCGTGAACGGCTCCGCGATCGATTTCTACAACCGGTTCGGCACCGTCCAGGTGATCGCCGACCTGTTCGGTTATTACGCGTCGAACTGAGTCACGTACTCTGCTTGGGGCCCCGTTCCGGCGGGGCCCCAAGCAGGGGACAAAGGTAAGGAATGAGCTGGTTCGCGTCGATTCCGGTCGGCCTCGTCTGTGTCGCATGGCTGCTCGTACCGGGCCTTCTGGTGACCTACCCGATCGGACTGCGCGGCATCGCCGCCTGGGCGGTGGCGCCGATCGTGACCGTGGCGATCACCGCTTCGTTCGCCGTAGTCGCCGGCAAAGCAGGCATTTCCTGGTCGGTCGGTGCCGTCGTGATGGCGTGCGCGGCGGTCGCGATCGTGATCGGCGGCGGCGCATTTCTCCTGCGGCGCCGGGTCCGGGCACGTGAGCCCGACCCGCGGCGGCTCACGCTGGCGGCCTTGCTCGGCCTGGTGGTCGCCGCGATTCTGGGCGCGATCGCGTTCGCCCGAGGGGCCGGCGAACCGGAGTCGATCTCACAGACCTTCGACGGGGTGTTCCACTACAACGCCGTCGCCTCGATCCTCGATTCCGGGAACGCGTCCTCGCTGACGCTCGGCAGCCTCGGCTCGCCCGGCATCCCGCCCGCGTTCTACCCGGGCGCGTGGCATGACCTCGTGTCGCTCGTGGTGCTCAGCGGCGTCGCGTCCGTACCCGTCGCGACGAACCTGATGGCCGCCACCGTGGCCCTGGTGCTCTGGCCGCTGTCCTGCCTGCTGCTGGCCCGGCAGATCTTCGGACGTTCCCCGGCTGCGCTGGCTGTCACCGGGGTCGTCAGCATCGGCTTCGGTGCGTACCCGTGGGGCCTGCTCAGCTTCGGTGTGCTGTGGCCGAACCTGCTCGGCATGTCCCTGGCCCCCGCTTCACTCGGGGCCGTGCTTTCGCTGTTCGGGGTGGCCAGGGAGGACGCGATCGGCCGCGGCCGGGCCTGGCTGCTGCTGCCGGTCATCCTGGTCGCGCTCGCGCTCGGCCATCCCAACGTCCTGTTCAGCGTCGCCGCCCTGTCGATCTTCCCGGTCGGCACCATGCTGCTTCGCCGCGCCTGGCGCCGGCCATGGCGTGGCCTCGCCGAGATCGCGGGCGCGGTGGCCGTCTTGCTGCTCGGCTGGTGGTGGGCCGCGACCACACCGGCGCTCGCGACCGTGCGCACGATGCCGTGGCCGCCGGTCACCACGCCCGGGCACGCGGCCGGTGAAGTCCTCAGCAACGCGGCACCCGGGTACGACCCGCTGTGGGTGCTCTCCGCGCTCGTCCTGGTGGGAGTCGTCTACTGCCTGTGGCGCAGCGGCTGGCGCTGGCTCGTCGGCGGGCAGGTGCTGTCCGCGGCCCTGTATGTCGTCAGCGCCGGGGTCAACAAGCCGTCCACGTACAAGTTCACCGGCTACTGGTACAACGACTCACACCGGCTCGCCGCCATGATCCCGATCACCGCCGTCCCGCTGACGGTCGCGGCGCTCCTGCTCCTGGTGGCGCTGGTACGCCGCGTTCTTCCGAGAGCGCAAGAGGTTCTGGTCGCGTCGATACTCGGGGCGATCCTGCTCGCCGTCACCGGCGGACTGTACGTGCGCAGCCACATCTCGATCCTGGCCGGGCACTACACCAAGGCGGCCGGTGAACCGGGCAACCGGCTGTTCGATGCTCGCGAACGGGCCTTCTTCGCCCGCATCCAGCATGAGCTGCCCGCCGGTGCGAAGGTCGCGGGGAACCCCTGGAACGGCAGCGTGCTGCTGTGGGCGCTGTACGACCGCCCGGTGCTGATCCCGAACCTGGTCATCGCCACCACCCCGGACCAGGACTACCTGTCGGCGCATCTGATCGACGCCGCGGCCGACCCCCGGGTCTGCGAGATCGCGAACCGCCTTGGCGTGGGGTACCTGGTCGTCACCGACAACCTCTTCTGGCCGGGCTCGCCGGAGACGGCGAAGTACCCGGGCCTGGCCGACCCCGGCAACCGGCCGGGATTCCGGCTCGTCGACGCCGACGGGCCGGACAAGCTGTATCAGCTCACGGCTTGCGGGCGATGAGCACGAACTCGTTGTAGGGGAAGGCCTTCCCGGCGAACCGTGGCAGTGGGAACGAGATCCGCCGCTCCACCGCGAGCCCCAGCTGCCTGGCGACGTCGGTGAGGCCGTCGAAGTCGGTGAACTCGACATGCGTGCTGTCGGTGGCGTAGCCGCGTTCCTGCGGGCAGATGAACACCACGCGAGCCCCGGGCGCCAGGCAGTCCAGGTAGCCCGCGAGTACCTTGACCGCCTCGCCGCGAGTCATGTGCTCGATCAGATGGGCCGCCAGCAGGCCGCCGAACCGCCCCGGCCGCGAGTACTCGGTCTCGCCGAATTCTTCGGTCGTGAACGCCGTCAGTCCGCGCTCGCGGCACACTTCGACCGAGTGCGCGTTGTGGTCGACCCCGACCCCGCGCGGCGCCAGATGCGTGAGGTTGCGGCCCAGACCGCACCCGACGTCCAGCACCTCCCGATCCCCGAACAGGCGCCGGACGTTCCACCGGTACGGCGCCTGGACGTTCAGGACTCGTTTCCACCACGGTTGTTCGAGCCGGATGAGCCGGTCCGTGTAGTCGGCACCGTCGGTGGCTCCGGGAGCGTTCACCCCGGTGAGCGTACCGGCGCGACGGCGGCCGAAAGCGTGCCGGGCCAGCGTCGCGGCACCGCGCCCCTGCCGGGCCAGCAGCATGCCCGGCAGCATGCTGAGCGCGAACAGCCGCGAGGACAAGTGCAGTTCCGCGGCCCGCGCCGCGCGGTCCCACCCGTGGGCGCGCATGCTGTCGGCGGTGTCGAGGAAGAACCGCTCGGCCTCGACGAAACGCGCCCCGGTCTGTGCCGTCGCCGACGATTCGCTGCCGGCGTGGCGGCGGTATTCGAAGCACACGGTCTCGTCGACGACGAGCGTCTCGCCGGCCTGGACGAGTTCGAGCAGCAGCGCCAGATCCTGGATGACCCCCAGATCCTGCCGGAACCGCACGCCTTTCAGGCTACTCGCCCGCCAGCACAGCGACGGGAAGTACAGCCAGTCTCCCCGCACGAGGCTCAGCGCGAGCGCCTCGCCCGACATGGTGAGGCGGCCGCGCACCGCCGGTGCGTACACGCGCCGTTTCGCCTCGTCGACCAGCGTGCGGGCGGGCCTGCCGGAGCCGTCGATCAGCCGCACGCCAGGCTGGATGATCCCCGCCTCCGGCCTCGCCTCGTGCGCGGCCAGCACCGTGGCGACGTAGTTCGGGAGCATCCGGTCGTCGCAGCCCATCAGCACGACGAGTTCGTGCTCGACGAGGTCGAGGCACCGGTTGAAGTTGCCGGTCACCCCCAGGTTCCGCTCGTTGCGCAGGTAACGGACGCGGTCGTCGTCCAGCCCGGCGAACCATTCGGGTACCCCGGGCTCGCGGCCGTCGTCGACCACCGTCAGGCGCCAGCGCGGATCGTCCTGCGCGAGCACGCTTTCGACGGCGGCCCGCATCAGGGCGGCGTCGCCGTAGTAGGGCATGAGGATGTCAACGAGGGTCATGCTGCTGCTTCTTGTACTCGTCGAACTCGAGCCGAATGATCGCCAGGTCCTCGGCCAGCTTCCGGGTTTCGTTCTCGACGCGCGAGAGCTCCCACGACAGGTGAAGCGCGACGCCGACGAGGAACGTGATGCCCACGAAGAACAGCAGGTTCACTGGCAGCGTGACGCCGGTCAGCCTGCTCAGCGCGGTCAGCAGGCCGGGGAAGACGGTCAGCACGAGGATGATCACCCCGACGACCAGCCACAGCACGGCGTACTTTTCGCTGAGCTGCCGGCGCCGCAGCAATTCGAAGATCCCGGCGAGGATCAGCAAGCTGCCGAACAGGGCCACCAGGTACGAACTCATCGCGACACGCCGCCCTTCACCGGAACCGGCGCCGGCTCGACCGCGACCCTCCAGCGCCGCACCAGAGCCAGTAGCAGCGCGAACCCCGCGCGAAACAGGTAGACCCCGGCCTTGATCGGCCGGTGGCTGGGGCGTCCGTCGCTGCGCGGCCGCATCCGGGCCGTCACCTGCGTGACGCGGCAGCCGGCACGCAGCGCGATCACCAGTGACTCGACGGTGTCGCCCAGGTACTCGGCCGGGTAGTACCGCGCGAACAGGGGCAGCGCACGTGGCCCGGTCGCTCGGAACCCCGATGTGGTGTCGGTGAGCTTGGTGCGAGCCAGCCGCGAGATCACCTTCGCCAGCACCACCATCGCCCATCGCCGGGGCCCCCGGACCCGGTAGCCGCCGTCCTCGTCGAACCGGGCGCCGATCACGATGTCGGCCTCGTCCAGTTTGGCGAGCAGCGCGGGGACTTCGCGCGGATCGTGCTGGCCATCCGCGTCCACCTGGACGGCGGTGTGGTAGCCGCGCCGCAGGGCGTACCTGAACCCCGCTCGCATGGCGCCGCCGACGCCCAGGTTGTACGGCAATTCGAGCACGGTCGCGCCCGCCTGCCGGGCGGCGGCGACCGTGCCGTCGGTCGAGCCGTCGTCGACTACCAGGACATCGAGGTCCGGCAGCGCCGTCCGGATCTCGTGGATCGTTCGCCCGATGCACGGTTCCTCATTCCAGGCCGGAACGATGATCAGGACCCGTCCACCGGGCGGCTGTCTCTCCACGGCAGCAGTTTAAGTCACCGTTTTACGGGTCCACGCAACGCTGTGCGCGCGGCGATCACCATGCCCGCCACGACGAGAACCGAGCCCGTGAGCTGTGCCAGCACGGCGATGTCGACGGGGTCACCCGGCAGGAACAGCAATCCCGTCAGCGCTACCGACCCCAGCAGCCACGACAGCGTCGTCGCCCGGTGCATCCCCAGCGCCACCAACGCCGGCTGCAGCACCTGCGCCACCATCAGCGCGACGGTGCCCAGCGCCAGCCAGCCGAGCAGCACACCCGGCAGCGCGACGCGGGCGCCGAAGAACACGCGCAGCGCCCACGGACCCAGCGCGAACGACACTGCCACCCCCACCGCACCCACCACCGCGACCGAGGTCAGGATCAGCCGCAGCTTGCGCCGGAAATCGGCGAGGTCGCCCCGGGTCGCGGCGGCGGTGAGCGTGGGCAGCAGCAGGGCCTGCACCGGCGCGAAGAGGAACAGCGGGATGCGGACCAGCACGAATGCCGACGCGAACGCGGCTGCCGTCGCCGTGTCCTCGTCCAGCCGGGCCGACACGATCACCGGCGCCAGATTGGCCACCAGTTGGGCGAGGACGGTCGCCCCGGCGAGCACCGCGATGGCCGCGGCCATCGCGGTCAGCGATCGCTCCGGCGCGCCCTCGTTCCCGGGCACGCCGCCGCGCAGCGCCGGCAGCCCCGCCAGCACCCCGACGGCCGACCCGGCCGCGAAGAGCAGCCCGTAGGCCGCGCTCCCCGGCGCGGCCAGCACCGCGACCAGGATGCACGGCAGCAGCCGTCCCACGCCCTCGAACGCGAGCGTGGCCGCATAACCGCCGAAGCGCCGCTGGCCGCCCAGCAGGCCGCGGACGAGGTACACGGCCGCGGAGGTGGCCGAGCCCAGGACCAGCGCCGCGAACAGCGCCCAGCGACCGCCGAACGCTTCGGGCACCAGCACCGGCGACACCGCGAGCAGCAGCACGACCACCAGGCCGAGCAGCCCGGCGCCCGCGACCGTGGCCCGCCGCCGCACGACGTCGGCCGCCATCCCGGAGCTGATGCTCCGGCTGGCCTCCTGCTCGACCGCGGTGAACACACCGGGGCCGATGATGTTGATCAGCAGGTAGAGCGAGGCGATCGCGGCGGCGTCCCCGGTCGGCAGCGTGTGTCCGGACAGCGCGAGAAACCCGTACCCGGCGGCACCGACCAGCGCGAGCCCACCGCCCATCAACGCCGGGGGCCCGAGACGTCGCCGAGCGAACGCGGGTGCGGTCACAGCGCAACGGTACTGGGCTGCTCGTTACCAGTCCGACGGCAGCCACGGCGGAAACGGGTTTCTACGAGCAGGTCGGCTGCGGACCGTGTCCGCCTGCTTTCCGTCGGACCAGTGACTGGCGACCGTTCGCCAGGGACCTCCGGCTTGCCGGTCAAAGCACCATCCGGCCCGACGCGATAGCCTCCGCGACTCGCCTCTCCGTTGCCGTGCTCTCCTCGTCGGACGTGTCGAGCACATGCGGCTCCAGCGCGCCGAGGTCGGCGAACTGGTCCCACATGAGCAGGACCGGATGCTCGTCCACCAGCGCGTCCGG
Source organism: Amycolatopsis alkalitolerans (assembly GCF_006152065.1). Lineage (GTDB taxonomy): Bacteria > Actinomycetota > Actinomycetes > Mycobacteriales > Pseudonocardiaceae > Amycolatopsis_E > Amycolatopsis_E alkalitolerans. Next base: position 288,273 of record NZ_VDFW01000001.1, read on the forward strand.
TGCCGTCCGGCCCCGCGCGCGAGCCAGCGCCACCTCACGACGCGGGCGCAGCACCACGTAGTGCACCGGCACATCCGGGTGAAGCCGCGCCTGCGCACGGAAGTGGCCGAGCATCCACGGGCCGACGATCCCGTCGACTACAGCGGTGAACCCGCCGGCCGAGTAGGCGAACGCCGCGCCGGCGATGACGTCCATCACCGTCTCGTTCTGCGCGTGGGAGGCCGGTTCGTACGGCGGTATGGCCCCGGCCACGAGGTAGTGCCAGAAATCGTCGGTGTGCAGGTGGGCGGCTTTGGGGTAGCCACGAGCCACCCGAGCCGCGACCGTCGACTTCCCGGCGCCCGGCGGACCGGTCACTATCACCACATCAGCCACGAACGAAGAGCATCGCCTCCTCCGCCACTGGATGCCAAGCCAATTCCGACTCCGGTGCCAGGGCGAGCCATTCCTTCATCGGCGTGCCCTTGTTGGCGTCGAACCGGATCCCCTCGCCCACCTCGACCAGCTCGTCCACTCTGGACTTCGGCAGCTTCACCACGAGCCGCCCGCGCACGAACATCGCGAAGATCTTGCCGCGCACCCGCAGCGCGTGCGAGCCGAACCTGCCTCCGGTGCTGCCCGGCGGGGCCACGTCGGGCAGCCCGGTGAACCGGTCCACCAGATCTTCGAATCGCTCCTCCGGTCCGCCGGCCCGGCCACCACCCCCGGCGGACCCCCTCCGCGTGGCTCGCCTATCTCCCTTCACCGTGCCCGTCTCCCTTCACCGTGGCGCGCACCGCGCCGATCGTGTCCGCTTCGGCCGGGTCCTTGTCCGGGCGGTACCGGACCACCCGGGCGAAGCGCAGCGCGAGCCCGCCCGGATACCGGGAACTGATCTGCGCGCCGTCGAGTTCGATCTCGACGACCAGTTCCGGGCGCACGTAGACCGCCCAGTCGTCACGCCGCGATTCGAGCTCCTGGAAGACTTTCGTCTGCCAGGCCAGCAGCTCGTCGGTCAGCCCCTTGAACGTCTTGCCGACCATGATCGGCGGCCCGCCGTCCGGATCGCGCGCGCCGAGGTGCAGGTTCGACAGGTACCCCGTGCGGCGCCCGTGCCCCCATTCCGCGGCCAGCACCACGAGATCCAGCGTGTGCACCGGTTTGACCTTCAGCCACGCACGCCCGCGCCGCCCCGCCGCATACGCCGAATCCAGCGATTTGACCATCACACCCTCATGCCCGGCCGCGAGCGCCGAATCGAGGATCGCGGCCGGATCGGCCGGTTCGGCCTCACCCGGGATGAGGTGCTCACCGGCCACCGAGCGCAGCGCCGCGTTGCGTTCCGACAGCGGCGCGTCGAGCAGATCCTGCCCGTCCAGGTGCAGGCAGTCGAAGAAGTACGGCCGCAGCAGCAGCGCGCGAACCTGCTCCTCGCGCGTGCTGCCGAACCGGCTCATCGTCTCCTGGAACGGGCGGGGCCTGCCGTCGTCGGTGAGCGCGAGCGTCTCGCCGTCCAGCACGACGGCCTCGCACGGCAGCTCCCGGACCAGCCGCACCAGCTCCGCGACGTTCTTCGTGATCTCGCGCAGCGTCCGCGTGTACACGTGGACCTCGTCGCCCATGCGATGCACCTGGATGCGCGCACCGTCCATCTTGTACTCGACGATGGCCTCGGAATGTTCCCGCAACGCCTCGTCGAGCGACTCCGCCGGCGAGGCCAGCATCGGCCGCAGCGGCCTGCCCAGCCGCAGACCGAACCCGGTCAGCGCCGCCTCACCACCGGTGACCGCGGCGAGCGCCGTCACCGGCAGCTGCCCGGACAGCATGAACGCGCGCCGCACGGCCTCGCCGGGCACCTCGGCCGCGGCGGCGACCGCGTCGAGCATCACGCCCTCCAACGCACCTTGGCGCAACTCCCCGGTGAGCAGGCGGAAGAGGAACTGCTGCTCTTCCGCCGTGGCGCGGGCGAACAGCGCGTGCAGCGCATCCACGCGGCGTTTCGCCGATCCGCTGCCCGACATGTCCGCGACCTCGCCCAGCGTCGTGTCGACCTCGGCGACCGTGAGCGTCGGCCCGCGGGCGGCGGGCGCGCCGAGCTCGGCCAGCGTGCGCCAGCCCGTCCCGATCCGCCCCTGGCTCGGCTGACCGGTGAGGAAGGCGACGACGGCCGGCAGTTCACCGTGGCCGGCGCGGTTGATCAGCTCGCCCAGCGTCGCGATCTTGGCCTTGCGCGAGCGCGTGGCGGCGAGCTCGGCGGAGGCACTGACGACGTCGGCGAGGAACATGTCGCCATCATGCCCCGGGGGTACGACAATTTCGCGGGGGCGAGCACGAGGGCCACGGCCGCGAGGCAGATCCCCAGGCCCGCCAGCCCGAGGACGGTGACCTGCTGGCCGAACATGAACCAGGCGAGCAGCATCGTGGTCGGCGGGGTGAGGTAGAGCAGGGTCGACACCGTCGTCAGCGAGGTGCGGCGCAGCAGCAGCCAGTAGCAGCCGTAACCGCCGAACGTCGGCAGCACCACGACCCACCCGATGGCGAACCAGAACCGGCCGCTGTCCGGTGGCGTGAGCATGCCGATCGCGGCCGCGAGAACGGTGAACAGCACGGCACTCGTCGTGCACTGGATGACCAGCGAATCGGCGATGCCGGGCTTCGTCCCGCGCCCGATCAGGCTCCCGGCCACGAGCGCGAGCATCCCGCCGAACGGGAGCAGATACGCCCACCACGGCGTGCCGAGATGGCCCGAGAGGTCTCCGGAAACCACGACGGCGACCCCGGCCAGCCCGCCGCAGAGGCCGATCCACTGGCGGCGCGTGGCCCGGTCGATGACCGCCGAGACGACGGGTTGCAGTGCCGCGACGAGTGCCGTGGTGCCCGCCGCGACGCCCAGCGCGGCGGCTTCGTACACGCCGAACAGGTAGCAGCACTGGGACAGCAGGCCTACCACGATCTGCGAGCCGAGCCACGCGCGTTTCGGCCGCCGCCAGGCAAGCAGCAGCGCGGCCGCGATGGCGAACCGCCAGGCCAACAGGGTGACCGCGCCCGCGGAACCGGCGCCGAGCGTCGCCCCGGCGAAACCCGAACTCCACAGCAGTACGAAGCCGGCGCCGAGCGCTGCCGTCCACATCGGACCTCCAGGTATACAGATCTGTCTACCTCGGCTAGCGTAACTAAACAGACCGGTATACTGTCAAGGGATGAAGACCTTGACGCCCGCGGCGCAACGGGTGCTCGATGTCGCCGCGGAGTTGTTTTACGCCAAGGGAATCCACGCAGTCGGGGTGGACACGATCGCGGCCGAGGCTGGGGTGACGAAAAAGACGCTGTACGACCGGTTCGGGTCGAAGGACGAGCTAGTCGGCCAGTACCTGGCGCAGCGGGACGAGCGCTGGCGCGCGCACGTGCGCGAGGTGGTGGCGCGCAGTCCCCGCACCAGCGCGGTGCGCAGGCCACTGCTGGTGTTCGACGCGCTCGAAGAGTGGATGGCGCACGAGACCGCGCGCGGATGCGGTTTCGTCAACGCCCACGCCGAGCTGCCCGAACGGGACCATCCGGGCCGGCGCGTGATCCAGGCGCAGAAGGAGTGGCAGCTGGCCTACTTCCGCGAGCTCGTGGCGGGCCTGCGCAACCCGGCACGGCTCGCGGAGTCGTTGTTCATCCTGCTGGAGGGGGCCACCGTCGCGGAGTCACTGCAGGTGGTGCCCGGCGCGGTGGCGAACGCCAAACGCCTGGCGCGTCAGTTGCTGGAGGCGGCGGCCTGATCACTTCCCGCCACGGGCCATACGCAGCACGTCGAGCGCCTCGTCGAGCTGAGCCTCGGTGAGCTTGCCCTGCTCGACGTAACCGCGCTCGATGACGACTTCGCGGATCGTCTTCAGTTCCCTGAGCGCCTGCTTCGCGACGGCGGCCGCCTCTTCGTAGCCGATGTACTTGTTCAGCGGCGTCACGATCGACGGCGAGCCCTCGGCGTACGCGCTGGTGCGGTCGGCGTGCACGGTGAGCGCGGCGAACACCTTGTCCGCCAGCAACCGTGACACGGCCGCGAGCAGCCGCGCCGACTCGAGGACGTTGCGCGCGATCACGGGCAGGTTCACGTTGAGCTGGAAGTTGCCCTGCGAACCCGCGAACGCGACGGCTGCGTCATTGCCGATCACCTGGGCCACGACCTGCAGCGTCGCCTCCGGGATCACCGGGTTCACCTTGCCCGGCATGATCGAAGAGCCCGGCTGCAGGTCGGGCAGGGCCAGTTCGGCGAGACCGGTCCGTGGGCCGGAACCCAGCCACCGCAGGTCGTTCGCGATCTTGCACAGCGACACCGCGACGGTCCGCAGGTTCGCCGACGTCTCGACCACGCCGTCCTGGCTGGCCTGCGCCTCGAAGTGGTCGCGGGCCTCGGTCAGCGGCAGGCCGGTGACACGGGCGAGTTCCTCGGCCACGGCGGCGCCGAAGCCTTCGGGCGCGTTCAGCCCGGAACCCACGGCCGTTCCGCCGATGGGCAGCTCACCGAGCCGCCCGAGGCCCGACTGCAGGCGCTCGATGCCGTAACGGACCTGCGCGGCCCAGGCCCCGGCCTCCTGGCCGAGTGTGATCGGGACGGCGTCCATCAGGTGCGTACGGCCGGACTTCACGACGTCCTGCCACCCCGCCGCGCGCTGCTCGATCGCGCTCGCCAGGTGGTCGAGAGCGGGGATCACGTCCGTGAGTACCGCTTCCGTGGCGGCCACGTGGATTGTCGTGGGGAACGTGTCGTTCGACGACTGCGACGCGTTGACGTGGTCGTTCGGATGCACGTCGGTGCCCAGGCGGCGGCTCGCGAGCGTCGCGATGACCTCGTTGGCGTTCATGTTCGACGAGGTGCCGGACCCGGTCTGGAACACGTCGATCGGGAAATGCGCGTCGTACCGGCCGTCGGCCACCTCGTCGGCGGCGGCCGCGATCGCCCCGGCCAGTTCGGGCTCGAGCACCCCCAGCCGGACGTTGACCCGGGCCGCGGCCGCCTTGAGCAGGCCGAGCGCGCGGATCTGGGCGCGTTCCAGGCCGCGGCCGGAGATGGGGAAGTTCTCGACGGCACGCTGGGTCTGCGCCCGGTACAGCGCGTCGACGGGCACCTTCACCTCGCCCATCGTGTCGTGTTCGATCCGGTATTCCTGTTCAGCCATGACGCCAGTTTCGCGCAGCGCGACGGCATCCGCCTCGTGTGTTTCGGCACGCGATGTGGCTACGATCTAGACGGTCCCGATCACCGGCGGAGGGCGGTACACCCCATGGAGCGTTCGGTCGATGTGCTCATCGTCGGTGCAGGGCCGACCGGATTGTTCGCCGCCTACTACGCCGGGTTCCGCGGGCTGTCGATGGCCGTCGTCGACTCGCTGCCCGAGACCGGCGGGCAGGTCACGGCGATGTATCCGGAAAAGATGATCTACGACGTCGGCGGGTTCCCTGCGGTACGCGGCCGTGACCTGATCAAGGGCCTGGTCGAGCAGGCGGCGCCGTGGGAGCCGGGATACCTGCTCGGGCGCAAGGCGGAGCACCTGCGTGACGGCCCGGACGGCTTGGATGTGCTGCTCGACGGCGGTGACGTCGTGCATGCCGGCGCGGTGCTGATCACCGCCGGCATCGGCGAGTTCACCCCGCGGCCGCTGCCTGCCGGTGACGGGTGGCTCGGCCGCGGGATGGTCCATTTCGTGCCGTCGCTCGACGTGCACGCCGGGCAGGACGTGGTCGTGGTCGGTGGCGGCGACTCGGCGTTCGACTGGGTGCTCGCGCTCGAGCCCATCGCGTCGAGCGTGACGCTGGTGCACCGGCGCGCGAAGTTCCGGGCCGCCGAGTCGATCGTGCGGGAGGCGCGGCAGCGGGGGATTCGCATGATCACCGACGCAGAGGTCACCGAGATGCGGGCCGGCGCGGACGGTGCCCTGTGCGAGGTGCTCGTCACCCCGAAAGGGACCGAGGAGCCGGCCGTGCTGCCCGCGCAGACCGTCGTCGCGGCGCTCGGGTTCACCGCGGATCTCGGGCCCATCGAGAACTGGGGGCTGGAGATCGACCGTCGCGCGATCAATGTCGACTCGACCATGGCGACCGCCCGCCGGCGCGTCTACGCCGCGGGTGACGTCGCCGCGTACCCGGGCAAGGTGAAGCTGATCGCGACCGGATTCGGCGAGGCGGCGACGGCCGTCAACAACATCGCGGTCGCGCTCAACCCGGAAGCGCACCTGTTCCCCGGGCATTCCAGCAACGCGGAATGAGCCCCGGCCCTGGGGTCTGCTGGACCGTGTCGTTCAGGCCGACGGGGTCGGGCTGGGCGTGGTACTCGGCGTCGGCGAAGGTGCCGGGCTTGGTGCCGGCGCCGGGCTCGGAGTGGGCGCCGGGCTCGGCGTGGGGCTCGGGCTGGGCGGGGGCGGCGCGAGCAGTTGCGTGATCCAGCCCGCGTAGGCGACGGCCGAGGTGTAGATCGACGGCGCCTTCGCGCAGGTCGGAGAGTCGTCGCCGGGACGGCTGGTCACCCCGAGCAGCGCCCAGTGCCCGTCCACCTGCGCGACCTCCGGGCCGCCGGAGTCACCGAAGCAGGCGCCTGACTTGCCGTCCGGGCTGTCGGTGCACAACTCGACGTCCTTGTTGATCGGCGCCGTGCACCGGGCCGGGTCGACCAGATGCGAGTCGAGTTGCTGCAACATCGTGGGACTTTGGCCGCAGCCGACCGTCGGGCAGGTCTGGCCCCAGCCGAGCAGCCGCACGGCGGTGCCGACGGTCGTGGCCGTGCCGAGCCCGATCGGCGCGGCCGTCACCGGCGCCGACAGGTGCACCACCGCGATGTCCCCGCCGGCGCCGGACGGGTTGTAGCCGGGGTTCACGACCAGCCTGTCGGGCTTGGCCACCTCTCCGCCCTGGGTGCGGTCGTTGCTGCCGACCCGGACGGTGAACGACGCCGGGTCGCGGCCCTGCACGCAGTGCGCGGCCGTGACCACCCAGGACGCCTGGAGCAGCGAGCCGCCGCAGAAGAACTCGCCGCCGGTGGTCTGCAGCGCCGCCGCGAACGGGTAGGGCTGATCGGCCTCCGTGCCGCCGACGATCCGGGGTTCGGCGGCCGAACCCGGCTGGACGAGGAAGAGCAGCGCCAGCAGGCAGCCGGCGATGCCGATGAGCGCTCCCTTCACGGCAACGGCGGCACGTGGTCTTCGTCGCCGGGCTGCCCGTCGAAGTCGATGGACGAGTAGGCACGCAGCTTGGTCAGCCGGTGGTAGCCGTCGATCATGCGGACCGTGCCCGACTTCGAGCGCATGACGATCGACTGCGTGGTCGCGCCGCCGGCCCGGTAATGGGTGCCGCGCAACAGGTCGCCGTCGGTCACGCCGGTGGCGCAGAAGAACACGTTGTCCCCGCTCACGAGATCGTCGGTGGTCAGGATGCGGTCGAGGTCGTGCCCCGCGGCGATGGCCTTCTCCCGCTCGGCTTCGTCCTTCGGCCACAGCCGCCCCTGCAGCTCACCGCCGAGGCACTTCATCGCGCAGGCGGCGATGATGCCCTCCGGGGTGCCGCCGATGCCGAGCAGCAGGTCGACACCCGTGCTCGGGCGGGCGGCGGCGATCGCGCCGGCCACGTCGCCGTCGGAGATGAACCGGATCCGGGCGCCCGCCTCGCGGACCTCCTTGATCAGCTGGTCGTGCCGGGGGCGGTCGAGGATGCAGACCGTGACGTCGGAGACGTTGCTGTGCTTGGCTTTCGCGACCCGGCGGATGTTCTCCACGACCGGTGCGGACAGGTCGACCACCCCGGCCGCCTCCGGCCCGACCGCGAGCTTTTCCATGTAGAACACGGCCGACGGGTCGAACATGGCCCCCCGCTCGGTGACCGCGAGCACGGCGAGCGCGTTCGGCATGCCCTTGGCCATCAGCGTGGTGCCGTCGATCGGGTCGACCGCGACGTCGCACGCCGGGCCGTCGCCGTTGCCGACCTCCTCGCCGTTGTAGAGCATGGGCGCTTCGTCCTTCTCGCCCTCGCCGATGACGACCACGCCGCGCATCGAGACGGTCGAGATGAGCTGGCGCATGGCGTCGACCGCGGCGCCGTCGCCGCTGTTCTTGTCGCCCTTGCCGACCCAGCGTCCCGCGGCCATCGCGGCCGCCTCCGTGACCCGTACCAGCTCCATCGCGAGGTTGCGGTCAGGCGCTTCCTTTCGTCTGGCCGAGGTGGGGGACGAGGTGTCGTTCGACATGGGGTGCCTCCCGGTTGGGTGCAGGGCGGATGTCGATTCTCTCAGACCGGGAGGGCGCCACAGGACAATCCCGGCATGGTGAAACTCACTCTGCGTCTTCAGTGTCGTCCTCGACCGACTTCAGCGCCGCTTCGATGCGCTCTCTCGCGCCCTCGAGATGGCGCTCGCAGACCTTCGCGAGGTGCTCGCCCTTCTCCCACAACGTCAGCGACTGCTCCAGGGACAGCCCGCCGGCCTCGAGCTCCCGCACGACCTCGACGAGCTGGTCGCGGGCCTGTTCATAGCCGAGCTCTGTGTTTTCCGCGGCCTCGCTCACTGGTGCAGACTAGCGCGCCCGCCAGTGCGTGGTCGTATCCCATGAACGCGCGCGCGAACTCGCTGCCGTCACCGTCGGTGATCGCGTCCTCGATGCGGCCATGCGCCCGCGCGACGCGCTCGCGGTGCGGAGAACCCGCGCCGAACCACCATCTGGTGCCGGTGTAGGCGGAGGTCGCCTCCGACAGCCGGCGCAGCCACGCGCCGAGGCCGCATTCGCCGGCATCGGCGCCGGTCAGCAGGCAGGCCCAGCAGGCGTCGGCGGCCCGGTCCGCCTCGGTGGCGCGATGCAGCACGGCGTGCGCACCGGCGTGCACGGCGGCGCCGGTGGTGAGCGGCAGGAACGTGGGGCTGCGCACTTCCTACTCTCCAGGCTCGATCGTCTGTGCGACCACGTGCACGGCGCCGTCGACGACCCGCACGCGCAGCGAAGTTCCCTCCGCCACTTCAGAGATGGATCGGAGCACCTGAAGGTTGCCTTCGGCGTCGGGATATTGCACGACCGTGTAGCCGCGTGCCATCGTCGCGGCCGGCCCGAGCGCGGTCAGCCGGGCGCGCGCGGACGCGACGGCGACCTGTTCATGGGACAGCGTGTTGAGCATGGCCCTGCGTCCGCGTTCCCGGTGGAGTTCGGCGTCCTCCGCGCGGCGCTCGACGGGGCCGAGCGGATCGGCGAGCGCGGGACGGCTGCGGAGCTGGTCGAGCAGGCGGCACTGGGTGTCGACCCAGCCGTGCAGCGCGCGGCGGGCACGGTCGCGCATCTGGTGGACGCGCGCGGTTTCCTCCCGGACGTCGGGAACGATCCGCTTGCCCGCGTCGGTCGGGGTCGAGCAGCGGAGGTCGGCGACGTGATCGAGCAGCGGGGTGTCGGGTTCGTGCCCGATGGCGCTGACTACCGGCGTGCGCGTGGCCGAGACGGCGCGGCAGAGCGCTTCGTCGGAGAAGGGCAGCAGGTCTTCGACACTGCCGCCGCCACGGGCGATGACGATGACGTCGACGTCCGGGTCGTTGTCGAGAATGGACAGTGCCTTGCGGATCTGCGGGACCGCGGTGGGACCTTGGACGGCGGTGTTGATGACCTGGATGGGCGCGGCGGGCCAGCGGTTGTGCGCGTTGACAAGGACATCGTGCTCGGCGGCCGACGCGCGCCCGGTGATGAGTCCGATTCCCTTGGGGAGGAAGGGAAGTCTGCGTTTGCGCTCAGGTGCGAAGAGCCCTTCGGCTTCGAGCAGGCGGCGGAGCCGTTCGATCCGCGCGAGTAGCTCCCCGATGCCGACGGCGCGGATTTCGGCCGCGCGGAGGCTGATGGTCCCGCGTCCGAGGAAGAACGCCGGCTTCGCGAACACGACGACGCTCGCCCCTTCGCGAAGCGGGGGCTCGATGGCTCGTACGAGCCGCATCGGCGCGGTGACGGTCATCGAGACGTCGGCGGAGGGGTCGCGCAGGGTGAGGAAGGCGGTCTGCGTACCGGGGCGGGCCGAGACCTGCGTGACCTGTCCCTCGACCCAGACGGCGCCGAGCCGGTGGATCCAGTCGGCGATCTTGCGTGCGACGGTGCGGACCGGCCAGGGATGCTCGGCGCTGGTCTGGTCCTTTGTGGCGGCCTGATCGGCACCGGCCGCCGGGCGGTTGTCGGTGGTCACTGGCCGCCGGGACCCCCGCCGTTGTCGCCTTCGGACAGTCGCTGGACGTTGCCGATCCGCCGCGCCAGCATCCCGACGAACGACGGCCGGTTCTCGTGCGCGCGCTCGTAGGCGAGGAGCTCCTCGAGTTGTCCGAGAGTGAACCTGCGCAGCCGCGCGCGCAACTGGGGCAAGGTGAGCTCGTCGTAGTTGGCGAGCCCGGCCGAGCCGGTCAGCCCTTCGGGTTCGAATCCGACGCCTTCAGGCCCGGACGCACCGATCTCCTCGGCCTCGCCGCCGATCTGCTCGACTGCGCCGGTTTCGGTGCCGTTTCCGCTGTCGAACTCGCCTTCGAGATGGTCCTCGGCGAGCGCGCGCTCTTCTTGTTCCCACGGGTCGCGGGCGTTCTCGCTCACCTCACGGAGCACGGTCGCCGCACGGTGGCCGTTGTTGCCGTTCGGTGGTTCCTCGTCCGGCGGAAGGTCCTCGTCGAACGTGGCCCAGCCGGGGGTCTCTTCGACCGGGCGCAGCGACGACAGCGCCTCGTCACCCTTGATCGCGAGTTCGGTGACCTGTTGCTGCAGGCGCATGGAGAACTGCAGGACCTGAGAGACCACGGTGACCGGCAGCCCGAGCAGGTTCTTCGGCAGCTCGCGGGCTTGTTCGGCCGCCGTCACGGCCAGCCCCGCGGCGACGCGGAGGGGGAACGGGAGGGGCTTCATGCGTACAGCGTGCCGCACATGCGCCATCCTGCCCAACCGATCATGTCCGGTGGCCTATCCGACGTGACCGGCCGCACAGCGGTGCCGGCCCGTACCCTGGTGGCATGAGTGCAGCGAGCCCTGCCACCGAGCCCGCCAAACGAGTACTGCTGGCCAAACCGCGTGGCTACTGCGCGGGGGTGGACCGTGCGGTGATCGCGGTCGAGAAGGCCCTGGAACTCTATGGTCCGCCGGTGTACGTGCGCAAGGAAATCGTGCACAACCGGCACGTCGTGGACACGTTGCGGGAACGCGGAGTGATCTTCGTCGACGAGACCTCGGAGGTGCCCGACGGCGAACTGGTCGTGTTCTCCGCGCACGGGGTTTCTCCGGCCGTGCACGCCGAAGCCGCCGAGCGGAACCTCCGCACGATCGACGCGACGTGCCCGCTGGTCACGAAGGTGCACAAGGAAGTCAATCGCTTCGCCAAGGACGATTACGACATCCTGCTCATCGGCCACCAGGGACATGAGGAGGTCGAGGGCACGTCCGGCGAAGCGCCCGAGCGCGTGCAGCTTGTCGACACACCTGAGGATGCGGCGGGCGTGCAGGTGCGTGACCCGTCGAAGGTCGTGTGGCTGTCGCAGACGACGTTGAGCGTGGACGAGACCATGGAGCGCGTCGAGCAGTTGCGCGAGCGCTTCCCCGGCCTGGCCGACCCGCCCAGCGACGACATCTGTTACGCCACGTCGAACCGCCAGGTCGCGGTCAAGGCGATGGCCGCCGAGTGCGATCTGGTGCTGGTGGTCGGTTCGCGCAACTCGTCGAACTCCAAGCGCCTGGTCGAGGTCGCCCTCCAGGCGGGCGCTCGTGACGCGCACCTGATCGACTTCGCGCGCGAGGTCGACGAGTCCTGGCTCGAGGGCGTCACGACCGTCGGCGTCACCAGCGGTGCGTCCGTACCGGACGTGCTGGTGATGGACCTGCTGGCCTGGCTCGCCGAGCGCGGCTGGGCCCAGGTCGACGAGGTCACCACGGCGAACGAGAAGATCGCCTTCGCCTTGCCGCGGGAACTGCGCCAAGCAGCCAAGTAACCGGGATTCGGGCGGAGCCTGGCCCAGCGGCGCCCGCCTTCACGTGGCAGCCCGTGCGCCCGCCCCCGCAGCCGGCGGGTCGGCAGGCGCCCGCGTTCACGGTGGCCGGTCGGCTGGCAGCCGCGCTCATGGGTGCGGGGGAGCACAAAGGCAGCGCTCGCGGCGGGCGTGCTCGCGGTGGGTGGCCGTGCAGCGGCAGCGCTCGCGATAGGCGGGCATGCAGCGGCCGTGCTCGCCGTGGACGGCCGTGCTCGCGGTGGCGGTCGGCTGGCGCCGCACTCATGGTGAGGCCGGTCGGCTGGCGGCGCACTCATGGGCGAGCGGGCCTGCGGCGGCCCCCGCTCACGGTGAGCGGGCGGGCAGAGGCACGCCCATGGGCAGCCGGACGGCAGCACCGCCCACCGCGAGCGGTCGGCTTAGGTCAGCGCTCGTCGTCCCAGGGGCGGCGAGCACGCGGAGGCGGTCCACCGCGCTGACCGGGTGCACGTCGTGGCGGTTCGCCCCCACCACGCGGCTCACCGCCACGCGGAGGCATCCGGCGAGGACGGCCGCCTGGCGGCTCAGGGCCGTCGCCACGGCGACGCTCGTCGTCCGGCGCCGCACCGCGCGCCGGGCGCCCACGGCGGGCCGCAGGCGGCGGTGGCACCTTGCCGCCGCGCGGACCTGGCTCGCCCTCACGGTCACGGCGGGCACCACGCGGTTCGCCGCCGCGCCCACCAGGCCCCCCACGCGGCGGCAGGTCCTCCGGACGTCGCCGTGGCGTCATCGGCAGCGACGGATGCTGCTCGCTGGCACCGGGCCTCTGCGGCCGACGCCCATCGGCGGGCCGGCGCCCGCGCGGGGCGTCCTCACGCCCGGCACCGTCACGCGCGGGCTTGCCGGTCCGGCCACCGGCCGCACCGCCGCCACGCGAGGCCGAAGGCCGCCTGGCCGGCGCCTTGTCGGCCGAGTTCGGGTCCCGTTCGCGGTACAGCCGGAGGATGCCGATGGCCAGCGTGAAGCCGGTGGTGACGGCCATCGTCGGGAACCCGTTGATCAGCGGCGTGCCCACGGCGAGCGCCTTCGCAAGCGTGTCACTGTTCGCCGGCAGCCCGGAAATCAGCAGCACCACCAGCGGCACGGCGATCGCCAGTACCAGCGGCGGTTGCACCATGGGCCCGAAGAGGCTGCGCCGCTGCACCGCGCAGATCGCGCCGACCGAACCGAGGAAGTAGCAGATCCCGAACACCCAGCCGAGGCCACTCCGCAATTGCATGTCGATGATCGCGCCCAGCAAGGCGAGGCCGAACGCCAGCAGGACGGCTCCCCACCAGGGCAGCCCGCGTCTCTCGCCGACGATGGGACGCGCGTCCCAGGGCACGGCTACCTCGTCGGCGTCGGGATCGCTCTGCCGATCGCGAATGGCGGTCACAGAGCAACACCGTAACTCCTGGCGGACACGAACCACTCGCCGCTCCGCGCAGTTGGCCCCAGGGCGTGGTCACAATGGACCATTCGGCCTACGCTGACCAGCGCTTTTACCTCTGCTGACCTTATTGGCAATCTGCTGGTTACGGCTCCCGGGCGATTGGTGGTCTGGACCCGGTGCTTGTTCAGCTCGTGGCCAGTTCGTCCCCCTTCCGGATCGCCGGCACCTCGGTGGGAGTTCCGGACGCTTCGGTCAGCGGCGTCACCGATGCCCGGAAGCCCTCCAGCGCGTCCAGCTCGCGCCGGCGGGCAGACAGGAAACGCTGCAGATGCGTGCTGGACAGGTTGAGCGCCTCCACAGCGTTTCCCGCCGCCCGGTGCGCGGCTCCGGCCCCGGCTCGGACTCGTTCGATGTCCTCGACGACCGCCCGGTCGCTCGCCGCGAACAACGCCGCCGAAGCCACGACCGCGAACCCCGTCGGGCCACACAGGAAGACCCGCCGGTCCAGCATCCACCGCAGCAGCTCGGGATCGGTGTCGAGCGCGGCGACGACCGCCGCGTCGGAGGGAACGAACATGACCGTGCCGTAGATACCGTCCGCCCAGCGCTGGTAACCCTTGCCCGCCAGTTCCGCGGCCCGCGAACGCAGGTTGCGCACGTGCACCCGGAGCGCATCGAGCCGTTCGTCGGCATTGTCCGTCTCGACGGCCTCGGCCCAGCACGCCATGCTCGCCTTCGCGTCCACCGGGACGGTGCGATCGCCACCGACCCGGAGCACCATGTCCGGTTTCGCCGCGCCGCCGCCCGCCAGGTCGGTCTGCAGGGTGAAGTGCAGTCCCTCCCGCAGACCCAGCGCCCGCGCGGTTTCCGCCAGAACTTGTTCCCCCAGTTCGCCCCTGCCGCTGATCGAGGCGAACGCCACCTCGTACCGGCGCAGGGCCGCCTGCTGCTGATCCACGCGTGAGCGCTCGACCTCGACCTGCCGCGCGACGGCGTCCGCACGGCGCATGCTGTCCGTGTAGAGCCGCCAGAGCAGGACGATCGCCACCAGTAGTGCCAACGCGATGACGATGGCCGCCGTGCTGATCACGGTGGATGCCACGTCGTCCCTCCCTTCTCCGATCTCGGTCCGTGCTCTCGCATCATGGCGGAGCCCACCGACAAAACCGGCGACCGGACCGGTCGAACACACGTTCGGGTGAAGCGGTGCGGCATGTCTCCACGTTTCTGTCGGTGGTCGGCTTTAACTTGGGCCTCGTGAGATTCCTGCACACCTCCGACTGGCACGTCGGACGTACGTTCCACAGCGCGGATCTGCTCGCCGAGCAGGCCTTCGTGCTCGGCCACCTGGCGGACCTGGTGACCGCCGAGTCGGTCGACGCCGTCCTGGTGTCCGGCGACGTCTACGACCGCGCGGTGCCTTCGGCGGAGGCCGTGCAGGTCGCGAATCGTGCCATGGCAAGGATTCGCGCGGCCGGTGCGCAGCTCGTGCTCACCTCCGGGAACCACGATTCCGCGCCACGACTCGGCGCGTTCGGTGATTTCGCCGCGGCCGGCGGGCTGCACCTGCGCACCTCGGCGGACCGGATCGCCGATCCCGTGCTGATCGAGGACGGGCACGGTCCGGTCGCGATCTATGGAATCCCTTATCTCGAGCCGGAGCCGGCGCGGCATGCTCTCGGTGTTCCGGATGCCAAGGGGCACAACGGTGTTCTCGCCGAAGCGATGCGTCGCGTCCGGGCCGATCTGGCCACCCGTGCGCCCGGCACCCGGTCGGTGGTGCTCGCGCACGCGTTCGTGACGGGAGGGCGCGCGACGGAGTCGGAGCGCACGATCGCGGTCGGTGGGGTCGAGCAAGTCGGCGGCGACGTCTTCGACGGAGTGGACTATGTCGCGCTGGGGCACCTGCACGGGCCGCAGACGCTCGCGGAGCATCTGCGATATGCGGGAAGCCCGCTCGCCTACTCGTTTTCCGAGGCGCTCCAACGGAAATCCGTGTGGCTTGTGGACTTCGACGCCGGTGGGCTCGCTGAGGTGCGGCGACACGAACTGCCGGTGCCCCGCCGGCTCGCGAAGCTCACCGGGAGCATCGGCTGGCTGCTCGGCGCGGAGGAGCACGCCGAACTGGCCGACTGCTATCTCTCCGTCACGCTCACGGATTCCGTTCGCCCTGTCGATGCGATGCGCCGTCTGCGAGAGCGGTTTCCCCATGCGGTGCACCTGGAATGGCAGCCGGAGAACGGCAAAGCGACGGCCGCGTTGCGTTACGCGGAGGCGGTGCGCGGTCGGCCGGACAGCGAGATCGCCCGGAGTTTCCTCGACGACTGCCGAGGTGCGCCGCCGAACGCACGTGAGGAGAAGCTGTTGCGCAGTGCTCTGGAGAACGCGGGCAGAGGTGAGGAATGAGGCTGCATCGCTTGGAGGTGACCGCGTTCGGTCCTTATCGGACGCGTGCGGTGGTCGATTTCGACGCGCTCGGTTCGGACGGCCTGTTCCTCCTACACGGCGATACCGGAGCGGGCAAGACGACGCTTCTCGACGCCGTCGCGTTCGCCCTGTTCGGCTCCGTCCCCGGCGCGCGAGGCGAGGTCAAGCGGCTGCGATGTGACTTCGCCGAGCCGGACGAACTGACCGAAGTCGTGCTCGAACTGACCGTGCAGGGGCAACGGATGCGGCTCGTGCGCAGTCCTGAGTATCACCGGCCGAAACGTCGCGGCGACGGTACTACCAAGCAGCAGGCGAAGGCCTCGCTCGCCTGGCTCGGTGGTGCTCCGGAAGGCTTTCCCGCCGAAGGCCTGACCAGGATCGACGAGGTCGGTCGCACGGTCCAGGGGCTGCTCGGGATGAACGCCGAACAGTTCTTCCAGGTCGTCCTGTTGCCGCAAGGAGAGTTCGCACGCTTCCTGCGCGCCGAGACCGACGAACGGGAGAAGCTGCTCGAGAGGTTGTTTGGTACCAGGCGTTTCGCCGACGTGGAGGCCTGGTTCCGTGATCTTCGTGTCCAGCAGAGGCACGAGCTGGACCGGCGTGGGCAGGAGTTCGGCAGGTGGACGGCGCGGTTCGCGCAGGTCGCCGGTGAAGAGGCGCCCGAGCGCGATCTCGCCGAGTGGGTCGCCGCCGTCCGACAAAGCGCTGCGGACGCGGTGGCGGGTGCGCAGGCGGCGGAGGAACAGGCGCGCGCTGCCTGGGATTCGGCGGACAGGCTGCTCGCGGAACGCCGGACGGCGTCGGAACGCGTGCATCGTCTGCGCACGGCTCATCGACGCCTGTCCGCTCTGGAAGAGCAGCAGGCGGAACGAAACGGTTGGGCAGCCGAGGTCGCGGCTGCTCGCCGCGCGGCCACCGTGGCGGGAACGGTGAGTCAGGCGGACCGCGCTGCCGGGCGGTTCGGGGAAGCCCTTGCCACGGAACGGATTCGGGCGGACGAACTCGCCGCGACCGGGCACGCGGGCGGGCAAGCAGACGTGGTGGAGCTCCGGCGTCTTGCCGGGCTGCTGCGCGAAGAAGCTGGAGCGCTGGCCGGTCTGGTCGCGGAGGCGGAGCAGCAGGCGCGCGATCAGCGCGAGATCGAGCAGCTCGTCGACAAGGTGCAGGAGGCCAGGGCGAGCGCTCTGGTATTGAGCGAGAAGCTCGATGGCATCCCACAGCGCGTGGAGGAGTTGCGGCAGCAGTTCGAGATCGCGAACGCGGCTGCCGTGCGTCTCGAAGCGCTGCGCGCCCAGCAGTCTGAGCTGGCCGATGCTGTCCGGGATGCCGAGCGACTGCCCGGCGCGATCCAGGCGGTGACCGTCGCGGACGATCGCGTCCGCGCGGCAACGGATGAGCACCAGGAAGCGCGGGCGCGCCGGCTGAGGCTGCGCGAGCTGAGGCTCGATGGCATGGCCGCCGAACTCGCCGCTGGACTCGCCGACGGTGAGGCTTGCCCGGTCTGCGGTGCCGCCAGGCATCCGGCTCTCGCCCGTCCTGCGGACGGGTCGGTGGACCGGGAACAGGAGGCCGAGGCCGAGTCGCTGGAGAGCCGCGCCGAACGCAGGCGAAGCGCCGCCGAGGTAGCCAAACGTGGGGCCGAGACTGCCCTCGCCGCGCTGTGTGAACGCTTGCAGGGTCGCGGCGGCGAAGACCTGAACGCCGACCTGCGGCTGGTACGCGGTCAGGTGGAAGAGCTCGAAGCGCAGGTCAAGCAGCGGGCGCGGCTGGCGAGCGAGGCCCGGTCCGCCGAGGCCGAGGCGCAGTCACTGACGGGCAAGCTACGCGCGGCCGAGCAGGCGGCGACCGCGGCCGAGGCTCGCCGGCGCACGCTGCTGGAGCAGACGGAAGAGCGAGCACGTCGGCTGGACGAGGCTCGCGGCGAGTACTCGGACGTCGCCGCGCGACGGGCGCAGCTCGGGCTGGTCGTGCGCGCGCTCGACACGCTGACCGACGCGCGGTCGGAGCGGGTCGCCGCCGAACGGCAGCTCGAGCAGCGCCGCGAGGAGCTGCGGGAAAGCCTCGCGAAGGCGGGTTTCGCGACGGTCGAAGAAGTACGGGCGGCGGCGCGGCCGGACGAGACCGTGGCACGGCTGGAAAAGCGGCTTTCGCAGGCTGCGGCCGAGGAGGCGGCGGCCCGCGCCGCACTCGCCGAGCCCGAGCTCGCGGGCGTCTCGCCGGACGATCAGATCGACGTGGAGTCGGCGGCGACGTCGGCGCGGGAAGCTCGCGAAAATTCCGAGGCCGCGGTCGCGACACTGCGTGCGGCTACCACGCGGGTGAACGAGCTGGAGACGCTGGCCGCCCGGCTATCCGCCGCGGCCGAAGCGATCAGGCCGCTGGAGGACGAGTTCGACGAGCTCGACGCGCTGACCGATGTCGTCAACGGGCGGGGCCAGAACGCGCGCCGGATGTCCCTGCGGTCGTACGTCCTCGCAGCCCGGCTCGAGGAGGTGGCGGTTGCCGCCACGACACGGCTCGGGGCGATGAGCCAGGGCCGCTATTCGTTCGTGCATTCCGACCGGGCGGGTTCGCGCGGCACCCGAGGCGGCCTCGCGCTGGATGTGCTGGACGACTATTCGGGCACCGTCCGGCCCGCGAAGACCTTGTCCGGCGGCGAGTCGTTCCTGGCCTCGCTCGCGCTGGCCCTCGGCCTCGCGGACGTCGTCGCCGCCGAAACGGGCGGCGCGCTGCTCGACACTCTCTTCGTCGACGAGGGTTTCGGCACGCTGGACGCCGAAACCCTCGACGTCGTCATGGACATCCTCGACGAGCTTAGGGCTGGAGGACGAGTCGTCGGCCTCGTCTCTCACGTCGAGGAGCTGCGCCAGCGCATTCCGACCCGGTTGCGGGTGCGCAAGGCGCGGACCGGTTCGACCCTGGAGGTGCGGATATGAGCTAGGTTGTGTTTGACCAGCGGCGGAGCCGCTCGTCGTGGGCTGTCAACCGGCGCCGCCACCCGCACCGCTACGCAAGCCGCCTTCGGAAGGCCCGCTAACGGAGCTCGGGTGACTCGTGATCGAGCAGCCAGCGCTTGACCTCGATGCCCCAGCGGAAACCGCCCATCGCGCCACCGATGCGCAGGACCCGATGACAGGGCACGAAGAGCGCGGCGGCGTTGCGAGCGCAGGCGGACGCGGCCGCCCGGATGGCCGCGGGTCGGCCGGCGAGCGCGGCGTAGTCGCTGTAGGTGACGGGCTTTCCAGCCGGCACCGTCCGCAGCACGTCCCAAGCGTGCTGCAGGAACTCGCCCGAGCGCTGACGCACCGGGATGTCGTCGATGGCGTCCAGTGCGCCGGCGTGGTAACGGCGAACCGCGGTACTGACCGCGCCGAGGTCGCGCTTCTCGCGCAGCTCACCCGGAACGAGTGAACGCGAGATCTGCGGGGTGAGCGCATTCAGGTCGGCGGTCCAGCCGGAAGCCAGGACGGCGCCGTCGGATGCGACGACGGCCGTGAACGGGCCGATGGGTGTGTCCATTGTGGACCAGTGGGCGATGCTCATTGGGTTCTCTCCTTACGGCTTTTGGGTCTCGGTTCGGTCAGGCGCTGCGCCACAGGTACATGCCGGCGTAGGAGCGCCACGGGCGCCAGGCCTGGGAGTGCTCGGTGAGTCCGGTGATGCCCAGGGCCGCCGCTCCCTTGCGGACCACCAGGTCGTCCGCGAGGAGCAGGTCCGGGGCGCCCAGGACACGCATGAGCACGTAGTCGGCGGTCCATGGGCCGACGCCTGGCAGGGCGAGTAGTTCGGCGCGCAGTTCGCCGGCATCGCGGCCGACGTGCACGTCGACCGCGCCCGAGGCCATTGCCTCCGCAGCCGCGCAGATGGCCTCGGTGCGGCGCTCCGGTCCGCGCAGGACGTCGCGTCCGCGTTCGGCGACCGTCTCCGGCGTGGGGAACAGCGTGCCCCATGGGAGTTGTTCGCCGAGGGCTTCGGCGAGGCGTCCGGCTGCCGTGCGGGCGGCGGCGACGGAGACCTGCTGGCCGAGCATGGCTCGCAGCAGCAGCTCCGGGCCGTCGACGGCGCCGGGTACCCGGATGCCCGGTGCCGCCGCGACGGCGGGTGCCAGGGTGGCGTCGGCGCTGAGCACGCGGCGCACTGCTTCAGGGTCGGCGTCGAGGTCCAGCAGACGGCGCGTCCGGGCGACGGCGCTGCCCAGGTCACGCACGTCCGCGAGGTGCAGCTCGCAGCGGACGTGACCGTCCTTCGGGGTGAGCACGATGCTCGCCGGGCCGTGGGGCAGCCGCAGCGTGCGGCCGAAGCCGCCGTCGTCGACCCACTCCACGCCCGGCACGGCCCGAGCGGCGAGAAAACCGAATATGCCGGCGGCATCGAACGGTTTGCGATACGGCAGGCGCAGGCTCAGCCTCGTGCCGGTCGTCTCGTCGGCGTGCGCGTCTTCCGGCCGCCCGCGTGAAGCCGTGGCCGAGGCACGCAGCTGGGACGGCGTGCGGGCGAAGACCTCGCGGATCGTGTCGTTGAACTGGCGGACACTCGAGAATCCGGCCGCGAACGCGACGTCCGCGAGTGGTAGCTCGGACAGCTCGATGAGCAGCCTCGCCGAGTGGGCGCGGTGGGCGCGGGCCAGTGCCAGTGGGCCCGCGCCCAGCTCGGCGGTGAGCACGCGGCCGAGCTGCCGTTCTGAGTAGCCGAGCCGGTGCGCCAGGCCCGGTACGCCGTCGCGCTCGACGACGCCGTCGGCGATCAGGCGCATCGCGCGGGCGGCGAGATCGGCGCGAAGGTTCCACTCGGGAGAGCCCGGGACCGCGTCCGGCAGGCAGCGCCGGCACGCGCGGAAGCCGCTGGACTGGGCCGCGGCGGAGGTCGGGTAGAACCGCACGTTGGCGGCCTTCGGGGTGAGCGCGGGGCAGGACGGCCGGCAGTAGATACCCGTGGTCTTGACGGCCACGATGAACTGCCCGTCGAAGCGGGCGTCGCGGGATGCGAGCGCGCGGTAACAGCGCTCCGTGTCTCGCCAAAGCGCCTGGCCGGTGAGCCCGGCCCCGGTGACTACGGCTGTCATGGGTTCGATACTGCCAGCAGGTCAGACGGTTGACTGGCGGAAATCCGACACGACCATGAGCTGCCTGGTCGTGGCGATGACCGAACGGGGCTGCGGGTTCGCAGCTGGTCGGCGTGGCCTACGCGACCGGGCGGTGAGGCCAGCGACGGCGCGCAACTAAACTGGTCCTCCGTGAGTCTCACCCTCGGCATCGTCGGACTGCCCAACGTCGGCAAGTCGACCCTGTTCAACGCACTGACCCGGAACGACGTGCTCGCCGCGAACTATCCGTTCGCGACGATCGAGCCCAATGTCGGGGTCGTGCCGCTGCCCGACGACCGGCTGGACAAGCTCGCCGAGGTGTTCCACTCCGAACGGATCGTCCCGGCCACGGTGTCCTTCGTCGACATCGCGGGCATTGTGAAGGGCGCCTCCGAAGGGGCGGGTCTCGGCAACAAGTTCCTCGCGAACATCCGCGAGGCCAACGCGATCTGCCAGGTGATCCGCGTTTTCGACGACCCGGACGTGGTGCATGTCGACGGCCAGGTGGACCCGTCGGCGGATATCGAGACGATCAACACCGAGCTGATCCTCGCGGACCTCCAGACCCTGGAGAAGGCGTTGCCGCGGCTGGAAAAAGAGGCACGCACCAAGAAGGAGAACCGGCCGGCGCTCGAGGCTGTCCAGCAGGCCAAGCAGATTCTCGACGGTGGTCGCACGCTCTTCTCCGCGCAGAAGGAGCTCGACACGGGTCTCCTTCGCGAGCTGAGCTTGCTGACGACGAAGCCGTTCCTGTACGTGTTCAACGCCGACGAAGGCGTGCTCACCGACGAGGCCAAACGGGCGGAGCTGACCAAGCTCGTCGCACCGGCGGACGCGGTCTTCCTCGACGCGAAGATCGAAGCCGAGTTGCTCGAGCTGGACGACGAGGAGTCCGTCCGCGAGCTGCTGGAGTCCGTCGGCCAGCCCGAGCCCGGGCTGTACGCGCTGGCACGCGCCGGGTTCCACACGCTTGGCCTCCAGACCTACCTCACGGCGGGCCCGAAGGAGGCGCGCGCGTGGACGATCCCGCAGGGCGCGACGGCGCCGCAGGCGGCTGGCGTGATCCACACCGACTTCGAGCGCGGGTTCATCAAAGCCGAGGTGGTCTCGTTCGACGACCTCATGGCCGCCGGCTCGATGGCGGCCGCCCGCGCCGCTGGCAAGGTCCGCATGGAGGGCAAGGACTACGTCATGGCGGACGGCGACGTGGTCGAGTTCCGCTTCAACGTGTAGTCGCGTTCCGGTTCAACGTCTGATTTCTGAAGCATTCCCTCGCCGGGTCTGCTCGCCGCGTGGAGCAGCATAAGGCCCATGGACGTGACGCTGATCGAGGCTGAGAGCCCCCGCGGAATCGTGTTGTTCGGACCCGGGGCGGGCGGTGCCCCGGATCGCTACCGGCACGTTCTCGAGGCCGCTGCGGCGGACGGCTACACCGTCGCCGCCCCGATCCATGAGCGCTTCGACGGCCGAACGGTCACCGACGACCAGATGCTTGAGCGTGCCGACGGTCTGCAGACCGCTCTCGCAGCGGTCGACCGTCCAGACCTTCCCGTGGTCGCAGCGGGACACTCGGCAGGGGCGTGGGCGGCCCTTTGCCTGGCGGGCGCTCTGCCCTGTGGCCGTGATCGGCAGCCGCTCGAGGTGCCGGCTGAGCCTCGGGTGAGCAGGCTGGTGCTTCTCGCCCCGACGGTGGGCTGGTTCCAGGGCTCGGGTGCGCTGGATCGGGTGACTGTTCCGACGACCGTCTTCGTCGGTTCGTCCGACGTCGTGACGCCGCCGTCGAGCGCAGAGTTGCTCCGGGCGGTGCGCGGGAGTGTCGAGATCCGCTCGTACGACGGGGTCGGGCATCTCGACTTCATGTGTGATCTGCCGCCTGGCGTGCAGCCGACCGCGGGGCTTGATCACAATGCCTTCCTGGATCGGCTGGCTGCTGACTTCGTCCGGGCGCTTTCGTAGCTCCTCGGGACAGATGTGTTTTCGTGACGCAACTCGGTGGAGTTCCGTTTCAACGTGTGACCAACCGCGCCGTGGCTCAGGACCTCGCGCGGCTGAAGACACGTGGAGAGGTTCAGCCGGTGAAACCGGCGAATCCGAGGGCGATCACGACGAGCAACGTGGTCGTCGTGGAGATGGCGGCGACCCAAGCGCGCTGAGCGGCGGTCAGGGCGGAGGCGGTGCGGTTCATGGCGTTCCCTCAGGGGACGAGAATGGCATTTGCGCGCGTGAAACCGCCTTGATCACGGCTCACGTTACCGTGGTGTGGGGTAAATCACTTCGTGGAATGGCGGCTTCGGGCCGTGTACCAGAGCACCGCACCCGCCGCGCCGATCATCAGCACGAACGCCATCGCGCCTACGACGACTGCTCGCGTCTCGCTGGGCGGCTGGGCCGGCGCGCTGTCCGGCTGTTCGGACGCCGCCGCGCTGTCACGCGGGCCAGATGTCGCTGCGGCATCGCGTGGGCCGGATGTCGCCGGGTCATCGGGCGTTGCCGCACCGCCGGACGTCGCGGCGCCGTCGGGCAGGCCGGACGGCGCTGTGCCGCCGGTCGTCGCCGCGGCGTCGGATGCCGCCGCGCGGTCGCGCAGACCTGACGTCGCTGTGCCGCCGGACGGCGCTGTGCCGCCGGTCGTAGCTGCGGCGGCGTGTGGACCGGAGGTGGCCGCATTGTCACCCGGGCCGGACGCCGCCACCTGATGAGCGGTCGCCCCCGTGCTCACCGGGCCGATGCTCTCGGCCGCCTGCGCGACTCCCCCGAACGACAATGCGCACACCGCCGCCACCGCGGCGGCCCCGATCATGATTTTCGACATCGTGCATCCCCTCCGTTGAGGCGACGCATCGCACACCGCGGGATGTTGCCGCGGTTGCCGAGATCACAACTGGTCGACGACCCCGTCGATCTCGGTCGCCATCGACACGTCCATCTCGGTCAGCCCGCCCGCGGAATGGGTGCTCAGCCGGAACGTCAGGTTCCGCCACCGGATGTCGATATCCGGATGGTGGTCCTCACTTTCCGCGATCTCCGCGACCCGGTTCACCACCTGGATCGCCTGCGGGAAACTCGCCAGTTCCACCGTGCGCGCCAGCGCGTCTCCCTCGCGTTTCCAGTGCGGCAGCCTGGTCAGGGCCTCGGCAACCTCTTCGTCGCTCAGTAGCTTCGCCATTCCTCCATCGTGACGGGTACGCTGCTCGGTTGCCACGGGAGTCCGGTCCTCAAACCGGGCTGAGAGGCGGGCCGCCGGCCCGCGACCGTTCGCACCTGATCCGGATAATGCCGGCGCAGGGAGGCCGAATCCCTTCCTGCCGGCGAGCGCAAGGAGGGGTCCATGAGAGCCAAGTGGAGCACGGCGGCCGTGCTCGGCCTCACCGCCGTGCTGACCGCGGGCTGCACCCTGGTCGGCAGCGGCTCGGACGAGCACTCCGCGGCGACGGTCACCCTGGTCACGCACGATTCCTGGGCCGCACCGCAGCAGGTGCTCGACGCCTTCCAGCAGCAGACCGGCATCAAGATCGTGATCCTCAAGAAGGGCGACGCGGGCGCGCTGACCAACACGCTCGTGCTCACCAAGGCCAACCCGATCGGCGACGCGGCCTACGGGGTCGATTCGACGTTCGCCTCGCGTGCGCTCAGCGAAGGCGTCTTCGAGTCCTATACCAGCCCCGAGGCCGACCGAGGCCCGCAGCGCTACGCCGTCGACACCGACCACCGCCTTTCCGCCGTCGATCTCGGTGACGTGTGCCTGAACGTCGACACCACCTGGTTCGCGCGGACCGGTATTCCGGCTCCCACGAGCTACGAAGACCTCACCGACCCGCGGTACAAGGACCTGCTCGTCGTCGAGAACCCGGCGACCTCTTCGCCCGGGCTCGCGTTCCTGCTCGGCACCGTCGCGAAGTACGGCGAGCAGGGCTGGCAGGACTACTGGCGGAAACTGAAGGACAACGGCGTGAAATCCGACGCCGGCTGGGAAGAGGCCTACAGCCAGGACTTCTCCGGCTCCTCCGGCAAGGGCCCGCGGCCGATCGTCGTCTCCTACGCGTCCTCGCCGGCCGCCGAGGTCGGCGCCGACGGCAAGCCGCGCACGAAGGCGCTGCTCGACACCTGCTACCGCCAGGTCGAGTACGCCGGGGTGCTCGCCGGCACGAAGCAGCCCGCCAGGGCCCAAAAGGTGATCGACTTCCTGCTGTCGCAGCAGTTCCAGACCACCGTGGCGGACAACATGTACGTCTACCCGACGCGTGAGGGCGTCCAGTTGCCGAAGGGTTGGGCGGACGTGGCGCCGCTCCCGCCGGACCCCGCGACGTTGCCCGGCGACCAGGTGCAGGCCGGGCGTGAACGATGGATCGGCCAGTGGCGCTCGTTGCTCGGCCAGTAAGCCGCGCCGGCCTGGGCCTGCTGGCCCTGATCCCGCTCGGGTTCCTGGTCGTCTTCTTCGCCTGGCCGGTGCTCGCGATCCTCCGGCGAGGGTTCGTGGGCGGCGGCGTGCTGACCGTGCTCGGGCAGGGCGAGACCTGGCGCCTGGCCTGGTTCACGGTCGCGCAGGCCGGCGGCTCGACGATCGTCGCGGTGGTCGCCGGGATGCCACTGGCCTTCGTGCTGGCGCGTCTCCGGCTGCCCGGCGCCGGTCTCCTGCGCATCCTCGTCCTGGTGCCGTTCGTCCTGCCGACCATCGTGGTGGGGCTCGCGTTCCGCGCGCTGTGGCCGGACGGCGGGGTGGCCTCGATCGTGTTCGCCAACGCGTTCTTCAACGTCGCGGTGGTCGCCAGGACCGTCGCGGGGTTGTGGTCGCATCTCGATTCGAGGGCGGAGGACGCCGCGAGGGCGCTCGGTGCCTCGCGGTGGCGGGCGTTCCGTTCGGTGACGCTCCCCGCCCTGCTGCCCGCGATCACCTCGGCCGCCGCCGTCGTGTTCCTGTTCTGTGCCACCAGTTTCGGGGTCGTGCTGGTGCTGGGCGGCGCCCGCTTCCGCACTCTGGAGACCGAGATCTACCTGCGCACCGAGTACCTGCTCGACCTCACCGGCGCCGCCGCGCTCTCGCTCGTGCAGATCGCCGCCGTACTCGCGGTGCTGCTGATCGGTGCGGCGGCGCGGCGGCGGCGGGAGACAGCGCTGAAACTTCGCGCCCGGAAGGAGACCGCCAGGCGGCCGGTGAGGGGCGAGTGGTGGGTTGTCGTGGCAGCGGCCGCCGTCGTAGGCCTGCTGCTCACCCCCATCGTCGCGCTGCTGGTCCGGTCGGTGTCCACGGAGGACGGTTGGAGCCTCGCCGGATACGCCGCGCTCGCCGGCACCGGCAACGACGGCACGTTGCAGATCTCCGGTTGGGGCGCGGCGGTGAACTCGTTGATCACGGCGACCGACGCCACCGTGCTCGCCTTGGCGATCGGGGTCTCCGCGGCTGTCCTGGTCGTCACCTTGCGCCGCGCGCCAGGCCGGGCCTCGCACGGGCTCGCCGAGAGCCTCGACGCGGCACTGATGCTCCCGCTCGGCGTCTCCGCCGTGACCGTCGGTTTCGGTTACCTGGTAACGCTCGACGCCCTGCCCGGCGACCTGCGGACCTCACCGCTGCTGGTGCCGCTCGCGCAGGCACTGGTGATCATCCCGCTCATCGTGCGCATGGTGCTGCCCGTGCTCCGGTCGATCGACGACCGGCTGCGCCAGGCCGCCGCGACGATGGGCGCGGGGCCGCTCCGGGTGTGGCGGGAGATCGACGTGCCGCTCGCGACGCGGTCGGTGATCGCCGCAGCGGGTTTCGGGTACGTGGTCGCGCTCGGTGAGTTCGGTGCGACGAGTTTCCTGGCGCGGCCGCAGACTCCGACGCTCCCGGTCGCCATCGCTTCGCTCATCGCGCGGCCCGGTCAGCTGAACAACCAGATGGCCTACGCGGCGTCCGCACTGCTGATGTTGGTGACGGCGGCCACCGTGGTCGTGATCGACCGGTTCGGCTCCGGCCGGGTGGGCGAGTTCTGATGTCTCTTTCCGTCCAAGGCCTGACTGTTCGCTACGGCTCGTTCACCGCCGTCCGGGACGCCGAACTCGACATCGCTGACGGCGAAGTCCTTGCGCTGCTGGGCCCGTCCGGCTCCGGCAAGTCCACGTTGCTGCGGGCGATCACGGGCCTCGAGCCCCTCGCCGCGGGCACGGTGCGCTGGGACGGCGAGGATCTCGCGAAGGTTCCGGTCCATGAACGCGGTTTCGGGCTCGTGTTCCAGGACGGGCAGCTGTTCCCCCATCGCGACGTCGCGGGCAATATCGCGTTCGGGCTGCGGATGCGGCGGATGCCCGCGAAGGAGCGGGCGGATCGCGTCGAGCGGCTGCTCGAGCTGGTGGGGCTGCGGGGTTACGAGCGACGCCGGGTGATGGAGCTGTCCGGCGGTGAGGCGCAACGGGTCGCGCTCGCCCGGGCGCTCGCTCTTGAACCGCGGTTGCTGCTGCTGGACGAACCACTGTCCGGTTTGGACGCCGGGTTGCGCGAGCAGCTCGCGGTGGAACTCGCCGAGGTGCTGCGGAACGCGAAGATCACCACCCTGCTGGTGACCCACGGTGTCGAACTTCGGGAAGCCCGGCACCGACACGTTGTTCAGCGACGGGATCGGCGAGGAGGAGACCAGCGGGTAGGCCGTGGGCTGCCCGGTCGCCGCCATGGTCTTGGCGTCGCAGTACAGGTTCTGCCAGCTCGCCCCGGCCGGTTTGGTCAGGAACTGGTGGAACTCGCCGAAGTCGCGCACCGACTTCCCGGCCGCCTCGGCGCCGGTCCAGATGAAGCCGGAGCTCTGGTGGCCGAGCGCGTCGTCCTCGGTGTCGTAGCTGCGCTTGTACTCACCGGCCGAGGACTCCGTGTACTCCGGGTTGTCGGCCTGCATCAGCCAGTTGTGCCCCTCGGCGGAGTTCGTGCCGATGTCGTAGGTGTTGTCGTAGAGGCCGAACTGCTGCGCCATGGCGTGCTGGTTCGGCGTCACGTTCTCGCCGAACTGCGCGAGCGCCGGGTCGCCGTTGCCCTTCGCGATGTCGCCGTAGTCCTGGTCGTAGGTGCGGTTCTCCTTGACGATCAGGAAGACGTGCTTGATCGTCGACGGGTCACCGAGCCGCTGCGGGACCGGCACCGGGGCGGCCTTGCCGTTGTCCTGGGCCAGCTGGACGGAGTTCGGGGTCCACCCGTTCTGCTGGAAGACCTTGGCCGTGTACCCGCGGATGGCGGCGTCGTCCGGCAGCTGGAACTTCTGCACGCTCGAGGTCGTGTCGTGCGTGCCGTGCCCGGCCTTGGTCGTCGGGCGCAGCGCGTCGATACCGCGGGTGTTGGACACCACGACGTCCTTGCCGACCGTGGTGATCGCCGCCGGGAAGTAGTCGGTGGGCAGCAGGCCGAGGTAGCTGACCGGCTCCTGCGCCCTGGCGTAGCGGTAGACGGCGACCGCGTTCGCGCGGCCGAGCGTCACCAGCAGGTGGCCGTCGTCGGTGAGGGTGATCCCGTCCGGCTCGTACCCGACGGAGGCCTCGGGCCACGGCTGTGTCGCGATGGTCTGGACTACCTGGTCGAGGCGGGTGTCGACGACCGAGACGCTGTTGCTGTTGGTGTTGGCGACGAACAAGGCCCCGTTCTTCGCGTACAGGGCGGTCGGGTGCAGGCCGACGTCGATGCTCTTGGCGGCGGAGGCCGGGTTCGCCAGGTCGATGACGCTGACCGTGCCGGTGGTGGTGGCGCCGGTGAACGAGCTCGCGGGGACCTGGGTGTTGTACGAGTTCAGTGTGGTGTCGCCGGGACGCGCCGGGCGCCCGCCTTCGTTGCTGACATACAGCTTGTCGCCGACGCGCGCCAGGTCACGCGGGGCGTTGCCGACGGCCCAGCTCTGCTCGATGGCGCCGGTCGCCGCGTTGATGGCGACGACGCGGTTCTGGCCGTTGACCGCGGAGTACACCGTCGAGCCGTCGGGTGAGAAGATCGCCTGAGCCACCAGCGCGTGCTTCGGCCCGTCCACGGGGATCTTGACCGCCGTCGGGCTGGCGACGGTGCCGTCTGGGTTGACCGTGAACCGGGTGTAGCCGTCGGTCTGGCCCATCCACAGCGTCTTGCCGTCGGGGGAGTAGGTCGGCCCTTCCTGGCCCACGTCGTTCCCGGCGATCTTCAGGTTCGCCGTCGCCGAGTTGCCGACGAGCTGCTGCACCTTCCAGTTCTTGAGATCGACGATGGTGAGCGCGATCCCGCCGTCGGTGGTCAGCGCCGCGAGGTGGCTGCCGTCCGGGCTGACCGTGGACGCCATGATCTTGCCGTTGTTGACGACGAGGTGGTCACCGATCGGCTTGAGGTACTGGTCGCTGGAAATGACCTCGCCCTTGTCGGTCTGCTGGCCGACGTGCTGGGTGCCGAACTGCTGCGTCGAGGCGAGACCGACGCCGGCGCCCGTGCCGACGAGAGCGAGCGTGACGCTCCCGGCCGTCGCGAGGCGCAGCCGGCGGCCGCTGCGTTGACGGAGAAGGCCGATGCCGGCCTTCTCGGCACGCCGTCTACGGCGCGTTACCTGCATTGGGTCATCCCTTTCAGTGGGTGGGGAGCAGTTCGACGTTGCCGTCGAACTGCCAGAGCGGGTTCGGCTGGTCCCCGGTGGGGGTCCGCACCTGGAAGTAGCCGTTCACTTCCTTCGGTCCGTCGCCGTCGGCGACGTACCTCCCGTCCGCGGTGACGTCGAGCTGGTAGATCGCCGATCCGGTGATCTCGACGCCGGGGATATGCCACGAGACGACGCATCGCCAGTCGTTGCCGGGGCCGTCCGGTGCGACCAGGCCGCCGCCCTTGGTGCACGCCGCCATGGCCGCCAACTGTGCCTCCGTGACGTCGGGGCGGTGCAGTTGCGCGGCCTGCATGCGGTAGAGGTGGGCGAACTCCGTGGCGAGTGAGTTCTGCACCTTGTCCTGCTCGATCCCGGAGCCCGTGGCGGACGTCGACACGGCGACGATCCCGGCGGTGAGGGCGAGCAGTGCGACCAGCGGCAGCGCTCCGGCGGCGAGCGCGCGCCGCGCGGAGCCGTCGTAGCTGAGGTTGGTGAAGTCACGCCGGCGGAAGAGCAGGTAGGCCAGCGCCGTCGCGACCACGGCCCAGACCAGGCTCACCACGATGCTGATCAGCAGGGGGCCGAGCTGCGCCGGGCTGGTGAACAGGCCGGTCCAGGCGATGAACGCGTAGCTGGGCAGTGCCAGCCGGACGGCCACGGGCAGCGGCAGCATCTGGGCGAACTCCATCGCCAGCGCGACCACCACGGGCAGCAGCAGTCCCATCGGCGACCGTCCGAACGCGACGGATCCGAGCAGCCCGATCGCGGCGAGGGTCAGCGTCGGGGCGACGACGCAGACCCACGCGAGCAGGACCTTGCCCGCGGCGGCCCCAGGCGCCAGCAGATGGCCGTCGAGACCGACCAGAGGCCGGTTCCCGATGGCGGCCAGGCCGCCGACCACCCCCGACACGGCCAGCCCGGCCACGAGCAGCAGGATGACCGTGAGGCTGGCGAGCGCCTTGGCCGCGAAGACCCGCCGGTACGACCGGACCGCCACCAGCAGATGGCGCCAGGTGCCGAGCCGGTCCTCGGCGGCGAAAACGTCGCCGGCGACCAGCGAGGTCAGCAGCGGGAGCGCGTAGGTGCCCGCGAAACCGAGCATCACCAGCGGACCGGCCCACCCGGTCGCGTGCATCCAGCGGCCGAAGGTGGTGTCCGTCGGCAGCGAACTCTGCTCGCTGACCGCCGCGACGAAGAGCGCGGGCGCGAGCCAGCAGGCGAGGATCAGCAGCCGTACCCGCCATTGGGACACCAGCTTGACCAGTTCGAAGCGGTAGCCGCGTGCCAGGGGTACCGGGCGGGCGGCCGTGGGCTCGGCGACGGTCGCGGTCATCGGCCGGCCTCCTGCTGTTCGGTGAGGGCCAGGAACGCCGCCTCGAGCGGCGACACGACGGGCGCGAGTTCGCGCACCGCGACGCCCGCGCGGACGAGCCGCCCGACCAGTTCGTCGAGGGCGGGCACCAGGGCGCGCACCACGAGCACCTCGGTGTCCTGGCGCGGTCCGGTCTGGTCGACGATGCGAATGCCCGGGGTGTCGAGAGCCAGCTTGCGGGCGGCTTCCGCATCGGAGGCGCGGAGCCGGTAGTCGAGCTCACGGTTCTCGGCGGACAGCTTGCCCAGCGGACCGGAGAACACGACGCGTCCGGTCGCGAGGATGGTGACCTCGGAGCACAGCGCTTCGAGATCCTCCATCCGGTGGCTGGAGAGCACGACCGTGGTGCCGCCCGCCGCGAGGCGGTTGAGCACGCTGTGCACGTGGTTCTTACCGGCCGGGTCGAGGCCGTTGGACGGCTCGTCGAGCACCAGCAGCCGGGGCCCGGTGAGCACCGCCGCGGCGAGCCCGAGCCGCTGGCGCATGCCGAGCGAGAAGCCGCGGACCCGATCGCCCGCGACGTCGGTGAGCCCGACCTCGTCGAGGACTTCGTCGACGTCCGCCTGGCCCTCGTCGCGGAGTGCGGCCAGCGCGGCGAGGTTCTGCCTGGCGGTGAGTGAGGGGTAAAGGCCGGGGCCGTCCACGAAACCCGCGACGCCGTCGGGAGCGGCGAGCGCCCGCCCGACCGGCGCGCCGAGGATCTCGAGACGGCCTTCGTCGGCGACGGCGAGGCCCAGCAGGAGGCCGAGCAGCGTCGTCTTCCCCGCGCCGTTCGGGCCGACCAGCCCGTGGATCTGCCCTTGTGCCACATCCACGTCGATGCCGTCGAGCGCGACGACGTCGCCGAAACACTTGGTGATCCCGCGAGCCCGAACCCCGAGCGTTGCGTCCATGGGCCCCCTCTTTCCGTGCGCTCACCGGAACTTAGGTAGCGCACATGACGCATGCGGAGGCCCAGAGTTGAACGTTCCTCAAACGGGAGACGAAACCGGCAGATCGGGCGGGAAATTTGTCCCTTTCGCGGTGGTGCTGCTCACCCGAAGGGCGCAATCCAGACGATGCGCGTGCCGCCGGTGTCGGGTCGTTCGATGGCGAGGTGACCATCGAATCGCGCGGCGCGTTCGGAGAGGTTGTGCAGTCCGCTCATCGCGACGGTCTCGGGGATGCCGACGCCGTCGTCGTCGACCTCGATGGAGAGCTTGTCGTCGACGACGAGAGTGACCGTGACGGTGGTGGCATGCGCATGACGGACAGCGTTCGAGACGGCTTCGCGGACAACGGCCTCGGCGCCTTCGGCGAGGCTCGCGGGGAGGTCGGAGATCGCGCCGGTGATGCGGACCGTCGTGTACAGATCGCTGCTCCCGACGGTCTCGGCGACGATTTCGTGCAGGCGTTTGCGCAGCGGGGCTCGGCGGGGGTCGGTGTGCAGATCGAACACGGCGGTGCGAATTTCGTTGATGATGCTCTCGGCGTCGTCGATGAGATCGGCGATCCTGCGGCGGACCTCGGGGTTCAGGGCGCGAGGGTAGGCGCTCTGCAAGCCGAGGATGTGCAGGAAGAGGCGCTGGATGACCTGATCGTGCAGGTCACGGGCGGTCCGGTCACGGTCGGCCATGATGGCGAGCTCGCCGAGCCGCCGCTGGTCCTCGGTCACCCGGATGGCGATCGCGGCCTGATCGGCGAACGCCGCCGCGTCCGGGAGTTCTTCCGGGTCGAACGGAGCCGCGCCCGCCCGGCGCAGCGCGACGAGCACGCCGGAGACGGTGTCGGCGGCCGCGCGCAGCGGGAGGACGAGCGCAGGCCCAAGTTCTTCCTCGGGCTCGTCGAAGAGCTGGTACTCGAGCGTGGGTAGCTGTGCGGGCACGGCGTCGCGGAAGGCGCTGCCCTGGCTGGAGCGGTCCACGGGGATTCGCCGCCCGCGCAGCGCGCCGGCCAGGTGCCCCTCACTGTGGGTGACGATCAGCGCGTTCACCTCCGACGGTGGGAGTTCCGGGTCCTCGGGCTCGGCGATGAGCACGCTGTCGGCCCTGGTGAGCTCGCGCGTGTGGTGGGTGACGAGCTGGAGCACGTCGGCGACGTGGGTACCGGCGAGCAGGGCGGCGCGGACCTCGCTGGTCGCCTGCTGCCAGCCTTCGCGCCGCCGGGCGTGCTCGTAGAGGCGGGCGTTGTCCACGGCGATCCCCGCCGCGGCGGCTAACGCCTGCAGCACCACCTCGTCGTCATCGGTGAAGGGCTGTCCGTCGTGCTTTTCGGTGAGGTAGAGGTTGCCGAAGACCGTGCCACGGACGAGTACCGGGACGCCGAGGAACGTGCGCATCGGGGGATGGTGTGGCGGGAATCCCGCCGACGACGCGTGCCGGGACAGATCGTCGAGGCGCAGCGGTTTCGGTTGCTGGATCAGCAGGCCGAGCAACCCGTGCCCGGTGGGCAGATCCCCGATCTTGGCGCGGGTGTGCTCGTCGATGCCCTCGTAGACGAACTCGGCCAGGCGCACCCGGGTGTGGTCGAGCACGCCGAGCGCGCCGTACCGGCATCCGACGAGGGTGACCGCGGCGCGCACGATCCTGCGCAGCGTGGCGTCCAGCTCCACGCCCGCGGCGACCGACAGCATCGCTTCGCGCAGGCCGCCGAGCTGGTCCCGCGACCCGGCCAGCTGCTCCACGCCGTCCCGGACGTCCCGCAGCAGCTCGCGTATCCGCAGCTGTGACAACGTGCCGCGCAGCGAGGGCACCACTTCTTCCGAGTTCTGATGCTCATCAGGCATGGCCGGTCCGTTCCCGCGGGGCGACAGTTCTGGATAGCCACTGGGAAGCGCGGCAAACGCCGGTGAAGCCCGTGGCCGGTAAACGAAACATCCGCCAGGGTCTGGAGCGGAGGGTGTAGTGCTGCCAACCCCTTCGTCAGGGGCCCACCATAAGGCGATCCGCAGGATGCTCGCGATACTCCGGATGAGTGCAATGATATTGGTAGCGTCGTGCCGGGAGAAACCATTATGGAGACAGGCGATGGATATGCGGGGATTCGCGACGGCGCTGACGAGTCTGGTCGCCGCGGTACCGCATGGACGCAGTAGCGCCGAGTTCCTGGGCCAGCTGGAAAAGATCGTGGATGCCCGGCTGGAGGTTTTTCACAGCCTGATCAGCGAGGTCCAGCGGCTGCTCGATGTCGAGGGAACCGCGGTGATCCTGGGCGGCGCCGCGGACACTCCGCTGCGGCGGGTAGCCGAGACGCCCGTCGAACTCGCGGTGTTGCAGGAGACTCAGATCCGCCAGCACCGTGGCCCCGACATCGACTGCCTGGCAACGGGAGAGTTCGTCGACGCCATCGATCCCGACGAAATACGGGCACGATGGCCCGGATTCGGGGATCTCGCCGTGGCGGCGGGAATCTCGGCGCTGGGCGCCATCCCGTTGCGTGCCGGCGACGCCGTGATCGGCAGCATGCTGCTCGCGCGTACCCGCCCCGGGCCGCTGGATCCGGTCGGGTTCGAGGCCGTGGCGGCACTCGCCGACGTCGCGGCGACGGCCGCGCTGCGGACGTACAGCCTCGACCGGTGCAACACGCTGGCCGAGCAGTTGAAGGTGGCGCTCGACAGCCGGATCCGTATCGAGCAGGCGAAGGGCGTGCTGGCCGCGAAGCTCGGCACCAGCCCGGACGAGGCGTTCGCGGTGCTCCGCAAGACCGCGCGCGATCAGAACCGCAAACTCGCGGACCTCGCCGGCGACGTCATCGAGGGGCGGTTCGACCCGGCCGCGGATCGGTGACAGCCCGGTTCGCCTCTTCGGCGAACTCGTCGATCGCGCCGATGAGTTCGCGCAGCGCGGGGAGCGCGGCCGAAAGGACATGCTGCCAGCCGGGATGCAGACCGGCGAGCGCGGTGCGGAGGATCTCGGCGTTGGTGGCCTGCCAGTGGCGGACCATGTCCTCACCGGCCTCGGTCAGGGTGAGCCGGACAGTGCGGCGGTCGCCCACACCGCTGGCGCGGGTGACCAGATCGCGGGCACGCAGGCCGTTGACGAGCGTGGTCACCGAGTTGGGTGCGAGGCGCAGTGCGCGGGCGAGCTGACCGGGCTGGGCACCGGGGTTGTCGGCCAGGCTGGAGAGCAGTTCGAGCTGTGCCACCGAGAGCGGGTTGCCGGGGTCGGCGCCGCGAGCGGCGCGGCGCATCGCGCGGCGCAGGCGCGCGACGACATCCGCGAGTTCCGCCTCGGTCCCGGTCATTGCGGGCTGCTCCGCGAACTGGGGACGGACAGGCCCGTCGCACCCGCGATCAGCGCCACCGCCGCCATCACGTACAGGGCCATGTCGTCCCCGAACGCGCTGACCCCGCCGCCGACGTGCAGGGACAGGGTCACCAGCGCGACACCCAGCGCGGTCCCGAACCCGCGTGCCATGTTCACCAGCCCGCCTCCCGTCGCCGAAACGCGCTCCGGGATCGCGCCCATGATCGACGAGTTGTTCGCCGGGATGAACACGCCAAGCCCGAAGCCGACCAGCAACAGTAGCGGACCGACCAGACCGGGCGAGCCGGGAGATACCGGAAGCACGGCCAGGCCCCCCACGCACATCACCGAGCCGAGCACCGCGCGCCCCCGGGAGCCGAGGCCGCGCGGCAACAGCCGGCTCGCGCCGACGGCCGCCAGCCCGAACCCCGCCGGCAGGCTGGTCAGCACGAGCCCGGCCATCCCATGAGCGCCCAGGACCTGCGGGAACAAGGCCAGCGGGCCGAACAGCACGAGGTAGCCGCACAGTGCCCCGACCAGGCCGAGGGACACGGCCGCCGGCCGCAGCACGTCCAGGTCCACCAACGGGCTCGCCGCGCGCCGCTCCCGCCAGCGGAAGGCCACGACCGAGGCGACCGCGAACAGCGCGAGCGCGGCGATCATCCAGCCGGGCAAGTGCAGGCCGGAGACCGCGGACAGGGTGAGCAGGAGTGCGGTGGAACCCACCGCGAGCAGGGTGAGACCGGCCGTGTCGAACCGGCCGAGCGCGGTGCGCTGGCGCGTCCTCGGCAGCAGGAACCGCCCGGAGATCAGGCCGATCACCCCGACCGGGACGTTGACCAGGAACACCCAGCGCCAGCCGACCGAACTCACCAGCAGACCGCCGATCGCGGGACCGAGCGCCAGCCCGAGCGCCTGCGCCGCGGCCTGCACGCCGAGCGCGGAGCGCATCTTCGCGCGGGGCACGCTGTTGACCACCAGCGCGACGCTGTTGGCCTGCAGCATCGCCGCGCCCACCGCCTGCAGAACGCGGAAGCCGATCAGCCAGCCGAGCCCGGGGGCGAGACCGCAGGCGACCGAGGCCACGGTGAACACCGCGAACCCCCAGATGTACATGAGCTTGCGCCCCGCCGCGTCCGCGAGCCGCCCGGCCGCGGCGAGCAATCCGACCAGCCCGAGCAGGTAGGCCAGCGAGACCCACTCGACCGCCGCGAGCGGCTGACCGAACTCGTGCTGCAGCGCGGGAAAGGTCAACGTCACGATGCTGGCGTCCAGTTGGCCCATGAAGGCGCCGAAGCACACCGTCGCGACCGCGAACCACCCCGCGTGCGGATGTTCCCGGATCACCCTCGGCCGTGGCCGCTCGGTCATTATCGCCATCTGCCCTCCCCGTCCGTGTCCTCAATTTCATTCTGACACAGAACTATCTCTCGTCAAGAAAGCGACAGATTGGCACAAAATTCGTTCTGTCGCAGAGAGATATGGGAGGTTTGGGGCACTCGGGGGACGCGGCCGCGCGTCCCCCGAGTTCGGCTCACGCGAGGGCGAACGCCTGCTGCCAGGCGGTGTAGCCGCCGATCAGATCGGACACGTCGGACTGGCCGGCGGCGCGCAGCAGGCTGGCGGCGATCGACGAGCGCGTCCCGTGCGCGCAGTAGACGACGACCGGTTCGCCGGGCACCTCGTCGAGCCGCCGGGGCAGTTCGGCGAGGGGGATGTGCAGGGCGCCTTCGATCGCGCCGTCCGCGATCTCACCGGGGTTGCGCACGTCGAGCACGACCGGTGCGGGCGACTCGTCGAGCCGGGCGCGCAGGTCGTCCACGGTCAGGCGGGGCGCCTGGCCGATTTCGTCCGCCATGGTGAGGAAGGCGCCTTCGGGTTCGCGCAGGTACCCCGGGACGCTGTCCAGGCCGATGCGGGCCAGGCGGACGACGATCTCCTCCTCGCGGTCCTGGGGTGCGACCACGAGGATGTCCTGCCCCGGGCGCACGACCGTGCCCGCGCGTTCGGCGAACCTGCCGTCCGCGGGCACGTTGAGCGCGCCCCGCACGTGCCCGGCCGCGAACTCCTGCGGATCACGTGTGTCGAGCACCACCGCGCCCGCCGCGCGCCGCTCCAGGAACTCCGCCACGTCGAGCGGTCGCAGGTGCGCGGCCACGTCGAGCAGTTCGTGGTCTTTGCGGTTGAGCACTGCGTCGTAGCCGAAGTAGCCCGGAGCGGCCGGCTGGCCCTCGGTGACCAGCGCGACGAACTCGTCCTGGGCCATCGGCCGGCATGCGTAGTTCGTGAGGCGCTGCATGCCGATCGTGGACTGCCGCTCGGTCGACAGGTTCTTGCCGCAGGCGGACCCGGCCCCGTGGGCGGGGAACACGCGGACCTCGTCCGGCAGCGACATCAGCTTGTGCTGGATGCTGTCGTAGAGCAGGCGGCCGAGTTCGTCCGCGCCGACACCGAGCGAGGACAGCAGGTCGGGGCGCCCGACGTCGCCGATGAACAGGGCGTCGCCGGTCAGTACCCCGTAGGGCACGTCGTCGGCGCGGTGCTCGTAGACGAGGACACTGATGGATTCCGGCGTGTGGCCGGGCGTTTCCATGATCTCCAGCGCCACGTCGCCCAGTTCGATGCGGTCGCCCTCGGCCAGCGGCCGGAACGGGTACTCGGCGCCCGACGCGGCGCGGCCCAACCCGATCCAGGCGCCGGTCCGGTCGGCGAGTTCGAGATGACCGGAGATGAAATCGGCGTGGAAGTGGGTGTTGATGACACCCTCGATCGTGAGCCCGTGGGCGCGGGCGTCGGTGAGGTACTCCGACACGTCGCGGCGCGGGTCGATGACGACGGCACGGCCGGTGCGCTCGTCGGCCACGAGATAGGACGCCTGGGAGAGGCAGTCCAAATAGTACTGAGTGAACAACATGATGATCCTTCTCTAGAACCGGCCCGTGAGCATGCCGTGCCAGTAGAGGGCGGGCAGGCCGTAGCGCTTGAGCAGCCACATGTCGCGGCGCTCCTTCGTCGTGTCCACGAACGGGATCGTGGGCGTGGGGTTGAGCTGGTAGTCGAACTCCGCGAGCAGCATCTTGTCCCTGGCGGTGACCAGCGGGCAGGACGTGTAGCCGTCGTACCGGGCCTCCGGCGGCTTGCCGGACAGGACGGCACGCAGGTTCTCCACGACCACCGGCGCCTGCTTGCGGATGGCGGCACCGGTCTTCGAGGTGGGCAGGTCCGCCACGTCGCCGAGCGCGAAGACGTTCGGGAACCGCTTGTGCCGCAAGGAGTACTGGTCGACGTCGACATAGCCGAAGGCGTTGTCCGGGCCGGCCAGCCTGCTGTTCTTGATGACGTCGGGAGCGCTCTGCGGCGGCACGGCGTGCACCAGATCGAAGGACAGGCTTTCCTTGGTGCCGCTGGTGTTGTCGACGATCTCCGCGGTCCTCGCCGAACCGTCGACGGTCGCCAGCTCACTGCGCAGCCGAACCTCGATCCCGTACCGCGCCGCGATCTTTTCCAGCTGCGCGGCCCAGACCGGCACCTTGAACATGGCCGGATCCGGGATGGCGAGCACGATCCGGATGTCGTCGAGCACCCCTTGCTTGCGCCAGTAGTCGGCGGCAAGGTAGGCGATCTTCTGCGGGGCGCCCGCGCATTTGATCGGCCCGGACGGCTGGCTGAACACGGCCGTGCCGGAGCGCAGGTTGCGGATCAGTTCCCAGGTGCGCGGCGCGAGGTCGGCCCGGTAGTTCGAGCTGACCGGCGCCATCGCCAGTGCCTCGGTGAGCCCGGGCACGCGGCCGAAATCCAGTTGCAGACCGGGCGCGACGACGAGTGCGTCATAGCTCACCGCACGCCCGCTTTCGGTGGTGAGCGCACCGGCTTCGGGGTCGAAGCCGGTCGCGGCCTCGCGAATCCATTCGACGCCACGGGGGATCAGATCCTGCTCGCGACGGGCGGTGCTGCGCTGATCGGCCTGGCCGCCGCCCACGAGTGTCCACAATGGCTGGTAGTAGTGCGTGGTCGCCGGATCGATCAGGGTCACGTCGGGCGCGCCTGCCCGGCGCAGCCGCGCCGCTACGGTCAGCCCGGCGGAACCGCCGCCGACGATCACGATTCGTTGCTGGGGAAAGGAGTGGGCCACCCTGGCCTCCTCATCTAGCTTACTTCTATGCCCCCGGGGGTATCCACCAAAGTACGCAGAACGGTCAGCGCGTGCAACCGCCCGGTTTCCGGAGGTTTGACCTGGTACCCCGCAGGGTAGTTGCACGAAAGCCTCCGACCTGGCTAATCTGGGCTGTATTGGATACCCCTATGGGTATAGGAGAGGTGTACATGGTCAAGGAAGTCGACGTGCGGGAACTGGCCGCGGCCCACCGTGGCGGCGCGCTGGTGGTGGACGTGCGTGAGCCCGGCGAATACCTGGGCGGGCACGTCCCCGGCGCCCGGTTGATCCCACTGAGGAGCCTGCCGGCCCGGATCCCGGAACTGCCCCGTGGCGAGCGCATCTACGTGATCTGCGCGAGCGGGAACCGGAGCCGTACGGCGGCGACCTGGCTCGCCTCCGCCGGGCTCGACGCTCGCACGGTCAACGGTGGCACGAGTGCGTGGATCGCAGGCGGAGGACCGGTTGTGCGCGGCCCCCACGAGAATGCGGCGTGAAGGAGGAGGACTGATGGTGGAAATCATCCCGATCGACACAGCGACCCTGGGCGACCGCAGCTATGTGGTGCACGACGGCAAGGTCGCCTTCGTGGTGGACCCGCAGCGTGACATCGACCGCGTGCTCGCGGTCCTCGAGGATCGCGGAGTCCGCCTGACGGACGTGTTCGAGACCCATATCCACAACGACTACGTGACCGGCGGGCTCGCGCTGGCGCAGCTCACCGGCGCGGCTTACCACGTCAACGCCGCGGACGAGGTCTCGTTCGAGCGGAGCCCCATCCAGCCCGGGCACACGATCCTCGTCGGCGCGATGAAGGTGCGGGCGGTGGCCACCCCGGGCCACACGTTCACCCACCTCGCCTACGCGCTCGACGCGCCGGACGAAACGCCCGCGGTGTTCACCGGTGGTTCGCTGCTGTTCGGCTCGACCGGCCGTCCGGACCTGCTCGGGCCGGCGAACACCGGCGAGCTGGTACACGCTCAGTACGCGTCCGCGCACCGGCTGGCCGAGGAGCTTCCCGACGAGACGAGGGTGTTCCCGACACACGGTTTCGGCAGCTTCTGCTCGGCCACCCAGGCCGAGGGCGACTCGTCGACCATCGGTCACGAGAAGCAGGCCAATCCGGTGCTGACCCAGCCGGAGCAGGAGTACGTCGACGCGTTGCTCGCGGGCCTGGACGTGTACCCGGCGTACTACGCCCACATGGGGCCGGCCAATGCCGCGGGCCCCGAGGAGCCGGATCTGTCCGAGCCAAGCCGGGCGGACGCCGCCGAACTGCGCCGCCGGATCGAGGCGGGGGAGTGGGTGGTCGATCTCCGGAACCGCACGGCGTTCGCCGCCGGGCATGTCGGTGGCACGCTGAACTTCGGTCTGGACGGCGGCTTCGCGACCTATCTCGGGTGGCTCATTCCGTGGGGCACGCCGTTGACCGTGCTGGGCGCCACGGCGGATGATGTCGCGACGGCCCAGCGAGAGCTGATCCGGATCGGCATCGACCGGCTCGAAGCCGCCGCGACCGGCTCGCCCGGCGAGTGGACCGACCGTGAGCTGCAGTCGTATATGACGGCGGACTTCACGGATCTGGCTCAGGTGCGGCATCACCGGCCGGTGGTCGTGCTCGACGTCCGGCGCACCCAGGAGTGGGCCGAAGGACATCTCGAGGGCGCGGTCCACGTTCCGCTGCACGAGCTGCTGGACCGGATCGGTGACGTGCCCGACGGCGAGGTGTGGGTGCACTGCGCCGCCGGTTACCGCGCCTCCATCGCCGCGTCCCTGCTCGCGGCCGCGGGGCGGCAGGTCGTGCCCATCGATGACGACTACGCCAAGGCAGCACCCGCCGGCCTGCCGATCGTCACGCCGGAGATGACGGCCTCGTGATCCTGCTGCTCGGGCTCCCGGCGGGGCTGCTGATCGGGATGAGCCTGGGCGCGCTCGGCGCGGGAGGATCGATCCTCACCGTGCCCGCCCTCGTCTACCTGCTCGGCCAGACGCCCCACCAGGCGACCTCCGCGTCGTTGCTGGTGGTCGGCGCCGCCGCGCTGGCGGGAGTCGGAGCACATTGGCGAGCCGGCCGCGTGCGGCTCGGACCGGGCCTGGTCTTCGGGGCGGTGGGCGCGGCCGGCTCCGTCCTGGGCTCCAAGGCCAGTGCCCTGGCCGACCCGAACGTGCTGCTGCTCGGATTCGCGGGCCTGATGGTCGCGGCGGGTGTGGGGATGCTGGCACGGGGGCGCAACCGCCAGCACGAGCCCGACGAGGACGGCGCGGGAGGAGGAGGCGGCGTCGCCACCAAGCGGCGCGTCGATACTGCACGAGCCGTCAAGGTGCTCGTCGCGGCGACCGTGGTCGGGCTGCTTACCGGCTTCTTCGGGGTCGGCGGCGGTTTCGTCGTCGTGCCCGCGCTGGTGCTGGCCCTGGGCTACGACACGGCGACCGCAGTGGGCACCTCGCTGGTCGTGATCGTGATCAACAGCGCCGTGGCGCTGGCCACGCGCGTGGCCGGGCACGGGGTCAGTTTCGACTGGCCCCTGCTCGGCGTGTTCCTGGTGGCCGCGGTGGCCGGCGTCCTGCTGGGCAACCGGATCGCTTCCCGTGTGGCGCCACAGAAACTCACCACGGCCTTCGCGGTCATGCTGCTCGTGGTCGCGTTCTACACCGCCGTGCGGAGTGCGCTCCAGCTGTGATCGACGCCCCTTGTCACGGGCGGGGCGGTCATTGGGTGGTGTAGGTGCGGCTGGTGGGTGTGGTGACGCTGCCGGTTCCGGTGGCCGGGTCGTAATCCACGGTCCATCCGGGTTCGTCACGCAGATGGTGGTGGCGGGCGCATTTCGGCCCGCCGTTGAGGTGGCTCGCCGGACCGCCCCGGGCGAACGGCGTGAGATGGTCGAAGTCGCAGCGGCGGGCGGGCCGGTGACATTGCGGGGCCGTACATTCCCGGTCCCGGGCGGCGATCAGGTCACGCAGGGCGTGGTTGGGGCGGTACTTGCGGGCGCCGATCCCGGTGACCACCCGACCGGCATCGGTGATGACCTTCCGCCCGATGCTGTCCGGGTCGGCCATGATGTCGCGGGCGATGGGCGCGGGGACCGGTCCGTAGCCCTCGAGCTCGCAGCCGTGGTCGGTGATGGTCAACGCCGTACTGGCCGGCATGCGCAGATGCGCCATCGCCGCCGCCGCGGGGACGGTTACCCCGGGATCGCGGCCGAGGAGCAGGTCCGCCCGCAGCTGCTCTACGGTGCGCTCGTCGCCACGATACCGGAGG
Source organism: Amycolatopsis alkalitolerans (assembly GCF_006152065.1). Classification (GTDB taxonomy): domain Bacteria; phylum Actinomycetota; class Actinomycetes; order Mycobacteriales; family Pseudonocardiaceae; genus Amycolatopsis_E; species Amycolatopsis_E alkalitolerans. The sequence goes on from NZ_VDFW01000001.1 coordinate 330,670, forward strand.
TGGCGAGCCAACGCGTCGATGCGGGCATAGGCGGCTGAGGCCACCTCGGTAGGGAGGTCCGCGAGCAGGGTGGCATTTCCATGGCGACCTCATCGGCCAGGTAGCGGCTATCCCCGCGCCGGGTGCACAACCGCTCCACCGCACGGGTTTCCAACGCATCCGCGGCCGCCCGCGCTCGCCGCGCCACCGCGACAGCCTCCACTCACTGCCCGATCGTCGGAGAACTCCGCGATCACAGTGGGGGAGATGTCCAGCCAGAAATGGCCCGGCAGCACGGTGGTGATCAATGAAGGCGCCCTGACCCGCTTACCATGTCACCGCCGATCGGCCCTTCTGTGCCATCCCGCGGTTCTTCAGTGAGCTGCCCGGCATCGCGTCACGCGACGCCGGGCTGATCGCCCCGGAAATGTCAGCGGGCGCCGGGGATCTCGCATGCGTTCGGCGACAGGATCCGTTGCACCAGGCCGAATCCGAGCACGGCGAAGGACACCACGGCCGCGGTCAGGCTGCCGTGCGCCAGTAGCGCGATCGACACCGGGACGGCGACGATGGCGACCTGACTGCACTGCGAGCAGCCCCGGTTCAGCCCGCCTTCCGGTGTCACATAAGTGGAAACGAGCCAGCCGGCGAGCGCGGCCATGCCAAGCCACACCGGGTACCACCACCACGCCAGCCCCTGGGTGAACCCACCAAGGACCAGACCGTATCCGGCCAGGGCCACGATTCCGGTGACCAAGCCGACCGGCAGCCGGCGAAGACGCGTCGTCAATTGTTTCTCCGTTTCGGGGAAAGCGTGGCCCGCGCGGGGACGGGGTAAGGGGTTCGCGCGGGCCACGCCGGTCGGTCAGCGCCGGCCGAACGGCCACCACGAACGTGGCTCGCGCGGTTCCGACGCGCACGAGCAGCGCTGCGAAACGGGAACGCCCGCGAGCACCTGCTCGACATGCTGGCCACAGCCCCGATACGTGGGCTTCTTACACCGTGGGCACGTCACTCTCTGGCACATACACACCTCCTGCGAACTACCCTACCAAAGTACCCTGGGGGGTATCCAGAAGGCTAGCCGGGAAGATGGTGCCGCCGCAAACAGGCCCCCCGTCCCGCGACGTTCCGGGACGGGGGGACGAGGCCGGCCGCCAGGAGCTGTCGAGACGTACCCGCAGGCCTTACCTGGGGCGGCACGGCGCTCGCGCTATGGGCCCCCGAAGGCGAGTGGGGCCCGCGTGGCTGCTCGCCACGCGGGCCCCACCGCCGTTCACGGGGTTTCGCCGTCGTCCTGGCCTGGTTCCTCCGGGACGCGGCGTTCGACCTCGATCTTCCACTCGTTGGCGAACGCGGCGATGGCGCCGACGGCGGTGACCACGGGCGCCGCGATCGCGGCCACGACGCCGGCCGTCACCGGGATCTCGATGACGGTCTGGCCCTGCTCGTTCTTCACCACGATGCGACGGACGTTGCCCTCGTGGATGAGCTCCTTCACCTTGGCCACGAACTCTTCGCCGCGGGCCTGGAAGGCCTGCTTCCGGTCGAGTGTCTTTTCTTCGGTCATGTGCACACTCCTTCCCCTTGTCTGCACCCCGAGCCTGCACGGGCCGGGGCCGGCGCACCGGGGCCGAAGCTCCCCGCTTCGCGGGACCGACGTCACGAGACGATGGCGAAGGGGCTGCCGCTCACTCGCCCTGGGGGAAGTCGTAGCTGCCCGGCACGGACTCACCGGCCTGCGGGGCGCCGTAGACGAGCGCGATCTCGTCGTGCGCGTTGAGCTGGATGGCGGCGGGGTTCCCGGTCTGCGGTTTGCCGTTGATGTAGGCACGCAGGGTCTTGCCGCCGGTCGCGCGCAGTGAGCCGATGTTGTCCGCGGACAGGCTCACGTTCCACTCGGTGAAGAACTCGCCCAGCGTGAATGCGCGCTGCACGGGCGACTCGATGTGGATGACGCCCGTCGCGTCGTGCGTGTGCATCGGGCTGATGCTGCCGCGGGTCGCGTCGATGCCGATGTCGGCGGGGACGCCGACCGGTTTCCCGTCCACCAGCACGTCGAGATGGGCGTGGATGTGCTCGACGGTGCCTTCCTCGGTCAGCATGGGCAGCCCGGCCGCCGCGACCGCCGCGGTCGCGTCCTGCGGGGCAGGCCACGGGGGCGCGCTGTCCTGACCGGCGGCCGTGGTCGCGGGCGGGTTGTTGATGCCGGTCGAGGGTGGCGCGGCCCCCGGCTTCGTACCGGACGACCGGGTGGTGACGACGATCACGACCACGAGCAGCGCGACGACGGCCACTGCGGCGCCGCCCCACAACCAGCCGGAGCGGCCACCCGACCGCGCCCGCGCGACCGCTTTCGCCGAAGATTTCCGTTTCGCCGCCATGGTTTGCTCCATAGTCCCGGATCCGCTGCCGTGCCCATCATCCGCCTGCCGGGAAAGGCCGCGCACGGACGGGTCGTCAGTACCGCACGTCGCTCGCCAGCAGCGGCGGATACACCGAAGACTCCTCACCGTCCACAGTGGTCCCGGCGAACTGGAGCATCGCGCGTACCTCGCCGTTCACCGCCGCCGGGTAGCCGAGTGCCGGAGCGGAAACCTCGTCCAGCACCCGGAGCTGCTCGCGGGTCAGGTGCACCTCCAGCGCGGCGAGGTTGTTCTCCAGATGTGCCACGCGCCGGGCGCCGACGATGGGCACGACCGTGCCCCGGCGGTGGCGCAGCCAGGCCAGTGACACCGCGGCGGACGTGGTGCCGCGCTCCTCGGCGATCGCCGCGACGGCTTCGATGACCTTGAACTCCTCGTCGCTGGGACCGCCGACGAAGGCGGCGCGGGCGGAATCGGTGATCTCCGTGCCACGCCGGTACTTGCCGGACAGGAAACCGTTCTTCAGCGGGCTCCACGGCACCAGCGCCATGCCCTGGTCCAGCGCGAACGGCGCGACCTCGCCTTCGACGGTGCGGGCGAGCAGCGAGTACTCGACCTGCAGCGCGATCAGCGGGGTCCAGCCGTTCAACTGGGCGAGGGTCTGGGCCCGCGCGGTCAGCCACGCGGGCGTGTTGGAGAACCCGACGTAGCGGATCTTCCCGGCGTGCACCAGATCGTCGAGGGTCCGCATGGTCTCTTCGATCGGCGTGTTGCGATCCCAGTTGTGCAGCCAGTACAGGTCGAGGTAGTCGGTCCGCAGGCGGCGCAGGGTCTCGTCGAGTTGGGCGCGGATCGAGGTGCGGCCCGCGCCACCGCCGTTGGGGTCGCCGGGGAAGAGGTTGGCGAAGAACTTCGAGGCCAGCACGACGTGCTCCCGGCGCCCGGGGCGCGCGGCGAAGAAGTCGCCGAGGATCTTTTCGGAGTGGGTGTTGGTGTAGAAGTTCGCGGTGTCGATGAAGTTTCCGCCCAGATCCAGGTAGGTCGCCAGGATCTTCTCGGATTCTTCGACGCTGCAGCCGGCGCCGCCGGGGTCTTCCCCGAAGGTCATCGCGCCGAGTGCGAACGGGCTGACCCGGAGCCCGGAGCGGCCGAGCGTGACGTAGTGGTCGAGCGGCATGAGCTGTCCTTTCGCGGTGTCTCGGACTGTCCCTTCCAGGCAACCGCGCGCCGCGCCACGGCGGTAGACCGATCCTCGCCAGCTCTTGCACGATCCTGCCGATCGGGGTTGCCGCGTGGCACTCGGCGTGCTTCGGTGGGGTGATGGGAGTCCTGGCGGAGATCCGGCGCGATATCGCCGTGCACGCGCGGCCGGACCTGCACACGCCGATCGACGGGCTGCTGTTGTCCAAAGTGGAGAACGAGGAGCCCGGCTACTCGCTGACCGAGCCCCTGCTGGTCGTCATGGCGCAGGGTGGCAAGCGGCTCCTGCTCGGTGACCAGGTTTACGAGTACCGCGCGGGGCAGTGTCTCGTCGTCGCCGCCGATCTGCCCGTGACGGGCCATTTCCTGGACTCCAGCCCGCGACACCCGGCACTGTCGCTGGGCCTGGTCCTTCGCCCGGCCGTCATCGCTCCGCTGGTGCTGCGGGCTCCGGCGGGGCGCCGGCCCCGGCAGGCGGACCGGCTCCCCGCGATCGCGACCAGCGAAGCGAGTCCCGAGTTGCTCGACGCCGTGGCCCGGCTGCTGCGGCTGCTCGATCATCCCGAGGACGCCCGCGTACTCGCCCCGCTGCTCGAACAGGAGATCCTGTGGCGGCTGCTGACCGGGCCGTCCGGTGGCGTGCTCAGGCAGATCGGTCTTGCCGAAAGCAGCCTGTCCTATGTCAATCGGGCAATCCGCTGGATCCGCGACCACTACGCGGAGCCGATCCGGATCGGCGAACTCGCCGGGCTGGCCGGGATGAGCCCTTCGGCCTTTCACCGGCATTTCCGCGCGGTCACGGCGATGAGCCCGGTGCAGTTCCAGAAGCGGATCCGGCTCCAGGAGGCGCGGTCGCTGCTGGTCGCCGACCCCGGTGACGTCGCGGGCATCGGTCACCTCGTCGGCTACGACAGCCCTTCGCAGTTCAGCCGTGAGTACCGTCGCCTGTTCGGCGCGCCGCCCGGGCAGGACGCGGCCCGGCTGCGTGCGGACGCCGCTCGGCGGCCGGCCGGGCAACTGCCGTGATCACCTCCCGAGCAGGCGGTACTGCCGCAGCGCCAGGGGAACGAAGATGAGCGTCAGCACGGCGGGCCACGATGCGGCCAGCAGGACGGAATGATCCACCGCCCAGCCCGCATCCGTCCACGCCGGACCGCCGAGCAGGTGCCGGACGGCGGGGGCCGTCGACGAGACCGGGTTCCAGGTGGCGATCGCGCCGAGCCAGCCCGGCATCGTGTCCGGCGAGACGAAGACGCTCAAGAGGAACCCGGCCGGCCACACCAGGATCTGCACGCTCACCGCCGATTCCGGGGTCTTCAGCAGGAGCCCCAGATAGATCCCGGCCCAGCCGAGCGCGAATCGCAGCCACAGCAACAGGACCAGCGCCGGGACCGGACCGTGCTCGGGCCGCCACCCGATCGCCAGCCCGGCGGCCACCATCACGGCGAGGCCCGCGGCACGGCCTGACCAGCGAGCAGGTGGTCGCCGCCGCGATCGGGATCGCCGACGCCGACCGGGACCTGACCCCGCTGTCGATGCGGCGCGTCGCCGAGTCGCTCGACGTGGGCACGATGTCGCTCTACACCTACGTGGCCTCACGCGCCGAACTGGTCGAGGCGATGCTGGACTCGGTCAGCCGGGAAGCGGTCGCGGAACTGGAGAAGATCGGCACGGACGGCTGGCAGGAGGGGCTGCGACGGGTCGCGGCCGGCAACTGGCACCTATACCTGCGCCATCCGTGGCTGCTGCAGGTCTTCACCGGCCGCCCGGGGCTCGGGCCGAACGTGATCGCCCGGTACGACCTCGAGTTGCGCGTCGTCGACGGCATCGGGCTCACCGACGTGGAGATGGACGCCGCGATCACCCTGGTGCACACGCATGTCGAGGGCGTCGCCCGGCGCAAGATCGAGGCCGAGCGCGTCGTGCGGCGCACCGGGATGACCGACGCGCAGTGGTGGGAGAAGACCGCGCCGGCGCTGGCGAAGGTGTTCGACGCCGCGCGCTTCCCGGTCGCCGCGCGCGTCGGCCAGGCAGCGGGGGAGGAGCACCAGGCGGCCCACCGTCCCGAGCACGAGTACGCGTTCGGCGTGGAACGGCTGATCGAAGGGATCGCGGCACTCGTGCGGCGCTGAAGCCGGTGGTTGCGCTACCTTGCACGGCATGCAGCGACGCGTGATCGGAGCTCTGCTCGGGGTGCTGCTCGCGGTACCGGTCGTCTTCTCCGGTGCGACAGCCGAGGCCGCGCCGGTGAAAAGCTGCGCGCTCCCCGCGTCGGGTTCGGCCTTCGAGACGGCCTCGCCCGGGCAGGAGGCGATCGACCCGGCGGCGGTCGACGCCGCAGTCACCTACGCGCAAACACAGCTGCGCGCGTCCGTGCAGATCTTCCGCGACAACTGCAAGATCGGGCAGGGCCTCGCCGATCCGGTGACCGATCAGCTGCCGATGGAGATCTTCAGCGCCACGAAGTCCGTCGTGTCCATCCTGACCGGGATCGCCTACGACCAGCACAAGATCGGGCTGGACGACCCGATCGGGAAGTACCTGCCCCCGGGCCTCGGGGACGCCGCGCACCGGGCCATCACGGTCCGCCAGTTGCTCACCGAGACGTCCGGTTTGGACGAAGCCATCCTGTCGGAGTTCGCCACCGTCGGCACCGATCCCGACGTCGTCCAGGAAGCGCTCGCCCAGCCGCTGACACACCGGCCGGGCACCCACTTCGAGTACAGCCAGCGCACGCCCGACCTGCTCGCCGCGGTGGTGCAGAGCGCGGTGGGAGAAGACCTCCAGGACTTCGCGCAGACCTACCTGTTCGGGCCGCTCGGCATCGACCGGCACAGTTACGTCTGGCTGCGCGACCGCGCGGGCAACACCTACGGCTACGCGAACCTGTTCATCCCGCCGGCGCAGTTCGCCAAGCTCGGGCTGCTGACGCAGAACGGCGGGACCTGGCGCGGAAAGCGCATCGTCTCCGCCGGCTACCTCACGCGGGCGCGGGCGAACACGCCGACCAACCCGTGCTACGGCTTCCTCTTCTGGCACAACGGCGGCGACTCGTGCACCTCGGCCAACATCCCGGCCGCGCAGACCGTGCGCGGACCGCTCATCGGCAGCGCGCCCAGTGACCTGTTCGCGATGGTCGGCGCCTTGCAGCAGAACAACTTCATGATCCCGAGCCTGCACATGACGGTCACCTGGACCGGCGCCTTCGGCGACACCGCGCCGAACCTGGCCGGCCTGCTCAGCGCGGCGCCCGGCGCGGACCTGTACTACAACTTCTTCCGCATCCTGCTCCGCGGGGTCCGCGACGTCCACGTGCCCGATCCGGGCCCGTACCGCACACCGCCGCTCGATCTGGACGTCAACCCGGTCAACTACCTCGACCCGGCGGTGCTGCTGCGGGACGTCGCACCGAACTCGCACTGCACCATCCTGGTCTGCACCAGGCCATGAGAGCGGAACGCCTGGTGGCGCTGCTGTTCACGTTGCAGAGCCGCCGCAGCGCGACGATCGCCGAACTGGCCGGGGCGCTGGGCGTGTCGGAGCGGACGATGCACCGCGACATCGCCGCGCTGCAGGCCTCCGGTGTTCCACTGTGGACGGAGCCGGGGCGGCACGGCGGGGTGCGGCTCGTCGAAGGCTGGCGCACCAGGCTCGACGGGCTCACGTCGCGGGAAGCGGTCGCGATCTTCGCGATGGGCGTGCCGCGGGCGCTGGCCGAGCTGGGCCTGGGCACGGCGGTCTCCGCGGCGCACGCGAAGGTTTCGGCGACCCTGCCCGCGCCGCTGCGCGAGCAGGCGCAGCATCTCGCGCAGCGGTTCCACCTCGACGCGCCCGCGTGGTTCCGCCGCGAGGACGAGACGGAGCATCTGGCCGCGGTGGCACAGGCGGTGTGGGAGCAGCGGCGGCTGCGGATCGGCTATCGCGGTGCCGAACGGGTGCTCGACCCGCTCGGGCTCGTGCTCAAGGCCGGGGTCTGGTACCTGGTCGCCCGCGTCGGCGAGAGCCTGCGCACGTACCGGGTCGGCCGCATCGACGAGGTCGAGCAGCTGGACGAGAAGTTCGAGCGCCCGGCGGACTTCGACCTCGCGAGCTGGTGGGAGCGCTCGTCGGCGGAGTTCGAGCGGTCGCTGCGGCGCACGCTGGTGCGGGTCCGGCTCAGCCCCACCGGAGTCCGCGCGCTGCCCTCGGTCATCGACGCCGACCTCGCGGTCAGCGCGCTCGACGCCGGCACGCGCGGGCCCGACGGCTGGACGGAGGTCGAACTGGCGCTGGAGGAGCCCGAGATCGCGGCCGGGCAACTGCTCGGGCTCGGCGCCGAGGTCGAGATCCTCGAACCGGCCGCCGTGCGGGCCGCGTTCGCCGACACCGCACGGCGGATGGCCGAACGTCACCGGTAACCGGTCGCGTCGGCCGGCCTGCCCGCTTCGAGATAGCGCCACGCGTCGGGCGCGCTGCCGTCGGTGTCGGTGAACCCGTAGACCTTGGCGAGCTGCCCGCTGCTGAGCGTCTGCCCGGAGAAGCGGGCCCTTTCCGGGTCGGCGGCCAGCGCGGCGACCGCGCGCCCGACGAAGGCGGGTGACTCCGAAATGACGAAATCCGGTCGCCCGGCCACCGCGTCCCGCCAGGATTCCTCGGTGACGCCGAAAGCCTCCAGCATGGCCTCCGAACGCAGCCAGCCCGGGGTCACCGCCACCGCGGTGCACCCGTGCTCCCGCAGCTCGTCCGCCTGCGCGAGTGCCAGGTGGTGTGCGGCGGCTTTGGCCAGGTAGTAGGAAAGCGAGGTGCCCTCGCGGAACTTCGCGTTGTGCTCGGCGGTGCCGTCGGTCATGTCCACCACGAGCCCGCCGGGGCGGCGGATCACCAGTGGCAGCAGGTGATGGCTCGTGATGATGTGCGCGTCGATGCCGAGGCGGATCATGCGCAGGCTCTTCTCGAGCGAGTGCTCCCACACCGGCTTGCCCCATTCGAGATGACGATCGCCGCCCCAGATGCCGTCGATCAGGATGTCGAGCCGGCCCTGCTCCCGGTCGATACGGTCGGCCAGCTCGCGGACCTCTCGCGGTTCGAGATGGTCGACGCGCAGCGCGATGCCGCTACCGCCCGCCTTCTCGATGAGTTCCACCGTCCCCTCGATGGTCTCCGGACGGTCCACTTCGGACCTTCGGGCCCCCGAACTGCGTCCCGTGACGTACACCGTCGCGCCGCACCGGCCGAGCTCGACCGCGATCGCCCTGCTCGCGCCCCGGGTTCCCCCGGCCACCAGCGCCACCCTGCCGTTCAGTTCTGTGCTCATACCCGCCACGATCGCGGTGAACCCTGCCAGCTCATGACATGGTTTGTCAGCCGAGTTGCGTCCTGAGGAAGGCGAGCTTGTCGGGGTTGAAGATCGCGTGGATGGTCGCGATCCGTCCCTCGTGGGTCTCGGGCACGAGCACCCCGGTCAGCATGCCGTTCTCCCACACCAGGATGGCGGGCTCCCCGTTGACCTCCGCGATGGTCGTCTTCGCGTCCTTCGCCCTGCTCGTCGAGGCGAATCCACCGAGGAAACGGGCGGTGGCGGCCCGGCCGGAGATCGGGCGGCGCGCCGCGGTCGCCTTGCCGCCGCCGTCGGACCAGACGGCGGCATCACCGGTCAGCAACCGCTCGAGTCCGGCGACATCGCCTTCGAGAGCGGCGGCCAGGAACCGCTCGACGAGCTTCGCTTCCTCCCCAGGAGACGCGGTGAACCGCCGGCGGGGCTCGCCGACGCGAGCCCGCGCCCGGTGGTAGAGCTGCCGGGCGTGCGCCTCGCTGGTACGCAGGACGCCGGCGATCTCCCGGTGGCTGTACTCGAAGGCCGCGCGGAGCACGAACGCGGCCCGTTCCGGCGGGGTGAGTTTTTCCAGCAATACCAGGAAACCCACCGACAGCATGTCCCGCTGCTCAGCCAGCTCCTGCGGATCCGGGCCGCCGGTGAGCACCGGTTCGGGCAGCCACGGGCCGACATACCGCTCGCGCCGCGCGCGAGCCGAGGTGAGGCGGGTCAGGCACAGGTTCGTGACGATCTTCGTCAGCCACGCCGCCGGGCTCGCCGGCTCCGGCCCGGATCGCCAGCGCAGGTACGCGTCCTGGACGACGTCCTCGGCTTCACCCGCCTCGCCGAGCATCCGGTAGGCAAGGCCGAACAACCGCGGCCGGTTGTCTTCGAACTCCGCGAGCCTGGTCTCGTCGTCCACAACCCCGATTGTGCCCGCGAACTCGCTCCGGGAACCGTGGTAGTGCGGCGGCGCGCCGTCCTCGCCCAAGGTGTGATGACCGTCACGTCACAACGCGGTCGGCCGTTCCGTCATGTGCGTGAAGCCCTTTCGCAGAAAGGAACGCGACCGATGGCCCCACAAATCGTCGTGCTGGGCGCCGGCTATTCCGGTCTGCTCGCCGCGAAGCTCGCCGCCCGCCGGACCGGTGCGCCGGTCACCCTGATCAACGACCGCGAACGGTTCGTGGAACGCGTCCGGATGCACCAGCTGGCCTGCGGGCAGCCGCTGGCGGAGCTGCCCATCCGCGAGCTGCTCACCGGGACGGGCGTCGAGTTCGTCGCCGGCCGGGCCGTCCGGATCGACGCCGGGAACCGGGAGATCACGCTGGCCGGCCGGGCGGAGCAATTGTCCTATGATTTGTTGATCTACGCACTCGGCAGCCACGCCGAACTGGATTCGGTGCCGGGAGCGCGCGAGTACGCCCACACCGTCGCGGGCTTCGAGCAGGCCCGCCGGCTGCGGGATCGGCTGCGTGCCGGCGGTTCGGTCGCGGTGGTCGGCGGCGGCCTGACCGGCATCGAGGCGGCGGCCGAACTGGCGGAGAGTCACCCGGACCGCCAGGTCCGGCTGGTGACGGGCGGCGAGCTGGGCGCCGGACTGTCCGCGCGCGGTGGCCGGTACCTGCGGCGCGCGCTCGGACGGCTCGGTGTCGAGTGCCACGAGGGGCTTCAAGTGTCCCAAGTGGACGCGACCGGTCTGCGGGCGGCCGATGACGAGAAGGTGCTGGCGGATACCGTGGTGTGGACCGCGGGCTTCCGGGTACCCGGGCTGGCGGCGGACGCGGGTTTCGCCGTCGACGGCCGCGGGCGGATGATCGTGGACCCGACGCTGCGCTCCGTCTCGCATCCGGAGGTCTACGGCGTCGGTGACGCGGTCGCGGCCCACCGGGCGGCCGGTCAGGAACTGCGGATGGCCTGCGCGACGGCGATACCGTCGGCCCAGCACGCGACCAGGGCGATCGCCGCCCGGCTCGCCGGGCGCACGCCGGCGCCACTGCGCTTCCGGTATTTCAACCAGTGCATCAGCCTCGGGCGCCGCGACGGGCTCGTCCAGTTCGTTCGCGCGGACGATTCGCCGGTGGAGGCGATCCTCACCGGCCGGGCGGCCGCGCGGTACAAGGAGGCGATCGTGCGGGGGACGGTGTTCGCCCAGCGGCATCCCGGTGTCACCGCCCTGGTGTGACGACGCCGAAGCCCGCGACATCGAGCCGAGGCAGGCGTCACGCAGTTCGGCGCGCGAGTACGCCAGGGTCACCAGCCATTCCACGCAGATGGTCCGGACGAACACGAGCCAGCTCATCAGCACCGACGACGCCTTTTCACCGTCGAAGGCCGCGACATCGAGCACGCGCACCCGCCCGGCCTCTCGTCGCGCCCGCACCTTACTTGACAGTGTCCAACAGTAGTTCGCTTCTCCGGCCGGCTTCGAGCGCACAATGCGGTATGGCGACGAATCTGGAGCTGCGGACCCCGCACGGCGTCATGCCCGCCTGCTACGCGGTGCCGGAGTCGCCGCCGCCATGGCCGGGCGTGGTGGTGATCCACGATTTCACCGGGATGAGCCACGATCTGCGCGCGCAGGCGGACTGGCTGGCGAGTGAAGGATTCCTCGCGGTCGCACCTGATCTCTATTACTGGGGCGGCCGCTTCCGGTGCCTGCGCACCATCATGCGGGACCTGGGCCGCCGCCACGGCCGGTCGTTCGAAGACGTCGAAACGGCCCGGGCGTGGCTGGTGGGGCGCGCCGACTGCACCGGAAAGGTCGGTGTGATCGGGTTCTGCATGGGCGGCGCCTACGCGCTGGCCCTCGCGGCGGACCGGGGTTTCGGCGCGTCGAGCGTGAATTACGGTGGCTGCCCAGGAGATGCCGGGGACTGGCTGCCCGCCGCGTGCCCGATCGTCGGGAGCTTCGGCGGCGCCGACCGCTCACCTCTCGGGCGCAGGGCGGGGCTTCGGCTGGAGGGCCTGCTGACCCGGTTCGGCATCCCCCATGACGTGAAGATCTATCCCGGCGCCGGACACGGGTTCATGAACGACCATTCCCGCGAGGACACCACACTCACGCTGCGGTTCCTGACCCGGATCTCCGGAACGCGGTACGACGAGCGGGCCACCGAGGACGCGCGCCGGCGCATCGTCGCGTTCTTCGGTCGCCACCTGGGGAACGGGGCTTGACGGCGGCCGACGTCCGCGTGAAAGGTTCAGCGGTCTCGTTCCGGCCGGCGGGGAGCTCCCTTGTCCTGTGGCCTTCGCTGGGAAAGGATGCCAGCGACACTTCCCGGACCAGAATGAAGGACTGTGGACGCTCCCGCGGTGGCCCGTACGCCGACCGGCCGCAAGTTACAGCTGGCTGCGCTGCTGAGGCATCTGCGGGAGAAACGGCACCTCACGCAGCACGAAGCCGGTCGGGCGGTCTGGTCGCGCGCGAGCGCGGCGAGCGTGCAGAACAAGATCGCCCGGCTCGAGAGCGCGGACACCGGTATCACGATCGAGGACCTCGACGCACTGCTGCGTGTCTACGCCGCCTCCGATGATCACCGCAGGCTCGCGACCACGCTCAACAGCGAGCTGTCCCAGCGCGGGCGCTGGCAGGGCTACCGCTCGGTCTACTCCGAGTCGTACCGGCGCTATGTCGACCTCGAGGAGGACGCCGAGCTGATCCGGTTCGTGGCGAACGAGCGGATTCCCGAGGTGCTCCAGTGCGAGGCGTACGCGCGCGCGGAGCGCCCTTCGGGCCAGATGGCGGACCTGGCCGTCCAGGCCCAGCAGGCGAGGCAGCAGGTGCTGTTGCGGGATGCCGCGCCGTGGTTCTACGCCGTGCTCAGCGAGTCTTCGGTGCGCGGAGTGCAGGGTGACGAGCACGTGATGGCCGGGCAGGTGGAGCACCTGATCACGCTGTCGCGGCGGCCCAACGTCACGGTGCAGGTCGTGCCGTTCAACACCGGACGCGGGCCGCGGGTCATCACGCAGAAGGGGATCCTGGAACGGTTCGCGCTCATCCGGCTGGCTTCTCCCGGCGTGCTCGGCGAGCTGCCGCGGCATCTGGACTACGCGTTCACCAGGGTCGGCGACGAGCTCAACTGGAGCGACGACGTGCAGCATTATGAGGACCTGTGGAGCAGGGCCAGCAGCGCCGCACTCTCCCCGCACGAAACGAGGGCGTTCCTGCGGTGCGTGGCCAAGGACTTTCGCTGATCGAGGTGGGATATGCAGGAGCCCGAGCGGACGGCGGCGACCGCGGCCGGGGTGTGGGACTGGTTTCTCGGCGGGCGGCATCATGTGGCGGCCGACCGTGAGGCCGCGATCAACAGCCAGCGGTCGTTCCCGCTGGCCTCGCGGGTGGCGAAGTACAACCGGGAGTTCCTCCACCGGACGGTGCGGTACCTGACGTCGGTGGGCGTCGCGCAGTTCCTGGACATCGGGTCCGGCTACCCGGTGGCGGGGAGCGTGCACGAGGTCGCGCCGGGCAGCCGTGTCGTATATGTCGACTACGAGCAGGACACCGTGGACGTGAGCCGGCAGATCCTCTCGGACAGTCCGGACGCGACCTCGGTCCACGGCGATCTCCGGGATCCAGAAGGCATCCTGGGCCATCCGGAGGTGACGGGGCTGCTGGACTTCGAACGGCCCGTCGGGCTGCTCCTGATGTCGGTGCTGCACTTCATCCCGGACGAACTGGACCCACGGGGCATCGTTCGGCGGTGCACGGCGCCGCTGGCACCGGGCAGTCACCTGGCGATCAGTCACGGCACGCGGCCATCGGACGAGCGGAGCCGCCGGTTCCAGCAGGACTGGGAGCGGGTCTACAACCACACCGTCGTGGAGAACTTCCACAGTCGGAGTGCCGGCGAGGTGACGAGCTTCTTCGACGGGACGACGATGGTGCCGCCCGGACTGGTGCTCGCGCAGGACTGGCATCCGGACGATCCGGACTACGTCGCCGACGCCGAGGACGAGGCGCGGCAGGTCCTGCTGGGCGGGATCGGCCGGATGGGCTGAGTTTTCCCTGGTACAGCAAGGAAAAACACCCCCGAGTTGCCGCCATCGAACGCCTGTTCTAGGGTGTGGATGAGGGTTGGAGTCGCAGGGGAGTCGAGTATGGCCTACAAGATCACTCATCGTTCGCGCGCGCAGGAGATCCGGTTCCCGACGCAGGCGGCCGCCGAGCGGTACGCCGAGCAGCTGGCCGGTGGCCTGGGCAAATGGACGGTCGTGGAGGCGGGTCAGGACCCGCGGCCGGGCGAGCACGACGAGGAGGCGCGTTACTGATCCGACCACCAGGACGCAGACCCCGAGTAGGGTCTGGTGCCTTTGTCGGCCCATGGGTGATCCTCCTGGGGTGACCATGCGCATGGAATGGGTCGGCCTGCTCCGTCACGGCGAGAGCACCGGCAACGTCGCGCGCGAGGAGGCCGAAGCCCAAGGGCATCAGGTCATCGACATCGCCGAGCGTGACGCCGACGTGCCGTTGACCAGCGTGGGGCAGGAGCAGGCCGCCGCGGTCGGCGGCTGGCTCGCCCGTAAGCCCGTCGATCTCGTCGTCGCCTCGCCGTATGTGCGGGCGGCCGAGACCGCGCGGATAGCGGTCGCCGCCGCGGCGGCGAAGGGAGCGGCGGCCATGCTGGTCGTCGACGAGCGCCTGCGTGACCGCGAGCTGGGCGTGCTGGATTTGTTGACCCGCAAGGGAGTCCGTGAGCGGTGGCCCGAGGAGCAGCGCCGTAAGGACCGCCACGGCAAGTTCTACTACCGGCCACCGGGCGGCGAGTCGTGGGCCGACGTCGTCCTGCGCACCCGGTCCCTGCTCCGCGATCTGCACCACGAGGCGGCCGGCCTGCGAGTGCTGCTCGTTGCCCACGAGATGACCGTGTTCGCGCTGCGGTACCTGCTCGAGGGCGTAGCCGAGCCCGAACTGCTCCACGTCGCCGCACGCACGACAGTCGCGAACGGCTCGATCACCGGCTGGCAGCACGTCGCCGACGGCCGGTATCGGCTCACCGAGGCCCAGGAGATCCCGGTCGGCGGCGACGATGCGGCGTCGTCGGTGGGGTGAGTCCGGAGCGGCAGGTCAGGGCACCACCGTCACGGGCCACAGCCCGGCCCGCACCAGGCGGTTCGCGACGGAGCCGACCAGCCGGTGCCCGGTGCTCTCCGAAGCCCCGACCACGACCAGATCCGCCCGCCGGTCGATCGCCACCCGCTTGAGTTCGGTGAACGCGTCGCCCCTGCGGACCTCGAACGTGACGTTGACGTGCGCTTCCTTGACCCAGTCCGCGATCGGCCGGCGCAGTTCGGCGATCATGTCCCCGTACGCCTCCTCCTGCGCGGCGCCGATCAGGCTGGGCGACATCCCGGTCCACACCGACGGGGACAGCACGTACACGACCACCAGCCGCGATCGTTGCCGCCGCGCGAGGCCCGCCGCGTACGCGCCCGCTCGCAGTGCGCTCGGTGAGCCGTCGACGCCGGCCAGGATCAGCTGCGGGCCGTCCTTGCCCCGCTCGAAGGGGCCTGGCCGCCAAGCCGGACCGTACTCCTCGACGATCGGCAGGGACGTGGTGTCGTCGGTGCTCACGCGATCATTATCACCCGCGGGCCGCGGCGCCCAGCGGCGGCCGCTGTTCGTCCACAATAGACCGCTACAGGTCGCACGGCCGGGACGGCGGGCAGCATCCCCGGCAAGTCCACTTCGGACACCCTGCCTAGCATGGGCCCGCACGACGGGGCCAGGCCGAGTACCTGCGGGCGCCGTACGCCGACTTCAATCTGCTGGAACTGTCGGCGTCGTCCGGTCGACCGGCGGTATCGGCGTGGTTCGCCGACCTCGGTGGCGCGTTCGCCGGTGTCGTCACCGGAAACCCGGTGCCCACCGGTTCGGGCTGGGCACCGCGGACGCGTCCCGGACCGAGCCCTCGGTGACCGCGGTCGGGCCGTTTCGTGCCGTTGCCCGGATTCGCGGCGGGCTCGCGATGGGTGGGCAGAGCGTCGCGGCACCGCGCTTCGGGGCGGCGACGACCTGCCTGACCGGCGCGCTCACGGCGTTGCGCGATCTGGTCCGTGGCCGGGCGGTGCCGCTGGTGCCCGTGCTGGCCGTCGCGATCGCGGGCGTGCTCGCCAAAAGACGCTAGGGTTTGCGCCCGACGCCGGCCCAGATCACCGACTCCTCGGGGCTGGCGAACTCCAGTTCCGGCGCGTTCGGGCCGCTTTCCTCGGGATGCCACAGCGGGGTCCAGGTCATCCCCGGGGGCACGAGTTCGAAATCGCCCAGCAGCGCGCGGATTTCGCTCTGCTCGCGCCAGACGACCGGGTTCGACGAAACGTCGTAGAGATCCTTGACCTCGAGGAGTTTCTCGCGGAAGGCCGGGGGGACGCCCTCGGTGGTGACATGCGAGATCGCCAGGTACGAACCGGAACGGAGCAGCTCGCGGTACCGCGCGACGGCCCGCGGGCCGATGTCGGTGCCGTCCCGGCCGGGTTGCTGGATGTGCAGCACCGCCACCAGCAGCACCGCGACCGGCCGCGCGAAGTCGATCACGCCGGCGTCGCGGGCGCGATCCCACAGGCCGTCCGGATCGCGCATATCGGCCTGGATCACCGCATGGCGCGCCGGATCGCCGTGCTTGTCCAGCAGGTATCGCGAATGCGCGACCGCGACCGGCTCGTTGTCGACGTAGACGACCTTGGCGCCCGATGCGACCTCGTCGGCGACCTGGTGCGTGTTGCCCATCGTCGGGATGCCGGAACCGATGTCGATGAACTGCTCGACGCCCAGCCCCACCAGGTGCCGCACCGCGCGATGGAGGAACAGGCGATTGGCGACCGCGACCGATTTCAGCACCGGGAACCCGCCCACCACCTTCTCGCCGAAGGCGCGGTCAATCGTTCAATTGGTCGAACCGCCGAGGAGAAAGTCGTAAACCCTGGCCACGCTCGGGTGCTCGAGGTCGACACCTTCGGGCGGAAACGGCTCAGGACCGAGCTGGCTCACCGCGGTTCCTCTCGATCGCTTTTGACGCAATGGTAGCGGTCGGGGCGGTTCTTGTGGCGACGACCGGAACTGTCCATTGTGGATCAGGAAACGACCTGGTGGCGAGCGCGCTGCGTGGCTAGTTCGGGCTCCGGTCACCCGTTGGGCCGGTCGTATCGCCCGGCTTCGTGACGGCGCTCGCTGTCGGTGACGGCCCTTTCCGCCGATCGGGGGCGCGTATCAACCGCGTATCCCGGGCAACAAGTGGAAGGATTCAGGATGCAACGGACAAGCCTCCGGTCCCCGCCGAACCAGCGTCCGTCCCCCGGCGGATTGGGGGCCGGCCTTGAGCCCCGACAAGGCCGGCCCCCGCTCCTCGCGAGTGGTACGCAGCCGTTGCCACCCAAGCCGGATAACCGTGACCGTGGTCGGATCGGCAACGGTCGGCCCGTGCCGATTCGGCCGGAGGCAGGTGGGTACGGTTCGCGGCCGACCTGCCGTGGAAGCCCCGCCTCCGCCGTGGCTGCCGTGGGATCGGTAACCATCGACCCAGCGAGAAAGCGCTTTCACGCCGCTCACCACGGGTTGTTCTCGTCCTCGTCCCCCTCGGACGGGTCCGCCCGGTGCTTCGGCTCGTCCGGAACCGGCGCGGCGCCGTCGGTTTCCTCGTCCTCGTCCGGGCTGGGGAAGCGATCGCGCAGGTTGTCCACCAGCAGCGACCGCGTCTGCGGATCCTCTTCGCCGATCTCCTCGGTCATCACCTCGGCCACCCGCTCCGCGATCCCCGACTGCGCGCGCCGCATCGTCGTCAGGATCTGCGCGGACAGCTCGTCGAGCGGCATGCTCCGGGCCCGGCCGGACAGGTTCAGATCCGTGACGCTGCCGTCGGCCCGGACCGTGACCTGCACCGAACCGTCCCGGTTGGTGGAGCTCAGCCGGATCTCTTCGGTGCGCTCCTGCGCCGCCTTGTAGCGCTCGGCCTTCCGCGCGAAGCCTTCGGCCCACGCGTCGATCCGTGCGGCCGCTTCCTCGGGGTTGCCCATCAGGTCGCCGAGCCCGTTCGCGGCGGTCATTCGGCCACCGCCGTCCCGATCCGGCGCGCCATCCTGGTGGCGGTGGCGTCGGACCGCAGTTGAGCCTCGAACGGCCGCGCGTTGCCCTTGTCCCGCTCGTCGTAGCTCGATGCCGCCGTACGCACGTTGCCCGCGGTGGTGCTCATCCCCTCGACCGCCGACTTGAGTGTGTCCGTGGCGTCCTGCTGTGTCGTCGCGTTGACGATCGGCGGCAGGAACGAGCACAGCAGGCCGTAGGCCTCGCTGTCCATGACGACCGTGCCGGCCGCGTTGACCGCGGTGTTCAGCCGGTCGCTCAACCCGTCGAGATGGCTCGCGTGCGTGCGGAGCTCGTCCGGCACCACTTCGAAGGACATGACGCCCCCTACTTCTTCTTGGCCTGCTTGTTCTTCCAGTCACCGATGACCGGCGGGGCGACGACCTGCTCGGGCTCGAACAGGTCGGGTTCGCCTTCGAGGTAGTCGGCGTGCTTGTGTTCCTTGTCCTCGCCGCCCTTGCCGCCGCGGCCGGCACCCATGCCCGAGGCGCCCGGAGTACCGGCCTTGCCGGCCGTGCCCGCGGCACCACCACGTGCCCCGGCCGCCTCTTCCGCGGCAGCCGCCGACGCGCCGGAGCTTGTCCCGCCACCGAGCTTGCTGCCACCCCCGGCGCCGCCGCCGATCCCCTTCACGCCACCGGCTCCGCCGACGCCTTTGAGGCCGCTGGAACCGCCGAGCCCGCCCGCGCCGCCGAGGCCGGCGGCGGAGATCGGGTTGCCGGTGATCGGGTCTATCCCGGTGAGCGGCGGACCGCCACCGAGCCGGCTCGCGATGCTGTCGCCGTTGACCCCGCCGGAATAGCCGATCGTCGGCAGGTTCGGGGTGCCGCCGCCGGGGGCGGAGCTGATGCCGGTGCCGGTGTACGACGAAGGCAGAGTGCTGTCCGGCAGTGACGGGATCGAGCCCCCGCCGCCGGAGCCACCGGTCGTCGAGCCGGAGCCGGGTAGGTTCGGTATGTCCACGTTTCCGCCCGGAGAGCCGCTGGGCGAACCGTTCGGTGAGAACCCGCCACCGCCCAGGCCGGGCGCGCCCGCGCCGGCCGGCGTGTTGCCGGGGCTGCCCGCGCCACCCTGAGCCGGGATCTCGCCGGCGCCACCCGCCGCGGCGCCACTGCCGGCCATGAGCGGTCGCCTGCCGGTCCCGGATCCGGGGCCCGCCGAGCCGGTCGGCAGCGACGACGTACGCGCAGTGTCGCCCGCGAGCTTCGGCGGGGGCGGGAACGCCGGGGTGCCGGTCGCCTGCCCGATCGTCTGGTCGTACTGCGTCATGATCCGCGCGGCCTGCTGCCGTGCCGCCTGCTGCTGCCGCAGCGTGGTCTGATCGGCCTGCGCCTGCTGCGCGTACGTCATCGGGTCGGTGATCGTCTGCAGCCGGGCGTTCGCGGCCTGCGCGTCGAACTGCACGGGCGGGTTGGCCGCCATGTGGATCTGTGCCTCGTTGAGCGCCTGCGAGTGGATCTCCTGCTGGCGCCCGGTCAGCGTCGCGCCCGTGGCCGTGGTGCCGAGCCATTGCCCGACGTCGGCCAGGTGCTTGCGGGCCGCGTCGCCACCGGCACCCTGCCAGTTCGACATGCTGTCGTTGATCGCCCCGGCGAGGTTTCGCTGATGCTCGGTGAGCTCGTTGCCCAGCCGGACCCATTCCTCGGAGGTGACGGCGACCGCGGCGGAGTCGGCGTCGTCGGTGATCGCGGACATCATCTGCGGATGGGTGGCGTTCTCCCACAGGGTGTGCGGCGCCGTCCCGTGGTCGCGCATCTCCAGCTCGTCGTGCAAGCCTTGGCGGGCGCTGGAGATCTTCTGCTCGTAGAGCCGCTGGATCGCCTGGTTGCGTTCCTGCGGCGTGACCGCCTTGCCGAGCCAGCCCTTGGCGATCTCGTCGTCGATCTCCTTTGTCGCGTCGGCGCGGATCTCGTCACCCGAGGCGGCGGTGGAATCGACGGTGCCGATGTAGTAGGGCGAGTTCGGATCCTGCGTGACGTCGTCGACGGCGCTCCCCGGCGCGGACAGGTCCACGGTCGTTCTCCTCCGTATGCTCAGGGCTGCTCGACGGTGCCGGCCCGGCGCAGCGCGGTGCCCGAGTCGCCGTCCTGGGTCCGGTAGTTCGACTTGGCGAGGTTGATCGCCTCGATGTAGGTGGGCAGCTCGGCCTTCGCCTGCTGTAGCTGCGTGAGCAGCCCGCGCTCGTCGGTGGCGGTGTTGACCATCAGGTTCGACACCCACTTCGAGGTGGCCGTGGTGCTCATCTTGGGCGACTGCTGGAACTGCTGCAGCGCCGACCAGCGCGCCTCGAGCGAGTCGATGATGCCCTGCAGGGCCTGGATCATCCGGTCGCCGGTGGTCTCGTCCACGGCGAACCCGCGGTTGGCGGCCATTGTCTTCAGCTCGACCCCGCTGAGCAGGCGCTGGGCCGGCTGCGGCGCCTGGTCCACCTGGCGCGCCGATTCCTCTTCGCTCATCCTGCGGTGCCTCCCGAACTCAGTAGACGGCGGAAATCAAGCCGCGGAGGGCCTCGGCGACGTCGGCGAACCCGGCTGGAACATACCGGGCGGTGATCGTGCCGGAACCCTCGGTCGTGGTCTGGACCAGGTAGCGGCCGGACTCGGTGTCGAGCCAGGTCACCGGCGGCACCGGCCGGCGCTCGCCGTGGCGGCCGGTGCCGGTCGCGGTGAAGTAGCCGCCGCCGAGCCGCGGCTCGGCGAAGATCTCCTCGAGTCGTTCCTCGTCGGATTCGAGGCGGCGCGGCGCCGGACTGCGCGCCCGCACCAGGCTGCCGACTTCGAGGCTCTCGAAGGCCTCGGTCTCCTCCTCGTCGAACTCCTTCTCGGCCTGGCGCAGTGCGGCCATCGCCGAACGCGGCCGGTCCTCGCGGTGTGAAATGCTCAGTGGGCCACCGGGCGCGGCGTTCGTGCCCGGCAGCGCACCGGCGACCGTGCGGACGAGTTCCTCGTCGGGCATGAGCGAGAACCGCAGCGTGTCCTCACCGCCGGCCTGGCTGATCACGACCGCTTGCGCGCCGTCGGTCGCGGCGAACACGGCGAGTTCGCCGAACTCGACGTCCGTGCCGGTCGCCGTCACCGAAACCCGGTGCACGCCCCAGAGTTCGAACGCAAGCCGCACGTTGCGGTTCAGTTCGCCGTGGACGGACAGCCGCCGCTCCTCGAGGTCGTGGTAGACCCGCCGCGCCAGCTTGGCGAAGCGGACCGGGTCCACGGTCGTATTGCCGATGCGCAGCGGGAAGACGCGGACATCCACGTCCATCGCGCGCCCGACGACGACGGCCTCCACGCTGCCGAGCGTGAAGTCGAACCGAGACACCATCGACGCTTACGCCACCTTTCCTGGCCGGCCTGGACAGAACACCGGCCCACTCCGGGAAGTGAACCGGTGACGATGAGTGTGGACTGTTCGTTGTTCAGTCTCCGCGCGTGGGTGACCGATGTCGAGTGGTCCCCGGTCCCGGAGACGGTGATCACAACGCGGCATCGGTCGTGCACACCGCAGATTTTGACGGGACAGCACGGTTCCGGGTTCACACCTGCCGGTGAGGTTGCCCGAAGGTCGCCGGGATCCGGGGCGAACGGGCAGTAAGTCAACTGGTCAATCTGTGAATCATCTTGTCTTCTTGATCAACTAGTTTTCGGGACAAGCGACCGAAAGTCCTCACTTGCTTCCAACCGATGTAGTTAATACATTGACTAAATCGACTGCGAGGAGGCGAGAGCCATGGCGTACTACCGCCAGGTGGGGCAGGTGCCGCCGAAACGGCACACGCAGCACCGCGCGCCCGAGGGCGCCTTGTACTACGAGGAACTGATGGGCGAGGAAGGCTTCTCCAGCGACTCGTCCCTGCTCTACCACCGCCACATCCCGTCGGCGATCCTGGACTCGGCGCCGTGGCGGCTGCCGGACCAGACCACTGCCGTCAACCATCCGCTCAAGCCCCGGCATCTGAAGCTGCACGAGCTGTTCTCCGGTGAGGAATGGAAGCGACACGACATCGTGACCGGCCGGCGGCTCGTGCTCGGCAACGGTGACGTCCGGATTTCCTATGTCGCGGCAGGCGAAGCGTCGGCGCTGTACCGGAACGCGGTCGGTGACGAGTGCGTGTACGTCGAGGAGGGCGAGGGCGTCGTCGAGACGGTGTTCGGCGCGCTCCCGTTTCGCCAGGGCGACTACGTGATCCTGCCGCGCGCCACCACGCACCGATGGGTGCCGCACGGGCTGGTGCGCGCGTACGCGATCGAGGCCAACTCGCACGTCACTCCCGCGCGCCGGTACCTGTCGAGGTTCGGGCAACTGCTGGAGCATTCGCCGTTCTGCGAACGCGACCTGCACGGGCCGGCCGAACCGCTGGCGACCGAGGGCGCGGACGTCGAGGTGCTGGTCAAACACCGTGGCCGCACGGGCATCGTGGGCACCCGGTTCGTCTGCCCGCGGCACCCGTTCGACGTCGTGGGCTGGGACGGCTGCCTGTACCCGTACACGTTCAACATCGCCGACTTCGAGCCGATCACCGGGCGCGTGCACCAGCCGCCGCCCGCGCACCAGGTGTTCGAGGGCGAGGGCTTCGTCATCTGCAATTTCGTGCCCCGCAAGGTGGACTACCACCCGCTGGCCGTGCCGGTGCCCTACTACCACTCCAATGTGGACTCCGACGAGGTGATGTTCTACTGCGGCGGGGACTACGCGGCGCGCAAGGGATCCGGGATCGGGCCGGGCTCGGTCTCCCTGCACCCGGGCGGGCACGCGCACGGGCCGCAGCCGGGGGCGTACGAGCGCAGCATCGGGGCCGAGTTCTTCGACGAACTGGCCGTCATGGTCGACACCTTCCGCCCGCTGGAAGTGGGCGAGGGCGGCGCCGCGGCCGAGGATCCCGGCTACGCCTGGACGTGGGCCCGCGAAGGGTGACCGGGCCACCGCGGCGAGGCATCGCCGCGGGAACCCAGGCTGCCTTGTGGATCCGCTGAACGCCTAGTGTGTCGTGATCTCGTTGTTGTTACGCGCGGGTGTGTTTGCTTGCCAGGGCACTGAGTTGGCCCCTAGCGTCACCGAGTTGGCCGACCGCCCTCGCCGAGAGCAAACTCAGCAACCGGACCAGCCAACTCGGCGCCGCAGCGGGCAAACTCACCGACGCTGCGGGCAAACACGGCAACGTAAACCGGACAGGATCACCCGACACTAGCCCTGGGGAACGGCCACCCGCTCGTCCCGCGGACGCCGACCCGGTGCCGGGGCCAGCAGGACCGCGCAGATGGGCACCGCGAGCGCCACCGCGGCCAGGACGAACACCGGGAACAGGAAGGAGAACACCTCGACGCCGGACGGGTCGGGCGCTGAGATGTCCAGATGCACCCGCATGGCCGCCATCCCGGTGTAGTGCATGCCCGTCACGGCGACCCCGGCGACCAGGCCCGCCGCGAGCCGGTGCAGCGGTTTGTCGGCCGCGACGGTGAACCACAGCGCGGCCGTCGCGGCGACGACGGCGATCGCGACCGACAGCGCGACCAGCCCGGCGTCGTATCCGATCGTGCCCTTGATCTCCAGCGCCCACATGCCGGTGTAGTGCATGAGGTTCACCGCGCCGCCGGTGACGAGCCCGCTCGCGAACAGCCGCCACCAGCTGAACCGCGCCCCCACGCCGAACAGCAGCAGCCCCCCGAACGCCGCCGCCACCGCCAGCACCGCCGACAGGACCGTCCACCGCACGTCGTAGCGCACCGGCAGGCCCGGAGTTTCGAAACCGAGCATCGCGACGAAGTGCATGAGCCAGATACCGACCCCGCCGAGCGACAGGGAAGCCAGGCCGAGCCAGCCGAGCCGGCTGCGCGTGTCCGCCGCGTGGCGCGCGTGCAGCGTGCACGCGAGGCCGAGGGTGCAGCCCACCGCCGAGGTGAGGTAGGCGAGCACCACGAGCCAGCCACCCAGCGCGAAGTGCTCGACCTGATTCATGTTCACCGGGCCTCCCAGCGCCTATCTCGCGGCACTCAACCGCGCCATCGCGTGTTCCGTGGCCGCGATGAGCGCGTGCTTGGTCGATTCAGTCGAGCGCGCGTCACACGTGATGACCGGGACGGCCTGGCTCACCGCGAGCGCGGTCCGCACGTCCTGGGTCGAGTGCCGCTGCACGTTGTCGAACTTGTTGATCGCGATGACGAACGGCAGCCGGCGCGATTCGAAGAAGTCGATCGCCGCGAAGCTGTCCGCGAGCCGGCGGGTGTCGACCAGCACCACGGCCCCGATCGCGCCGCGCACCAGGTCGTCCCACATGAACCAGAACCGGTGCTGACCTGGCGTGCCGAACAGGTACAGCACCAGGTCCTCGGCGAGGGTGATCCGGCCGAAGTCCATCGCGACCGTGGTGGAGGTCTTGTCGGGCACCTCGGTCAGCTCGTCGATCCCGGTCGAGGCGACGGTCATCACGGCCTCGGTGCGCAGCGGGTCGATCTCCGAAAGCGCACCGACGAAGGTGGTCTTGCCGACGCCGAAGCCGCCCGCGACGATGATCTTCGCCGAGGTGACCCCCGAAGCCTGGTCATAGTGTGCGTAGTCCACTGAGGACCCTTTCCAGCAGGTCGTGTCGTTCGTCCCAGGACGCGTTGTCGGAAAGAGTGTCCCGCACGACGACCCAGCCGGAACCCACCAGATCCGCCACAAGCACCCGCGCCACCTGGAGCGGCACCTGAAGATACGCCGCGACCTCGGCCAATGACAGTGGGTGCAGGCACAGTTGCGTCACCATGGACTGCGGGCTCGCCCGGTTGAACGGCACCGACCGGCCCTCGAGCGTCGTCTCGACGAGGGCTTCGATGGCGAGCTCGACGGCGGGCCGGGTCCGGCCCTCGGTCCACGCGTAGGGGCGCGCCAGCGATGGCGGCCCCGGGTCATGCACGGTCCGCCCCGCCGGGTGCCCGCGGCGGGGTGTCCACCATCTTGCCGACCCGGTCGACCAGCAGCGTCATCTCGTAGCCGACCAGTCCGATGTCGCAGCCGGGGCTCGCGAGCACCACGAGGTTCGAGCCGTCGCCGACGCTCATCAGGAGCAGGAACCCGTCCTCCATCTCGATCACCGACTGGACGACCCGGCCCGCGGTGAACAGCTCCGCGGTGCCCAGCGCGAGACTCGAGAGGCCCGAAGCGATCGCGGACAACTGGTCGGCGCGGTCTCGCGGCAGGCTCTGCGAAGCGGCCACGAGCAGCCCGTCGGCGGAAACCAGCGCGGCGTGCGCGACCCCGGCGACCTCCTCGGTGAACGCGGAGACCAGCCAGTTCCGGGAGGGGGCGGTCGATGAATGCGTCACGATCTCTCCTCGTTCGCGGTGCGCTGCCTGGCCGCCCGCATCCCGTTGTAATGCCTGGACAGGTTGTTGCGGACCGCGGCCGGGTCGCGGAAGCCGGCCTGCGCCCGCGCGGGGCGGGGCAGCGCGGCACCGGGCGCGAGCTGAGCGCCTGGCTTGCGGGTCGGCAGGCCCGCAGGGGAGAGGGCGGTCGAGGCGGGGGCGTGCACGGCGCTCTCCGCGGCACGGCGGGCGTCGTCGGCGGGAGTCACCCAGTTCCGCGAGGCCGGCGCGAGTTCCGCCGGCTCGTCCCCGCTGTGCTCGGTGAACCAGTTCGACACGACCCGGTCGAAGATCGGCGTCGGGCCCTGCGCCGGGACGACCGCCGGGCGCGGCGGCACGCGGCTGCCGTTCACCGGGCTCCCCTCCGCGATGATCAGCTCACGCGGGAGGTGCACGCTCGCGGTGACGCCGGTGCGCCCGGCGCGGGTCATCGTCGGCCGCAGCCGGACCGTGACCCCGTGCAGCGACGCGAGCCGCCCGACCACGAACAAGCCCATCCGCCGCGTGGTCTCCGGGCCCACCGTGTCCCCCGCGGCGAGCCGGTGGTTCGCGGTTTCGAGGTCCTCGGTCGTCATGCCCAGCCCGTTGTCCACGACCTCGACGAGCAGCCCGCCGTCGGCGCCGCGGTCCGCGGTCAGGTACACCTTCTCCTCGGGCGGGGAGAACCGGGTCGCGTTCTCCAGCAGTTCGGCCAGCATGTGCACGACGTCCGCCGCGGACTGCGCGCGCACCGCCCCGTTGGGCACGTTGACGAGCGAGACGCGCCGGTAGTCCTTGACCTCGGAAGTGGCGCCGCGCAACAGCTCCACCATCGAGACCGGCCCGGTGTCGTGGCGCACCGGGGTGCCGCCGGCGAGGACCTGCAGGTTCTCCCCGTTGCGGCGCAGGCGGGTCGCGAGGTGGTCGAGACGGAACAGCTCGTCGAGCCGCCGCGGGTCGCGTTCGTCGGATTCGAGTCCCTCGAGCACAGTCAGCTGCAGCTCGACCATCGACTGGCTGCGCCGGGCCAGGGTCATGAACATCTCGCTGACCTGCTTGCGCAACTCGGCCTGCTCACCGGCCAGGCGCACGGCCTGGCGCTGCATATCGTCGAACGCGTGCGCCAGCTGGCCGATCTCCTCGCCGGTGGCGATGCCGACGGGTTCGACCGGCGGCACCTGCTCGCCCGCCCGCACTCGTTCGATCGTCTCGGGCAGCCGCCGGTGGGCGGCGTCGAGCGCGGCCGCGTGCAGCCTCCGCACCGGAGAGACCACCGAACGCGCCATCAGCAGGGCGATCGCGAGCGCGGCCAGCAGCGCGCCGATCACCAGCGCCGTGTCGCGAAGCGCGCGGGAGCGGGTGTCGTCGGTCTGGGCGGAGATCATGTTGGACTGTCCCGCGAACGTCTCGGCGACCAGATCGCCCAGCCCCGCGCTTTCCGTCGCGATCGGCAGCAGCAGCGCGCTCAGCTCGGCCCGCCGGTCGCTCGCGAGCGAGGACTGGAGCACGGCGCGCCGGTCGATGGCGGACGCCGTCGCGGCTGTGAACCTCGCCACGGCGTCGGCGGTCAGCCCCCGCTGCACCTGGTTGCTGAGCACGGCCTCCTCGGCGGCGGCCTGACCGGCGGCCGCGAGCGTGGCCTGGTCCGCGGCGCCGGACCGGATCGAGCGCAGGAGCGCCTCCTGCACGGCGAGCGTGGTGCGCAACTGCACGAGTGCGGCCGCGGTGTTCGCGGTCGCGTCGAGGCCGCTGTCACCCGCCCGCGTTCGCCGTGCGCAGGCCGGCGAGCCTGCCCAGCGCCGTGTTGAGCGCGCGTTCGACGCCCGCGGGCAGATGCGCGAAATCGGCGTCGTGCTGCACGGTGGTGACCTTCGCGTCGACCGCGTCGATCTGCGCGGTCGGCGCGGCGCCCGGCTGCGCGGCCGCGGTGGCCACCATCTCCTGGTCCACGAGGTCGGCCAGCTCCGCCGCCCCCCGCACGACGCTCAGCTGATCGCGGACCGCGCTGAACCTGCTCGCCTGGTCCAGCTCGGCCTTGACCCGCGCACCGGCCAGCGTGAGCGCGACGATCACCGGCACCAGCAGCACGGCGGAGATCTTGGTCCGCAGACTCCAGCCGCCCGGTGGCCAGACCACCCGCCGCCGGCGCGCGGCCCCCCCGGTTCGTTCCATTTTTCACGATTCCTGGACACGCGGAAAACCGACAAGTTCGGAATAGATCCCCCGACAAGACAAGCGCGTAGGAGACAACCGCAGAACGCCCACCTTGTCAAGTGTTCAATCGGCGTAATGCTTTCCGGCGTGGAGAGCCGGTACCGAAAGCGCTTTCACGACCACGGACCGTGCGCCACGATTATCCGGAAGTCCATTCGGACTAGTCCGAATGGTGGCGGGAAAATCGGCAGTCGCCGAGGACATTTCGCGGCCGGGCGCGGCGGTTGTTCATTTTCCGGATGCGGCGGATATCCGGGGCAGGGCAACCCGCGTCTCGGGCAGGCCGTCGAAGAGGTCACCGTGCACCCTCACGCGGGCGAGCGTGTCTTCGCTGGTGAAGGTCATGTCCTCGACGCGACGGCACGCGCTCACCTCGGCCCAGGTGACCGGGGTGGACACCGTCGGCAGTTGCCTGCCGCGCAGCGAATACGGCGCGACGGTGGTCTTCGCCTGGTTGTTCTGGCTCCAGTCGATGAACACCTTGTCCCGGCGTAGCGTCTTGGTCATCCTGGCGACGACGAGGTCCGGATGCTCGGCCGCGAGCCGGCGGGCGAGCGCCTCGGCGTACTCCGACGGGGCCTCGGGCCGCCGGGTGCGGATCGCGCAGTAGAGCTGAAGTCCCTTGCTGCCGCTGGTCTTCGCGAACGCCGTCAGCCCGTCGGCGGTCAGCGCCTCGTGCAGCCAGCGCGCGACCTGGCAGCATTCGACGACCGTGGCGGGCTCGCCCGGGTCGAGGTCGAACACCAGCAGATCCGGGTTGCGCCTGGCGTCCTTCGGCCCGACAGTCCACTGTGGAACGTGCAGCTCCAGTGCCGCGAGGTTCGCCGCCCAGACAAGCGTCGGCACGTCGTTGATCAGCGGGTAGCTGTTGACGCCCTCGCCGCGGTGGTGGCTTTCCAGCCGCGCGGTCCTGACCCAGCCCGGCGCGTGGCGGGCCACGTCCTTCTCGTAGAACGGTTCGTGATCGACACCGTCGGGATAGCGGCGGAACGTCGCCGGCCGCCGCTGGAGATGGGGCAGCATCGACGGGGCGATCTTGGCGTAGTAGTCGATCACGTCGCGCTTGGTGAACCCGGCCGCGGGGTAGAGCACCTTGTCCAGGTTGGACAGCGTCAGGCGGCGCCCGTCCACCTGTACCGCGATCCGTTCCCCTGCCATGGGTCCACCTTGCCCCAGCGAGGCCGGGTTCGCACGGGAAGAGCCGGGGTGGTCCCCGGCGGGGCAGGGGGGAGCCCGCCAGGGACCACTCGGCGCCGGAGCGCCCCGAGGGGGGAGGTGGGCGCTACACGGGGCCGGTGAGCGGACGGATGTCCGCCGACTCACGCTGCCAGTGTAGAACCGAATTCGGACACCGCACAGCGATCGCCGGAACCCGGAGAGTCATTTCCCGTTGACCAGGCCCGATGCGAAGGGTGAAATACGCTCTGTCATCCCGCGACTGCGCAAAGCCAAGGAGGAGCATGGTGAAACGCGCGTTGGCGCACCCCGGTCCGGCCGGGCCCGTGATCGTGCTCGAGGCGCTGCACAACCTCGCCCGCGTCCAGCCGGAACTCGCCACCGTCACCGTCACGGTCACGGGACGGGGCTTGACGAAGAAGGTGCTGCTGGCTTCGCTCGCCGCGTGCGTCGAGGCCAACCCGGCGTCGATCGATCCCAACGCGATGCTGCGGGTGCTGACGTACACCCCATGAACTCCTTTGAAGATCTGCTGGCCGCGACCGAGTCCTGGCCGCCGAATCTCGCCGTTGCCGCGCGGAACCTGCGCCCGCTCGGGGCCCGGGTGGTCGGCGCGCTGCACGACCATATCCGGGAACACGGTTCGTTCGTCGCGCATTCACGACGTTTCCTCATCGAGGCGCGGGCGTGACCTCCGCCAGCACGAGCCGCGAAAGCGTGCCGGGCGTCAGGCCGTCCGCACGCTGCCACAGCTCGCGGGCGACCGCTTCCCGCTGGCTCATGTCGGCGACCGCCTGAAGACCGTTTTCCTTGAGCAGCACGGAAATCTGCTCGGGAGAGAAGCAGCTTCGCCACGGTTCGCCGCGGTCCGCGGCCACGGCGGACACACCATCGGCGTACGCCTGGGCCGCAGCGTCCCGAAGCTCCGCCGGAACCAGGTAGTCGGCCGACAAGCGGCTGCCCGGCGCGAAGTTTCCCACCACCGCAAGCGTTCTGGCGATCGACTCGCGGCTCAGGTACATCGTGACGCCGAGCCAGCCGACGAAGGCCGGTTCGCCCGGATCGAATCCGGCTCCGGCGAGCGCTCGCGCGAGATCGCCGTTCTCGAAGTCGAACGGGACGTAGGAAGCCGCACCCGGCAGCCGGTCTCGCTTCCACTGCTGCATTTCCGGGTGGTCGACCTCGAACACCCGCACACCGAGGGTGTCGCGATGCGCGAACGAGTCGAGACCGGCGCCGAGCAGCACGTACTGGCGGGCGCCCGAGGCGGCGAGCGCGTCCTCGGTGAACCGGCTGCGGACGGCCGTCTGGATACGGGCGCTGCGCAGGATCGGGTGGTCGCCGTGAGATCGGTGGTATCGAACGAGCTCCTCGGCGCGGTCGCCGAGGAGCGTCATCGCGTGGACGTCCGCGAACAGGCGCGGCTCGGCATCGACGATCAGATGGGCGGCACGCGCGGCCGCGGCGGTGAAAGCGGTTTCACTGAGCATTCGCCCACGCTATCCGAACAATTTCTAAGTATAGCACAAAAAAGAAAATTCCGGAAGATCGCTACGATTCCCATTCGGTCAAGGATTCCCATGCCCGCAGGGTTCGGCGGCTCTCGAAACGGCGAGGCTCACCGCTGAGCGGATCGGTGAACTCCAGCGTCTTCGCGAGCAGCTGCAAGGGCCGGCGGAAGTCGTGCAGCGGGGTTTCGGTGACCACGGGGTAGAACCGGTCGCCGAGGATCGGGATGCCCAGCCGGCTCAGGTGCACGCGCAGCTGGTGGGTGCGTCCCGTCGCGGGCACCAGCCGGTAGCGGCCGAGCCCGTTCGCGTGCTCGATCAGCTCGACGAAGGTCTCCGCGTTCGGCTCGCCCGAGACCTCTTGCGCGGTAACGGTTCCGCGTTCCTTCACGATCCGGCTCACCACCGTGCGCGGCAGTTCGAGCGCCGGGTCGAACCGGGCGACGGCCTCGTACTCCTTGCGCACCCGCCGATCCCGGAACAGCGTCTGGTACGCGCCCCGGTGCTCGCGGTGGGTCACGAACATCAGCAGCCCGGCCGTGACCCGGTCCAGCCGGTGCGCCGGGCTGAGCTCGGGCAGGCCGAGGTCGCGCCGCAGCCGCACGAGCGCCGTCTCGACCACGTGCCGCCCGCGTGGGATGGTCGCCAGGAAATGCGGTTTGTCGACCACGACGAGGGTGTCATCCGCGTACACGACCGAGATCTCGAACGGCACCGGCGTCTCTTCGGGCAGATCGCGGTGGAACCAGATGTACGCGCCCGCCTTGAACGGCGTTTCGGCCGTCACCGGCCCGTCCAGCCCCACGATCCGCTCTTCGGCGAGCATCTCGTCGAGCCGAGCCGGAGGCAGCCGGGGGATGCGTTCGACCAGGTGGTCGCGGATCGTCGCCCACGGCCCTTCCAGCGGCAGCCGCATGCGCGCGGGAGCCAGCCCGTTGCGCGGCGGGAGCGGGGCTTCGGGCCGGGTACGCACACCCCGAGGATAACCGGGGTCGGCGCGCGCCCCGAGAAACACGGTTCTGTCGGTCGTGTCCGATACCCTGTCCTACCGTGGGTCGCCGGTTCGACGCCACATCACGCCACGACCTGGGAGAAAGACCCTGTGACCGCTTCTGCTGAGCCTCTGTACGGGGCCGATGACCTCACA
The DNA here is from genome assembly GCF_006152065.1 of Amycolatopsis alkalitolerans. GTDB lineage: Bacteria > Actinomycetota > Actinomycetes > Mycobacteriales > Pseudonocardiaceae > Amycolatopsis_E > Amycolatopsis_E alkalitolerans. The sequence goes on from NZ_VDFW01000001.1 coordinate 361,945, forward strand.
CATCTCGAGGGACTGGAAGCCGTTCGGAAGCGACCCGGTATGTACATCGGGTCCACCGACAGCCGCGGGATCAACCACCTCTTCACCGAGATCGTGGACAACTCGACCGATGAAGGTGTCGCGGGTCACGCCGGCCGCGTCGTGGTGACGCTGCACGCCGACGGCAGCGTCCAGGTCGATGACGACGGCCGCGGTATCCCCACCGACAAGCACGCCAAGTCCGGGCTGTCCGGGGTCGAACTGGTGCTCACCCGGCTGCACGCGGGCGGCAAGTTCGGCGGTTCCGGCTACAAGACTTCGGGCGGCCTGCACGGCGTCGGCGCGTCGGCGGTCAACGCGCTGTCGCACCGCTTCGACGTTGCGGTCAGGCAGCGCGGCAAGGTGTACGAGATGTCCTTCGCGCACGGTGTGCCCGGTGTGTTCGACGGTCCGGGCCCGAAGGCGAAGTTCACGCCGCAGCCGGGCCTGCGCGTCGCGGGCCGGATGAAGCGCGGTGAGCGCACCGGCACGTCGATCCGGTACTGGTACGACTCCCGTTACTTCGAGACCGGCGCGAAGCTCGACACCGAGGCCGTGCGCGCCAAACTGCGGAACACCGCGTTCCTCGTGCCGGGTGTCACGTACGTGCTGCGCTCCGCGACCGAGGACACGATCAGCGAGGAGACCTTCTCGTACCCGAACGGCCTGCGGGACATGGTCGACTTCCTGACCCCGGACGGTGACAAACCGGTCTCCGGCACGCTGATGATCACCGGCGAGGGCACATACAAGGAGAACGCCGCCGACCAGAACGGCGTGATGAAGTCCAATGTGGAGCGCCGGGCCGAGGTCGAGGTCGCGCTGCGGTGGAGCACCGGTTACGAGCGCACGGTCGAGTGCTTCACCAACACCATCCGCAACGTGCACGGCGGCACGCACCGCCGCGGTTTCGACCGCGGCTCGCTGAAAGCCTTGCAGGAGGCCATCTCCAAGACCCGCGGGCTGCTCAAGCCCAAGGAGGAGCTGCCCACTGTGGACGATGTGCTGGAGGGGATGACCGCGGTCATCCACGTCCGCATCCCGGAGCCGCAGTTCACCTCGCAGACCAAGGACGAGCTGTCCACGACCGGGATCACGCGGGTCATCCAGGGCGTCGTGGAGAAGCAGCTCAAGGCCTGGACGGAGGAGCGCAGGACCAAGGCGGAGGCCAAGGTCGTGCTGCAGAAGGTGGTCGACGCCGCGCGCGTGCGGCTCACCCAGAAGCAGCAGAAGGATGCCGCCCGCCGCAAGACGGCGCTCGAGGGCGCGGCGATGCCGCCCAAGCTGGTCGACTGCCGCACGACAGGCGTTTCGCGCAGTGAGATCTTTCTCGTGGAGGGGGATTCGGCCCTCGGGTGTTTCGTCGGTGACACGCGGGTCGCACTGGCTTTCGGGCAGAGCAAGTCGTTCGCCGAGCTTGCAGCGGATTGGGTGCAGGGCATCGGCCACTTCGGCTACGCGACCAGCAAGGCGGGCCGGGTCGTGGTGGTCCCGCTGGTCGCGCCCAGGCTGACGAAGCGCGGCGCACCGCTGGTGCGGGTGACTTTCGGCAACGGTGAGTCGGTCCGCTGCACCCCGGACCACCGGTTCCGGCTTCGCGACGGTTCCTACCGGCGAGCCGACGAGTTGGCCCCGGACGATTCGCTGATGTCGCTCCACCGATCCGTCTCGGCGAAGGCCGGCGCCACGGCGAACGGCGAGTGGCACGGCTCCCTGAGCGATGGGGACCGCTCGAAGAGGCAGTGGCAGGGCGAGCGGCTCGCGACGGTGCTGGACGTCCCCGATGGCGAACTCGCTGAGGCATCCGGGACCTTGCGCTCGCGCACCGCAAGGACGGGGCCGGGGTTCGATCGCCTGCTGGTGCGCCACGGCGGAGACTTCGGGGGCTTTCGTGAGCCCACCGGCATGGTCGATCACCGGGTGGCCGCTGTGGACGCTCTGGCGGAAACGGCCGACGTCTACGACCTGACGGTGGAGGGCTACCACAATTTCGCGCTCGAAGCCGGCGTCTTCGTCCACAACAGCGCCCGGATGGCGCGAGTCTCGGAGTATCAGGCACTCCTGCCGTTGCGCGGCAAGATCCTCAATGTGCAGAAGGCATCACTGGGTGACACGTTGAAGAACGCGGAGATCGCCTCGATCGTGCAGGTGCTGGGCGCGGGCTCCGGCCGCACCTTCGACCTGTCGACGATGCGGTACGGCCGGGTCATCCTGATGGCCGACGCGGATGTCGACGGTTCGCATATCCGCACCCTGCTGATCACGCTGTTCGCCCGGTACATGCGCCCGGTCATCGAGGACGGGCGGCTGTACGCGGCGATGCCGCCGTTGCACAAGGTCACCGCCAAGGGCCGGAGCCCGGAGACGTACTTCACCTTCACCGAACGGGAGATGGAGGCGAAGGTCGCCGAGCTACGGGAGGCGGGCAAGCAGGTCGTCACGCCCGTGCCGCGCTTCAAGGGGCTCGGCGAGATGGACGCGGACGAGTTGTGGGAGACCACGATGAACCCGGCCACCCGCTCGGTCCGCCGCATCACCCTCGACGACGTGGAAGCCGCGGACGCCGCGCTCGAACTGCTCATGGGCGAGAAGGTCGAACCGCGGCGCAACTGGCTGGTCGAATCCTCCGCGCGGGTCGACCAGGCCGCGATCGACATCTAGGAGTACCTGAACCATGGCCAGGCGCAAGACCCCCACGACGCGCGTCGATCCCAGCGCGTTCGACAACGCGGGCGCGAACGTCTTCGACAACCCGGTGAAGACCGAGATGGAGGACTCGTACCTGGAGTACGCGTACTCGGTCATCCACTCGCGGGCGCTGCCCGACGCGCGCGACGGTCTCAAGCCGGTGCACCGCCGGATCCTGTACTCGATGAGCGAAAGCGGTTACCGGCCGAACCACGCGTACGTGAAGTGCTCGCGCGTGGTCGGTGACGTGATGGGCCGCTACCACCCGCACGGCGACAGCGCGATCTACGACGCGATGGTCCGCCTGGCGCAGGACTTCTCGATGAACGCCCCGCTGGTCGACGGGCATGGCAACTTCGGTAGCCCAGATGATGGACCGGCAGCATCGCGGTACTGCGTCATCGGAGACACGCGCATCCGGCTGGCTGACGGATCGAGCCCACGTATTGCCGATGTGGTGAACCTGCCTGCCGACTCCGAGGCCGACGCCGACTTCGAAGTCCTCGACAAGGACGGGAAGCCGGTCCATGTGTCGAAGGTGTTCAACTCGGGCGTCCATCCGACGATCCGCATGACCACCAAGTCGGGTTTCTCGTTGCGCGGCAGTCAGAACCACCTCGTCCTCTGCCTGGAGGCACCGCTCGGCGTGCCGCTCTTCCAATGGCGGCGGCTCGACGAGGTGAAGTCGGGTGCAGTGGTGTGCATCGCTCGTAACGCCTGGATGCAGGTCGTTCCGACCGCCCGGGAGTACATGGTCGGCGTGCTCGCGGGCGCCGGGGTCTCCGAAGGCTTGGATGTCCAGGAGTTCAGCGGCGGCACGGATGCCCTCCGGGCGAGCCCGCTCGCCGAATGTGCCGGCCATCAGGCCCGGGACAAAGTCGTGCCGGAGTTCATCTGGAACGGCACTTGGGGAGTCAAGCGCGCGTTCCTGATGGCTGCCTTCGAAGGTGATGGCGGCTGCCGTGTCGCCCTTGACGGCTTCACGATCCAATACAGCAGCTACAGTGAACGGCTCGCCTGGGAACTCCAGGAACTGCTCGCCGAGTTCGGCGTGATCGCCACGCACCGGCAATACACCCGCCCCAACGGCTCGGTCGAGCATCGGCTCGTGGTGTCGGGGCTGCGTAACGTCCGCGCCTTCGCCGAGCGCGTCGGGTTCCTCAAGACCAAGCAGGCCAAGCTGCAGGAGTTGCTCAAGCGCTCCGGCCTGAGGCCGCACCGCCTCAGCGGTGACCGGGTGCCGTTCGTCGCCGACTACGTCCGCGGTGCGCTCGACTTCGACCGCCGGGGCAGCGGCCGGAAATGGTTGACCCAGCACAACTTCGATCGCATCGAGCGGTGGGAGACCGAGCGGCTGCGCATCATCGACCACATCGAGGACACCGAGGTGCTGGCGACGATCCTGCCGGTCATGGACTCGGGCTACCGGTTCGAGGAAGTGACCGAGGTCGCCGCGGCCGAACCTGCCGAGGTCTACTCGGTCCGGGTCGATTCCGACGATCACTCGTTCCTCGCCGGCGGTTTCGTCAACCACAACACCGAGGCGCGTATGTCGCCCGAGGCGATGCTCCTCGTGGGCGAACTCGGCGAGGACACCGTCGACTTCCGGCCGAACTACGACGGTTCGCTGCAGGAGCCGTCGGTGCTGCCGGCGGCGTACCCGAACCTGCTGGTCAACGGCACGTCCGGGATCGCGGTCGGGATGGCGACCAACATGATCCCGCACAACATGGGCGAGGTCATCGGGGCCGCGCGGTGGCTCATCAACCACCCGGCCGCGAGCCTCGACAAGCTGATGGAGTTCGTGCCCGGTCCCGACCTGCCGACCGGCGGCCTGTTGCTGGGCCTCGACGAGGTCCGCAAGGCGTACGAGACCGGCCGCGGCGTGGTCCGCATGCGCGCGAAGGTCGAGATCGGCCCGCTGGAGGGCAGCCGGGGCCGCCAGGCCATCACGGTCACCGAACTGCCCTACGGCGTCGGGCCGGAGAAGGTGATCGAGAAGATCACCGACGAGGTCAACAAGTCCAAGCGGCTCACCGGGATCGCGGACGTCAAGGACCTCACCGACCGCGAGAACGGCACCCGCCTGGTCATCGAGTGCAAGGTCGGGGTGAACCCGCAACCGCTGCTCGCGGACCTGTACCGGCTGACGCCGCTGGAGCAGTCCTTCGGTATCAACAACCTGGTGCTCGTCGAAGGGCAGCCGCGGACGCTCGGGTTCAAGCAGTTGCTGGAGGTCTTCCTCTCGCACCGCTACGAGGTCGTCACGCGGCGGACCCGGTACCGGCGGCGCAAACGCGAGGAGCGGTTGCACCTGGTCGAGGGTCTGCTGATCGCGCTGCTGGACATCGACAAGGTGATCCGGCTGATCCGCAACAGCGAGAACGCGCAGGAGGCCAAAGACGGCCTGATGAAGCGCTTCAAGCTGTCCGAGATCCAAGCGACGTACATTTTGGACACCCCGCTGCGGCGGCTGACCAAGTACGACAAGCTGGAACTGGAAGAGGAACAGGACAGGCTGCGCGACGAGATCGCCGAGCTGACCAAGATCCTCGAGGACGACCGGGAGCTCAAGCGGGTCGTCTCGGCCGAGCTGGCCAAGATCGCCAAGGAGTTCCGCACCGAACGGCGCACCGCGCTGATCGACGGGGATCTCAAAGAGGTGCTCGCGGCCTCGCAGCCGGCGGGCCCGCGCGAGGTCGCGGACGACCCGTGCCAGGTGATCCTCTCGGCCACCGGGCTGGTCGCGCGCTCGGCCGCCGAGTCCGAGGAGGCCCCGGAGGGCCGCCTTCGCCACGGGCGCGTCAAACACGACGCGGTCGCGGCCCTCGTGCACTCGACGGCACGAGGCCAGGTCCTGCTGATCTCGAACCGCGGGCGGGCGTTCAAGATCGACGTGCTCCCGTTGCCCGTGCTGCCGGAACAGGCGGGCACGGTGTCGATGCGCGGTGGGATGGCCGCGCGTGAACTGGCGCCGCTGGACAACGGCGAGAAGGTCATCGGGATCGCCCCGCTCGGCGAGCAGGCGGCCGATTCGCCCGGGGTCGCGCTGGGTACCCGCCAGGGCGTGGTGAAGGTGTGCGCGCCCGAATGGCCGGTGCGAGCGGACGAGTTCGAGATCATCAGCCTCAAGGACGGCGACGAGCTGGTCGGCGCCACCTGGCTGACCAACCGGAACGAGACGCTCGCGTTCGTCACGTCGGACGCGTCGCTGCTGAGGTTGTCCGTGTCGCTCGTGCGCCCGCAGGGGCTCAAGAGCGCCGGCATGGCGGGGATCAAGCTCGTGCCGGACTCGCACGTGGTGTTCTTCGGCGCGGTCCGCACGGACGATCAGGAACACGGTGAGCCGATGGTCGTGACGGCGACCGGGCAGACGGTGAAGACGACCCCGTTCGCCGAATACCCGGCGAAGGGCCGCGCGACGTCAGGCGTGCGTGCGCACCGGTTCCTCAAGGGTGAGCACGCGGTGACGGTGGCGTGGATCGGTCCGCGACCGGCGGGTTCGGCTCGCAACGGGGATCCGGTGGAGCTGCCCGAGCCGACCGTCCGCCGCGACGGGTCCGGTGCCGCTCATCCGGGGCCGGATGTCGTCGGTCACCTCATCGAGCGCGGATGATCCACCCGGGGTAGCCGAGGGTATACGGAAAGCGAGGTATTTCCCGCTGGTTGGCGGCCGTGGGAGGACGGAGTTACCTTGGCCGAAGTCCCTACGTGAGTTTCCCGAGTTCCGAGGCTGGTTAACCACCGACTATGGCAAGGACGGCGAGCGCGGAAGGCTGGCGTCGCCCGGTCAGTACGGTGACCGACACCCACGCCGACAGCGCGCTGCTGCATCGGGTCTGCCAGGAGCTACGGGTGGACACCGTCGTGGTCCTGCTGCTGGCACCTGGCGGGCGTGAGCTCGTCGCGTCCGCCGCCGTGGGCATCGAGCTCGAGGTCCGCCACGGCGTGCGCATCCCGGTCGGCCAGGGCTTCGCCGGGCGGGTCGCCGCCGAGCGGCGGCCGGTGACGCTGGATCGCGTCGACGGCACGACGGTGTTCAACAAGCTGTTGTGGGAAAAGGGAATCCAGAGCCTGCTGGGGGTCCCGATCCTGGCCGGCGGTGAGGTGGTGGGTGTGCTGCACGTCGGCAGCCTCACACCACGCGAGTTCACCCAGGAGGACGTCGAAGCCCTGCAGGCCGCGGCGCAAAGCTACGCGTTGTCGATCCGTCTGCAGCAGGCCCAGGCCGCGACGGCGCTGCAGCGCAGCCTGTTGCCCGCGAACCTGCCGGAGATCCCGTCGCTGGACTTCGCCGCCCGCTACGTGCCCGGCGGCCACTCGAACTTCGCGGGGGACTGGTACGACGTGTTCTCGCTGCCCAACGGTTGCCTGGGCATCGTGATCGGCGACGTGGTGGGTCACGATCTGCCGGCGGCCGTCGTGATGGGCCGGGTACGCAGCGCGTTGCGCGCGTACGCGCTCGAGACGACCGACCCGGCCGACGTGCTCACGCGGCTCGACCGCAAGTTGCAGCATTTCGAGCCGGGCATGATGGCCACCGTCCTCTATGGCACGCTCGACCCCGGTTTCGACCGGCTTCACCTGTCTTCGGCCGGCCACCTCGCGCCCGTGCTGGCTCGCCGCGGCGCGCCGGCCGAGTTCGCCCAACTGACGGTCGATCCGCCGATAGGTACGGTCCGCGAACCGCGGCGGCACACCACCTCGGTGGCGCTGCCGCCCGGCACCGTCGCCTGCTTCTACACCGACGGTCTCGTCGAGCGCCGCCACGCGCCGATCGAGGCCGGTCTGGAACTGCTTCGTTCGACGGTTGCCGAAGGCCCGGCCGAAGAGGTGTGCACCGGGGTGATGTCGGCGCTCATCGGTGACCACGTGCCAGGAGACGACGTCGCACTGCTCGCCGTCCGGCGCGAGGCCGAGATCGGGGCGATGGAGATCGCGGTGTCCGCGGTACCCGAATCGCTCAAGGACATCCGCTCGGCGATGCGCCGGTGGCTTTCGTCCACGGGGATCGGCGGCGATGTCGGCGGCGATCTCCTGCTGGCGGCTGGTGAGGCGTGCACCAACTCGGTCGAGCACGCGTACGGCCCGGCCGGCGGTGACGTGCGCGTGCGGCTCGAACGGCTCCGCGGTGAGGTGGTGATCACCGTTCGGGACAGCGGGCGCTGGCGTCCGGCACGCGGGAAGAACCGCGGGCGCGGGCTGACCCTGATGGGCAAATGCGGTGACGTGCACGTGGAGCGCGGCACCGAAGGCACCACGGTCGTCATCCGGCGCCGGCTGTGGCCGGAGGGACCGGAATGACCACGGCGAACTTCAGCGCCAGCGTGGACGGGGGCGAGGTCCTGGTCCGGATCGCCGGCGAGATCGACCTCGCGAACGCCGCCGAGGTCCAGCAGCGGATCCACGCGGTGATCACCAACGACGCGATACGGGTCGTGCTCGACCTCGCGGGTCTGGACTATCTCGACAGCGCCGGGCTGCATGTGCTGTTCACGCTCGCGGAACGGTTGCGGCTACTGCAGATCGGGCTGGACCTGGTGGTGCCGCCGGGCGCCCCGGTGCGTCGCGTGGTGGAGTTGTCCGGTCTCGCGCCCGTGGCGCGCGTGCTCCCCGAGCAGGGGCAGCGCCGTTCGTCCTAATGGGAGTCGCGGGGCACCGCGTGGCCGCGGCGACCGTGCAGGAAGCCGAAGTCGGCCCCGGTGTCGGCCTGCTCGACGTGGTGGGTGTAGAGCCAGGTGTAGCCGCTGGTCTGGGGGTTGTCCGGGGCTTTCCAGGCTTCCTGCCGCCGGGCGAGTTCGGCTTCGTCGACCTGCAGGGTCAGCGACCGGTTGGGCACGTCGAGGGTGATCTCGTCCCCGGTCTGGACCAGGGCGAGCGGCCCGCCGACGGCGGATTCGGGAGTGACGTGCAACACGACGGTGCCGTAGCCGGTGCCGGACATGCGCCCGTCGCAGATGCGCACCATGTCGGTCACCCCGGCCTTGAGCAGTTTGGCGGGCAGGGCGACGTTGGACACCTCGGGCATCCCCGGATACCCCTTGGGGCCGGCGCCCCTGATGACCAGGATCGTGTCGGGGGTGACGTCGAGATCCGGGTCGTCCGACACGGCGTGGTAGTCCTCCACGGTGTCGAACACGAGCGCCTGCCCGGTGTGGGTGAGCAGGTGCGGGGAGGCGGCGGACTGTTTGATCACCGCCCCGCCCGGGGCGAGGTTGCCGGTGAGGACGGCGGTGCCGGTGCCGGCCGGCTGGAACGGCTCGCCGGTCGAGGTGATCACCTCGGGGTTCCAGTTTTCGGCGCCGGCCACGGTGTCGGCGACGCCGAGGCCGGTGACGGTGACCGGGGCCGGGTTCAGCAGTCCCGCGTCGAGAAGCTGGCGTTGCACCACCGGCAGGCCCCCGGCGTAGCAGAAGTCCTCCATCAGGAACCGGCCCGAGGGCATCAGATCGACCAGCGTGGGCACCTCACGCGCCAGCGCGTCGAAATCGCCGAGCCGCAGCGGAACCTCGGCCCGGCCGGCGATCGCCAGCAGGTGGATGATCGCGTTGGTCGATCCGCCGATTGCGGCGTTGACCCGGATCGCGTTCTCGAACGCCTCCCGCGTCAAGATCCGTGACGGGCGCAGGTCCTCCTCGACCATCTCCACGATCCGGCCCCCGGCATCCTGGGCGATTTCGAACCGGCGCGCGTCCACCGCCGGCCACGTCGCCGACCCCGGCAGCTGCATGCCCAGCGCCTCGGCCATGCACGCCATCGTGGAGGCGGTGCCCATCGTCATGCAGTGCCCGTTGGAGCGGGCCATGCAGCCTTCGGCGAAGTAGCACTCCTCCTGGGTCATCCGGCCCGCTTTGAGTTCCTCCTCGAACTTCCACACATGCGTGCCGGACCCGACGTCCTGGCCCCGGTACTTCCCGTTCAGCATCGGGCCGCCGGTCACCATCACCGCGGGCAGATCGACGCTCGCCGCGGCCATCAGCATCGCCGGGGTCGTCTTGTCGCACCCGGAGAGCAACACCACACCGTCGAGGGGGTTGGCGCGGATGAGCTCTTCGACCTCCATCGCCATCAGGTTCCGGTACAACATCGCCGTCGGCCGCATCAACGACTCACCCGTGGACATGGTCGGGAACACCAGCGGGAACCCGCCCGCGGCCCACACCCCGCGCCGCACCGCGTCCGCGACCCGGTCCAGGTGGGCGTTGCACGGCGCCAGTTCGGACGCGCTCGTCGCGATTCCGATCACCGGGCGTCCGTCGAACACCCCCGCGCCGAAACCCTGATTCCGCATCCACGAGCGGTAGATCATCCCCGCCCGGCCGGACGCACCGAACCACGCCGCACTACGCCTCACACCAGCCACAAGCTGTTCCTCTCTTCGACGACGGCCAGGACAAACATTAAATCATTGGATGATTACCTGTCCAGAAATAGAAGTTGTACTATGCTAACTGTTATAGGTGTACAACTATTTGGGAGCGCTCTTGCCGGAGCTGACCTACCGCCGGAAGCTGCTGGTGCTGGCCATCTGCTGCACGAGCCTGTTCGTCGCGTCGCTGGACAACACGATCGTCAACCTGGCCCTGCCGTCGATCCAGCGTGAGTTCTCCACCCGGGTGTCGAGCCTGCAGTGGACCATCGACGCCTACTCGCTGGTCCTCGCCAGCCTGCTGATGCTTTCGGGCTCCACCGCTGACCGGCTCGGGCGGCGGCGCACGTTCCAGACCGGCCTCGCGGTGTTCACGCTCGGCTCGCTGCTGTGCAGCCTCGCCCCGAACGTGGGGCTGCTCATCGTGTTCCGCATGATCCAGGCCGTCGGCGGATCGATGCTCAACCCGGTGGCCATGTCGATCGTCACGAACACGTTCACCGATCCGAAGCAGCGGGCGCGCGCGATCGGTATCTGGGGCGCGGTGTTCGGCGTCAGCATGGCGCTCGGGCCGGTCGTCGGGGGCGCGCTGGTCGACGCGATCGGCTGGCGGTCCATCTTCTGGATCAACGTGCCCATCGGGGTCGCGGCCTTCGTGCTGGCCGCGGTGTTCGTGCCCGAATCGCGGGCGGCCCGCGCGCGCCGGGTGGATCCGGTCGGGCAGTCGCTGATCGTCGTGATCCTCGGCAGCCTGACCTACGGGATCATCGAGGCACCGCGCGCGGGCTGGAGTTCCGCGCAGACGATCGGCTGCTTCGCGCTGGCTGTGCTCGCGGTGGCGCTCCTCGTGCCGTACGAGAAGCGCCGCGAGGAGCCGCTGATCGACCCCCGGTTCTTCTCCAGCGCACCGTTCTCGGGGGCGACGCTGATCGCGGTGTGCAGTTTCGCCTGCATGGGCGGGTTCCTGTTCCTCAACGCGATCTACCTGCAGAACGTGCGCGGGTACTCGCCGCTGCACGCCGGGTTGCTGACCCTGCCGGCGGCCGCGATGATCCTCGCCCTTTCGCCGGTGTCCGGGCGGATCGTCGGCGGCTGGGGGCCGCGCCTGCCGCTCGTGGTCGGTGGCGTGGGCATCGCCGCCTCGGCGCTGATGCTCACCTGGCTGACCGCGCATTCGTCGCTGGGATTCCTGGTGCTGACCTACTTCGTGTTCGGGGTCGGGTTCGGCATGGTCAACCCGCCGATCACGAACACCGCCGTCGCCGGGATGCCGAGGGAACAGGCCGGGGTCGCCGCCGCGGTCGCGTCGACGAGCCGGGTGGTCGGCGGTGCGCTGGGTGTCGCCGTGCTGGGCGCGGTGGTGACCTCACGCGTCAGTGGCCCGATCGAGACCGGATTCGCGGCCGCGAGCCATGCCGCATGGTGGATCATGGCTGGATGCGGAGTCGCGGTTCTCGTGCTCGGGTTCGTGACGACCGGCCCATGGGCGCGCCGGACGGCGGCGCGGTTCGTCGAAGCGGAGATGCTCGAGGCGGGCGCGCGGTGAACGATGTCGCGGCCCGCGCGTGGGGCCGCATGCTCGATCTCGTGCTGGAGCGCAACGACCGGCGCAAGGAGGTCGTGGACGCGCTCGGCATGAGTTTCGTGAAGACGAAAGCCCTGCGGCGCCTGGCCGCGCGCCCGATGACGATGCGGGAGCTGGCCGAGGAGCTGCTGACGGACCGGCCCTATGCGACCGTCCTGGTCGACGACCTCGAACGGCGCGGCCTGGTGCAGCGCGAAGTCCACCCCGAGGACCGCCGCTCGAAGATCGTCAGCGTGACACCGGCCGGCCGGGCGGTGTCCGACACGTCGGCGCAGATCCTCCAGCGGGCGCCGGCGTCGCTGCTCGCCCTGCCGGAAGAGGATCTGGCCGCACTGGACCGGATCCTGGCCAGGCTGGCCGAATGAGGTGGCTGCCTCAGCGGGATGCGATGAACACGAACTCCCGTCCAGGCCTGTCCGGTGCTTCGCGGATCTCGTCGATGCGGAAACCCTGCGCCTCCAGGGTTTCCTCGACCTCATCCCGGTCGCGGAACCGTAGCGTCGAGTCCGACGTGAGTACCTGCCCGTCCGAGGCGAACCGGTACGTCCACCGGAAAGTCACCAGCGGCAAGCTCACCTCGACGAGTTCGACCCGGCTTTCGACCTCCCCGGTGACCCGGTGCGAAGCCCCCCGCGTCCACTCCTGTCATCCCCGATACGCCGGGTCACGGGTCTCGAACACGAGATGCCCGCCGGGGCGTAACGCCGTGTGGATGCCGCGAAGCGCGCCTTCCCAATCATCGGGCGAAACGATGGCCTGGGCCACGTTCCCGGTCATCGTGACGCGCACCCAGCGCCTCGGCGACGGCCGCGTAGACCTCGAGATCCGGGCGGGCGCCTTCGAGCGTGTCGTAGATCGGCACCAGCCGGGGATGCTCGAAGACCTCGTCCATCAGTCTCCCATGGTCACCGTGCGGCAGGCCAGATGCAGCGCGAGCCGCTCGTCCCGGCGCGTCAGATCCACGCCCAGCAACTGTTCCACCCGCGCGATCCGTGCCGCCACCGTATTTCGGTGCACGCCCAGCACCGCGGCCGTTTCCGCGAGCGACGACTCAGCGTCGAGGTATGCGGCCAGGGTGCGCACGAGATCACCCGGCGCCGGCTGCAGGGGCGCGACAAGGGCACGCGCCGCCGGTTCGAACGTGTCCGTGCGTGTCCATTCCAGCAGCAGCTGCGCCATCCCGAGCTGGTCGACGTGCAGGAAATGCCCCGCCTCCGGCCGGGTCGCGGCCAGGCGCGCGGCATCGGTCGCTTCCGCGATCGTCGTCGCGAGCCCCTCCGCGCGCGGGTACGGCCGCCCGACGCCCATATGCGTCACCAGCGTGCGACCGAGCGCCTTGTGCGCCGCGCGCAGCCGTGCCGCCAGCTTTCGCACGCGTGCGGCGGTCGGCTCCTGATCGAGCGTGAGCCAGCCCGTCCACCCCTCGCCGTGCTCGGCGATCACCGTGTCCTCCGCCCCGAGCGCGCGCACCACCTCATGGGTCCGCGCCACCGTGTCTACTGTGGACGACGCGCCGACGCGGATCCCGATATGCCAGCCGCCGAGCCGCCAGCCCGCGTCCGCGATCCGGCGGCGCAGATCCGCGCCTGGCTCGGCGTCGAGCCGCAGCAGATCGGTGAGCAACGCCGTCCGCGAACGCGCGTCCCGTTCCAGCTCCAGCCGGTTCGCCAGCAACCACCGCTGCACCGCGCTCGCCGCGACCGCGAGCGCGGGCGGTACGACGTCCGCCCGCGCCGCCGCGATTCCTTTCAGGGCCGTCGCGACCCACAATCCGGGTCTGGGATGTAACGCCGGATGCGCCAGCAGCACCCCGTCGTCGAGATCGATCCGTTGGGGCACAGGCTCTTCGGCTCGCACGAGACCGGCTTCGGCGAGTTCGCCGGCAAACGGCTGACCTTGGTTGTCCAGCAGCGCGACGGGAGCGCGCAGCAACTCCCGCAGCACCGCGACAGCCTGGTCCGGCGAATGCGGCCGGTCGTCGAGCGCACGATGCGTAGCCAGCACAAGCTGTGCCCGGTCGAGGTCCGGGGCGACGAGGTGCAACCGCGCGCTCACCAGCAGCTCCAGCGGGTCGGTTTCGCTGACCAGCAACGGAATGCCGAGCCTGTCCGCGAGTAGGCGCGTGCCCGTCAACGGCTCCACGGCGGGCAGGAGCAGCCCTGTTCCTCCGGCGTCGGCACTGCGGCGCAGCAGGGCGTCGATCCGCCAATCGGCCGGAGACACCGGACCCGCGAGCACCACGAGTTCGTCCGCGACCGGCACCTGCCCGAGGTCGAGTGTCGCGCGCACTGTCCGCAAAGGACGATCAGGATCGCCCGCGAGGACACGGACAGCGGCCCATTCCGGGGTCGCGAGCAGCGTGCGCAAGGTCATGGCAGCACCGGTTCCGTGTCGATCCCGAACGCGCGCGGTTCGAGGACGGGCAGGTGGCGGGGATCGGTCCAGAACGGCGCCGCCGGCAGCCGCAACACCGCCACCTCGACGCCTTCACGGATCGCGTCGCAGCTGATCGGTACGCAGGTCCGGCGGTCGACGACGGTGAGCACGTCCGGGGTGGACGCCACCGCGCGCCCGTCCCGCATCGCGAGCAGGTACTCGTTCTCCATTTCCAGCCGCAGCAAGGACCCGTCGCGGTGGTCGGTCAGCATCACGCTCCCGCGCCCGAACCCCGGCCGCCCGTGCTCGCCGGGCCCGATCCGGCGCGCGACCTCGAGGACGCGACCGGCAGCGAGCACGTCGCCGCCGACCGCTTCGGACAGTGTCGCGGCCGTCGGGCTTTCGCCGATCGCCAGCACGCGATGGCCCAGGTCTAGCGCGCCGCTGATCGAGCCGGGCACCGCCGCCTCGGACAGTTCCGGCGCGGGGATCGGCGCGAGCGCGAGGATCGCCCAGCCGCTCGAGCTGGCGAGGAAGGCGCGCGCGGTGCGCTCGATCGTCGCGTCAGAACCGCTGGCCAGCACCAGAACCTGGCCGCTCGGTTCGGCGACGACCGCCGGGGCGAGGCCACGCCCCACCGTCGCGACGGACAGCTGATCGAGCCGGGGCAGGCCGCGGCCCGACAGGTCGGCATCCACAATGGACAGGCCGAGGTCGTGCGCGGCGGCGATCGGCATCACCCCGTTGAGCCCGCCGACCTCGATCGAAATCAGCGCGTCGGCCCGCTCACCGGTCCACCGCTCGATCGCCGCGACGGCCGTCGCGATCTCATCGCCGCCGGGGAGCTTCTCGGTGAACACCGCCGTCGCCCCGATGACCCCGACCGGCACGACCTTCGCGTCCGGCGCGAGGCCGGCGACCGGGGTCAGTTCGGCGGGCAAACAGTTGCGCAGCAAGGCGGCGGCCGTGATCGTGTCCCCGCCGCCACCCGAGCCGAGCAGCGCGACACCGCGTTCGAGCGCGGGCACGTCGCGGGCCGTGATCTGCATGGGAAGACGGTAGACGAGGCGAAGCGACGACGCCTAATCCATCGTCTGGCCCCGCACGCTGGCATAGTGGACCGGTGACCAACGAAGCGCTCACCGCGGAACTCGTGACCGCACCCGCGCCCACCGGACTCGCGCTGTCTCCGGACGGCGGGTGGGTCGCGTACCTGCTGGGCGAGGACCTCATGGTCGTCCCGGTGGACCGGAGCGCGCCGCCACGAAAGCTGGCCGGCGGGGCGACAGTGCCTCGATGGGCGCAGGATTCGGTCTGCTTTCTTTCGGGCGGGCAACTGCACCGGATCGCGCTCACCGGCGAGGCCGAGCAGGTGACGCGGTCGCGGCCGGGGATCCACGACTACCTGCCGCTGGCCGATCCGGCGTTGATCGCCGTCATCGCGCCTGAGCGCGAAGACAGTGATGTGCGAGTGTGGAGCGAGGCGGAGCGGGACCGGCTGTGGCTCTACGACCTGCGCGAAGGCGGTCTGGCCCCGCTCGGGGACTTCGGTGACCGGCATGTCGTCGAAGTGGCCCAACGGCCCGGCGGCGGCCCGCTCGCCGTGTTGACCTGGTCCAAGCCCGAGATCGATCCTGGTTCGTACGAGCCCGAGGTACATCTGGTCGAGGACGGTGCGGTCACGAATCTGGGCCCGGCGACCGCGGAGGCGTCGTCGCTCACCTGGCGAGGGCCGGAGCTTGCCTATCTCGGGAAGACGCCCCCGGGTCTCGTCGGCGGGGATGCGGTGTTCGGCCTCGTCCCGGGAGAGGGTGCCGAACACCGGAATCTGACCGCCGGCGAGCCGCGGTGCCCGGTCGAGATACTGCCGGACCTGACGGTGTACGCGCGCGGTCTGGATACGTGGATCGGGGACCTCGAAGTGCGCGGTCTCGCCGGGTCGGTGACCGCGGGCGAGAACCTGGTCGCCGCCGTGATCAGCACGGCGTATGAGCCGCCGGAGGTGTACGCGGGTCCGAAGGGCGGGCCGCTGAAACGGCTTTCCGACACCAGGCCGGAACTGCGCGAGATCCGGTGGGGCGTCCAGGAACGCTTGTGGTACCGGGCTTCCGACGGGCTCGCGCTCGACGGTCTGCTGATCCTGCCAGCGGGCAAGTCGCGTGTGGACGGTCCGTTCCCGCTGGTCACCCTCGTGCATGGCGGCCCGTACGGGCGGTACGCCGATTGCTTGCAGCTCGCCTGGTATCCCTCTGGTCAGTGGCTCGCGACCGCGGGGTACGCCGTCTTCCTGCCGAACCCTAGGGGCGGGCAGGGCCACGGCCACGAGTTCGCGGCGACCGTCGCCGGCGCGGTCGGTCTCGATGAGTGGACCGATATCGTCGCGGGCATCGATTTGCTCGTCGCCGAAGGGTTAGCCGATCCCGGCCGGCTCGGCATCGGCGGGTGGAGCCATGGCGGGTTCGTGGCGGCGTGGGCGGTCGGGCAGACGACGACGTTCAAGGCGGCGCTGGTCGGCGCGGGGATCAGTGACTGGGGAATGCTCGCCGCGACCGGGCAGTTCGGCGCGGCGGAGGCGGCGCTCGCCGGCAGTACCGGCTGGGAAGGGCCGGGCCCGCACCAGCACGACAGGGTGAGCCCGATCAGCTACGCGTCGAGGATCCGGACTCCGGTGCTGATCGCGCACGGCGCGGCCGACACGAACGTTCCGGTCTCCCAAGCCGAATTCCTGCACCGCGCGCTGCGCCACCACGGCGTCGAGCACGAGTATGTCCTCTATCCCCGGGAAAACCACGCGATCCGCGAGCGTGCTCATCAGATCGATCTGCTGCACCGCATGCGGGCCTGGTTCGACCGGTGGCTCTAATGCGACGCCGGGCAATCCTCGCGGCCGATATGCCGACGCCCACCGTGATGCGGGACGGTCTCGCCGTGTACGTCATCGGCACCGGCGAGCCGGTGCTGCTCATGCCTGGCCCGCATCGCTTCCAGCGGCCGGGACTGCGCACCGCGGACGCGCTGATCGCGGGTCTGACCGGGCTTGGCCGCGCCGTGGTCACCTTCGACCCGCCAGGGTCGGGCGCCTCGACCCGGCCCGCCCGGTTGGGCATGGCGGAAATGCGCGGCTGCGCCGACGAGGCGCTCGCGGCGGCGGGTGCTCCGGAGCGGGTCGACGCGCTCGGTCACAGTATGGGCGGGCTGGCGCTGCTGGACTACGCCCTGGACCGGCCGGCCCGGATCCGGCGGATGGTGCTGATCGGCACGGGCAGCGGTGGCTACCGGCACGCGCCCGGGGCGTTGTGGAACCGCACGCACCCGCATTTCGCGCGCCTGGCGATGCTGGGCAGCCTGCACCTGCTCGTGCCGCGGCTGGCGACCGAACGGATCCTGAACAACCTCATCGAGCGCGAGTCCTACTGCGACAAGGCGCTGGCGCACCCAGCACCGGTATCCGCCACCGACTGGCTGTGCGCGCCGCGGGGCCGGGCAGACTGGCACCGGATCGCCAGGAAGCTCGAGTTCGGCCCGCGCCTGGCCGAACTCGATGCGGCGGTGCTGATCCTGTGCGGGCGGCATGACCCGCAGTTCCCGCCGTCGTGTTCGAACCAGCTCGCCACCGGCATCCGCCGAAGCGAGCTGATCTTCTTCGAGCGCAGCGGCCACTACCCCTTCATCGAAGAAGGCGCTTTCTGGTCTGCGGTCGGCACCTTCCTCGCGCGCACCACGGGGTAGAACGCCGGCGTTCAGCCTTGAGCCGCCGCGGGGACGATATCCTCGACGGGCCGGAATTCATGTGGTAGCCCGAAAGCCGCGGGCCCGAACGTCGCGAGCGCCTCGGAGGTGCGCATGAGCCGCGGGGTCGAGATGCCGACGACCGTCACCCGCTGGCCGTAGCGCAGGGTCTCGGTCGTGATCGGCTCCGCCGTTTCCGCTTCCAGCACGCAGATCAGATCCGGCACCAGGCAGCGCACCTCGCCGTCGACCCGGGCCACCAGGTTCTCGTTCTGGAACTCCAGCTCCAGCTTGTGCTCCCCGTCGAAGGACAGCGCGGCCGCGCGGCCCCGCGCGAACCCCGCTTCGGTCCGGCGTTCCACGTCCGCGATCTTGCCGCGGAAGAGCACGCGCAGATCGCGGTACAGCGTCTCTCTCAGGGCCTCCGCCAGGCATGCGATCGGGTCCGTGCCCCGGCCCTCGCGGATTGCCCGGCCCACCCTCAGCGCGAGGCTCAGCGTCCGCGGGATCGCCGTGCGTTTCACGTCCGCACCGCTCATCGAGTACTCCGCGATATGCGCGACCCCGCCGAGGCGGATCGTCACCCCGCGCGCGATCCACTCCATACGCCGGTTGTCCGTACCGGTGTCGATCACGGTGACCTCACCGCCCTCGCCGGCGACCGCCATCGGCGAGCCCGGCACCCCGTACACGCCGAAGGTTTCCATCTGCAGCTCGGGAAACGCCCGGCCCATCCCGTCCGCGTCGACGACGGGCAACCCGGTCCGCGCACCGACGACGAGCGGGATCATCGAGTTGATCCCACCGCATTCGATCGGCATCGTGGCGCTTGCCCGCACGCCGAGATGCTTTTCCAGCGCCGCCAGCGCTGTTTCGGGCTCGCGCCCGCTGGGCAGCTTTTCGAACACGACGGTCGGCGCGCCCATCTGCGCGGTCGGGATCACCAGCGCGTCGTCGTCGACCTCATCGGGGTCCAGTACGGTCACCGGGCCGTGCTCGCGGATCGCCTGCCGCACCAGAAGCCGCCCGACGTACGGGTCGCCACCGCCGCCGGTGCCCAGCACCGCCGCGCCACGCGCGAGATCTTCGAGATGGTCCTCGGTCAGCTGCCAGCTCAAGCGGAAACCCCCACCGGGTCGATGTCGTAGCCGAAGTACCGCGGCCCGGCCAGCTCGATCCCGGCCTCGGTATGCCAGCGCGGGTCGGCGGGCGCCGCGATCACCGTGACGCGCTGGCCGAACCGCAGGGTCTCAGTGGTCACCGCCTCACTGGTCTCCGTGTGCAGCACGCAGATCAGGTCCGGCACCGAAGCCAGCGTGCTACCGTCACGCGCGGCGACCAGGTGCTCGTTCTGGAAGCGCAGCACCAGCTCGCTGCCGGAATCGGTGTCCAAACCGGACAGCCGCGCCTCCCCGCGCGCGAATCCCGTGACCGTCCGGCGGGCGACGTCGATCACCTTGCCGGTGAACAGCGTCCGCCCGCGCAGCCGCTCGGCCACCGCGCGCACCGATCTCGTTTCGCGGACCAGCTTGCCCAGTTCCGCGCACAGGCTCAGGGTGCCGGGCACCATCGACTCGCGCGCCTGCGCGCCGGACATCGCGAACGTGCTGATCGCCGCCGAGCAGCCCATGTCGATCGCGGCCGAGCGAACCAGCCGTTCCGCCCAGTGATTGTCCACTGTGTCCAGGATCCCGCGGTTCCCCTTCTCGTCCGCATAGGCCATCGGGGTCGCGCGGATGCCGTACAGGGTCGGCAGCACCATCTGCAACTCGGGGAACGCGCGGCCCATCCCGTCGGCGTCCACGAGCGGCAGGCCCAGCTGCGCGGCCGCCACGGCGGGAACGAGCGAGTTGACCCCGCCCGCTTCCGCGCAGGCGATATGGGTGAGCTCCTTGCCGAGGTACCCGGCGAGCGAGCGTGCGGCGAGCCCGATCTGCTCGGCCGAGGGCAGTTTCTCCACCATCACCGTCGGCGCGCCCAGCATCGCGACGGGCAGGACCACCGCCTCGTCGGGTAGCTCGTCCAGCGCTACCAGAGGAACCGGTCCGTGCTCGCGTACGGCCGAGGCCGCCAGGAGCCGCCCGATGTACGGGTCGCCGCCGCCACCGGTGCCGAGGATGGCCGCCCCCCGCGCCAGATCGTCCAGATCGCCGTTCGTCACTGCCCTCATCACGCGGGCCCCAGCTGGAGGTCACCGACCGCCTTGACCCGGATTCGGGTCGCGTTGCCGGGCAGGTACGGGATCGGGACCTCGTCGAAGTCCACGATGTCCACACTGGACGGACTCGCCCCGGCGGCGACGGCACGGTCCACCGCTTCCTGCTTGGCCTCGTCGACCACCGTGTCCCGGCGACCGGGTTCGATCGCGTACACCCGGTCGACCTCGCCGCCGATCTGCGCGATCGCGGCGCCGATCGCGTTCGCCACCGCGTAGTGGTCGGGCCGGTGCACCTCGCCCGCGCCGGAAAGCTTGTCCGGCAACAGGATCGACCCGCCGCCGACTGCCACCACGGGGAGCGGTTCGGCCGAGGTCCGCATCCTCTCGACCACATCGGACACGGCGCCCGCGACCCGCTCGAGCGCGGCCTGCACGAGCTCGCGGTCGAGATGCGCGACCAGACCCGGGTCACCGATCTCGGCGCGGCCTGCGGCGACCGCGATGTCGGTGGCGGTGAGCGTGTCACCGCCGAACACCAGCGCTTTCGAGGTCAGCTCGTACCCGACCGAGTCGGGCCCGACCCGGTCCGGGCGCACGCGGCTGCCGCCGCCGATCCCGATCGAGAGCACATCGGGCATCCGGAAGTTCGTGCGGATCCCCGCGACGCTCACGTCCGTCGTCGCCTCGCGCGGGAACCCTTGGCGCAGCACCCCGACGTCGCTCGTGGTACCCCCGACATCGACCACCGCGCAAGTGTCTAAACCGGACAGGACGGCGGCGCCACGCATCGAGTTCGTCGGCCCGGACGCGAAGGTCGCCACCGGGTAGCGGCGGGCGAAGTCGACATCCATCAGCGTGCCGTCGTTCTGGCTCAGATACAGCGGCGCGGTGATACCGGCGCCGCCGACCGACGCGGCCAGCCCGTCCACGATATGCGCGGCCAGCTCGCGCAGTGCCGCGTTGATGACGGTCGCGTTTTCCCGTTCCAGCAAACCGATCCGGCCGATCTCGTGCGACAGCGAGATCGCCACGTCCGGCAGTTCGGCGCTGATGATCTCCGCGGCCTGCGCCTCGAACTCGGCGTTGACGGGGGAGAACACGGAGGTGATCGCGACGCTGCGCACCCCGGCGTTCCCCATGTCCTCGGCGGCCCTGCGCAGCTCGTCGGCGTTCAGCTCGGAGATGTGCCTGCCGTCGAACTCGTGGCCCCCGTGCGCGAGGTAGCTGCGCCCGGCGATCGCGTCGACGAGCCGTTGCGGCCAGTCCACCATCGGCGGCAGCGACGCGCCCGCGGGGAGGCTGAGCCGCACGGCCGCGGTCGGTGCCAGGCGGTGCGCCTCCACCAGCGCGTTGATGAAATGCGTGGTGCCGATCATCACCGCCCGCACCGCGGCCGGGTCGAAGGCCCGCTGCCGTTGCAGACCGTCGATCGCGGCGACGATGCCCGAAGTGACGTCCTCGGTGGTGCTGGTCTTGATCTCCGCCAGGACCTCCCGGCCGTCGAGCAGGACCGCGTCGGTGTTGGTGCCGCCGACGTCGATACCGATGCGCACAGGGATTCTCCTTACAGGGCAGTTGCCGGTTCGGTGTCGGCGGTGCGGCTCATCCCGACGCCGCGCACCAGGCCGAGCTTCCCGGCGACCACGTAGAGCACGAAGCCGACGACGAGCGAGTTGATACTGGGCAGTCCCCATTCGACGAACTTGCCGACGAGCGCGGCCGCGAGCCACACGACGATCGTGGCCGGTACCCAGTTCGGCGCGTCGTCCGGCACTCCGGCGCGGGCCGTTTCCAGGTTGCCGCGCCAGCGCTTCACCACGAAGTACTCGGCGACCATGATCCCGGCGATCGGCGGGAACGCGACGCCCAGCACGGTGAGGAAGTCGGTGAACGCGTCCAGGATCCCGGCCGCCGCGAGGACGCTTCCGGCGAGACCGAGCACGCCGGTCACCACCGCCCGGTTGAGGCGCTTGCCCGAGACGGTGCCGACGAAGTTCACCACGCCGAGCCCGGCGGAGTAGAGGTTCCAGTCGTTGATCTTGATGGTGCCCGCGATGACCACGAGGATGCCGACCCACCCGACCGAGGACGTGACGATCGTGGTGATCTCCGACGTCCTGACCGCATGCGCCAGCAGGACCCCGGCCATGCCGATCACGTACTCGCCGATGGTGACGCCGACGATCGTCTGCTTCGCGACGTCGCCCGCGGTCCGGTTGAAGCGGGTCATGTCCGGGGTGATCACCGCCCCCACGATGAAGCCGCCCGCGACGAGTGTGGTGCCCTGCAACAAGGTCAGGCCCGGCCCGGGCGGTGCCGACGACGCGAGGGCGCCGACGTCGTGTTTGGACAGTTCGGAAATGATCGACCAGCCGACGAGGACCAGGAAGGCCGGCACCGTCAGGTACGCGGTCCACGCCATGGAGTGGAAGCCACGCATCACGATCGCGGTCACGATCAGGCCGAACACCAGTGCCCAGGCCCATTCCGGCAGCACGCCGATGAGCTGGACCAGGCCCTGCGCGGAAACCGCGGACTGGATACCGAACCAGCCGATCAGGCTGATCCCGATCGCGAGCCCGATCAGGGCCGAGCCGCCGCGGCCGAACCCGGTCCAGCGGGCGAGCATCGAGGTGGACAGGCCCTCGCGCATGCCCATCACCCCGACCAGGATCATGATGAGTTCGAGGATCACCGCGCCGAGGGTGAACGCGAGGAATGCCGGCCAGAAGCTCATCCCGAAGCCGACGGTGGCGCCGAGCAGGAACTGGGACAGCGCGGATACCTGGCCGAACCGCTGGACGGCGACCGACCACCAGGAGTAGCGGGCGCTCCGGGGCACCCTGGTGAGGGCGTAGTCGTCGACACCGACAGTTGAGGCCATGCCGACCTCCTTATCCGGGGGAGTGTTCCGCACACCGTAACCTCGGGCCCCCCGACCGTCACCGTGCGATGTGCACAGTCGGTCTCGTCCGACTATGCGTCTCGCACGGCAGAGACCGCGTCGAGCAGGCGATTCACGTCGTCGGCGCTGGTGTACGGGGCGATGCCCGCGCGGACCGCGCCGGTATCTCCGAGGCCCAGGTGCCGGGAGCATTCGAGCGCGTAGAAGCTGCCGGCCGGCGCGTTGACTCCGCGTTCCGCGAGGCCACGGTAGACGTCGGCCGACGGGACGCCGTCGACGGAGAACAGCACGGTCGGCGCGCGGCGGCGAGTGGGGGAGCCGTAGCGGGTGACACCGGGGATCGCGGCGAGCCCGTCGTCGAGCAGGCGCAGCATGCTCTCCTCGTACTCCTCCAGCGCTCGCATCGAGTCGAGCAGGCGGGCGCGTCGCGTCCCGCCGCCCGGGACGAGGCCCGCGAGGAAGTCGATGGCGGCCGTGGCGCCGGCCAGCAGTTCGTACGGCAGCGTGCCCAGCTCGAATCGTTCGGGGACGGCGTCGGTCGACGGGGCGAGCTTGTCCGGATGCAGGGTCTCGAGCAGGGAGGGGGAGGCGGCGACGAAACCCAGATGGGGGCCGAGGAACTTGTACGGCGAGCAGCCGAAGAAGTCCGCGCCGAGTGCCGCGACATCGACCGGGGTGTGCGGGGTGAGATGCACACCGTCCACATAGCACAGTGCACCGGCCTCGTGGACTTTCGCCGCGATCGCGGGCAGATCCGGGCGGGTACCCAGCAGGTTCGATGCGGCTGTCACCGCGACGAGCCGTGTCCGGTCGGTGAGCAGATCGGTGACAGCCTCGACGGGCAACTCGCCCGTGGCCGGATCGAAGTCGGCCCACCGCACATTGGCGCCGCTCTGCACCCACGGGCGGATGTTCGCGTCGTGATCGAGGCGCGTCACGACGACCTCGTCGCCCGGCGACCACGTCTTGGCCAGTGCGCGGGAGAGGTCGTACGTCAGCTGCGTCATGCTGCGGCCGAACACGATGCCGCCAGGCTGGCCGCCGACGAGATCGGCCGCCGCCTGCCGGGCTTGACGGACGATCTCTTCGGCGCGGCGCTCCGCGGCGGTTACCGTGCCACGGTTGGAGATCGCCGACACGAGCGTCGCGGCGACGGCCTCGCCGACGGCGTCGGGGACCTGCGATCCGCCAGGACCGTCGAAATGTGCGGCGCCCTCTTCGAGCGCGGGGAAGTGCTTGCGTACCGCGTCCACGTCATAAGCCACGGCCGCCAGCATGGCTGACAGTGCCGTTCGTGACCAATCCGACGGCAGTCACGGCGGAAACGGGTAGCTCCCAGCAGATCGGCTGCGGACCGTGTCCGCCTGCTTTCGGTCGGATCGGTCAGGCCGGCGCGAATGTCCGCCGGTAATCGTGTGGTGATACGCCGACCATCCGGTGAAAATGGTGTCTGAGCAGTGCCGCGGTGCCGAACCCGGACTCGCGGGCGATCTCCTCGATGCTCAGCCGCGTGTCCTCGAGCAGGGCCCGGGCGCGCAGCACGCGCTGGGTGGACAGCCACTTGTGCGGCGTTGTCCCGGTCTCCGCGACGAACCTGCGGGCGAACGTGCGCTCGGACATCTGCGCCCGGCGAGCCAGCGTCGCGACCGTGTGCTCCTGGGCGAGATTTTCCAGTAGCCACGCGAGGATCGGCTGCAGGCTGTCGCCGGTGCACTCCGGGATCGGCAGTTCGACGAACTGGCGCTGCCCGCCGTCACGCTGGGGCGGCACGACCATCCGACGCGCGATCGCGGTCGCGATCGCGGACCCGAGTTCGCGCCGGACCAGGTGCAGGCAGGCGTCGATGCCGGCGGCCGTGCCCGCGCTGGTGATCAGGTCACCCTCGTCGACGAACAGCACGTCCGGATCGACCTTCGCTTCGGGGAAGCGGGCCTGGAAGTCGGCGATGTGGTGCCAGTGCGTGGTGCAGCGGCGGCCGTCGAGCAGGCCGGTGGCGCCAAGCAGGAACGCGCCGCTGCACACGGAAAGCAGGGTGGCGCCGCGGCCGGCCGCTTCGCGGAGCGCTTCGAGGACGGCGGGCGGGTACTGCGCACGCACCGCGGCGGCGGGGATGGCGACCAGGTCGGCGCCCGCGAGCCCGTCGAGCCCGTGCGCCGGGGTCATCTGGACGCCGGGGATCGTGGTGGCGAGCGGCCGGCCAGGACGCTCGCCGCACACACGGAACTCGAACTTCGGCACGCCGTCGTCGGTCCGGTCGATCCCGAAGACCTCGCAGATCACCCCGAACTCGAACGGCGCCAGTTCGTCGACCAGCACCGCGGCGACGGTGTTCAGCATGGCTGGATCTTATCGCATATCGTCAGACCTGCCACTGTTGGCAGGAAGTGATGGGGCGAAAAATAGTTGCCATGACGAACCTGATCATCTTCATCGCCGCACTCGCCCTGCTTGGCTACGCCATCGAGCGCAACCACCGGCGTCAGCGTCCGGGGCGGATGAACGGCAGCGTCAATTTCGAAGACCGGGACCGAGAACGAATAGCGGAGGAGTTCAGAGCCGCGCCGCGGTCCCCTCGCCCGGCACCCTCGCCCGACTCCGGTCAGGCCCCCCACGACGTCGGCGCCTGGCTGGTTTCGGGCGGAGCCTGACTACACTCGAAGGACCTCGAAGCAGAGGAGGTCGAGCGTGGCCGAGCTCGGGCTGGCCGATACGAACGGCATCCTGCGGCTGCCCTGGATCAGTCCCGACAGGTCCAGCGCGGGCCTCGGCTGGCCGGATCTGTACGTGTCCACGCAGTCCGAGACGCCGTACCGCGCGAGCTTCGACGCGGCCGGCACGCACCTCGTCATCCTGCATCTCGGCGGACCGGTCACGGTGCGCCGAGGCCGCGATCTCGTCCGCCGGATCCCGGCGGGCGGGCTGTTCATGCATCCGGCCGGGCGCGACCTGACGGTCGAGCTGGGCGGGCCGCTCGACACCGTGCACGCGTACTTGTCGGACACCGTGCTGCCGGTCGAGCTGAACGAGGAGATGGGCGTCGCGGACCCGCTCGTCGAGCAACTGATGCTCGCCCTCGACGGCGTGATCCGGCGGTGGGAACCGTCCGCGCGCACGTACGTCGACCATCTCACCGGGCTGTTCGCGGCGCACCTCGCGCACCATTTCGGCCGGGAGCGGGTCCGCGAGAAGGCCGCGTGGCTGTCGGAGCGGCAGCTTGCCGAAGCCAATGACTTGATGACCGCACGGATGGCCGAGCCGATCCCGCTGGCCGATCTCGCCGCCGCCGTGTCGCTGAGCGTCAGCCAGTTCACCCGCCGCTTCAAGGCCGCGACCGGCGAGACCCCGCACCGCCACCTGATGCGCCTGCGTGTCGAGCAGGCCTGCCGCCTGCTGCGCACCAGCAGCCTCGGTATCCGGGAAATCGCCGTGCGGTGCGGGTTTTCGCATCAGGAGCACCTGACCCGCGTCATGCGCGCGCGGCTCGGTACCACGCCCGCCGCGTACCGCAGAGGACGTTGACGACGTCCTGGACTCCCGTGCTCCTGCCGGGTTGATGCGTCTTTCGTGCAGAAGGACGCTGGGATCGTGCAGGCGACCGTGCCACCGGTCGCCCGATACTCGGCAAGAGCACAAAGGAGTGAAGGCGATGCGGAACTTCGTGTACTCGGCGCATCCGTCGCGGGTGGTGTTCGGGCCAGCGGCGCAGGTGCGCGACGAGGTCGAGCGGCTCGGCGGCACCCGGGTCCTGCTGCTGACCAGCCGGTCGGCCGATGCCGGGCCGGTGCGTACCGCGCTCGGGCCGCTGCTGGTCACCGAGTTCGGCGGTGCCGTGATGCATACGCCGGTCGAGGTCACCGAGCGTGCGCTCGAGCGGGCCAAGGGTGCCGACTGTCTCGTGGCCGTCGGCGGCGGTTCGGTCACCGGCCTGTCGAAGGCGCTCGCGGTGCGCACGGGCCTCCCGCAGGTGATCCTCCCGACGACCTACGCCGGTTCCGAGGTCACGCCCGTCCTCGGCGAGAAGTCGGGCGGCGAGAAAATCACCAGATCATCGGACGAAATCCGGCCCGAGACCGTCATCTACGACGTTGCGCTGAGCCGCCACCTGCCGGTGCCCGTTTCGGTGACCAGCTCGGTCAACGCGATGGCCCACGCGGTCGAGGCGCTGTACTCGCCGCAGGCGAACGCCGTCGTGGACGGGATGGCGCTGGAGGCGATCAGAAAGGTCGCGCGCTCGCTCCCGGTTCTCGGCGCTGATCCGTCCAATGTGGAGGCACGGGCCGACTTGCTGGAAGCGGCCTGGCTCGGCGGACTGTGCCTCGCCGGCGTCGGGATGAGCCTGCACCACAAGCTGTGCCACACCCTGGGCGGATCATTCGACCTTCCCCACGCCGAGACCCACACCGTCGTGCTCCCGCATGCCATGGCCTACAACGCGCCTGCCGCTCCCGCGGTGATGGCGCGAATCGCCGAAGCGCTCGGCGCGACCGATGCGCCCAGCGGCGTCTTCGATCTCGTCGCGAAGGCGGGCGGGCCGACTTCGCTTCGCGAGCTCGGCCTTGCCGAAGCGGATATCGCAAAGGCCGCGGAACTGGCGATCGCGAAGCCGTACCCGAACCCGCGCGAGCTCACCCGCGACGGCATCGAGGAACTCCTGCGCGCGGCGTGGCGCGGCGACCGTCCCGGCGGAGGTCGTGCTGTTCCGGACCTGAGCTGGCTGACCGCGCAGGTCGTCACGAGCTTCGACGGCGCGCCCGATCCGCGCGTCAAGCAGCTGCTCACCGATCTCGTCCGGCATCTGCACCACTACGTCACGAAGAACGACGTCGCCCAGCCGGAATGGCAGTACGCCATCGAGTTCCTCACGCGCGCCGGGCAGATCACGACGGACACCCGCCAGGAGTTCGTGCTGCTTTCGGACGTGCTCGGCGTGTCCAGCGCGGTCGACGTCCTCACGAACTCGCGCACGCCGGGCACCACGGCCTCGGCGGTGCTCGGCCCGTTCTACGTCGAGGGCCCGCCCGCAGCCGAGCACGGCACGGACATCGCCGCCGGCCTGCCGGGCACCCCGCTGTGGGTCGACGTGCTCGTCACCGACACCGGCGGGAAACCCGTACCGGACACCATGGTCGACGTGTGGCAGTCCAATGAGGACGGCTTCTACGACGTCCAGTTGCCCGACCTGAACGGCCCCGTCCTGCGAGCCCGGTTCCACACCGACGCCGAAGGCCGGCTGCGGTTCTGGACGATCCTGCCGAGCGAGTACCCGATCCCCGACGACGGACCGGTCGGCCAGATGCTCGCGGCCACCGGGCGGCATCCGTGGCGGGCCCCGCATCTGCATTTCATGCTCGCCAAGCCCGGGTACACGCAGCTGATCACCCAGTTGTTCGTGCGCGGCGGGGCTTATCTCGATACGAGCGCGGGGCTGGGCGACGCGGTGTTCGGCGTCAAGGACGACCTGATCGTCGATTTCGTGCCCCAGCACGGACCCACGCCCGACGGCCGCTCGATCGACGCCGAATGGCGGCGGCTCGACTTCACCTTCAAGATCGCACCGGAGCAGAGATGACCTACGACACCGATGTCCTGGTCGTCGGCAGCGGTCCCGCCGGTGGCTCGGCCGCGCTGCTGCTTGCCACGTACGGCGTGCGGACGCTGCTGGTCAGCAAGTACGGCTGGGTCGCGAACACGCCGCGCGCGCATATCACCAACCAGCGCACGCTCGAGGTGCTGCGCGACCTCGGCGTCGAGCAGGAGGCGCTCGACGCGGGCACGCCGCAGGAGTTGATGGGCGACACGGTCCTGTGCACGTCGCTCACGGGCGAGGAGATCGGGCGGATCCGCACCTGGGGCACCGGGCCGGCGTCGCTGAGCGAGTACGCCTCGGCGAGCCCGTGCGGGATGATCGACCTGCCGCAGACGTATCTCGAACCGATCCTCGTCTCGCGTGCCGCCGCCCGCGGCGCGAAGGTCCGGTTCGACACCGAGTTCCTATCATTGGACCAGGACCAAGACGGGGTCACGGCGCGGCTGTCCGACCGGGTGCGCGGTGACGAGTACTCCGTCCGCGCCCGGTACCTGATCGGCGCTGACGGCGGGCGCAGCCTGGTCGCGGAGCAGGTGGGCCTGCCGATCGCCGGGCAGAGCGGCAAGGCCGGCAGCATGAACATCGTCTTCAAGGCCGACCTGTCGGAGTACGTCGCGCACCGGCCGAGCGTCCTGTACTGGGTGATGCGGCCCGGTGCGCATCTCGGCGGGATCGGGATGGGCCTGGTGCGCATGGTTCGCCCATGGCACGAATGGCTGCTGACCTGGGGATACGACATCGAGCAGCAGCCACCCGATGTCGACGGCGCGGGCGCCAGGGAGATCGTGCACGATCTGATCGGTGACCCGTCGGTCGACGTCGAGATCACGTCCACTTCCTTGTGGACGGTCAACCACAGCTACGCGACCGAGTATTCGGCGGGCCGGGTGTTCTGCGCGGGGGACGCGGTGCACCGGCACCCGCCGTCGAACGGGCTCGGCTCCAACACATCGATCCAGGACTCCTACAACCTGGCCTGGAAGCTCGCGATGGTCATCCGCGGCGAGGCCGGACCCGGGCTGCTGGACACCTACACCGCCGAACGGGCGCCGGTGGGTCAGCAGATCGTGGACCGCGCGAACCTGAGCCGTGACCAGTTCGGCCCCATTTTCGAAGCGCTGGGTATCGCGGGCGGCAGCGACGACGAGGGGATCGTCGCCGGGTTGGCCGCGTGCCGCGCGGAGGACGCCGAAGGTGCGAAGCGGCGGCAGGCGCTCGACGAGGCGATCCAGCTCAAGAACTACGAGTTCAACGCGCACGGCGTGGAGCTCAACCAGCGTTACCGATCGGCGGCCGTGCTGGACGACGGCAGCCCCGCGGAGGACTGGTCGCGCGATCCCGAACTGTTCCACCAGCCGAGTACCCGGCCCGGGGCGAAGTTTGCCGCATGTGTGGCTGGTGGGCGCGCACGGAGCACGAGTGTCCACATTAGATCTCGTCGGCAAGGGCGGGTTCACGGTGGTCACCGGTTTGGCGGGCGGCCAGTGGCAGACCGCGGCGGCTCGCGCCGGGATCCGGTGCGTCCGCATCGGCGCGGACGGCGCCCGCGACGCCTACGGTGACTGGGGCCGGGTGCCCGGCCTCGACGAAGAGGGCTGCCTGCTCGTGCGGCCCGACGGCTACATCGCCTGGCGCGGCCCGGCGCTCACCGAAGGCCACGCGAACGCCTTGGCGCAAGCCCTTTCCCAGATACTCCAACGGTGACAACACGCCGCTCCGCGTGCGGTGCCGGTGGTTGCCGGTCCGACGGGCGGCCACGGCTACCGGCTCAAGGTAGGCCGCGCGCCGGCTGATCCTTTCGGCCGGATCGGTGCTGTGCTGTTGGTTACTGGGCTGATGGCAGCCGCGGGTGTCCGCGTGTGCGTCGCCTGGGGACCGTGCCCGCTTTTGGCCGGAAGGTGCTGTGCCGTTTGTTGCCAGTCCGGTGGCAGCGTCGGGTGTCCACGTGCGCGTTCTGCCGGGGGCCGCGCCCCTTCGCCTTCGGCCGGGCGGTCCTGCGCCGTTCGTTACCAGTCCGGCGGCGACGGGTGTCCACGTGTACGTCGGTCGGGGGCCGTGTCCGCTTTCGGCCGGACGGTACTGCGCTGGTCGTTGCCAATCACGGCTGTCCGGCTTGCGTAGCAACGGTTGCGTGCTGTTCGGGGCCTGCCTACTTTGGCCGGATCGGTAACACGCGGTTGTTCCGGATGAAACCGATCGGAAATAACTCCTGGCTGTACTGGTCGCCATCACGACAGTACCCCGCGAGGAGGGCGTTCGGTGTCTCATCCACTCGATGGCCGCCATCACTGCGTGCTCGTGATCGGAGGCGGCCAGGCCGGGCTTTCGATGAGCCACGGCCTGCGGGCCCGCGGTATCGACCATCTGGTTCTGGAGCGGGACGAGATCGGGCACGAATGGCGTGACCGCCGGTGGGACACCTTCTGCCTGGTCACCCCGAACTGGCAGTGCCAGCTACCCGGTTTTCCCTACCGCGGCGGCGATCCCGACGGGTTCATGAGGCGCGGCGAGATCGTGTCCTATATCGAGGAGTACGCGAAGTCGTTCGATCTCCCGGTGGTCGAAGGAGTCGAGGCGACGCGGCTGCGCCTGACCCCGCACGGGTTCCTGGTGCGTACCACCCGCGGGGACCTGACCGCGGACCAGGTTGTGCTCGCGACCGGGCCGTACCAGGTGCCACTGATCCCGCGGATCGCCGAGCGCCTGCCCGAATCGCTGACGCAGCTGCATTCCTCCCAGTACCGGAACCCGGCGCAGCTGCCGCCGGGTGCGGTGATGGTGGTCGGCACCGGGCAGTCGGGCTGCCAGATCGCGGAGGACCTGCACCTGGCCGGCCGGCGCGTGCACCTGGCGGTCGGCAGCGCGCCGCGGGTCGCGCGCCGGTACCGCGGTCGGGATGTCGTGGCCTGGCTCGACGATATGGGCTACTACCGGCGAGGTATCGACGAGTTCGCGGACGCCGACGCGGTTCGCTTCAGGGCGAATCATTATGTGACCGGCCGCGACGGCGGGCACGACATCGACCTGCGAGCGTTCGCCCGCGAGGGAATGTGGTTGTACGGCAGGCTTTCCGGTTTCCGCTCCGGTTCGTTCCGGTTCCAGCAGGATCTGCGCAAGAACCTCGACGGAGCGGACGCGGTGTCCGAGGGCATCAAGAACTCGATCGACCACTACATCGCGGTCGCCGGGATCATGGCGCCCACGGAGGACTGTTACGTCCCCGTATGGGAGCCGGATCAGGAGCCGACCGCGCTGTCGCTTTCGGACAGTGGCATCACGTCGGTCGTCTGGAGCACCGGTTTCGGCCGGGACCACCGATGGATCGACGTGCCCATCTTCGACGGTCGCGGCTACCCGACGCACGATCGCGGCGTGACCAGTTGCGAGGGGCTGTATTTCCTCGGGCTGCCCTGGCAGTACACCTGGGGCTCGGGCCGTTTCTGCGGGGTCGCGGCGGACGCCGAGTTCCTGGCCAACCGCATCGACCTGGTGTACCGGGGCGGCAAGAGTCACGAGGTGCGCTGGCTGGCGGGAGCCCCGCGGGGCGGTTACGAGAACGACGACTGGGTCGCGCCCCGGACCGTCGCCTGAGCTTGATGTCCGAAGGGATTTCCATGGTATTCGACGCGCACCGCCACCTCGGCGTGTTGCCGGCGTACCCCTTCTACGGCGGGCCCGCGATCAACCCCGATATCAAGGCCCGCGCGACGATCGCGGAACTGGTCGCGGATCTCGACGCCGAAGGGACCGAACGCGCGCTGGTGATCCCCAACTACGGGGTGCCGGGCCCCGGGGTCGCCTTCGGCTTCAACGAGTTGTGTGTCGAAGCCGCCCAGACCGACGACCGGATCCGCGCCGCGCTGTGGGTTTCGCCGCTGCCGACCGATCAGCAGCGCACCGAACGTGCGCTCGCGCTCGCCGGGGAACCGGGCGTGAGGGCGCTGAAACTGAGCTTCCTTCTCGGTGGCCGCGCCAACGACCCCGCCTGCCGCCCCGTGCTGGACCGGATCTTCTCGGTCGCGCGCGAGCGTGAACTCGTCGTGCACGTGCACACCTCGCCGGGCGCGGCCTCGGACATCGACGAGGTCGGCAATCTCGTCGAATGGTACGGCGATCAGGTCGCCGTGCATCTGGTGCATTTCGGTGGCGGTATGAGCGGTCACATCAAGCTCGCCGGGTCCCGGTTCTTCGACTGGATCGAGGCGGGAAAGCGGGTCTACACGGACTTGTCGTGGGCCATCGGGTTCGCACCCCGGTGGCTGGCGGAGGAGGTATCGCGGCGTGGCATCGGCCACGACCGGATCCTGTTCGCCAGCGACGAGCCCTGGGGCGACCGGGAAGGGGAGTACGCCCGGATGCGGGCGGCCACCGCGGACGGTGAGCTCTCCGGAATGGTGTTCCGGGAGAACTTCGAAAAACTCTACGGCTGAACCCACGGAAGAACGGAAATCGAAGGAGCTGGCATGCCCGAGTTGACCGACCTGGAGCAGAAGAGTCTCGAGGAGATCCCGCACCCGGCCTTGCCGGAGGGGTCCACATTGTACGGCGGGACCAAGATCTTCCCGGATTACCAGGCGGAGAACGGCGAATCGTACTTCACGCTGGTCCACGGGATCGCGCACGAGTCGTCGGTGAGCTTCGTGGCGATCCTGCAGGCGACCCGCGCGCTGCGCAAGGGATTCGAGACCGCGATCTACTTCTACGGCCCCGGTTCGCTGAACTGCCTCGCCACCCGGGGGTTCCCGACCACGGGTAACGCGGCGTTCCCCGGCGAGATGAACATCAACGACCAGCTCAAGACGTTCATGGCCGAGGGCGGAAAGGTCTACTGCTGCAGGTTCGGCCTGTCGCTGCACGGCGCGCGCGAAGAGGACCTGATCGAGGGCGTCATCCCGGCGCATCCGCTCGACGTGCAGGACGCCCTGATCCACTACGCCCGCAAGGGCGCGATCATCAACTCGACCTACATGTTCTGATGAGCCGGGGAGCCGCAGTGCGCGTTGGTACCGAAGAGGAACACGGCGTTCTCGAGGGTTCGCCGTCCTTCGCAGCCCGGGTGGACATCGCCGTGCGTGGCGTGCGCTGGGATGCGCCCGTCCGGCGGGACAAGGGCGCCGGGCCGAGCGATGACGGGCATCTGGTCGTCGACGGTGCCAACGCGGCGCTGCCGCTCAACCCGGAAAGCCCGTACACGGTCCGCGAAGGTCGTGTCTACAACGGCGGGATCGACCTCGGTCTGTCGGTGGAACCCGTTGCGCGGCCCAGGTTCTACGACCTGAAGACCGCGGACGGTGTGCCGTACCGGCAGATCGCGCTCCTGCACGGCCGTGATGTGCTCGCGACGACGGTCGTGCAGACCTGTATCCGGTATGTGGAAGATCAGCGTTGCCGGTTCTGCACGATCGAGGAGTCGTTGCGGGCCGGATCGACCATCGCGGCGAAGACGCCCGCGCAGCTCGCGGAGGTCGCCGGAGCGGCAGTGCGGTTGGACGGGGTCCGGCAGATGGTGATGACCACCGGCACCACCGCCGGCCCCGACCGCGGCGCGCGGCATCTCGTCCGTTGCGTGCGCGCGGTACTGGCGGCGGTGCCGGGCTTGCCGATCCAGGTGCAGATCGAACCGCCGGGCGACCTGTCCGTGCTCACCGAGCTGCACGAGGCGGGTGCGACGTCGATCGGCATCCACGTCGAGTCCCTGGACGACGACGTGCGCCGTCGGTGGATGCCGGGCAAGTCGACGGTCCCGATGAGTGAGTACGAGGCCGCCTGGGACGCGGCGGTGCGTGTGTTCGGCCGCAACCGGGTGTCGACTTATCTGCTCATCGGCCTCGGTGAGAACCCGGACGAGCTGGTGGCCGGCGCCGGGAGGCTGATCGAACGGGGTGTGTATCCGTTCGTCGTGCCGATGCGCCCGATGCTCGGCACGCTCGCACGTCGAGACGGCGCGAAGGCCCCGTCCGCGGGGTTGGTCAGGGACGTCACCCGGCGTGTGGCGGCGCTGCTCCGGGACGCGGGGATGACCGGCGCCGACCAGGGTGCGGGATGCGCGGCGTGCGGCGCGTGCGGTGCGCTGAGCGCGGCGGGAGCCTGACATGCGCGACGTACTGGCCGTCCTCGGTGACCGTGTGAGCGTCGAGCGTCAGCCGGCGTTTCAGATCGAGCGAGCCGACTCCGCCGCGGCGATCGCCGCGTACCGGACGTTGCGCACCCGGGTGTTCGTCGAGGAGCAGGGCCTGTTCGCCGGCCACGACCTCGACGAGCACGATGAGGACCCGCGCACGGTGATCCTCGTGGCGCGCGACCGCGAAGGCACCGTAATCGGCGGCGTCCGCCTGTACCCGGCCGTCGACGAGCCCGACCTCGGCTGGTGGATCGGCGGCCGCCTGGTTGTCGCTCCCACGCATCGAAGGCGCACCGTCGCGCCGCCGGTTCTCCCAGCGGCCCGGACGGCCCGGACGACAGCCGCGACGAGCGCGGGCCGCGTCGGCGCTGCCCTGGTACGCGCGGCGTGCGCCTACGCCGAGAACGCCGGTGTCATGCGTTTCGAGGCCACCATCCAAGTGCGCAACGAAACCATGTTCGCCCGGCTGGGCTGGCACCGGATCCGCCCGGTCACCGTCGCCGGCACACCGCACGTCCTGATGCGGTGGCACATCGGCCGCATCCAGGCGCTTGTGGACGCGACCAAGCGCGACCTCGGGTCATTGCTCACCGGCCTGGCCGGCACCCCCGGCTTCGTCGGCGATGACGGCGTGCCGGTGCCCGGCAGCGACCTCGTCGCGGCCTGCGACGCGATCCTCCCCTCGATGGTCGAACGTGACCCCGAGTGGGCCGGCTGGTGCTCGGTCCTGGTCAACGTCAACGATCTCGCCGCGATGGGTGCGGAGCCGGTCGGCCTGCTCGACGCCCTCGGCGCCCGCGACAGGTCGTTCGCGAGCCGAGTACTGGCGGGCCTGCGGCGGGCGAGCGAGGCCTACGGGGTGCCGGTCCTCGGCGGCCACACACAGTTCGGCGTTCCCGCCGCGCTGTCGGTCACTGCGCTCGGGAAGACGTCGCACCCGGTGCCCGGAGGCGGGGGACGGCCGGGCCATGCCGTCCGCCTGACCGCGGATCTCGGGGGCCGGTGGCGCCCGGGCTATGCCGGGCGCCAATGGGATTCCACGACATCCCGACGCAAACCGGAGCTGCACGCGATGCTGGCCTCGGTCGGGCAAGCCCGCCCGGCCGCCGCCAAGGACGTGTCGATGGCGGGTGTCGCCGGCACCCTCGGCATGCTCGCGGAGGCCAGTGGCTGCGGTGCCGAGCTGGACCTGGCTCGGGTACCCCGCCCTGCGGGGACGAGTGTGGGCGATTGGCTCACCTGCTTTCCGGGATTCGCGATGCTCACCGCGGACGAGCCGGGTACCGGCCCGCTCGCGGCCGGCCCGGCCGTATCTGTCGACTGTGGACGGTTGGTGCCCGGTCATGGCGTCGTGCTGCGCTGGCCGGACGGGGAGAGAACCGAAGTACTCACCGGGGGTGTGACGGGATTGGGAAGGGCATGACCTCCTTGAGGATGGCCGCGGCCGCGGCCGCATTCGATCGGGATCTGGACGGGGATTTCGCCCGGATCGAAGGGATCATCGAGCAGGCCCGCGCGCAGGGTGTCGGCCTGCTCGCCTTACCCGAGGCTTGCCTCGGCGGCTATCTCGCCGACCTCGGTGGTGGCGCCGAAGGCCCGCCACCCTTGACGCTCGACGGTGCCGAGATCAAACGCCTGACGAAGCTGGCCGGCGACATGGTCGTCGTCGCCGGGTACTGCGAGCACGACGGTGATCGCCTTTACAACAGCGCGGTCTGTGTCAATGGCGACGGTGTGCTCGGCAACCACCGCAAGGTGCACCAGCCCCTCTCGGAGGACGCGAGTTACGGCGCGGGCCAGTCTTTCGCCGCCTTCGACACGCCGGTCGGCCGCCTCGGCACCATGATCTGCTACGACAAGGCGTTTCCCGAGTCCGCCCGTACTCTGGCGCTGGACGGAGCCGAGATCGGTGTGTGCATCTCGGCGTGGCCGGGAAGCCGCACGAACCCGGCCGCCGACCTCGCCGAGGACCGCTGGAAGCGCCGGTTCGACCTGTTCGACCGGGCCAGGGCGCTGGAGAACCAGATCGTATGGCTCTCGGCGAACCAGTCCGGCACCTTCGGCGCGTTGCGGTTCGTGGCCAGCGCGAAGGTGGTCGACCCGGGTGGCGAGATCATTTCCGACACCGGGGTCACGGAGGGTTTGGCGGTGGCCGAACTCGACGTGACGCACGCGCTGGAAACGGCCCGGCGTTCGATGGGGCATCTGCGTGATCGGCGCCCGGAGGCATATCCGGGCCTGGGTGGCGGCGAGGAAGAACTCGCCGCGACGAGATACTAGGTTCCATGGGTCTCATCCGGATCGGTGCGGTGGCGGCGCATTTCGGCCGCGACCTCGACTTCGACCTGCAGCGCATCGGCACTTTGATCGAGCATGCGCGAAGCTCCGGGGTGTCCTTTCTGGTCCTGCCGGACGCGGCGCTGGGCGGTTACCTCGCCGACCTCCGCCATCCCGATCCGGACGCCCTGCCGCCCGCGCTCGATGCCGAGGGGCCCGAGGTCGGGAAGGTCGCCGCGATGGCCGCGGAGATGGTGGTGTGCTTCGGCTTCTGCGAGGCCGAAGGCGACTTGCGGTACAACGCCGCGGTGTGTGTGACAGGGGACGGCGTGCTGGGCCGGCACCGCAAGGTCCACCAGCCGGCGGGGGAGTCGGCGGCATACGCGCCCGGCGAGCGGTTCGCCGCGTTCGAAACTCCCGTCGGCCGTGTCGGCATGCTCATCGACTACGACAAGACGTTCCCCGAATCCGCCCGGACCCTCGCGGTCGACGGGGCCGAGGTGCTCGCTTGCCTCTCGGCCTGGCCGACGAGCATCACCAACCGCGCGCCGCGGATGGCACAGGATCGGCAGTCGCGGCTGTTCGACCTCTACGACCAGGCCAGGGCCGCGGAGAACCAGGTTGTGCTGGCTTCGTCGAACCAGACCGGCGCGATGGGCGGGATGCGGTTCCTCGGGCAGGCCAAGGTCGTCGGCCCTGGAGGTGACATCCTTGCGCGCACCTGGGCCAAGGCGGGGATCGCCGTCGCGGAACTGGACGTGCAGGCGGAGATCTCGACCGCCCGCCGCGTGCTGAAGCACCTCGACGAGCGCAAGCCCGAGGTCTATGAGGCATGAGGATCGCGCTCCTGAGCTACTCGACGAAACCGCGCGGTGGGGTGGTGCACACGCTCGCGCTCGCGGAGGCGCTCGCGGCAGAGGGACAGGACGTCACGGTCTGGACCCTCGGCCGTGGCGGGGACAGCGGGTTCTTCCGGCCGGTGGACTTCCGGGTGCGCGTGCGGATCGTGCCCTTCCCTGAAGTCGAGGGCGAGGCCGTGGGGCCGCGGATACTGCGCTCCATCGAGACGATGCGTGCGGCTTTCGAACCGGATGGCTACGACATCGTGCACGCCCAAGACTGCATCAGCGCGAACGCGGTGGACCGGTGCGTGCGGACCGTCCACCACATCGACCACTTCACGACCCCCGAGCTCGCCGCCTGTCACGAGCGGGCGATCGTGCGGCCGCACGCGCGCGTGTGCGTTTCGGCCTCGGTGGCGAAAGAACTGGCCGAGGGCTGGGGAATCTCGGCCACCGTGATCCCCAACGGGGTGGAGGCTGCGCGATTCTCCGCGGCGGCTTCGCCGGCCGCCCGGTGGCAGCGGCAGCGGTGGCGCGAGCGCCTGGGCCGGTATGTCCTTTCGGTGGGCGGGATCGAACCGCGCAAGGGCTCGCTCGACCTGCTCGAAGCCTTCGCTCTGCTGGACGAACCTGGTGTGCGCCTTGTGATCGCCGGCGGGGAGACCTTGTTCGACTACCGCGACTACCGTGCCCGATGGGAACGGCGCGCGATCGAACTGGGCGTGTCGCCGGTGGTGCTGGGTGCCGTGGCTCATGACGAGCTTCCTTTCCTGGTTGCGGCGGCCGGGGCCTTCGCCTTCCCGTCGGTGAAGGAAGGTTTCGGGCTGGCCGCGATGGAGGCCGTAGCGGCCGGAGTTCCTTTGGTGGCACGAGATCTGCCGGTGCTGCGTGAGGTGTTCGGTGGGGTGGCGGGCTTCGGCTCGGATGCGCAGGGCCTGGCGCAGGAGCTTTCGCGGGCGTTGGCGGGGCCGGATCCCGCCCGGCGAGCGGCGGGCGAGGCTCTCGTTTCTCGCTACACATGGAGTGCGGCGGCGCGTTCTCATATCCAGCTGTACCACGCCCTGGCTTCCTGAGCGCGAACCTTCCACCGATCCGGTGAACGTTTCCGTGGATCGAGCCGTTTTTGTCGGTCCCTCCCGGCATAGTGGCGGCAAGCCCGAAGACCGAGGAGGCAGTAATGTCCATTGTGGATACAGAAGTTGGTTTCCGTTCTACTTTTCTTGCCGTGCAAGGAGATTCCTGGATCGACTACGTGTGCGCTGGGCAGCTCACGGGTCTTGGTGGGGTGCGCTCCTATGTGCTCGAACCGGTCACCACCGATCCGCTGGGGAACTATGTTTTGCGGCCACCGCCTCGTCATCGAGTCTGGCGAGGCGAAAGCGCTGGCCATGCCCGCCGACCCATTCGGGGAGAACCAGTTGCCAGCGGTTCACCGAGTTCGGCAGCGCGACGGCGGGTTGTGAGGCCGGTGGTGGTTGGGTGAGTTTGACGGCCGGGGAGTGGCGCGGGTGCGGTCGAAGGTAGTCGATTCCGTGGCCGGGGCACCGACCCCGCAAGAACGAAAGGCCCCACGCTCGGGAAAGCCATCGCCACGAGATCAGGTGGGCTCGTAGGCCGGCAGGCAACAACGCACGACGGAAGCGGTCTGGAGGTGAACGAACAAATACAACATCGGGCTCCGTCTGCCGAACGCGAGGTTCCTAGAATGGGCCCTTCAGGACCTCGGGACCGGAGGAGACGTGGCCGGCGAAGGTGAGCTGATCGCAGGACGGTACCGGCTGGTGTCCCGCATCGGCCGCGGGTCGATGGGTGTCGTGTGGCGGGCGCGGGACGATCGCCTGGACCGGACCGTGGCCGTGAAGGAGCTGGTGCTCGACGCGGCCGCGGGTGAGGAAGCCGCGCAGCAGGCCGTTCGTCGCGCGGTGCGCGAGGCGAGGCTGGCCGCTCGGCTACGCCATCCGCATGCCATCACCGTGCACGACGTGGTGGAGCACGGCGGGAAACCGTGCCTGGTCATGGAGTTCCTGCCGTCGAAAAGCCTGGCCGCGCTGCTCGCCGAGCGGGGGACGTTGCCGCCGGAAGACGTCGCCGGCATCGGTGGTCAGGTGGCGTCGGCGGTCGCGGCCGCGCACGCCGAGGGAATCGTGCACCGTGACGTGACGCCGGGCAATGTACTCATCACGGCCGATGGCACAGCGAAACTGGCCGACTTCGGCATTTCGCGTGCCCTCGGTGAAGGCACCATGACGGATGGTGGGGTCATCGCCGGTACCCCGGCCTATCTGGCGCCGGAGGTCGCGGGCGGGGCGGATGCCGTCTTCGCGTCGGACGTGTTCTCGCTGGGCGCGACGATGTACGCGGCCGTGGAAGGCGTGCCGCCGTTCGATGGCGAGGAGAACCCGTACGCGCTGCTGCAACGGGTGGCGCGAGGTGACGTCCGTCCGCCGCGGCAGGCGGGTCCGCTCACCGGGGTGCTGGTCCGGATGCTGCGGCCGAACCCTGCTGACCGGCCGCGGATGGACGAGGTCGAGGAAACGTTGACGGCGGTGGCGGAAGGGAAACCCGCGCCGCCGCCGCGCGATCCGACGCTCCTGCTGCCCAGTCGCCGCAAGCCTTCTCGGCGGTTGGTCGTCGCTGGGGCGGGTGCGGTGGCCTTGCTAGCGGTTGGGGTTCTGCTCGGCAGCCGGATCAACGGCTCCGGCACGCGGTCGGCCGAGGGCGTTCCACCGCCGGCGGCGGCTCCCGCGAGCACGACCACCACGACGCAGGCTCCGGAGCCGGACTGTACGGCCGATTACCGGGTGACGAACTCCTGGCCGAACGGCTACCAGGTCGAGGTGACGGTGCGCGATGACGGGCGTGGCCTCACGGGGTGGGCCGTCCAATGGCAGTTGCCGGGCGGCGACGCGATCGACAACCTGTGGAACGGCACGCTCGCCCGCGACGGGCGCACCGTGACCGTGACGAACGCGGGATACAACGCCGTGGTCGCCGCCAACGGCACCACGAGCTTCGGTTTCGTCGCGACCACATCGGGCGGTGGCGCGGCCACGCCCGACTTGAGCTGCGCCCGTTCCTGATCTGTTCGGCGGGGGTCCCGCCGAACAGATCAGCCAGGGTCGGGGCCTGGGGTGGTTCAGGAATGGGGCCGTGTTCGGCGGTCGCGGGTGTGGGGGTCGTTTGAGAGTTGGGTCGTGTTCGGCGGTTGTTGGGGGAGGGGTCGGGCAGGTTAGTCAGGGTGAGGGTGTGGGGTGGCCCGGGAGCTGGGCCGTGTTCGGCGGTCGCGGGGGGCGAGAGCCGAACCGGTCAGCTGGGGTTGGTGTCGGGCGGTTCGGGAGGTGGGTCGTGTTCGGCAGTCGCTGGGTGTGAGGGCCGAGCAGGTTAGTCGGGCTCAGGGCGTGGGGCAGTTCAAGAGCTGCACCGAGTTCTGCAGCCGCTGGGTGAGGAAGTCGAACAGGTTCGCGGCGCCGGCGTCTGGGGACGGTGCTTGCTGGAACAGGGCGCGATCGGTTGCCAGGCGGCGGTTTCCGATCGAGGCCAGGTTCGTGCAGTAGGCGTTCGCC
This sequence comes from Amycolatopsis alkalitolerans, assembly GCF_006152065.1. Lineage (GTDB taxonomy): Bacteria > Actinomycetota > Actinomycetes > Mycobacteriales > Pseudonocardiaceae > Amycolatopsis_E > Amycolatopsis_E alkalitolerans. Next base: position 403,163 of record NZ_VDFW01000001.1, read on the forward strand.
GTATCGAGGCCCGCGACTGGCGGCGGCTGGTTCACGCCCGCACGGTACAGGTTCACCTTCGGGACGCTCGGTTTCCCGTCCGCCAGCGTCATCGGATCATTGGGCGGCACCAAGGCCACCGGCTGCGCCTGGTGCGCCGCCGCTTGGAGTTCGTTCAGCGCTAGCGACGTCGCCGGCTTGCCATGGTTCGTCAGATCCGGTGCGGTGAACGGAGTGCAGCCCAAAGCCGGGTCGACGAAGTTCACCAGCAGCCCGTTGTCGCTGCCGTTGGTCAGCGTGGTCGTGCCGGGCAGGCGGACCGTGCCGGCCTGCGCTGTGCGACCATCGCGCGTCGCGAGGTAGGTCGCGGTGACGTTGTCGCTCTGATCCTGGTCGACGAGGCCGAAGTCACGCACCGTCGGGCAGGGTTGCCCGTCCTTGCCGGTACCTATGTCAGGAACGGTCAGCCGCTTGTTCTCGATGGCCGCGTTGGCGGCGGCGAAGAACGCCGGCGCGTTGCAGTACCCGAACTGACCGAACGGCGACCCGGGCAGGCCGTTCACGCATCCCGGCGCACCAGTCAGCGTGAGGACGTCGCCGTTGAACCCGAACCACACACCCACGACCGCGTTCGGGGGCAGGGTAGGCACGATCGTCGGCGCCGCGGGGCGCCGGCCGCGGTCCACGACCAGCGGACGGTAGACCGACAGCTTGCCCGTGGCCGGATCCAGGATCGTGGCCTCGACGAACGCCGACTGTGCGGCATCCGCTTCGTGGCAAGGGCCTCCGTCGCCGGTTCCGCTCAGTTCGTAGGGCGTCGCAAGACCCTGCGCTGTCAACGGGTTCGCCGGAACCGAGAGCGTGCAGTTGGGGTTCACCGCCTGCGGCGGCGGTTGCTCGCGTTTGTGTGGCCGGTGCCCGTAGGGCGTGCGTGCCGGCACGGCTTGCGCGGCCACCGTCAGCGTTTGGCCGCCGCCGCGCTGCGAGCCCGATCCGAAAGAGGCGAACCCGAAGACGACAAGGAGTGGCACCACCAGCAAAGTGCCGATCAGCAGATTTCTCGCGGGTTTCGGCGCACGATGCCGCCCGGTTTTTCTCAGCAAGGAATTCTCCTGTCGTGTTCGTTTCTCACCCCCCTCGGGTCGAACGGATCGTGAGGCTAGCACGGATAACGGGCGGATCACAGTATGATCACCGTGCGAAAAATTCCCCAGTTCAGCAGTGAGGTGCGGGTGGCCTTTTTCTTCCCGTTGAGTACCAGAAGTGGGCGCGCTGGGGTCGGAGCGCTTCCGTTTTCGGACGTTCGGTTCCCGGCGAGGGCCCAATGCCGGCGGGGTGCCGGAAATTGATCAGAGGTGCCTTGCGTCCCAATTCGGTATTGGAGGTAAAAAGGTCCGATTTGCGCGGGAGATCACTCTGGAACGAGCCAGAGCACCCCGGCCGGAGGAAGCTGCAACACCGCCGACGCGGGCATCCCGTGCCACGGCCGCGCCACCGCCTCCACCATGCCGTAGTTGCCGACGCCCGAGCCGCCGTAGACCTCGGCGTCGGTGTTGACCACCTCGCGCCACCGGCCGGCGGACGGCAGGCCCACCCGGTAATCGTGGTGCGGCATGCCGGCGAAGTTCGCGATGCAGGCCAGTTTTGAGCCGTCGTCGCCGTGCCGGAGGAAGCTCACCACGTTCCCGTAGGCGTCGTTCGCGTCGATCCACTGGAAGCCTTCCGGCCTCGTGTCCGCCGTGAACAACGCGGGGGACCGGCGGTACACGGCGTTGAGTTCGGACAGCAACTGCCGGATACCGCCGTGTAACGGCTGGTCCAGGAGATGCCAGTCCAGCGACCGCTCCTGCGACCACTCCTGCTCCTGCCCGAACTCCCCGCCCATGAACAACAACTGCTTACCCGGATGCGCCCACATGAACGCCAGCAGCGAGCGCACGCCGGCCGCCTTGTTCCAGCCGTCGCCGGGCATCCGACCCCACAGCGAACCCTTGCCGTGCACCACTTCGTCGTGCGAGAGGGGCAGCACGAAGTTCTCGCTCCAGGCGTAGACCAGCGAAAACGTGAGTTCGTTGTGGTGATACGACCGGTGCACCGGGTCATGCCCCAGATACTGCAGCGTGTCGTGCATCCAGCCCATGTTCCATTTGAACCCGAACCCGAGCCCGCCCAGATGCGTCGGGCGCGAAACGCCCGGCCAGGCCGTGGACTCCTCGGCCACCATCACCGTACCCGGGTGTCGCTTGTAGACGGTCGCGTTCAGCTCCTGCAGGAAGCGCACGGCGTCGATGTTCTCGCGCCCGCCGTACTCGTTCGGCACCCACTGCCCCTCCGGCCTGGAGTAGTCGAGGTACAGCATCGACGCCACGGCGTCCACCCGCAGGCCGTCGAGGTGGAACTCCTCCAGCCAGTACAGGGCGTTCGCCACCAAGAAGTTCCGGACCTCGTTGCGGCCGAAGTCGAACACGTACGTGCCCCAGTCGGGCTGCTCACCGCGCCGGGGGTCGGCGTGCTCGTACAACGGCGTCCCGTCGAACCGGGCCAGCGCCCAGGAGTCCTTCGGGAAATGGGCGGGCACCCAGTCCACCAGTACGCCGATCCCGCGCTGGTGCAGCCTGTCGACGAAGAACCTGAAGTCATCCGGTGAACCGAACCGGGCCGTCGGCGCGTAGTAAGAAGTGACCTGGTAACCCCACGAGCCACCGAAGGGATGTTCCGCGACCGGCAGCAGTTCCACATGCGTGAAACCGGTCTCCCGCACGTAGTCCGCCAGCTCCTCGGCCAGCTCCCGGTACCCCAGTCCCTGCCGCCACGAGCCGAGATGCACCTCGTAGATGCTCATCGGCGCGTCGGTCCAGTTCGTCTCGGCGCGCTCGGCGAGCCAGTCGTCGTCGCCCCACTCGTAGTGCGAATCCGCGACCACCGACGCCGTCTTCGGCGGCTTCTCCGTGGCGAACGCGAGCGGATCCGCCTTCTCACGCCAGTGCCCGTCCGCGCCGAGGATCCGGTACTTGTAACAGGTCCCGGCTTCGATCCCCGGGATGAAGATCTCCCACACCCCCGACGAGCCCAGCGAACGCATCAGGTGCGCCCGGCCGTCCCAGCCGTTGAAGTCGCCGATCACGCGCACGCCGCGCGCCGTCGGCGCCCATACCGCGAACGAAACCCCGTGCACGGCCCCATAACGGCGGACGTGCGCGCCGAGCACGTCCCACAGCCGCTCGTGCCGTCCCTCGCCGATCAGGTGCCGGTCGAGTTCGCCCACCGTGGGCAGGTAGCGGTACGGGTCGTCGAGCTCCACGACATGCCCGCCGAAATCGGCTTCGAAGCGGTAGTCGCCGGGATGCCGGGGCAGCACGGCACAGAACAGCCCGTCCACGACGCGGGTCAGCTCGTACTTGTGGTCGGCGGCGACCAGCGTCACCGAGCGGGCTTGCGGCAGCAGGGCCCGCACGACGGCGCCGTCCCCGTGACCGTGCACCCCGAGCACCGAGTGCGGGTCGTGGTGCGACCCGGCCAGCAACCGGTCGATGTCCGCGGGCGCCGGGGCGCCTTCGGGCAGTTCGGACACGGGTTATTCGCCTCCTGAGCTACTGTTCCGGCAGATATCAAACCGACCGAAAGTAAGCGGCTTGTGCAGGTCAGCCCGCTTCATCGGTCGGCTTACTTCCGGCCTCATCGGTAAGCTGCGCGATCGACGCGAGCGGCACGCCGAGCCACTCCGGCCGGTTCGCGTGTTCGTAGGCGACCTCGTAGACCGCCTTGTCCAGTTCGAGGGCCCGCAGGAGGACAGCGTGCGCGCGCGGGTCGCCAATCGCGTCGTCCGCGCTCTTCGCGTAGCCCTCGCAGAACGCCGTTCGGTTGCGCCGCGCCCATTCCAGCGCGCGCTCGGTGAGCCTGGGCTCCTCCGGCTGCCCGACCAGCATCTGGTGCGCCGCGTAGTCGAACGAGCGCAGCATGCCCGCGACGTCTCGGAGCGGTGAGCGCAGGGCCGACCGTTCGCTCACCGGCGCGGCGGGTTCGCCTTCGAAGTCCAGCAGCAACCAGCCGGTGACCGTCCGCAACACCTGGCCCAGATGCAGGTCGCCGTGGATGAACTGCATCGGGACCGGGCCGTCGTGGTCACGCACCTTTTCGAACGCGGCACGCAGAACCGGGGCGTACGCGCGCAGCTGCGGGACCGCCTCCAGCACCGAGTCGAGCCTGTCGTGCATCGTCTTCACCGTGCGGTCGAGCTCGTCTTGGTCCGCCAGTTGCCCGCCGAGCGCGCGCCGCAGGTCGTTGTGCACGGTCGCGACCGCTTGGCCCAGCCGGTGCGACTCACCCGCGAAGTCCCCGCCCACCTGGTCGGGCGGCAGCTCCGGATCCGCCATGAGATCGCGGACGCTCGTGGTGGCCATGGCCCAGCCGTCCACCGCGTCGGTGATGAACCGCTGCAGCATGCCGACCGTGGCCGGCTCGCCGCCCAGCTCGCCGGTGATGCTGCCCAGCAGCGGGGCGATGTGCTCGGACCCCTGCCGCTGCAACGCCCGGTGGAGCCGGACGTCCGGGTTCTCGCCGGGGGAGAGCTTGCGGAACAGCTTGAGGATGTACTGGTTGCCGTAGACGATCGAGGTGTTGCTCTGCTCGGAGGTGATCGGCCGGCCCCGGAGGCCGCCGCTCACCTCGGCGCCCGGCTCGTGCTCGAACTCGAGCGACCCCACCCGCGTGCCCTCGGCGATCAGATCCAGCAGCCGCCCGTTGACGTCGGCGTCCCCGGCCGCCTCGTAGCACGGGCGGCCCTGCTCGGTGCCGATCCAGCTCGAGCCGAGGTACTCCGGCAGCGGATCCCGGCTCGCGATCAGCAGCTGGTACGGCGCGCTCCGGTCGGCCTGGCGCACCTCGACGATCAGGTGCACCAGCAGCGGCTCCTCGGCCAGCACCGTCGTGCTCAGCGCACGCACCTCACTGACCGGGCGGTCCTTCCCGCCGAACCACCGCTGGCCCGGCAGCCATTCCGGCAGCGCGTGCACCAGGGGGCCGATCAGTTCAGCCGGATCGCTCACGGTCCGTCACCTCGCCTCGCTTTCGCGTCCTCGTCGAGCAGCTGGAACCAGTAGAACCCGTGTCCGGGCAACGTCAGCAGGTAGGGAAGTTCCCCGATGTCGGGGAACGACACCCCACCGGTCAGCTCCATCGGCGTGCAGCCCTCGTGCTCGGCCAGGTTCAGCTCCACCGGCTGCGGGAACCTGGACAGGTTGTTGACGCAGAGCACCACGTCAAGCTGCCCGTCCGGCCGCATCCAGGTGCGCTTGTAGGCCAGCACGCTCGGGTTGGACCCGCCGAGCTCGATGAACTCGCCTTCGGCGAACGCGTGGTGCTGCTTGCGCACCTCGATCATCCGCCGCGTCCAGTTGAGCAGTGAGGAGGCGGCGTCCCGCTGCGCCTCCACGTTGATCGCCTGGTACCCGTAGATCGGGTCCATGATCACCGGCAGGTAGATCCGGCCGGGATCGCACTGCGAGAAGCCCGCGTTGCGGTCCGGTGTCCACTGCATCGGTGTCCGCACCGCGTCCCGGTCTCCCAGCCAGATGTTGTCGCCCATACCGATCTCGTCACCGTAGTACAGGACGGGTGAGCCCGGGAGCGAAAGCAGCATCGCGGTGAACAGTTCGAGCTGGTTCCGGTCGTTCTCCAGCAGCGGGGCCAGCCGCCGCCGGATGCCGATGTTCGCCTTCATCCGCGGATCCTTGGCGTACTCGGCGTACATGTAGTCGCGCTCTTCGTCGCTGACCATCTCGAGCGTGAGCTCGTCGTGGTTGCGCAGGAAGATGCCCCACTGGCAGTTGTCGGGGATCTTCGGGGTCTGGGCGAGGATCTCCGAGATCGGGAACCGCGACTCGCGCCGCACCGCCATGAAGATGCGCGGCATGAGCGGGAAATGGAAGGCCATATGGCATTCGTCGCCGCCGTTGGCCGGGTCGCCGAAGTACTCGACGACGTCGGAGGGCCACTGGTTCGCCTCCGCCAGCAGCACCCGGCCCGGGTACTCGTCGTCGACCACCTTGCGGCACTTCTTGAGGAACTCGTGCGTGCGGGGCAGGTTCTCGCAGTTGGTGCCCTCCTGCTCGTACAGGTACGGCACGGCGTCGAGGCGGAACCCGTCGATGCCGAGGTCCAGCCAGAACCGCAGGACGTCGACCATCGCCTCGGCCACGGCCGGGTTCTCGTAGTTGAGATCGGGCTGGTGGGTGAAGAACCGGTGCCAGTAGAACTGGCCGCGCACCGGGTCGTAGGTCCAGTTCGAGGACTCGGTGTCGACGAAGATGATGCGCGCGTCGGCGTACCGGGAGTCGTCGTCGCTCCACACGTAGAAGTCGCCGTACGGGCCGTCCGGGTCGCAGCGCGACTGCTGGAACCACGGGTGCAGGTCCGAGGTGTGGTTGAGGACCAGGTCGGTGATCACGCGGATGCCGCGCTTGTGCGCCTCGTCGAGGAGGTAGACGAAGTCCTCGACGGTCCCGAAGTCGGGCAGCACCGCGCGGAAGTCGGAGATGTCGTACCCGCCGTCGCGCAGCGGCGAGGCGTAGAACGGGGGCAGCCACAGGCAGTCGACCCCGAGCCATTCGAGGTAGTCGAGCCGGTTCGCCAGGCCGCGCAGATCGCCGGTGCCGTCGTTGTTGGAGTCGGTGAACGCGCGCACCAGCACCTCGTAGAACACCGCGCCCTTGAACCACATGGGGTTGGCCGGGGCCTGTTTCGCCGGCCGGAAGTCGTCGGCCTGCGGTTCGACCAGGATGCCTTCCGGGGTCACCGCTTCACCGGTGTGCGGCACGCCTTCCAGCCCGAGCGCCGCGTCGGGCCGGGGTTCTTGATCCATCAGCTCCACCTCGTCCCAGTGCCGGTAACCCCTGCGCGCCTCGCCGGCGCAGGGGGTGGGTTCGCTCTTAAATCTCTAGTCGGCCAGCCGCCGTTGCAGGCTGACGATGTGGGCCACCGCCCGCCACGGCTCCAGCCGGACGAAGTTCGCCTGCCCCCAGTCCCAGGTTTCGCCGGTCACCTCGTCGTGCGCGATCAGCCGGTCGTACCAGCCGAACCCGAGCGAGGGCAGGTCGAGCCAGAGCGTGCCTTCCTCGGCGCCGTACGGGTTCAGGGTCGCCACGACCACGACGGTGTCGCCGGTGGCGGGATCCTGTTTCGAGTAGGCGATGAGACCGCCGTTGTCGACGTGATGGAAGCGCAGCGTCCGCATCTGGTGCAGGGCCGGATGAGCCCGCCGGACCGCGTTGAGCTTCGTCAGCCACGGTTCGAGCGAGCGCCCCTCGGCGAGCGCGCCCGCGAAGTCGCGCGGGCGCAACTCGTACTTCTCGGAGTGGAGGTACTCCTCGCTGCCCTCTCGCGCGGGCTGGCACTCGTAGAGCTCGTAACCGGAGTACACGCCCCAGGTCGGCGACATCGTCGCGGCGAGTGCGGCGCGCAGCGCGAACATGCCCGGCCCGCCGCGCTGCAGCGACTCGTGGAGGATGTCGGGCGTGTTCACGAAGAGGTTCGGGCGGCCGGAATCCCAGTGCTGGACGAGATCCACCCCGAACTCGACGAGCTCCTCCTTCGAGGTCCGCCAGGTGAAGTAGGTGTAGCTCTGGGTGAACCCGAGCTTGGCCAGCCCCCACAGCCGCGCCGGGCGGGTGAACGCCTCGGACAGGAAGAGCACGTCGGGATGCGCGTCCTTGACCGTGCTGATCAGCCAGGCCCAGAAGTCCGGCGGTTTCGTGTGCGGGTTGTCCACCCGGAACAGCCGCACCCCGTGCTCGGCCCAGTGCAGCACGACGCGCAGCACCTCGTTGTAGATGCCCTGCGGATCGTTGTCGAAGTTGATCGGATAGATGTCCTGGTACTTCTTCGGCGGGTTCTCCGCGTACGCGATCGTGCCGTCCGGGCGCGTGGTGAAGAACTCCGGGTTCTTCATCACCCACGGATGGTCAGGCGCGGCCTGCAGCGCGAGGTCGAGCGCGACCTCCATGCCCAGTTCCTCCGCGCGGGCGACGAAGGAGTCGAAGTCCTCGAGCGTGCCCAGCTGCGGATGCACCGCGTCGTGCCCGCCCTCGTCGGCGCCGATGGCCCACGGCGAGCCGACGTCGGACTCGTCGGCCACGATGGAGTTGTTGCGGCCCTTGCGGTTCACTCGTCCGATGGGGTGAATCGGGGGCAGGTAGACGACGTCGAAGCCCATCTTCGCGATCCGCTCCAGCTCGCGGCTCGCGGTCGCGAACGTGCCGTGCACCGGTTTGCCCTCGGCGTCCCAGCCGCCCGTCGAGCGGGGGAAGAACTCGTACCAGGCGCCGTAGGCGGCGCGCTCGCGGTCCACCCAGAGCTTGAGCGGTTTGCCCTTGGTCACCAGCTCGCGCACCGGGTACTCGTGCATCACGTGCTCGACGTCCTCGGACAGCGCGGGCCCGACGCGCTCCGGCAGCAGGCGGACGGAATCGCGCAGCGCGGCCGAAGCGCTGGCCAATATCGCGCGTTCGCGACGACGGTCCGGCCTGCGCGACACCCGGTCGAGCAGCTGGGCGCCGGTTTCGAGGTCGTTGGCCAGCTCCTCGGCGCCCTGCCCAGCGGCCACCTTGACCTTCACGTTGTGCCGCCAGGTCGCCCACGGGTCGCTCCACGCGTCCACGCGGAAGGTCCACTTGCCCTCACAGTCGGGGACGATCACCGCCGCGTAGCTGTCGAGCCCCTGGCCCACCTCGGTCATCCGGGTGCGCCGGGCGACCCGGTCGTGGGGGCCGCGCCAGGTCACGGTCGCGGCGAGGGCGTCGTGACCCTCGCGCCAGACGGTCGCGGAAACCGGTACGTGCTCACCGACTACGGCTTTGGCCGGGTATTGGCCACAGCTCACCATCGGGGTCACGTCGTCGATGCCGAGCCGGCCGGTCATCGGCAGCGCCCCTTTCTTGCGAATGTGGATAGCAGCCGCAGCCTCGTGTGTGAACGTGGCGGTACGCGTTACCCGGCTGCGGACAGGCGCAAACCTATCGGTTGTCACTTTCTGCCGCCGGGCGGCTCCTGTCCAGTCCGCGAGCCGTCTGGTAACCCAGGTGTCACCCGTCAGCGGGGTGCGCGCAACAGCAGAAGGGACCAGGACGGCAGCGTGAGGGCGCCGCCCGGCTTCATCGGATCCGAGGAAACCGGCGTCCCGTCCGCGCGGCTCGTGTCGAGCGTCGGCTTGAACGTCGCGCCGTATTCCTCCGGGGGCAACGTGATCTCCACGGGTTCGTCGCCGGCGTGTAACCACAGCAGCCACGAATGGTCGGGGATCAGTTCGCCCGCACGGGTGCGCGACTGGCTGTTCGACCCGTCGATCCACATCCCGAGGGTGCGGCGGTCGTCGTCGAACCAGTCCTGTTCGGTCATCTCCTCGCCGTCGGGCCGCAGCCACACCAGGTCCGGTTTGCCGGTCGGCGTCGTCCGGCCCTCGAAGAACTGCGGCTGGCGTAGCGCGGGGCTGTCCGCGCGCAGGTGGATCAGGCGCCGCGCGAACGCGAGCATCGATTCGGATTCGGCGCCGCCGGCCCAGTCGAGCCAGGACGTCTCGTCGTCGAGGCAGTAGGCGTTGTTGTTGCCGTGCTGGGTGCGCCACAGCTCGTCGCCCGCGGTGACCATCGGGGTGCCGGTGGACAGCAGGAGCGTCGCGAGGAGGTTGCGGGCCTGGCGGGCGCGCAGGGCGTTGATCTCCGGATCGTCGGTCGGGCCCTCGGCGCCGTGGTTCCAGGAGCGGTTGTCGTTGCCGCCGTCCCGGTTGTCCTCGCCGTTGGCCTCGTTGTGCTTCGCGTTGTAGGAAACCAGGTCCCGCAGCGTGAACCCGTCGTGCGCGGTGACGAAGTTGATCGACTGCCACGGCCGGCGCAGGTTGTGGTCGTAGAGGTCCGACGAGCCCGAGAGCCGGTACGCCAGGTCGTCCACCCGGACCATGCCGCGCCAGAAGTCGCGCACCGTGTCGCGGTAGCGGCCGTTCCATTCGGCCCACTGCGCGCCGAACGCGCCGACACGGTAGCCGTCGCCGGTGACGTCCCACGGCTCGGCGATCAGCTTGCAGTGGGACAGGACCGGGTCGGTGGTGATCGCGGTGAGCATCGCCGAGTCGCGGTCGAAGGCGCCGCCGTGCGGGCGGCCGAGGGTGCTGGCGAGATCGAAGCGGAAGCCGTCGACGCCCATCTCGGTGGCCCAGTACCGCAGGGAGTCGGTGACCAGGCGGATCACGGTCGGGGAGCCGGCCTCCAGCGTGTTGCCGCAGCCGGTGAGGTCGAACCCGCCGCCGCGCGGGCCGTGCAGGTAGTAGGCCGGCGCGTCGAGGCCGCGGAAGCTCAGCGTCGGGCCTTCGAACCCGCCCTCGCAGGTGTGGTTGAAGACCACGTCCATGATGACCTCGATGTTCACCGCGTGCAGCGCGGCGACCATGGTCCGGAACTCCTCGACCTCGCGCCCGGGCTCGCTCGCGTACGCGACGTGCGGGGCGAAGTAGCCGAGAGGCGAGTAGCCCCAGTAGTTGCGGCGCCCGGTGCGGACGAGATGCGGCTCCTCGGTGAACCAGTGCACGGGCAGCAGTTCGACGGCGGTGACGCCGAGGCGCACCAGATGCTCGATGATCACCGGGTGGGCGATGCCGAGGTACGTGCCGCGCAGCTCCTCGGGCAGGAACGGGTGCCGCTCGGTGAAACCCTTGACGTGTAGCTCGTAGACGACCGATTCCTCGTACGGCACTTCGGGTTTGGCTCCCGTGTCGGGCCCGCCGTGCGAGCCGACGACCGACAGCGGGACACTGCCCAGAGAGTCCACTTCGGACGGTTTGCCGTGCATCGGGTCGCCGGTATAGCCGAGCGCCGCGTCGAGATCGGTCAGCGCGCCGGTGATCCTCGTGGCATACGGGTCGACGAGGAGCTTGGCCGGATTGCAGCGCACGCCCCGGTGCGGATCGTACGGGCCGTGGACGCGGTAGCCGTACCGCTGGCCCGAGGTGACGCCCGGGATCAGGCCGTGCCACACGCCGAAGGTGCGCTCGGTGAGTTCGACACGCCGCTCGGTGCCGTCCTCGGCGAGGAGACAGACCTCGACGGCCTCCGCGACACTGGAGGTGACCGCGAACCGGACGCCGCCACCCTCCGCGTGCGCACCCAGGGGAAACGGGTGCCCGGCGAGAGCGGACGTTTCGGCGGGCAGTCGGGTGGCCATCTTCCGATCTTCTCAGTTCGGTACGACATTACGCATCTATGCAGGTCAATGGTCTTCAGCGGGTCTTCAGGTCGGTCACCTAGCGTGTCGATCACGGCTGAGGGAAGGGAGTTGTCGATGTCGAGCGCCCTTGTGACGCGCCGCCGGATGCTCGGTCTGGCCACCGCGGCGGCCGGGCTCGCCGGAGCGGCACTCACGGGCTGTGGCTCGAACCCCGGCGCGACGGCGTCCGGCCGGGTCACCGCGCCGCCTCCGGCCGGTGTGCTGGGTGTCAACGTCGACCAGAACCTGAGTGCCACGAATTTCGCCGAGCTGCGGGCCGTGTGGGCGACCTGGCTGCGGGGCTTCTACCCCATGCAGGACGCCGATCAGGGCGACGTGGCGGGCCAACAGGCCATGCAGAAGCTCCTCGCCGCCGTGAGCCAGGGCTACGGCACGGTGCTGAACCTCAAGTTCGACTATCCGCACGGGCTTCCCGCCGCGGGCAGCGCCGAGTTGAACGTCGCGTTCCAGCGGCTGGACAAGGTCCTCGCCGTGGTCATGGGCGAGGTCGACATCCTGGTCGTCGGCAACGAACCCTTCTACGAATGCGGCCGCAAGACCGCCAACCTCAATGCGTTCTACGAGGCGCTCGCCCAGCACACGATCGACTACCGGAACCAGCGGGCCCGAACAGCCGGCAAGACCCGGATCTATCTGGGTGCCCTCACCGATCTCGAGGATTCGCGGAGCCGCAACGCGCTGACCGACCGCTGGCTGGAGTTCGTGCGGAACACGCCGTCGGTCGCCGGTACGGATTGCCATCCGCACGTGGCCTCTTTGACCGACGCCCAGCAGTATCTCGACTACATCGTGCCCCGGCTTCGACCCGGCCAGAAATTCCTGGCCACGGAGTTCTCGCTGGTCAAGCTCTACAAACAACATCTCAAAGATCCCGTACCCACGGGGTTCGCCGACAGTTACCGGATACCGCGAGGCACCCTGGTGTGGCAGTTCGTGCGCGAGGCGATCGCGCGTCCGATCCCCGAGCGCGAGTGGAACGATTTCCTCTTGGCCTGCCCGTGGTTCGCGGACACCAAGCAGTTCCTGACGGATACCGTCGGGAACTTCCGGCGGACCGGCCGGTGCGCGGTGGCCGCCTGCGCACTGACCCAGGCCGCCCCGATGGTCCAGGATTTCGGCCCCGCGAAGCCGCCCTGGGTGTTCAACACGCTGTTCTGCCCGCGCACGGTCCAACCGGGAGCCGACGGCGTTCCCGGGCAGAACCTCACCTGGACCGGAGAATTTCGCCCACTGCAACAAGGCTGACGTCAACGCAGGTCCACCAGCACGAACGTCTTTGGCGGCAGCGTCGCGGCGCGCTCTGACGCCGTCGCGTCGCCCCAGGACAGCAGGATTCCCGCGGCTTCGCCGTCCAAGGGGGCCGTGACCGGCTCCGGGCCCAGGTTCACCGCCAGGCGCAGGGAGCCGCGGTGCAGGACAAGTGTGGAACCCTCGGCCTGCACCGTGAACCGGTCCAGCCGCGGATCCGCCAGTTCAGCGCGTTCGGCCCGGAGCGCGATCAGGGACCGGTACAGCTCCAGGATCTCCCGGTGGCCCGGTTCGTCACGTTCGGTCCAGGGCAGGCGCGAACGTTCGACCGTCGCCGGGTCGATGGGGTCGGGAACCTCCGCCTCGCCCCAGCCGTGGCGGGCGAACTCCCGGCGCCTGCCCGTGCGGACCGCCTCGGCCAGCGCGGGGTCCGGGAACGAGGCGAAGAACTGCCATGGCGTGCTCGCCGCCCATTCCTCGCCCATGAAGATCATCGGCGTGTACGGCGAGCACAAGACGATCGCGGCCCCGCACGCGAGCCGGCCCGGCGACACCGAGGCGGACAGGCGGTCGCCGGTCGCGCGGTTCCCGATCTGGTCGTGGTTCTGCAGGTACGCCAGGAACCGGTGCCCCGGCACGGTGCGCGTGTCCACCGGACGCCCGTGAGTGCGGCCGCGGAACGAAGACCAGGTGCCGGCGTGGAAGAAGACCTCCCGCAGCGTGCGGGCCAGCGCGCCGGGTGCGGCGAAGTCGGCGTAGTAGCCGCTCTTCTCGCCGGTCAGTGCGACGTGCAGCGCGTGATGCAGATCGTCGGACCACTGCGCGTGCAGCCCGTACCCGTGGGCCTCGCGCGGGGTGACCAGTTTCGGGTCGTTGAGATCCGACTCGGCGATCAGCGTGAGCGGCCTGCGGACGGCCGCGGAAAGCGCTTCCACCGCGACGGCCAGTTCCTCCAGCAGATGCGTGGCGCGGCGGTCGGACAGCGCGTGCACGGCGTCGAGGCGCAGCGCGTCGACGTGGAAGTCCCGCAGCCAGCCCAGGGCGTTGTCGATGACGTAGCGGCGGACCTCGTCGGAACCCTCGCCGTCGAGGTTGAGGCCGGGACCCCAGTCGTTGTGCCCGGCGAAGTACGGGCCGAACCGGTCGAGGTACGCGCCCGAGGGCCCGAGGTGGTTGTAGACGACGTCGAGCACCACGGCCAGCCCGCGCCGGTGGCACGCGTCCACGAACCGCTTGAACCCGTCCGGCCCGCCGTAGGGTTCGTGCACCGCACCCCACAGCACGCCGTCGTAGCCCCAGCCCGCGGTGCCGTCGAACGAGTTGACCGGCATGACCTCGACGAACGTGAGGCCGAGATCCGCGAGGTAGTCCAGCTTTTCGATGGCGGAGTCGAAGGTGCCGCCTTCGGTGAACGTGCCGATGTGCAGTTCGTACAGCACCCCACCGGGCAGCGCGCGGCCTGTCCAGACCTGGTCCGTCCAGGCGAACGCGCTGTGGTCGTAGACGCGCGAGGGCTCGTGGACGCCGTGGGGCTGCCACGCCGAGCGCGGATCCGGCAGAGGTTCGCCGTCCCCGAGCAGGAACGAGTAGTCCGTTCCCGCGACCTCGGAGTACCACCACTCGCCCCGTTGGGCCATCTCGTGGTCGACGCCATCGACCCGCACGCGGACCCGCTGCTGCCCCGGGGCCCACACTCGGAAACTCATGCGCCGTCCCGCACCAGCAGTGCGACCGGATACCGCGTCAGCAGCTCCCCCACCCGCGGAACTGCCGTGAGGGACCCCCTCATGCCCTTATGTGCCGTGAGGGACCCCCTCACGGCACTGCCGGTCAGTGCATCGGTCCAGGTGCCGGGTGGCAGGGGCAGGACCGTGTCGCGCCAGCCCCCGGTCGAAGCGAGCCGGACCGGGAGGCGGGTTGCCACGGTGACGAGCCCGGCGCGGGCGAACGCCACGGCGTGCGCGGCCGCCGGTCCTTCCGCGTGAAGTGGGCGGTAGCCACGGAAAAGCTCGGGGCGCTCACGCCGCAGCGTCAATGCCTTGTGCACCACCAGGAGTTTCGCCGTGCCGGTGTCGTCGATCTCGGGGAGTTCGCCGCCGAGGATCTTCTCGAGCAGCTCGCGCCGGACGCCGTAGTCGACCGGACGCCGGTTGTCCGGGTCCACAAGGGACAGATCCCACAGCTCCGTGCCCTGGTATACGTCGGGTACGCCGGGCGCGGTCAGCTGGATCAGCTTCTGCCCCAGCGCATTCGACCAGCCCGCCGCCTTGATCCGCTCGGCGAACGCCGCGACGTCCGGCTCGTCCAGCGCCCGCGCGGGCCAGGCCGCGATCTCCGCCTCGAATTCCTCGTCGGGCTCGGTCCATGTGGTGCGGATCTTGGCTTCCCTGGCGGCTTTCAGCAGGTACTCACGCAGCCGCTCGGCGCTGATCGGCCAGGCGCCGACCAGTGTCTGCCAGGCCAGCAGGTTCAGCGCGGGTTCGTCGATCCCGCACTTCTCGGTCCACCGCTCCACCGCGTCGGCGAACTCGTCCGGCAACTCGGATAGCACGGCGAGGCGGGCCCGCACGTCTTCGGAACGCTTGGTGTCGTGGGTGGTCAGCGTGGTCATCGTCGCGGGATGTCCGGCCTCGCGCGCGGCGGCAAGGTCGTGGAACTCGGCGACACCGAGCCCGAAATGGTCCGGCGAGCCGCCGACCTCGTTCAACGCCGCGAATCGCGTGTACCGGTAAAATGCCGTGTCCTCGGTGCCTTTCGCGACGACCATGCCCGAGGTCTGCTGGATCCGCGTCGCGACCTCGCCATGTGGTTCGCCGCGCACGAGGCGATCGACCAGGTCCACTGTGGACGCAAGATCGGGGCGTTTCACCTTGACCCGTTCGACCGCGAGCGCCCAGTGCGCCGAACCCTCCGGCAAATACGAGCGGTACACCGGGAACGCGATCATCAGCTCGGCGACGGCCTCGGCACCATCGGGCACCAGCGCGCCGATCCGGCGCATCTCCGCGACCAGGATCGTGTCGGTGACCAGGCGCCGCGCGTCCTCCTCGACGGCGTGGTAGTCCGGCGAACCGGCGAGCAGGGAGAACCGGGGCGCGGCGGCGGGATCGAGGAAAACCCCCGTGATCTCACGCAACGCGTCGTATCCGGTCGTGCCGTCCACCGGCCAGCTCTGCGGCAGATCCTCGCCCGGATGCAGGATCTTCTCCACGACCAGCCACGCGTCCGGCGCGGCCGACCGCACCGCGCGCAGGTACCCGCCGGGGTCGGCGAGTCCGTCGGGATGGTCCACGCGCAGCCCGGTGACCTCGCCCGCGGCGACCCAGCGCAGCACTTCCCCGTGTGTGGCCTGGAAAACCTCGGGCAGCTCGACGCGCACCGCGGCGAGCGAGGTGATGTCGAAGAACCGCCGGTAGTTCAGTTCCGTGTTCCCGCGCCGCCAGTGCACCAGCTCGTAATGCTGCCGCGCGTGCACCTCGTCGGGAGTCCCGCCTTCGGTGCCGGGTGCGATCGGGAAGCGGTGTTGGTAGTACACCAGTTCGGAGCCTTCGATCTTCAGCTCCACGTCGTCACCGAGCACCGGCAGCAGGATCCGGCCACGGCTCCAGTCGATGTCGAAATAGGACGCGTAGGCCGAGGACTGCCCGTGCCGCAACACATCGAGCCACCACGGGTTCGGCACCGCCATATGGTTGGGCACGATGTCGACGACGAAGCCCAGCCCGGCCTCTCGCAGCTCCCGCGCCAGCGCCTGCCGACCGGGCTCTCCACCCAGCTCCGGCCGCGCACGCGCCGGATCGACCACGTCGTAGCCGTGTGCCGAGCCCGGCGTCGCGTCCAGCACCGGCGACGCGTACAACGCACCCACGCCGAGCTTCCGCAGGTAGCCGACCTGGTTCCGGGCATCGGCGAAGGTGAACCCGGGGCGCAGCTGCAGCCGGTAGGTCGAGCTCGGCACGCTCATCCGGCGACCTCGCGGATCCGCTGGAGCACCATCAGTGACCGGGCCGCGAGCGTGACCTTGCCGCCGGCCGCGACATCCGGTTCGCCGGGTTCCTCGATGATCTCGCCGTTCGCCGTGTCGATCATGATCGCCCACTCGGCGCCGTACTCACCGTCCGGAATGGTCAGTTCGATGTCCTCGTAATGCGCGTTGAACGCCATCAGGAACGAGTCGTCGCGCACCGGCATCCCGCGCTGGTCGAGATCGGGGATACCCTCGCCGTTGAGGAACACGACGACGGACTTGCCGAAGCCGTCGTCCCAGTTCTGCTCCTTCATCTCGCTCCCGGACGGGGTGAACCAGGCGATGTCGGCCACTTCGTCGCTCTTGCGGATCGGCTTGCCCTGGAAGAACCGCCGCCGCCGGAACACCGGATGCCGCCTCCGGAACTCCGCGAGCCGGCCGGTGAAGTCGACCAGATGCGGGTTCGCGTCGACCAGATCCCAATCCACCCACGAGATCTCGTTGTCCTGGCAGTACGCGTTGTTGTTGCCCTGCTGCGTGCGGCCCATCTCGTCGCCGTGCAGCAGCATCGGCACACCCTGCGACAGCAGCAGCGTCGCGAGGAAGTTGCGTTTCTGCCGCTCGCGCAGCGCCAGTATCCCGGAATCGTCCGTCTCGCCTTCGACGCCACAGTTCCACGAGCGGTTGTCGTCCGCGCCGTCGCGGCTGTCCTCGCCGTTGGCCTCGTTGTGCTTTTCGTTGTAGGACACCAGATCCTGCAACGTGAACCCGTCGTGCGCGGTGACGAAGTTGATCGAGGCGAACGGGCGGCGGCCGTCGTCCTGGTACAGATCGGAGGAACCGGCGATGCGGGACGCGAACTCGCCCAGTGTCGCCGACTCGCCACGCCAGAAGTCCCGCACGGTGTCGCGGAACTTCCCGTTCCACTCCGTCCACAGTGGAGGGAAGTTGCCGACCTGGTAACCGCCGGGCCCGACGTCCCACGGTTCGGCGATCAGCTTCACGCGGCTCACCGTCGGGTCCTGCTGCACGAGATCGAAGAAGGTGGACAGGCGATCGACGTCGTAGAACTCGCGGGCCAGCGTAGCGGCGAGGTCGAACCGGAACCCGTCCACGTGCATGTCGGTGACCCAGTACCGCAGCGAGTCCATGATCAGCTGCAACGTATGCGGGTTGCGCACGTTGAGCGAGTTCCCGGTGCCCGTGTAGTCCATGTAGTACCGCGGTTCGTCGTCGACCAGCCGGTAGTAGGCCTGGTTGTCGATGCCGCGCATGGACAGCGTCGGGCCGAGGTGGTTGCCCTCCGCGGTGTGGTTGTACACGACGTCGAGGATGACCTCGATATCCGCCTCGTGCAGGGCGCGGACCATGCCCTTGAACTCCTGCACCTGACCGGCCTGTTCGGGCAGCGCCGCGTAACCCTCATGCGGGGCGAAGAACCCGATCGTGTTGTAGCCCCAGTAGTTCCGCAGGCCTTTCCGCGTCAGCCCGTGGTCGGTGATGAACTGGTGCACCGGCATCAGTTCGATCGCCGTCACGCCGAGTTGCTTGAGATGCTCGACCACGGCGGGATGCGCGAGCCCGGCGTACGTCCCGCGCAGCCGCGGCGGCACCGCTGGATGGTTCATCGTCAGCCCGCGTACATGGGCTTCGTAGATGACGGACTCGTTGTACGGGGTGCGCGGCGGCCGGTCGTCGGCCCAGTCGAAGAACGGGCTCACCACCAGCGAATGCGGTACGTGTGCGGCCGAATCCCCGTCGTTGCGCCCGCCGGGGGAGCCGAACGGGTACCCGAACAACGACTCGTCCCAGTCGAGGCCGCCGGAGATCGCCTTGGCGTACGGGTCGATGAGCAGCTTGTTCGGATTGCAGCGATGCCCGTTCTCGGGCTCGTACGCCCCGTGCACGCGGTAGCCGTACCGCTGGCCGGCACCGATACCCAGCAGGTAGCCGTGGTGCACGAACCCGTCGACCTCGGGCAGCACGACGCGCTCTTCCTTGCCCTCCTCGTCGATCAGGCACAGCTCGACCCGGTCGGCGACCTCGGAGAACAGCGCGAAGTTGGTCCCGACACCGTCATAGGTGGCGCCAAGCGGGTAAGGCGTTCCGGGCCAGGGCGGCAACTCGCATCTCCTCAGTCGGGCAACGGGCGGGCCGCCCGCAGGGTGGTGATCAGGCGGCGGACGCGCTCGTCGGCGAAGAACTCGTCGACGGTGACGGGCAAGGGTATCCGCCAGTTCGGGTACTGCTCGACGGTGCCCGGCAGGTTCGGCTGGCGGCGCTGGCCGACGACGTCGGCGGGGGCGGTCAGCAGCAGGCGGGAGGCGGCGGAGGCGAGCAGCGCGTGCAGCGCGGCCACCATGTCCTCGTAGGGAATTCCTTGCCCGGCCAGGAAATCGGTGAGGTCCTCCCGTTCCCGGCCGGCCACCTCGTACTCCCGGTCGCCGTCGAGCAGGCCCAGTTCAGCGCGGACCCGCACGTGTTCCCCGGTGAGCCAGCCGGCGACGGTCGGCAGGTCGTGGGTCGTGATGCTCGCCATGGATTCGGGATCCCACTCGGATGGCGGAATGAACGGATGCCCCGGCGTGTCGTAATCGCGCTGGAACCACAGCACGGCCGAGCTGAGCACGCCGCGTTCGTGCAGCGTCTCGGTGACTTCTGGCTCCACCGTGCCCAGGTCCTCGCCGACCACCACCGCGCCCGCCCGGTGCGCTTCGAGCGCGAGCACGCCCATCATCGCTTCGGCGTCGTAATGCACGTACGTCCCGCGAGAAGGCGGCTCGCCCGGCGGGATCCACCACAGCCGCCACAGGCCCGCGACGTGGTCGATGCGGATGCCGTCGGCATGCTGGAGCACCCCGCGCAGGACGTCACGGAACGGTGCGTAGCCCAGTTCGGCGAGCCGGTCGGGCCGCCAGGGCGGGAGGTTCCAGTCCTGGCCCTGCTGGCTGAACGCGTCGGGCGGCGCGCCGACGGTCACGCGTGGCGCGAAGACGTCGCCGAGCGCCCACGTGTCGGCGCCGCCCGGGTGCACACCGACAGGCAGGTCGTGCACGATGCCGACCGGCATCTCCTGTGCGGCCTCGCGCGCGGCGTCGAGTTGCTCGCGGCACAGGTGCTGGAGCCAGCCGTGGAAGGCGACGCGGTCCGCCAGCTCCTCGCGCGCCTTGACGACCTCGGGGCTGCCCGGATCGCGCAGCGGCTCGGGCCATTCGCGCCAGTCGGGGCCGTGTTTCTCGGCGAGCGCGCCGAAGGTCGCGAAGGCGTCCAGCGCGGGGTCGAGCTCCGCCGTTTCGCCTGGCCACAACAGTTCGAGCGCGGCGAGCTTCGCACTCCACACGGCGTCGTAGTCGATCAGTTCGGTGCCGTGAGGGACCCCCTCACGGCACTTAAGGGCATGAGGGGGTCCCTCACGGCGTTCCGGCTTGAGAGCGCGGACGCGCGCGCGGGTCGGGGCGTCCGCGTCCGCAAACGCTTTCGTGTCGGTGACCCGCAGGTAGAGCGGGTTCGCGAAGCGGCGGCTGGACGGGGAGTAGGGCGAGCGTTCGACCGGGTGAGTCGGGCTGATCGCCTGCACCGGGTTGACCAGCAGCACGCCCGCGCCCAGGTCCTTCGCGGACCGGCGGGCGAACTCCGCAAGGTCGCCGTAGTCCCCGGCGCCCCACGATTCGTCCGAGCGCAGCGCGTACAGCTGCAGCATCCAGCCCCACGCGGGCGGCACGTCCGGCAGCTTGTTCGGGACGACGGCGAGTACGACGTCCTGCTCCGCCGTGACCACCCGGTGCCAGCCGAGCGGGAGATCGTCGGGAATGAACCGCTCGATCTCACGCCGCGTACCGTCTTCCAGGTGCACCACGGCCGGGCCGGTTTCGTACCCGGTGCCCTCCCCGAGCACCAGGGTCGGAGGCAGCACGGTACGTTCACGGGTCTCGCGGACCGCCGCCAGTTCACGCCGGATCGCTTCGGGGGTCGAAGCGTCGACGCCGAACTGGGCGAGCACCGCGACCACGACTTCGGCGTCGACGACGACCTCGCGCTGCTCGGCGTTTTCGTACCGGGTGGCGACTCCGTAGGCGTCCGCGAGTGCGGTGAGGTCGCTGAGGTCCTGCTGCACCCGTAAAGCATCGCGGTCCGGCCCGGGCCGCGCTACCGCTGGGCATGAGACAAGGAGCACGGATGGTTCGCTGGGCCGAGTACGCGATCTTCTGGCAGGTCTACCCGCTGGGGTTCACCGGCGCGCCGCGGGTGCTGTCCGACGAGCCGGACCGGCACCGGCTGCGAAGACTCGTGGACTGGCTGGACTACGCGGTCGAACTCGGCTGCTCGGCGCTGCTGCTCGGCCCGGTGTTCCTGGCGGAGACCCACGGCTACGACACGATCGACCATTTCCGTATCGACCCGCGCCTCGGTACGGACGAGGACTTCGACCGGCTGATCGGCGCTGCGCGCGAGCGCGGGGTGCGGATCGTGCTCGACGGCGTGTTCAACCACGTGAGCAGGCGGTTCGAGCACACCGAGTGGTTCCGGCGCCGCGCGGACGGGACGTACGACGTTTTCGAAGGGCATCAGCACCTCGTCGCGCTCGACCATGAGAATCCCGCCGTCGCCCGGTACGTGGCGAGGGTGCTGGACCACTGGCTCGAGCGCGGTGCCGCAGGGTGGCGGCTCGACGCGGCGTACGCCGTGCGGCCGGAGTTCTGGCGGAAGGTGCTGCCTTCGGTGCGGCAACGGCATCCCGAAGCGTGGTTCCTCGGCGAGGTGCTGCACGGGGATTACGCCGCGTACGCCGAGCGAAGCGGGCTGGACTCGGTCACGCAGTACGAGCTGTGGAAGGCGATCTGGAGTTCGCTCAACGACGCCAACTTCTTCGAACTGGCGTGGGCGCTGAAGCGGCACGCCGGATTCCTCGAAACCTTCGTGCCGCAGACGTTCGTCGGCAACCACGACGTGACGCGCCTGGCCACCTGCCTGACCGACGAGCGGCATTTCGGGCACGCGCTGGCGTTGCTGATGACGCTCGGCGGCATCCCGAGCATCTACTACGGCGACGAGCAGGCGTTCCGCGGACTGAAGGAGGAGCGCGAGGGCGGCGATGACGCGATCCGCCCGCGGTTCCCGCGCGACCCGGCGGAACTCGCCCCGTTCGGCTGGCCGGCCTACCGGCTGCACCAGCGGCTGATCGGGATGCGCCGCCGCGACCCGTGGCTGGTGCGCGCGCAGACCTCGGTCGAACACCTGACGAACCGGGCCGTCGCGCTCCGGGCGCACTCAGCCGAAGGCGAGGTGCTCACGCTGCTGAACATCGGGGACGAGCCGTACCGGTTTCCCCTGGACACCAGCGGGTTCTCGGTGATCGGAGCGCCCTCGTCCGAGGAAGGACCCGGCAGGCCCGTGCCGGGGCACAGCTGGGTGGTGCTCAGGCGACCTGATGGACCCGGCGCAGCATCAGGCTGAACCAGATCATGCCGATCCCGCGGAAGAGCAGCGAGATGCCGAGCCAGATCGCGAGGGTGAGGATCGTGATCCCGGGCCACGCGAGCGCGACGACGCCGATGAGCACCGTCAGGATGCCGAGCACGAGCGACAGCCCCCACATCGGCGCACGCGTGGTCACCGCCATCACCGACTCCAGGGCACCGGCGACGATGAGGCCCACCCCGACGGTCGCCGCGAGGGCCAGCAGGGTGATGCCCGGCCAGGCCAGCGCGATCACGCCGACGACGAGCCAGACGACGCCGAGCAGGTAGGACGGCCACCGCCGCCGCGCCCGGTCGGCCATCACCAGCTCGTTGAACCCCTCGAAGATCAGGGCGACCGCGACGAGCACGGCGAGCACCCCGACCGCGGTCGCGAGGTCCGCCAGCAGGAGGATCCCGAGCACAGCGGTCGCGAGGCCGAACAGGGCGACCAGCCACCACCTGCCGGTCACCTTGCGCACGGTTTCGCCGATGCCTTCAGCCGTGCCGAGCCCGAACGGGCGGTATGGCGGATTCGTCACCATACCGCCGAGCTTAAGCGGGCTGGTCCAGTTGCGCTCGCTGGCGGATCTCGCCGGGGGTCAGCTCGAGCAACTGGTCGGGGCGCAGCGGCAGGTCGAGCAGGCTGCGGCTCGCGTGCGTGCCGGCCGGTCGACGACGACCGCATCGCGCCGAGCGTGGTCCCGTCGCCGCCGAGGCTGATGATCCCCTCGACCTGGCGCACGAACTCCTCGTCGGGCACCGGCGCGACGTCCGGCACCCGCTCGGCCTGCGACGCGCGCACCAGCACCCGTAACCCGTGCCCGCCGGCACCGGATTTGACAGTGCTTATATAAGTGCTGTTACATTTGGCCGGTGACCGATCCCACCGAGCAGAGCCGGTGGCGCCCGCTGCGCCTGCTGCTGGACGCGATGGACGCCGATATCGACCGCCTCTACCGCGAAGCGCGGATCGAAGGGCTCAAGACGAGCTTCGTGATGGAGCTGATCCGCCTGGACGCCCGCGGTCCGATGACCATCACCGAGCTGGCCGAATCCGTGGAGCGCACCCATTCGGCGATGAGTCAGAAGGTCTCCGCGATGCGCGCCGCCGGTCTGGTGCGCACAGTCGCGGGCTCCGACGCGCGCAGCAAGCGGGTCACGCTGACCGCGAAGGCGAAGCGCGTCGTCGGCCGGCTGGCGGCCGAGTGGCGCGCGACCGAGGCCGCCGTAGCCGAACTCGAGGCCGAGGTCCCGTATCCGCTGACCAGGGTGGTCGCCGACATCCAGGAAGCCCTGGGCCGCAAGAGCTTCCACGACCGGATCGCGGAGCGGCTCGCCGAGGATCCGGCGTGGCGGTGAGACATGCCTTGCTCGATATCGGCCCGCTGAGATCTTCGCCCGCGTTCCGCCGGTTCTGGATCGGCCGCACCTTCTCGGTGTTCGGCAGCCAGATGACGATCGTCGCCCTGCTGTTCCAGATCTGGCAGACGACCTCGAGCACCGTCTGGACCGGCGCGGCCGGTCTCGCGCAGGCGCTTCCGATCCTCGCCTTCGGGCTGTTCGCCGGATCGCTCGCGGATCGCGTCGAACGCCGGAAGTTCTACCTCGGGGCGCTCACCGGGCAGGCGGTCTGCTCGGTCGTCCTTGCGGTACAAGGCTTTCTCGGGCATCTTCCGGTGCTGCTCGTGTTGCTGGTGGTCGCCGCGCAGGCCACCTTCGTCGCGGGCGGGGGTCCGGTCGGGCGCGCGGTCGTCGTCCGGCTCCTGCCGCCCGAACAGCTCGGCGCCGGGCTCGCGCTCAACGGGTTTTCGTTCCAGGGCGCGATGTTGCTGGGCCCGGCGGTCGCCGGGGTGCTGCTGGGCTGGCTCGGTCCCGGCGGCTGCTACGCGGTCGACGCCGCGACGTTCCTGCTGGCCTTCTACGGTGCCTTCGGCCTGCCGCCGATGCGCCCGGACGGCGAACCGTCGCGGCCGGGCGTGCGCGGCGTGCTCGACGGCCTGTCGTTCCTGGTCCGTACCCCCGTCGTGCGCGGCGCGCTGCTCACGGACCTGGCCGCGACGGTGCTGTCCATGCCGATCAGCCTGTTCCCGCTGATCAACGCCGAACGCTTCGGCGGCAACCCGCGCACCCTGGGCCTGTTCCTGACCGCGATCGCCGTCGGCGGCGTGCTCGCCTCGATCTTGTCCGGCACCTTCACCCGCCTGCCGCGGCCCGGGCTGGTCATGGTCGCCGGCTCGGCGGCGTGGGGCCTGGCGCTCGCGCTGTTCGGGATCGCCCCGAACGCGTGGCTGGGCCTGGGTTTCCTGGTGCTGGCCGGCGCCGCGGACACCGTCTCGGTCGTCTCGCGCGGCACCGTGGTCCAGTTCCATACGCCGGATCGCCTGCGCGGGCGGGTGAGCGCGGCGGAGCAGATGGTCGGGATGGCGGGCCCGGATGTCGGCAACATGCGGGCCGGGCTGGTCGCCGGGGCGACGTCAGGCGCGGCTGCCCTGCTCAGCGGTGGGCTGCTCTGCGTGGCCGCCGTGCTCGCCGTCGTCTGGCGTACGCCGGGGCTGGCGGCGGCGCGAACGCAGGAACCGCTCGGCGGGCATCTCGACGAACCGGTGTAGCACCTCGGAAACGAACGCCGCCGCGGCGAGCCCGGCGAGTACGCCCAGTTCTGGGCCGACGCGCGGGACGAGCAGGTTCATCAGCGGGTACATGCAGGCCAGATGCACCAGGTAGATCGCGTACGTCCGCCGCGACCAGCCGGCGATCACCCTGGACCGGCTGACCCGGCCGTTCGCGCGCATCATCAGCAGCACCACGGCGGTCACCACGAGCAGCGTGCGGGGCATCGCGGTGCCCTGGAAGGTGAAGCCGCCGATCCGGTCGGCCCAGATGAACAGCAGCACGTGCACCGCGCCGATGGCCAGCGCGACATAGCGGTGCACCGCGCGGGCGTGCACGAGGGAGATGAGCTGGCCGATGCACAGCACCGTCAGGTACACCGCCCATTGACCGATCTGGTGGGCCCACATGTGCAGCGAGCCGGTGGTCGAGTTGCGGGACAGGGTGGACAGCAGGATCGCGACGAAGCAGACCGGGGCCATGATCGCCGGGGGCAACCACGGTCTTCGGCGCAACAGCGGGATGGCCGCCGCGACATAGCAGTAGAAGATGAGCTGGATCCACAGCGTCCAGGTGGATCCGACCAGCCCGATCTGCGGCCGCTGGAAGAAGTTCCACAGCACCATGCCGGAGAGCAGATCGCCGAGGTCCAGCCGCGGATCGCGCGTGGACGAGACCTGCAGGCCGAAGTTGATCAGCAGCCAGACCAGCGGGGTGACCACCCACAGCAGCGGCATGAGCCGGCTGACGCGGCGGTACAGGAACGTCCACGGACCCTCGCGCGCGGTCACGTGCGTGACGACGACCCCGCTGATCATCAGGAACGTGCACACCCCGAGAAAGCCGAGGAGCGCGTTGAGGTGCAGGCCGCCGACGATCTCCGCCTCCGCCCAGTCGGTCAGCCACCAGTGCTGATGCGAGAGCGTGAAATAGGCGGCGATGTGTTCGTAGATCACCAGACACGAGGCGAGCACCCGCAGCAGGTCCAGCCCGTGCAGGCGGTCCGGGCGGCTCACCGCGCATCCCCGAGCGGCCGTTGGACGAACCGGTACCCCGCCTCCGCGAGCGCGCCGGTCACGAGCACGGCGAGCACGAGCGAGACGGGCAGCGGGATCCGCTGGTAGCCGAGGCCGAGCACGGTCCAGCCCGCCGCGCAGGCCGCCCCGATCAGCCACAGAGCCCGCGAGGCGAGCCATCGCACGAGTGCCGTCTCACCGGCCACCTGCCCGCTCGGGGCGGAGAGCAGGCCGATCAGTACGGCGTACAGCGCGGTCACCGGGTACCAGTAGCCGTGCCATTCCGCGTAGCCGTGGTCGGTCATGATGAGCACCCCGAATGCGATCGCCCCCAGCGCGCCGCCCGCGAGCGCGGGCAGGCGGTGCGCACGCACGTAGCCGATCACCTCGCCGAGCACGAACAGCGTCGAGAACCCGGCCAGCAGGCCCGCCTCGTGCAGCGCGGCGGGCCCGTCGGCTCCGAACAGCACGAGATCGCCGATGACCACCAGTTGCACGGCGGTACCGGCCACCGGGTGCAGCCGCCGGGTCGCGAGTGCCAGCAGGGTGCCCAGCGCCGCGACGGCGAGCGGCCAGAGAAGCCCGGCATACGGCTCACCGCCGAGAAGCCGCGCCGCGCCGCCCACGAGCACGGCGACCACGAGAACCGGCACCGTCACCACCAGCATGCGACGCACCGGGATCCCTTGTGCCACGCGGAAACCGGCTACGAGCAGGAGGACGGCGACACCCAGCACGCCGAAGTCCTGGCTGATCCCCGATGGTTTGTTCAGCCAGTCGCGGATCGCCACGAGCGTGGCGGGGGAGTAGCCGTGGCGGTTGAGCCACAGCGCGCCCAAGTAGCTGTAGAGCACCAGGACGACGGCGATCGCGCTGGCGACCCGGAGCCCGGGTCGCGGGTCCGGTTCACGCATCCGCGGACAGCTCCTCGAGCTGACTGCCGATCACCTGGGTGAACGCGGGCCCGAGGGGGACGCCGGGTGCGGCCGCGAGGTCCACGCGGACCAGCAACTGGCCGTGCGCGTAGTGGACCCGGCCGTCCGGCGACGCTCCCCCGATCTCGACCCGGTGCACCCCGGGCGGGGCCGGCGCACGCCGCATCCCGGCGTCGACCTGGAGCCGGTCCAGTGCGGCGGCGGCGTCGCGGGCTGCCTGCGGGCTCGCCATCTTCACCACGACCGCGACGACCCGCCCCCGCGGGGTCTCGGCCACCTTCGCCCGCGCCGCGCTCGGCTGCCCTTGCCTGAACGCGGCGATCTCATGATCGCTCAGGAACTTCATGGCGACGACCTGAGTGAAGGTGTGCACGTAGTCATAGCCGTCGGACTCGCCGAAGCCGGCCAGCGCCAGCCCGTCACGCGCCATCCGGCCTTCTTCGCCGGTGGCGGCGAGCGTCTGGTAGTTCAGGTCCGGCAGCCGGGACGCGAAATGCTGGTAGGTGAGCGCGCAGCCGAGCGCGAGCACCACCAGCACGGTGATTCCGGCGAGGGTGCCACGGTCAGGCCTGCGTACCTGCGCCATCACGCCTCTCACCCCCCAGCCCGGAATCGACCCGGGCAAGTTTCGCAAACGACCGGGCCACCGGCGCGCGGTGGTCGTCGAATCGATTCCCGGCGACTCGGCTAACTCCCGTCCAGCTCCTGGCTTGCCGGAGGCTCCGCCGCGCGCAGCCGGTGCGCCTCGCGGGCCAGGTCGATCAGCTGCTCGCGCGAGGCAAGCCCGAGTTTCACCCGCATGTTGTGCACATGGTTGCGCACCGTGCTGACGGTGACGAACAACCGGCGCGCGATCTGCTGGCAGTCGGCGCCTTGCCCGAGCAACTCGAACACGTCCCATTCCCGCCGGGTGAGGGTCGGATCCTGGTAGGCATGGTCGTGCCAGGTGACGAGCCGGGCGGCCAGCGAATCGTCGCCGGACGGCTGGGGGTCGGGCGCCGGGTGGGCATGCCGCCGCAGCGCTTGGCGGCGTACCTCCATGGCCAGCGCGACCGTGGCCGCCGCGGCCAGCACCCAGACAACCAGCACCGCGGGGCGCACCTCGCCGTTCGTGCGCGACACCTTCACGACGGCGCGGATGACGATCGCCAGGCCGAACACGCCCACGCCCGACAGCGCGCCCAGCCGGCCGTACCGGACGCTCAACCGGAACACGACGATGGGGAACAGCACCGGTGGGATGGCGTCAGGATCCGGCAGGAACACCAGGTAACAGGTAGTGGCGAGAAGGCCGTCCAGCACCAGCGAAACGTCGTGCAGCCGCACCGGCACCTCGGCCCGTCGCCGCATGGCCCATTCCAGGTAGCCCGTCCACCCGGCGGCGACACCGGCGATCAGGATCGCCATCCATCCCGCGAACGGATCGAAAACCGCCCACATGACAACCAGTAGCGCGGCGCCGACCAGACGCAGCCGTCCGGCGACGCGCTCCTCTTCTGCCCCGATCATGGCGCCATTACCACCGGCTCAAGGTAACAGTCCGATCTGCCCGGTTCCAGTGTGCGCGGCCCCTGAACAGGCTTCCAGGAAATCTGGATGCGGCGTCTATGGAAGTCCAACGCGGCGACGCGGTGAGTTGTTCTGGCCGGGTCACCGGCGAACACCAACGAAGGGTGACGCTATGCGCGAAGAGCACACCGAGCCCTCTCGATCGGGCGATGCGTTCCGGACCACTCGGCGCGACCTGCTCAAGGCCGTCGGCGTGGCCGGGCTCGCGGTGACCTTCGGGCCCACCGTGGCCGCGGAGGCCGGAGAGGGCACGGCGGCGCGGCAATCGATCCGGCGCAGCCGCGCCGTCGCCGGCGGGAAGGCAAGCCATCTGACGCTCCTGCAGACGGCCGACATCCACGGTCAGATCGAGACTCACGACGAGTTCTTCTGGGAGAACGGCCGCCCGGCCTACCGGCGGGTCGGTGGCTTCCCCCGGATCAAGACCCTTGTCGACGGGGTGCGGGCGGACAACCCCGGCGGCACCGTCCTGCTCGACTGCGGCGACTGCTTCCAGGGCAGCGGCTACGCGGCGTTGAGCCGGGGCGAGGTGATGGCTCCGATCATGCGGGAGATGGGCTACAACCTCGTGATCCCCGGCAACTGGGAGGTCGTCTACGGCAAGGACCAGCTCCTCAAGGTGATCAACGACTACGGCGCGCCCGTGGTCTGCACGAACATGTTCCACGACGAGAACGGCCGTGCGGGTGGACCGCTCTTCCTGCCACACCACGTGGTGGACATCGCCGGCGTCCGCATCGGCGTCGTCGGCTTCAACGACCCGATGGTTCCGGTCCGCCAGGACCCCGCGTACAGCGCCGGAATCAAGTTCACGCAGCCCGAGTACAACGCGGCCGAGCAGATCCGCATGCTGCGCGAGGACGAGCACTGCGAGCTCGTGCTCGCCATGACCCATATGGGGATCGCGCAGCAGGTAGGGCTCGCGTCGGAGCCCTACATGGCGGGAGTCGACTACGTGCTGGGCGCG
Source organism: Amycolatopsis alkalitolerans (assembly GCF_006152065.1). GTDB lineage: Bacteria > Actinomycetota > Actinomycetes > Mycobacteriales > Pseudonocardiaceae > Amycolatopsis_E > Amycolatopsis_E alkalitolerans. Next base: position 432,181 of record NZ_VDFW01000001.1, read on the forward strand.
GACACCCACGAGCGCATCCGCGATCCCTTGCAGGGCAAATACTGCCGCGTGACCGAGCCCGGCGCCTTCGGTTCGTTCGTCGGGCGCCTGGACGTGGTGGTGGAGAACGGCAAGGTCCGTGAACAGGGCTACGAACTGATCGAGGTGGCGGAGCGCCGCTACGTCGAGAACCCGAAGATGCGCCACGCGGTCAGCGAAGCCACCGGTCCGTACAAGGCCCGTCTCGAGAAGGTGATCGGCCGCACGAAGACGCCGATTCTCCGCTACTACATCCTCGAAACGCCGATGGACAACCTCATCACCGACGCGTTGTACGAGAAGGCACGTCCTGATGTCGCGTTGTCCAACGGGTTCCGATTCGGCCCACCGCTGGTACCGGGGCGCGGCGGTATCGCGCAGATCACCGAGAACTACCTCTGGAGCATGCTGCCGGTCAACTCACAGGCGGAGGTGGCCGACGTCTCGGGTGCGCTGCTGAAGCCATGGATGGAGAAGGAACTCAACAACGTCTTCGCCGCCGATCCGGCCCAGCGCTTCGGGGGCTGGGTGGTGCGGATGCGCGGGATGGAGGTGAACTTCACCGCCGGCAAACCGTTCGGGAGCCGGGTGAACTGGATCAAGATCGCCGGCGCGCCCCTCGACCCGAACCGCGTGTACCGGGTGCTGGCCTGCGATCGCGGTGGCGACCCGCCGGACGTGCTGTGCCGCATCAAGGGCGTCGGGAACAAGACCGCGCTCGGCTTCACCATTCACGACGCCGTCACGGAGTACCTGGCCAAGAATTCTCCGGTCGCACCCCGGCTGGAGGGCCGCGTCACCGCGACGGATCTGCCGCAGACCGCGCTCGGGCAGCTGCCCGGGACCGGCTACGAGTTCCACTGAGCCGGAAGGAACGGAGGAAGCGCTATGGATACAGCAGCAAGAGGTCGCCGGATATCCGTCCTGCTCGTCATCGCGGCGGCCGTCGCGATGCTCGTCGCACTCACCAACCCGGCTGCCGGTGATCCGGCAGCGGCCCGGTTCGGCCTTGCCCCCAGGATCTACACCGTCACACCGTCCTCGGAACCCGGTGCGATCACCGGGCCGTCCAGCGTCAAGGTGTGGGACGCCGGGACGAACAAGATGATCAAGGAGGTGCCGGTTCCCTCGGACAGGGCGGACGGCCTCTCCAGGCCGCACCATTTCATGGCCATCCCGGGACGCAACTTCGCGTTCGTGATGGGCTTCGCGCCGACCTCGTCCATCAAGGTCTTCGATATGGTGAAGAACGAGTTCACCGGCGAGATCCAGACCGGGCTGGGCCCGCGGCACCTCGAGTTCAACCCGAACGGCGCGGTCGCCTACAGCGCGAACTTCGACGGCGACAGCATCAGCGCGATCAATATCAACTCGCGGAAGACGGAGGCCACGATCCCGGTCGGTGACCGGCCGAACTACGTCGAGTACGTCAAGACCAAACACGGGCCGCGGCTGTTCGTGTGCAACTTCGGCGAGAACACCGTCACCGTCATCAATGCCGACACCTACCAGGTCATCGGCAAGGTCACGGTGGGCGACGGTCCGTTCAACATGTCCGCCACGCTTGACAACAGGTTCCTCGTCACCGCCGACGCCCGCAGCAACACCGCGACGTTCGTCGACGTCGACACCCTCAAGGTGACCGACCAGATCGGCATCGGCGGCACGCACCGCACCGATCTCCCGCCGTCGGCCTTCCAGCGGCTGAACCCCCGGATCTCTCCCGACGGCAAGTGGCTGTTCATCGGCAACCAGGACGCTTCGGCGGTCAGCGTCATCAACATTCGCGAGCGCCGGCTCGAGGCGCTGATCCCGGCCGGGCTCGGTGCCGACATCGCCTTCTTCCCGGGAGGTCCCGCGGACGGCTACGCGTTGGTCACCAACCGCTACGACAATTTCGTGACGGTGGTGAAGCTGCACGGCGACGAACCGCCGACGTTCGTCAAGAACATTCCCACCGAGCGGATCGGCTCCCACTACATCACCTTCAGCGAGGACTGGAGCAAGGGAATCGTCTCCGAACGGCCCGGGCGCGCCTACTCCGTCATCGACATGGCGAAGCTGGTGGAGACCGCGAACGTCTGGGTCGGCGGTACTCCCGGTCCCTCCGAACCCGACCACAGCCAGGACTACACCAGGGCCGGTCCCGACATGGCGGTCTACGTCTGGTTCGACAAGGGCAAGGCGATGTTCCACCACGAATGACGCGACGCCTGATCTGACCGCACACCCGAAGCCTGGGGCCGCCGCGACGGCGGCCCCAGGCTTCGCGCTCGTTCTTGACCCAGAATTGACTAAGTGATCTAATCAATTCTGCGCGAGAACGGAGTACGCGATGACGCGACGAGCTGAGACGACCGGGAACGGGCCGAGCCTGTCCGACCGGCTGGCCACCGGCCTACTGGAACTGATCGCCGAACTGCGGCTGTCCCCGGGCGACCCCCTGCCCACCGTTCGCGAGCTGGCCCAGCGCTTCTCCGTCACCCCGCCGACCATCCGCGAGGCACTGCGCCGCCTGCAGGCCACCGACGCCGTGCGGCTGCGGCACGGGTCCGGCGTCTACGTCGGTGCTGGCCTCCACCGCACGCTCATGGCGAACCCGAACTCCGCGCCCCTGCAGGACGAACTGGTGCTGCAGATGGTCGACGCGAGGATCACGATCGAGCCGGGCATCGCGGCGCTCGCGGCGGCGCACCGGACCGAAGACGACCTGACCCAGCTGGAGCTCGCGCTCGACACCGCGCTGCGCGATCTGGCCGACAACCGTCCGCATCTGAACTTCCACCGGGAGCTCGCGAGCGCGTCGCGCAACCAGGTGCTGTTCGAGGTCGTGGACTCGCTGCTGACCGTGCGCGCACGGGAGCAGCGGATGGTGCGCGTGCTGATCCACGACCGCCGCCGTGACTACGACCAGCATCTGGCGATCTTCCAGGCGGTGCGCGACGGCGACCCGGCACAGGCCGAGCGCCTCACGCGCGAGCACCTGCACCAGCTTCGCGAGGACATCACCGAGCGGCTCGGCTGAGCCCGGACACGACCCGTAGGAGACACATGGCGTCCCCCGATCATTTCGTGCTGCGCTCGCACCGGCTCGCGGACCTGACCTGGCCCGAGATCGCCGGGCTGAGGCAGTACGCGCCGGTCGCGATCGTGCCACTCGGCGCGTGCGAGCAACACGGGCCCGCGATGGCGCAGCGCACCGACACGACCCGCGCCGAGGTCGTCGCCGATCTGGTGGCCGAGCGGCTGAACCCGCGCGTCGTGGTCGCGCCCGTGATCCCGGTGGGAGTGTCGGAGCACCATATGGCCTTCCCCGGCACTCTCACGCTTTCGCCGGTCACCCTGCAGCAGATGGTCTACGAGCTGGTCACGAGCCTGCACCGGCACGGCTGGCGGAAGGTGTTCGTGCTGACCGGGCACGGTGGCAACAACGCTGCCGTCGAGGTCGCCGTCTCGCGGCTGAGGGGCGATCTGCCCGCCCTGCACATCGCGTGGAGTGGCATCACGCCCGTGGTGTCCGATGTGGCCAGTGAACTCGCGCTGAGCGAGATCCGGGGCCACAGTTGTGAAATCGAGACCTCGCAGGCGATCTTCGTCGATCCGGAGCTGGTGCTCGAAGAGCGGCTCGCCCGTGGAAGTTCTACTGTGGACGATCTCGACCCGGCCGGCCGGCTGTCCCGGAGCCAGCCGGGAATCCATTTCCCGCAGGGCTATGACGCGCTTTCGGCCACCGGCAACCTCGGTGACGCACGCGCGGCAGGCAAGGAGGCGGGCGCCCGGCTGATCACCACCGCAGTCGAGCGCATCGCCGGGTTTCTGCGAGAACTGCTCGACCTGCCCGACCGCAAACCCGCAATCGGAGTGGAGAAACCATGAAAGCCGCACTGAACCGACGACTTCTCGGTGTGGCGGCCCTCTCGCTCGTGGCCTCGGTGACGCTGGCCGCCTGCGGAGGCGCCGCCAGCTCCGGCAGCAACCAGCTCGGCACGATCGCCCCCGGGCAGCTCAAGCTCGCGTTCCGCTCCGACGACAAGCCGACGTCCTTTGTGGAGAACGGGAAGCCGGCCGGGTTCCTGATCGAGCTGACCGAGGCGATGGCGAAGAAGATGCGTCTCGAACCGTCCTATGTGGCCACAGACTTCGCCAGCATGCTGCCCAACGTCCGCAACCACACCTACGACTCGGCCGCGTTCGGCACGCTGGTCACGCCGCCGCGCCAGGAGGTCACCGACTTCACGAAGCCGGTGTCGTTCGGCCAGGCGCAGCTGATCTCCCGCAAGGCGGCCGCACTGGCCACAGTGGACTCCGCGGCCGGGAAGACGGTGGCGGTCACCCGTGGCAGCGAGCTGATCCCGCTGCTGAAGGAGAAGGTGCCGACCATCCAGATCAAGGAGTTCCCGAACATCGCGGCGAGCGCCAACGGGCTGACCGCCGGGCAGGTCGACGGGCTGTTCACCGGCACCGCGACCACCTCACAGCTGCTGTCCCAGCACCCGGCCTTCACCGCCACCGAAGCGATCACGACGGCGCAGACGGCGTTCCCCGTCGCCAAGGACCGTGGTCCGCTGAAGAAGGCGCTCGACGACGCGCTCACCGCGGTCATCGCGGACGGCACGTATACCGCGCTGTTCGACAAGTGGAACCCGCCGGGCATGCTCATCCCGCAGGAACTGCTGAACGCGTACCCGGGCATGGCGCAGCGCCCGGCGCACGGCGGATCGTGAGGGCACGATGGACGGTCTGAGGCACTTCCTGGACACCTTCTTCGACCTGCCGATGATCGGCGGCACGCTCCTGCAACTGCTGCGTGAGGGGCTGCTCAACACCCTGCTGCTGGCCGTGCTCGCGTCCGCGATCGGCCTGGTGATCGGGATCGTGTTCGCCGGCGGCCTGATGTCGCGCTTCCGTGCGGTGCGGATGCCCTGCCGGATCTACGTGGACGTACTGCGCGGCCTGCCGCACATCCTGTCCGTCTACCTGATCGGGCAAGGGCTCCCGCTGGCCGGGCTGACGGTGTTCGGTGACTGGACCTACGGGTACGCGGCGCTGGCGATCGGGCTGATGGAGGGCGCCTACATGGCCGAGATCTTCCGGTCCGGCTTCCAGAGCGTCGAGCCCGGCATCGTGGAGGCCGCCCGCAGCCTCGGGCTGGCGCACCTGAAGACGATGCGGCTGATCGTCATCCCGATCGGCATCCGGCGGGTCCTGCCCGCGCTGACCGGCCAGTTCATCCTGGTGATCAAGAGCACCGCGCTCGTCTACCTGCTCGGGCTGGCCTCCGGGCAACGGGAGATGTTCGCGATCGCGCAGGACACCGCGGTGAACAACGCGTCGCTGGCGCCGCTCGTCGCGGCCGGCCTGATCTACCTCGCCATCACCGTCCCGCTGACCTACGCGGTCAACGCGTGGGACCGGCGGCTGCGCGACGGCCGGCCCGGCGCGCCGAAACCCCAGCCCGTGCCCGCCGAGGAGGCCGTCGCATGAGGACCACGATGACCACCGAAGCCCCCGTCCGGACCGCCGTGCGCTACGAGCGGATCAGCAAGTCGTTCGGCGCGACACCCGTGCTGCGCGAGATCGAACTCGACGTTCCGGGCGGCACGACCACGTGCATCGTCGGCCCGTCCGGATCGGGAAAGTCCACTTTGCTCCGCTGCACGAACCTGCTCGAGGTCCCGGACTCCGGCCGGGTGCTCGTCGGGGACGAGGCGATCACCGACCGGGGCGCGGACATCGACCGGATCCGGAGCCGCGTCGGCATGGTGTTCCAGCGGTTCCACCTCTTCCCGCACCGGACCGTACTGGACAACGTGACCCTTGCGCAGCAACAGGTTCTCGGCCGGTCCCGGGACGAGGCCGCCACGATCGCGCGGCGCGAACTGGACTCGGTCGGGCTCGCCGGGCTCGAGGACCGCCGTCCGGCGCAGCTTTCCGGCGGGCAGCAGCAACGGGTCGCGATCGCCCGCTCGCTCGCGATGAACCCGGAGGTCATGCTTTTCGACGAGGCGACCTCCGCGCTTGACCCCGAGCTGGTCAAGGGCGTGCTCGGCGTGATGCGCGAGCTGGCGTCCCGCGGCATGACGATGATCGTGGTCACCCACGAGATGCGCTTCGCCCGCGAGGTCGCCCACCAGGTCGCCTTCCTCGATCACGGCCGCCTCATCGAAACCGCGTCGCCCGAAGAGTTCTTCGACGCCCCGCGCAGCCCTCGCCTGCGCACCTTCCTGGAACAGGTGTTGTAGATGAACCTTCGGATGCTCGCGCCGTTCGCCGCGGCGCTCACCCTCGCCGCGCTCGCGCCTGCCGCGGCCGCGGACGAGGGGCCCGAGGACCATCCGGTCCCCACGACGGGGTGTCTCCTCGCGCCGCCATCGGTACCCGGCCAGACCACCAGGCTGGGCCTGGAATCCGGTGGCTACCAGCGGAACTACCTGATGCACCTACCCGCGAACTACGATCCGGCGCGGCGGTTGCCGGTGGTGCTCGCGTTCCACGGCCGCAAGGGCAACGGGTCCGATATCGAGGCGTTCTCCGGTCTCGACGCGCTCGACGCCATCGTCGTCTACCCGGTCGGCCTCCCCGGCGAGGCGGACGAACCGGCCTGGCAGGGCGCGCCCTACCAGCCACCCTCGGACGATGTGCTGTTCGTCAGCGATCTCCTCGACCGTCTGCAGTCAACGGTGTGTGCCGACCCCCAACGGATCTACGCGACCGGGAAGTCGAACGGCGGCGGGTTCACGGCCTTGCTGGCGTGCCGGTTGCCGAACCGGATCGCGGCGTTCGCGACCGTCGCCGGGGCGTTCTACCCGGAAACGGCCCAGGGCTGCCGCCCGGGCCGCCCGGTGTCCATAGTGGACTTCCATGGCACCGCGGACCCCATCGTGGGCTACGAGGGGGAGGCCAGCAGCCACGGTGAGCCGTTGCCCGCGCTGATGGACTGGATTCAAGGCTGGGCCGACCACGACTACTGCGGTCCGGCGACCACCACCGCGATCGGGAGCGACGTGCTCGAGTTCGCCTTCACCGGCTGCGCCGCCGGATCCGACGTCGTGCATTACCGCATCGAGGGCGCCGGTCACACCTGGCCGGGCGAACTCGTCGACAGCGGCCCGGGCTCGGCTACGCAGACGATCTCCGCGACTCGGGTGCTGTGGGACTTCTTCCTCGCCCACCCGCTGACTCACGCGCCGTCGATCGCCACCACTCCGGACGTGGAGCCGAGGTAGGCCCGGTTGCCGGACAGTGCCGGAGACGCGAACCGCGGCATCGGGCCTACCGGCACCTGCGCCCGCACCGCGCCGGTTCCCGGATCCAGCGCGTACAGCACGCCGCCGCTCGCGTCGACGGCCCAGACGGCGCCGCCGCCGACGACCGGCGAACCGGCGACCTGCGCGGGCGCCTGCCAGCGCACGGTCAGCCGGCCGCCTGGGGCGGCGTCCACGCGGCGCACCCCGTCGCTGCAAGGCAGGTACATGCTCTGCCCGTCCACCGCGCTGCCGCCGTAGGCCGGGCAGACACGCTGCTGGGCGACCTCGCCGCCGACGCCGCCGAGGTGACCGCCGTCGAGGACGTAACCGACACCGCGTTTGCCGTTGGCGTAGACGTGGTCGCCTACCACGGTCGGCCCCATCGAGCCGAGGTCCAGGTCGTTGCTGTTGTCGTCGGCCCATGACGCCGGGCTGAACGAGTCGGCGAGGGTGAGGCCCGGGGTCAGCGCGAGAATCGAGTCGCTGTGGTCATAGTCCGAAGTGGACTCGCCGTTGCCGACCGCGTACAGCAGCTTGTCGCCGGCCAGCGCCGCGCCACCGGGCGCCCAGATCCCGCCCTCACGCGGGGTCGGAACCGCGTACGTGCGCAATGGGCCCAGCCCCGTGGTCGGCGCCGCCACGACCGAGCCGACGTAGTCGCCGCAGTCGCCGTAAAGACCGCCGTAGGCGATGTCGACGTACCCGTCGAGCACGGTGAGCGCGGCTCGCTGCTGGTGCACCGTCCGGTCGCCGCGCGGCGGTTCCACGGGACGGCTGAGCCCGATCTCCCCGGAGGCCACGTCGAGCCCCGCGAGCAGGTGCGCGCCGCCGCGCAGTTCGGCGACCACGAACACGAGCCCGGTCGCGGGGTCGTAGGCCGGGGTGCCGGTGATGCCCAGCGGGTCGATGTTGCCGCACGGCAGGTCCGACAGCGGCTGCGGATCACCGAGATGCCGCGACCACACGATGTGCCCGTCGGTCGCCGACAGGCCGTACACCGTGTCGTTCTCGGTGGCCGCGATGATCGTGTCACCGAGCACCAGCGGCTGGCCGTAGACGGCGCCGTCGAGCCGCGCGCTCCACGCCCGCGTGAGCGTCCCCAGCGGTGGCACCCCGGCCGCGACGCCGGTGCGCGCGTTGTCGTGGTGGTAGGTCGGCCAGTCGGTCGCACCGACCGGGCGCGGCGGGCCCGCGACCGCCGAACGGGCTGTCGGCGCCGGGTCAGGTGCCGGGGCCGGCGCGGGCGACGAGCACGCGGAGAGCGTGACGAGCAGGATCGCGATGAGGGCGATACGTCTCATGCCGGACAGTCTGCCCGTCTGCCGAGGGCGGATCTGCTCACGGCAGAGAAACCCGGGACCGGTGCCGGGGCGGCGGCATGCTCGGGGCCATGACCAACGACGAGAAGCAGCCGCTGTTCGATCACCGGCTCCGCGAACGGTTCTTCAGCCAGCGGGTGCTGGTCCTCGACGGCGCGCTCGACGACGACAACGGGACGGTGCTCGCCACCCAGCTACTCTCCCTCGCCGGCGAAGATCCCGAACGGGATGTCGCGCTGTGGATCCACTCGCCGGGCGGCTCGGTCCCCGCGATGCTGGCCATCCGCGACGTGATGCGGCTCGTGCCGTGTGATGTGGCCACGCTCGCGCTGGGACTGGCGTGCAGTGCGGGGCAGTTCCTGCTGTCGGCGGGCACGCCGGGCAAACGGTTCGCGCTGCCCCACGCTCGCATCCTGATGCACCAGGGCTCGGCGGGGATCGGCGGATCGGCGGTCGAGGTCCAGGTGCAGGCGGACGATCTGCGGCACACCAGGGACACGGTGCTCGGGCTCATCGCGGAGGACACCGGCCAGCCGCTCGAGCGGATCTTCGCCGACTCGCTGCACGACCGCTGGTTCACCACGGGGCAAGCGCGCGAGTACGGCTTCATCGATCACGTCGTCGACGATCTCGGCCAGGTCGTACCCGTGCGCACGTACCAACTGGGGCTCGGCTCCACGGCGGGGGCACGCGCATGAGTTCGTACACCATCCCGAACGTCATCACGCGCAGCTCGAACGGCGAGCGGATCCTGGACGTCTACTCGCATCTGCTGTCGTCGCGGATCGTCTATCTCGGCACCGCGATCGACTCCGGCGTCGCGAACGCGCTGATCGCCCAGTTGCTGCACCTGGAGGCGGACAACCCGGAACGGGAGATCAACATGTACGTCAACTCCGAGGGCGGTGACCCGTCCGCGATGCTCGCGCTCTACGACACCATGCGCTACATCAAGGCGCCGGTGGCGACGACGTGCGTCGGCCAGGCTGTCGCGGCCGGTGCGGTGCTGCTGGCCGCGGGCGAGACCGGTCGCCGCGCCGTGCTGCCCCACAGCCGGGTGGTGCTGCACCAGCCCGCGGCGCAGGGCCGCGGCGCCATCCCGGACCTCATCCTGCAGGCCGACGAGGTGGTGCGGGTGCGCACTCAGCTGGAGGAGATCCTGTCGGCACACACCGGCCGCGCGGTCGAGGACCTGCGGCACGACACCGACCGGGACCGGGTGTTCGACGCGGCGGGCGCGGTCGGCTACGGGCTCGCGGACCACGTCCTCGACCACCGGATCTGAGGCCTGCGTTCAGGCAGCCATCAGCACGGGTCCCGACGGCCGGCGCCGGACCGCGAGATCCATGCTGTGGTGCCGCCGGATTTCGCCCGCGACCCCGGAGAGCAGATCGGCCAGTGCGACGCCCAGCGCACCGGTGACCGCGGCGATCATCTCGCTCGAGGGCTCCTTGCGGCCGCGTTCGATTTCGGACAGGTACTGCGGCGAGATACCGGCCCGCTCCGCGATGTCGACGAGGCGGTCGCCCTGCTCCTCCCTGGTCGCACGCAGACGCCGGCCCAGCACCTCGCGCCAGAGCGGTTCCGGCTTCGGGCTGCGCTTGTGATGGAACGGCAAGATTTCGGCCACGTCGCCATCCTGGCAGCGGCCCGGCGCCGAGGGCAGCGGTTCCGCTCACGGCGGAAATAGAATGGCCGGCCGAAGCCAGGAACGGGGGAGGCCCGGGTGCGTGTGTTGTTGACGTCGTGGGGATCGCGCGGGGACGTCGAACCGCTGGCGGGGCTCGCGGTCGCGTTGCGGGAACTCGGTGCCGAGGCGCGGGTGTGCGCGCCGCCGGACGAGGAGTTCGCGAAGCTGCTGGCGCGTGCCGGCGTTCCGCTGGTGCCGCTCGGTCCGGCGGTGCGCTCGGTGGTGACCGGCGAGCGGCCGGACGCGTTCCGGCTCGCGGCCGAGCTGGTCGCCGCGCGGTTCGGCACGCTCACCGCGGCGGCCGAGGGATGTGACGCGCTGGTGGCGACTGGCCTGATGCCGGCCGGCGCGCGGGACGTGGCCGAGAAACTGGGCATCCGCTACGTGCTCGCCTGCTTCCACTTCCTCGGGCTGCCGTCGCGGCACCGTCCTCCGCTGGCGCGGCCGGGCACGCCGTCCCCGCGGGACGAAACCGACCGGCGGGCGCTGTGGGAGCGGGACGCCCAGCGGGTGAATGCCTTGTACGGCGAGGCGCTCAACCGCCAGCGGGCGGCCATCGGGCTGCCACCCGTGGACAACGTCCGCGACCACGTCTTCAGCGACCGGCCGTGGCTGGCGGCGGATCCGACGCTGTGCCCGTCCCGGGGCATGACGGACCTCGACGTGGTGCAGACCGGGGCGTGGCTCGTGCCGGACGACCGCCCGCTCCCGGACGGGCTGGAGGCGTTCCTGGAAGCAGGCGAGCCGCCCGTGTACGTGGGATTCGGCAGCATGGCCGCCCACGTCTCGACGGACATCGCCCGGGTGGCCATCGAGGCGATCCGCGCGCGGGGACGCCGGGTCCTGCTCGCTCGCGGCTGGGCCGGGCTGACCGCGAGCGGTGGCGACTGCTTCGTCGTCGGCGAGGTCAACCAGCAGGCACTGTTCCGCCGGGTGGCCGCCGTCGTGCACCACGGCGGCGCGGGCACCACGACGACGGCCGCGCGTGCCGGCGCGCCCCAGGTGATCGTGCCGCAGATCGCGGACCAGCCGTACTGGGCCGGGCGGGTGGCCGAGTTGGGCATCGGGGTGGCACACGACGGCCCGGCGCCGACCGTCGACTCCCTGTCGGCCGCCCTCACCACGGCCCTGGCACCCGAGACCCGAACGCGAGCCAAGGCCATCGCTGGGACGATCCGCACCGACGGGGCCACGATGGCCGCGAAGCTGCTCCTCGCTACGCCTGATCGAGCAGAATGAGGTAGGCATCGAGTTGGGCGGCCCCGGCGAGAAGGTTGCGGCCGCGGGCGGTCAGCCTTTCCTGCCAGGAGTCGAGGAAGGCGCTCAAGGCGTCGGCGCCGCCTGCCTCGTGCAGCGAATCGACGAATCGCGCGACGCGGGGCAGCGGGTAGCCACCTCGGCGTAGCTGCCGGGCGATCTCGGCGTCGCGCACGTCGCCTGGTCCGTAGTGGCGGTAACCGGTCGCGCGGTCCCGTTCGGGACGCAGGATGCCCTGCGTCTCCCAGGTGCGCAGCGTCGCCGGGTGCACGCCGAGCCGGTGCGCGAGCTCGCCCACGGTCAGCGGACGGCGGTGGACAGGGGTGGCGGAGAGGCTGCCCAGCGCGGTGGCGACCTCGGTGCGGGTTTCGCGTTCGGCGAGCAGCGCGACGTGAACGCCGTCGATGAGCCGGTACGCGGACTCGACGTCGCCGCGGTTGATCGCGCGCATGATCTCCGCTGCCTGCTGGTGCCCGTGGCCCGTGCGCAAGGCAAGGAACGCGCGTAGCGCCTGAGCGTGCAAGGGCGTGTAGCGCCGGTAGCCGGTCTCGCCGCGCTCGGTCGGCGGCAAGATACCGGCGTCGTCGTAGTTGCGGATCGCCTGTGCGGACAACCCGTGCTCGCGCGCGAGGTCGATGGGTCGCAGCATGCACCCCCGTTTGAGGCTTCAGTCTCGAAAGACCAGGTCGACTTCGCCGAAGTTTCACTCGAACCTTCAACGATACCGTCAAAGGTATGTCCACTCTCGCATCGCTGGATGCCATCAGCCGCCCGCTCGACGACCCGGCCCGGCTCGGCCGTGCCCTCGACGAACTGCTCACCGAGCGGCCTGCTCTGCTCGCGCTCGGCGAGCCGACTCACGGGATCGAGGCGTTCTCCTTGCTGCGCAACGAAATCCTCGGCCACCTCGTCGAGCAGGGATACCGGTCGATCGTGCTGGAAACCGACTTCTTCGCCGCGTCCATTGTGGACGACTACGTGGCCGGTGCGCCGGCCGAGATCGACACCGTGCTCGCGACCGGATTCAGTCACGGGTTCGGCGGCGTGCCGGGCAACCGGGAACTCGTCGAATGGCTCCGCGCGCACAACGCCGGCCGCGCACCGGCAGACCGGGTTCGCTTCTACGGCTGCGACGCGCCAGTGGAGTACGCCGGCGCGCCAAGCCCGCGGCGCGCACTGTTCGCGGTCAACGACTGCCTGCCGGCGGCGCTGCGGCCGGCCTCAGCCCGTGACCTCGATGCGCTACTCGGCCGTGACGGGGACTGGACGAACGAGGCGGCCATGTTCGATCCGGCGGCATCGGTCGGCGGCTCCGATCGCGCGCTCGCCCTGCGTGTCGTCGCGGACGATCTGGCCAGCGCGCTGCGCCGCGCGGCACCTAGTCTGCGCGCGGCCGACCCGGACGGCTACCACCGCGCCCTCGCACACGCGCGCACGGCCCAGGGCCTGTTGCGTTATCACGCGGCCATGGCCGGCCCCGCCCCCGACCGCATCGAGACCCTGGGCAGTCTGCGCGCCGAAATGATCGCCGAGAACCTCCTGACGATCGTCGCGCAGGAACAGCGGCGCGGGCCGACTTTCGTGTTCGCACACAACGCGCATCTGCAACGCAGGCAGTCACCGGACGTGCGCTGGGGGAATGCCGGCGCGCTCGTCGGGCTCGCGCTCGGGGAGCGCTACCAGTTCGTGGCGACCGACGCCAGCCCCGACAGCGAACCGGGCACGCTCCAGCGCGTGCTGGCCGAGGCGACTACCCGCCGCACATTGTTTCCGGCACCGGCCCTGCGCGCCGCGCTTCCGCCGTCGATCGGCCCGAGCGCACCGATCGTGCCCGGCCATATCCCGTTGGCTCCCGCGGACCTCGACGGCGCCGCAGCGGTCGTCTTCATCACGGACACCGACGGAAAGCGGCATCAATACTGGTAAATCCAGCGGCGCAGCGTCTCGTGATCTTGTTGCCCTCGCGCGGGTGTGTTTGCTTGCCAGGGCATCGAGTTGGCCCCTCGCGTTACCGAGTTGGCTCGAGGCGTCACCGAGTTGGCCGACCGCCCTCGCCGAGAGCAAACTCAGCAACCGGACCAGCCAACTCGGCACCGCAGCGAGCCAACTCACCGCCGCAACGGGCAAATTCGGGTGCTGCCTAACCGATGTCGTTGCGGCGTTCGACGAGGACGGTGTCGTGCCACGTGCCGTCGCGCTGGGCGATGCGTTCGCGGATGCCGATGGTGCGGTAGCCGGCGGCGTGGTGCAGGCCGATGCTGGCGCGGTTTTCGGTGAAGATGGAGGTTTGCAGGGTCCAGATCCCGGCGTCGTCGGCCGCCATCACCTGCCGGCGGACCAGGGCTTTGCCGATGCCCTGGCCGCGGTGGCCGTCGGCGACGTAGAGGGAGGTTTCGGCGACGCCGGAGTAGCACTCGCGGGCGGACACGGGTGCGGCGGCGGCCCAGCCGACGACATCGCCGCCGAGTTCGGCGACCCAGCGGTGCTCCGGTAGCCATCTCCGGTCGAGCGCGGCGCGGCTGGGGACGCTGGTTTCGAAAGTCGCGGTACCGGTGTCGATGCCTTCGCCGTAGATGCGCCGCACTGCGGGCCAGTCCTCGTCGTGCAGGGCACGGACGACGACACCGCTGGGGACGTCGGCGGGGCAGCAGGGGCGCGGGGCGAGCAGCCCCATGACGGCGTCCGCGGCGTGGGGGAGCCCCGTGCAGCAGGCGGCGTTGACGGTCACCCAGGTCGCGGTGCCTTCCTTGCGCATCAGCACGAAGCCGACGTCCGCGAGCTTGCGGACGTGATGCGAGCAGGTGGACTGCGAGATGCCGAGCGTCTCGGTGAGCTGCCCGACGGTCAGCCCACGGGGCGCGGTGGCGACCGCGTGCAGGAGCCGCACCCGCGTGGGCTCGGCCAGGCAGGCGAACCAGCCGGCGTAGGTGGCCGCCTCGTGGTCGGGCAGGACGTTCGCCTGAGCGGCCGTGGTCGTCATGCGATCAGTATCGGCGCGATCCCCAGTCGCGTCAATCGATGACGGTCGATAAAGGCAGGCTGGCGAACGGGCCCACACTGCCCGACTCACCTTCACCCGTTCTCGCCGGCTCGCCCGAACCTCAGCCGCAGCACCCCTCCGACGGCGAGGCGTCCGTGAGCGGCACCGCGATCCGGGCCGGCGCGTCGGCGGGTTTGGTGGCGCGCACGATCGCCGAGTGCATCCCGTCGGCTGCCGCGTGGGTGGGGGTGATGCCGATGTCGGTGAACCCGGCCGCGGCGAGCCCGTCCCGGTACTCGGTGAACGACAACGCTCCGGCGATACAACCGACGTAGTCCCCGCGCGCGGCGCGGTCGGCCGGGGTGAGTTCGTCGTCCGCGACGACGTCACTGATCCCGATGCGCCCGCCCGGGGTCAGCACGCGGAACATCTCCGCGAACACCGCGGGCTTGTCCACCGACAGGTTGATCACGCAGTTCGAGATGACCACGTCGACCCGGTTCGCGGGCAGCGGGACGGCCTCGATGTGGCCCTTGAGGAACTCGACATTGCCCGCGCCGGCCTTGCGGGCGTTGTCCAGGGCGAGGGCGAGCATCTCTTCGGTCATGTCCAGCCCGTACACCTTGCCCGACGGACCGACGCGGCGCGCGGACAGCAGGACGTCGATCCCGCCGCCGGAACCGAGATCCAGCACCGTCTCGCCCTCGCGAAGCTCGGCGACGGCCAGCGGGTTCCCGCACCCGAGGCTGGCCAGTACCGCCTCATCGGGCAGGTCCTCGCCGGTCAGGTCGCCGTAGAGGCCGCCGGTGAGCTCGCTCGGGGAGCACGATCCCTCGCCGCAACACGAACCCCGCTCGCCGCCGCTGACCGCCACCGCCGCCGCGGCGTACCGCTCGCGGACCTGTTCGCGTACGCGCTCGTCTTGATCCACCATCACGCATCTCCCTGGTTCATCGACCACTGTCGATGAATAGCCTGCACCTTGACTCGATGGACGTCAAGATAGGCATCTGTTTAAATAGAGCCATGTCGAATCAGTTGCCGATCGTGGACGACGTGTGCTGCACGCCGCTGGTGCGGGAACCGTTGACCGAACCGCAGGCCGTCGAGCTGGCGCGGATGTTCAAGGCCGTGGGTGATCCGGTCCGGTTGCGGCTGCTGTCGCTGATCGGCTCGCACGACGGGGGTGAAGCCTGTGTGTGCGATCTGATCGGCGCGTTCGACCTGACCGGTCCGACGATCTCACACCACCTCAAGGTGCTGCGCGAGTCCGGGCTGATCACCGGCGAGCGGCGCGGCACGTGGATCTACTACCGGGCCGAGCCCGACACCCTCGCCCGCCTGTCCACGTTGCTGCAGCCGGCCGCGGCGGTGACCGCGTGACCACCACCAGCACCGCGCCGGCCACCGTCGTCGGCAAACTGTCCACACTGGACCGGTTCCTGCCGGTCTGGATCGCCGCCGCGATGGTCGCCGGCCTGCTGGCCGGCCGGTGGATCCCGGGTCTGGAGGCCGGCCTGAACGCCGTCGCCATCGACGGGATTTCGCTTCCCATCGCGCTCGGGCTGCTGGTCATGATGTACCCGGTGCTGGCGAAGGTCCGCTACGACCGGCTCGACACCGTCACCCGCGACCGCAAGCTGCTGCTGCCCTCGCTGATCCTCAACTGGCTCGTCGGGCCGGCGCTGATGTTCGCCCTCGCGTGGCTGCTGCTGCCGGATCTGCCCGAGTACCGCACCGGGCTGATCATCGTCGGGCTCGCGCGCTGTATCGCGATGGTGATCATCTGGAATGACCTCGCGTGCGGCGACCGCGAGGCCGCCGCGGTGCTGGTCGCACTCAACTCCGTGTTCCAGGTGATCATGTTCGGCGTGCTCGGCTGGTTCTACCTGTCGGTGCTGCCCGGCTGGCTCGGCCTGGAGACCACCAGCCTCGCGGTGTCGGGATGGCAGATCGCCAAGAGCGTGCTCATCTTCCTCGGGATCCCGCTCGTCGCCGGCTACCTGTCGCGGCGGCTGGGGGAGCGCGGCAAGGGACGCGACTGGTACGAGAACCGGTTCCTGCCCAAGATCGGCCCGATCGCACTGTACGGGCTGCTGTTCACGATCGTGATCCTGTTCGCTCTGCAGGGGCACCAGATCACCAGCCGCCCGCTCGACGTCGCCCGTATCGCCCTGCCGCTGCTGGCCTATTTCGCCCTCATGTGGGCCGGGTCCTACCTGTTCGGCAAGGTCATCGGGCTGAGCTACGAACGCACCACCACGCTCGCGTTCACCGCCGCGGGCAACAACTTCGAACTCGCCATCGCCGTCGCGATCGCCACGTTCGGTGTCACCAGCGGTCAGGCACTCGCCGGCGTCGTCGGCCCGCTGATCGAAGTGCCGGTGCTCGTCGCCCTGGTCTACGTGTCCCTGGCGCTCCGCCGGCGCTTCGCACAGTCCACAGTGGAGAGATCATGAGCCGACCCGGCGAACCCGCCTGTCAGGATCTCGAAGACTGCCGGCTGTCGGCCACCCACGTCCACACGCTCCTGGGCCGCGAAGCCGACGAACTCGCCGGCCACTTCCGCGGCGTGTTCTCCATCGAAACCGTCGAAGCCCTCATCGAGGACTCCTACGACCGCCTCGCCGCCCACGCCCGCATCCGCACCCACCTGCCCGTCCTGGCGGCTCGCTTCGCCCGGGAACGCCTCGAAGCCGTCGCCAAGACCCAAGGAGTCACCGTGTCCACCACGCCCGAAGTCCTTTTCGTGTGCGTCCACAACGCCGGTCGCTCGCAGATGGCCGCCGCGCTGCTCGACCACCACGCACAGGGCCGCGTCGTCGTGCGCTCCGCGGGATCGGCACCCGTCGACTCGATCAACCCTGCCGTCGTCGAGGTCATGAAGGAACTCGGACTCGACCTGTCGAAGGAATTCCCCAAGCCCCTCACCACCGAAGCCGTCGAAGCCGCGGACGTCGTCATCACCATGGGCTGCGGCGACGCCTGTCCCGTCTTCCCCGGCAAGCGCTACCTCGACTGGCAACTCGACGACCCCGCGGGCAAGTCCGTGGACCAGGTCCGCCCCATCCGCGACGAGATCGACCGCCGCGTCCGCGCCCTGCTGGCCGAACTCGTGCCGGCCGGCGCCTGAAATCCGGCCCGTCTCCGCCGGATCGTTGAACGGTTTCTAGAACACCGCGACTTCCGCGCCGACGGGAAGGGCCGCGTAGTAGCGCGCCGAATCGGCGGGGGAGAGGTGGACACAGCCGTGCGAACTGGACACGAGACTTCCCTCGTGAAAGGCGATGCCACCGGCGGCGAAGAACACCGCGTTGGTCATCGGCTCATTGAATTCGGAGCTGACGTGATGGGCGTCCTTCCACTGCACGTGGAACACGCCCGTGGGAGTGGCCACTGAATCGTCCGCGCCCGCGGTGCCGGGCATCACCGGAACCGGGCCGTAGACGACCTTCCCGTCCTGTTGTAGCCAGCTGATCCGGAGTTGCTCGTCGACACAGGCCACCGCGCTGGGCGGGCACTGGTTCACCACCACGGCCTGTTGCCCGCCCGTGGCCGGCGGCGCCGGGGCGGTCGTCGCGGCGGCCACCGGTGCCGGATGCTTCACCGGCGAGGGCGCCGCGGCGGACTCGCCGGAGACGCGAACCAAGGTCCAACCGGTCAACGCGGTCAAAATGGACAGTGCCAGCATCGTCAAGCCCCGGCTTCGTCCCAGCTTCGCGCGCCTGATCGTCACCACCACCCGTTCGACGGTTCTCGGGGAAGCAACGCTACCTCAGCACCCGGGGGCGTGACCCGCATGTCCACGCCGCCCGGCTCCGGTCCGGTCGCGGGTGCCCGACACCGCGGCCGCTTGAGATCTTGCCGAGCACCCCGGCCTGTAAGTGAGTCCCCGTGCCGGGCCATCGGGCGCTGTCAGCGGTTCATCAGCGCGAAGACGCCCCATCCGAGGTATTCGCGTTGGTATCGGGCGTAGCGTGCGGGGGCGGAAGCGAGTTCCGTGCGCATCTGCTCGGCCAACTCGTCTTCGGGATGTGCGTCCAGCCAGCGGCGGATGCTGAGCCACTGAGCCACTGAGCCGCGACGTAGCGGTCCCAGCTGTCCTGGTCGGCGAGGACCATCTCCACGACATCACAACCGAGATCCCCGAAGTGCTCCAGCAGGTCCGGAAGCGGGCGGAAGTCGTCTTCGCTGGTGGCGTGACAGCCTTCGATCGCGGCCTGGTTCGGAGGTTGCCGGCGCCAGTACGGTTCTCCGATCAGCATCGTGCCGCCGGGACGCAGGCTGCGCCGGAGCAGGTCCACGGTGCCGGCGACGCCACCACCGATCCAGGTCGCACCGACACACGACCCGATGTCCACCGGATCGTCGGCCACGTGGTTCGACGCGTCGCCATGGGTGAAGGTGACCTGCTCGGCGACGTCCAGTTCGAGCGCTCGTGCTCGGGCCGCGGCCAAGAACACGGTGCTGATGTCGACGCCGGTTCCGGTGATGTGGTGATCGCGGGCCCAGGTGCACAGCATCTCGCCCGAGCCACAGGCCAGGTCGAGCATCCGGGTGCCGGGCGGTGGGTTCAGCGCCTGGCCGAGGGCTGCCAGTTTCTCGCTGGTGAACGGGTTATGGATGCGATGGCTGTGCTCGCGGATGGTGAAGCTACGGGGAAGATCCACTTCTGGGATTCCGATCGTCTTGGCTGGCAATTCGTTCGCCGCGCACGCGGGCGGGGTCGGCTTCTGGAGGAACTGTGCCTGCGTCGGGCCGAGGATCAGGGTCAGGTACAGCGCAGGCAGGTCCGGGATGGTGACCATACCGAGGTCGGTCAGGATCTCTGGCCTTCGTCCAGGGACCGGATCAGATGCCCGGTCGCCGCCCGGGTTTAGTCTACGTGATCGTGCCGGCTGTTCGTGCTGGTCAGGCCCACCGGGTCGAAGAGGCGCTCCCGCATGACGTCGTCCCAGGACACGCTGGCCACCGCGCTCGACTGGTCTCGCGACCGTGCCACCGCCGCCACGGACACGATCCAAAGTCACCCGGCCCTGGCCGATCCCCTCGCTCTACAGGCCACTGCCCCGACACGTGCACCCTCACCACCGGACCGGACCGCCTGAGCCCGGCGCAACGCCAAGCACTCGAAACGTGCGGCACGCGAATCGCGCCACTACATCCTCGATAGCCGGGAGGCGCATGAGGCGTTCGAGTTGGTGTCCTGCTGGTCTGCCCTGGCCGGAGGCTGCGGCCGCGGCGGGATCAACTCGCCGTCACTGCTGCGATACGTCCTTTATGGACACCGCGGAGGAAGTGGAGCAAAAGGCGGCACTATTTGCGACTCGACACGAGCACGGCACTGGGTGGCGCGGTCACGCCCACGGCGAGCATCTGCGTCGCACGCCCGTCGGCGACCTCGCGCATGATGACCTCGCAGCGCGGCTTCGTGTCGATCTTCAACCGCCTGGTCCGGCCAACTCCGGCCCTGCATTCGGCCGTTCGGGTACTGCGGTCTTGAAGAATGAGGTGATCTCACCAACGATTGGTGTCTGGGTTCGGACGACACGGGCAAAGCAATCCATATAGGACAGTGCCCCT
>NZ_VDFW01000010.1 GCF_006152065.1 Amycolatopsis alkalitolerans
GACAACAAGATCACGAAACACTAGCCTCCATGCCGCCGTCCTCCTCGTCGGGCCGGGTGACCTGGAGCAGGCGTAGCGCGAAGTCCGCGCGCATGCGGTCTTCGTGGCGGGCCAGGTCGAGCCCGGTGAGCTGCTTGATCTGCTCGAGGCGGTAACGCAGCGTCTTGTAGTGAACGAACAGCCGCTCGGCGGCGACCCGCTGCGAGCAGTCGGCGGCGAAGAACGCGCGCAGGGTCCGCACCAGGGCGCCGCCGTTGTCCCGGTCATAGGTGACCAGCGGGCCGGTCACCTCGTCGACGAAGGTCTGGAGATCCGGGTCGTCCCCGGAGCCGAGCAGCAACCGGACGATGCCGAGTTCCTCGTACAGGAACACGTTCTCACCGCCGAGCCGGCGCGCGGCCGACAACGCCGTCTTGGCCTCGTTGAGCGCGCTGGGCAGATCCACCACGTCGGCGTGTGCCCGGCTGACTCCCCAGGTGACCTGCAGCCGCGGCCACTGCCTGCGCATCGCCGCGGACAGCTCACTGACCAGGTCTTTGATCGCCGCGCGGTCTCCGCTGACGACGACGGCGGTGATGAGGTCGCCCCGCAGCGCGGACAGCGAAACGCCGCGGTACGCGTCCAGACCGCGCAGCTCGCGGAGGACTTCGCGCCGTAAGCGGTCGGTTTGCGAGGTGTCCCAGCCGTTTTCGGCCGCGATCTCCTCCAGATTGTCCAGGCGCCCGTAGACCACCCGGAGATCGCCCCGCAGCGTCACGTTGAGCTGTTTCGCGCGGGCACGGGCGGCGATCCGGTGCTCGACCGGCCCTTGGAGCAGGTCCCACAGGACTTGTTCCAGTTCCTCGGTGCGGGCCCGGCTCGCGGCGTGTTCCCGCAGCAACGTGAGCGAGCACGCCATCGCGACCTCGCCGGCGACGACGTCCATCATCTCCGCGGAGTGGTCCTCCGGGAGCAAAGCGACGGATCCGACCTGGTCGCCATCGGCGTAGATCGGTTGAAGCCACGCGGTGGCAGAGCCGCCGTCGGTCAGGGACACCGGGTGCCGGCCGGGCCGGGTCCTGGTGGACATGGCGGGCGGGAGCTTGCCGGCCATGGTCCGCCCGCCACATGACGCGATGAGGCTCCCCTCCGGGCCGTAGATGCCGATGCGGCAGCCGAGCTCGGTGGCGACGGTGCGCGCGATCGCGGGCAGACCGACGCCGGCCAGGACGGTCTCCAGCAGCTTCTGCTGCAGGTTCGACGAGCGCGCGAGCAGCGCGACCTGCTGCTCCAGGGCGTCCCGCGTCTCCTTCATCTGCGCGACCGCCGTCGCCTGCTGATCATGCAGGCGGGCGTTGTCGATCGCGATGGTCGCGAAATCGGCGAGCGTGACCATGCGACGTACGTGCTGCTCGGTGAACACCGACGGGCGGCGACGCCACACTTCGAGCACGCCGATCAACTCGCCGTGCAGCCGCAGGGGCACCGCGAGCGCCGAGAGGGTCTCCTCCTTCTCGGCGAGGAACATGAAGTCGTCGCTGATGGTCTCGTCTTCGAGGTAGTTGTCCACTTTGGCCGGTTCTCCGGTCAGGAAGACCAGCCCGGCGACGCCCTGGCCGCGGCACATCCGCAGGCGCGCGGTTTCGACGGCGCGATTGCCCACACACGAACGCATGGCGACCTGGTCGCCTTCGACCAGCAGGACACCACAGATGTCGGAGTCGAGCAGATGGAGCGTGCGGTCGGCGATGGACAGCAATACCTGGTCCAGATCACGCACGGTCAGCAGCTGACCGACCACGTCACGCAGCACCGCGGTTTCCTCCGCGGCCTGCTCGGCCCGCTCGCGGGCGCTGTCACGATCGAGCGCCATGGACACCCAACAGCAAGCGTGCTGGAGATGTCGCCGCACCGCGACCGGCGCCTCGATCTGATCCGACCACTGCACCTCGACGTGACCGGCGCGGACGCTGCTCGTGGCGGTGCTCGCGTCGCGCGAGGGGCCCACCAGCACGGTCACGCAAGGGGTGCGGTGGGTGAGCACTGTGGCGTCGGCTCCCAACGCGCGGGTGGCCGCGGCGGCCAGCTCTCTCGCCGCCCATATCCCGGTGTCCGGACTGCGCGACGGCAGCGCCTCGAGCTCGCCGGTGACGGTGGGCTCGGTGCGCGTCCGGTCCGCTGCGTGTGCTTGTGACGGCGTCATTGCCGCTCCTCCGGCGCTACAGCCTGATCAACGACTTCAGCGTACGGCGTTCGGCCATTCGCCGGTACGCTTCCGGCGCGTCGTCGAGCGCGACGGTCTCCGAGGCCACGACGGTCGGGTCCACCGCTCCTGAGCGAACCAGCCCGACGAGTTCGTCGCCGTGCCGCATGAGGTCCCCTATGACGAAACGCAGGCACAGTTCGTCCGCGAAAGCCCGGTCGGCGGGCACGGACCAGGCGCCGGTGTGCACCCCGGCCGACACGACCGTGCCACGCCGCCTGACCAGGCCGAACGCGGTGTCGAGGCCGATCCCGCCACCGATCGCGTCGACCACGACATCGGCACCGCGCCCGTCGGTGACCTGGTCGACCAGCCCGCGTGCGCGTTCCGGCACCGCCGTGAGCGCCCCTTCGCCGGCGGCGAGGTGCCGCCGCGATTCAACGGGCTCGACCAGAATCACCACACCGGCGCCGCAGGCCTGGGCAGCCAGGCTCGTCAGCTGGCCCACCGGTCCGCCGCCGATGACCGACACGGTGTCTCCGGGCCGCAGCTCCGCGCGCCGGATCGCCACGTGGGCGGTGGCGAGCGTGTCGCCGAGGAAGACGGCCGCGTCGAGGCTCACGTCCGCGGGTACCGGCCGCAGGACGGTGTCGGCGAAGGGCACCCGGACCAGTTCGGCCTGCGCACCGGGCAGGGGCGGGCCGAACGCCGACCCGGTGCCGAAGAACCGGCGTTCCGCGCATTCCCAGTGGTCTCCGCGACGGCACCACCAGCACGTTCCGCAGGCGGTGAAGTCGGCACCCACCACCCGATCGCCAACGCGGTGACCCTGCACGGCGTCCCCGAGGCCGACGATCTGTCCGGCGAACTCATGCCCCAGGACGAATCCCTCCGGGAGGTTCACCGGGTGGGCGACGGAGTGCAGGTCGGTCCCGCAGATCGCGGCACGCTCGACGCGGACGATCCCGTCCGTGGGCGCCTGCAGCACCGGTTCGGGCACGTCCGCGAGCCGGACCTGGCCCTGCCCCGCGAACACGACGGCCTTCATCACGAGGCCGCGGCGAGCTGCGACAGGCGTTCCTTGATCCGGTCGGCGGCCTGTCGCAGCACCTGTAGTTCATCCGGCCGCAGATCCAGCTCGACGATTTCCCGCACACCGCCACGGCCGAGCCGGGCGGGCAGCCCGAGGTAGACGTCGCGGATGCCGTAGCTGCCATCGGCGAGCACCGCGGCGGGCATGATCTGCCCACGGTCACGGGCCATCGCGAGCACCATGCCGGCCGCGGACGTGCCCGGCGCCATGAACGCGCTTCCGCTCCTGAGCAGCCCGACCACCTCCGCGCCCGACCCTCGGGCCCGATCGACGATCGCGTCGAGCGTGGTCTTCCCGATCAGCTCGGTCAGCGGCCGCCCGCCACTGCTCGCCTGGGACAGCGGAATGACCATCTCCTCGCCGTGGCTGCCCAGGGCGACCGCGCCGATGCGATCCGCGCGACCAGCACCGGCCAGCGAGGCGAGCGCCTGGAAGCGGGCGGTGTCCAGCACACCGGCCATCCCGACGACGCGCTCCGGCGGGAAGCCCGAGGCCTGCCAGGCGTGCTGGGTCATCTCGTCGAGCGGGTTGGTCACGACCACGATCACCGCATGCGGCGAGGTGCGCGCGACGCGGTGCGCGAGATCACCGACGATCGCCGCGTTGGTGCTGACCAGATCGGAGCGGCTCATCCCGGGCTGCCGGGCGCGACCCGCGGTGATCACGACGTAGTCGGCCGGACCGGCGTCCTCGACCGAACCGGTACCGCGGACCCGGGTGGCGAACCCGCCGAGGGCCGCGGTGTGGGTGAGGTCGAGCGCGACGCCGGCGGCGCGGCCCTCGTCGATATCGACCAGCACGAGCTCGTCGAAGAGGTCGGCGTCGGCCAGCCGGAGCGCGGTGATCATGCCGACGTGGCCGGCCCCGATCACGACCACCCGCCCGGCGGAGGTGTTCGCGCTGGGCAGCGGGGCACCGCGCCGGTAGAGCGCCCCCGAGGGCGGTCGCATACTCCGCACCGGCCCGCCGGGTGTTTCCGGACCGGCCTGCGGGCGCGGGGTCGCAGGTGCCGCCGCCGGAGCGGCAGGGGTCGATCCGGCGGCGACGATTTCGATACCCAGTTCGCGGGCGCGCTCCCTGGCCAGCGGGGTGACCAGGTCTTTCGGCTCGACCAGCAGGGTCTTCGCGTCGCCGGCGGCGTCGATGTCGCCTGCTCCCCAGACCTTCATCGCTTGTCCTCCCGTCCGTGCATGCCTGCCAGCGCGGCGACCGCCGCGTCCCGGGCGGTCTGCACCTCGCTTTCGGTGCCGGCGAGGAACATGCGCCCGAACCGGCCGACCGCGCGGAGTTCGATGACCGTGATGGTGGCTGCCTTCTCGGCTTCGTTGGCGGCGATGGAGATGTAGGCGGCCGGGGCGACCTCCATGACGAACAGGCTCTGCCCGGGCAGCAGCATGCTGCCCTTGCGCCACTTGTTGAGCAGCTGCGCCTGATAGGGGTGCACATTGGTGATGAACTGGGTGGAGGCGATGGTGGGCTTGATCCGGTCGGATTCGGTCATGCCCAGCTCGTCGAGGATCGCCTGTCCGGAGGCCAGTACCTCGGCCTGCTGCTCGGAGTGGATTTCCAGCAGCCCGAACTCGCGCTCGATGATCTGCAGGGCGGGGCGCACGCCGGCGGCCTTGAGCGCGATGTCGGCGGCGCGGAACACCTCGTTGCCCGGTGCCATCTCGAGGTAGAGCTCGGCCATGCCGGCGAGCGGGACGTCGCCAGGACTGGTCGCCGCGATGTGGGCCGCGCACTGCGGCTGCATCCGGTCGACGAAGGCGTAGGTGCGCAGGGTGGGTCCGCTCATGCCGCCGACCTCGCAATCCCCAGCGGGGTGATCAGCAGGGCATGCGGATACGTCATCACGGGCCTTTCCAGGTACTTGGCCAGCACGTCACCCGCACCGGCGATCATCAGGGCGCCGCCGGCGAGGTGCAGCGGGAGGTCCTCGGCGCCCACGGTCATGCGCCGCACCGACTCGGCGATGCGCTGCAGGCCGGGCACCAGGATCGGCAGCGCCTCCTCCTGCCGCTCCCGCTTGTGCACCTCGGCCTGCTCCGCACTGATCCCGAGCGCGCCCGCCAGCATCAGGTCGAGGTGATGGCCGCCGCCGGCCCGGTCGTCCAGGGCTTCCAGCCGACCGCCCCGGAACACGCCGACGCCCGTCGAGCCGCCACCGACGTCGACCACCACGCCGTCGACGACCTCCAGAGTCCGCTGCGCGGCGCTGACCTCGTCCACCAGTACGGCGTGGTCGAACCCGGCCGCCTCACACACGTAGGTGCAGGCGCGCGCGTCCTTGACCGGAATGCACGGCGGGTACGCCGTCGCCGTGGTACTCAGCGGGATGCCGAGGGTTTCCTCGGCGCGTTGTTTGAGCAGGCGCACCGTGTTGGTGGCGCGGGCGAAGTCGACCACCACCCCGTCCCGCAATGCGCCGGAAGGGTAGCTGTCGATCCAGACCGGCTGGTCCTGGCCATCGAGCACGACCAGCACACAGCTCGCTGTGCCCAGATCCACCCCGACGCGCAGCGCCGCGGAGTCGATCTCGCCGGGTGGATCCCCGATGCGCCGCGCCGCGAGCTCCAGCAGCTCGGCCGAGTTTCCGGTCAGCACAGGCATCACAGCTCCACCGGGTCGTACACCGTGCGCCAGGGCCGGACCTCGTGCGCGATGCGCTTGATGTTGATCAGATGCAGGGGGGTCACGTTGTCCGAGCAGATGGAACCGCTCCACGTGCCCGTGCCCAGCTGGAAGGACGGGTCCACCTCCGTGGAGTAGCCCATCCCGCCGAACAGCGCCGGTGTGTTGATCACGATCCGGCCCGCCCGGAGCGTGCCGAACAACGCGATCTCCCCGGGATCCCGCGCATGCACCGCGCAGGTGTGGCCTTCCCCGCCCAGCGCGAGGATTTCCCGGCATCGCTCCCGTCCCGCGGCGGCGTCACGGGCCCGGTAGACCGACAGCACCGGGCCGAGGATCTCCCGCGACAGCAGCACATCCGGCCCGACTGCGGCGAGCTCGGCGGCCAGCACCCTGGTCCCGGATGGGACGGTGAGGCCCGACAGCTCAGCCAGCCGGGGCGCGGATTGTCCGACCGCCGCGGGTCGCAGCCCGCCGCGCTCGTCGAACAGGACCCGGGCGAGCGCTTCCTGCTGTTGCGCGCTCAGCCAGTACGCGCCGCGGGCCTCGAACTCCCGCAGGAACGCCGGCGCCACGGACTCGGCGACGACCACCGACTGCTCGGCGACGCACGCCGTGCCGTTGTCGAACGACTTCGACGTGATGATCATTTCCGCGGCCTCGCCCGGGTCGGGCACACTTGCCCCGACATACGCAGGGACGTTGCCCGCGCCGACCGCGATCGTGGGCTTGCCGCTGGAGTACGCGGCGCGCACCACGCCCGGCCCGCCGGTCGCGAGCACGACCGCGATCTCGTCACGGCTCATCAGCTCCTGGGTGGCCGGCAGCGTGGGCGCGTCCAAACAGGACACCAGGCCCTCCGGGGCACCGGCGGACACGGCGGCCTCGGCCATGATCTCGGCGGCCCGCCGCGTGCAGCGCGCCGCGCGCGGATGGGGCGCGTGCACGATGGCGTTGCCGGACTTCACCGCGGCCAGGCTTTTGAACAGGGTCGTCGAGGTGGGGTTGGTGACCGGGATGATGCCCGCGATCACTCCCATCGGCGCGCCGACCGCGGTCACCCGCGACTGCTCGTCCACCCACAGCACGCCCACCGCGCGCCGTTCGAGCATCCAGCGCGCGACGAACCCGGTGTTGTACCGGTTCTTGTGGATCTTGTGCTCGTACACCCCGTAGCCGGTCTCGTCGACGGCCAGCCGGGCGAGTTCCTCGGCGGCCTTCGTCCCGGCCAGCGCCATCGCACGGACATACCGGTCCAGGGTCTCCTGGTCGGTCCCTTCCAGCCGATCGAACGCCTGGCGGGCGGCACGGGCCTTCGCCCGCACGTCGGCCAGCCCCGCCAGATCGGCATCCAGCGTCGCGGTCATGACCTACCTCAAGCCTTGGGGCGCGTCAGGATCGCCAGGATCCCCTCGGTCTCCTCGTGCGGCCTCGGGATCACGTGCACCGACACGACTTCGCCCGCCTTGTCCGCCGCGACCGCGCCCGCGTCGGTCGCGGCCTTCACCGCACCGACGTCACCGCGCACCATGACCGTGACGAGCCCGCCACCGATCTCCCGGTGGCCCAGAATCTGCACGTTGGCCGCCTTCACCATCGCGTCGGCCGCCTCGATCGCACCGACCAGCCCCTTCGTCTCGATCAGGCCGAGCGCGCCGCGCAGCGCGGGTGCCCCGCTGGCGCCACCGGACGTCGTAGCCATGCTGTTCCTCCTGGTTTCCGTATTCACTGCCGTCACGCCTTCTGATACGTGACGTTTCCTTTGTGGATGATCGAATCGACGATGCCGACAACCGCGCGGTCGGCCGGCACCTCGGCGCCCGCCGCGACGCGCGCCGCGCCCCCTCGCGCGACGAGCACGACCTCGCCGGTACCGGCCCCGATGAGGTCCATCGCGACGTAGACCGCTCCCCCCGGCTGCTCGCAATCGGCATCCACGGCGTCCCGCACCAGCAGCAGCGTGTGGCGTTCGAGCCCGGCCGCTTTCACGGTCGAGACGACCTGACCGAGCACCGTGGCGAGCTGCATGCCCGGTCACCTCCGTTGGTCGGGTGATGGCGCGATCCGAGCACGCCATCGATGAGGTGGACGGTAGGAGACGCCCGGGGCCGCGGCGCTATCCTCACGGGACAACGTGATCCAGGCTCGCTGTCCTTCCGTTCCCTGGCCGCCCGCCCTGAGATCGGCGAGGCTGCTCGTGATACTGGACAACACTGTCCCCGAGCAGACGAGGCCTGGAGGGTTCACCGGTGATCCGTCCCGAAGACGCGCAATTCCACCCCCCGACCAGCGACGACCCGCTGTGGGCCGAGACGAACTACTTCGGTCTCTACGCGGGTCAGGACACCGGGACCCCGGTCAACATCGGTGTCTACGGGCTGTTCCGGGAACCGCTCGGCATCGCCGGTTCCACCGTGTCCGTCAACGGCAAGCGCGTGACCACGCCCTGGGCTGCCGACTACTGGGACGCGTGGGAGCATCTCCCGCTGCCCCGGCCCGGCGACCTCCTGCACTACGACCTGGCGAACGGCTTACGCGTGGCATGCAAGGAGCCGAACCGCATCTGGGACGTCGATTTCGTCGACGAAGAGGCCGGGATGGAGCTGCGCTTCCGGTTCACCGCGCTGATGGAGCCTTACGACATCAACGATCCCGGCCAGGACCCGCTGGCCGCCGGCCGTGACCTCGACCTCACCTGGGGGCACGCCTACGCCGGGCACTTCGACCTCACCGGCAGGATCGAAGGTGAACTGTCCCTTCGTGGCAGGCACCTGCCGATCGACTGTGTGTCCACTATGGACCACAGCTGGGGTGTCCGCGCCGAGCGGCAGACCTCGCGACTGTGCTGGCTGCACGCGCACTTCTCCCCCGAGTTCGCCATCCACGGCCTGTTCGACTTCACCACGGAGAACGGGCCGGACGCACCCAGCCCGCTCAGCCTCACCCACGGATACGTGCTCGAGCAAGGCAAGGTCCGCGGGCTCAAGGCCGGCGGCGGCACCTCATGGCGGTCCGGGTTCTACCCCGAACGCGTCGAACTGCGGGTCACCGACACCGACGACGTGACGTGGGACCTGCACGGGGCGGCGCTGACCACCTTCCCCTGGCAGGCCTGGCCCGGCACCGTCGGCCACAACTGCCTGCACAGGTGGTCCTGCGACGGGCAGACCGGGTACGGCGAGATCATGGACTTCATCGGCCTCGGCGAACTCGGCGCCGCCTACAACCGGGCTTGAGCGCATGAGCGACCAGAAACCCCCGGCGCGCGCGGTCATCTTCGACCTGGACGGCACCCTCGTCCAGACCCGCGTCGCGTCCTGGGAGATCTTCTCCCGGATCAACGACCGGTTCGGCCTCGGCGTCGACAGCCGGGACAAGTACTTCGACCTCTTTCAGGGCAACGTCTTCGCCTCGATCCGGAAGCTGTGCCGCGACGAACAGCAGGCGGCCGCGGTGTCCGAGGCGTTTCTGTCGCTGCTGCGCGAGGACTACACGCCGGCGCTGGTGCCCGGCGTGGCCGAGGTCGTGCGGACCCTCGCCGGGCACTGCACGCTGGCGGTGATGTCGTCCAACGCGATGCAGGTGTTGCGCCGCGTCCTGGCAGGCAACGGCCTGGCCTACTGTTTCGCCCACGTCTTCGGCGGCGACGTGACGCCGGACAAACGCACCGCGATCGCGACGTTCCTCGCGGACAGCGGCAACGGTTTCGGACGCCGCTGCGCGGCGGACTACGACGAGAGCGGACACGTCCGCACCCCGGACCGCGACAGCACGGTCCTGGTCACCGACACCGCCGGCGACGTGCGTGACGCGCTCGATGCCGGGATCAGGGTGGTGGGCGTGGCCTGGGGCATGCACGGCGTCGGCGAACTCACGGCCGCCGGCGCCGAGTTCGTGGCGCTGTGGCCTCAGGAACTGCCGGCCTATCTCCTCGGCGACGCGGCCGCGGCCGGCCCTGTCGGGGCCTGCGCCGTTACTCCCGCCGCGCCGGACACCTGCGACTGCGGGTGCGGCGGCAACTGCTCCGAAGCGGCCGTCGCGCCACGGCGCGCCCGGCGCCGAGCGGCGGTCGGCACGCTGGTGGCGGCCATGCCCACCGAACAGGATCCCGGCCCGGCGCCGGAACTGCTCGATGCCATCACCCGCATCTGCGGGTAATGGGGCTCGACGCCGAAAACGGCGGCCCACCGGAAGCGGAACCGGTGGGCCGCCGAGGTCTTCACTGCCGCGGTAAACCCGCCTTGGCGAGTGCGAGCACGAGCGGCCGGGTTTCGTCCGCGTCGACGGCGAAGCGCCGGAATCCCTTGCCGTGCAGGCCCGTGACCAGTTCCTCGGACACCGCGCCGGACAGCCGGATGCCGACCGGGCAGTGGCCGGCCTGTTCCACGCTGCGGCTGAGCGCGTGCTCAAGCGACGGGTCCACAGTGGACCGTGGATCCGTCGTGAGCAGGCCCCGCTTGACATAGCTGTCGAGCGGTTCCGCGGTCAGCAGCTGGCGGGCCGGAATGCCGAACATGGCGGCCTGAAGGACGCGCATTTCCAGCCAGATCCGGTTGCTGGCGTCCGCGATGCCGCGGAAGTTCGCCAGCGCGCGCGGGCTGGTCAGATAAGCGCCGACGGTCAGTCCCGAACCCGCGGGCGGGCGCAGTCCGTGCAGGGCCGCAGCCTCGGCCGGATCCGAGATATGGCGCACCGCCAGGTGCACGCTCGTCGCGCCACCGGCGTCCTTGATCGCCCGGCGCAGCCCGGCGATCTGGGCTTCGATGAGTTCGGGAATCCCGAGCGGCACGCCCAGCGACGGGTACCGCGTGGTCAGCGCGGTCTGCTGCATGAGCTCGCGGGACTCGTCCGAGACGAAGTCGATCGCCCGGACACCGAACTCGATGTCCCCGGCTTCGCGCAGCAGGGGCGTGACCTCCGTCGCGACCGCGTCGGCGACCGGCTCCAGGTGCGGCGCGCCGGCGTCGCGGCTGTCCATCAGCACCTGCACCAGGCGATCGAGGTGCCCGGAAGCGGCTAGCACGTCGTCCAGTGCCGTGACCAGGCCGGTTGCCCCGGCCGACAGCGCGCGGGGAACATCGGCGGGCAGCGTGACCTTGCTGAAGACCGTGCAGTCCGCCGCCAGATCGCCCGCGACCGACATCAGCGACGCCAGCGCTTCTCCGGTCTCGGCCGGGGCGGCGGTCGCGAACGAGCCGGTGAACACCTCGCCGGAGGACCCGTCGACCGAGACGTGGTCGCCTTCCCGGAGCGTCTGACCGTCGGCGACGACGGTGCGCGCGGCGAGATCGACTTTCAGCGCCGAAGCACCAACCACGCATACCGTGCCCAATGCCCGTGCCACGACCGCGGCATGGCTGGTCGAACCGCCGGTGGCGGTCACGATTCCTCGTGCCGCGATCATCCCGTGCAGGTCCGCCGGGCTGGTCACCGGACGTGCGAGCACCACGTCGTGTCCGGCCTCGGCCAGTTCCTTCGCGCGGTCGGAGTCCAGCACCAGCTCGCCGCTCACCTGCCCGGGGCACGCTCCGATGCCGGTCGTCAGCACACGCCCGCCGGCGCGCGCACGCTCGACCTCGGACGTGTCGAAGCCCGGACGCTGGACCTGCCGCACGTGGTCGACAGCGACATGGTGAAGAACCTTCCGCGGCGGCACGACGCCCTCGGTGAGGAAGTCCGACGCGATCCGCACCGCGGCGTCCGGCGTGCGTTTCGCGCTGCGGACCTGGAGCAGATAGAGCGTCGAGCGCTCGACCGTGAACTCGATGTCGAGCACGTCCCCGATTTCCCGTTCCAGCGCGCCGGCGGTCTGTTCGAGCTCGGTCAGCACGGGCGATGGCAATGCCTCGCGGACCGGGTCCGGGGTCCTCGTGCCGGCGACCACGTCCTCGCCTTGGCTGTGTGCGAGGTACTCGCCGAAGAGGCCGGGCTCACCCGTGGCGGGATCCCGGGTGAACACCACTCCGGAACCGGAGTCGTCGCTGACGTTGCCGAACACCATCGACTGCACGACCACGGCGGTACCGAGGTCGTGCGGGATCTTGTGGAACTCCCGGTAGGTTCGCGCGCGGCTGGTGTTCCACGACCCGAAGACCGCCCGCACCGCGCCCGCCAGCTGCGCACGCGGGTCCTCGGGCACCTGCTCGCCTGTGTCGTCCAGCAGCCGGCGCGCGCACTCGGACCAGACGCGATCGAAGGTCTGTCCAGGGTCGTCGCCCGGACGGGCCGACGCGACCTCGTCCAGCGGTTCATCGTCGCCGAGCGCGCCGAGCACGATCTCGCCGTACATCGAATGAAACCGGGCCACCAGGTCGGCCATGAACCGGGTGTCGCCGGTGGCGGTGGCGAGGGCGACCGCCGACTCCCGGCTCAACCCGAGGTTCAGCACCGTGTCCATCATGCCGGGCATGGAAACCGGCGCGCCGGAGCGCACCGACAGCAGCAGCGGGTACGGCCCGCGGCCGAAGGACTTGCCCGTCCGGATCTCGAGCCCGGCCAGCCTGCCCGAGATCTCGTCGAGCAGACCGGCAGGCACGGTCTCCGACTTCAGGTACTGCCGGCAGGCTTCCGTGGACACGATGAACCCGGGTGGAACGCGCAGCCCGCGCTGCGTCATCCGCGCCAGTCCAGCGCCCTTCCCGCCGAGCTGGCCGACCGCCTGCGGGTCGGCCTCGTCGAAGGTCAGGGTGAACAGGCTGCCCGCCATGCCGTCGTTCCCGTCGCTCATTCGGTGCGTTCCCGGCCCAGGGTGCGGAGCAGGTCCTCGTGGAACTCGAACCAGATGTTGTGGATCGAGTCCGCGGTCGGTGAGGACACGAGGTCGTGCTGCCCGCCGTCGACCGCCCGCGAGCTGGCCAGGAACCGGTGCTGGTAGGTGAGGAACCGGCGATCGTGCTCGGCGAGCGCGGTCAGCAGCGGCTGCAGCTGCTGGATGAGCCTGCCCAGCCGGAAGATCACCTTGTCGTCGTAGGCGGAATCGCGGTGGTTGTTGGTGATCTTGCGCCCGCCGACCTCGATCAGCTGCCAGGCGGACATCGCCTTGAGGAACTGGGCATTGACCTTGTCGAACCGATCGACCAGCGAGGCGATGAGCGGATCCTGCCGCACGCCCGCGTAGAACCGGCTCGCCGCTTCGGCGAGAGCCGGTTCCGCTTCGTCCGAGGGCAGGGCCGCCCCGTCGGCCAGGTATACGAGACCGGTTTCGGCGAGCCGGGCGAGCGCCGCGTCGGCGTCCGCGGTGTCGCGACCGCACACGCGGGCGATCACCGGCACGGACGCCATCTTCTTCAGCGCGACGACATTGAGGACGTCGTAGTCGGGTTTGGCGAGAGTGGCCACAGTCATAACTGTCCTTCTCCAGGGTCCGGGCGGCCGCGCACCGGCCGCCCGGACCGGTGTTCGCAGGGGCGGGCGCGGCTACAGCCAGCGATACTTCGAACGGCGCCGGTCCGCACCGTCGGGGAAGGGCAGGTAGCCGGCACCGGAGAAGATCTTGCTGGGCACCGTTTCCTGCGCGAAACCGCGTTTGGTGATGTCGTAGTAGTAGTTGGCCACCCGCTGGTCGATCTCCCACAGGTCGTAGTCGCGGCAGGCCTTCTCGTACGTGCCGGCGAGCCGCAGGTGGGGCAGGATCATGTCGATGTAGTAGACGTACTGGCCGTTCCAGATCAGATCCCGGCGGCACATCTTGGACGTCTTCGCGTAGAGCTTGAGCGTCGCGTTCTGCACCCGCGTCATGTGCTCGCCCAGATCGGCGATCTTGATCGGGTAGACCTCGCCCATCGGCGTGTTCCACTTCTCACGGGCGAACACCGCGCCACCCACGATCGCTTCGATGTAGTTCTTCGGGCGGGTGAAGGTGGTGGAGATGTCGTTGACGCGGATCTCCTGCAGGCCCATCTTCTCCGGGTCGATCGTCAGGGCGAGCGTGTAGCAGTGGGGCAGTTTCTCGTCGTCGCAGACGTCGCTCCAGTGGAAGACCTCCTCGTTGACGAACAGGTCCCGCAGGATGAGCAGCCGCCCGTCGGGGAGCTCGTAGGGCCCGGTGTCGCCGAGGCCCAGCCGGCAGTCGTAGTGGTCGAGGAACGACAGCAGCTCGGCCGCCGCGTTGAACTGCGTGAAGGCCCCGTGCGCGGGGCCGCCCGCCTCCAGCGGCTCGATCTGCGCGGTGATCTGCTCGAGGAAATCGGCCTCGTGGATGCGGCAGCGATACCTGTCCTGCGAGTTGAGGATGTAGCCGTCCTGCCGCTTGCCCCACAGCACGCGCTGCATGAACTTCAGGATCTCGTTGGACTCCTCGATGTACTCGTCCGGTTTGATGGCCTCCAAGGCCAGCAGACCGCAACGACCCATCCCGAAGCCCACCGCGCCGATACACCAGTCGTGCACCGCGTTGACCTTCGTCCCGATCTCACGCCGCGCGGTCGCCCCGATGTCCATGATCCCCTGCGCGCCGACCTCGTCGGTGGTCATCCGCAGGAGCTCCGGCCACCGGTAGAACTCGTGCATGAACGCCAGAATCTCGTATTCCTGACGCGGAATCATGCCCGAGACGCCTTCGGTGGCGCGCATGACGAGCACATCCCAGATGTTCCACGCCAGGTAGTTGTTGAGGTCGTTGAGCTCGTCGATCGTGAACTGCTCCCGCAGCACATCCTCTTTGGACACTCGCTCGAGGACCTTGCTCTTCGCCCTGGCGCGCATCATCTTGTCGCCGAGGATCCCGTCGGTCACGGGTTCCAGATCCACGAAGTTGCCGGTGTAGGTCAGTTCCTGGAAGCGCAGCCCGTCGTCGGCCTGCTCGTAGCGCTGCTTGTAGGTGGTCTTGCTGTCACCGGTGATCGTCATCGATGCTCCTGTCGGTGAAGAGGCGAAACTGGCTCGGTGAAGGGATCAGTCCGCGACCACGCGGCCGATCTCGTGGTCGGTACAGTCCAGCCGGACCCGCCGCCCGTCCAGCTCCTTCGCGATCTCCTCGAAATGCGCCTCGTCGGTGTCGCCCACGACGTACCGGGACTCGCTGGCGGTCAGGTGCGCCGTCATCACGCACGGCGTCTGGAACTCACGGGAAAGGATGCCCAGATGGGACTCCGGGGCTCCGGACATGGTGATCACGCCGATCGCGCCCATGCTCAGCGCCGGAGCGAGAAACGTCGTGGTACCGCCACGAACGAGCAGGATGTGCTCCTTGAGGTTGCCGGACTGGATCAGCTGGATGACATCCGACGGCGACGACAGGTATTTGACCGTCCCGCTCGGTGACTTCGCGGTGTCGAAGACGTTGTAGCCCTCGGCCAGGACCTCGCCCATTCGTTCCTCCTTGAACTGATGGTGGTGGTGTCGCCCCCGTCACAGTGCCGCCCGGCGCAATCGCCGCCGATGGCACACGTGGACAAAACTCGCCCTGGCGGATGTCCGTACGGGACAAACAGCAGTACACGCGCTCGACGGTAGGCGCGCGACGGCGTTCGCGCCCCCGCCCATTCGGGTGGGCCGCGCCGCCTCACTCCCCCTGCCCCTGGGCAAGCACGGACTCGCGCGGTAGGGCGTCAGTCCGGCGCACCCTCGCCGTAGGCGACGACCGACAGGAACCGGATCGGGAGGCGGATGAGTTCCTGGGGGCCGTGGACGCCTTCCCCGTCGAGTTGGAGTGCGTCGCCGGGGCGCATCGTGTAGCCGGCGTCGCCGTGGGCGTAGACCATCTCGCCTTCGAGCATGAACAGCAGTTCCGTCCCCGGATGCTGGAAGAGCGGGAACTCCTCGCTGCGCTCGGTCAGCGTGACCAGATGCGCTTCCATCCGCTTGTGCGGCCCCCGCAACGCGCCCAGGAGCGTGTAGTCGTGCCCGACGCGGGTGCCCCGCTGCACGGTGCGCGCACCGGCGCCGGCCGGGGTGTAGACCGCTTCGCGTGGCGTGTCCGCGCCGCGGAACAGCGACGTCACGGGCACCTCGAAGGTGTCGGCGAGCCGGTCGAGCGTGGTGAGGCTGCACGAGATCGACGCGCCCGCTCCGGCATACGGGTGCGGGCTGCGCAGCAGCGCACCCTCGGCGAACCGCGACCACCGGAAGTCGGTTTCCGGGACATGCGGGTCCGAACTGCGCCCGTCCACCACCAGATCCGCGATCCCCGCCGCGGACGCGAAGGACCTGCCGGGGACGGCCGAAACCGTGGGCACCAGCTTCTACCTGAACGCATCCTGGTGGGCGGACAACTACAAGGCCGTCTCGACCAGGTTCCAGGGCTGGCTCACCTCATGAGCCGCGCCACGCCACGGTGATCGCGTGCGCTGATCAGCGGAACCCCATCCAGACACAAGGTCCGGCGCCCGCCGCCAGCGGCGCGCAGTTCCACCCCCGCGTCGCGGGATAACGGAACCGGCTCGGATCGCCGGGGTGGTGTTCACTGTAGCTACCGCCGATTTCCTCGAACAGCACCTCGATGAGTTCCCCGTCGTCGTTCCTGACCTCGATGCGCTGCGTCGACGGCTGATACGGCTCGCGGCGGTCTATTATTCCTTGTCGCGGCAGGTTGAGACCCATGGTCATCTCCATCAGGACGCTCTACCAAGAAGATAGCCCGTTACGACGGACCAGGCACCACGCGCAGCGCGGAACCTGGTCCGTCTTCGCCGGGATTCAGAAAATCCCGCCGAGCAGGCCTCCCAGTCCCTTGACGATCCCACCGGAGCCCGGCAGAACCGACTCGGCCACGCCGGCGCCGATGTTGAGCAGGTCGCCGAGGCCGAAGTCGGCCTCAACGCCGTTCGTGCCCTTGCCGCCGGCCGTCCCGGCCCGGTCGACGGGAGCGGCCTGCATCGGGAGGCTCAGGCCCGGTCGCCGCATTCCCTGATCATTCATCGTCTTTTCTCCTTTGTCGTAGATCGCGGCTCACGTTCATTTCGGATCAGTGCTGTGCCGTGCTCGTCAGAACAGGTCGCCCAACCAGCTCCCGACCTGTTTGACGATCGGCGGGCCCAGCGTGGTGGCGGCCAAACCCAGCAGGGCATCGTCAATCCCGAACAAGTCCGCCTCGACGCCACCGCCGGCCGGCCCGGCGGCGCCGGGTGCTCTGTTCACCGGTGCCGCCTGCAGCGGAAGGCTCAGCGCTTGGCGCCTGCCCGCGACATGTGTTCCAGGTGCGGAGGTCATCCGTTTTCATCTCCATTCCAGATCCGGCGGGACGCTAACTGTTGAGCCAGTCCTTGGCGTATTGCCAGGCGTAGGCGCCGGGTGCCTCGATCCAGTCGCCTATCGGCAACCCCCACAGGTCGGCCTCCACGCCGGTACCGAACGACGCCACCGCCTCGCCGCGGGCGATCGGCGCGGCTTGCGCCGGCACCTGCAGCGCCACGCCCGTCGTGGCGTTCCCTTTCCTGGTCGTGGTCACTTCCTGCACTCCTTTCGTCGTGTCGATCGGCTAGTGTCGTGTGATCCTGTCCGGTTTACGTTGCCGTGTTTGCCCGTAGGGTCGGTGGGTTTGTCCGCTGCGGTGTCGAGTTGGCAGGTCCGGTCGCTGACTGTGCCCCCGGCGACAGCGGCCGGCCAACTCGATAACGCCCCGAGCCAACTCAGCGACGCCAAGGGCCAACTCAGTACCCTGGCAAACAAACACACCCGCGCAAAGACAACAAGATCACGAAACACTAGACGGAGATCCCGTAGTTGGTCGCGTAACACATTTGCCTCGCGAGCCCTTTCAGCCCGCTACACGCCGACTGATCCGCTTCCACGCCAGGGCCGATGTCCGACTGCGCGGGAAGCGCCCGGTCGCGGTGGACGGGCAGCGCCTGCGGGGGCAAGGTCAGGGCCGAACGCGGCAATCGCGCGCGTGTCGATGGAGTATCCATGGGCTTCCGTTCCTCTCCGCCACGGTGACCGCTAAATGCCACCGAGGAAGCGGTGTGCTGGTGCCAGGCTGACCGGCAGGTCGTCGCTGACATCGATGGTGAACAGGTAAGAAACCTTCGCCCGCCGGTCGTTTTCCGGGTCGAAGAAGGTCACGACGACGTCCCAGCAATCGGAGTCGATGCGGTCGTAAGGGCTCTTCGTGACGGTGATCGTGTCCAGCGTGTAAAGGTTCTCGCCGTCGGCGGTGCGCCGGGGGACGTAGTTGCCCGACAGCATCCCGGACCTGATCTCCTGGGTCACCATGAACGCGTTGGTTCCGGCGTAGTTGAGGGCCCGGTCCGCCGGAAGCTGACCGAGGTTGCGGAACTGGTAATAGATCTTGTCCAGGAACGCGCGGACGTTCTGCTCGAGCATCGCGTCGTCGATCGTGCCTTCCATGCCCCTGGTTCTGGCGTCCCGCTTGACCTCGCCCGTGGCGGCCCTCACCAGTGCGGGCTCGTTCCACGTGTGGATGCCGCGGCTCTTGACCTCCACCACGGGGACGATCTGGCCGGAGAACAACCGCACGGTGCGGTTCGTCAGCCGGCCGGGGATCGATACGCGGGAGATGAACCCGTCGTCTTCGATCGGTAACGCCTGGCCGACGATCGCGTCGCGGAATGTCCGGTACACGTGCGAGACCGGGAGGTAGGCCGGCGGGGAGCCGAGCAGCCGTTTCAGGTCGTCGCCGCCGGCGTCGACGGCCTTGTCCACCTGCTCCTGCCATCCGGCGCCGGTGCCGACCTCGCCCCAGTCCATCCCGACCGGCATTTCCGCTTCGAGGGCGTAGAGCGGTGTGCGGTCCATGTTCAGCGTCCAGGTCACCTTGTCGGACGCCCACGGGTTGCCCGCGAGATACCTGGCCAGCTGGTTGGCGTCGTACGGGTTGGCCGGACCGGTGGTGTAGGTGCCGTCCTCGGCCGGCAACTCCGGGCGGTCCATCTGCTGCCGGAAACTGTCCCGGCGAGCCTCGGTCCGGTAGTCGAACCCGATCGTGCCGATCGCGTAGACGAGTTGAGGCTTGCCGGAATCGCCGCAGTCGCAGGACGCGCGGACACCGCCGGTGGCCGCGGGCGCCCGCGACGAGAGCGGAGCCGCTGGACTCGAAACCCGCTCCGGCGGTGGGTCGTCCGCCTGCTGGGCGACGGGCACACCGAGCTGGTCCGGGTCGCCGGCGGCGGTGACGCTCGCGCCCTCGGCGTCCGCGGCCGCTCTCTCCGGCTGCTGTTCCGCGGTTGCTTCGGCCGGTGGGACTGGAGTGGTGTCGGTATTGGTCACGGCCGTGTTCCTTCCCCTTGTGACGTGGTCGTATGCCCGGGCGACGGCCAAGTCGCCCACAAGATGCCGCTCGCACTCGGGAGATTTCGCCGGGTCGCATGGCGTGGCGGCATCCAGCAGCAGCCTGCCGATCTTCGCCGGATCGGGTTTCTGTCCATGGCGAAGCTCCGACGCCAGCAGCAACGCCGCGATGCCCGACACGACCGGGGTCGCGAAGCTGCTGCCGGTGAGGGCACGGACTCCACCACCCGGAACCGCGCCGAGCATCCCCGCGCCCGGGGCGAGGATGCCGTTCCTCAGGTAGGCCTGCCCCCAGTTGCTGGCCTCGAGCGGCTCACCGTTCTCGCCGGCCGCGCCGACGGCCAGGACCGAGGGCACGGCGGCCGGCACCTGAACGCACTCGCACCCGTCGTTGCCCGTGGCGGCGACGACGAGGACACCGTTGTCTTCGCATTGCCGCAGTGCTCGCGCCAGCAGGCTGTCCGCCTGGCCATCGGGGGTGCGCTCGCCACCACTGATGTTGATGACGTGCGCGCCTTCCTGCAGCGCACGTTCGATCGCCCTGGCCAGATCCAGCTGGGACGCTCTCGTGTCCTCGACGTCGGCACCGTCCCGGAAGACGGGCAGGACGAGACCCCGGCAGCGGGGGGCGAGGCCTTCCTGCGGCGAGCCCGGCTGACCGAACAGCAAGCTCGTGACGTGCGTGCCGTGCACCGACATCGGCCCGCCGCCGGCCGGCTCCCGCACCAACGTGTCGATTCGCGTGAGGTCGGCGCCGTCGAAGCAGGGATGGCTCAGATCCGCGGGACCGTCGATCACCGCGATGCACACGTCGGCGTCGCCGAGCAGGAGGTCCCCGGGAACCGGGAGCCCCGCCAGGACCGACCGGACGTACATCACCGCATCTCCCCTTTTCCGCGGCGGCTCGATCGCCGTTGGCCGAGCCCGTGATTCGCTCGCCCAGTTTCGGGTTCGCCCGTGGCGGTTCCGTAGGAGCCGGCGTCTTCGGACCGTCGTGCTGACATCGCGGAATCGTCTCGGCACAGTCACCACCACGCCGCAGCCACGGGACCGGCGCCAGCCCAGCAAGAACCTTGACGCCAAAGGGATATTTCGGTAACGCACCGGTGACGGAAAGCGACTCATCAGAAGATGTTCGCGGCATCCGCCGCCGACGGATTGGTGACGTCCGAGGGGCATCATTTCACGTCAGTGGTCCTGACAGGCCGACAGCATCCGGGAGCCGACATGACAGCTTCGGGCAACGGCGTACACCTGGCGCTCCTGGGAGGTTTCCGTCTCACCCACCTCGGCGGTGCGGTCGCGCTTTCCCTGGGCGCGCAACGTTTGCTGGCGTTGCTGGCCCTGCACGACGACGTCCATCGCGCGGCGGCGGCCGAGCAGTTGTGGCCGGACAGTTCGTCGTCGCGCGCCGCGGCGAATCTTCGGTCGGCCCTCTGGCGAGGCCGCCGGGTGGGGGCCGTACCGGTGATCGACTGTGCCGGTCCGCGCCTGCGGCTCTCGCCGGCCGCGTGCGTGGATGTCCGCGAGGTTCGTGAGCACGTCCGCCAGACCATCGACACGGAACGGCCGCCGGACAGTCACGATATCGAGTCACTGCTCGACGGCCTGGGCCGCGATCTCCTGCCGGGGTGGTCGGAGGACTGGCTGGTGCTGGAGCGCGAGCGCTGGAACCAGATTCGCCTGCATGCGCTCGAAACGCTGGCGCAACGCCTGATGGCGGCCGGGCACTACCTGGCCGCGATGCAGACCGCGCTCGCCGCGATCGCCATCGAGCCGCTGCGGGAGACCCCGCACCGCACCGTCATGGAGATCCACGTCGCCGAAGGCAACCGGGCCAGCGCGATCATGAAGTACCAGAGCTACCGGGTTCTCCTCCAGCGAGAACTCGGGGTCGCGCCGTCGTCGAAGATGATCGCCTTGGCTCGCGGCCTGCTGCCCGGCTAAGATCGGGCACCCTGGGTATGGCCGAGACGTCACCGCAGATGTGGTGATGACGATGAGGTGCCACGGTTTGCATCATGGTCCGACCACCGGAGGCGGCAGCGTTCCTCGTCCGCGCGTGGTACGAGGACGGTCAGCTTCGTGCGCGAATCACTTACCTGGTGGAACCCGGTTCCGGGCCTCATGCCCAGGTCACCACGGCCGACCCGGCCGAAGTGCACCGGCACCTGGCCGAGTGGCTGCACGCGGCCGGGCGAGCCACGGACGACCACGACCGGTAGCCGGGCGGCCCGAAGGATGTCGTCAACCGAGCTTCCGCAGTGTTCCGGTCGCGGTCTGCCTTCCGTGGCGGTCCCGCACGGTCGTGGCGACCGAGTCGCCGTCGGGCACCGCTCGGGCCACCAGGCCCTGGTGGTCGAACAGCGGCGAGATCAGCCGATACTCGAAGCTGCCGCCGCCATAGCCCTGCGCGCGGGCCGCCTCGGCCATCGCGACGGCCTGCAACGGCCCGTGCGTGACGAGCCCGGGATAGCCCTCGGCTTCGCGGGCGTAATCGCGGTCGTAGTGGATGCGATGTCCGTTGTAGGTCAACGCGGAGAAGCGGAACAGCAGCGTCGGCGACACCTCGAGCGGCCACTCGTCGTCCGCGGGCGGGACCACTGGGCCGTCGTCGCGCTGGGCGCTCGGCCCTGTCGCGGCTTCGCGGTAGACGATGTCCTGCTCCTCGGCGACCACGACCTGCCCGGACTGCTCGATCTCGTGCCCGACCACGACGAAGGTCAGCGACCCGGACCGGCCGTGTTTCTCCTGCACGGACAGGACTTTCGTACGTTTGGTAGCCGGTTCCCCGCACCGCAACGCGCCGGGTGCGCGCACCCGGCCGCCCGCCCACATCCGCCGCCGCCCCGGCGCGGGCGGGGCGGGCACCGTATTCGCCATCGGATGGCCGTCGGGGCCCAGATCGCCCTGCGCGGGCCGGTCCAGCAGGTAGATCCAGTGCCACAGCAGGGGCAACCCGGCACGCCCGAGATCCGGGACCGGCACACCCAGGAGCGCACCGAGCGCGTGCGCCGGCTCCGGGACCAGGAACTCCGTCCGCGTCACGACCTCCGTCACGCCTTCCTCCCGCCGAACTCGGCTCGAATCGCATCGGTGTGCTGGCCGAGCGCGGGCACCGCGCCCATCACGGGTTCCCGGCCTTCGACCTCGACCGGCGGCAGCAGCGCGTGCATGGCACCGCCGGGAGTGCCGATCGCGCGCCACCGGTCACGCGCGAGCAACTGCGGGTGGCTGGTGAACTGCTCGGGAGTGCGCAGCCGCGCGTTCGCTATCCCCGCGCGATCGAGCAGTGTGATGACCTGCTCTGCGTCGAACTCCGCGAACGCCTCCTCCAGGATCGCGGTCAGTCCCTCCCGGTGCGCCACCCGGTCGACGTTCGTGCTGAACCGGGGATCCCGCGCCAGCTCCGGGTTTCCCAGTACGCCGCACAGGGCAGTCCATTCGCGATCGTTCTGCACCCCGAGGAACACCTCACCGTCTCCGGTCCGATGTGGACCGTACGGCGCGATGGACGGATGCCGCGCGCCGGTGCGCCGCGGCGGTTCCTGGCCGTAGCGGGAAAAGTAGGCGGGCTGGCTCATCCACTCCCCCAGTGCGTCGATCATCGCCACGCGCAGGCCGGCACCCTTGCCCGTGCGCTCCCGCTCGTACAGCGCGGTGAGAATCCCGCTGTAGGCATACATTCCGGTGGCGATGTCGGCGATCGAGATCCCCGCCTTCGCCGGCGCCTCGGGCGTCCCGGTCGACATCACGAGCCCGGTTTCGCACTGCACCAGCAGGTCGTAGGCCTTCTTCGACTCGTACGGGCCGCCGGGCCCGTAGCCGGAGATCGAACAGTGGATCAGCTGCGGCCGCCGCGCCCGCAGCGTCACGGCGTCGAGCCCGAGCCGTTCGGCCGCCCCCGGCGCGAGGTTCTGCACGAACACGTCCGCGCGCTCGATCAGCGCGTCCAGCAGCTCCCGATCGTTCTTGATGTCGAGCTCGACACTTTCCTTGCCGCGGTTGAGCCATACGAAGTAGCTGGACTGCCCGCGCACCGTCCGGTCGTAACCGCGGGCGAAGTCCCCGGCACCGGGCCGTTCGACCTTGATGACCCGGGCCCCGAGATCGGCCAGCTGACGGGTCGCGAACGGCGCGGCGACGGCGTGTTCCACCGCGACCACGGTGATCCCCTCGAGTGGCCTACTCATGCCCGGTTCCGCTGGATGAGCTGGCGCACGATGACGTTGCGCTGGATCTCGTTCGTGCCTTCTCCGACGATCATCAGCGGCGCGTCCCGGAAATACCGCTCCACATCGAACTCGGTGGAGTAGCCGTAGCCGCCGTGGATCCGCACCGCGTTGAGCGCGACCTCCATCGCCGTCTCCGACGCGAACAGCTTCGCCATCCCGGCCTCCAGGTCCACCCGCTCGCCCGAGTCGTAGCGGCGCGCGGCGTAGTGCACGAGCTGGCGGGCGGCTTCGAGTTTCGTGGCCATGTCCGCCAGATAGTTGCCGATCGACTGGTGCTGCCAGATGGGTTTGCCGAAACTCTCGCGCTCCTGCGCGTACCGCAACGCGTCCTCCAGCGCCGCCCGGCCCACCCCGAGCGCGCGGCACGCGACCTGGATCCGGCCGATCTCCAGCCCGCGCATCATCTGCGCGAACCCCTGCCCCTCCTCGCCGCCGAGCAGCGCCGAGGCCGGGACGTGGCAGTCGCCGAAGGACAGCTCGCAGCTCTCGACGCCTTTGTACCCGAGCTTCGGCAGATCGCGCGACACGTGGAAACCCCGGCCCTTCTCCACGAGCAGGATGCTCACCCCCTTGTGCGCCGGGCTCGCCCCGGGATCGGTCTTGCACAGCAGGGCCACCAGCTGCGAGCGGCGCGCGTTCGTGATCCACGTCTTCGACCCGTTGATCACATACCGCTGTCCCTCGCGGCGGGCGGTCGTGCGCATCGCCTGCAGGTCCGAACCGCCGCCGGGTTCGGTCAGCGCCATGGCCGCGCGGATCTCGCCCGTCGCCATCTTCGGCAGATAGGTGTCCTTCTGCTCCTGCGTGCCGTGGCTGACCAGGAGTTTCGACACCACCGTATGCCCGCCCATCGCCCCGGCCAGGCTCATCCAGCCGCGCGCCAGCTCCTCGGTGACGGCCGCGTAGCACTGCGCGGACACCTGTGTCTCGCCCCAGGGCCCGGGGATCGCGAGGCCGAAGACGCCCATTTCCTTCATCTGCTCGATGAGCTTCTCCGGATACGTGTCGGCCTGCTCCAGCTCGCGCACGACCGGCCGGACCTCCCGGTCGACGAACTCGCCCACCAGGGACACGATCTCGGCCTCGGTTCCGGTGAGCCCGTCTATCCCGCGATTCCTCTCCACGCCACCTATCATCATCCTGAATGACAGCCGATGTGAAATACCGAACTGTCATGAACGGTATGCCGTCGCGGGATGACCGGGAGCCGGAATGGACCTCAAACAGCTCAAGGCCCTGGTCACGGTGGCCGAGACCGGCAGCGTCACCAAGGCGGCCGAGCTCCTGCAC
Source organism: Amycolatopsis alkalitolerans (assembly GCF_006152065.1). GTDB lineage: Bacteria > Actinomycetota > Actinomycetes > Mycobacteriales > Pseudonocardiaceae > Amycolatopsis_E > Amycolatopsis_E alkalitolerans. The sequence goes on from NZ_VDFW01000010.1 coordinate 24,617, forward strand.
GTCGTCCAGCCGGCCGTGACCCGCCAGATCCAGGCCCTCGAACACGAACTCGGCGTGCCGCTGTTCGACCGCACCCGCCAGGGCATGCGCCCCACCGAGGCCGGCGCGAACCTCGCCGAACGGGCCCGCCGCGCCCTCGGCGAACTCGACCGCGCCCGCGCCGAGCTCACCGCGCCGCCGGGGGAGGTCACCGGCATCGTCACCGTCGGGCTGCTGGAAAGCACGGCCGAACTGCTCACCGAGCCCCTTGTCGCCGCCGTGCTCCGCGAGCACCCGCGGATCGAACTACGCGTACTCACCGCCTACTCCGGCCATCTCCAGCAGTGGCTCGACAACGGCGACCTGGACCTGAGCCTGCTGTACAACCTCACCAGCACCCCGTCGCTCAACGTCACCCCGCTGGTCCGCGAACAGCTGTGGGTCGTGGCCGGCCCCGGCGACGGCCTGCGCCCTGACCGGCCGGTGCCGTTCGCGACCGCCGCCGCCCGGCCACTCGTCATGCCCGCGCCCGGCCACGGACTGCACACCCTGATCACCACCGCCGCGCGCCAGGCGACGACCGAGATCCAGACCGCCGTGCACACGAACTCGATGCCGCTGCAGAAACATCTCACCGGGGGTGGCCACGGCTGGACCATCCTGCCCGCGGTCGGCATCGCCGCGGACCTCGCGGCCGGCACGCTGAGCGCCGCGCCACTGGCGGACCCGGAAATCTGGCGCTCCATCGTGCTCGGCACCCCACGCGCGGCGCGCCCCACACCCGCGGTCACCGCGGTGGCCAGGGAACTCACCCACCAGGTTCACACGGCCGTCCACAACGGACAGTGGCCGTCCGCGCGCCTGGGGGCATAGCGCCGCCTACCTCACATTGCGTAGCCGCAGCGCGTTGCCGATCACGGACACGGAACTGAACGCCATCGCGACGGCGGCGATCATCGGCGACAGCAGCAGCCCGGTCGCCGGATACAGCACGCCGGCCGCGATCGGGATGCCCAGCACGTTGTACGCGAACGCCCAGAACAGGTTCTCGTGCATGTTCCGCATCGCCGCCCGGCTCAGGTGCCGCGCCTGCACGATCCCGCGCAGGTCGCCCCTGATCAGGGTGACCCCGGCGCTTTCCATGGCGATGTCGGTGCCGGTGCCCATCGCGATCCCGACCTGCGCCTGCGCGAGCGCGGGCGAGTCGTTGATGCCGTCCCCTGCCATCGCGACGAACCGGCCCTGGGCCTGGAGCCGTCGCACCGTCTGCGCCTTCTGGCCGGGAAGCACGCCCGCCACGACCTCGTCGATGCCGAGCTCGGCACCGACCGCGTTGGCGGTGGTCTCGTTGTCACCGGTCAGCATGACGATGCGTAAGCCCGCTTCGTGCAAGGCCGCGATCGCCTGCGGTGTCGTCTGCTTGACCGGATCCGCGACCGCGACCAACCCGGACAGTTTGCCGTCCACCGCGACGAACATCGTCGTCTTCCCTTGGGCGCGCAGCTCCTCGGCTTGTGCGGACGATGCCGCGATGTCGATGCCGAGCGAGCTCATCAACGCGTCGTTGCCGAGCGTGACGCGCTGCCCGTCGATGCGGCCCGCAACGCCCTTGCCGGGGATCGCTTCGAAGTCGGCGACCGCAAGCGGGTGGGCGCCACGTTCGGTCGCGCCCTGTGTGATCGCCGCGGCGAGCGGATGTTCGCTACCACGCTCCAGGGAAGCCGCGAGTCGCAGCACATCCGCCTCGTCGTATCCGTTGAGCGCCACCACATCCTGCAGGCGCGGACGGCCTTCGGTGAGTGTGCCGGTCTTGTCGGTGACCAGCGTGTCGACCTTGCGCATCGTCTCGATCGCCTCGGCGTCGCGGAACAGCACACCGAACGTCGCACCCTTCCCGCTCGCGACCATGACCGACATCGGCGTCGCCAGGCCGAGTGCGCACGGGCAGGCGATGATCAGCACACCGATCGCGTTGACGATCGCATACGCCACCGCGGGCGCGGGACCCCAGATCGCCCACGCCGCGAACGTCGCGGCCGCGGTGATCACGACCGCCGGGACGAACCACGAGGCCACGACGTCGGCGAGCCGCTGGATCGGCGCCCGGCTGCGGCTCGCCTCCGCGACCATCTGCACGATCTGCGACAGCAGCGTGTCGCTGCCCACCCGCCGCGCCTCGATGATCAGCGAGCCGGTGCCGTTGACCGTCGCCCCGATGACCTTCTCGCCGACCGTCTTCGCCACCGGGATCGACTCGCCGGTGATCATCGACTCGTCGATCGCGGACGCGCCCCCGGTGACGACACCGTCGACCGGGACCTTCTCCCCCGGGCGCACGCGCAGCCGGTCACCGACCACCACCTGGTCGAGTGGCACGTCCTCCTCCACGCCGTCCGCGCGCACCCGGCGGGCCGTCTTCGGTGCCAGGCCGAGGAGTCCGCGGATCGCGGCGTTGGTCGAACTGCGCGCCCGCAGCTCGAGCACCTGACCGAGCAGCACCAGCGACATGATGATCGCCGCCACCTCGTAGTAGACCGGCGGTCCGCCACCCTCGCCGTGGAAGGACGCGGGAAGGGTCCCGGGGAAGACCATGGCGTAGATGCTGAAGAGGTAGGCGAAGCCGATGCCCAGTCCGGTGAGGGTGAACATGTTGAGGCTGCGCGCGACCAGCGACTTCCCGAAGCGGTCGAACACGAGCCACCCCACCGCCATGACGGGAGTGGTCAATGCCAGTTGAACCCAGTCCGAGACCGTGGCCGGAACGAAACCCGTCATCCCGAGCACCAGCACGGGCACCGACAGCGCCGCGCTGATCCAGAACCGCCGGGTCATCGCGGTCAGCTCGGCCTGCTCCTCCCCGCCGAGGCCGGCCTCGCGCCGCTCCAGCGTCATCCCGCACTTCGGGCAGGCGCCGGGCTCGTCGCTGCGAACCTCCGGATGCATTGGGCAGGTATAGGTGCTGCCGTCGCCAGTCATGGGCCACCACCTCTCGCCCGGCAGGACAGCCGGCACCAAGCTGCGCGCCCATACCGGCATGAGGTAGAGAAGTTCGTCGCGTCCCGGAGGGACCGATGACACCGGATCGGTAGTTCCGGTGGGCCTGGCAAGGGATGGCCTGGCGGCGGTTGGCGAGCATACTGATGCCATGGATCGGCAGGCGGTGCACGAGGAGATGGACCGGGCGCGGGTGCGGTTCCACCGGTTGCTCGAGTCCTCGTCGGGCGCCGAGCTTCGGCGGCGGTCCACCGGCACCCGGTGGACCAACAAGCAGCTGCTGTTCCACATGCTGCTCGGCTACCTGATCGTGCGGGCCCTCCGCGGGCTGGTCGTGACCTTCAGCCGGCTGCCCGAGCCGGTGGGCCGGCGCTTCGCCCGGTTGCTCGACTCGGCGACCGCTCCGTTCGACGTCGTGAACTATGCGGGCGCTTGGTTCGCGGGCTCGGTGTTACCCCGGCGCGTGCTCGGCGCGCTCTGCGACCGGGTCATCGCGTCACTGCATCGCCGCCTGGACGCCGAGACCGACGCGGACCTGGCCCGCGCCATGCATTTCCCCGTCCGGTGGGACCCGTTCTTCCGCGACACCATGACGCTCGCCGACGTGTACCACTTCGCCACGCAGCATTTCGACTTCCACCGGCATCAGCTCGCGCTCACTTTGGACTGACTACAAAAGGGGCGATTCGGTCGGGGGCCCATGCGTGCGCGGCGAATTCCGGAAAGCGCGATATCGTTGGTCACTCGCGTTCGCGGACGATCCCCAGGGCAGGAAACAATGAGCACCTCGACCGGCCTCGAGCCAGCGCGCCCGCCGCGGCAAGGTCGCCGGTCGTGGGTGCGGTGGCTCCGCCGCTCGCTGCTGGCCGCCGTGTTGCTGTTCCTGATCGTCGTCGGCTGGTCGGTCAGCGCCGCGCTCCTCGCGCCGGGCACCGACAGCGTCGCCGCCAGGCTCGCCGAATGGGGCCGCGACCACGGGCTCGGCGGCGTGATCACGTGGCTGGAAACGCAACAGTACAACCACAACCAGCCCGCCGTCGGCGGCCTTCCCGCCGGCGGGATCCCGATCGCGCCCGGGGCCCTTCCGGCCACCCCCGCGCCGGGGGGCAGCGGGCGCGGACTGCCCGCACCGGCGCCGATCGTGTCCCTCGCCGGGACGGCGTTGCTCCCCGGCGAGGGCCAATGGCACACCGTCGTCACCGACCACGGCCAGCCCGCGGTCCGCGTCGCCTCGCTTCGGCCCGACAGTCAGCACACCTCGTTCGTCACCGGCGTCATGTGGATCGACCCGACCTTCGTCCGCGGTCAGCTCCAGCCCGGCTTCACCGACCCTGGCGGCTCGTGGCGAGCGTCGACTTCGATCACCCCGGCGCTGCAGCGCACGGTCGCCGCCGCCTTCAACGCGGGGTTCCGGCTCAACGGCGCCAGCCATGGCGGGTACTACAGCGAAGGCCGCACCGCAGTCCCCCTGGTCGACGGCGCGGCGAGCCTTGTCATGCGGCCCGACGGCACCGCCACCGTCGGCTCGTGGAACCGCGAAGTCCGGATGAGTCCCCAGGTCGCCAGCGTCCGGCAGAACCTCGTGATGCTCGTGGACAATGGCCAGGTCAACCCCACCTGCGCCACCGGAGGCACCGCGGAATGGGGCAGCACCATCGGCCAGGCCGCCTACATCCACCGCTCCGCGTTCGGGGTGACCGCCGACGGCGCCGAGGTCTACGTCGGCGGCCCCGCCCTGTCGGTGTGCACGCTCGGCAACATCCTCAAGGCCGCCGGTGTGGTACGCGGCATGGAACTCGACATCAACCCGGCCTGGGTCAGCGGCACCTACTTCCACGACTCCCCGGCCGGCCCGCCGAAGGGCTTCCGGCTGTTCCCGGCCGAGCAGGTGCCGCCCGAGCACTACCTGCACGCTTCCAGCCGGGACTGGTACGGCTGGTATCTCCGCCCCTGACGGCGTTCCAAGCTTGCTCCAAGATCCGCCCCGGAGACTGGACCTCGGCCGGCCGGAGTGGCCGGCCGCGCGAGTGAGGTGGAACTGGCATGAGGTGGCGCGAGTGGGCCCGGGACGCTGCGGGCGAGGCGCTGGGGCGGCAGCGCCGGGCCGACCCGGTCGTGCCCGGAAGCGGTGGGCCCGCCGGCAACGCGCGGCTGACGGCCTGGCTCGGCGCCATCCTGCTGGTGCTGTTCCTGGTGGAACTGGTGACGCTGCTCGACGTGCGCGGCCTGCTGAGCTGGCACATCGCCGTCGGCGTGCTGCTGGTGCCGCCCGCGCTGATCAAGACCGCGACCACGAGCTGGCGCATCGCCGGCTACTACCTGCGGCGCCCGGCCTACCACCAGGCCGGGCCGCCGCCGATGGTGCTGCGCGTGCTCGGTCCGCTCGTGGTGCTCACCACGCTCGCGGTGCTGGGCTCGGGGCTGGCGCTGGTGGCGCTGGGGCCCGACGCCAGCCGCACGGCGTTCGCTACTCTGCTCGGGTTCCGCATCGACGCGCTCACCGTGCACCAGGCGACCTTCGCGGCGTGGGCCGTGGTCACCGGACTGCACACCCTGGGCCGGCTGGTCCCCGCGTTCCGCATCCTGACCCACCGGCCCGCTCGGCCCGGCGCCCGGCTACCCGGCGGCGTCAAGCGCGGCAGCGTGCTGGTGGCCACCCTCGCAGCGGCCGGGCTCGCGGCGGGCCTGCTGCTCGGCCCGGCCGCCCCGTGGCTGTCGGACAGTCAGCTGCACTTCCATCACGCCCGCGGCATCGAGCACACCGACCGGCATTGACGCGCTCACGACAAGCGCCGTCTAGCCCTTTTCCCCGATTCCCGGCTTCATCACCAGTTCCGGTCCCGGGCGGCTGAACGAGTACGACACGCTTTCCAGTTCGGCCGCGTCGACCGTCAGCCGGAGCTCGAATCGGTCGGGCAGCAGGTGGTACGTCGCGTGCTCCACGACGCGGTCGTCTTCGTCGAAGGTCGTTCGCGAAAGCACGAGCAGCGGGTGCCCGGTTTCGACGCCAAGGTGCTGGGCCAGGTCGCCGGCGGCACCCTGGCTCACCAGCGTGATCCGGCCGTAGCTCAAGGTCAGTCCGAGGTCCTGCAGCACCTGGTAGATGGGGTGCTCCTCGATCTGGCTCCGCGATATCCGCGTGCCGAAGGGCCCGGGAACGGCGATGTCCGCGACCGCTTGCGGCGCACCGTCGATCGTGTAGAGACGGCGGACGAGCAGACCTTCGGAAAGACCGAGCGCGGCCAGCTGGGGCGGGTTCTCGGCCCATTCGAACCGCAGAATCCGGCCCTCGGGCTGCTTTCCCACGCTGGAGAAGATCGACACGAAGGGCCGCAGCCGATCGAGCGGGTGGACAACGCGCTGCGGGGCCACGAAGGTGCCCGCCCCCTGCCGGCGCACCAGCAGACCTTCGTCCACGAGCGCGCCGAGGGCGCGGCGCACCGTCGTCCGGCTGACCCCGTAGCGGTCGACCAGATCCTTCTCGGTCGGCATCCGGCTGTCCGCGGGCAACTGGGCGATCAGCGCCCGCAGCCGCACGGCCAGCTGCTCGTGCATGCTCGAGGAGCTGGCCCGCCGGAGCTCGGAGTTGTCCTCCATTGTATTCCTTGATCTCGTTGACTTGTATTCTATTGTATGGTTTCGTCCGATGGGTCAACAGTAACCGTCGATGAGGAGGGCCCGTGGAGCTGACCTCAGCCGAACGAGACATCCTGGACGGGCGCCGCGGTGACGCACTCGCGGACGTCCTACGGGAGCAGATCAGCGTCGGGGAGTTCTTCGGCGCCATCAGGTTCGTCGAGATCACCAACGCGCACTTCATGGGCGACCGGGAGGTCTTCGGTCAGGCGGGGGCGGACTATCTGGCCCGGCTCGCGGACGCCGGCCTCACGGCCTGCGTGCCCACCACGCGCAACGCCCAGTCGGTCGACTTCGAACAGGCTCATCTGTTCGCACAGGCGCCCCATCTCGTCGAGGGCGAGCGCGAGACGCGTGCGGTGCTCCGCAGGCTCGGAGTGTCCACTGTGAACACCTGCATCGGGTACCAGAGCGTGTACCAGCCACGCCTCGGTGAGCACGTCGCCTGGGGCGATACGGGCACGGTGGCCTACGCGAACTCCGTGCTCGGGGCACGGACGAACTACGAATCGGGTGCCGCCGGCCTGGCGGCGGCCTTGACCGGTCGCACGCCGGAGTACGGCTTCCACCTGGACGCGAACAGGCGCGCCAATGTGCGCGTGCGAGTCACCGCTTCGCTGCCGGACCTCGCTGACTGGGGTGCTCTGGGCGGGCTCATCGGGGAACGCTCGCGCGGCTACTGGAACGTGCCCGCCCTCGAGCTCCAGTGCCGGCGGGGTCCGGAGTCCGACGCGCTCAAGCATTTCGGCGCCAGCCTCGCGAGTTTCGGCTCCATGGCGATGTACCACATCGTCGGCACCACACCGGAGGCGCGGACGTTCGAGGAAGCCAACGGCGGTCGTGAACTGATCGACGAATACGAGATCACCGAGGACGACATCAAGGAGTTCTTCGCCAGGGACCTCCCCCAGGGCGGGCCGGTCGACCTCGTGGTCTTCACGGCTCCACAGCTGTCGTTCTTCGAGCTGAAACGGATCGCGGACCGGCTCGAGGGCCGGAAGGTCGCCGACTCGGTGCGGCTGATCATCACTACGAACAGCCTTACCTGTGAGGCGCTGCGGGAACAGGGACACCTCGCCGCCATCACCGAAGCCGGTGGCCTCGTGTTACGCGGAACCTGCTGGTACGTCATGGATCCGGCCGCCCAGCGCGAACATTTCGGCTGGGGCAGCCTCGCGACGAATTCGGCGAAACTGGTGAACATCATCCGTGCCCACGGGTACACCCCGGCCCTGCGGCGGACGGACGACTGTATCGAGGCCGCGCTGACCGGGAAGGTGGCGGGACGGTGAGCGACACGGTGTTCGGTGCCGGGCAGGCGACCGGTACCACAGTGGAGGCCGAGGTCCTGGTCAGTCCAGTGCCCTTCAGTGCGCGCTACGACCTCGACCGGACCAGCGGGGTGATCTCGCGTAACGACCACCCGCTGCGCGGCGCATCGGTGCGCGGCAAGATTCTCGTCGCGCCCGGGGTGCAGGGTGGCGTCGCCGCCGGCTGGGCGTTCCCGGCCATGGCGGAACTGGGCATCGGACCGTGCGGCCTCGTTTTCGGCGCGGTCAATCCCGTGATGGTGCAGGGCGCCGTGACAGCGAAAATTCCCATCGTGGCCGGTGTCGATTCGGCCTTCTTCGATGCCGTCCGAAACGGCGACACGGTGCGCCTCGATCCCGCCGCGCGCCAGGTGACGATCGTGCGCTGAGCTCCACCTTTTCGCGGGTTACCACTGAATGATTCCCGAAAACCGCTAGGGGACAACGATGTCGTTCATTCAGATCTTCTCCTTGATCCTGCTGGTCATCACGTTCGCCGTCGCGATCTGGCGCCACGTGAACGTCGGGCTCGCGACCATTCCCGCGGGCTTCCTGCTCCTGCTGGTCGCCGGGGTCCCGGCCGGCCAGTATTTCAAGCAGTTTCCCGGCGAACTGGTCATCCTCATCCTCGGTGTCGCCTACCTTTTCGGGCACGCGCAACGCAGCGGTGCCATCGCCGGCATGACCGCGCTGGCGGTCCGGGCGACCGGGCACCGGGACTGGCTCCTGCCGTGGATCATGTTCCTGCTCGCGGCCGTCGTCAGCGGGATCGGCGCGCTGCCGGCCGCGTCACTGGCGATCGTCGTGCCGATCGCGATGCGCACCGCTCGAGAGCGCGGTATCAACCTGATGTCGATGGGGCTCGTGACGATCATGGGGGCGCTCGCGGGCGGGTTCTCGCCGATCAGCGTCTGGGGCCGGCTCGTGGTCACCTTGGCCGCGAAGAGCGGGCGGCCGATCTCGAGTCTGGGGCTGTTCGCCATCGAGTTCGTGCTCAACCTCGCCCTCGCGGTCGTCGCCTTCCTCATCTTCGGCGGAGTCCGGCTGATACGCCGGCGCCCGCAGCTCGATCTCGCGACCGGCGCCGGTGGTACCGGCGGCGGGGCCGTCACACCGGATCCCATGGCGAGCGGGCGCGGCGCGGTACAGGTCCAGAGCCCGGTCGAGACGGCGGTGGCGAGCCGGGTGACCGCATACCAGGTCTGCTCACTCGTGGGCGTCGCGGTCTTCGTCGCGGTGGTGCTGATCTTCTCGGTGGACCCGGGGCTCGTGGCGTTCGCGGTCGCGCTGGTGCTGCAACTGCTGTTCCGGCCGGATGAGCGGGAACTCGTACGCAGCCTGCCCTGGGCGGTCGTACTCGTCATCACCGGCGTGCTGCTGTACGTCGGGCTGCTGGAAAAGATCGGCACCTTCGCCACGATCGCGAAGCACCTCGGCGGCATCGGCAGCATCGAAGTGGCGGTGCTGGCACTCGCCTTCGTCGGCTCGCTTTTCGCTTCGTTCGAGTCGTCGTCCGTGGCCGTGCTGGGTCTGGTGATCCCGGTGGCGATCGGGGTGACGCCCGGGATCGCCGGCACCCCGTTGCTGCTCATCCTCTGCGCTGTCTCGTGGGCGATCGTCGTGTTGTCCCCGAGTCCCTACCACCTCAGTGGCGCCTTGGTGCTCGCGTCCAGCCCGGAGGACCGGCAACAGTCGATGCTGCGGAAGCTGCTGCTGTGGTCGGTCGGAGTCGCCGTCGTCGTCCCGGCCCTCGCCTGGCTGATCCCGACGCTCGCCGGCCTGTGACCGACGGAACGGCGAGATCAGCGCGCGGACGCTGACGCGGCCGCAGTCGCGCCGGCGGGCAAGGCGTGGATCAGGTCTTCCACCCGTTGCTTGGCGTCGCCGAAGAGCATGGCGGTGTTTTCGCGGTAGAAGAGCGGGTTCTGCACGCCGGCGTAGCCGGAGGACATGGACCGCTTGAACACGATCACGTTCTTGGCCTCCCACACGGTGAGCACCGGCATGCCCGCGATCGGGGATCCGGGGTCCTCCGCCGCCGCGGGGTTGACGGTGTCATTGGCGCCGATGACGAGCACGACGTCGGTGTCGGCGAAGTCGTCGTTGATCTCGTCCATCTCCAGGACGATGTCGTAGGGCACCTTCGCCTCGGCGAGCAGCACGTTCATATGCCCGGGCAGGCGCCCGGCGACCGGGTGGATCCCGAAGCGGACCTGCACGCCGCGCTCGCGCAGCCTGCGCGTCAGCTCCGCGACCCCGTGCTGGGCCTGCGCCACGGCCATGCCGTAGCCCGGCGTGATGATCACGCTGCTCGCGTCCTCGAGGAGTTCGGCGGCGCCGTCGACGGTGATCTCGCGGTGCTCCCCGTAGTCGGTGTCCCGCGCCGGGCCGGCCTCGATCCCGAAACCACCGGCGATGACGGAGATGAACGAGCGGTTCATCGCCTTGCACATGATGTAGGACAGGTACGCACCGGAGGAGCCGACGAGCGCGCCCGTGACGATCAGCAGGTTGTTCTCCAGCAGGAACCCGCTCGCCGCGGCCGCCCAGCCCGAGTAGCTGTTGAGCATCGACACCACCACCGGCATGTCACCGCCGCCGATGGAGGCGACCAGGTGCAGGCCCAGCGCGAGCGCGACGACGGTGACGACGATCAGCAGCCACAGGTGCGGGTCGGCCACGAACCACACCGTCAGCCCCACGAACACGAGCAGCGCCCCGAGGTTGAGGAAGTTCTTTCCCGGCAACATCAACGGCGACGACTTGATCCGGGCCGACAGCTTCAGGAACGCCACGATCGAACCGGTGAAGGTCACCGCGCCGATGAACACGCCGATGAACACCTCGGCCGAGTGGATCCCGGCCAGCCCTAGCGCGTCCAGCCCCCGCGCCTCGGCGCCCCCGGGATCGGCCTCGACCTCCTGGTAACCGTTCCAGCCGACCAGCACGGCGGCGAGCCCGACGAACGAGTGCAGCAGCGCGATCAGTTCCGGCATGCCGGTCATCTGCACGGCGCGGGCGCGCTGCAGGCCGACGGCGGCACCGGCCACCATCGCGACGATCAGCAGGACCACCCCCAGCGCGGAGATCTCCCGCTGCACGGCCAGCGCGATCGTCGCGACGAGGGCAACGACCATACCGGCGATGCCGAACCCGTTGCCCGTCTTCGCGGTCTCGTGCCGCGACAGGCCCGCCAACGCCAGGATGAACAACAACGCGGCGACGAGGTAGGCCGCCTGCGCGATCGTTTCGAGGTTCATGTCTTGAGACTCCGTTGTCGGGTTCAGCTGCGGGAGAACATGGAGAGCATGCGCCGGGTGACCGCGAACCCGCCGAAGATGTTGATCGAGGCGAGCAGGATCGCCGCGAACGACAGCCAGGTGACCGCCGCGCTGCCGTGCCCCACCTGCAGCAGCGCGCCGACCACGATGATGCCCGAGATCGCGTTGGTCACCGACATCAACGGCGTGTGCAGCGCGTGGTGCACGTGGCCGATCACGTAGAACCCGACCACGACCGCCAGCGCGAACACCGTCAGATGTCCCTGCAACGCCGGCGGTGAAGCCGCGACCAGCAGGAACAGCAGCGCACCCGCCACCGCGGTCAGCCCGATCCGCATGGATGTGGACATCTTCTTCTTCGGCTCGGCCTCAGCCGGTTTCTCGGCCGGCGCCGCCGCCTTCGCCGGGGTCGCGGAGACCTGCGCCGGGGGCGGCGGCCACAGCAGCTCACCGTCGCGGACCACGGTCATCGACCGGATGACGATGTCGTCCATGTCGAGCACCGGGACGCCGTCCTTCGCGGGCGTCACCAGCTTCAGCAGGTTGACCAGGTTCGTGCCGTAGAGCTGCGAGGACTGTGTCGGCAGCCGGCCCGCGAGGTCGGTGTAGCCGAGGATCGTCACCCCGTTGTCCGTCGTCACGGCCTTACCGGCCACCGTGCCCTCGACGTTGCCGCCGTTGGCCGCGGCCATGTCCACGATCACGCTGCCCGGGCGCATCGAGGCCACCATCTCGCCGGTGATGATCCGCGGCGCGGGCCTGCCCGGGATCAGGGCCGTCGTGACGACGATGTCCACGTCCCGGCACTGATCCGAGTACAGCTGGACCTCGCGCGCCTTGTAGTCGTCGCTCATCTCCTTGGCGTAACCGGTCGAAGAGACCTCGACGTCAGCCGCCTCGATCGAGAGATACTCGCCGCCCAACGACCTGACCTGGTCGGCCACCTCCGGCCGGGGGTCGGTCGCGCGCACCACCGCGCCGAGCGAGCCCGCCGCGCCGATCGCCGCCAGCCCGGCCACTCCCGCGCCGACCACCAGCACCTTCGCCGGCGGCACCTTGCCCGCCGCGGTGACCTGCCCGGTGAAGAAGCGGCCGAAGGAGTGCGCCGCCTCGACCACCGCCCGGTAGCCGGCGATATTCGCCATCGAGGACAGCACGTCCAGCGACTGCGCCCGCGAGATCCGCGGCACCGCGTCCATCGCCAGCGCCGTCAGTGGCCGCCGCGACAGGTCCTCGACCAGATCCTTGTTCAACGCCGGGCTCAGCAGGCTGACCAGCGTCGCACCGGGCGACATCGCGTCGAGCTGCTCCGTGGACGGCGCGTTGACCCCCAGGACGATCTCGGCCCGCACCGCCTCCCCGATCGACGCCCCGGCCTCGGCAAACGCCTCGTCGGTGAAACTCGCCGCCACGCCGGCGCCGGGTTCCACGACGACGTCGTACCCCAGCTTCAACAGCTGAGCGACCGTCGCGGGCGTCGCCGCCACCCGGGTCTCCCCCGCAGCGGCCTCCTTCAGGACACCGACCAGCATCGAAGTCTCCTCGTTCCGCTCGACGACGAACACCTGAGCCTTGTTACCGACCGCGGTGAGCATCCGGTCATTCGCATGCATTCTTAACACGGCGGTCCGTGTTTTCGCGGTGAGGGGCGACACGTAGGAGGCAGCGCCCCCGGTTCTCACGGGGACGAGCGCCGCGGTTACTTAACGTTGCTTAATCCGCCGGCGGGTCCGAGTCTTTGGCGCATCGTGCGACGCGGCACGGCCCGTTGGAGGACCTTGGCATGAAGGCGCCCCACACAGAGATCGTCCTCGACATCAAGCCCCTGCTCGGCGAAGGCGCGCTCTGGGACACCGGCCAGCAGCGGCTCTACTGGATCGACAGCCTGGGCCGGCGGGTGTTCCGGATGACCGCGGACGGGCGGGAGCTGCGCTCGTGGCTGGTGCCCGCGCCGATCGGTTCGATGGCGCTGACCCACGACGCCGCAGGTGCCGTGGTCGCCCTCGCGAACGGCGTGCATCTGCTGGACTTCGCCACCGGAGAGACCACGCTCGTCGTCGATCCCGAGCACGACCGCCCGGACAACCGGCTCAACGACGGCAAGGTCGACCGGCGCGGCGCTACGTCTTCGGCTCGATGGACACCTCCGAGCGCGACCGGAACGGAAAGCTGTACCGGTCTTCCCTGACGAGTCGATGCTGGCCGAACTGACGTCGATCATCGTCCCGAAACGCCGGACGGCCAGGCTCGCGGTCGAGCAGCTCATCCGCCGGATCGACGGCACCGGCGGGCCGGTACAGGGCTTCATCCAGCCCTACGGCGTCCGCATCGGCAGGACCTGCGGCTGCCCCGCCCGGTGAGCGGCTCACCTGGCGGCTACGGGTGTCGTCGCGTCCCTCGTAGCGTCAGCCCGTGCTGCCCACCCGCGCCAGGCCGGCCTGGTCCTCCATGCGCATGAAGTCCCGCGTCACGGACTTCTCCAGTTCGAACAGGACGTCGTCCTCCGGGTGTCGCGGGTAGGGGGCCTCCACCGGCAGATCGAGGTACACCTGCGAGGGCCGGTTGGTGATCACCAGCATCCGCGTGGACAGGAACACCGCCTCGCGGATGTTGTGCGTCACGAACAGGATCGTCTTCCCGGTCTCGTCCCAGATCCGGATGAACTCCTGCCGCAGCTTCCGTGCCGAGATCTCGTCCAGCGCGGAGAACGGCTCGTCCGCCAGCAGGAGGTCCGGCTCGATCGCGAGACCGCGTGCGAGCGAAACCCGTTGCTGCATCCCGCCCGACAGCTGCAGCGGGTAGTAGCCCGCGAACTCGCCCAGCCCGACGATGTCGAGGTAGCGCCGCACGCGGTCCGCTATCTCGTCGGCCGGCAAACCCATCTCCTGCAGCGGCAGCGCGACGTTGTCCCGCACGGAACGCCAGTCCAGCAGCCGCGGCTGCTGGAACACGACGCCGATCTTCACCCCGGACCGGGTCTTCGTGGTGACCTCCGTGCCGGCGAGCCGGACTGCGCCGCTCGTGGCGTCGTCGAGGCCGTTGATGATGTTCAGCAGCGTCGACTTGCCGCAGCCCGACGGGCCCAGGATGGACAGCAGCGCGCCCTCTTCGACCGCGACGTCCAGCCCGTTCAGCACCTGCAACGGCGGCTGCCCCGCCCGCGGGTACGACTTCTTCAGCCGGTCCAGCACCAGGTAGGCGTCGGTCATCGATCAGGCTCCCCTCTGGAACTGCGCGGCGGGCCGCCATCGCGTCAGGCGCGCCTCGATCGGCTTCAGGATGGCGAATTCGGCGATCAGCAGCGCGACGGTGAACAACAGCGTCCACGCCAGGACCTGCACCATGTTGAAATTGCCGAACCAGTAGTTCAGCGTGTACCCGACGCCGCTGGAAAGCCCGAGCAGTTCGACGATCGTGACGATCTTCCACGACAGGCCGAGCGCGTACCGCAAGGCCGCGAGGATGTACGGGATCAGTTGCGGTACCACGACCCGCAGCAGGACCGACCGGCGCGAGAACCGGAACGCCTTGCCCATATGGATCAGATCCCGGTCGATGGCCTTCGTGCCCTGCCAGATGTTGATCGCGATCGCAGGCGTGGCCCCGATGCCGACGGCGAGAACGGCCGCCAGATCGTTCAGGCCGAACCACAGAATGCACAGAATGCCGTAAACGATCGCGGGAATGGTGAACGCGATGAGGACCCACGTGTCGAGCAGATCCTCACCGAGCTTCGACAAGCCCATCATGAGGCCGATGGAGATACCGGCGAACACCGCGATCGCCATCCCGCCGACGACGCGGATCATCGTCACGCCGAGCTGGTGGTAGGTGTCCCCTTCGCCAAGGTTGTGCCCCATCTGCCCGAACACCGCCCATGGCTGCGGGACCACGGACTCGTCCATGAACAGCGAAACGATCTGCCAGATGAGCAGGAGCAACACCACCGACACCGCTCGCCGCCACAACCCACGGGTGAACCGCCGGCGCGCGGCCTGCCGGATCGAGGCGGTGTCGATCACCTCCTCGATTTCGAGCGCTTGCGTAGTGGACAACTGCGGCCACCTTTCTCCTGATCGGCTGCGTCAGCCGCCGTCGATCTGCTCGGTGTTGAAGTAGATGGTCGCCCGGTCGTACAGGCTCCTCAGTGCGTTCGTCACCACCGGCAGATCCTCGGCCGGGATGTCGGCGACGAGGTACTTCACCAGGTCGCGCAACGCCGCGTCGGCGGTCTCGACGGCCGCACGGCCTTTGTCGGTGATACCCAGGACGATCGCCCTGCGGTCGTGCTCGCTCTGCGTGGTGACCAGCAGGCCGCGCCGCACGAGCCCGTCGACGTTCTCGGAAACCGTCGGCAACGAGAGGTTCCCGCGGGCCGCGAGCTGGCTGAGCGACGTGTAGCCGCCGGCCACCCGCGACAGCGTCCGGTACTGCCGGAACGTCAGCTGCGGATCCAGGCTGCCCAGAACCATCTGGTGCAGCCGGTTGAGCCGGGCGGGTACCGCGACGATCAGATCCTGCGCCTCGAGGTCGACGGTACGATCCGTCACTGGTCGCTGGGGCATGGTCAATGCATCTCCTGTGGGTCCCTATCGTGCGTCATCGATTCTACGATTCGGGTACCTAAGTAGTAGCGATGCACCTCGGTCATGGGGTGAACGCCGGATAGTCGAGCGAGAACAGCCCGTCCGGGATCTTCTTCGGGAACGCCGAGTCGAGGTAGGGAATGGAGTCGGTGATGAGGCGCTTCATGTCGTCGACCTGCTGCTGCGACCACTGCGTGACGAACGAGCCACTGTAGAGCTTCTGGTACGCGGCCACCGCCTCCGGATGCCCGACGGACGCCGCATACGATTGCCACACCGCACTGTTGGTCTGGATGTACTTGATCGAGTCCGCGAGCGTGCTGACGTACGCGCGCACGGCCGAGCAGTTCTGCTTGGCGTATTTCTCGGTCGTGACCGGGCCGAGGTAAAGCGGGTCGTACCCCATTTCGGTCTTGAAGTCCGTGGAGAGGTCCACGATCTCGCGGTACTTGCCCTGGAACTGCGAGAGCGCCGTGCCGTCGACCGACAGGTAGATCGCGTCCAGTTCGCCCTTGTCCATCAGGCCGAAGAGCGTCGCCTCCGGCGCCACGTGGATCTTCCCGTCCAGCCCGTTCAGCAGGTCGAGGTTGTACTTCTTCTGCGCGTACACCTGCAGCAGCGAGGTGACCGCGCCGTTGGGGGCGGTGAACGAGCCGACCCGCTTCCCCTTGAGGTCACCCATGTTCCTGATCGGGGAATCCTTCGGCACGAACACACCGCTGCCGGGCTTGGACAGCGCGCCGATCATGAGCACGTCGGAACCGCGCGAGCGCGCCTGCACCATCGTGGTGAGACCGCCGAAACCGAAGTCGACCGCGTGCTGCGTGATCGCCTGGGCGGTCGCGGGCGGGTTGAGGAACGACTTGACGTCGAGGTCGAGGTTGTACTTCTTGTCGATCCCCTGCGCCTTGGCGGTCTTGACGACCAGGTCCTGTGCGCCGGGGTTGGTCGCGACGGTGGCCTTGGTCAACTGGGCCAGCGGGCCGCAGTTGCCGCCCGAGACTCCTTGGGGCTGGGCGGAATTCGCCCCTCCGGAGCCGCCACAGCCGGCGAGTGCCAGTCCGGCGACGGCGAGCAGTGCCGCCGCCGCTGTCAGCTTCTTGCGCATGTCATTCCCCTTCGAGCCTCTTTGCTACTCAGGGTCCCTAAGTTTCCGGGGAACTTACGATTAGTAGCCCTAACTTGTCAACAGCCCGGCGCCCGGCCGGGCCATTGCGGCATCCATCCGCCGCCGTTAGGGTACCTGATAAACAGGTATCCAAAGCAAGTTCGGACAAGGAGGTCCGCATGGTCGACGGATACGACTTCTCGGGACGCGTAGTCGTGATCACGGGTGGCGCCAACGGAATCGGGGCCGCGACAGCCAGGGCGGCGGCCGCCGCCGGTGCCACGGTCGTCGTGCTCGACCTGAACGAAGAGACCGGGAAGGCACTCGCGGCCGAGCACGCCGGCATCACGTTCCACCGGCTCGACGTGTCCGACCACGACGAGGTCCAGACGGCGATCGCCCTGGTGGCGGCCGAACACGGGCGGATCGACGGGCTGGTGTGCTGCGCGATCGTCCAGCCGCTCATCCCCGTCCTCGAGATGACCCCGGACAAGCTGTCCCGCGTCCTCGACATCAACCTCGGTGGCGTGGTGTGGGCGTCCAAGGCGGTGGCGCCCGTGATGGCCCGGCAGAACAGCGGGTCGATCGTGTACTTCGCCTCCGGTACCGCGGATTTCGGCAAGCCGCACTCCTCCCCGTACACCGCCTCGAAGGGCGCGGTGGCCGGCTTCGCGCACACCTTCGCGAAAGAGGTGGCGCCGTACGGGGTCCGCGTGAACCTGTGCCGCCCCGGCGTCATCGACACCCCGCAGTACCGCGTGTCCAACCCGGACGCGGACTACTCCAAGATCGACAAGCCGGAGGACGCGGTGGGGCCGGTGATGTTCCTGCTGTCGGACTTCGCGACGATGACGAACTCGATCGTCACACGCGAAGGGACGCTCCCCCGCACGCCACGGACGTTCCCGTGAGCGCCCGGGCCGCGACCCCGGTCAACGTCGGCGCGGTCAGGATGCCCGCGCCGCTGACTCACGCGTTCGTCGTGCCGCCCGGCAGCCGGCTGGTCTTCGTCAGCGGGCTCACCGCGCGGGACGGCGAGGGACGGACGGTGGCGCCCGGCGATCCCGGTGGGCAGGCCGACCACATCCTGGGTGCCATCGACGAGATCCTCCGCGCGTCCGGGGGAAGTATCGCCGACACGATCAAACTCACGGTCTATCTCGCCGATCGTTCGTCCGCGCCCGCGGTGGGCAAGGCCAGAGCCCGATGGTTCACGACGGCACCGCTGCCCGCTTCGACGATGGTGCAGGCGGCCCTGATGTCCGACGACCAGCTTGTCGAGATCGAAGCGGTGGCCGCGCTGCCCGCGGACTGACCGGGGGACCCGGAGGCCCGGGCACAGCGAAGAAGGTGGGCATGAACGCTGGTACCACGCTCGACGCCGCGGTCGTGGTGGTCGGGGGCGGCACGGCCGGCGCGATCGTCGCGTCGCGGATCGCCGAACGGGGGGACCGCCCGGTCGTGCTGCTGGAGGCGGGACCGGATTTCCCGGACCCGGAAGCGACGCCGCCGGTGTTGCGCTTCGGCGCCTACTCGGAGGGCCGCGTTACGACGCGCGACTACAGCTGGAAGTGGGAGACCGTCCTGACGGCCGACGGCGGCACGCCGTACACGCTGCACAGCGGCAAGGTCATCGGCGGCGGCAGTTCGATCAACGGCCAGGTATGGCTGCGGGGGCTGCCGGCGGATTTCGACGGCAACTGGGCGGGTCGCGGCGCGAAGGACTGGACGTGGGAGCACGTCGCGCCGTGGTACGCGGCCACCGAGAGCGATCTCGACTTCCCCGCCCGCGGCGACGCCGGGCCGGTCCGGGTACGCCGGGTCCCGCCGGACCAGTGGCATCCGGTGCACGCCGGGTTCGTGGAAGCTTGTCTGGCCAACGGTTTCTCCCACTGTCCGGACCTGAACGCCGTCGGCGCCACGGGTGTCGGGCCGCAACCGTTCAACAACGTCGACGGCGTGCGGCTCAGCAGCGCCTTCTCGCATCTGCTGGCGGCACGCGCACAACCGTCGCTCCGCGTGCTCGGCGACCATCACGCCGAGCGCATCGTCTTCGACGGCGACCGCGCGGCCGGTGTCGTCGCGCTGGGCCCGTCGGGCGGCGAAATCATGGTCCGCGCGGAGCAGGAGATCGTGCTGGCGGCGGGGGCGCTGGGCACGCCGTGGCTGCTGTTGCGCTCGGGCGTGGGCCCCGCCGGACAGCTTGCGCGCCACGGGATTCCGGTGGTCGCGGACCTTCCGGGTGTCGGCGGTTCGCTGCGTGAGCATCCTCAGGTGGGCGTGCGCTGGCTGGCGAAGCGGGAGGTGGACCAGACCTCGGCACGCGCACCGGTGGCGTTACGGCTGACGGCGCCAGGCTCGCGCCTCCAGGACGACCTCAAGGTGTCGATCGCGGCGTTCGAGGACGGAACCGGGGCGGGGATCCAGGCATCGGTGTTCCTCATGCTCGCGCTCGGCGCGGGCAGCCTCACGCTCGCGCGGGATCCACGTGAGCGGCCTCTCGTCGATCTCGCGTTCCTGTCCGATCCCGAAGACCGCCGGCGGATGCGCGAAGCGGTCCGGCTGACAGTCGATCTGGTCGAGTCTTCGGCGGCATTGCGCCCGTTCGTCGGCACGCGATTGTCCCCTGTGGACGCCGAACTGGCCGGCGACGCCGCGCTCGACGCGTGGCTGCGCCGGACCGTGCAGGGAACGTTCCACCCTTCGTCGACGTGCGCGATCGGCGAGCCCGGCTCCCCCGCGGCGGTCGTCGGCCAGGCAGGCGAGGTGCACGGCGTACGGGGGCTGCGCGTCGTCGACGCGTCCGTCATGCCGGATTCGGTCCGCGCGAACCTGAACGCGACGGTCGCCATGACCGCGGAACGCCTGGCGGCCGCCCTGCTGCGCTCGTGATCTACGCGACGCCGCGCCGGCCCGGCGCGACCGCTGCTCCAGCTATAAAGGACGGCATGCTCGACATCGCCGAACTGCTGATCGAATACGACCGGGCCCGCGCCTACACCGACGAACTCTGGCGGGACCTGACCACCGAGGAGCTGCACTGGCGTCCCCAGCCGGACTTCAGCCCCATCGGGTGGCACCTCGGGCATCAGGCCCACGTCGCCCATTTCATGGTTCGCAACCTCACCGCCGCCGAACCGAGTCCGGCTCCGGAGCTGGACGGCCTGCTGGACTCGGCCAACCCCGAAGCACAGCGGCTCCCGCTGCCCGGCCGCGAGCGGTTGGCGGGCTTCCGGGCCACCGTCGCCGAGCGGGTCCACGCCCGCATGAACGACATCGGAGCCGGGACGGTCGGCGCTCCCGCGCAGCTGACCATCGTCGCCCAGGCCCTGCTCACCGCGCTGATCAACCACGAGTACCAGCACGACCGGTGGATCGGCGAGGTCCGCGACCGCGACCTCGGCCACGCGCTGCCCGACGACCCCGCCTCCGACCGGATCACCACTGTGGACGGATATCTGATGGTGTGCGGGTGGAACGTGTGACCGGAGGCCGCCTGTAATCCTTTACACTGGATCGGTGGCAGAACGATCGCGGAGGCGGCAGGGCGGCCGGCGCACGGTGAGCATCCGGGACGTCGCGGAGGCCGCCGGAGTCTCGGTGGCCACGGTCTCCCGGGCGCTCAGCGCGGACTCGGCCAGCTTCCACATCCGTCCCGAGACCAGGCAGCACGTGCTGGAGACCAGCGCGGCGCTGGGCTACCGCCCCAACGACCTCGCCCGCGCGCTGCTGCAACAGCGCACCTCGGTGATCGGGGTCGTCGTGCCGGACATCTCCAACCCGTTCTACCCGGACGTCGTGCGCGGTATCGAGGACGTCGCCTCCGCGGCCGGGTACCGGATGATCCTGTGCAACACCGACCGCGAGCCCGACCGGCTGAACAAGTACCTCGAGACGCTGGTCTCGAGCCGGGTCGACGGTGTGCTCATCGCGGGCGGTGCCGCCGACACACCGATCGACGTCGACATCTTCGCGCGCTACCACACGAAGGTCGTCGTCGTGGGCAGGCATGACGTGGAGTGCCCGTCGGTGCAACTCGACAACGTCGCCGCCGGCGCCGCGATCACCGCGCACCTCGCGGGGCTCGGGCACCGGCGGATCGCGCTGATCGCCGGCCCCGAGGGTTCCCGCACGATGCGCGATCGCTTCGAGGGCTACCGCACGGCCCTCCGGGAGCACGGCCTGCCGTTCGACGAGGCGCTGGTCGGGCGCGGCGAGCTCGACGAAGCCGCCGGCTACCGGGTCGCGGGCGAACTGACCACAATGGACAATCCACCGACCGGCATCGTGACCGTCAACGACCGGATGGCCGTCGGCGCCCTCGCCGCCTTGCACGATCAGGGAATCGCGGTGCCGCACCAGGTTTCGGTCACCGGGTTCGACGACGTGTCGTTCGCGTCGTACGTCCGGCCGAAGCTCACCACGGTGGCGGTGCCGACCTACCGGGTCGGCACCACCGCCGCGGAGCTGCTGATCAGCTCGCTCCGCGGCGAGGTGGAGCGGACCACGAGCGAACCGGTGGTCCTGCCCACCGAAGTGATCATCCGGGACAGCTGCGCGCCGCCGCCCGCGTGACGGGACGGCGGTCAGATCACCAGTGCCGCCAGCGGTCCCTTCGCCATCAGGCAGACGATCGCCACGAACAGCGCGAGATACAGCACGCTCCACCAGAAGGTGCGCCGGAACAGATCGGCTTCGTGTTCGAGCCGTGGTGGCTGACGAAGATGATCCGCTTGAAGCCGTGGAAGATGAGGCTGTGCGCGATGTCGCTCATGACGCGGCGGTAGGTCTCGGCGCGCAGCGTGATCGTGCCCGCGCCTTCGAGGTGCCTGCCCATGTGGTGGGGCGAGTACCCGAACGGGACCAGCGGCGAGTACAGCACGTCGGCCGCCTTGGCCGCGCGCTTGACGACCTCCATCGTCACGTAGCTGTCCGTGCCGAGCGGGATGTGGGCGCCGTGCTTCTCGGTGCTGCCGAGCGCGACGAGCACCGTGTCCTGGTCCCGTTCTCCGAGCCGTTCGGCGACTTCGGCGAAGGACAGCGCCAGGATGTTGTGCTTGCGCTCGGCCTCCGCGTCCTCGTTGACGTAGTCCACCTCGGTCACTCCGGCCTCCAATGTAAAGCATTTCTGTAAAGCGTTACATCGGCAAGCTACAACTCCTCGGGCAGCACACGCAAGGGGATTCGCGTTCCAGTAGCGACCGGTCGATCGCCTCGGCTACGTGACGGCGGATCCCGGCCGGACGTTCCCGGCCGGACGGTGAGCACTCCCCGCGACGTCCCCGGACCAGCCCCGGCAGCAGGTCATGCCGTGCGCGACACGCCGCCGTCGTCCAGATCGAGCTGGAACCAGTGCTCGTCCCGGGAATGTCCCGGTGCGACCTGTCGCGCGGCCGGGCACCGCCCGACCTCGGTCCATCCTCGTTGCCGGTACAACTCCGGCAGGCCGGTTCCTCCACGGGTGGCCAGCAGGAGCTGGCGAAAGCCGAGACGACGTCCGTATTCGATGGCGCGCGCCGGCAACCGCCCGCCCGCGCCGTTCCGCTGCCGGCCGGGGTGCACCATCAGCTTTCGTATCTCCGCCCGGCGCCGGTAAATCGCGTCGGCGGACGGGCGGACCAGCACCATGCCTGCCACAGGGTCGCGACCTCGGCTGTCGTCGCCGGCTCTGCCACACCGTCTCCCCAGTGCGCCGACCGCGCCATCCGCACCACCACGACCATCACCGCCACCACATCCCCTCTTGACGAGATCCGTCCAGGATGCGAGCGTAGCGGAAATTGGTAAGACCTCCGGCCTCAGAGTGGAGATTGGAATGGTCCGGTTCATCGTTGGCGCGTGGCTGATGCTCGTCGCCGTCGTCCTGGTCCTGTACACAGTGGTCCCGAGTATCTGGTTCAACGACGGCAGGGGCGTCATCGCCGGGATGCCGGCGATGCTGTTCTGGTTCACCGTCCTCCCCTTCGCGGTGCCGGGCGTCATGGCGCTGTTCTACCTGTGGGACCGGCACCTCATGGACCGGCTCGGCCCACGCGTACGCCGGAGGGCGGACCGGTGAGCCCACTGGTGATCCTGAGCTGCGCGATCGGGCTGACCTTCGCGATCTTGATCGTATGCGCCTGGGCCGGCCGGACAAAGAACCAGAACCTGGAGGGCTGGCTCGTCCACCACCGCGGGATGGGTTCGCTGCTGCTGTGGTTCCTGCTGGGCAGCGAGATCTACACCGCCTTCACGTTCCAGGGGCTCGCGGGCTACTCCTACTCGAAGGGTGCCGCCGGGTTCTACAACGTGGCGCAGAACGACGTCGCGTACGCCATCGCCTTCCTGGTCCTGCCGTGCATCTGGATGCTCGGTAAGAAGTTCGGGTACGTGACGCAGGCGGACTTCATCGCGCACCGCTACGCCAGCAAACCGCTCGGCGTGTTCGTCGCGCTGGCCACGGCGCTGATCATGATCGCCTACATCGACCTCAACATCGAGGGCCTGTCGGCGATCTTCCGCATCCTCGGCGACGGGGCGATCTCGCCCGCGCTGGGCAACGTGCTGGCCTTCGTCGTGCTGGCCTGCGCGGTCTTCATCGGCGGAATCCGGGGCAACGCGATCCAGTCGGTGATCAAGGACCTGCTGATGTTCGCCGCGGTCGCCGCGCTGTTCATCGCCGTCCCGCTCACCTTCTTCCACGGCTTCGGCGATATGTACTCCTCTTTCACGCAGCGGATTCCGGAGTACTTCCAGCTGCCGTCGGCGCCCGCGCCGAAACTGGGCCCGGTGTGGCTGATCTCGACGGTGCTCGTCACCGGCGTCGGGCAGTGGATGTGGCCGCAGTGGTTCGGCACCGCGTTCACCGCGTCGTCACCGACGGCGCTGAAACGGCAAGCCGTACTGATGCCCTTCTACCAGATCGTCAAGGTTGCGGTGCTGACCGTGGGCTTCGCCGCCGTCGTCGCACTGGGCACCGGACTGGTCGGCAACGACGTGGTCATGCATATGATGCGGGAGGTCTTTCCCGGCTGGGTGCTGGTCCTGATCGCGATCGCGGCCATGCTCTCGGCCATCGTGCCCGCGGGGCCGATCGTCATGACGTCGGCGAGCCTGCTGTCCCGCAACGTCGTGCACGCGCTCAAACCGGACCTGCCTGCGCGCACGGTGTTCACGCTGACCCGCGTGCTGGTGTTCCCGCTCATCGGCGCCGCGCTGGTGCTCACCCTCGTGGCGCCCGCGCTGATCGTGAGCGTGCTGCTCGTCGCCTACGCCTTCATCACGCAGCTGTTCCCGGCGGTCATCGTGGGCGGGATCTTCTGGAAGCGGGCTACCAAGCAGGGTGTGCTGGCGGGGCTCATCGTAGGGTGGGGTGTCACGGCGGGGCTGATGCTCAGTCATCACGACCCGTTGTTCGGGGTGAACGCCGGGCTTGTCGCGCTGGTGGCGAACCTGGTGGTGTTCGCCGCGGTGAGCGTGTGCACGAAACCCTCGCCCACGGCCGAGGACGTCGGGTCGATGCTGCGCGGTATAGCGGAGGAATCCCGTGTCACCGATCCGGCCAAAAGTAGGCTGGCCCCGAGCAGCACGTGACCGTTGCCACGCAAGCCGGGCAACCGTGGCTGTGATCGGATCAGTGACGAGCGGCACGGTACGACGAGGAAAGGCGAGACCATGGTGCCCGATACCGCGATATGACGACGATCCTGTTCGCGATGTCGGGCGTCCTGCTGGCCTCCGTGGTCGGCGGGGCGGCCGGCTTCGCCACCTCACTGCTGGCAGCTCCCCTGTTGCTGCTGCTCGGTTTCGGGGTGCGAGAGGTGGTCGTGGTGAACCTGACGGCCACGCTGGTGACCCGCGCGCTGGCGCTGGTGCTGTACCGGCGGCTCGTCGACTGGCGGGGTGTGGCCGCCCTCGTCGCCGGCAGCGCGCCCGGCGCCGTGGCGGGCGCGTTCACCGTCCCGTACCTGAACCAGCAGGTGCTCAAGACGGTCACCGGGGTGGTGATCTGCGCGCTCGGGCTTTTCCTGCTGCTGCACCGTCCCCGCTCCGCGCCACCGCCAGGATGTGGGCTCTATGCGTGCGTCGGAGCGGTCGGCGGATACCTGTCGACGTCGATCTCGCTGAACGGGCCGCCGGTGGCGATGCTGCTGGACCGGGCCCGGTTGCCGCCTTCCCGCTTCGTCGCCGACTTCGCCGGCTACTTCGTCGGCACGAACGCGATTTCCCTCGCGGTGCTGGGGTTGCACGGTCAGATCCCGGGCTCACTGCTGTGGCCGGCGTTGCCGTTGCTGGCCGCGGCGGCGATCGCGGGCAACCAGATCGGCGCTCGCCTTACCACCGTGATCCCCCGTCACGCCTTCCAGGTGGTCGTGAAATGCCTGGTCATCGCCTCGGGAGTGGCGACCGCGGTGTCCTAAACGGACGCGTTCTCGTCGTGCAGCCGCGCGAACGCCGCTTTGCGGGCGCCGCGGATGTGCACCGCCGCGGCGCGGCGGGCGATCGAGGGCTGGCCGTCCAGCACGGCTTCCAGGATCTTCCGGTGGTCCACTCTGGACCGTTCCAGCCTGCCCGGCACCCGCAACGTGGTCTCCATCCCACGGGCGAGGATGTCCTGCAGGACCGTGAGCGTCTGGCTGAGGAAACGGTTGCCGGCCGCGCGCACGATGCTGAGGTGGAATGCGGCGTCGAGCTGTTGCAGGCGCGCCCAGTCCATCTTGTCCCGGGCCGAAGCCTCGTCGAGCGCTTCGAAGGCTTTGCGCACCGCGGCGAGCTTTTCCCGGTCCTGGTTGGCCGCGGCCCAGCTCACCGCGGGCAGCTCCAGCACCTCGCGCATGTCGAACAGTTCGGCCAGGCTCATCTCCTCGGCGAAGACGGCCTCCCGCAGGCTACGGGTGGTGGCCGGGTCGGCGACGAACACCCCGGCACCGTGCCGGATCTCCACATGCCCCTTGACCTGCAAGGCACGCAGCGCCTCCCGCAGGGACGGGCGGCTCGTGCCCAGCAGGGTGGCCAGCTCCCGTTCCGGCGGCAGTTTCGAACCCGGATGCAGCTTCTCGGACGAGATCAGCGCGAGGATGCGATCGGCGATCAGGTCCGGCACCCTGCCCTGCTGCAGGGGCGTCCACATGCTGCTGTCGGTGGTCACGGCGGCTCCGCTCCTCGGGTCTCAAGAGGCCAGACCACTTTACCAATCAGACTGAAAGGAGGCCAACCCGGACGGGTGGACCCCGCTGCCGGCGGCAGGCCGCGACCGCCGGCCGGATGGACAACCGTCGGCGCGGTCCCCTTCCGGTTCGGGGTCTTGCCTGCCACCGTCCGGATGAGCTACCCTCGCAATTGGTCAGACCTCTAACCAAAGGAGTAGAGATGGTCGACGCCGGGCCTCCGGGCTACCTCATTCACGACGACGCCGATCTGGTGGGCGTCGCGGTCCGCGATCTCGAGCCGGGCACCGTCGAGGGCGGTTACCTGCGCAAGCCGGACTCGGTCACGATCGAGCTGGGCCACCCGGTCCCGCTCGGGCACAAGCTGGCGCTGGCCGACATCGCCGAAGGAAGCGACGTCATCGAGTACGGCCAGCGGGTCGCCACGGCGACCACGGACATCCGCAAGGGCGACTACGTCCACGTTCACAACGTGAGGAGCGCACGGTGGCACAACAGCGTGGCCTGACCGGTTACCGCCGGGACAACGGAGCGGTCGGGATCCGCAACCACACGGTGATCCTGCCCGTCGACGACCTGTCGAACGCCGCCGCGGAAGCCGTGGCCAGGGTTGTGCCGGGCACGCTCGCCCTGCCGCACGCCTACGGCAGGCTCCAGTTCGGACCCGACCTCGACCTGACGTTCCGGACCCTGATCGGCACCGGCGCCAACCCCAACGTCGCCTCGGTCATCGTGATCGGCATCGAGCCCGCCTGGACCGACCGCGTCGTCGAAGGCATCGCCAAGACCGGCAAGAAGGTGCAGGGCTTCTCCATCGAGCGGCACGGGGACCTGCGCACGGTGGCGGCCGCGGCCCGGGTCGCGGCGAAATTCCTGCAGGAGGACTCCGAAAAACGGCGCGAACCGGTCGAGCGCGGCGAGATCATGCTGTCGATCAAATGCGGCGAGTCGGACACCACCAGCGGGCTGGGCTCCTGCCCGACCACGGCCGAAGCCGTCGACCGGTGGGTCGAGGCCGGCGGCACCGTCCTTTTCGGAGAGACGAGCGAGCTGACCGGCGGCGAGCACCTCATCGCGCAGCGGTGCGTCAACGACGAGGTACGCGCCCGGTTCCAAGGGATCTACGACGAGTACCTCGCGATGATCGAGAAGACCGGGGCCAACCTGCTCGGTTCGCAACCGACCCAGGGCAACATCCGGGGCGGCCTGTCGACCATCGAGGAGAAGGCGATGGGCAACATCGTCAAGACCGGCACGAAACCGGTCATCGGAGCACTGGACAAGGCCGAAGCCCCCGGCGCCGGTGCCGGCCTGTACTTCATGGACACCTCCTCGGCCGCCGCGGAGTGCATCACGTTGATGGCCGCGGCGGGCGCCGCGATCCACCTGTTCCCGACCGGGCAAGGCAACGTGATCGGCAACCCCATCGAACCGGTGATCAAGCTGACGGCCAACCCCGTCACCGCCGAGACCATGCCCGAGCACATCGACCTGGACTGCTCGGGCCTGCTGCGTCGCGAGTACAGCCTGACCTCCGCCGGCGACCAGCTCATGGACGTCATCGACCGCTCGGTCAACGGCCGCCTCACCTGCGCCGAGGTGATGGGCCACCGGGAGTTCGTGTTCACCCGCCTCTACGAAAGCGCGTGACCGGAGTGACGTCGTGGATGTCTTGGTGACCGAAGACGTGTGGGGCGAACCGCTGCGGGAACTGACCGGGCGATGGAAGATCCGGCGCGAGCCGGGGCTCTGGTCCGATCTCGCGGCGTTAGAGGCCGCGGCACGTGAGGTGTGCGCGCTGGTGGTGCGCAACCGGACGCCGGTGACGGCGAAGCTGCTGCGCGCGTGCCCGCGGCTGAAGATCGTGGCCCGCGCCGGGGTGGGGCTGGACAACATCGATCTCGGCGCGGCGAACGAGGCCGGGGTGGTCGTGGCGGCCCCGCTCGGCGCGAACGCGCGCAGCGTCGCCGAACACGCGCTGGGCACGGCCCTCGCACTCGCCCGGCAGACCGTGGACCGGGATCGCGACGCTCGTGCGGGTGGCTGGAACCGGTCCGCCGGAACGGAACTGCACGGCGGGACGTGGGGACTGCTCGGCGCGGGAGCGACCGCCCGGGCGTGCGCGCGGCTCGCGACGGCCATCGGGATGAAGGTGCTCGCCTACGACCCGTATGTCGATCCGCAGGCGGCCGGGATCGCCGAGTCCGGGATCCGGCTCGTCTCCCTCGACGAGCTGGCCCGGGCCTCGGACGTGATCTCCTGTCACCTGCCCGCCACGCCGGAAACAGCCGGGCTGGTGGGACGGGAGTTCCTCGCCCGGGTCCGCCCGCACGTGTTGTTCGTCAATGTCGGCCGGGGTGAGGCGGTGGACGAGGATGCGCTCGCCGACGCACTAGACGGCGGCCGGGTGGCGGGCGCGGCACTGGATGTCCGCACGCAGGAGCCACCGGTGCCGGGCAGGCTCGAAAAGCTGCCGAACACCGTCCTCACCCCGCACATCGCCGGTATCACCCGCCAGAGCCAGGACCGGATCCTGCGGGTGCTGGCCACCGACATCGACGCGGTGCTGAGCGGCGCCGAAGCGCGGGCGATGGTCGGCACCGTCAGGAAGGCACGTGCCGCATGATCACCGTTGCCGAAGCGACCGCACTTGCTGCCCGGCTGCTCGTCGCCGCCGGGCTGCCGGAAGCCCGCGCCGAAGTCTCCGCACGCTGCATCGTGCAGGCCGACGTGTGGGGAATCGGTTCACACGGCCTGATGCGCCTGCCGTTCTACCTGGAACGCATCCGGGCCGGCGGTTACCCGGCGTCGGCCGAGCTGCGGACGGTCACCGACTCGGGCCCGCTGCTCGCGCTCGAGGGGGGTGGCGGGCTCGGGCACTGGCAGTTGTGGGAGGCCGCGGAGGAAGCCGTGAAACGCTGCCAACGCTACGGAATCGCCGCAGTCAGCGTCGCCGACTCCGGGCATTGCGGT
This sequence comes from Amycolatopsis alkalitolerans, assembly GCF_006152065.1. Lineage (GTDB taxonomy): Bacteria > Actinomycetota > Actinomycetes > Mycobacteriales > Pseudonocardiaceae > Amycolatopsis_E > Amycolatopsis_E alkalitolerans. The sequence goes on from NZ_VDFW01000010.1 coordinate 53,630, forward strand.
GCGCTCGGGTTGTACACCGTGCCCGGGCTGCGGTCCGGTTTCGTCACGCTGGCCTTCTCCAACGGCCCCGCGGTCATGCCGCCCTGGGGCGGCAGCGTGCCCGTACTGTCGACGTCACCCATCGCCGCCGGCCTGCCCACGAAACCGAGATCGTCCATCGTGGACCTCGCCACCAGTGCGGTCGCCCGCGGGAAGATCGCCGCGCTCGCCAAGTCCGGCACGCCCGTACCGGAGGGCTGGGCACTCGACTCGGCCGGGCGGCCGACCACCGACCCGGCGGCGGCCCTGCACGGCATGCTCTCCCCGCTCGGCGGGGCGAAAGGCTTCGCGCTGGCGTTCCTGGTCGAAGCCCTCGCCGGTGCCGTCGTCGGCCCGAACCTGTCATCGGTGGTGCCGGACATGTTCGCCCCGGACCAGGCCGGCCGGCCTCAGCGGATCGGTCATCTCCTGATCTGCCTGGACCCGGCGCGTTTCGGCGGCGAAGCCGCCTACGAGCGCCTGACCACGCTCGCCACCACCGTGCACGACGGCGGCGGCCGCGTTCCGGGCGGGAACCGCATGCTCCCCGAGGAGACGCCGCCCGGCCACCTCCTCACCGTGGCCGGCCACGTTCTGGACGAACTTGCCAAGCCTCCTCGGCGACCATAACCTGTTACCGGAAGTAACAGGTACGCCGACAGGGGGCTTCACCATGCCGGACTCCGCACCGTTCACCGGACTGCTGCGCGCGGTTCGCACGCAGACCACCACCCTGCTGGGGCTGGCGCGGGAACAGGCCGATGACCAGGTCGCCCAGCTGTCCGGCAAGGCCGCGAACTGGGCCGACCAGGCGGGGGCGACGGTGGCCGACAGCCTTGACGGGGCGGCCGCCGCAGCCAGCCGCTGGGCCGGCGAGCTCAGCGAGCGTCTCGTCCGGGCCGGCGAGACCCTCAGCGACCGGCGCGGCTCTCGGGACTGACCGGGAGCAGCGCGGGTTCCCGCTCGTGCAGGAACGCACCCTGCTCCCGGAGCTCCTGGCGGATCTCGCCGGCATCGAGGGCCCGGGGCGCGAGGCCGGTGCGCGAGGCGAGCCCGGCCGCGATTCCCGCCGCGTGCCCGGTCATCCAGCACTGCGGGATCTCTCGCATGAACGCCTGGGTTGTCGCGTCGCTCGCCACGTGCCGGCCCCCGACGACCACGCCGTCCAGGCGTTCGGGCACCAGGGCCCGGTACGGCACCGAGATCGTCGGGAACTTCTGGGACGGCGACGGTGACACACCGATCTCGTCCGGGCGAGGCACCCCCGCCCGCCATTCCTCGGCCGTCATCGGATGCAGTCCGGCCAGGCGGCGTGTCATCCGCACGCCGATCTGCGGCGCCGCGAGCATGATCCACGCGCCTTCGAAACCGGGCGCCTCACGTCGGAAGAAATCCAGATGGGCCACCATCCGCCTGCGGGACTCGAGCTCGACGGTACTGAGGTCCTCGACGTCGATCCCGCTGTAGCCGGACATCCGAGGGCCCATGAACACGACGACGTCGTCACGCCAGCCGGCGTGCGGTGTGTCGAGATAGCCGAGGAGCTCGCGCCCCCGGGCCATCAGGTCGCGGTGGGCCGCCGGGTCGTCCCGCTTGAACGCCAGCCACTTCTTCATATCGACGCCGGTCCAGGTGAAGGCGGTATTGACGCAGTGCTGCACATTGCCGCCCGTACCGTCTTTCAGGGAGTCGGTGACGAACGCGCCACCGGCCTGCGCGATGACATCGAGATCTCCCGTGGTGTCCACGACGACCTTGGCGAGGATCGCCCGGCGCCCCTGCTTGCTCTCGAAGATCACGCCCCGGACGGTGTCCTCCTCGGTGATCGCCGCCACGACCCAAGAGTGCAGCAGCACCCGCACCCTTTCACCGACGAGGAGTTCGTGCGACACGATCTTGAGCCACTCCGGATCGATCATCGGCGATCGGCAGACGGTCTCGCGGAACGCGGACAGCCGCTCGCGCCAGTAGGCCACCTGCGCGGGATCGGTCGAACCCCACAGCTCGGGGCCGGGCCCGGCAAGCGCTCCCGCTGGCAGCCTGTCGAGCAGCTCGGCACCGATGCCGGCGATGACCGGTGTACCCGCCCAGTCGGTCATCCGGTCGATCCAGATCACCAGTCCGCCTGCCGAGAGGCCACCGAGATCCCCGTACCGCTCCACGAGCGTCACCCGCTGACCGAGGCGCGCTGCCGCGACCGCGGCCGCCGTACCCGCCGGGCCACCGCCGACGACGAGGACGTCGGTCTCCTCGTGGACCGGAATCTCACGGGCGGGCTCGGCGATCGTGGCGGCGGGGGGCCTGGCTGGTGCCGGGGAACGCGGCCGGTCCGGCATGCCGCCATCGGTGAACAGTCCGGTCGCGGTGGCGAAGTAGCTCTCGGGGTCGCGCTGCGGCTCGTCCATGCACCCTTGGTAGCCAGCGGCGGTGATCGCCGTCAATCGACTGTTTGCCCGGCGGAAGCGTGGACGCGGATCACTTCGGCGTCACGCGCCGGCGGTTCCGGTGGCGGCCGAAGATCGCGATCACCGGGATGGTGAACAGCAGCGGTCCGAGTACCGCGAGCGGTCGTTCGGCCCACCAGATGAGGTCCGGCGGCCGGTCGTCGGAGATCTGCCGTTCGAACACGAAGTAGACGACGGCACGGGCCATCGCCATTCCGGTGGTGTGGAACAGGAACAGCGGGAGCGCGAACCGGTTCATCAGCGCGCTCGCGCGCTGCCAGCGCGGCCTCGCCAGCCTGCGTTCGACCGCGGGGCGCAGTACCTCGGCGAACCCGATCTGGAAGGTGAGCAGCGCGACGATGACGAACGTCGGCGGAGCCATGTTCGACAACCGCTCACCGGGCACGCCGACCATCGATCCCGGGTACAGGCCCGAAAAGACCAGGCCCATCAACGCGAACAACCCGCCCCACACCAGCGCGAGATCCCAGCGGCGCGGGGCGTCGACGATCCGCCGGTAGAAGAACCCCGCCTGGTACGCCAGCCCCCACACCGCGGCCATGTTGACCCAGCCCGCCCATTCGTAGCCGTAGCGCAGCCGCAGCACGTCCACGAGCATGGCGATCCCGCCGAGCCAGACCAGTACCAGCACGTCGAACCGGCGATGCAGCCACGCGCTCACCGGCAACAGCAGGAGGAGCGCCACGTACACGCCGAGGAACCACAGCGGGCTGATGATCAGGATCACCGCGCCGCGGATCCACTGCAGGTCGAACACCAAGCCCAGCACGAACCCCAGCACCGCCCAGGTGAGGATCAGCGCGGCCGCCGGCACCAGCAGTTGCTTCACGTGCCGCCAGAGGTAGGGCACGACATGCTCGCCGCGGGCCTGCGCGTGCTCCCAGGAAACCAGGTGCACGTGACCGCCGACGAAGAAGAACACCGGCAGCACCTGCAGCAGCCACGTGAAGATCCACAACCCGCTGAAGAAGCCCAGCGGGCTGGTCGGCTGCGGCCCGGTCGGTGCCCAGCGCAGGATCGTGAAGGCCCAGTGCCACAGCACGACGACGAGCAGGCTGACCGCGCGGAGGAAGTCCACGTAGGGCTCCCGCGCGGCCGGTTCTGTCGTGCTCATCGTCGTAGTCCTCTCCAGGCGCACAATGGGGACAAGATGACTGTCACAACTGCTCCAGCGCCATGGTCGGAAGTCACCACTGTCCGCCGTCGCGTCCCCGCTGTGCTCGTCGCCGTGCTGCTCCTCGCCGCGGCGACCGTGCTGGCCAACCGGGTGCTGCCCGGCTGGGCCTACCCGCTGTGCGGTGCCGTCACCGCCACGGCGCTGATCCTGCTCGCCCGCCTGTCCGGGCTTCGTCTCTCCGCGATCGGCCTCGGCCGTCGGCACTTCCGCCGCTCCGCCGTGGTCGGCCTGATCGGTCTCGCGCTGGTGCTGACCGGGTTCGGCGTCGCGATGGCGGTGCCTTCGCTGCGCATCCTGTTCCAGGACGGCCGCGTCGGCTCCCCGGGCTTCGGCCAGCTCATGTGGCTCGCGCTGCTCCGCATCCCGCTGGGCACCGTCCTGCTGGAAGAAGTCGCCTTCCGCGGTGTCCTGCCGGCGCTGCTGGGCGCCGGTGAGCGCTGGCGGTGGGGGCCCGTGCTCGGCGCCGCCGGTCTGTTCGGGCTCTGGCATCTGCTGCCGTCACTGGCCCTGGAGCAGAACGCGGCCGTGCACGCGACCTTCGGCGGGCTCCCGCTGGCCGTCGTGTCACTGCTCGCGATGCTCGCCGCGACCGGTGCCGGGGTGTTCCTCTACTGGTGGCGGCATTCCGGCCGCGGCCTGCTCGCGCCGATGATGGTGCACCTGGCGACCAACTCGGGCGGCCTGGTGTTCGCCTGGCTGCTCCTGGCGCACTGACCCGGCCCGGAAACCGGATGGCGCTGCCGGCGCGTTCACGGGCATAGTTGATCGTCATGGTGGCAGATTCGATGAGGCTCGCGGAGGCGCTGGCCCTGCGCGCCGACGCCGCGCGGCGCGTCGAGCAATTGCGGGCGCGGATCGTCGGCAACGCCCGCTTCCAGGAGGGCGAAGAGCCCACCGAGGACGCGGCGGCGCTGCTCGCCGAAGCAGACGCCACGCTCGACGAGCTCCAGGTACTGATCCGGCGGATCAACCGCACCAACGCCGCCACCGGCATCGGCGCCGACGGCACGATCACGGACGCACTGGCTCGCCGGGACGTACTGCGGCTGCGCCACGCCGCCGTCACCGCGGCGGCCGACGCGGCGGCGGGCCGCAACCAGCCCGGTATGGTCCGCCAACTGCGGTCCGAGCTGAAGATGATCGCGGCCCTGCCCGTCGCCGAACTGCGGGTGCGGGCGGACGCGCTCGCCCGCGAGATCCGGGAACTCGACGTGCGCATCCAGCGCGCGAACTGGGAGGTCGACCTCCTGGACTGACGGTGGAGCAGGTAGTCGTCACGGAGGCGCGCACAACCCGCGGGCCGGCGGGCAAATCGGTCCTCCTGGCACACGCGGTGGGCAGCGTAGTGGGTTCGACTCCCTTTTCGCACAATGCAGCCCAGCACGGCGCACAGGTGACAGGGAACGGTGAACAGCACACCACCACGTGCGGATCCGCGACGACGAGGGCGGGATCGGGGTCCTCCACCGGCCACGATTGGCTAAGTTCGACCGTGGAGGTGAGCCACCAGTGACCGAGGTCATCGGCTACGAGGTACGCGACCGCAAGGCGTATCTGACGTTGAACCGGCCCGACCGGTTGAACGCGATCACCACCGAGGTCGCGCGCCTGCTGCGGGAGCTGGTCGAGCGCGCCAACGAGGATCCGGCCGTGCACGTGATCGTGCTGGCCGGTGCCGGGCGCGCGTTCAGCGCGGGCTACGACCTCAAGCAGTACGCTGAGGAAGGGGACCTGACGCAGCCGCCGGTCTGGGATCCGATCCAGGACTACCAGCAGATGAAGCGCAACACCGACGACTTCTTCACCCTGTGGCGCTCGCTGAAGCCGACCATCGCGAAGGTGCACGGCTACGCGGTGGCCGGAGGCAGTGACGTCGCGCTGTCGTGCGATCTGGTGGTGATGGCCGAGGACGCGCGGATCGGCTACATGCCCGCCCGTGTGTGGGGCTGCCCGACCACCGCGATGTGGGTGTACCGGCTCGGCGCCGAACGGGCGAAGCGGATGCTGCTGACCGGCGACACGATCGACGGGCGCACCGCCGCCGAATGGGGCCTGGTGGTGCAGGCTGTCCCGGCCGGCGAACTGGACGGCGCGGTGGAGGCGCTGGCCGACCGCATCGCGGGGGTGCCGGTCAACCAGCTCGCCATGCAGAAACTGATGATCAACCAGGCGTACGACAACATGGGCCTGCAGGGCACGCAGCTGCTGGCCACCCTGTTCGACGGGATCACCCGGCATTCCCCCGAGGGGCGCTGGTTCCAGGAGTTCGCCGCCCGGCACGGGTTCCCGGCCGCGGTGCGGTGGCGCGACTCCGGGCGCCCGATCCCGGACGGGGGCGGAGAAATACCGACCGTAGCGGACCTCGACGAGGAGTGAACGAGGATGGGCGTACTCACCGAGTCGTACTGGCCGGCCGACACCAGCGAGCCGGTGCTGGAACTGACCACCGGCGACCTCCTGCGCGAGGCCGCGCGCGACGCCCCGGACCAGACCGCACTGATCGAGGTCGCCCCGCCGGGCACGCCGTCACTCACGGGCGCCGACCGCACCGGCCGCGCCTGGACGTACCGGCAGTTGCTGGCCGAGGCCGAGCAGTGCGCGCACTGGCTGCTGACCCGCTTCGAGCCGGGTGAGCGGATCACCGTCTGGGCGCCCAACGTCCCGGAATGGGTGATCCTCCAGTACGGCGCCGCCCTGGCCGGAATGGTCGTGGTGACCGCCAATCCGGCGTTGCGCGCGCCGGAACTGCGTTACGTGCTCGAACAATCCCGGTCCGCCGGGCTCTTCCATGTCGACGCGTTCCGCGGCAGCGACATGACCGCGATCGCGCGGGAAGCCACGCCTGAGCTCCCCGAGTTGCGCGAGACGTTCAGTTTCGGGGACTGGCAGACGACCGTGCGCGCCCATCAGGAGCCGGGTCCGCTGCCGCGGGTGCGGCCCGGTGACGCGGCCCAGATCCAGTACACCTCCGGCACCACCGGCTTCCCGAAAGGCGCGCTGCTGCACCACCGCGGGCTGGTGGCCAACGCGAGGTTCATGATCGACCGGACTCAGCTGCCCGCGCGGGGCACCATGGTGTCGCCGATGCCGATGTTCCACACCGCGGGCTGCGCGATGGGTGTGCTCGGCTGCGCGCATCAGCGGGCCACCTACGTGCTGTGCCAGCTGTTCGACCCGGCGCTCGTGCTGGCCGCGACCGCGGAGCATCGTGCGGACATGCTGGCCGGGGTGCCCACGATGCTCATCGCGATGCTGAGCCACCCCGCTTTCGGGCAGACCGACCTGTCTCGCCTGTCCATCGTGCTGTCCGGCGGCAGTCCCGTCCCGCCCGAACTCGTCCGCCGCGTCGAAGACCGCTTCGGCGTCCGCTTCACCGCCGTCTACGGCCAGACCGAACTGTCCCCCGTCGTGACGCAGACCAGCCCCGACGATTCACCCGAGGACAAGGCCGGTACCGCCGGCCGCCCGCTCCCTCAGGTCGAGGTCTCCGTCCGCGACCCGCTCACCGGCGAGCCCGCGCCCATCGGCCGGCCGGGTGAGATCTGCGCCCGCGGCTACCAGGCCATGCTCGGCTACTTCGAGATGCCCGAGCGCACCGCGGAGACGATCGACACCGAGGGCTGGGTGCACACCGGAGACCTCGGCGTCTTCGACGACCGCGGCTATCTCCAGGTCACCGGACGGCTCAAGGACATGATCATCCGCGGCGGGGAGAACATCTACGCCACCGAGATCGAGCAGGTGCTGTTCACGCATCCGGCCGTCCGGGACGTTGCCGTGCTCGGCGTGCCCGACCCGGCCTGGGGCGAGATCGTCGCGGTGGTGCTCGTGCCCGCCGAGCCCGCCTCGCTTCCCGCGATCGAGGAACTCCGCGAGCTGTGCCGCGCGCACCTGGCGCCCCACAAGACACCGTCCCGCTGGTTCCAGGCCGGCGAGCTACCGCTCACCGGCTCCGGCAAGATCCAGAAGTTCCGCCTCCGCGAGGAGATCGACCACGCCCGGCTGCGGGAGTTGCCTGCCGGCTAGAGGCGCATGGCGCCGGGGAGCAGGAAGTAGAACAGCGCCCCGATCCCGATCAGGTACGCCAGGATTACCAGCGTCCAGCCCATGTTGTAGCGGATGACCGTGCCTTCCTGGCGCACCAGGCCGGTCGTGGCCACGCCGACGCTGGCCGTTTGGGGCGCGACCGGCTTGCCGACCTCGGAGCCCACCGAGTTCAGCGCCGGGAACAGCAGCACGGGCACGCCGAGCAGGCGGCCGACCGCGACCTGGAACTGGCCGAACACCGCGTTGGCCGAGGTGTTGCTGCCGGACAGCGCGACCGCGATCCAGCCAAGGACCGGCGCGAGCACCACGAACGCGGTACCGACCTTGGCGAAGCCGTTCGCCATCGAGTTGGCCATGCCGGAGTAGTTGAACGCCTGCGCGAGCCCGAAGATCAGCGGACCGACCAGCAGGGCTCCCCACATCTGCTGGAAGGTGCGGCCGAAGACCTCACGCAACTGCACGCGGGTGGGCCGCAGGTAAAGGCAGATCAGCAGCCAGCTCACCAGAATCGCGGTCCCGGCGACCGCCGGCGCGAAGGACCACGAGACGCTCACCGCCTTGCCGGTCAGCGACGACAGCGCGGAGATCTTCGGTACGAACGGCTGGTAGCCCGGCAGCGGTGACCACGGGCCGGTCCAGGCGACCACGACCCCCACCAGGATCCCGAACGGCAGCAGCCCGCGCCCGGCGCCCGCCCACGCCGAGGTCGAGGTCGACGTCGCCGCGCCGGGTGCGCTCCGCGGTTCCTCGACTTCGGCCGCGGTGAGCGTCCGGCCGCCGAACCCCAACTGCTCGGCCGGCCGCCAGAACCGCAGCAGCACCAGCAACGCGCCGAAGCACACCAGCGAGCCGATGATGTCGGGCAGGTACGGGCCGAGCCACTGCGACGTCGGGTACTGGCCGGCGATGTAGGCCAGCGACCCCACCAGCGCCAGCGGCCAGCCGGTGCGGAAGCCTCGCCGGCCGCTGACCAGGTAGATCAGCAGCCACGGCGGAGCCAGCGCGAGCACCGCGACGATCTTGCCGATCGCGGCGGACAGCGCGAGCAGCGGCAGACCGGTGACCGCGGCCAGCCCGATGACCGGCGCGCCGAGCGCGCCGTAGGACACCGGGGCGTTGTTGGCCAGCGCGGCCACCCGCACCGCGGCGATGTCCGCGATCCCGAACCCGATCAGCAGCGGCGCCACCACCGCCCACGGGTAGCCGAACCCGACGAGGCCCTCCATCAGCGCGCCGAACGCCCACGCGATGAGGATCGTCTGCACGCGGATGTCCGCGGTCGCCTGCCTGACCAGCCAGCGCTTGAACCCGTCGAACGCGCCGGTCGCGACCAGGGTGTGGTAGATGATCACGCCCCAGAACACGATCCAGTCGATCGACCAGAACCCGGTCGCGGCGCCCAGCCCGTAGGCGACGAACGAGTCCCCGGCCGGTGCCCGCCAGATGAAGATGGACTCCAGCAGGGTCACGACGGTGCCGATGATCACCGCCTGCCACGCCGACAGCCGCAACACCGCGAGCGCCACCAGCAGCACCGCGACCGGCAGCAGCGCCAGCAGGGTACTGCCCACCACGCTGTGCACAGGATCGAGAAGCTGGCCGAACATCTCGCGTCACCTCGCCACCGGAAAAGGCAAATGGGCCATGCGAGAGTGTCGCATGTCACAGTTGAAATATCACCCGTCCAGGGCCACGTTTTCGCTCATCAATGTGCCATTTAATCGGACCTTCTACGCAAATCAGAAATATTGGCCCCTTTTCTGTAGCGGAAGTTCAACCGGCATTCACTCGCTCGCGCGAATTTGCTCAACAAGAGCAACAAGGGTCGCAGAGCAGTGCGGGACAACCGGTCGAGCGTTTCAGGAGGGTCACGATGAACGACGAGCCGACCTCACCCGGCATCACCCGGAGACGGCTGCTGGGTTCGGCCGCCGCCGCGAGCGGGCTGGCCGCGACCGCCACGGTGTTGCCGGCCAACGTACGCAAGGCGATCGCTTCGCCGATGCCCCAGCGGGGACAGCTGCAGGACATCGAGCACGTCGTCCTGCTGATGCAGGAGAATCGCAGCTTCGATCACTACTTCGGGACGCTGTCCGGTGTCCGCGGCTTCGACGATCCGGACGCCCTGCGCCTGCCGGACGGGCGTTCCGTCTTCTACCAGCCGGACCCGGGCAACCCGGACGGCTACCTGCTGCCCTACCGGCTCAACACGACGAACACCGCCGCGCAGGCCATCCCGTCGACCAGCCACGCCTGGTCGGTGCAGCACTCGGCGTGGAACGGCGGCAAGATGGACAACTGGCTGCCGGCGCACCTCGCGGCCGACGGTGCGGCCAAAGGCCCTTATACGATGGGCTATTACACCCGCGAGGACATCCCGTTCCAGTACGCGCTGGCCGACGCGTTCACGATCTGCGACGCCTACCACTGCTCGGTGCTGGGCCCGACCCATCCGAACCGCTACATGTGGATGACCGGCACCGTCGACCCGAACGGCGAGTTCGGTGGGCCGGCGCTGGACAACGGAGCGGCCGCGGGCACGTATTCGTGGCAGACCTACCCCGAACGGCTGACCGAGGCCGGGGTCAGCTGGCGCATCTACCACCAGGCGGCCAACGTCACCGGGTGGAAGCCGATCTCCCGGATGAAGCAGTACAGCAACGCCGCGCCGGGCTCCGCGCTGTACGAGAACGCCGTGGCGCCGACCCCGCTCGGCCAGTTCGAGTACGACGCGCTCAACGACAAGCTGCCGACGGTCAGCTGGATCATGCCGCCGACGGAGTACGACGAGCACCCGCAGCGCATGCCGGCCGCGGGCGCCGCCTTCGTCGCCGGGATCGTGGACGCGCTCGCCGCGAACCCCGACGTATGGGCCAAGACCGTGTTCATCCTTTCCTACGACGAAAACGACGGGCTCTTCGATCACGTGCTGCCGCCCACGCCGCCGGCGGGGACCGCGGACGAGTTCGTCACCAAGACCTCGCCGACCGGCATTCCGGGCGCGGGACTGCCGGTGGGACTCGGCTTCCGGGTGCCGTGCATCATCGTCTCGCCCTGGACGGTGGGCGGCTGGGTCTGCTCCGAGGTGTTCGATCACACGTCCCAGCTGCTGTTCCTGGAAAAGCTCACCGGTGTCAGGGAAACCAACATCAGTGCCTGGCGCCGCGGCACGGTCGGCGATCTGACCTCCGCCTTCCGGTTCGGGCATGGCAGCACGCGCAAGCCGGACCTGCCGGAGACGACGGCCGCCTACAACCTGGCCCAGTACGAGGCCAGCCAGTTCCCGCTGCCGACGGCACCGACCTCAGGTCAGCAGGTTCCGCACCAGGAAAAGGGACAGCGCCCCCGCGTCGGCCACTGAGCCGCGTGGTGCTGACGGCGGGCCGTCAGCCGAAGTAGTGGCCCAGATCGAGGTCGGCGAGAAGGCCGGGGTGTTCCGGTTTCCATTCGAGCACCTCGCGCGTGCGGGCGCTGGACGCCACGTTGTCGAGCCCCGCGAAAGGAGCGAACCAGCCGAAGTGCGCGCCGGCCTCCTCGGCCGGGACGCTCACGGCCGGGATGCCGAGGTGACGGCCGATCGCCTCGGCGATCTGCCGGAGCGGGACCCCTTCGTCGTCGACCGCGTGCAGGCGCGACCCGGCCGGGGCCTTCTCCAAGGCCAGCCGGTAAAGGCGGGCGATGTCCAGCGAGTGGGCCGCGGGCCAGCGGTTGGCCCCGTCGCCGAGGTAGCCCGACACGCCCTTTTCGCGGGCGATGCCGATCAGGGTCGGGACGAAGCCGTGCTTGTCGAGTTCACTGTGGACGGTCGGCGGCAGGCGCAGGACCGAAGACCGGACGGCATGGCCGGCGAGACCGATGATCAGGTTCTCGGTGTCGACGCGGTAGCCGCCGGGGATCACGTCGTCCTCGGTGCCGGTGCCCGGGATGCCCGCCATGGCAAGCATCCCGGTTCCCGACGTGCCGACCAGCGGCTTGCCGGTGCCGGTGCCGGTGCCGGTGCCGGTGCCGGTGAGAGCGTCCGCGAGCGCCTGCACGGCAGCCAGGTCGGCGGCGGCCGCGCTCGCCATGTCCCCGGCGATCATGGCGTCGTGCTTGAAGGCGAGGTGAATGACGCCGTCGGACGCGGCCGCGGCTTCCCGCAGGCCATCGAGGTCGTCCAGATCGCCGCGGCGCACCTCGGCGCCACGGGCTCGCACTGCCGCGGCCGCGGTGTCGGACCGGGCGAGGCCGACGACTTCATGCCCGGCTGAGAGCAGTTCGGGGATGAGCGCGGAGCCGACGTGGCCGCTCGCCCCGGTGACGAAGACACGCATGAGAGATCCTCCCTGTGATGACACCTGGTGTCATCGACCACCGTAGCACTCGCTAACACCGGGTGCCATCACCTGCCCACCGCCCGCAGCCCACCCCGCGAGTCCGGCTCCCCCTACGCGCGGCGTCGTGTGTGTGCGGGGCGGTGGGGGCCATCGCGGGTCAGCGGCGGCGGCGCGGTGGCTGGTCCCACAGCCGGGCACCTCTCACGAGCGTTCCGGCCTGCTTGGGCCGGCGGCCCGTCGGACTGCACGGCTACGCGCGTGCCTGTCGCGCATGGCACCGGAGAGGCCGAGGCCCCTAACGGCGGATGCGGGCCATCTCCGGGTCCACCAGCGGTTCGGCGGTGACGGTGGCGCGCACGCGGCGGTCGAAGTAGCCGATCTCGACCTGTGTGCCGACCGTGGCCGAGGCGGGCAGCCAGGCATAGACCACCGGTTTGCCGACGGTGTGCCCGAACGCGGCCGAAGTGACGTAGCCGCAAGGCTTTCCGTCGAGGAACACCGGTTCACTACCCAGCACCACACTCCGGCCGTCGTCGACGGTCAGACAGCTCAGGCGCCTCGAGACGGTGTCGTTGCCCAGTTCCGCGACTGCCTCGTAGCCGACGTAGCCGGTCTTCTTGGCGTTGACGGCGAAGCCGAGACCGGCCTCATACGGGTTGTGCTCGGTGGTCATGTCGGCGCCCCAGGCTCGGTAGCCCTTCTCCAGCCGGAGGCTGTTGAACGCGGCCCGCCCGGCGGCGACGACACCGAGCGGCCGCCCCGCCTCGAAGAGCACGTCCCACAGCCGCTGCCCGTATTCGGCACTGGTGTAGATCTCCCAGCCCAGCTCGCCCACATAGGACAGTCGCATCGCGACGACGGGGAGCCCGGCGATGTGCGCATGTGCGAGGCAGAAGTATTTCAGTGCCTCGTGGGAGAAGTCGTCGCGGCTCAGCGGCTGGAGCAGGTCGCGGGCCAGCGGTCCCCACACACCGAGGCAGCAGGTGCCGCCGGTGACGTCGCGAACCTGAACGGTGCTCCCGGCCTGCCGCCGGACGTAGTCCACGTCCAGGTTCCCGTTGGCGCCGACCTGGAACAGCTGCTCCCCCAGGCGCGCGACGGTGAGGTCGCCGCGGATTCCGCCGGCCTCGTCCAGCGCGAGCGTGTAGGTCACCGAACCCACCGGCTTGTCCACCTTGCCGGTGGTCAGCCGCTGCAGGAGGTCGAGCGCGCCGGGACCGCTGACCTCGATGCGCTTGAGCGAGGTAAGGTCATGCAGCGCGACCGCCGTGCGGGTCTTCCACGCCTCGACCGCGGCGATCGGCGAATGGAACATCGCCGACCACGCGTCGCGGGACGGCGGCTGCCATTCGGGCGGCAGGTCCTTGACGAGGTGGGCGTTCGTCTCGTACCAGTGCGGGCGCTCCCACGCGTGCGATTCGAGGAAGAACGCGCCCAGCTCCTTCTGCCGCGAGTGGAACGGGCTCACGCGCAGGCCGCGTGGGGACAGTTTCGGCTGCAACGGGTGCACGACGTCGTAGATCTCCACGAAGTTCCGCTGCGCGGTCTCGTCCACGTACGCCCCGGTGGTCTCGATCTCGTCGAACCGGTGCACGTCGCATCCGTGCAGCGCGATCTCGCTCCGGCCCTCGACCAGCAACTGCGCCACCGCTCGCGCCACCCCGGCGGAGTGTGTCACCCACACCGCTTCGGCGATCCAGAACCCCGCCACCTCCGGCGACTCCCCGATGAGCGGGCCGCCGTCCGGGGTGAACGAGAAGATCCCGTTGAACCCGGTGTCGATCTTGGCTTCGCACAGGGACGGCAGCAGTCGCGTGCTCGCCTCCCACGACGGCGCGAAATCCTCCTCGGTGAACGGCAGCATCGAAGGCATGGCCGACTCGGTGACCTCCGCCGGCTCGGCCGGACGCGCGGGCATCGGGCGGTGCGCGTAGGAGCCGATGCCGAGCCGGTCGTTGTGCTCCCGGTAGTACAGGTCGCGGTCCTGGTGGCGCAGGATCGGCAGCCGCGCTTCGGTCTGTTCGTCGTTGCGGCCCACGAGCCCGGGCACCTGCCCGGTGCGCACGTACTGGTGCGCCAACGGCAGCAGCGGCACCCGCATCCCGGCCAGCTCGCCGATCGCCGGCCCCCAGAACCCGGCACAGGACACCACGATGTCGGCCGGGATGTCCTCGCCAGTGCCGGTGCGCACGCCGGTGACCCGGCCGCCGCGCTGGAGCACCTCCGCGACACGGGTCGAGCCGCGGAACACCGCACCCCGGGATTCCGCGCGGCGCGCCAGCGCGACAACCACACGGGTGGCCTTGGCGAGCCCGTCGGTCGGCGTGTGGAACCCGCCGAGCACCTGGCCGGAGTCCAGCAGCGGGTGCAGTTCGGCGCATCGGTCCGGACCGACGACCTCGCCGGGCACACCCCAGGATGTGGCCCAGCCCTGCTTGCGGTGCAGATCGGCGAGTCGTTCCGGGGTGGTCGCGACCTCGAGCCCGCCGACCTGGTTGAAACACCAGGCGCCGTCGACATCGAGCCCCTTGAACTTCTCGACGGTGTAGGTCGCGAACCGGGTCATGGTCCGGGAGGGATTGGTCTGGAAGACCAGGCCGGGCGCGTGCGACGTGGAGCCGCCGGTGAGCGGGAGCGGTCCCTGGTCCACGACGGTGACCTGATCCCAGCCGCGTGCGGTGAGCTCGTCGGCGAGGTTCGCGCCGACGATCCCGGCTCCGATGACGACGACACGGGGCGAAGCGCTCACGGGGCACTCTCCTCAATGGACGGTGTGCGGAATTCCTCGGCCGCGTCGAGCAGCCAGTCCGCGAGGTAACCGGCGAACGACGGCCGCACGAAGACGCGGTAGTCGTCGTCGCCGAGCACCAGGATGAGCACCCCGGCCCGGGCGATGGTCGTCTGCGCGCACGCGCCGGGCGGAAACGCCGACAGGCGCAGGTCGATCGAACAACCGAAGGACAGCAACTCCCGCACGTTCTCCCCGCGCAGCCGGAGGCTGACCCGCTGGGCGGAGACATCGACGGCGGCGCCGTCGTGCGGCGAGACCACCCGGCTCAGCTCCTCTTCGAACTTGTGCGGGCGGGCGCTCGCACTGGTCACCAGCCACTCGTCGGGGCCCAGCCAGATGATCTGGCCGTCTCCGGCACGGATCCACGTGTTGGGCCGAACCGGCAGCGCCGAGCCGAGTACGGTGAGCCCGGCGGCGGGGCCGACACGGAGATCGACGGCGGCGACCTCACGCTCGGCCTGGATGATGAGGCCGTCCATCGGGGTGTCAGCCATCGCGGCGCGTCCCCTCCGGATCGACCAGGACCGTTTCCCGGATCTGCGCCGGCACGAGCGTGCCGCCCACGGGTACGTGCACCAGATCGCCGATGCGCGCACGCCCGCCCTTCACCAGCGCGAGCGCGAACGGGCGGCCCAGCGCGGCGCTGTGATAGCTCGACGTCACATGGCCGAGCATCGGCACCGGTGGCGCGGGCAGAATCCCGTCCTGGCACAGTTCCACGATCTGCGAGCCTTCCGGCAGCCTGGTGCGCCCGTCCGTCGGCAGCAGCGAGACCAGGTGCTTACGTGACGGATTGGTGTTCTCCGGGCGCGAAAACGAGCGCTTGCCGATGAAGTCAGCCTTCTTCTTCGACACCGCCCAGCTCATCCCGAGATCCTGCGGCGTAACCGTGCCGTCCGTGTCCTGCCCGATGATCGGGTAGCCCTTCTCCGCGCGCAGCACATGCATCGTCTCGGTGCCGTACGGTGTGATACCGAACCGCTCCCCCGCCGCCAGTAAGCGCTTCCACACCGACACCGCGTACCAGGAACTGACGTTGACCTCCCAGGCGAGCTCACCGGAGAAGGAGATACGGGCGAGGCGGGCGGGGACGCCGTCGAGCATGGTGTCCTGCCACGACATGAACGGGAACGCCTCGTTGGACACGTCCACCCCGGCGAAGACCGCGCCGATCACGTCGCGCGCGCGGGGGCCGGCGACGGGGAAGACCGACCACTGTTCGGTGACCGAGGTGAGCCACACCCGCAGCCCGGGCCACTCGGTCTGGACCCACTCCTCCATCCAGTCCAGCACGGCCGCCGCGCCGCCCGTGGTGGTCGTGACGAGGAACCGGTTCCCGGTGATCCGCGACACGGTACCGTCGTCGATGACCATGCCGTCGTTGCCGCACA
This sequence comes from Amycolatopsis alkalitolerans, assembly GCF_006152065.1. Taxonomy (GTDB): domain Bacteria; phylum Actinomycetota; class Actinomycetes; order Mycobacteriales; family Pseudonocardiaceae; genus Amycolatopsis_E; species Amycolatopsis_E alkalitolerans. The sequence continues at coordinate 69,835 of NZ_VDFW01000010.1, forward strand.
TCACGCCGTAGCGCACCCGGCCGACCTTCAGGGTGCTGATCATGTTCGGGTACATCCGGTCGAGCAGCACCCCGGCATCCGGGCCCTGGACGTCGATCTTGCCCAGGGTCGAGCCGTCGAGGATGCCGACGCTTCGCCGGACCGCGGCGCATTCGCGCAGCACCGCGGCGTCCATGTCCTCGCCCGGCCGCGGGTAGTACCGCGCCCGTTTCCACTGGCCCACATCCTCGAACACGGCCCCGGCCCGCACATGCCAGTCATGCAGCGCGGTGCGCCGCTCGGGGTCGAACAGCGGACCGCGTTCCCGCCCGGCCAGCGCGGCGAAGGCGACGGGTGTGTACGGCGGGCGGAACGTCGTCGTGCCCAGTTCTTCGACCGGGCGGCCCAGCAGTTCGGCGGTGATCCCGGCGGCGATCATGCCGGACGTCTTGCCCTGGTCGTGTGCGGTACCGATGGTGGTGTAACGCTTGACGTGCTCGACCGAGCGCAGCCCGGCCGCGACCGCTCGCTCGATGTCGGCGACGGTGGCGTCCCGCTGGATGTCGACGAACTGCCGCGACGAGTCGCCTTCGGTGCGCCACAAGACGTTCGCCGGGGTTTCGGTGGGGTCGAACGTGCCGCCCGCGGCCCCGGTCACCGTCACGCCAGGCAGCGTCCCGGCCGGGCGGAAGGCGCCGAGCGCCGCGTCGTACGCCAAGGCTCCCCTGAGGTGGCTGAACAGGTGCACCGCCGGGCTCCAGCCGCCCGAAACGAGCACCGTGTCCGCCGGACAGCGCATCGGGCCGTCCGGACTCGTCGCGAGCACGGCGGAAACCCGCTCGTGCCCTTCGGTCCCGGTGACCACAGTGGACGGATACACCGCGATGCCCTGGCGGTGCGCGAGGCTCGGCACGGCGTCCCGCGCGTCCAGGATGGTCACGTTCGCGCCCGCGCCGGCGAGATCGAGGGCCGTCAGGTAAGCGCTGTCATGGCTGGTGAACACGACGATCTCGCGGCCGACGAGCACCCCGTACCGGTGCAGGTAGTCGCGGGCCGCCGAGGCGAGCATGATCCCCGGGCGGTCGTTGTCGGAGAACACGATGGGCCGCTCGTGCGCACCGGTCGCGAGAACGACCTTCCCGGCCCGGATCCGGTGCACCCGCTGGCGCGACCGGGTGCGCGGCGCGGCCGCCCCGAGGTGATCGGTGCGGCGTTCGAGAGCCAGCACGAACCCGTCGTCGTAGTGCCCGAACGCGGTCGTGCGCTGCAGGTGCAGGACCTCCGGGTTAGCGGCCAGTTCGGCCACGACCTCGTCGGCGGATTCGAGTACCGGGCCGCTGCCGCCGGGAGTCGCCCGGTCGTCGATCAGGACGACGCTCTCCCCCGCGCGGGCGGCGGCCCGCGCGGCGCGCAGCCCGGCCGGACCGGCGCCGACGACGAGCGTGTCGGTGTGGGTGTGCTTGCCGTCGTAGCGCGCGGTGTCTGCGACCTCGGCGAGCCGCCCCCGGCCGTCGAGACCGAGAGCGACGAGCCCGTCGGTGACCTCGACGGTGCTCGCGAGCAGCATGGGCTCGGGGAAGGGCTCTTCGATCTGCACCAGTCCGCTCGGGTCCTCGGTCCACGCGGCGCCGATGCCGCGCGGGCGGCCCAGTTTCACGCTCGACCCGATGTGGTGCACGTCGTTGGCCAGCAACGCCGACGCGAGTGTGTCACCGGGGTGGCCGGTGTAGCTGCGGCCGTCGAAGGTGAAGGTCAGCGTTCTCGTGCGGTCGATCCGCCCGTACCCGTCGATCCTGCTCATTGGTGCACCTCCCCGATCCGGTAGGTGGCGAGGAACCGGTAGGTCCTCGTGTCGCGGATGGCGTTGAACCAGCGGCGGCAGCCCGCGGCGTGGCTCCAGCGTTCCGCGAAGGGACCCTGGGGGTTGTCCCGGTAGAACACGAACTCCGCCCAGTCCTGATCGGACAGTCCGTCGGGTTCGTCCGGATAGGCGACGCCGGCCTGGCCGCCGTAGTGGAACTCGACCTCCTCGCGGGGGCCGCACCACGGGCAGTGGATGAGTTGCATGGCAGACCTCTCAGTGAGCCACGGCGGCGGCGCCGTGCTCGTCGACGAGCGCGCCGGTGGCGAACCGGCCGAGACCGAACGGGGCGACGTACGGGTGCGGCTCGCCTTGCGCGATCGTGTGCGCGTAGCACCAGCCGATCCCGGGGGTCGCCTTGAACCCGCCGGTCCCCCAGCCGGCGTTGACGAACACGTTCTCGTACGGCGTGTGCCCGACGATGGGGCTCGCGTCCGGGGTGACGTCTACGATCCCCGCCCAGGTGCGCAGCAGGTGCGCGCGGGCGAACACCGGGAACAACTCGACCGCGGCGGCCATCTGCCGTTCGATGATGTGGAACGCCCCGCGCCGGCCGTAGCCGTTGTAGGCGTCGATACCGGCGCCCATCACCAGTTCGCCCTTGTGCGCCTGCGACACGTACACGTGCACCGCGTTCGACATCACGATCGTCGGGTGCACCGGCTCGAGCAGTTCGGATACCAGCGCCTGCAAGGGATGCGACTGCAGCGGCGCCCGGACGCCGAGATGGTCCAGCAGCACCGAGGTGTGCCCGGCCGCGCACAGCGCGACCGTCCCGCACGCAATTTCGCCGCGCGTCGTGCGCACCCCGGTGACCCGGTCACCGTCCACAGTGAACCCGGTGACCTCGCAGTCCTGGACCAGATCGACGCCGGCCTCGTCCGCGCGGCGCGCGAACCCCCAGGCCACGTAGTCGTGTTTGGCGATACCCGCGCGCGGCTGATACGTCGCGCCCTGAACCGGATAGCGGATCTGGGCGGACACGTTGACGATCGGGCAGATCTTGACGACCTCGTCCGGGCCGAGCCATTCGGCGTCGATCCCGTTGAGCTTGTTCGCCTCCACCCGCCGCACCGAGTCGCGCACGTCCTGCTCGGTGTGCGCAAGGTTCAGCACCCCGCGCTGGGAGAACAGGATCGGATACCCGAGATCGTCTTCCAGCCCCTCCCACAGCTTCAGGGAGTGCTCATAGATCGCCGCGGACTCGTCCCACAGGTAGTTCGAGCGGATCAGCGTGGTGTTGCGGGCCATGTTCCCGCCCGCGAGCCAGCCCCGCTCCAGGACGGCGACGTTGGTGATGCCGTGGTTGCGCGCCAGGTAGTACGCGGTGGCGAGACCGTGCCCACCGCCGCCGACGATCACCACGTCATAGGCCTTCGCCGGTTCCGGGTTACGCCACAGGAACCCGGGGTGTTCGTGCCCCTCGCGATCAATCGTGACGCCCATCCCCGCCCCCAATCGCCGCCGCGACCCAATCCCGGAACGCGGCGATGTGGTGCTCGCTGGGTACCAGCACCCCGCCCGAGGCGTACGCACGCGAGGACATCGCGGGCTGGCACCGTTCACAGGCCGCGAAGTCCTGCTCGTTGACCCGGTGGAACAGGTCCACCGAACGCGAGAGGTCGGCGCCGCCGTCGATGACCTCTCGCGGGTAGAGCCAGTCGCATTCGACGATCGTCCGGTCGACCGCCATCGGGTACATCCGGTGGAAGATCACGTGATCGGGGACCAGGTTGAGAAACACCTGCGGGTTGACGGTGATCGCATAGTAGCGCCGGTCATGGGCCTCGTCGAGGCCGCCGAGCGTGCCGAACCCGGTGCCGCCGTCCACCGTGAACCCGGTGATCCCTTCGCCGAATTCCGCGCCGTGGCCGACGTAGTACTGCGCGGCGTAACCACCGGCGAACTCCGGGAGCACCTCGGTCAGCTCGGGATGAATGGTCGCGCAGTGGTAGCACTCCATGAAGTTCTCCACGATGAGCTTCCAGTTGGCTCGCACGTCGTAGACGATCCGGCGCCCCACGGCGAGTTCGTCGATGCCCCACCGGTCGATGAGGCCCTCGTCGCCGAGCCGGGCACTGACCACGGACCGCACCGTGTCCTCGAACGAAGGCGGTTCGCCGGCGAGGCACACCCAGACCGCGCCGAGCCATTCCCGCAGCGCGACCCCTACCAGCCCGTACTCGTCCCGGTTCACGTCCCCCATAGAGGTGAGGTTCGGTGCCGCGACGAGCGAACCGTCGAGACCGTAGGTCCAGGCGTGGTACGGGCACTGCAGGTTCCGGCGGATCGTGCCGGACTCGTCCACGCACAGCCGCGCGCCCCGGTGCCGGCAGACGTTGAGGAACGCGCGCAAGGCGCCGTCACGACCGCGCACGATCAGCACGCTTTCGCCGGCCACATCGACCTTGCGGAAACTGCCCGGCGTCGGCAGGTCGGTGCCGCGAGCCGCGGCGAACCAGCTGCGGCCGAAGATGCGGGACTGCTCGTGCCCGAAGATCGCGGGATCGGCGTAGTACGAACCCGGCAGCGTCGGGATGAGGCTCGGCGCGGGCTCCGGGTGCTGGTCGCGAACTTCGACAGAGCTCACGATGGTCCTTTCGGCTACGGGAAGATCAGGGCCGGGACGCCAGCTCGCGGCGCCAGCGCCCGAACGAGCGGGCCCGGTCGATGGCCAGCACGGCGACCGGCTTGCCGGCCGTGTCGCGGTAGAGCGCGAGGAAGTCGAACGAACCTGGATCGCCTTCGATCACCTCGACCCGGGCGTCCGGCGTGCGGCGGCCGGCGAACTGGATGCGGTGGCCGTACTGGTCCGACCAGAAGTAGGGCACCTCGTGGTGCGGCGAGGGCGTGTGACTGGTGCCGAGCAGGGCCGAGACCGCGGCGACCGGTTGCTGCACGGCGTTGGTCCAGTGCTCCAGCCGCAGCGGGCCGCCCGGGTACGCGCGGGGGGAGCTCGCGCAGTCGCCGACGGCGACGACCTCGGGAATGCTTGTGACACACCGGGAATCGGTGATCACCCCGTCGCCGATGTCCACTCCGGACCCGGCCAGCCACCCCACGCAGGGCGCCGCGCCCACGCCGGCCACGACGACGTCGGCGGGCAGTTCGCGGCCGTCGGTCAGGCGGACGCCGGTGACGTGTGGCGAGCCGATCAGCCCGGCGACGCCGGCGCCGGCGTGCAGGCGGACCCCGCGGGTCGCGTGCAGCCGGGCACACACCATGCCCATCTCGGTGCCCAGCGCGTTCTGCAATGGCACCGGCGCGGCCTCGACGACATCGACCTCGATCCCCATCGCCGCCGCCGTCGAGGCGACCTCCGAGCCGATGAACCCCGCGCCGGCCACCACGAGCCGGGTTTCGCCCATCAGCGCCTTGCGTAGCGCGACCGCGTCGTCGAGGGTGCGAAGGGTGTACACGCCGTCAGGCACCGGCCCGGGCAGGCTCTTCGCCCGCGCCCCCGTCGCCAGCACGACACCGTCGGACACGATCCGCTCCCCGTCGTCGAGCACGACCGCGCGCCCGGCGGCGTCGAGGGCGACGGCGGAACGCCCGAGACGCCATTCGGCCAGCAGCGACTCGTCCTCGGGCGTCTCCAGCTTCAGGTCTTCCCCGGTGATCGTGCCGGCGAGGAACTCCTTCGACAGCGGCGGCCGGTCGTACGGTGCGTACCCCTCGTCGCCGATCACCACGATGCGTCCCCCGAAACCCCGGTCCCGCAGCGCCCTGGCCGCGGTAAGGCCCGCCAGGGAGGCGCCGACGACCGTGATCGCCCGTCTCACCAGGCCTCCCCCGCGACCGCTTCGGCGACCCGCGCCGGCACGTGGACGTAGACCTGCCCGTCGAGCACGGTCACCTCGTGCGTGCGGACCGGTTTCCGTGCCGGCGGGCCGCTGGGCCGCCCGGTGCGCAGATCGAAGCACGCGGCGTGCAGCGGGCATTCGATCTCGCATCCTTCGAGCCAGCCGTCGGACAGGGAGGCGTCCTGATGGGTGCAGGTGTCGTCGATCGCGTAGAAGACGCCATCCACGTTGAAGACCGCGACCGCCACCTCGGCCTGCACCCGGACCGATCCTCCAGCGGGGATGTCCGACACGGCGCCAACTGAGATCATCATCGCTCCTGTTGCCTATAACGGAACATGACACGCCATCCGCAACGAACGATCCGTCACCCGTCCCCCGCCCGTCAATGGCCAGATCCCAAGCTGCCCGTACCCCAGCCCGGAGTTGCGATATGTACAACTCGGACGCGACCGCGGAAGCCCGCTCGGTCAGCCAGACCGTCGATCGCGCGCTGTCGATGCTCACCCTGCTGGCCCGCAACGGGCCGTCCGGCGTGACCGAACTGGCACGCGAACTGGGCGTGCACAAGTCCACGGCCTCCCGGCTGATGGCGGCGCTGGAGAAGTACCGGTTCGTCGAGCAGGTCGGCAACCGGGGCAAGTACCGGCTCGGGTTCGGCATCGTCCGGCTGGCCGGCGCGACCGCCGCGCAACTGGACATCGCCGCCGAAAGTCGCCCCGTCTGCCTGCGCCTGGCGGCCGAGTTGCGCGGGACGGTCAGCGTCAGCGTGTTCGAAGGCGGTGGCGTGACGGCGGTCGCGCAGGAACCGAGCACCGAACGGAACTGGATCGGGCTCCGCGCGCCCCTGCACGCGACGGCGAGCGGGAAGGTCCTGCTGGCGAGCTTCGGCTTCGAGGAACTCGGTGAGGCATTGGAGCAACCGCGCCAGCGCTTCACCCCGCACACCGTCACCGCGCCCGGGGCACTGCTGGCGGACCTGAGCCGGGTGCGCGATCGCGGCTGGGCTTCGACGAGCGGTGAACTCGAACCCGGCCTCAACGCCGTCGCCGTGCCGGTCCGCGGGCCGGGCGGCCGCGTCGCCGGTGCCCTGAGCGTTTCGGCCGCCGCCGAGTATCTGCGGTCTTCGGACTTCCCGGATATCGCCCGTGCACTGGGCCGGGGCGCCGACGAGATCCTCGACCGGCTGCGGCGGCTCGCCGGCCACTGAACCGGAGGCCACCTGCTTGCCGCTAGGGTCCTGCCAATTGAAGTAAGCTGATTCCATAATGTGGCAGATGCCGGGGGGTTGACATGGCGATGGAAGGCTCCGAGGGAACGGGGCGGGCCGTCGGTACGCAGGCGATCAGCCGTGCGTTCGCGGTGCTGCACCTGGTGCGCGACCACGGCGCCGAACTCGGGGTGGGCCAGATCGCCAAGGAACTGCAGCTGAATCTCAGTACGGCGCACCGGATCGTACGCGCGCTCGTGGGCGAAGGCTACCTGGCGCAGAACGAGACCAACGAGCGGTACTACCTCGGCACCGGCGCGTTGCTGCTGGGCCAGGCGGCGTCACGCAATTTCCGGCTGGACGTCGTCCATCCCGTCCTGGCGCGGCTGGCCGAGCGCACCGGCGAATCGGTCAATCTGGGCGTGCTCAACGGGACTTACGCGGTGGTGGTCGAGCGCATCGAGTCACCGCAGCCGCTGCGGTTCACCCAGCCGCCCGGCACCAGGGCGCCCTTGCACGCCTCCGCGATGGGCAAGGCATTGCTGGCCTTCAACGAGCATCTGGAGGCCAGCTACCTCGCGTCGGCGGATCATCTCGTGGGTATCCATCCGAACACGCACACGACCGAAGGCGGCCTGCGTGACGACCTCGCGGCGACCCGTGCCCGGGGCTGGAGCACCGACGACGAGGAGTCCTACCTCGCGGTGCGGTGCGTCGGCGCCCCCATCCAGGACGGTCCCGGCCACAGCCGGGCGGCGATCGCGGTGCAGGCACCGGCCCTGCGGATGCCTCCCGAGCGGTTCGCCGAGGTCGGCCCCGAAGTCGTCCGGGCCGCCAAAGAGATCGCCGCGCTGCTGCCGCCGGGCCACGCGTTCTGAGTCGTCCGGAACCTCACGGCGAACACACCGGCGGTTCGGGGAGCGGTGCCCGGGCCGCTTCGAGCGCCGCCGCGACGTAGCAGAGCCGGGCGTCCTCGCCCGGTGGCGCGGCGAACTGCACCCCGATCGGCAGCCCAGCGGTGTCCTGACCGAAGGGCAGGGTCAGCGCCGGCACACCGGTGATGCTGAACGGTGCCGTATAGCGCGGTAATGCCGTCCCGATCGGCTCAGCCCGGCCGTCGAGGTCGATGGTGGCGGAGCCCAGCTTCGGTGCGGTGCACGGCAGGGTGGGAACGATCAAGACGTCCACGGTCCCCCACAGCAGGCCGAGCTGCCGACAGGCCGCGGCACGGAGCCGTTGCGCGGTGAGGTACTCCCCGGCGAGGACGAAGCGGCCGGCCTCCAACCGGGCACGCACTCCGTCCTCGTACCCGGCCGAGGCCCGCAACATCGGCTCGTGCCAGGCCGATCCTTCGGCGTAGGCGATCACCCGGTTGACCGCGGTGAGCAGATCGGCGTCGGGCAGGGTGACCTCCAGCACCGTGGCACCCTGGCGCTCCAATTCCCTTACCGCGGCGCGAAATCCGTGCACGACCGGCGCGGTCGAGCCCGCCAGCCATGCCTGCGGCACGCCGACCCGGATGTCCGCCAGCCCGCCGTGCGCGCCGGCGCGGGCGGCCCGCTCGGCGCGTGTCCCGGCCAGCACGTCCAGCATCATCGCCGCGTCACGGACGGTCCGGGCGAGCGGGCCGACGTGGTCGAGAGTCCAGGCGAGCGGATACGTGCCCGTCACCGGCACCAGGCCGTACGTCGGCTTGAGGCCGACCACGCCACAGCAGGCGGCCGGTATCCGCACCGAACCGCCGGTGTCGGTGCCCAGCGCGGCGGCCGCCGTCCCGCAAGCGACCGCGGCCGCCGCTCCCCCGCTCGATCCCCCCGCCATGTGCGCGAGGTGGTAAGGGTTGCGTACGGGGCCGTAGTGCTCGTTCTCCGCGGTGACCCCCGCCGCGAACTCGTGCGTGTTGAGCTTGCCGAGCAGTGATGCGCCGGCCTGGCGCAGCAGTCGCCAGGCCTCGGCGTCGCGCGCCGGGACGCGGGTGCTCAGCAGCCGCGATCCGCAGGTGGTACGGATACCGGCGGTGTCGATCAGGTCCTTCAGGCCGATCGGCACCCCGGCCAGCGGCCCGGTCGTCCCGCCGTGCCACTCGGCGGCAACCGTGAGGTAGGCGTTGACGGCGGGATCGAGCTCGGCGATCCGGCGCACGAACGCTCGATGTACCTCGGCCGCGTCGAGCTCACCGGCACGGACCAGAGCGGCCAGATCCGCGACCCGGGTCGCCGTGAGCCGCCCGTCGTCCGGCAGCGCCGGTGACGGCTCCCCTGGTGGCGCGGGCAACCTGAGCGGCCGCCAGCTTCGCGGCCCGCCGGCCAGGACCGGGTCGAACCCGGGTACCGGCGGATACGGTTCCAGCTCCGCCGGATCGAGGCCCGCCAGCCGGTCACGTAGCGGGGCGAGCAGCTCGTCGGCGGCGTCCAGCAGGTGAGCGTCCAGCTCCGGGGCCATCACCCGCATCGCCGTGGCGGTCACCCGTAGCGGGCCGCCGATCACGGGTTGGCGGGCACGGGCAGCCGCAGCAGCGACCGGGTTTCGCCGGGGGCCGCGGGGTGCCGACCGTGTTCCCAGCAGACCTTGGCGAGCCGGCTGACCAGCTCGGCGTTGGACGCGGCGAGCCGGCCCTTCTCGAAGTAGATGTTGTCCTCCAGCCCGGTGCGCACGTGGCCGCCGCGCGCCAGCGCCCAGCGGTTCGCGTCCAGCTGGTGGCGGCCGATGGCGGCGCACGTCCAGGTCGCGCCGGGTAGCACGTCGGCCAGCTCGGACACGAACGTGTCCACCAGCGGCTCACGGGCGGGCAACGCGTTCTTGATACCCATCACCAGCTGCACGTGTGCGGGGGTGACCAGCAAGCCACGGCGCGCCAGGTCGGCCGCGGCGTACAGCATCGCGAAGTCGAACACCTCGATCTCCGGCTTGATACCCAGGTCGCGCATCCGCGTCGCGGCGCGCTCCACCAGATCCGGTGCGTTGTCGTAGATCCGGCCGGGAAAGTTCACCGATCCGGTGGCCAGTGACGCCATCTCCGGGCGCAGTTCGAGACACGAGAACCGCTCTTCGGCCGAACGGCCACGCGCGCCGGTGGACATCTGGACCACCATCTGCGGGCAGGCCTCCCGGATGCCGTCGCGTACCGCGGCGTAGCGAGCCGGGTCGGCGCTGGGCTGCTGCTCGTCATCACGGACATGCACGTGGCATACCGTCGCGCCCGCCTCGAAGCATTCGACGGCCGATGCGATCTGCTCCTCGGGCGTCACGGGAACGGCCGGGTTGTCGGATTTGGTCGGGACGGCCCCGGTGATGGCGACGGTGATGATAGCGGGCGTGGTCATGCCAGTGCCTCCGTGAGATAGCGCGTCGTGTAGGTACCTGCAACGACTTCCGGCTGCGTCAGCAGCCACTCGTGCAGTCCGACCGTGCTGTGCACGCCGTCGACACGGAACTCCGACAGTGCTCGCCGGGCCCGGCGCAGCACCTCGTCGCGATCCGCTCCGTGCACGATCAGCTTGCCCAGCAGGGAGTCGTAGTGGGGGGAGATCACGGCACCGGGCCGGCAGTGGGTGTCGACACGAATACCGGGACCGGCCGGCGGGTCGAACACCGTCAGCGTGCCCGGTGCCGGCACGAAACCGCGCTTCCAGTCCTCGGCGTTGATGCGGAACTCCATCGCGTGGCCGCGCCGTGGTGGCGGATCGGCTTGCAACGCCTCACCGGCCGCGATCCGCAGTTGCCAGGCCACCAGGTCCAATCCGGTCAGTACCTCGGTGAGCGGATGCTCAACCTGGATGCGGGTGTTCATCTCGATGAAGTAGACGGCGCCGGTGTCCATGTCCAGGACGAACTCGACGGTGCCGGCACCCACGTAGCCCACCGACTCGGCGGCGCGGACCGCCAGGCCGGCCAGATCCTGTCGCCGGCCGGCATCCAGCGCCGGCGAGGGCGCCTCCTCGACCACCTTCTGATGGCGGCGCTGCATCGAGCAGTCCCGCTCACCGAGCTCGATCACGCGCCCGTGCCGGTCGGCCAGCACCTGCACTTCCACGTGGCGCACCCGCTGGAGGTACTTCTCCACGTAGATTCCGTCGTCGCCGAAGGCGCCGGCCGCCTCCTGCCGGGCCAGGGTGAAGCACTCCCGCAGCTCATCCTCGTCACCGGCGACCCGCATTCCCTTGCCGCCGCCGCCCGCGCGAGCCTTGAGCAGCACCGGATAACCACATTCGGCGGCCGCGGCGACCGCCTCGTCCACATTGGACACCGCGTCGGGCGACCCCGGCACCACGGGCACGTCCACCTTGGCGACCGCCTTGCGCGCCATGGCCTTGTCGCCCATCACCGCGATGACCTCGGCGGGCGGCCCGACGAAGGTCGCGCCGGCCTCCTCGACGGAGGCTGCGAACCCGGGATTCTCCGACAGGAAACCATATCCTGGATGTATCGCGTCACAGCCGGTGGCCTCCGCGACGTGCAGCAGCAGATCTTGCCGCAGGTAGCTGGCACCGGCCGGCGCCGGCCCCAGGCATACCGCCCGGTCTGCCAGCTCCGTGTGCAACGCGCCCCGGTCGGCGTCGGAGTAGACGGCCACGGTCGGCACCCCGAGATCGCGGGCCGCGCGGATGACCCGTACCGCGATCTCGCCGCGGTTCGCCACGAGCAGCCGCCGCATCAGCGCCTACCGTGGTCGATGTGCAAGCGGAAACCGGGCCGGCTGACCGTGATCCGGCCGGCCCGCGGCTGCTCGGCGATTCCGCGCAGGAGCTCAAGGAGCGGGGTGGTCGCGGACAGCGGTGCGTCCGCGACGCGGCGTACGGACCGGGCGGCCAGCAGATCCGCCAGCTCCCGGTCGCTGTAGAAGGCCGCCAGCAGCAGGTCGTCGTCGGAGTCGAACGGGCCGCGCTCCGCGCGCAGCGCGGGCAGTGCCGGATCGATGATCTCGCCCGGCCGGCCGGTGAGCGCCTCGGTTCCGGGTGGCGCCTCGTCCAGCACCCGGTCGACGATCTTCGGCAGCGCCGGCGCGGCCAGCCGGCCGTAGTGGCCCAGCACGTATCGGCGGACCTCGTCGGGGATGGCGCTGTACCGCTCCCCCTGCGTCACGTTCAGGATGGCCTGCACGACGACGAACTGCGCGAAGGGACTCACCAGGATCGGGTAGCCGAGGTCGACGCGAACCTGCTCCACCTCTTCCAGGATCTCCGGCTCGCGCTCGGACATGCCCATTCGCGCCAGATCGGCGCGCAGGTTGGAGATCATCCCGCCGGGCACCTGGTGGCGATAGAGGGCGGGGTCGTACCGGTGCGGGGTGGCGGGCGGGAATCCGTACCGCCGCGCGATCCCGGTGAAATAGTCGGCCATCTCGTCCAAATCGGACAGTGACAGATCGGTCACGAAGCCCTCGCGCTCGAGATGCCGGACGCAGTACTCGGTCGGCGGCAACGAGGCCCCGCTGGCCAGCGGGTGCGACGCGGTGTGCAACACGTCCACGCCGAGCGGAACGGCCTCCAGATAGCTGGGTTCGGCCATCCCGGACAGTGAGTGTGAGTGCAGTTCCAGCGGCAGGTCACCGACCGCGGCCCGCACCGCGGGAACGAGCGTGCGCACCCGGTCCGGGGTGAGCAGTCCGGACGGGTCCTTGATGAACACGGAGTCGGCCCCGAGGCGGACCAGATCCTCCGCGACGGACACGTAATAGGCGTCCGTGTGCACCGGCGAGAGCGTGTACACCATCCCGGCGCACACGTGCAGCCCTTCCTGCTGTCCCACCCGGACACTCAGTTCCAGGTTGCGCACGTCGTTCAGCGCGTCGTAGACGGTGATCCGGCGCATGCCGTTCGCCCGGATCCGCCGCACGGTCAGCGCCACCACGTCATCGGCGAAGAACCGGAAGGTGAACAGGCTCTGCCCCCGGGTCATGATGTCCACCGGCGTGCGCCGGGTCCGCTGGGCGACCAGCCGCATCCGTTCCCACGGGTCCTCGTGCAGGAAGCGAACGCACACGTCGAACACCGCGCCGCCCTCGAGATTGATCCAGTCGAAGCCCATCTCGTCCATCCGCGGCATGAACGGCAGGATCATCCCGTTGGTCATCCGCGTGGCCCACAGCGACTGGTGCCCGTCGCGGGTGGTGACGTCGACGAACCCGACTCGCCGCCCGGTCATCGCGGCTCGATCCAGATCAGCGGCTGCCCGTACTCCACCAGGCAGCCGTCCTCGGCGTCGATGCGGACGACCGTTCCGGCCACCTCGGCCTTCAGCTCGGTGAACAGCTTCATGACCTCGATCAGAGCGACGGTCTGCCCTTTCGCCACTTGCTCGCCCACGCTCGCGCACGGTGGCTCACCCGGCGCGGGCGAGCGGTAGAACGTGCCGGTCATCGGAGAGGACACCGCGACGGCCGCGTCCGGTTCCCCGGGCTGTTCGGCCGGTTCCACGGGCCGCGCCGGTTCGGTGGGCTCCGGTGCCGCCGCGGGCCCGGACGCGACCGGTGGATCGGCCGTACCGGCGCGGCACACGCTGATCCTGAAGTCGCCGCACTCCAGTTCGAACGTGTCGCAGTCGAGTTGCCTGATCAGCCCGAGAACGTCGCCGACCTCAGTGAAGGACAGTTGATCCACGGACGCTACCTTTCGCTCGCCGTTACCGTGCCATCGGTGCCGAGCCCAGAGTTCGCGGTCGCACCACCGGACCCGGCCCGCGGCTTTGTCGCCGTGCCCAGCTCCTCCATGTTGCGACCGGCCGTTTCCTGACCGAAGAAGATCATCGGAACGACCAGCAGGACCATGACCACGGCCGCGCAGATGAACACGGTCGCCACGCCCCAGCTCGCGAACATCGCCGGCAGCAGGTAGATCAGCAGGCCACCGGTGAGAGCCCGGCTGACCATCTCGCCGGTCGAGGTGCCCAGGCCGCGCAGCCGGGTCGGGTACTGCTCGGCCAGGTACATCTTGGGGATGGAGAAGCTGCCGAGGCCGAACCACGCGACCAGGACACCGGCCACGATCACGACGCTGATGCCCAGCGCCTTGTACGCGGGCAACACGACCATGCCGATGGCCGCCACCAGGATGTAGATGGCGAAGATCCGCTTGCGGCCGAACCGGTCGGCCCACCGTCCCTGGAAGAACACCCCGAAGGCCGAGATGAACATCATGATCGCGGTGTAGAGCAGGCTCGTGCTCGAGGTCGCGTGCAACAGCCCTTTGAAGATCGTCGGCGCGTAGGTCAGCATCGTGTACCAGATCACGAACGACGAGGTGAGCGCGGCGTAGGCGATCAGGCTCCGGGACAGGTAGGGCCGCGCCAGCAGGGTGCGCATCCGGACGTCCCGGCTCGCCGTGGTGGTCAGCACCTGCAGTGCGCCGGAGTCGACGATCGTGGTGTCGTGCGGGAGCCGGGCTTCGGTCTCGATGCGCTCCACGAGCCGCCGCACCTTGTCCCGGTCGGCGGGCCGGCCGCGCAGTTCGGCTCGTTTGAGCAGGAACCGGGGTGTCTCCGGCACCCAGATGATCAGGGCGGGGATCAGCAGCAACGGGAAGCCACCGAGCAGCAACGGGACTCGCCACGACCACTCGACCGGGAACGCGGTGACCACCCAGATGCCGACCAGCGCCGGGAGCGTGTACCCGCCGTTGAGCACCCATTGCGCGTAGCCCATCACCGTGCCACGCAGCCGTTTCGAAACGAGCTCGGAGATGATCATGTACGGCACGGGGAACAGCGCACCCTCCCCCAGGCCGGCGATCACCCGCAGGGCGAACAGGGTCCAGAAGTCGTGCGCGGCCGCGCCGAGCATCGTGAACAGCGCGAACTCGGCCGTTCCGGCCAGCAGCACGGCCTTGCGGCCGAACTTGTCGGCCAGCCGGCCGGCCGGAACGATCCCGATGACCAGGCCGATGGTCCCGGAGGCACCGAGCAGCCCGGTCTGCATCGAGTCCAGGTGCCAGTGCGGTTTGAGGATCACGATCAGGGTGCTGACGATCCCGATGTCGAACGATTCGATCAGCCAGACCAGGATCAGCACGCCGATACCGATCTTCAGCGCGCGCGTGACCGGGGCACGATCGAGGCGGCTCAACAGGTTCGCGTCGTCGCGGAGCCGTGAAGAGGCCATCGCGTCTGGGGGTTCTGCCATAGCTCACCGCTCCCTTGCGGTCGACCCATGTTCAGCGGACAGCAACCGGTCGACTACTTCCAGAATATGGAAGTCTATGCCGCATGATGCTAGACAGGGAGCGACTGCAGTGTCAATCGTCACGCCTGAGGACCACCCACCGTCCGCCGCGAACCCTGGAGCCACGATGTTCGATGAACGGTCATCCGCACCGACCCATCCGCCCGCGACGTGGAGCCTCGCCGGCCGGACGATGGTCGTCACCGGCGGTTCCCGCGGCATCGGCGAGGCCGTGGTGCGCCTCGCCCGCGAGGCCGGGGCCCGCGTCGCCGTCCTGGACCTGACGCCCTCGTCCGCCGGCGACTGCTTCGTGGAGTGCGACGTGACCGACACCGAAGCGGTGAACGCGGCGTTCAACGAGGTCCGGCGCACCCTCGGGCCGGTCGACAGCCTGGTGAACAACGCGGGCATCGCACCGCCGGGCCGATTCGAGCAACTCACCGACGCGTCGTGGGAGGCGACGCTCGCCGTCGATCTCACCGGCGTCTTCCGGTGCGTCCGATCGGCACTGCCCCAGTTGCGGGAGCGCGGACGGGGCTCGGTGATCAACGTCGGCTCCATCGCCGGACGGCACCGCAGCTTCACCGCGAGCGCCGCCTACGCCGCGGCCAAGGGCGGCGTGATCGCCCTGACCAGGCAACTCGCGCACGAGTTCGCGGCCGAGGGCGTGCGGGTCAACTGCGTGTGTCCCGGCTTGGTGGCCACCGACATCATCCGGCGCAACGTCACCGAGGAGCAGCGAGCCCAGCTCGCGGCCGCCATTCCGCTGCGCCGCCTCGCGCGGCCCGACGAAGTGGCCACCACGATCTGCTTCCTGGCGACGGACGCCGCCAGCTACGTCACCGGAGCCGTGCTCGACGTCAACGGCGGCCTCTACTGACCGCACATCGTGGGCGTCATTGACGCCGGACCGGTGACGTGTGACACTTTTGAAGTTAACTTCCATAATATGGAATCTTCGGGAGGTTGTTCCATGCGCGAGCCGCTGGCCGGCCAACCTAGCCAGGACGTCCCGGTCTCCAAGGTCGCGCTCGCCAGCGCGATCGGTACGACCATCGAGTGGTATGACTTCTTCCTCTACGGCACGGCCGCGAGCCTGGCCTTCAACCACCTGTTCTTTCCCAGCTTCAGCCCGGCGGCCGGCGTGATCGCCGCCTTCGCCACGTTCGCCGTCGGCTACCTCTCGCGGCCGATCGGCAGTGTGGTGTTCGGGCATTTCGGCGACCGTCTGGGGCGCAAGAAGATGCTCGTGTCCACCCTGTTCGTGATGGGCCTGGCGACCTTCGCGATCGGCCTGTTGCCGACCTACGGGCAGATCGGCGTCTGGGCGCCCATCCTGCTGGTGCTGATGCGGGCGCTGCAGGGGATCGGCATCGGCGGGGAATACGGCGGCGCGGTGGTGATGGCGGTGGAGTACGCCCCTCCCGGGCGCCGGGGCTTCTTCGGAAGCTGGCCCCAGGTCGGCGTGCCGGCCGGGCTGCTGCTGGCATCCGGGGTGTTCGCCGCGCTCTCCGGCCTGCTTCCCAAGGCCGCGTTCACCTCCTACGGCTGGCGGATCGGCTTCCTGCTGAGTGCCCTGCTGGTGGCGGTCGGCCTCTACGTGCGGCTGAAGGTGCTGGAAACACCGGCGTTCACCGCGATGCGCAACCGGCAGGAAGAAGCGAAGCTGCCCTTCGCCGCGTTGCTCCGGGGCTCCACCAAGGAGTTCTGGCTGAGCCTCGGCACCCGCTGGGTCGAGGGGCTGACCTACAACGCCTACTCGGTGCTGGTCGTTTCGTTCGTGGCCAACCAGCTGCACCTGTCCGGCGGCATCGCGCTCACCGGCGTGATCATCGCTTCCGCACTCGGGATCGTGCTCACCCCGCTGTACGGCGCGCTAAGCGATCGGGTCGGCCGCAAGACGGTGTACACCGCGGGGGTGCTGAGCGTGCTGGTGCTGACGTTCCCCTCGTTCTGGGCGATCCAGACCGGCCAGCGAGCGTGGATCTGGCTCGGCATCGTCATCCCGTTCGGCATCGGGTACTTCGCCATCTACGCGCCGCTGTCCACCTTCTGGTCGGAACTGTTCGACACCCGCTACCGCTACACCGGGGTGGGCGCGGTCTACCAGTTCTCCGGCGTCTACGCCAGCGGGCTGACTCCGGTGATCGGTGTGACGCTGTTCGCCGCCGATGGCGGGCGCCCCTGGTATTTCGCGGCGTACATGGTCGTGGTGGCCGTGATCAGCCTGGTCGCCACCGCATTCCTGCCGGAGACCAACCGTCGCGACATCATGCCCGGCGCGGACGGCCGAACCGCAACGCGTGCCGAAGGTGCGCTCGAGCCGGACCGGTGAGCACGTCAGACCGGGGACCCGGGCGGCATGACGGCGGACACCGCCCGGGCCGTCTCGACCACGAGCGCGCCCAGTTCCGGGACCTGGGCTTCGGTGATCCTGATTTCGGGGCCCTGCACTGCAACCGCGGCGATCACCTGCCCGTCCTCGCCGAGGACCGGCGCCGCGACCCCGCGGACGCCGGCGATGCGCTCTCCCCGATTCAGGCTGTACCCGCGTGCCCAGGTGTCGCGAAGCTCGGTGAGCAGGGCACGCGGCGAGGTGACCGTCGCCGGGGTCAGCGGCGTGAGCTCGCCGAGCCCGGCGATCTGCGCGGCCGCGTCGCCGGCGAACGCGAGCAGCGCCTTGCCGCTGCTCGTGCAGTACAGCGGAATCCGCGCCCCCACCGGCTGGGTGAACCGCAGCGGCTGCCACGAGTCGACGCGTACCACGACCACGCCCTCGTCCCCGTCGCGCACCACCAGGTTGACCGACTCCCCAGTGGCTTCCGCCAGCCGCTCGAGCACGGGCGCGGCAGCGTCGAACCCGAGCGTTCGCCCGGCGGCACGACCGAGCAGGAACGACTCGGGGCCCAGCCGGTAACGTTCGGTCCGCTCGTTCTGGACGACGTAGCCGGCCACGACGAGAGCCTTCAGGATCCGGTGCGCGGTGCTCGCATGCAGGCCGAGCACCTTGGCGATCTCCGCACCGCCGAGATCGTCGCGGGCATCGCGCAGCACCCGCAGGACGGCCAGTGCCCGGGCGATCGTCTGGGTGCCCGCCACCTGCCGAGCCGCGGGCGTCCGGTCCACCGTGGTCACCCGATACCCCCTTCCGCGGACGAGTCCCGGCGCCGCGACCGGCACCGGAACCCAGGACACCGGCATTTCACAATATGGCGTATTATTTCACAATATGCATTGGCGCCGCCGCGGTCAACTACCACTGCGCGGATCGGCCACTGAACACCTTTATGTCGTCAGCTTGACGACCGTAACCGCAACGTGGCAGGGTCCGGACGTGTCCAGTTCGACTCCCACCGCCGTCGTCACCGGGGCCGGCCGGGGCATCGGACGCGCCGTCGCGATCCGGCTCAGTTCGGAGGGGTACCGCGTGGCGCTCACTTCGCGCAGCGAGGGCGAACTCCGCGAGACGGCCCGGTCGTGTCCGCGGGAAACGTTCGTCTTCCCCGCGGACATCACCTCGACCGGCGCCGTCGACAGCCTGTTCGCCGCGGTGGAGGAGACGTGGGGCAGCGCCGAGGTCCTCGTCGCGAACGCGGGGGCCGGCACCTCCGCCCCGCTCGCCGAGACCACCGACGAGCAGTGGGCGCGGATGCTCGAACTGAACCTGACCGCGCCGTTCCGCTGCATCCGGCGCGCGGTCCCGGCGATGATCGAGCGCGGGTACGGCCGGATCGTCGTGGTCGCGTCCGTCGCGGCGACCCGAGGCGAGCCGTACATCAGCGCCTACACGGCCAGCAAGCACGGCGTGCTCGGCGTCGTCCGGTCGGCGGCGGCCGAACTGGCGTCGAAGGGCATCGCCGTGAACGCGGTGTGCCCGGGATACGTCGACACGCCCATGACCGACCACACCGTCGCCGCCATCGCGGACAAGACCGGTCGCACCCTCGCCCAGGCCCGGGCGGCGCTGGAAGCCAAGCAGCCCGGGGGGCGGCTGGTGACGGTCGGCGAAGTGGCCGAAGCGGTGTGGTCGTGCATCACCGATCCGGCCCGCAACGGGCAGGACATCACGATCGACGGCGGAGGGCAGCCTTGAGTCTCGAGTTCGTCAACCCGCCCGAACTGGCCGCCCCGAAGGGTTTCTCCCACGCCACGGTGGGCGCGGGGAGGACGGTCTTCCTGGCCGGCCAGACCGCGCTGGACCGATCCGGCCGGATCGTCGGCGAGACCATCACCGAGCAGTTCGAGCAGGCGCTCGGTAACCTGCTGACCGCGCTCGAGGCCGCCGGGGGCGGCCCGGCCGACCTCGCGAGCCTGACCATCTACATCGTCGACATGCCGGCGTACCAAGCGAATTCGCGCGCGATCGGCGCCGTGTGGAAGCGGCTCGTCGGCGAGCGGTATCCGGCGATGGCCGGGATCGGCGTCTCCCGGTTGTGGGACGCCGAGGCGCTCGTAGAGGTGCAGGGCTACGCCGTCCTGCCCGGCTGAGTGACGGTCGACGCCTCGACGTATCGGTGTGCGTCGGGGGCGAGGCGCTCGTGCAGGGTGAAGAAGACGTCCGCGGCCTGGGAACCCCGCCAGTTACCCGGGAGCAACCCGGCCGGCAGCCCTGGGTCGAGGTACGGCAGCCGGCGCCAGTGCGTGAGGACCCGCACGTAGTCCGCGAAGGCCGTCGCGTCGTCATCGCGCCGCCGCCGGCGCCAGCGCGCGAGGACCGGACGGTACTCCTCGACGAAATCCTCGTACATGCGCTCCAGCCCGTCGAGGTCCCACCACGAGGCGACCTGCTCCGGCTCGGGCCGGAACGCGACATATTCGGCACGGAAGAGGCTGACGTAGTCGCTCAGCCCGCTGCTCGCCAGCGCGTCCCGTGCTTCGTGCTCGACGTGGACCGGCGCGATCCACACCCCGGAGGCGACGGTGCCGAAGCCCAGCCACGACAGCCGCGAACGGAGCTGATGCCGCTTGTCGCGCTCGGACTCGGGCACGCTGAACACCGCGAGCAGCCAGCCGTCGCCCGCACCCGCGCGAGGCCGTTCGAAGATCCTCCGGTCGCCTTCGTCGAGGATCGCGCGCGCCCGGTCCGACAGCGCGTACCCCGCCGCCCCGCCGACCTTCTCCGGGAGCAGGAGGCCGCGGCGCTTGAGCCGTGAGATCGACGAGCGCACCGCCGACTCGTCCACCCCGATCGTGGCCATGAGCCTGATCAGAGAGCTGATGCTCAGCGCACCGCCGACCTCGCGGGCGTACAGGCCGTAGATGGTGACGATCAGAGCGCGCGGCTGGATCCCTCTGACCGGCCCGGCATCCTCGGTGGGCAGCGATTCCGACACCCACGGAGTCTAGCGTCCGCGCGGCGACCGTCACGCGGACGCAGGAGTATGTTGATCTGTTGACTATCGTCATAAACAGTGCATAGTGTGCTGAAGAGCTCCCCGAGGCCCGGGAAGGACGCCATGCCGCCGTCAATCTCCGCCCACGTCGACACGTTCTGCCGAGACAACCTGCCGCCCGAGGACGAGTTGCCCACGCTGCTGTTCGACCTCCCCGGCCTGCGGTACCCCCAACGGCTCAACTGCGGGGTCGAACTGCTCGACGCGGTCGCGGAACGCCTCGGCGCCGGCCGGCCCTGCCTGCTCTCCCCCGGCGCCGCCACCTGGACCTACGGCGACCTGCGCCGCGTGTCCAACCAGATCGCGGCGGTGCTGACCGAGGACCACGGGATCGTGCCCGGCAACCGGGTGCTGCTCCGCGGGCCCAACAACCCCTGGCTGGTCGCCTGCTGGTTCGGCGTCATGAAGGCCGGCGCGGTCGCGGTCACCACGATGCCCCTGCTGCGCGGCAGCGAACTCGCCGGGATCGCCGAAATCGCGGCCGTGGACTTTGCCCTGTGCGACAGCCGGTTCACCGGCGCGCTCACGGGTATTCCTGGAATCACGGTGGTGGAGTACGGCGGTGACGGCGGCCTGACTTCGGCGATCGAGGGCAAGTCCGGAGAGTTCGCCGCGGCCGGCACCGCGGCCGACGACGTGGCGATGCTGGCCTTCACGTCCGGGACGACCGGCCGTCCCAAAGCGACGATGCATTTCCACCGCGACGTCCTGGCGATCGCGGACACCTTCTCGGCACGGGTGCTGCGGCCGGTGGCGACCGATGTGTTCACGGGCACCCCGCCGCTCGCGTTCACCTTCGGGCTCGGCGGGCTCGTCATCTTTCCCCTGCGGGCGGGCGCCTCGACGCTGCTGATCGAGAAGGCGACGCCCGGCCAGCTCGCCGATCTGATCGCCGAGCACCACGTGTCGGTCTGCTTCACCGCGCCGACCGCGTACCGCGCGATGCTCGCCGCCGGCAAGGCCGACCGGCTCTCGACGCTGCGGCGCGCGGTGTCCGCCGGCGAGCACCTCCCCGCCGGCACCTGGCAATCGGTCTTCGACGCGACCGGCATCAGGCTCATCGACGGCATCGGCGCGACCGAGATGCTGCACATCTTCATCGCCTCGGCCGACGACGACATCCGGCCAGGATCCACCGGTCGCGCCGTCCCCGGCTACGTCGCCGTGGTGCTCGACGAACACGGTGATCCGCAACAGCCGGGAACGCCGGGACGCCTCGCGGTCAAAGGCCCCACCGGCTGCCGCTACCTGGCCGACCCGCGGCAGCGCAGCTACGTGCAGGGCGGCTGGAACATCACCGGCGACACCTTCGTCCAGGACGCCGACGGCTACTTCTGGTACCAGGCCCGCAACGACGACATGATCGTGTCCTCCGGCTACAACATCGCGGGCCCCGAGGTCGAGGAGGCGCTGCTCGCGCACCCCGACGTCAAGGAGTGCGGGGTGATCGGCCTGCCCGACGAGGCGCGCGGCCAGCTCGTCACCGCGTTCGTCGTGCCGCGCGAAGACGCCACGGGCGACGATCAGCTCGCCGGGCGGCTGCAGGAATTCGTCAAGCAGACGATCGCACCGTACAAGTACCCGCGGCGCGTGATCTTCGTCGACGAGCTGCCCAGGACCGCCACCGGAAAGCTGCAGCGGTTCCGGCTCGCGGACCTGGTCCCGCAGCCGAACGCGGGAGTCTGAAGGGATCTGGTGCACATGCGTATCGCGGTCATCGGCGGCGGCCCTGGTGGCCTGTACTTCGCGGCGCTGGCCAAGCAGTTGGGGCCACACCACGAGATCACCGTGTGGGAGCGCAACGCGGCCGACGACACGTTCGGATTCGGCGTGGTCTTCTCCGACGAGACCCTCGGCGGGATCGAACACGCCGACGCCGCCGTCTACCGGCGGATGGAGCAGGAGTTCGCGCGCTGGGACGACATCGACGTGCATTACCGGGGCGAGACGATCACCAGCGGAGGCCACCGGTTCGCGGCGATGAGCCGCAAGCGGCTGCTGGAGATCCTGCAGGCGCGGTGCGCCGAACTCGGCGTCGCCGTGCGTTTCCGCACCGACGCTCCCGCCGTGGAGACCCTGGCCGCGACGCACGACCTCGTCGTCGCGGCGGACGGGCTCAACTCGACGGTGCGCTCGGCCTACGCCGGATCGTTCGCGCCGAGCCTCGACCGCCGGGCCTGCAAGTACATGTGGCTCGGCACCCGCAAGGTGTTCGACGCGTTCAAGTTCTACGTCAGCGAAACGCCCTACGGCGTGATGCAGGTGCACGGCTACCCGTTCGACTCCCACGGCAGCACGTTCATCGTCGAGATGAACGAAGACGTCTGGCGCGCGGCCGGATTCGACGTCTTCGCCGGGCACGAACTGAGCCCCGGCGAGTCCGACGAGAAGTCCATCGAGCGGATCAAGGAGCTGTTCGCGGACGTCCTCGACGGCCACGAGGTGATGGCGAACAACTCAAAGTGGATCAACTTCACCACCGTGCGCAACGAGCACTGGCGGCATCGCAACGTCGTCCTCCTCGGCGACGCCGCGCACACCGCGCACTTCTCCATCGGGTCCGGGACGAAGCTGGCCATGGAAGACGCGCTGTCACTGGCGGCCTGCCTGTTCGAGCACGACACGGTGGACGCCGCGCTGGAGGAGTACGAGACCGAGCGCAAGGCGGTCGTGCTTTCCACCCAGCGCGCGGCGCAGGCCAGCCTGGAGTGGTTCGAGAACCTCGGCCAGTACGTCGACCAGGACCCCCTGCAGTTCGGCTTCAACATCATGACCCGCAGCCGCCGCGTCACCTACGAGAACCTGCGGCTGCGCGATCCGGAGTTCGTCGACCGGGTCAACGGCTGGTTCGCCGCGCGGCATCCCTCCCACCGCCCCGGCACGCCGCCGATGTTCCAGCCGTTCCGGATCGGCGAACTGGAACTGGTCAACCGGGTCGTGGTGTCCCCGATGGACATGTACCGCGCGACCGACGGCTTGCCGGACGACTTCCACCTGGTCCACCTCGGCGGCAAGGCGCTCGGCGGCGCCGGCCTGGTGATGACCGAGATGGTCTGCGTGAGCGAGCAGGGCCGGATCACGCCGGGCTGCACCGGGATCTGGACCGGCGCGCAGTCCGCGGCCTGGCGCCGGATCACCGGGTTCGTGCACGCCGAGACCCGCGCGAAGATCGGCATCCAAATTGGGCACTCGGGCCGCAAGGGCTCCACCAAGCTCATGTGGGAAGGCATCGACGAGCCGCTCGACGAGGGCAACTGGGAGGTCGTGGCGCCCTCGGCGCTGCCGTACCGGCCGGGCGTGAACCAGGTTCCCCGTGACCTGAGCGCGACCGACCTCGCGGCGATCAAGCGGCAGTTCACCGATTCGGCGAAGCTGGCCGACGACGCGGGATTCGATCTGCTCGAACTGCACTGCGCCCACGGCTACCTGCTCTCGTCGTTCATTTCCCCGGTCACGAACCGGCGCACCGACCGCTACGGCGGCGATCTGGCGGCCCGGCTGCGGTATCCGCTCGAGGTCTTCCGCGCGATGCGCGAGGTGTGGCCGGCGCACAAGCCGATGACCGTGCGCATCTCCGCGACCGACTGGGTGGACGGCGGTATCACCGGCGACGACGCCGTGATCATCGCGCAGGCCTTCAAGGACGCGGGCGCCGCCGCGATCGACGTGTCCTCCGGGCAGGTGACCCCCGATGAGACACCAGCCTTCGGCCGCTCGTACCAGACGCCGTTCGCGGACCGGATCCGCAATCAGGTCGGCATACCCACCATCGCCGTCGGCGTCATCTCCTCCGACGACGACGTGAACTCGATCGTGCTCGCCGGGCGCGCGGATCTGTGCGCCCTCGGCCGGGTCCACCTCTACGATCCGAATTGGACGCTGCACGCCGCGGCCGAGCAGGGCTACTCGGGTCCGGGAGCGACGTGGCCCGAACCGTGGCAGGCGGGCCGCCGCATGCCACGGACCGGCCGCACCGACGGGCCCAAACCCCGGCTGGAACTGATCCGCGAAGGACAGCAGGGCACCCGCCACGACCGGTGGCGCCCTGCCGGAGGAGACGGCCGATGACGAACCTCAGCGCCGCGGAAAAGGCGTACGTGGACCGCATCCGCGAACTGGCGGCGACCGAACTGCTGCCGTTGACCGGAAAGGCCGGTGAAGGAAAGGTCAACCGCCCCCTCGTCACGGCCATGGGCACGCACGGACTGCTGCGCGACCTGTTCGGCGGGTCGCCGCAGGAACCGCCGAGCGACGCCGCGGCCATGCGCCTGTGCCTGCTGCGCGAGACCATCGCCGGGGTGTCCACCGAGGCGGAGACGGCGCTCGCCCTGCAGGGTCTTGGCAGCTACCCGATCCTCCAGTCCGGCTCCCCCGAAACCGTCGAGCGCTGGATTCCCGGAGTCGTGCGCGGCAGCACGGTCGCGGCTTTCGCGCTCACCGAGCCCGCTGCGGGCTCCGACGCCGCCGCGCTCGCCCTGCGCGCGGAGCCGGACGGCGACTGCTGGCGGTTGCACGGCGAGAAGATCTGGATTTCCAACGCCCCGGAGGCCGACGTCTACACCGTGTTCGCCCGCACCACGCCGGATGCGGGCGCGCGCGGCGTCACCGCGTTCGCGGTCCCCGGGGACGCCGAGGGCCTGTCCGGCGAGCACCTCGACCTGCTGTCGCCGCATCCGATCGGCCGGCTCCGCTTCGACGGTGTCCGCGTCGGGCGCGGCGACCTGCTCGGTGAGACCGGCGGCGGTTTCCGGGTGGCGATGCGCACCCTCGACCTGTTCCGGCCCAGCGTGGGTGCTTTCGCGCTGGGCATGGCGCGGAGGGCACTCGACCTCACGCTCGACCACGTCTCGACGCGGCGTGCGTACGGCGCACCGCTCGCGGCACAGCAGTCGGTCGCCCACACCCTGGCGGACCTCGCGACCCAACTGGAAGCGGCCCGGCTGCTCGTGTACGCCGCGGCGCGCGCCTACGACGCGGGAGCACCGCGCGGCGAGATCACCCGGTCCGCGGCGATGGCCAAGCTGTACGCGACCGAAGCGGCCCACACGATCGTCGATCAGTGCGTCCAGCTTCACGGAGCCCGCGCCCTCGAACGCGGCCACCCGCTCGAGCGTCTCTACCGCGACGTACGGGCTCCTCGCATCTACGAGGGCGCTTCAGAGGTGCAACGTTCGATCATCGCCCGCGAGCTGTTCAAGGAGAGGAACACCCCGTGACCCGTTTCAGGGCATCGGCTCCGCTGACCACGGACTGGAAGCATTTCGGCTTCACCGTCTCCGGCCCGGTCGCCACCGTCACGTTCAACCGGCCGGAGAAGCTGAACCCGCTCACCTTCTCCTCGTACGCGGACCTGCGCGACCTGCTCAGCGAGTTGCCGTACCACGAGCAGGTCAAGGTGCTGGTGATCCAGGGCGAAGGCCGCGGGTTCTGCGGTGGCGGCGACGTCAACGAGATCATCGGCGAGCTGATCAAGATGAAGGCCGGTGAGCTGATGAGGTTCACCAAGATGACCGGGGACGTCATCCGCGCCATGCGGGAGTGCCCGGTCCCGATCGTCGTGAAGATCCAGGGCGTCGCCGCGGGTGCCGGCGCCGTCATCGCCCTCGCCGCGGACTTCCGCGTCGTCGGCCGATCCGGGCGCTTCGCGTTCCTGTTCACCAAGGTCGGCCTCTCCGGCGGCGACATGGGCGCGGCCTACCTCCTGCCGCGGGTCGTCGGCCTCGGCCGGGCCACCTCCCTGCTGATGCTGGGCGACACGATCGACGCCGAGACCGCCGACCGCTACGGCCTGGTCTCGCAGTTGACCGACGACGAAGGGCTCGACGCCGCCGTCACCGCGCTCGCCGGGCGCCTCGCCACCGGCCCGAGCCTGGCGCTCGCGCAGACCAAGTCGCTGCTGACCCGCGAGCTGGACATGTCGCTGTCGTCCTCGATGGAACTCGACGCGATGACGCAGGCGCTGCTGATGACCACCGACGACCACGCCGAGTTCCACGCGGCCTTCAACGCGGGCCGCCGGCCGAACTGGAAGGGTCAGTAACTGGGCGGGGTCACGCTCACGAGGAACCGCGTGGGTTCGCCCGACTCGTTGAGGAACCGGTGCGGCAGGTTCGAGTCGAAGTGGCAGCTGTCGCCCTCCGCGAGTTCGTGCCGCTCCCCCATCACCTCGACGACGAGACACCCGGACAGCGCCACCACGCACTCCTCGGACGGATGGCCCCGCGGCTCGGTCGCGGACACCGAACCGGGTTCCAGGAGCGCCTCCAGCACCTCCAGCCGGCTCCCGCCCCGGGACGCACGGCTGTAGGTGATGGTCGAATGCGGTGAGCCGATCGTCGCCCGGTCACCGCGGCGGATCACCGCGACCTTGCTGGGCTCCTCGTCCTGGAACAGGCTGAACAGCGGGATCTCGAGCACGCGGGCGATCTTGCGCATGGTCTCGAGGCTCGGGTCCGCGATCCCCCGCTCGACCTGGCTGATCAATCCGGAGGACACCCCGGCCCTGGTCGCGAGCTCGCGGACGGTCAAACCCCGGGAAACGCGGTAGTCGCGGATCCGGGTCTGGCTCACCGCGATATCTTAGCCAGCCGTGGCCACGGGCGCGGGTGCGGCGGCCCGCGGCATGCCCACCGCCACCGCCTCGTCCGCCGGGGGCTTGGTGAACGGCGTGACCGCCAGCACCACGATCAGGTTGATCACGAGCGCCGGGATGCCCACCACCGTGCCGGCCGGGAACGCGGCCAGCGCGAGGTCCCCGAGCGCCGGCACACCCACGACGAGCCCGCCGGCCACGACGCCGCACACCAGCGCCGGGGCGGTGACGCGCCGCCACACCAGTGACAGCACGACCGCGGGCGCGAGCTGCCCGATCGCGCTGTACATGCTGGTCATGATGGTGACCAGTTGCTCGCTGCCACTGATCGACAGCAGCACGCCGAGCACCGTGAACACCACGACCCCGGCCCGCGCGGCGGCGAGCGAGCGGCCGCGGCCCCCGCCGAGCACGTTGCGGGTGAACAGGCTCGTGGCGGCCACGATCAGCACCGCGGTGGGCGCGAGCGCGACCAGGATCCCGGCTCCCGCGAGCATCCCGATCACCGCGGGCGGGAAATGCTGGTGCACGAACATCAGCAGCGACTTGTTGGCCGCCGATCCGGACAGCTTGGGCAGGACGAGCAGCGCCGCGTAGGCGATGTAGATGATGGCGACGTAGAACAGCGAGTACAGCGGCTGGATGATGCTGTTCCGCCGGATCGTGGCGGCGTCCTTGGCGCTGAACGAAACCTGGAACTGGTGCGGCATGGCGAACGTCGCGGGCGTTAGCAGCAGGAAGCTCATCCACCACCACAGGTTCGTCTTCGCCGAACCGCCGATACCCGGCACCGTGGCCGCGTCGGGGAACTTCCTTGCCACGCCGTCGAAAACGCCGCCGACCGACGTGACCCCGGCCGCCTTCGCCGCACCGATCGCGATCACCAGGAGCGCGACCACGAGCAGCACGTCCTTGACGACGGCCACGAACGCCGCCGCCCGCAGGCCACCGGCGAGCGCGAACACCGCGACCACGACCGCGCCGGCGATCAGGTAGATCTTGGGCGAGACGTCGAATCCGAGCAGGTTCTGCAGGATCAGCCCGAGCCCGGTCAGCTGGACGCGCATGTACAGCAGCAGGGCGATGATGCCGAAGAGCGCGACCACGCGGCCGAACCACGGCGACGAGAACCGCCGGGCGAAGTAGTCGCCCATGGTGAGCAGTTCGCCCTGCTTTCCGGCCTGCCAGATCCTCGGCACGATCCAGTATCCGGCCGCCGCGAACAGCACGACGGTGCCGAGCACGTAGAAGCCGGGCGCGCCGCCGCTGAACACCCCCTGCGACGCACCGAGCAGGGCGAAGGTCGTGAACGTCTCGCCGACCAGCAGGAACCAGAACAGCGCCGTGCCGAGCCGGCGGCCGCCGACCGACCATTCGGCGACGTCCATCCGCACGCCCCGCGCGGCCAGCAGGCCGCCGCCGAGCACCGCGCCGAGTGCGATCACCAACGCGATCGTGAGTGCCATGTCGCAGCCTTCCTGAGTTCTGTCATAAGCGGCGGAGCCGCTTGCTGTGGGCCGTCAACCGGCACCGCTGCCCGCACCGCCACGCAAGCCAGGTTCGATGCACGATCAAAGCCGGTCGAGGTCGCCGTTGCGGCGGTCGATGACGTACACCGCGCCGATGCAGACCGTGCCGATGAGCACGCCCACCGTCATCCACACCAGCAGGAACGGGATCGAGCCGAACGCGAATTCGATGCGGCCGACCAGCGGGAGGGCCGCGATGCACCACAGGAACGGCACGGTCAGCAGCAACCAGTGCCATCGGCGGCGTGACCGGTCAGGGGGCTCGGCCCGGTTCATCTCATCGCCTCCGTAGGTTAGTGTGCTTGAACATGAGCAGTGTGATTGAAGCTCCAGGGGGCGTCAATGCGTGAAACAGGATCGAAACCGGTGACCCCCGAGGAGTTCCGGCGGCAGTTCCCGGCCCTGCGTGACACCACGCACCTGGCTTCCTGCAGCCAGGGCGCGATCTCCGAGCACGTCACCGCGGCACTCTCCGAACTGGCGTACTCGCTGCGCCACCGCGGCGCGCCGTGGGATCTGTGGATGGCCGAGGCGGAAGCGGCGCGTACCGCGTTCGCGGCGCTGATCGGTGCTGACCCCACCGAGATCGCGCTGGTCCCGTCCGCCTCGGCGGGCGCGTTCCAGGCGGTCGGCGCGCTCGATCCCGCGCGGCGGCCCGTGCTGGTCTCGCCGCGCGCCGAGTTCCCCAGCGTCGGCCAGGTCTTCCACGCGCAGCAGCCATTCGGCGCGCGGGTGCGCTGGGTCGACGACGAGGCCATGCGGCGGCACGGCGTCGTCGAGGCGTACCGGGCGCAGATCGACGAGACCACGGCACTGGTTTCGATCCCGTTCGCTTTGTACTCCAACGGTTCCCTGCAGCCGGTCGACGAGATCGCCAAGCTGGCGCGCGAGGCCGGGGCGCGCGTGTTCGTCGACGCCTACCAGGCGGCCGGGGTGCTCCCGGTCGACGCGCGCGAGATCGACTGCGACTACCTGGTGACCGGGTCCCTGAAGTACCTGCTCGGGCTTCCCGGGGTCGCGTTCCTGTTCGCGCGCGCGGGCGTCCCTGACGAGCGGCCGCCGCATCTGACCGGCTGGTTCGGCCGCGTCGACCCGTTCGACTTCGACGCCACCCGGCTCGATTTCCCCGCCGAGGCAAGGCGGTTCGAGTCGGGCACGCCCGCCGTCCCCTCGCTGTACGCGGCGCGTGCGGGCCTCGAGACCCTCGCCACCCTCGATCAGGCGGAGGTCGCCGCTCACGTGTCCGATCTGGTCCAGACCGCGACGGCACGGCTGACCGCGGCCGGCGAGGAGCTGTCCCCTCCCCTGCCCGGCGCCCGCCCGGGACCGCAGGTGGCCATTGTGGACGATGACCCGGAAGGTCTGGCCCGCTTCCTCGCCGGGCGCCGGATCGTCACCAGCCCCCGCGGGCGGATCCTGCGCCTTTCCTGGCACTACTACAACAACCATGATGACATCGACGCCGTCGTCGCCGCGCTGGCCGAAGCGAGGAACCGATGATCCTGACCGCCGCGCGCCTGCTCACCGCCGACGACGCCGAGATCATCCCCGACGGCGCGGTCGCGGTCTCCGGCGGCGTCATCACCTACGCGGGCCCTCGCGCTCAGGCGCCGGACGGGCCGGTGCGCGCGCTCGGTGACGTGACCTTGCTGCCGGGCCTGTTCGACTGCCACGTGCACCTGTGCATGGATCCCGCCGCCGAGCGGACCGACGCGAACACCGCCGAGGTGACCGATCCGGCGCCGATCCGGGCGCGCATGCTCGACAATGCCACCAGGTTGCTCGACGCCGGGATCACGACCGCGCGCGACCTCGGCGCGCCCGCGCCGCTCGGCACCGAAGTCCGCGATCTCCTCGCGGCCTCCGCGAACGCCACGCCCCGCATCCTCGCGGCGAACGCGCCGATCACGGTGCCCGGTGGCCACGCGTGGGCGATGGGCGGTGCGGCCGAGGGCGTCGCGGGCGCGGTCGAGCAGGTCCGGCGGCATGCGGCGGAACGGGTCGACGTCATCAAGGTGATGACGACCGGTGGCTTCATGACTCCCGGCACCGGTCCCGCCTTCGCGCGCTTCACCCTCGACGAACTGACCGCGCTCGTCGAGGAGGCGCATCGCCACGGGATCACCGTGACCACCCACGCGCTCGGCGTCGAAGGCATCGAACGCGCGGTCCGGGCCGGCGTGGACGGGATCGAGCACTGCGGTTGGGTCACCGAGGACGGCAGCCGGTTCGACCCGGACATCGCCCGGCAGATCGTGGACGGTGGCGTCGTCGTGTGCCCCACGATGAACGCCGCGTGCACGGCCGAGACGTACTTCTGCCCGTGGGACGAGCGCGAGCACGTGATCGGCAACCTGCGTGCGCTGCGCGCCGCGGGTGCCACGCTGGTCGCCGGCACGGACGCCGGCATCCCGCTCGTCCCGTTCGAGGATTTCGCCGACTGCCTCACGGTTTTCGCCGAGATCGGCATGACGCACCGCGAGGTCATCGCCTCGGCGACGAGCGTCGCCGCCGAGGCGTGCGGGCTCGGCGGGGTCACCGGCCGGCTCCGGCCGGGCCTGGCCGCGGACCTGATCGCCGTCCCCGGCGACCCGACCCGGGAGCTGACCGTGCTGCGCACGCCCGCGTTCGTCATGGCCCGCGGACTCGGCCACCAGCCCCGCCCGCGGCAGGTTCCGGGCTCGACCGCGGACGCTCGCCGCCGTTTGCTGACTACGCTCACCACCGGCGCGGGCCGGACACCGGACCCCGCGTGAACGTCCCGACCCCAGGAGGTCCCATGCCCGTGCTGACCGAACTGCTCTCCGCGCTGCGGACCAGCCGTATCGAGGTCGTCGACCTGACCGCGCCGCTCTCGGCGAGCACCCCGATCCTGCAGCTGCCGCCGCCGTTCGCGAACACCGTGAGCTTCCGGCTGGAGGAGATCAGCCGCTACGAC
The DNA here is from genome assembly GCF_006152065.1 of Amycolatopsis alkalitolerans. Lineage (GTDB taxonomy): Bacteria > Actinomycetota > Actinomycetes > Mycobacteriales > Pseudonocardiaceae > Amycolatopsis_E > Amycolatopsis_E alkalitolerans. The sequence goes on from NZ_VDFW01000010.1 coordinate 101,295, forward strand.
GACCGGGGGCCGCGGTGGTACTGGAACGACATCCACACCGGTGAGCACGTCGGCACCCACGTCGACGCGCCCAATCACTGGGTTTCGGGCAAGGACGGGCCCAGCGTGGACGAGATCCCGCTGGGCACGCTGATCGGGCCCGCGGTCGTGCTCGACGCTTCGGCGAAGGTCGCGGATGATCCCGATTTCCTGTTGCGGACCGACGACATCCGCGAATGGGAACGCGAGCACGGGCCGCTGCCCGACGGCGGCTGGCTGCTCTACCGGACCGGCTGGGACACGCGTTCCGGCGATCAGGACAGCTTCCTCAATGTCCGCGAAGGCGCCTCCCACACGCCGGGGGTTTCGCCCGAGTGTGCGCAGTGGCTTGCCGAAGAGGCCCCGATCGCGGGGTTCGGCGTGGAGACCGTGGGCACCGACGCCGGGCGCGCCGCCGAGCTGGACCCGATCTTCCCGTGCCACGACCGGTTGCTGGGCGCCGGGAAATGCGGGCTGACCCAGTTGCAGAACCTCGCGCAACTGCCGCCGACGGGTGCGCTGCTGGTGGTCTCGCCGCTGCCGATCGTCGGTGGTTCGGGCAGCCCGGCCCGCGTCTACGCGTTCGTGGAGAAGGCGTGATCGTCGCCGAGGCGGTCGGCCAGACACTGGCGCGGCTGGGCGCGGGCCCGGTGTTCGGTGTTGTGGGCAGCGGGAATTTCCACGTGGCGAACGCCCTGCGGGCGGCCGGCGTCGCCTTCTACGCCACCCGCCACGAGGGCGGGGCGGCCACCGCGGCGGACGCCTGCGCCCGGATGAGCGGGCGGGTCGCGATCGTGTCCACGCATCAGGGCTGCGGGCTGACCAATGCGGTCACCGGCATCGGGGAAGCGGCCAAGAGCCGCACCCCGCTGCTCGTGCTCACCGCGGACACCCCGGCCGCCGATCCCCTCAACAACTTCCGTGTCGACCAGGACGGGCTCGCCCGCGCGGTCGGCGCCGTCGCCGAGCGCGTGCACGGTCCGGAAACCGCGGTGGCCGACACGGTCCGCGCGTACCGGACCGCGGCGCACGAGCGTCGCACCGTCGTGCTCAACCTTCCGCTCGACGTCCAGGCGATGCCCGCGCACACCCCGGAAACCGTTGCGCCAGACGAAGAACCCGCGGTGCCGGCACCCGATCCGGCCGCCGTCGCGGCGCTGGCCGGGCTGCTGGCCGCGGCCGAGCGGCCGGTGTTCATCGCGGGCCGGGGCGGCCGGAGAGCCGCGGCGGAGATCCGCGCGCTCGCCGGCGCGTGCGGCGCGCTGCTGGCCAGTTCCGCGGTGGCGCACGGGCTGTTCCACGACGACCCGTGGGCGCTGGGCATTTCCGGCGGTTTCTCCTCGCCGCTGACCGCGGAGCTGATCCACGGCGCGGATCTCGTCGTCGGCTGGGGCTGCGCGCTCAACCGCTGGACCACGCGGCACGGCAAGCTGATCGGCCCCGGCGCCCGGATCGCGCAGGTGGATCTGGAGGCGAGCGCACTCGGCGCGCACCGCCCGATCGACGTGGGAGTGCTCGGCGACAGCGCGGCCACCGCCCGCGCGGTCATGGCCGAACTGGGCGGCCGGGTCGCGTCCGGCTACCGCTCTCCCGGACTCGGTGCCCGGATCGCCGAACGCGCCCGCTGGTCCACCGCCGACTACACCGACGCCTCGACCGCCGACCTGATCGACCCGCGCACGCTGTCGGCCCAGCTGGACCGGATCCTGCCAGCCGAGCGCGTGGTTTCCGTGGATTCGGGCAACTTCATGGGCTATCCCAGCGCGTACCTCGGGGTGCCGGACGAGTTCGGGTTCTGCTTCACGCAGGCCTTCCAGTCCATCGGGCTCGGCCTGGCCACCGCGATCGGCGCCGCGCTGGCGCAGCCCGCCCGGCTGCCCGTCGCGGCGCTCGGCGACGGCGGGTTCCACATGGCCGCCGCCGAACTCGAAACCGCCGTCCGGCTGGGCCTGCCGCTTGTGGTGATCGTCTACAACGACGCCGCCTACGGCGCCGAAGTCCACCATTTCACCGGCGACCTCACGACCGTCCGCTTCCCGCCGACCGACATCGCGGCCATCGCACGCGGTTTCGGCTGCACCGGTGTCACCGTCCGCACCACCGGCGATCTCAAGCCCGTCGCCGAGTGGCTCGACGGACCCCGGAGCAGCCCGCTGGTGATCGACGCGAAGATCGTCGACGACGGCGGCTCGTGGTGGCTGGCCGAAGCCTTCCACGGCCACTGAGGCGGTCACCGCCGGTCCGTCGCCGTGACACCTCAGGAGTAGCTGGAATCCCGGCCGATCCGGTCCCATTCGCGGCCCCACTGGTCGTACCGGCGCCGGTTCAGCGCCAGGTGCGCGGCACCGCACACCGCGATGAGCAGCGCGCTCACGGCCAGCCAGATCCCGATGCCGGTGGCCAGCCCGCTCACTCTCGCGTCCGCGGGCTGGAACGGCGCGGCGGCCGGGTTTCCGGCGCCGTCGAGCCAGATCGTGGTCTTCGCGCCGGCCTTGGTGCCCTGCTCGACGACGATGACCCCATGGCGTTCCGCTCCGTCGGCGGTGGTCCACGTCGCCGCCACGTCCACCGGCAGATTGGCACCGGCCGACCCGACGGCGGCGGTGCGGACGTAGGGCGCGTCGGCGACGGTGACCGCGGTGACGGTGGTGCGGGTGGCGCTCTCGTGCCGCGACCGTTCGAGGCCCTGGGCCGTCACGTCCGACCCGATCGCGGTGGCGAACGGGATCGTGATCAACACCAGCGCGATCGCCGCCAGGACGAGCCGGAACTCGGCCCGGTCGACGCGGCGAGCCAGCGGGTTCCGGCCACCGCGCAGCCGCCAGAGCCGGACGAGCAACGAGGGACGATCGTTCATGGCTCCGGTCTCCTTGGTGTGCCGCCAACGCGGTGGGCCTTACCGTCTGGCTGCCCCGTCGCTGGTCGAGGTAATCGCGGACGCGCTGTTCACTTCCGCCGCGTCGGCGACGGCCGCCGCGGCCGCTTCGGCTGCCTCGGCGGCGTCGTCGGCGGCCTTGGCCGCGGCCTCGTCCGAGGAAGTGTCCCGGGTGGCCGGTGATTTCGGCAGCGCTTCGGTGAAGGCGCGCGACACGCCGTGCAGTGCCGAGGTGACTTCGCTCGGGATCACCCAGAACGTGTTGCCCTCACCGTTCGCCAGCTCCGGGAGCATCCGCAGGTACTGGTACGCCAGCAGTTTGGGGTCGGGGTCGTTGCGGTGCACGGCCTGGAAGACCTGATCGATCGCACGGGACTGGCCTTCCGCTTTGAGGATCTCGGCGGCCCGGGCCCCCTCCGCCCGCAGCACCGCGGCCTGCTTGTCGCCCTCGGCGGTCAGGATCTGGGACTGCCGCTGCCCTTCCGCGCCGAGGATCGCGGCGCGCTTGTCACGCTCGGCGCGCATCTGCTTCTCCATCGCCTCCTTGATGGTCGGCGGCGGGTCGATCGCCTTGATCTCCACCCGGTTGACCCGGATCCCCCACTTGCCGGTCGCATCGTCCAGCACCCCGCGCAACTGGCTGTTGATGGTGTCGCGCGAGGTCAGGGTCTGCTCGAGGTCCATCGAGCCGACCACGTTGCGCAGCGTCGTGACGGTCAGCTGTTCGACGGCCTGCAGGTAGCTCGCGATCTCGTACGCGGCCGCGCGTGGATCGGTGACCTGGAAGTACAGCACGGTGTCGATCTGCACGACGAGGTTGTCCTCGGTGATCACCGGTTGCGGCTGGAACGACACGACCTGCTCACGCAGATCGATCGCGGGGTACACGTGGTCGATGTAGGGGATGACGAAGTTCAGGCCCGGGCGCAGGGTCCGGTGGTACCGGCCGAGCCGTTCGACGTTGCGAGCCCGCGCCTGCGGCACGATACGGACCGTGCGCAGTACCGTGAACACCACGAACAGGGCGACCAGCAGTCCTGCGATCACCAACGCTGACATATCTCTCACTCCCGTGGGTAGACGAGGGCGGTACTGCCGCTGATCTCCATGACGTCGACGGTCGATCCGGCGGGAATCACCAGGGTTTCGTCGTAGGCACGTGCGGTCCATTCCTCACCTTCGATGCGGACCCGGCCGCCGAGCCCGGTGACCTCTCGCACCACGTAGGCGCGTTTGCCGACGAGCGCGTCCACGCCGAAGCGCTGCGGCTCCGGCTGATGCAGATGCCGCAGCATGACCGGGCGGACCAGCACGAGCCCGGCCGCGCAGGCGACGGCGAACGTCACGAACTGCAGCGGCAGCGCGAGCCCGAGCGCGGACGCGCCGGCCGTGATCAACGCGGCGCCGCCGAGTATTCCCAGCGCCGCGGTGAAGGTGAAGATCTCGGCCCCGCCCAGGACGACCGCGACGACCAGCCAGATCAGCCAAGCCGGCATACGGCGACCTCCTGACCGGGCGGACGGCGTCGTGCCCTGTCACACATCGTGATGCCGCCACGCCGAACCGGACAAGGCGGTCACCCGGCGAGGCTTACGAGGGTTTCGTTTCCGGGGCCCGGCAATGAGCCGCGAGTGCGAGACCGGTCGAGATCAGCCCGGCATGGCTCAGCGCGTGCGGGCACGCACCCGCGAACGCCCCGGTGTCCTGATCGATCTCCTCCGGCAGCAGGCCGAGCGGACCCGCGTGGGCGCATACCTTGTCGTAAAGCTCGCCCGCCGCATCGACTTCACCCATGGCGAGAAGGGCGTCCGCCAGGCACAAGGTGCGGCCCGGGGAGGTGCGGCCGGGCCGGTTCACGCCTGCGGAGACCAGCCCGTTCGGTGCGGTCAGCCGGCGGCGCACCGCGCGCGCCGTGGCGGCCAGGCGCGGATGGCCGGCGGGGACGACGCCGCGGGCGGGCAACGCGAGCAGCGCCGCGTCGAGCCTGCCCCCGGGCCCGAGCCGGTCGGTGAGGCATTCCTGGTCGTCGTCCCAGCCGCCGGCCAGGATCCGGTCGGTGAGCTCGGCCGCCCGCGCGGACCACGCGGCCGGATCGCCGGGCAGGTGCGTCTCGGCGGCCAGCCGGGCAGCGCGGTCGAGCGCGATCTGCCGGAGCGCCAGCACCTGCATAGGCGCCGGCGTGGCCGGGAACCGCCTGGCGGCCTCGACCGGCGCGGACAGCCTGGTCCACAAGGGTTCGTCGATGGTGCCGCCGTGCGCGGCCCACTGGTACGCGCAATCCAGGACGTCGCCGGGCGCATCCGCGTCCTGCGGCGAATACCCGCTGTGGCTCTCCGCGGCGTCGAGTACGGCGGCCAGCGCCGAGTCGGCGTCGGCGCTCAACCCGAGCCTCCGCAACGCGACCGCGGACCGCGCGACGGTGGCCGCCTGCTCATGGGGCAGGAGTCTGAGGGTGAGCGCGGAGCGGCGCACCAGGTCCCGATGCGGGCCGTGGTAGCTGATCCCCGTGCACCAGCGCCGCCAGGCCGTGGCGGTGTCCTCCAGCAGCCGCCGGGGATGCACATGGCGCATCCGCCCGGCGCGCGGATGCCAGCGCACCAGCAGCCACAGGTCCTCACCGGCGGCGTCCACCCCCGTCCGCAGGCGATCCAGCGGATGGCTGGCGAGCAGGTGCAGCGCCGGATCCATGGGTGCGGCGCGCAGGCGCAACCCGCCACCGAACCAGTCGGCCCGGACACCGGCGCTCTGCCGTAGCGACAGGCGCAGCGAGGCGCTGCCTTCCAGCACTCGCACGTGGCGCAGCAGCTCGCCGTGGCCCGCGACCGCCAGGTCGGTTCCGGCCGGCACGGTGAACGCGTCGGTCACCTCGACGAGCCCACCGGCACAGCGCAGTTCGGTGACCAGCACGGCGGTTTCGGGCAGGTAGTACTGCCGGGTGCACCGCGCACTGTCCGGCAGCAACGCGATCGTCTCGACGCCACTGCCCGCTCGCGCCCCGACCCGGATCCGGCCGTCCGTGCCCACCAGCGCCGCGTGCTGCCCGTCGCCGATCAGGCCGCCGGCCACGGCGGTATCGAGCGTGGTCACAGATGCCAATCGTGGTCGGCCGACGGGGTGCCCGCCAGGCGCGGCTCCGGCTATCGTCGGAACCAGTACCTTGCCGGACCCTGGCAACCACCGTGAATCGCGAGGGCACCGATCATGGCCACAGAGCACACCGATGTCGCGGCACTGGCCGCGCGGGACGCGGGTGTCCCGCCCGCGTACCTGGACGGGTATCCCCGCATGCTGGACAGGGTGAGCACGACCGGTCGCCGCCTCGCGCGCGACGAACTCGACTCCCGGCGCGCGCTCGGCGCCCGCGCCGCCGAGGCGAGCGTTCCGCTGCGCTCCCTGGTCGATCTCTACCTGACGGCGAACTGGCTGTGCTGGCGGGAACTCCCGGCGGTCGCCGCCGCGCCGGGGAAGGACGAGGTCCGCGCCATCGCCGAAACGATCATGAGGGCCGCCGACGACGCGATCGTGGCCCTCGCCGAGGGGTACGACAACGCGCAGCGGCTCGTCGTGCGACAGCAGGAAGCCGAACGCCGCGAGTTCATCGACGACCTGCTCTACGGCCGCGGCGATCTCGGGCGCCTGGCCGAGCGAGCCGAACGGTTCGGCCTGCGCCTGGCGACCAGCTACCTCGTCGCCGCGGCACGCGCGGATCAGCCCTTCACCGACGGCGACACCACGACCCGGCACACCGAAACCGCGCTGCTCCCCCGCTTCGACACCCGCGAAGTGCTGATCACCGCCAAGGACGGCCTCCTGCTGTGCATCGCCCCCGGCGCGACCACCGAGGCCATCGACGAGTTCGCCCGCCACCTGCGGATCCTGCTCGGCACGCGGAACTGGCAGATCGCCGTCGGCCGTGCCCACCCCGGGCCCGGCGGGATCCTGCGGTCCTACCAGGAAGCGAGGACCGCGCTCGAACTCGCCGGCTCACTCGGTCTCGACACTCGCGTCCTCCACGCCAGCGAACTGCTCGTCTTCCAGGTCCTCTACCGGGACCGGGCCGCCATCATCGACCTCGTCGACACGGTATTGAGCCCGCTCACCCGTACTCGCGGCGGCGCGAAACCGCTTCTGGAGACCCTCACCGCCTACTTCGCCACCGGGGGCGTCACCGCCGAAACCGCGCGCGAGTTGTTCCTCAGCGTCCGGGCCGTGACGTACCGGCTCGACCGGGTCAGGCACCTCACCGGCTACGACCCGCGAAACCCCGCGTAACGCTTCACCCTCGAAGCCGCTGTCCTCGGCGCCCGCCTGCTCAACTGGCCCGAGGCGACCGTCGAGGATCAGTCCGCCGACATCGCGGAATTTGTATGACAATCGGACCATGACAGCCCGGACAGCAGGTGCTCGCTGTGCCGCATGATGCGCCGGAGGTGGTTTTCGGTGGCGAAACGCGCCCGGGACGGATCGCCGGCGGCGATCGCGACCGCGATCTCACGGTGTTCGGCGAGGGTGTGGCCGCCCTCGGAGGGATAGCCGGGGCCCGACGCGTAGGCCTCGCGCAGGAAACCGTTGACGGGCCGCATCACCAGTGAGAAGAACGGGTTGCCGCTCGCCCGCGCGACGATCTCGTGGAAGCGCAGATCCGCCTCCAGGAACCGCCCGTGCCCATCGGCGGACTCCAGTGCCGCGGCGAGCGTGTGGTTGGTCTGCTCCAGTTCGGCGAGGTGCTCGTCGGTGCGGCGGGCGGCGGCGAAGACGGCCATCTCGACCTCCAGCACGAGACGCAGTTCGAGCAACTGCTCGAACGACCCCTCGCTGCGCCGCAGCAGCAGGCCGTACTGGTCCGCGATGAACCGGCCGTCGAACTCGGCCACCGCCATCCCACGCCCCGGTTTCACGGTCACCAGCCCACGCTGGACCAGCAGCCGCGCCGCCTCGCGGACGACGGTGCGGGACACCCCGAACCGGCCCGCCAGTTCCGCCTCCGTCGGCAACCGCTCCCCCGGCGGCAAACCGACGATCTCGTTCTGGAGGGTGTCGGCCAGCCGCTCCGAGAGGCGGCTACGCGGGTCCTCGCCCATAGGCCGAATTGTACGATGAACCAGCGCGCCCACCGCCACCTCGATACCAGGAAGGCCGTCTCGTGAACTTCATCGCCCAGCCCGGCCAGATCCTTCCCGACGGCAACGAGCGCGCGACCCTGCTCGCCCGCGTCTTCGACCCCGAAGTCGGCGGCCCGTGCGTCGCCGCCATCCGCGGGGATCGCGTGGTGGACCTGACCGCCGTGAGCCCCACGGTCGCGGACCTCCTCGAGCGGCCCGACGCCGTCGACGTGGTCCGCAACGCCGCGGGTGGGCGCGAGTGGCCGCTGGAGGCGGTGCTCGAGTCGACGATGTCGGGCCAGCCCGCCGGTGCCCATTTCCTCGCCCCGGTGGATCTGCAGGTGATCAAGGCGGCCGGGGTCACGTTCGTCCGTAGCATGCTGGAACGCGTCATCGAGGAGCGCGCCGCCGGGGACCCGCATCGCGCCGACGAGGTCCGCACGCGGATCGCCGGCCTCGTGCGCGGGCACATCTCCCGGCTGCAGCCGGGTTCGGCGGACGCGGCACGCGTGAAGGAGCTGCTGGTCAGCGAAGGGCTGTGGTCGCAGTACCTGGAGGTGGGCATCGGCCCCGATCCCGAGATCTTCACCAAGGCGCCCGTGCTGTCGGCCGTCGGCACCGGGGCGGAGATCGGCGTGCTCGCCCGCTCCACCTGGAACAACCCGGAGCCCGAACTCGTCCTTGCGGTCACCTCGGCCGGGGTGCCGGTCGCCGCCACCCTCGGCAACGACGTCAATCTCCGCGACTTCGAGGGACGCAGCGCGCTGCTGCTGACCGAGGCCAAGGACAACAACGCCTCCTGCGCGATCGGGCCGTTCCTGCGGTTGTTCGACGACGATTTCACGATCGCCGACGCGCGCCGGGTCGAGATCGCGCTCGACATCACCGGAACGGACGGGTTCTCACTGCACGGGGTCAGTCCGGTGAGCGAGATCAGCCGCGATATCGCCGAACTGGCCGGCCACGCCTGCGGCCCGCACCACCGCTATCCCGACGGGTTCGTGCTGTTCACCGGCACCATGTTCGCGCCGACGGAAGACCGCGACGAGCCCGGTCAGGGCTTCACCCACAAGCACGGGGACGTCGTGCGCATCTCCTCTCCCGCGCTCGGCGCGCTCGTCAACGTGGTCACCAGCGCCGAACAGGCACCGGACTGGACGTTCGGCATCCGCGCGCTGATGGCCAACCTCGCCGCCCGCGGCCTGCTCACCGGTACGGCGGAAGCTCGCCCGTGACCCAGGGGCGCCGGGCCGGCAGCCGGGCGAACAATCAACCTTTCACTCAACTGTCACCGTGATTACTCGCTGGTCCCTTCATACTTTCCCGGCCACCATGGTGAGGCGTGCACCTCTCATGGAAGGGAGCGGGAATGGCCGCAGAGGGAGCCACTGAACGCTGGGGAGCCGGGGTCATCCCGTACGCCGAGATGGGGTACTGGCAACCGGACTACGAACCGAAGCCGACCGATGTGCTGGCGGCGTTCCGGATCACTCCGCAGGACGGGGTACCGCCGGAAGAAGCAGGCGCCGCGGTGGCCGGTGAGTCGTCCACGGCGACGTGGACGGTCGTGTGGACCGACCGCCTCACCGCCTACGAGCACTACCAGGCCAAGTGCTATCAGGTCGACGCGGTACCGGGGCGACCTGGCGAGTACATCGCCTACATCGCCTACGACCTCGACCTGTTCGAGGAAGGGTCCATCGCCAACCTGACCTCCTCGATCATCGGGAACGTCTTCGGTTTCAAGGCGCTCAAGGCGTTGCGCCTGGAGGACATGCGGATCCCGCCGCACTACACGAAGACGTTCCAGGGCCCGGCGCACGGCGTGGTGATGGAACGCGAGTACCTCAACAAGTACGGCCGCCCGTTGCTCGGTGCGACGGTGAAGCCCAAGCTCGGCCTGTCCGCGCGCAACTACGGCCGCGTCGTCTTCGAGGCGCTGCGCGGCGGCCTCGACTTCACCAAGGACGACGAGAACATCAACTCGCAGCCGTTCATGCGCTGGCGCGACCGCTTCCTGTTCTGCATGGAGGCGGTCAACCGGGCGCAGGCCGAATCCGGCGAGATCAAGGGTCACTACCTCAACGTCACCGCCGCCACGATGGAGGACATGTACGAGCGCGCCGAGTTCGCGAAGGAACTGGGCAGCGTAATCGTGATGATCGATCTGACGGTCGGCTACACCGCTATCCAGTCGATGTCCCGCTGGGCGCGCCGCAACGGGGTGGTGCTGCACCTGCACCGCGCCGGCCACGGCACCTACACGCGGCAGAAGACGCACGGCGTGAGCTTCCGGGTGATCGCCAAGTGGATGCGCCTTGCCGGGGTGGACCACATCCACGCCGGGACGGTCGTCGGCAAGCTGGAGGGCGATCCGAACACGGTGCGCGGCTTCTACGACACCTTGCGCCTCGACCGCGTGGCGGCCGACCCGGTCAAGGGCCTGTACTTCGACCAGGACTGGGCCTCGATGCCCGGTGTCATGCCGGTGGCCTCCGGCGGGATCCACGCCGGGCAGATGCACCAGTTGCTGCACTACCTCGGCGAGGACGTGGTCCTGCAGTTCGGCGGCGGCACCATCGGCCATCCGATGGGCATCGCCGCCGGTGCCGCGGCGAACCGGGTCGCGCTGGAAGCCATGATCAAGGCCCGTAACGAGGGCCGCGACTACCTGGCCGAAGGCGAGGACATCCTCAAGGCCGCCGCGAAGCGCAGCCGCGAGCTGGACGTCGCCCTGTCCATCTGGGGTGACATCGCCTTCAACTACGCCTCGACCGACACGCCCGACGTCGTCGAGACGCCGACCGCCGTGTGAGGGAGGACAACCATGCGCATCACCCAGGGCACCTTTTCCTACCTGCCCGACCTGACGGACGAGGAGATCTCACTCCAGATCCAGTACGCGCTCGACAACGGATGGCCGCTTTCGGTCGAGCACACCGACGATCCGCATCCCCGCAACCACTACTGGGACATGTGGGGCCTGCCGATGTTCGACCTGCACGACGCGGCCGGCGTGCTGTACGAGGTCAACGAATGCCGCCGGGCCTATCCGGACCGGTATGTCCGGGTGAACGCCTACGACGCGTCGTACGGCCGGCAGACCACGGCACTGTCGTTCCTCGTCAACAGGCCGGCGGCTGAGCCGGGCTTCCGGCTCGACCGCCACGAGGACGCCGACCGGCAGGTGCGTTACGCGCTGCATCCGTACGCGCTCGACGCGCCCGCCGGCGACCGGTACCGGCCCGAACCGCGATGACGGGCTTCTCGATGCCCCGGCGGCCGGAGGACCGGCCGCCGGGGCAGCCGGCCGAGGACACGATGGACGAACCGGCACTCCCGCCGGACGCGACCGTAGACCTGGGCGCCGAGCGCAAATCGTCCAATGTGGACGAGGTGCTCGACACCCTCGACGCGGAACTCGTCGGGCTGGGCGGGGTGAAGTCGCGCATCCGCGAGATCGCCTCGCTGCTGTTGCTCGACCGGGTGCGCCGCCGGTTCGGCCTCGATTCGGCCCGGCCCAACCTGCACATGTGCTTCACCGGCAGCCCGGGCACCGGCAAGACGACGGTGGCCCTGCGGATGGCGGAACTGCTGCACCGGCTCGGGTACCTCGACCGCGGCCACCTCGTCGCGGCGACCCGGGACGATCTCGTCGGGCAGTACATCGGGCACACCGCCCCCAAGACCAAGGAAGTCCTCAAACGCGCGATGGGCGGCGTGCTGTTCATCGACGAGGCCTACTACCTCTACCGCGCCGAGAACGAGCGGGACTACGGCCAGGAGGCCATCGAGATCCTGTTGCAGGTCATGGAGAACCAGCGGGAAGACCTCGTCGTCATCCTCGCCGGTTACGAGGACCGGATGGACGCGTTCTTCAGCTCCAACCCGGGGATGAGCTCGCGTATCGCGCATCATCTCGACTTCCCCGATTACGAGCTCGACGAGCTGATGGCCATCGCGCGCCTGATGGTCGGGCAGGAGAACTACCGCTTCTCCGCCGAATCCGAGGCCGCGTTCCGCGACTATCTCGGGCGGAGGCGGCAGCAGCCGCGGTTCGCCAACGCCCGCAGCGTGCGCAACGCACTCGAACGCGGCCGGCTCCGGCAGGCGAGCCGGCTGTTCGACGGCGAGGACCGCGTCTGCGGCAAGCAGGAACTCATGACGTTCGCGCCCGAAGACTTCCTGGCCAGCCGGGTGTTCTCGGCGCGGCCCGTGGAAACGGAGGCATCGTGACGATCAGGGTCGGTATCAACGGCTTCGGCCGCATCGGCCGCAACTTCTGGCGCGCCGTGCGCGCCGGCGGGCACGACATCGAGGTGGTGGCCGTCAACGACCTCGGTGACATGGCCACGATGGCCCACCTTCTCAAGCACGACAGCGTGCTGGGCATGCTGGCCGCGGAAGTCGCGGTGACCGGCGAGGGCATCGCGGTGGACGGGCAGGTGATCACGGCGCTGGCCGAGCGTGACCCGGCGAAGCTGCCGTGGCGGGACCTCGGGGTCGACGTGGTGATCGAGTCGACGGGGTTCTTCACGAACGCCGAGGACGCGAGCCGCCATCTGGACGCGGGGGCGCGCAAGGTCATCATCTCCGCGCCGGCGAAGGGCGAGCACCTGACCGTCGTGCTCGGCGTGAACGACCATCTCTACGACGGCTCGCAGACGGTCATCTCGAACGCGTCGTGCACGACGAACTGCCTGGCACCGCTGGTGAAGGTGCTGCATGACGCGTTCACCATCGAAACCGGCCTGATGACGACCATCCACGCCTACACGCAGGACCAGAACCTGCAGGACGGGCCGCACAAGGACCTGCGCAGGGCACGCGCCGCCGCGCTCAACGTCGTGCCGACCTCGACCGGCGCGGCCAAGGCGATTGGCCTGGTGCTGCCCGAACTCAAGGGCAAGCTCGACGGGTACGCCCTCCGCGTTCCGGTACCGGTCGGCTCGGTCACCGACGTGACCGTCACGGTGTCCCGCGAAACCAGCGAGGAGAAGGTCAACGCGGCGCTCAGGGCCGCCGCGGACGGCCCGATGAAAGGGATCGCGCGCTACAGCGAGCAGCCGATCGTGTCCTCCGACATCGTCGGCGACCCGGCTTCGTCGATCTTCGACGCGCCGCTGACGAAGGTGCTCGGAAACCAGGTGAAGGTCGTGTCGTGGTACGACAACGAGTGGGGTTACGCGAACCGGCTCGCCGACCTCACCGTTCTGGTCGGCGCCAAGCTCTGAAACATCCGGTGGCGCGGCGGGCTCAATCCCATTCGAGCCCGCCGCGCCGCCACACGTAGGCGTAGGCGACCAGCACCGGCAGCATGAACAGGCCCATCTCGACGAGCCCGAAGACGCCGAAGGCGCTTGAGTTCACCGCCCACGGGTAGAGGAACACGATGTCCACGTCGAGCAGGATGAACAGCATCGCCGTGACGTAGAACCGGATCGGGAACCGTCGCGCCGGCTGGGACCGCCCCGGCTGCACGCCGCATTCGTACGGGTCGAGCCCGGGGCCGCTCGAACGGTGCGGACCCAGGAGCCGGCCCGCGACGACCGACACCGTGGCGAATCCCGCCGCGAGCGCACCCAGAACCACGATGGGCAGCCAAGGGTTCATCGTCGACACCTCGTTTCGTTACTGGAGGAAGGAAGCGGCCTGGCCCGCGAGACCGAGCAGTGGGCCCGGCGCCACCCCCGCGCCGACGGTGACCAGCCCGGCGACCGCGATCACCGCCGCGACGCGCGCGGTCGGCCGGGTGATCGCGGCACCGCCGGGACGTGGCTCGTGGAAGAACATCAGCACGATCACCCTGGCGTAGAAGAAGACCGCGATCGCGCTGGCGAGCGCCGCGACGATCACCACCGCGAACCCGCCACCCGCGAGCACGGCCGAGAACACCGCGAACTTGCCGACGAACCCGCCGGTCAGCGGGATCCCGGCAAGGCCGAGCAGCAGCACCGCGAAGATCCCCGCCGCGACCGGCGAGCGCCGGCCGAGCCCGGCCCACGACGCGAGCCTGGTCGTGTCGCCGCCGCCGTCGTGGACCAGCGTCACGAGCGCGAACGCACCGAGCGTGCCGAAGCCGTAGACGGTGAGGTAGAACAGTGTGCCGGCGATCCCGGACCGGCTCGCGGCCACGACGCCGAGCAGCATGAACCCGGCGTGGGCGACGGCGGAGTAGGCGAGCATGCGCTTGACGTCCTGCTGCGCCACCGCGATCACGACGCCGAGCACCATGGTCAGGGCGGCCACCCCGGTCAGCACCGGCCGCCAGTCCTGCTCCGCGCCCCCGAACGCCACCGTGAACAGGCGCAGGAAGGCACCGAAGGCACCGATCTTGGTCACCGCGGCCAGCAACGCCGTGACGGCGGTCGGCGCGCCCTGGTAGACATCCGGCACCCAGCTGTGGAACGGCGCGGCACCGATCTTGAACAGCAGGCCCACCGCGAGCAGCGCCATCCCGATCAGCAGCAGCGGCCGGTGCGCGCCGGAAGCGACCGCGGCGCGGATGTCCGGGAAGGCGACCGATCCCGCGAACCCGTACACCATCGCGGAGCCGTAGACGAAGAACGCCGCCGAGAATCCGCCCAGGACGAAGTATTTCAGCGAGGCCTCGTGCGCCACCTTCGCGCGCGCACGGGCGAGCCCGGCCAGCAGGTACAGCGGCAACGACAGGACCTCGACCGCGACGAACATCGTCAGCAGGTCGTTCGCCGCCGGCAACAGCAGCAGCCCGCCGACCGCGAACATGGTCAGCGGCAGCGCCTCGGGCGGTGGTGGCTCGGCGCCGCGGCCGGCGATCAGCAGTACCGCCAGTATCGCCAGCACCAGCGCGGCTCCCTGCAGGAACAACGCGGGCCCATCGATCACAACGGACCCGGCCGCGGTGACGGTGTGCCCACCGCGCACGGCCACCAGCACCAGGCACACCAGCGCCCCGGCGAGCCCGCCGACCGCCAGTGGCAACTGGCCACGGTGCCGGGCCTGGCGTGGCGCGAACGTCGTCACCAGCACGCCGAGCACCCCGGTCGCGAACACCACCAGCATCGGCGCGACCGCCGGGTAGTCGATCTGCGGCGGGGTCACGGCTGCTCACCTCCCGCGATACCGGCCTGCTGGGCGGTTCCCGCGACCACCGGCTCGATCACGTCGAGCACCGGCTTCGGGTACAGCCCCAGGATCAGGATCAGCGCCAGCAGCGGCGCCACCACCCAGCGCTCGCCGGTGCCGAGGTCCCGCACCCCTTCGGTCCAGGGCCGCGCGTGCCCGGTCATCGTCCGCTGGTACAGCCACAGCACGTACACGGCGGCGAGCACCACTCCCCCGGCGGCGATCACGGCCGCGACCGGATGCGTCGTGAAAGTACCCACCAGCACGAGGAATTCGGCCACGAAACCGGACAGGCCGGGTAGCGCGAGCGTGGCCAGTCCCGCGAACAGGAACGTGCCGGCCAGCACGGGAGCGACCCGTTGCACACCGCCGTAGTCGGCGATATGGCTCGAGCCGTGCCGCTTGATCAGGAACCCGGCGAGCAGGAACAGCGCGGCCGCGGACAGCCCGTGACTGACCATGTAGAACGCGGCTCCGGCCTGGCTCTGCGTGGTCATCGCGAACACGCCCAGCGTGATGAACCCGAAGTGGGACAACGAGGTGTAGGCGATCAGGCGGGTGATCTCCGGTTGCCCGATCGCGACGAGCGCGCCGTAGACGATGCCGATCACGCTCAGCACGACCACGAGCGGGGTGAAGAACCGCGAGGCTTCCGGGAACAGCTGCAGGCAGTACCGGAGCATGCCGAACGTGCCGGCCTTGTCGAGCACCGCCACCAGGAGCACGGCTCCGCCCGGCGTGGATTCCGCGACGGCGCCGGGCAGCCAGCTGTGCAGTGGCCACAGTGGAGCTTTGATCGCGAAGGCGAGGAAGAATCCGGCGAACAGCAGGCGCCCGGTCACCGGGTCCAGCCGCAGGGTGCCCTGCTGCACCGCCTCGACGAGCGCCGGCAGGTCGAACGTCCCCGCCCGCACACCGAGCGCGATCACCGCCGCCAGCATGATCAGGCCGCCGAAAAGACTGTAGAGCAGGAACTTCATCGCGGCGGCGGCGCGCCGCGGACCGCCGTAGCGTCCGATGAGGAAGTACATCGGGATGAGCATGACCTCGAACAGCACGTAGAACAGGAACACGTCGGTGGCCGCGAAGACGCCGATCGTGATGGCCTCCAGCACCAGCACGAGCGCGAAGTACCCGCGCCCGGCCTGCCCGGCGGCGATGACGAGCGGCGTGAGCACCACGGTCAGCGCGACGAGCGTCAACCCGACCCCGTCGAGGCCGAGGCTGTAGGAGATGCCGAACTGCGGGATCCAGGAATGCCGCTCCGCCAACTGGAAACCCGGCCCGCCGACGCGGAACCGCGTGGCCGCGAGCGCCAGTACGACCACGGCCACCAACGCGAAGGCGAGTGCCACCCGCCGCGCCGTGCGATCGTCCCGCGGCAGCGTGGCCACGAGCAAAGCCCCGATCAGCGGCACGGCGACGAGCGTGGTCAGCCAGGGAAAGCTCATCGCGATCACCGCCCCGCCACGAACGCCGCGAGGAGCACGGTCGCGCCGGCGAACATCCAGAGCGCGTATCCACGCACGTATCCGGTCTGGGCCCGGCGCAGCACGGCCGCGCCCCGGGCGACCGTGCCGCCGACGCCGGTGACGACCCCGTCGAGATCCTCCTCCGCCGGACCCGCCAGCCAGCGGGAGAGCGCGCGGCCAGGCCGCATGAACAGCGCCTCGTTGAGCGTGTCGCCGTACAAGTCCCGTCGCGCGGCACGCACGAGCGCACCGGCCGCACGCCCGGACCGGCCGTGCTGTCGCCCGGCCACCGCGATGCCCGCGCCGACCACGGTGAGGATCAGCGCCGTCCACACCCACCCGGGAAGCGGCGTGTGGGGCTCGGGCGGCTCGCCGAGCACCGGGGTGAGCCAGCCCACCAACCGCCCACCGAGCCAGAGCAGCAGACCGGCCCCGGCCGAGCCGAGCGCGAGCACGCCCATCGGCACGAGCATCGTCGGCGGCGACTCGTGCGGGCGGACACCCTCGGCCCACTTCCGGCTGCCGAAGAAGGTCATCAGCACCACGCGTGTCATGTAGAACGCGGTCAGCCCGGCGCCCGCCAGCGCCGCCGTGCCGAGCGCCCAGCCCACCGCGCCACCGGCGCCGAAGGCCGCCTCGATGATGCGGTCCTTGGAGAAGAACCCGGCGAACGGTGGCACCCCGATGATCGCCAGGTAGCCGGCACCGAACGTGAGGAACGTGGCGGGCAGCACCACGCGTAGGCCGCCGTATCGGCGCATGTCCACCTCGTCGTCCATCGCGTGCATGACCGAACCCGCGCCGAGGAACAGCCCTGCCTTGAAGAACCCGTGGTTGACCAGGTGCATGATCGCGAGCGCGTATCCGGCCGGCCCCAGGCCCACCGCCAGCATCATGTAGCCGATCTGCGACATGGTCGAGGCTGCCAGTGCCTTCTTGATGTCGTCCTTGGCGCAGCCGATCACCGCGCCGAACAGCAGCGTGGCCGCGCCGACGAGCGCGACGGCCAGCCGTGCGTCCGGTGCCACCGCGTAGATCTCGTGCGATCTGGCGATGAGGTAGACCCCGGCGGTGACCATCGTGGCGGCGTGGATGAGCGCCGAGACCGGGGTCGGCCCCTCCATCGCGTCCAGCAGCCACGACTGCAGCGGCAACTGGGCGGACTTCCCGCACGCGGCGAGCAGGAGCAGCAGGCCGATCGCGGTCGCGGTGCCGCCGGCCGAGCCGGCGCGGGCGAACACCGTGTCGAACCCCGGCGAGCCGAAGGCGGCGATCATCAGCATCATCGCCACCAGCAGCCCGGCGTCGCCTACGCGGTTGACCACGAACGCCTTCTTCGCCGCGACGGCCGCGGCCGGTTTGTGCTGCCAGAACCCGATCAGCAGGTACGAGGCGAGACCGACGCCCTCCCAGCCGATGAACAGCACGACGTAGTCGTCGGCGAGCACCAGCAGCAGCATCGCCGCCACGAACAGGTTGAGGTACCCGAAGAACCGGCGGCGGCGCGGGTCACCGGCCAGGTAGGCGACCGAGTAGACGTGGATGAGGGCGCCGACCCCGGTGATCAGCAGCACGAACGTGAGCGACAGCGGATCGAGCAGCAGCCGTACGTCCACCCGCAACCCGCCGACGGAAAGCCAGGTGAACAGCGGCACGTGCAGAACCCGTTGCGCCGGGCCGAATCCGGCGATATCCACAGTGGACAGTACGCCCAGCGCGAACGCGGCCGCCGTCGTCGCGACTCCCAGCAGGTGCCCCCACCGGTCCGTCCGCCGCCCGCCCAGCAGCAGCACGGCGGCGCCGGCGGCGGGTAACGCGACGATGAGCCAGGCGGTCGATCCGGACATGGCATTCCCTCAATGCTTGAGCAGGTTGGCGTCGTCGATCGAGGACGACCGGCGGTCGCGGAAGGCGGCCATCACGATCGCGAGGCCGACCACGACCTCCGCGGCGGCGACGACCATGGTGAAGAACGCGAACACCTGGCCGTCGAGGTGGCCGTGCATCCGTGAGAAGGCGACGAACGCCAGATTCGCCGCGTTGAGCATCAGCTCGACGCACATCAGCACGACGATCGCGTTGCGCCGCATCAGGACACCGACGGCGCCCAGTCCGAACAGGACGGCCGAGAGGTAGAGGTAGTTCGCCGGGTTCACCGAGCACCTCGGCGGCCCGGCACGGAATGCCACGCGGGTGTGCCGTCCGGCAGCCGCGCCGGAACGTCCACCGAGTTGCGGTCCGCGTAGACGCCCGGCGGCGGCAAGGGGCTGACCTGGCCGCCCAGCATGAGCCGGCGGATCCGCTCCCGCGACAGTTCGCGCTGCGTCTTGCGGGCGGCGCCGCGCTGCCCGGCCAGCGTCATCGTGCCCAGCGCGGCGGTGATCAGCAGCGCGCTGGTCACCTCGAAGGCCCAGACGTACCGGGTGAAGATCAGCGTCGCGAGACCCGGTACGTCGCTACCGGCCGGCGCGGCCGGTCCGGACGGCGCGAGCGCCGCGGCGCCGACCCCCGCGACGACCAGCACCGCGAACCCGAGCCCGGTCAGCACGGCGGCCACCCGCTGCCCGCGCAACCGCTCCACCAGTGACTCGGCGGCGTCGACGCCGGCCGTCATCAGCACGAACAGGAACAGCATCATCACCGCGCCGGCGTAGACCACGACCTGGACCACGGCGAGGAAGGCCGCGCCCTGCCCGAGGTAGCAGACCGCCAGGCCGAGCATGGCCAGCGCGAGCAGCAGAGCGCTGTGCACGGCCTTAGGCGCCGCCAGCATGCCGGCGGCGGCCGCCACGACGACCGGCGCGAGAATCCAGAACATGATCGTCTCGGTCATCGGGTGCTCCCCTCCACCGGCAGTACCCGGTCCGCGTAGTAGTCGGCGGTGCTCGTTCCCGGCGCCATGGGATGGGGCGGCGCGACCATGCCGGGACCCAGCTCCGCCAGCAACTGCTCCTTCGTGAACACCAGCTGCTCGCGGCCCAGGTCCGCGAGCTCGAACTCGGGGCTCATCGTCAGCGCCCGCGTCGGGCAGGCCTCGACGCACAGGCCACAGAAGATGCAGCGCAGGTAGTTGATCTCGTACCGCCGGCCGTACCGCTCACCCGGCGAGTACCGCTCGGCGTCGGTGTTGTCCGCACCCTCCACGTGGATCGCGTCCGCCGGGCAGGCCCACGCGCACAGCTCGCAGCCGACGCATTTCTCCAGCCCGTCGGCATACCGGTTGAGCACGTGACGGCCGTGGAAGCCGTCCGGCGTCTCCTTGCGGTGCTCCGGATAGAACTCCGTGGTGGGTTTGCGGAACATCGCCCCGAAGGTGACACCGAACCCCGCGACGGAATCGAGGAACCTACCCACGCCCGGCCTCCCTCAACGGTGTGCGCGGCACCGGAAACCCCGGGTAGCCGTTGTCGACGGGCCTGGGCCGTCCACGCCTGCGGCGGAACGCCAGCGGCGCCACAGCCAGCACGACGGCGACCGCGCCGGCGATGACCAGGGCGCCGGCCCCGGCGCCCTGGTCGCGCAGTGTCTTCACGACGGCCACCACGACGATCCAGCCCAGCGAGAACGGGATCAGGCCCTTCCACCCCAGCGCCATGAACTGGTCGTAGCGCAGCCGGGGCAGCGTGCCGCGCAGCCAGATGAACACGAACAGCAGCAGCAACACCTTGCCCAGCAACCACAACGCGGGCCAGCCTCCCCGGTTCGCCCCGTCCCACAACGAGATCGGCCACGGCGCCCGCCAGCCGCCGAGGAACAGGGTGCTGGCCAGCGCGGACACCGTGACCATGTTGATGTACTCGGCGAGCATGAACGTCGCGAACTTCAGCGACGAGTACTCGGTGTGGAAACCCCCGACCAGCTCACCCTCGGCCTCGGGCAGGTCGAACGGCGCGCGGTTGGTCTCCCCCACCATCGCCACCAGGTAGATCAGCAGGGACGGGGCCAGCAGCACCCCGAACCACAGCCGCTGCTGGGCCTGCACGATGTCCGATGTGGACATCGAACCGGCGACGAGGAAGACGCTGACGAACGACAGGGCCATCGCGATCTCGTAGGAGATCACCTGCGCCGCCGAGCGCAACCCGCCCAGCAGCGGGTACACCGAGCCCGATGACCAGCCGGCCAGCACGATGCCGTAGACCCCGGTCGACGCGGCGGCGAGCACGAACAGCACGCCCACGGGCAGATCCGTGAGCTGCAGGGCGGTGGTGTGGCCGAACACGGTCACCGCGGGGCCGAACGGGATGACCGCCATCGACAGGAACGCGCACGTCCCGGCGATCATCGGGGCCAGCACGAACACCACGCGGTCGGCCGCCTTCGGGGTGATGTCCTCCTTCAGCGCGAGCTTGAGCGCGTCGGCGAGCGACTGCAGGGTGCCCCACGGGCCGACCCGGTCCGGGCCGACCCGCATCTGCATGAAGGCCACGACCTTGCGCTCGTAGACGACGCAGAACATGGTGATGAGCAGCAGCAGGGCGAAGATCGCGACCGCCTTCCCGGCGACCAGCCACCACGGGTCCCGCGCGAGCAACTGTGCCGCGGTCATCTCGCCTCACCCTCCAGACGAGGTGCCGTGAGGGGGTCCCTCACGGCCCTATAGGGCATGAGGGGGTCCCTCACGGCATTCGGGGCGATCCGCACTAGCGAGCCGCTGGGCGCGCCGAGCGTCTCCAGCACGGTGCAGCCCTTCGAGTTCTGCGGGAGCCACACGACCCGCTCGGGCAGGTCGGCGACCGCGAGCGGCAGGGTGATCGAGCCCGTCGCCGTGGACACCGTGAGACCATCGCCGTCCGCCACGCCGATTTCGGCGGCGGTGCTCGCCGAAAGCCGCGCGACCGGGCGGCGCGCCGCGGCGGCCAGGTTCGGCTCGCCGTCCTGGAGGCGGCCGTTGTCCAGCAGCATCCGCCAGGTGGCGAGCACGGCCTCGCCCTCGCGCGGCGCGACGTGCACCGGGCTGACCGGTTCGAACCGGGGCCGGGCCCCGGACCAGGAACCGAGCCGGGCCAGTTCCTGCCGCGCGCCGTCCACGGTGCCCAGATCCGCACCCGCGCGGGCGGCGATCGCGGTCAGCACCCGATGGTCGGGCCAGCGGCCCACGTCGCGCACGGCGGCTTCGAACGCGCGGTGCCGGTTCTCCCAGTTGACGAACGTCCCTGCCTTCTCGCTGGGCACCGCGACCGGGAGCACGACGTCGGCGCGCTCGGTCACCGCCCCGGCACGCGTTTCCAGGCTCACGACGAACGGCGTCCGTTCGAGGGCCTGCAAGGCCGTGCGGGGGTCGCGCAGGTCGGCGGGCTCGACCCCGGCCACGAGCAGCGCGCCGAGGTCGCCGCCCGCGCCCGCGGCGAGGATCGATTCGGTGTCACGGCCAGGTTCCGCCGGTAGCGAGCGCACTCCCCACGCCCCGGCCACTTCGGCGCGGGCCCCGGCATCGGCCACCGGACGGCCGCCGGGCAGCAACGTGGGGAACGCTCCCGCCTCCAGCGCGCCGCGGTCCCCGGCGCGGCGCGGCACCCAGCCCAGCGCCGCGCCGGACTCCTCGGCCAGGTGGGCCACCGCGGTCAGCGCACCGGCCGAGCCCGCGAGCCGCTCGCCCACGAGAATCACCGTGCCAGGAAGGGAAAGCGCCTGCCGTGCTTCGTCCGAGGCCAGTGCACCGGCCTCCTCGCCGGGCACCACGCGCAGCAGCGTTCCCTCGAGCTTTTCCAAGCCACGGCTGGCGAACGGTGCAACGGACAGCACCCGGAGGCCCGCCCGGACGGCCTTACGCAGCCGCAGGAACACGATCGGCGCTTCTTCCTCGGGTTCGAGCCCGGCGAGCAGCACGACCGGCGCGCGCTCCAGGTCCGCGTAGGCGGGGCCATCCCCAGGCGCGACCATCGTGGTGAGGAAACCCGTTTCCTCCACGGAAAGCGGCCGGGCGCGGAAGTCCACATCGTTCGTACCGAGCACGATCCGCGCGAACTTCGCGTAGCCGTAGGCGTCTTCCAGGCTCAAGCGCCCGCCGGTCAGCACACCCGCGTTGCCGCGCGCCGCGACCAGCCCCGCGGCGGCCGCCGCCAGCGCGTCCGGCCATGGCACGGATTCGAGGCGGCCGGTCCAGCGGTCCCGCACCAGCGGCGCGGTGAGCCGGTCGGCCGCGGTGGCGTACTGGAAGGCCCACCGTCCCTTGTCGCAGCTCCATTCCTCGTTGACCGCCGGATCGTCACCCGCGTTCCGTCGCACGACTTCGCCGCCCCGCGAATCGGTACGGATGGCGCAGCCGGCGGCGCAGTGCTCGCACACCCCCCGCGTCGACACCAGGTCGAAGGGGCGGGAGCGGAACCGGTACGAGCTCGCGGTGAGCGCGCCGACCGGGCAGATCTGCACCGCGTTGCCGGAGAAGTACGAGTCGAACGTGGTCGACTCCCCCACCCCGATCTGCTGCTCGGAACCTCGCTCCATCAGCGCGATCAGCGGATCGCCCGCCACCTGCTCGGCGAACCGGGTGCAGCGCGCGCACTGCACGCACCGCTCGCGGTCGAGCAGCACGAGGCTGGAGATCGCGACCGGCTTCGGGAAGGTGCGCTTGGGACCGGCGAACCGGGACCGGGTGCCGCCGTTCGTCATGGCCTGATTCTGCAGCGGGCATTCGCCGCCCTTGTCGCAGACCGGGCAGTCCAGCGGGTGGTTGATGAGCAGCAGTTCCATCACCCCGCGTTGCGCGCGCTCGGCCATCGGCGAGGTGAGGTGGGTGCGCACCGCCATCCCAGGGGTCACCGCCGCCGTGCACGCGGTGACGGGTTTCGCCTGCCCGGTCACCTCCACGAGGCACTGGCGGCAGGCGCCAGCCGGTTCGAGCAGCGGGTGATCGCAGAACCGGGGGATCTCGACGCCGGCCGCTTCGGCGGCGCGGATCACCAGCGTGCCCGGGGGCACGGTGATCTCGGTTCCGTCGACGGTCAGCGTGACCAGCTCGGTCTCCTCGCTCGTGGCGGTCACCGCCGGGCTCCCTCGTCGGCGAAGAGCGCGCTGCGCTCAGGCGGGAACGGGCACGCGCCGAGCCGCAGATGCGCCAGGTACTCGTCCCGGAAGTGGGCGACCGACGAGACGATCGGGCTGGTGGCGGCGTCACCGAGGGCGCAGAACGAGCGGCCCGCGACGCTGTCGCACACGTCGAGCAGCTTGTCCAGGTCGTCCACGCCCGCAGTGCCGCGCTCCAGTTCTTCGAGGATCCGCGTCAGCCAGAACGTGCCCTCGCGGCACGGCGTGCACTTGCCGCACGATTCGTGCGCGTAGAACTCCGACCAGCGCAGCACCGCACGCACCACACACGTCGTCTCGTCGAAGATCTGCAGCGCCTTGGTGCCGAGCATGGATCCGGCCGCCGCGACGCCCTCGTAGTCGAGCGGGATGTCCAGATGTTCCGCGGTGAGGATGGGGGTCGAGGAACCACCCGGCGTCCAGAACTTCAGCCGGTGCCCGTCGCGGACGCCGCCCGCGCGGGTGAGCAGGTCTCGCAACGTGGTCCCGAGTGGAGCCTCGTACTGACCGGGCCGCGCGACATGCCCGGAAAGCGAGTACAGCGTGAAACCCGGGGACTTCTCGGTGCCCATCGAGCGGAACCAGGCCGCGCCCTCGCGCAGGATCGCGGGCACGCTCGCGATCGTCTCGACGTTGTTGACCACGGTCGGGCAGGCGTAAAGGCCCGCGGTCGCGGGGAACGGCGGGCGCAGCCGTGGCTGCCCTCGCCGGCCCTCCAGCGAGTCCAGCAACGCCGTCTCTTCGCCGCAGATGTAGGCGCCCGCGCCCGCGTGCACCACGACGTCGAGGGAGAACCCCGAACCGAGGATGTCCTCGCCGAGGTAGCCGGCGGCGGCCGCCTCGGCGACGGCCGCGTGCAGCCTCCTCAGCACCGGGGCCACCTCGCCGCGGACGTAGATGAACGCCTGCCGCGCACGGATCGCGTAGGCGGCGATGACGACACCCTCGATCAGTTCGTGCGGGCAGGCCATCATCAGCGGCACGTCCTTGCACGTGCCCGGCTCCGACTCGTCGGCGTTGACCACCAGGTAGTGCGGTTTGCCGTCGCCCTGCGGGATATAGCCCCATTTCACGCCGGTCGGGAAACCCGCCCCGCCACGCCCCCGCAGCCCGGCGGCCTTGACCGCGGCGATCACGTCGTCGGGCGGCATGGCCAGCGCGGTCGCGAGCGCGCGGTAGCCGTCGTGCCGCCGGTAGGTCTCCAGCGTCCACGACTCCGGCTCATCCCACGTCCGCGTGAGCACCGGCGTCATGGCGTGCCCCCTTCCTCGCAGAACCCGGCCAGGAGGCGCGAGGTCTGCCGGAACGTGCACAGTGGACTCGTACCTCGCGAGGGCGACACCGCGCGCCCGGCACGCAGGTCGTCGACGAGCTGCCGCGCGGCCGCGGGGGTCATCGTGTCGAAGAACTCCCAGTTGACCATCATCACCGGCGCGTGGTCGCAGGCCGCGTTGCACTCCAATGCCTCGAGCGTGATGGAGCCGTCTTCGGGCACGTACTCCCGCAAGGCGGCGAGGATGGCGTCGCCGCCCATGACCGCGCACAGCGTGTTGGTGCAGACCCCGACGAGGTAGTCGCCGACCGGGGCGCGTTTGTACATCGTGTAGAAGGTCGCGACCGCCTGGACCTCGGCGACGGTGAGGCCGAGCCGCCGCGCGCAGAACTCGATGCCAGCGGCCGAGACGTGGCCTTCCGCCGACTGCACGAGGTGCAGCAACGGCAGCAGTGCCGAGCGGGCTTGCGGGTAGCGCGCGACGACCGCGTCCGCGTCCGCCGCCAGCTCAGTCCATACCGTACTGTCCACTGTGGTCACCGGTCGACACCTCCCATCACCGGGTCGATCGACGCGATCGAGGCGATCACGTCGGCGACCATGCCGCCCTCGCACATCGCGGGAACGGCCTGGAGGTTGACGAACGAGGGGTCGCGCATGTGCACGCGGTACGGGCGGGTGCCGCCGTCGCTGACCGCGTGCACGCCCATCTCCCCGCGCGGGGACTCCACCGCCGAGTACACCTGTCCCGGTGGCACCCGGAAACCCTCGGAGACCAGCTTGAAGTGGTGGATGAGCGACTCCATCGACTCGCCCATGATCTCGCGGACGTACTCGTGGTCGTTGCCCAGACCGTCTCCGCCCACGGTCAGTTGCGCGGGCCAGGCGATCTTCCGGTCCGCCACCATCACCGGGCCCGGCCGCAGCCGGTCCAGGCACTGCTCGACGATCGACAGCGACTGCCTGATCTCCTCCAGCCGCACCCGGAACCGGCCGTAGGCGTCGCAGCCGTCCCAGGTCGCCACGTCGAACTCGTAGTTCTCGTAGCCGCAGTACGGCTCGCTCTTGCGCAGATCGTGCGGCAGCCCGGCGGCGCGCAGGATCGGCCCGGTGATCCCGAGCGCCAGGCAGCCGGCGAGGTCGAGGTAGCCGATATCCCGCGTGCGCGCCAGGAAGATCCGGTTCGCGGTGCACAGCTGCTCGTAGTCGCGGATCCGCTCGCGCATCACCTTCACGAACCCCGCGATGTGCTCGTCCGCCCCCTCCGGCAGGTCGCGTGCCACGCCACCGGGCCGGACGAAGGCGTGGTTCATCCGCAGCCCGGTGATCAGCTCGAACAGGTCGAGGACCAGTTCGCGTTCCCGGAAACCGATGGTCATCACGGTGAGCGCGCCGATCTCCATCCCGCCGGTCGCGATCGACACCAGGTGCGAGGAGATCCGGTTGAGCTCCATCAGCAGGACGCGGATGACGCTCGCGCGCTCGGGCACCTGCTCGGTGATACCGAGGAGCTTCTCCACGGCGAGGCAGTAGGCGACCTCGTTCGCGAACGGAGCCAGGTAGTCCATCCGCGTGATGAACGTGACCGCCTGCGTCCATGTCCGGTATTCCAGGTTCTTCTCGATCCCGGTGTGCAGGTAGCCGATCCCGCACCGCGCATCGGTGACCGTCTCGCCCGCCAGCTCCAGGATCAGCCGCAGCACCCCGTGCGTGGACGGGTGCTGCGGTCCCATGTTGACCACGACCCGCTCTTCCGGCACCTCGCCGGCGCCGTCGACGACGGTGTCCCAGTCGCCGCCGGCGACCGTGAACACCGCGGCACTCTCCTCGCGGAATTCCACTGTGGACATCAGCGGTACGACCTCCGCTCGTCGGGCGGTGGCACGGACGCGTCCGGGTACTCGACGGGAATGCCGCCGAGCGGGTAGTCCTTGCGCTGCGGGTGCCCGTCCCAGTCGTCGGGCATCTGGATGCGGGTGAGCCCGGGGTGGCCGTCGAACACGACCCCGAAGAAGTCGTAGGTCTCGCGCTCGTGCCAGTCCGCGGTCGGGTACACCGGCACGATCGACGGGATCCGCGGATCGCCGTCGGGACAGGACACTTCGAGGCGGAGGCGCCGGTTGTGGGTGATGGACAGGAAGTGGTAGGTCGCGTGCAGTTCGGCGCCCTCGTCCTGCGGGTAGTGCACGCCGGAAACCGAGCAGCACAGTTCGAACCGCAGGGCCGGCACGTCGCGCAGTGCCATGACGACCTGAAGGAGCCGTTCGCGCCGCACGACGAAGGTGAGCTCGCCGCGATCGACGACGGCACGCGGCACGGCATCGGTGAGCGGCACCCCGTGCTCGGCGAGTTCGTTCGCCAGCTGGTCGGTCACCTCATCGAACCAGCCCCCGTATGGTCGCGGGCTTCCTTCGGGCTGCCGGACCGTGTGGCGCAGCCGGCCGTACCCGGACGTGTCACCGGGACCGTCCACTCCGAACATTCCGGCGCGGACGGAAACGACGCCCGGGCGCTCGGCGCTCATCGAGCCGCTCCCATCGGCCTTCGCTGGATTTCCTCGTGCAGGGTGAGGATCGCGTGCATGAGCATCTCGGGGCGGGGCGGGCAGCCGGGCAGGTACACGTCGACCGGCACCACGTGATCGACGCCCTGGACGATCGCGTAGTTGTTGAACATGCCGCCCGAAGACGCGCACGCGCCCATCGACAGCACCCACTTCGGGCCGGCCATCTGGTCGTAGACCTGGCGCAGCACCGGTGCCATCTTCTGGCTCACCCGCCCGGCGACGATCATCAGGTCCGCCTGGCGCGGGGACGCGCGGAACACCTCCATCCCGAAGCGGGCCAGATCGTAGCGGCCCGCGCCGGTCGCCATCATCTCGATCGCGCAGCACGCCAGCCCGAACGTGGCCGGCCACAGCGAGTTCTTCCGCACCCACCCGGCGAGCTTCTCGACGCCGGTGAGCAGGAAGCCGCTGGGCAGCTTCTCTTCCAGGCCCATAGTTCCTCCGCGCGATCGACTGTCAGCGGTTGGGGTCGAGCAGGTGGGACAGCAACAGAAGCTGCGTGATGGCCAGCGGCTCGCTGCGCACGCCCCCGCCGAGGTTGCCGAGCGTGAGCGGCACCTCCCCGGCGTCGACGCCGAGCCGTTCCCAGATCGCCTTCTCCACCACGAGGCTTTCTTCGCGGGGCACGTACCCGTGGATGTGCAGGGTGTCGACCGGGCGGCCGTCGGCGTCCCTGGTGAGCTTGAGGTGGATGGCTCGCTGCTCGTTGCCGGCCAGCACCCGGCTCAGGTCCGGATGGTTCATCGTGGGCCGCAGCAGCAGCTCCGCCGACAGCGGCGTGCCGGGCGGATCGTGCCGGCCGGCGATCGGCGCGAAGCGGACCACGATATCGGCGAAGGCCCGCTGCGGGCGGATGAACTCGGCCGACTCGGGCTCACGCCGCTCCAGCTCGGCGAGCACCGCTTCGGTCTGGTAACCGCGCTTCTCGGTGTCCCGCTTTACTTTCCACTGCCGCCGGACCTCCTCGGGCGGATCGAGATAGATCGAGATGTCGAAGCAGGCGCGAGTCAACCTGGTGTGCAGGGGAAGCAGCCCCTCGACGATCACGAACTCGTGCGGCTCCACCAGCTCGGGCCGGGTCAGCTCCCCCGTGTGGTGGTCGTAGACCGGCTTGAGGATCGGGCGGCCGGTCGCGAGCAGCTGCAGATGCTGTTCGATGATCTCGACGTAGTTGCAGTCGGGATGCAGCGCCGTGAACGGCAGCCCCTTGCGTTCGCGGCGGTCATAACGGTGGTAGTCGTCCACGCAGATCGTGGTGACCCGGTCCGGGCCGAGTGCCTCGGCTAGTCCCGCGGTCAGCGTGGTCTTGCCGGCGGCGCTGTCGCCGGCGACGGCGATCATCACCGGCCGGCCGGGCCGGTCGTTTTCGACTCGCTCGATCCGGATCAGCTTGTGGGGCATGCCCGCTCCCGTCCCATCTTCCGCAGGGCCGTCTCCACCACGGCCGTGACCGTGAACCCGAGTTCGGCGTACACGGTCGCACCGGGTGCGCTCGCGCCGAACCGGCTCAGCCCGAGCACCGCGTCGCCGGTGCGGGCCAGTGCCTGCCATCCGCCGGGCACGCCGGCCTCGATCCACACCACCGGGCAGTCCGGCAGCCGGGCCTCGCCCGTGGCCAGTGCCCGCTCGAACTGCTCGCGCCACGGCACCGACAGGACCTCGACGGCGACGCCTTCATCCGCCAGTTCACCGGCGGCGCCGAGCGCCAGCGCGACCTCGGAACCCGTGGCGGCCAGCACGATCTCGGGCTCGCGCGCGTTCGTCCACACTGGACGGGCGCCGACGCGGCCGATCGGGTGGTCCTCCGACGGCGGCTGCAGTACGGGCAGATCCTGCCGGCTCAGCACGAGCGCGGTGGGCCCGCCGGCCCGCTCCAGCGCCACCTGCCAGCACGCCGCGGTTTCGTTGGCGTCGGCCGGCCGCAGCACCGCGAGGTCCGGGATGAGCCGCAGCGACTCCAGCTGCTCCACCGGCTGGTGGGTCGGGCCATCCTCGCCGACCATGATCGAGTCGTGGGTGAACACGAACACCACCGGCAGCCCCATCAGCGCGGCCAGCCGGATCGACGGCCGCAGGTAATCGGAGAAGACCAGGAAAGTGCTGCCGTAGCACCGGAACCCGCCGTGCAGGGTGAGGCCGTTCAGCACGCCGGCCATCGCGTGCTCCCGGATGCCGAAATGCAGCGTCCGGCCGCCCTGGTCGGCCGCGGACACGTCGCCGCCGCCCGGGATCGTCGTGTTCGTGGAGGCCGCCAGATCCGCGGATCCGCCCACCAGGCTCGGAAAGACCGTGGCGACCGACTCCAGCACGATGCCGGAAGCCTTCCGGGTGGCCATTTTCGTGCCCGGTTCGAACACCGGCAGCCATCCGGCGAGACCGGCCGGCGGGCCCAGCGGCGCCGCCGGATCCCACTGCGCGGCCAGCTCGGGATGCGCCTGGACCCACTGCCGGCGACGGTCGGTCCACGCGAACTGCTCGGTCTGCGCGCGGGCCGCCAGTTCGGCGCACCGCTTGCCGACTTCGGGCGGCACGTGGAACTTCTCCGCCGGCCAGCCGAAGGCCGCACGGGTGGCGGCGAGCCGCTCGTCGCCGAGCGGCGCGCCGTGTGCCTTGCTGGTGCCCGCCACCCCGGGTGCGCCGTACCCGATCGTGGTGCGCACCGCGACCAGGCTCGGCCTGCCTTCCTCGGCGGCCGCCTCGGCGAGCGCCGCGATCACCGCCGGCCCGTCGTTGCCGTCGGCGACACGCGTGGTGTGCCAGCCGTACGCCGCGAACCGGGCCGCCACGTCGTCGGAGCAACTCCGGCTCGCGGGCCCGTCGATCGTGACGTCGTTGTCGTCGAAGACGACGATCAGGCGGCCCAGGCCGAGGTGCCCGGCCAGCGACGCGGCCTCGTGGCTGATGCCTTCCATCAGGTCGCCGTCCCCGGCCAGCACCCAGGTGCGGTGGCCGACCACGGTGTGCTCCGGTGTGTTGGCACGGGCGGCGAGCATCCGCTCGCCCAGTGCCATCCCCACCGCGTTCGCCAGACCCTGCCCGAGCGGCCCCGTGGTGGTCTCCACGCCGGGCGTGTGGCCGTACTCCGGATGCCCCGGTGTGCGCGAACCCCACTGGCGGAACTCGCGCAGTTCCGAGGCCGCCAGGTCGTAGCCGAACAGGTGCAGCAACGCGTAGAGCAGCATCGAACCGTGCCCGGCCGAGAGCACGAACCGGTCCCGGTCCGGCCATCCCGGCTCCGCCGGATCGTGCCGCAGGAACCGCGACCACAGCGCCCACGCCGGCACCGCGGCGCCCATCGGGAGCCCGGGATGGCCACTGCGGGCCTCCTGCACGGCGTCGGCCGCGAGCATGCGGATCGTGGTGACCGCGAGGTCGTCCGCCTCGTCCCAGTGTTCGTCCCGCCGGTTCATGCCGCGTCCTCGCGCACCGTCGCGAGCTGCCGCAGCCGCGCGAGTTCCGCCGCCATCGCGCCACGCCGGCGGAACAGCGCGGACCCGGTGCAGAAGGTGGTCGCCCCCGCACGCGCCGCGCCGCCGATGGTGTCCGGCCCGATCCCGCCGTCGACCTCCAGCTCGATCGGCCGCCCGGTCCGCTCGATGAGAGCTCGCGCCTCCGCGATCTTGGATTCCATTGTGGACAGGTAGGCCTGGCCGCCGAAACCGGGATTCACGGTCATCACCAGCACCAGATCCACGAGATCGAGCACATGCTCGATGGCCGACAGCGGCGTCGCCGGATTCACCGCGACGCCGGCGCGGACACCCAGATCGAGGATCGCGGTCAGCGTCCGGTGCAGATGCCGGCACGTCTCCGCGTGCACGATCACGAGCTCGCAACCGGCCTCGACCCAGCGTTCGAGCAGGGGTTCGGGCCGCACTACCATCAGGTGTGCCTCGAATCCGACGTCGACCACGCGGCGCACCGACGCGATCACGTCGGGCCCGATGGTCAGGTTCGGCACGAAAACGCCGTCCATGACGTCCCACTGGATGCGATCTATTCCGGCTTCCTCGAGGGAACGGCATTCCTCGCCGAGCCGGGCGAAATCCGCCGGCAGTATCGAAGCCACCAGGCGCGGCCGCGGTGGGGTCGGCTGCATTCTCCAGACCTCCCGAGTCGTTGTCATCCGAAAGGTAAGTCGGGGCCGCGGCGGGGCGATCCCCCCGCACGGGGGTGCGGACGGGGGAATCGCGAAATCGCCGGGAACAGGGTCGTTGCGCGTAAACTCCAGTTATGCAGAACCAGCCGTTGCGAGTCCTGGTGGTCGACGACCACGCCATGGTCCTCGAAGGACTCAAAGCGGTCCTGGGACGTTTTCGCGGTCGCGTACGGGTCGTCGGGCAGGCACTCGACGCGGACGAGGCGCAGTCACTGGTGGCCAGCCTCGATCCGGACATCGTCCTGGTGGATGTGCGGCTGCGTGGTTCGATGAGCGGGCTGGACCTGTGCCGCCGGCTGATCGACGCGGCCCCGGACCGCAGGGTGGTCCTGCTGAGCGCGTACGACGACGAGCAGTACCTCTTCCAGGCCATGCGGGCGGGCGCGGCGGGCTACCTGCTCAAGTCGATCGGCGGCGAGGAACTGGTCCGCCAGCTCGAACTCGCCGCCGCCGGCGAGAAGGTCGTCGACCCCAGCATGGCCGGGCGGGCCGTCGCGTCCGCGGCACGGCTGCAGGCCGGCGAGTTCTGGCCGGGCGCGCACCTGTCGCTGACCCAGCGCGAAAGCGAGGTGCTCGGCCATCTCGTGGCGGGACTGTCCAACCGCGCCATCGCCGGCAAGCTCGTGCTCGGCGAGGAGACGATCAAGAGCCACGTACGGGCCATCTTCCGCAAGCTCGACGTCAACGACCGGGCCGGTGCCGTCGCCACCGCGCTGCGCGAAGGAATCTTCCAGTGAACCAAGGTCTCGGCCTCGCCGACCCCGGGCGCGAAAACGCGTTGCTGGTCGGCATCATCGAAGCCATCTCCGCCGGGCCGGAGCTCACCCTGCTGGCGGCCAGGGTCGCGCCCCTGATCGCCGAGGCGACGAACACCGACGTGTGTTTCGTGCACGTGCTCGACGACACCGACCGTTCGCTGACACTGGCCGGTGCCACGCCCCCGTTCGACGACCAGGTCGGCGCGGTACGGCTGCCGCTCGGCGAGGGCGTCGCGGGATGGGCCGCGAGCCACGGTCAGCCGGTGGTCCTCGTCGAGCACAAGGAACGGGACCCGCGCTACCGCTACTTCCCCCAGTTGCGCGGCGAGGACTACACGTCGATGGTGTCGGTGCCGATGGCGAGCGAACCCGGCGGCCTGGTCGGCGTGCTCAACGTGCACACCCGCGTCCGGCGCGATTTCACCGACCGGGACGTGCGGCTGCTCACCTCGATCGGCAGCCTGCTCGCCGGGGCGATCCACCAGGCCCGGCTGCATCGCCGGCTCACCGCGCGCGAACGCGCGCACGAGCGGTTCACCGAGCAGGTCATCGCGGCGCAGGAGACCGAACGGCGCCGGCTGGCGGCGGACATCCACGACGGCATCACCCAGCGGCTGGTCAGCCTTCGCTTCCACCTCGACGCGGCGGCCGGCGCGCTGAGCGAGGGCTGCGGGTTCGCGGCCGAGCAGGTCGAGCGGGCACGCGAACTGGCCGACCTCACCTTCGACGAGGCACGGGCGGCGATCAACGGCCTGCGGCCGCCGGTGCTGGACGATCTCGGCCTCGCCGACAGCCTCGCGAGCCTCGCCCGGTCCCTCGGCGAACTGGACGTGCTGGTGGACACCGAGGACTGCACGCTGCCGGACCACGCCGCGATCGCGCTGTACCGGATCGCGCAGGAGGCACTGCAGAACGTCGTCAAGCACGCGCAGACGAGGGCGGTCGCCCTGCGACTGAGGACCGATGCCGGCGAGGTCGTCCTCGAGGTCAGCGACACCGGGCGCGGTTTCGACCGGGACGGGGCGTTCTTCGGTGACGGCTCCCCTTCCGGCGGCTACGGCATGGTCAGCATGGCCGAGCGCGCGGAGCTCATCGGCGGCCGGCTGGCCATCACCTCGCGGCCAGGGCAGGGGACCACGGTCACCGCACGCGTTCCCGTCCGGTGACCCCGATCCCGGCGCTCAGCGGCCCGCCGTGGTCGGCCCGGCACGCCGCGAATCCGGGATAGACCGCGGCCGCGCCGGTGAAGTTCTGGCGGCGGGTGTAGTCGTTGGTCACCACGACGCACGAGAGGCCCGCGGCGACCGCGGCGCGCAGGCCGTTGGCGGAATCCTCCACCGCGACCGCGCGGGACGCGGGCAGCCCGAGGCGGCGCAGCACCTCGAGGTAGACCGCCGGATCCGGTTTGAGCGCGCGGATCTCGGTGCCGGTCACCACTTCCTCGAACAGGTCCGGGCCGAACAGGCGGTCCAGCAACGGTTCCACCCACTCGCGGGTGCCCGTCGTGGCGACGGCCAGCCGCACCCCGGCCGATGTCAGCTCCCGCAGCAGCTCCCGGAGCCCGGGCCGCGCGGCGATCCCGCCGTTCGTAACGAGATCTCGCATCCGCTCGGTCTTGTCACGGTGCAGCCGCGCCGCGAGATCGGCCGCCTCGCTCGCATCGTGCCCGCGGCTCTCCAGGTAGGCGGCCAGCCGGCGGCGGCCACCGGTGATGTCGAGCAGCCGGCCGTACTCCCCGACGTCCCAGCTGTAGGGCAGCTGGTTCGCCGCGAAGGCCGCGTTGAACGACGGCCGGTGCCCGTCGCGCTCGCTGTCGACGAGGGTGCCGTCGACGTCGAACACGACCGCCGCGAACGGCTCATGCGACATCGTCACGCGCCAGTTCGCCGCCGTTCAGCGCGGCCGAGTTGCAGCGCACCCGGTCCGCCAGCGCGTCTTGCCCGGCCTCGACCCGTTCCGGCTGCCCCTGCCAGGCCGCCAGCGCGGGGTCCACCAGAGCCCGGCCGAACGAGAACGTGAGCGGCCACGGCACGTCGAAGCCCTGCATCGCGGCCAGGTTTTCCGTCGCCTGGGTGACCGGCTGGCCGCCGGACAGGAAGGCGATCCCGGCGACCTCCTCCGGGACCACGCCGCGCAGCGTGGCGACCGTGGCCTTCGCGACCTGCTCGGGATCCGCGAGCTCACCGGAGGACTTGCCGGGTACCACCATGTTCGGCTTCAGCACGGCCCCCGCCAGAGCGACACCGGCCTCGCGCAGTTCGGCGAAGACGTCGACCAGCGTCGCCGTGGTCGCCGCGGCGCACGCCGCCATGGAGTGCTCACCGTCCATCAGGACCTCGGGTTCGACGATCGGCACGACGCCGGCTTCCTGGCACAGTCCGGCGTAACGGGCCAGCGCGTGGGCGTTCGCCCGGCGTGCCCAGCTGCCCGGCCTGCCGTCGCCGATCACGATCACCGCACGCCATTTGGCGAACCGCGCGCCGAGCCCGGCGTACTCGGTGAGCCGCTCGCGTAGCCCGTCGAGGCCCTCCGTGACCTTCTCCCCCGGCGCCCCCGCGAGCGGCTTCGCACCGGTGTCGACCTTGATGCCGGGCAGCAGCCCGGCGCCGGCGAGCGCCGCCGGGAACGTCTGTCCGTCCGATGTGGACTGACGGAAGGTCTCGTCACAGAGGATCACGCCGCTGATCCCGTCCGCCAGGCCTGGAGTGGTGACGAGGAGCTCGCGGTAGGCCCGCCGGTTCTCCTCCGTCGGTGCGACGCCGGCCTTCTCCAGCCGGGCGGACATGGTCGCGATGCTTTCGTCCGCGGCGAGGATCCCCTTGCCCGGGGCCACCATTTCGGCGGCGGTGGCTTGCACGCTCACGCGCTGAACTCCTTTTCTTCCGTGTGGTGGCGGTAGTCGACCACGCTGTAGGCGCCGAGGCGATCGAGCTTGTGCTCGCTGACCACATACCGCACGGTGCCGCTGCGCGCGCGCATCACCAGCGATTCGGTGGTCGCCGCGAGCCGTCCATACCGGACCCCACGGAGCAGCTGGCCGTCGGTGACCCCGGTGGCGACGAAGAAGGCCTCCTCACCGGCCACGAGGTCGTTCGTGGTCAGCACCCGGCTCAAGTCGTGTCCCGCAGCCAGCGCCCGCTCGCGTTCCTCATCGTCGCGAGGGGACAGGCGGGCCTGGATGACGCCGCCGAGACATTTCAGCGCGCAAGCGGCGATGACGCCCTCCGGAGTTCCGCCGACACCCAGCAGAAGGTCGATACCGGTACCCTCGCGCGCGGCCATCACCGCACCGGCCACGTCGCCGTCGGAGACGAACCGGATCCGGGCCCCGGCCTCACGTACTTCTTCGGCCAGACGGCTGTGCCGGGGCCGGTCGAGTATGCAGACGGTCACGTCCTCGGGATCGCCGCCCTTGGCCTTGGCGACCGCGCGGACGTTGTGCGCCACCGGGGCTTCGATGTCGACGGCGTCCGCCGCGTCGGGCCCGGTCACGAGCTTGTCCATGTAGAACACCGCGGACGGGTCGTACATCGTGCCGGCCGGGCTGACCGCGAGCACGGAGATCGCGTTGCCCATTCCCTTCGAGGTCAACGTCGTCCCGTCGATCGGGTCGACCGCCACGTCGCACGGCGGCCCGTCCCGGCTGCCGATCTCCTCGCCGTTGTGCAGCATGGGCGCCTCGTCCTTCTCGCCCTCGCCGATCACCACGACGCCCCGGATCGGCAGCGTGTCGGTCATCGCGCGCATCGCGTCCACCGCCGCCCGGTCCGCGCCGTTCTTGTCGCCACGGCCCACCCACCGGCCGGCGGACATCGCGGCCGCTTCGGTGACCCGGACCAGATCGAGCGCGAGGTTTCGATCCGGCGCTGGCCGGGCTGTCCTGGATTCCACGCGGCCTCCTTCCCGTGCTCAGCACGGTAGGAGTGCCACGAACCGGTCAGCTCCCCCTGCGGGTGGAACGGGCGGGGGAACCGCGTGGCCGCCGCCAGCCCCGTCCGGCGATCAGGTGCGTCACGAGCAGCTCGACGGTCGCCGGGGCCCGCCGGTGGGTCACCGCGTGCCACGGGCGGCGCAGCGGCGTGCCCGGCAACCGCACCGTCACCAGGTCGCCCGCGGCGAGCCGATGCGCCACCGCCTCACGTGACACCAGCGTGACGCCGAGCCCGGCGACGGCGCCGGCGACGACCGCGCCGTTGGATCCGAGCGTCAGCCGCGGTGGGTCGAGTTCCAGCCCGCCGAGCAGCGCCTCACACGTCGAGCGCGTACCGGAGCCGGTCTCGCGCATCAACCACGTGGTGACGCCGGGCTCGAACGCCGCCGCGACGGAAGGCGCCGCGACCGGCACGAGATCGTTCCGGCGTACGGCCCGGATCACGACGTCGGCGGTACGCTGCGGGGGCCGCCCGGCGATCACGAGATCGGTCTCGTGGCGGTCCAGCAAGGCCCACACGTGCTCGCTCGTGCCCACGTCCAGCCGCAGCAGGACGTCCGGGTACTCGGCGCGGAAGCCGGCCAGCGCCGCCGGCAGCAGATGGTCGGCCGCGGTCGTCACCGCGGCGAGCCGGATTCGCCCGCGGGCCGGGTCCGGGTCACCACGGGCCGCGGACAGCGCCTCGTCGTGGAGCCCGAGAATCGCGCGGGCGTAACCGGCGAAGGTCTCTCCGGACGGCGTGAGCCGCAGACCGCGCCCGTTCCGCTCGACCAGCGGCACGCCCACATCGTTGCTGAGCGCGCCGATCGCCGCGGACACGGCGGACTCGGTCAGCACGAGGCGGGCCGCCGCCGCCCGCACCGATCCGGTGTCGGCCACCGCGACGAAGGCCCGCAGCCTCGCTGTGGTCGTCATCCACTCGTCTTACCCGTCACCGGCCCGCCGGGCCAGTAGTTACTGCTCAAAAGGTGACTTGCGTGGCGGTGCGGGCAGCGGCGCCGGTTGACGGCCCACCGCACGCGGCTCCGCCGCTTATCCAAGCCAACTCAGTGGAACGAGTCGCCGCAGGCGCAGGAACCCGACGCGTTCGGGTTGTCGATCGTGAACCCCTGCTGCTCGATCGTGTCGACGAAATCGATGACCGCGCCCGCCAGGTACGGGGCGCTCATCCGGTCCACCGCGATGCGCAGCCCGTCGAATTCGCGCACGAGGTCGTCCTCGAGGCTCCGATCGTCGAAGAAGAGCTGGTATCGCAGACCGGCGCAGCCGCCCGGCTGTACCGCGATGCGGAGCCGCAGGTCGCCGCCCTCTTCCTGGGCGAGCAGGGCCTTGGCCTTCCCGGCCGCGGCCTCGGTCACCGTGAGGTCGTGGGTCTGCTGTTCGAGTGTCATGCCACTCCTTTCCCGGCCAGCGCCGGGTCCGAGGCGAGACGGCGTCGCACCGTCTCCATGTCCACGGTGCGCACCTTCGCGATCAGCTCCTCCAGCAGCGGCCCGGCCGTCGCGCCTTCGCGCGCGTACAGCACGATCCCGTCGCGGACGATCATCAAGGCCGGCACGGCCGCGATTCCGAACGCACGGCCGAGTCCGGGTTCCGCCGTCACGTCGACGGTACCGAACCTCAGCTCGGGATACCGTTCCGAAGCACGGGCGAACTCGGCGGTGACCGGCTCGCAGGAATCGCCGAACTCGATGAAGAGGATGTCCGCACTCGTCCCGAAAGCCGCGAAGCCCTCGGTCGTCACCGTCACCGGCGCCATGCATACCTCCTCGTATACCGTGCCGGGTATGGTACCGCCGATAGGGCCGGTTGCACACCCCCCCACCGTGGAACCGTTCCCGGGGCCGCCGGGGGAAGGCCGGCGGCCCCGGGAACGCGACCGTCAGCCCCCTCCCGGATGAACCTTCGACATCGGTGTCGCCGTCACCCAGCCCCACGAGTTGCCGAGGTACATCGTGCCGCCGACGATGACCGGATTCACGATGCCGTAACGGCCGCCGGCGTCGAACCGCGACAGCACCCGCCCGCTGGCGGGATCAACCGCGAACACGTACGCACCGGCCGCCTGGTACAGCACACCGTGATAGAAGACCGGCCCACCGCGGTTCTGGATGTGATACTCCTTCCCCTTCCAGGTGTAGGTACCCAGATCCGTACGCCACAGCACGCGACCGCTCGTCTCGTCGAGCGCCGTCAGGAACCCGGTGGCGGGGTTGCCCACGTAGACCACGCCGTCGCGCACCATGCTGATCGCCGCCTTGTAGGCGAGCGGGCTCGGCCCGCGGCCCAGCTTGGTCTCCCAGGTCACCTTCCCGCTGCTCGCATCGACCCCGAACAGCGCGAGGTCGGAGGTCTTCGTGGCCTGGTCGAAGTCCACCACGGAATCCTGGAAGACGAGCCCGCGCTGCGAATCGACGGTAGGCGTGTTGTCGCCCATGCCGGTGTTGTACACGCCCGGCACGGTGGCCTTCCACGCCACCTTCCCGGTCTCGGCATCGAACGCGTAGAGGTAGTTCGGCGCGCTGAAGCCCGCCACCACGAGGTCGCGGCCGGTCCGTGGATCGTGCCAGTAGTTGGCCGACGACATGCTGTCGAAGCCGCCCACCTGGGTCACCCACGCCGGCTTGCCGGTTTTCGCGTCCAGCGCGTACATGTGGCCGTCGCCGTTTCCGAAGTAGATACGGCCTTTGAGATACACCACGGACGGCATGTCCTCGCCGACCGTGGAGAAATGCCAGACCTCCTTGCCGGTCCGCTCATCCAGCGCCGACACCGCGCCGTAGCCCATGCCGCGGTTCACCTGCCCGCCGGCCGCGTACCGCTGAACGTTGCTGAACGAGAACCCCGTGTCGCCGACGCCGACGAAGACCAGGCCGTCGGCGACGACCGGATTCCCCATCGCCTCGCTCATCAGCTCGGTCTCCCAGAGCTTCTTGCCGGTCTTCGCGTCCAGCGCGTACGCCCGGTTCCAGTCCGACTCCGCGAAGATCTTCCCGTCGACCGCGGTCACCCCGACGGCATTGCCGATCATCTGGGTCGTCTTCACCGAAGCGGCGAGGTAACCGAGCACGTTCTCATCCTGGGGCCCACCGTCGAGTGGCAAGCCCATCGCCTCACGGAACTGCCATGACACACCGTCGCGGACCCAGGGCTGGGCGTCGCCGGGCACGTCGAACACGGCGTTGTGCTCGGGGTTGCCGCCGTAGACCGTCCAGGTAGCCGGGAACTGGCTCCCCGGCGGGCTACCCGCGTCCTGGCGGCCACACGCCGCCGTCACCATCATCAGCGCCACCGAAACGGCCGCGAGCGTCTTACTTGCACGCACGGCACCGCCTCCTTTCGTCGGGACGTACGAAGGCTGGAGCCGTGCGTGCCTATTTACCATGGTGCGAGACCCGCGAACTGGTTGGACTTCACGTAGACGGCGGCGTCTATTGAACCTAGACGGCCCACGCTTCACACTAGGCAGGCGTTTCGCGACGACGGAGTTGCGGCGCAGACCGCGAGGCGATCATGACCGTCCACAGTGATCCGGCGACCGACACCTCGGGTATGGAGCGGATGCTCTGCTGGCTGCGGTACGCGGTGGCCGCATTGGCCGTCGCGACGGCGGCGATCCTCGGCGCGGGCCGTCTGTCGGGTACCGTCGAGCTGGCGCTCGCCGCGGTGGCCCTCAACGGATACGTCCACTTCGCGCTGCGAAGGCCGCGCTCCGCGGCCGAGCTGCGCAGTCTCGGCCGCCGGGTACTCGTCGCGGACACCGTGCTGACCGTGGCGGACTACGCCGCGTTCGTCGGCGACGCGCAGGCGATTCCGGCCGCTTTCGTGCCGCTGCTGGTGGTGGAGCTGGCCGCACGGTTCCGCAGACCCGGTATGGTCGCCGGCCTGATCCTGTTCGTGCTCGCGATCGGGGTCCGCCTGGTGCACCAGGTCTGGCTCATCCCGGACGGCGCGGTGCGCCTGCCACTGCTGCTGGTCTGGATCATGCTCGCCGCGTTCCTGCTCGCCCTGTGCCGGGAACTGACCGTGCGGGAGCGGTTGCTGCGCGCCGCCGAGACGGAACGCGAACGGATCGCCGCGACCTTCCGCGGGGTCGTCGGCGAGGTGCTCAGCCGGTGCGGGGTGCCTCCGGAAGCGGCGTCGAGCACCGACGTCCTGGACGCGGTGCGGCGCATCTGCGAGGAACGCTCCAACGAGTACGAGTCGCTGGCCGCGGGCATCGCCGACCAGCTCGTGCCCGCCGCCCGCGAGTTCGGCCTGACCCGGCGGGAACGGGAGATCATCGGCCTGCTCGCGATGGGCTACTCCTACGAGCGGATCGCCCGCGCCCTGTTCGTGAGCGGTAGCACCGTGCGCAACCACGTCCACCACGTACGGCGCAAGCTGGGGCTGTCCTCACGAGAGGAGGTGGTCGCTTTCGCGCGCCGGCAAGGACTCGCCCCCTCCCACGGCTGAAACCGCCGCCGCGTGGCCGCGGCGGCCCGGTGCCCGCGGGACCGTGCCAGGGCCCGCGTCCCAGAGTTCACACACACCGAGCCGCCGGACCGTTTCCACCGTGTCGGCCCAGCGAACGGGGAGCATGAGCGCCTTCGCGAGCAGTTCCCGCAGATCCGCCGGATCGTCGTGCTGCTCCGCGTCCACGCACGAGACGACCCTGGTCCGGCACGGCGAGAACGTGGCCGCCCGCAACGCCGCCCGCCACCCGGGCAGAGCACCGATCATGAGCGGGGAATGGAAAGCCCCGCCGATGGGCAGCTCGACCGCGCGCGCGGCGGTGTCCGCCACCCGCGCGACCGCCAGCGCCACCGAGGCACGGTCGCCGGACAGCACGACCTGCCGCTGCCCGTTCACGGCGGCGATCTCAAGCACACCGGGCCGCTCTGCGACCACCTGCCGGCGCAGCCACTCCACCGCCACCGGTTCGAGCCCGACCACGGCGGCCATCGCACCCGGACGCTTCCGCTGCACGGCCTGGCAAAGCCGCCCGCGCGCCAAGGCGAGCCGGAGCCCGTCCTCCGCGCCGACAACACCGGCGTAGGCGAGCGCCGCCAGCTCGCCGAGACTGTGGCCGGCAACGAGGGGAACCTCGGCGGCCGGGCCGAAGCGAGCCTCCGCCGCGGCCAGCCCGGCGACGTAGATCGCCGGTTGCACGACGCGCGTGTCGGTCAGGTCGAGCGCCTCCAGCGTGGGCGCCCGCAGCGCATCGAGCAACGCCGGGACGAGGGGATGCGCCCCGTGCCGCCGCAGGCTCTCCAGCACGACCTCCGGCCGGACCCCCTGCCCCGCGAACGCGACACCGGGCAAACTCGTGGCGCGCACGGTCAATCACCTGCCGCGCCGGCGAACAGCGCGGTGCCCAGGGACAGCCCGCCGTCGGCGACCAGCACCTGCCCGGTGACCCAGCTCGCGGCCGGCGACGCCAGGAACAGCACGACTTCGGCGAGCTCGCTTTCGGTGCCGAACCTGCCCAGCGGGGTCGCGTCGAGCATCGCCTTCCTCGCCTCGGTCGCGGGTGCGAACAGGCGGAGCGCTTCCCCGTCCAGCGGCCCCGCCGACGCCGTGTTGACCCGGATACCACGCGGCCCGTACTCCGCGGCGAGATAGCGCGTCAGCGCCTCGATCGCGGCTTTGGTGGTGCCGACCGCGGCGTAGTTGGCCGGCGCGAGCCTCGCCCCCAGCGAAGACAGGTTCACGATCGCGCCGCCGCGGGGCATCAGGTCCGCCGCGCTCCGGGAACACCACAACGTCCCTTTGAGATTGATGTCCACCGCGCGCCCCCAGTCCTTCTCCGCGAGCTCGCCGATCGGCCGGAACGCGCCGGAAGCCGCGTTGTTCACCAGGATGTCCACGCGGCCGTGCCGCTCGCCGACACCGTCGAACAGGCGCGTGACCCAGTCGTGCCTGCCGATACTGCAGCGAACCAGTTCCGCGGACTGGCCGCGGCCGGTCAACTCGCGCAAGGTCCGCTGCGCGGCGCTGTCCGCGCGCAAGTAATTGATGACGACGTGCGCGCCGCGCGCCGCAAGCCTGTCGACCACCGCCCTGCCGACGCCGTGGGCGCCTCCGGTCACGACCGCGATCTTCCCGGTCAGGTCCTGTTCCATGGGCCTCCGCCGCTCCGGTCGGCCGCCTTGCCGCGGCACTGCCAGAGACCTACTATATGCTTATATAATTATATCCAGACGTATCGTCATTGCGGTGCCTGACATCGTCATTGCGGTGCCTGACAAGGGAGTCAGATGTCAACGAGCCGGCCGGTGATCACACGGGAAAGCATCCTCGACGCGCTTCGCGGCGTCGACGACCCGGAACTCCATCGATCCGTCGTCGACCTCGGCATGGTGCGTGAGATCAAGATCGACGGCACCGAGGTGACCGTCCACCTGGCACTGACGATCGCGGGCTGCCCGCTGCGCGAATACTTCCACCGCGTGGTGCCGGAGCGGGTCCGCGCCGAGTGCCCGGAGGTCACCGCCGTACAGGTGGAACTGAGCGCGATGACCGACGAAGAGCGCACGGAGGCCGTGGGCGGCGTACGGGTCACGGTGCCGCGCGTCGGCGAGAGCGGGTCGCGCACCCGGATCATCGCCGTCGGCAGCGGCAAGGGCGGTGTCGGAAAGTCCACCGTGGCGGTGAACCTCGCCGCCGCCCTCGCCGCGGAGGGGCACCGGGTCGGCCTGCTCGACGCCGATATCTGGGGCTTTTCCGTACCCCACATGCTCGGCGCGACCGGGCGCCCCACGATCGTCGGCGATCTCATCATGCCGCTGGACGCGCACGGGCTCGCCGTGCTGTCGATCGGCAACTTCCTTCCCGAGGAGG
The DNA here is from genome assembly GCF_006152065.1 of Amycolatopsis alkalitolerans. Lineage (GTDB taxonomy): Bacteria > Actinomycetota > Actinomycetes > Mycobacteriales > Pseudonocardiaceae > Amycolatopsis_E > Amycolatopsis_E alkalitolerans. The sequence continues at coordinate 144,404 of NZ_VDFW01000010.1, forward strand.
GCCCGGTGGTCTGGCGCGGTCCCATGCTGCACAAGGCGCTCGAGCAGATGCTCGGCGACGTGCACTGGGACGACCGGGATTACCTGGTGATCGACATGCCGCCGGGCACCGGTGATGTCTCGATCTCGCTGTCACAGTTCCTGCCCAACGCGGATTTCCTGCTCGTGACGACCCCGCACGAGAGCGCCGAACGGGTCGCGCTGCGCGCCGCCCGCATGATGACCAAGGTCGGCCTGCGGTTGACCGGGGTCGTGGAGAACATGGCCAGCTTCGTCTGCGACGACTGCGGCCGGGAACACGAACTCTTCGGGACCGGCGCCGGGACACGGCTCGCGGAACTGCTTGATGTTCCCCTGCTGGCGCGGATCCCGCTCGAGCCGGCGTGCACCACCACCGGAACGCCCACGGTGCTCGCCCATCCGGAAGCCGCCGCCTCGCTGCGATTCGGGGAACTGGCCAAGACAATCGCCGCGAAGCCGTCCCTGCTGCACCGCCCGCTACCGCTGTTCACCTGAGTTCAGGATCAGGAAGATCTGGCCTCCCTCCCGTGTCACGGTGAAGACCGGCACTTCCGCATCGGCGGGCCCGCGGACCCGCTCGCCGGTGCGGACGTCGAACTGGCTGCCGTGCCGCGGGCAGGTGAGGACCGTGCCCTCGAGCTCTCCTGTGGACAGTTCGGCACCCGCATGCGGGCAGCGGTCGGACACCGCGCACAGCCGCCCTTCCACCTGATACACCGCCACCGGCCCGACCGGGGTCTCCGGGATCCGGCACACCAGGCCCAGCCGGCCCGCGGCGTCGGCCGCGTCGAGCAGCGGGAACCGCCGGTCGGCCGTCCCGGCCGCCAACCGTGCCGCCAGCTGTGCCGCGAGCGCGCCGCGGTTCACCACGACATCGCAGCCCGCCCGCTGGGCGGTACGCCACAGCTTCGGGTCCGGCACGGCCGAGTAGGCGAGGACGACCGTCCCCGGCCACCGCTCGCGCCACTCCCGCACCATTTCGACGGCACCGGGGCCGTCGAGCTCCACGACAGCCGCGGCCGGCTCACCATCCACTTCGGACGGTGAGCCGACCGCGAACCCGTGCCGCGTGGCGACAACGCGGACACGCTTGGCGACCATCGCGTCACGACCGTGCAGGACGATCGTGGCTGTTGATCGCGTCATCTCAGATGAACAATGTGATGTCGGCCTTCGCTGCCATATCGATGAAGCTGGCCGCACCGAGCGAAGGCTGCAGACCGTCGACGAAGTCCTCCGCCTTCAGCCCGTAGAGATCCATAGTCATCTGGCACGGATGCATCCGCACACCGACGGCGGTCGCCATCTCGAACAGCTCCGTCGGGCTCGCCACCTTGTACTGCTTGGCGAGCTTCTTGATCATCGCGGTGCCCGCGCCGCCGAAGTGGATCTTGCCGAGCTTCAGGTGGTCGGTACCACCCCGGTCGACCAGCGATTCGGCCTTCTGCATCAAGTTCGTTCCGGTCACCCGCTTGTCATTGCGTTGCAGGACCCGCAGGCCCCAGAAGGTGAAGAAGATGTCCACCTCCAATCCCGATGCGGCTGCCGTGCTGGCCAGGATCAGGGTGGGCCACACCCGATCCAGGTCGCTGCTCCAGCACACCATCGCGAGCCGCTTGGCTCGCTCCTCAACCTCAACCCCGTCCTCGGCCATGACACACCTTTCAGTTCTGTTAACCAACCTCCCGGTCCCGGGTCGTGGTAACGGCTCGTACCGGACGTCTTCCTACAAGTGCGCGATCAGCCAGGTGACGCCCTGAACCAACCGGAAAACCAGGTATCCGGCGAACACCAGCGCCACCACCAGCCACCATGGCGACACCCGGCGCCGGCTGCGCCCGGTCCCTTCGGGAACACCACTCATCGCGCAACACCTCTCATTCGGCACACCGGTAACAGTGAATGTCGTGCTCTGCCATGAACTCGCGGTAGGCCTCCATCGCGGCGTGCCCGTCGACGAGGTGCTCGCGCTCCTCGGCGAACCGCTCCGGGCGCACCCGCGCGATCCAGCCCGCGCCGTAGGGATCCCGGTTGGCCACCGCGATGTCCTCGGCGAACGCCTTTTCGTTCGACGCCACCAGTTCCCCGGTCAACGGCGTGGGAAAAGGCCCCACCCACTTCGCGCTCTCGATGGTCGCCACGGACTTCCCGCGCGCGAACGCCTTTCCCACGCGCCGCCAGGTGATCTGCACCATCCGCCCGCCCATCGTCTGCGCGATGTCGGTCATGCCGAGCACCACCACGTCACCCTCCGGGCGCACCCATACGTTCATCCCGACGTCGTAGAGAAGGTCATCCGGGACGACGCATCCGCGCCACACGACATCCGTCACCGCACTCACCCGTCACACGAGATGCCCTCGGCGTCCAGGAACTGGTGGTACGCCTCGATTCCGGCCGCGCCCGTGACGAGGTCCGCGGAGTCCGCGGCCCAGTCGGCGGGGCGCAACTTCGCCACCCATCCGGCACCGTAGGGATCGGAGTTGATCAGAGCGGGCGAGGTGGTCAGGGTGTCGTTGACCTCGACGATCTCGCCGGACACCGGAGCCGGTACGGGCCCGACCCACTTCCCGCTCTCCACCGTCGCGACGTTGCGCCCCTTGCGAACCTCCTTGCCCGCCTTCTTCAGCGTGACCGAGATGATCGTCTTCGCGAGGTTCTGCGCGACGTCGGTCATGCCGATGGTGACCAGGTCGCCTTCCTGGCGAACCCACACGTGCCGTTCCACGAGGTAGTGCAGATCCTCGGGAAGGTTGCAGTTCTTGACCATCGCCACCGTTTCAAGCTCCTGTCTGCTGTTCGGTGTGTTCGGCCACCAGGTGGTGGACCAGCATGTCCAGGGCGACCATCCGGATCTCGCCGCCGAACTCGTCGAGGAACCGCGGGTCGCGGGTGCCCTTGCGAAGCCGGTGCTCGTAGCTTTCGCCGCAGACCGGGCAGGTCACCTCGTAGAACTGGGTCCCGTTCATTTCCTTGGTGCGCACCGCGTCCGGGTGCTCGCCGGCGAGATGCGCGTGCAGGGCGCGTGGCGCCCCCTCGAACGCGCACCACGGGCAGTTCATGGCGCCACCACCCCGGCCGCGGCCCACGCCATCAGCTCCACCAGCTCGACGATCCCGTGCCCGGCCTCGGTCAGCCGCACCTGATCCCCGTCGAGCTCCCGGCTCACCAGTCCGACCTGCACGAGATCGTTCACCTGCTCCCAGGCCACGATGCGCGGGCTGGACAGCTCGGCCGCGAGCTCCGCGGTCGTGGTCGTTTCCGCGGCGAGCCGGGCGAGTATGCGCCAGCCGACCGGATCGCACGCGGTGCGCAGCGCGCGCACCACGAACGCCAGCGCCGCGTCGGCGACGGCCGAATCGTCGGGCGCGGTGGACTCGGCCTGGCCCGGCCGGAACGCGAAACCGTCGTAGCGCTCCAGCGCGGTCCGGAGCGCGGCCAACCGGACGCCGAGCCCTTTCCCGGTCAGCTCCGGGTCGAATCCGCTCACGTCGCCACCACCTCCAGCACGCCGGGCTCCGCGGGTCGGCGGAGCGCCTCGCGGACCAGCAGCGTGATGTCCCGCACCGCCATCCGGTCCTCGTTCCCGGTGGTCTTGACGGCGTCGGAGTACATCGTCACGTCCTTCGGGCAGGCCACGACGAAGTGATCGACGCCGAGCTCCATCGCCTCGCGGATCCGGTTCTCGCTGGGACGTTCGGCGAGGAAGCTGTCATCCATCCAGATGCGGCCACCGCCGGCCCCGCAGCAGAACGTGTTCGCGCCGTTGCGCGGCATCTCGACCAGCTCGCAGCCCAGTGCCCGCAGCAACCGCCGCGGCGCCTCGACCACGCCGTTGTAGCGGGCCAGGTAGCACGGATCGTGGTAGGTCACCCGGTAGCCGAGCGGCTCCACCTTGATGGTGCCGTTCTCCACGAGATCGGCCAGCAGTTCCGTGTAGTGCCACACGGTGTGCTTCGCGCCCCGCGCCGGGTACTCGTTGCGCAACGTGTTGAGCGAATGCGGGTCCGTCGTGAAGATCTCGTCGAACTGTGCCTGTTCCAGCGCGGAGATGTTGTGCTCGGCGAGCAGTTCGAACAGGCCTTCCTCACCGACCCGGCGCACGTCGTTGCCCGCGTTGCGCTCACCGTCGTACAACAGCCCGAAGTCGACTCCCGCGCCGTGCAGGATCTCCGCGAGCGCCTGGGAATTCCCCTGCAGCCGGTCGTCGAAGCTGGCGAAGTCGCCGACGAACCACAGGTAGCGAACGGGTTCCTTGCGCGCGTCGGGGATCTTGAAGTCCAGCCCCTTCGTCCACCTCGCCCGCATCCGGGCGGACTTGCCGAACGAGTTGCCCTGTGTGGACAGGTTCTTCAGCGCCTGCTGCAACGTCGGGTCCATGTCACCCTCGTCGACCAGGCCGCGCCGCAGCTGCACGATGGTCGGCACATGCTCGATCCCGACCGGGCACACCTCGACACAGTGCATGCACGTGGTGCACGACCAGAGCGTGCGCGTCGAGACGACCCCACCGGCGACCTTCCCGTCGTCGCCGGAGGAGAGCGGGCCCGAGCCGTCGGTGCGGGTCTCGCGGTCGAGCACGGTCACTCCACCGGCCTGGGTGTCCGCCCACTGACGCAGATCGAGGATCAGGTCGCGGGGCGAAAGCGGGGCTCCCGCGGTCCGTGCCGGGCACACCTCGTGGCAGCGCCCGCATTTGGTGCACGCGTCGAGATCCAGCAGTTCCTTCCAGGTGAAGTCGGCGAGCTCGCGGTAGCCGGCGTGCTCGGCGTCAGCCGGCGGCGCCGGCAGCTGCCGTGCCGTCGACCGGTCGTGCACCAGCAGGTTCGCCGCGTCCAGCAGCATGTGCATCGCCTTGGAGAACGGGATGTAGACGACGAAGCCCAGCGCGAGCACCGCATGCACCCACCACTGCACCAGGTGCGCCCCGTCCCCGCCCGCGGGCGACATGCCCAGCGCGGAAAACAACCGTGCCAGCACCCAGCCGACCGGCGACCAGACCTCGAACGACGGGAACCGTTCACCGACGATCCGGAAGGCCTCCAGCAGGTAGCCGCTGACCAGGATCGCGCCGAGCAGGCCGAGGAAGAGCCAGTCACCGGCCACGATCCGCTTGCGGGAATAGCCGCCTTCGGGTTGTTCGGCGCGCTGGTAATCCAGCTTGCGCGGCCGCATGAACCCGCGCCGCACCGCCATGTACGCCAGGCCGAGCACCGCGGTCAGCCCCATCGTGTCCAGGATGACCGAATACACGATGTAGAAGACGCCGTGGAAGAAGCTCAGCTCATGCCCCGAGATCAGGCTCGAGGCCTTGCGCAGGATGTCGTAGTCGATGGTGAGGATCACGGTGCCGATGAACAGGGTGATGAAACCCCAGAAGATGAAGAAGTGCGCGATCCCGGCCGCGCGGTCGCGGCGGCCCACCGAGGTGTTCGCCGCGACCGCACCGACCGACCAGTTGTCGCCCCGGCGCCGCACGCCCTGCGCCGGGCTGGTGAACAGCGCCTTCCACAGTGTCGCCATCCTGGCGGCCGGACGCCCTCGCCGGTACTTGCGCACCCTGCGGTAGAAGCCCCAGAAGAACAGCACGATGGTGGCGGTCGCGAGCACGTAGAACGCGGCCTCCCCCACCGTGCCGATGCCCTGGAAGACCGGGCGGGTCTCGTCCTGGCCCGCCAGTGCGTCCGAGAGAACCACGAATCACTCCTTGATCTTGTCCACCAGCGTGGGCACCAGGTCGAACAGATCCTCGGTCGTGCCGTAGTGCGCGACTTCGAAGATCGGGGCGTTCTCGTCGGTGTTGCACGCGATGATCAGCTCGGCGTCGCGCATACCCTCCAGGTGCTCGGGCGCACCGGAGATGCCGAACGCGAGGTAGGCCTTCGGCTTGACCTTCAACCCGGACTTGCCCACCTGCCGCGTCTTGGGCAGCCAGCCGGAGTCGATGATCGGCCGGGACGCCGACAGCGGCACGCCCAGCGTGTCCGCCAGTTCCTGCACCAGCTCGAGGTTGTCCTGCGAGTCGATGCCACGCCCGACCGAGACGAGCAGGTCGGCGTCGGTGATGTTGACGTCCCCGCCCTCGGGCTCGATGACCCGCGCCAGGTTCGTCTGCAGCGTCTCCAGCGCCTCCGGCGCCGCCGCGCTGACCACCTCGTGGTGGTGCGAGGCCTCCTGCCCGTGCGCCGCGGGGAAGGCACCGGCGAGCACGGTACAGACGGCGCGCTCGGCGGTGAGCTCCACCTCGGCCATGATCTTGCCGCCCATCACCTGGCAGGTGGCCACCAGCGAGTCGCCGTGGGCCCACAGGCCGCCCACGTAGGCGGCCAGCGGGGCGTCCCACAGCACCGACAGCGCCGCGCCGAGGTCCAGCCCGACCGTCGCGTTGGACAGCAGGACCAGCCGCGGGGACCGCTCGGCGAGCACGCTCCGCAGTGCGGTCTCGTAGCCCTCGCACGTGTAGTCGGCCAGTGCCGGGTGGTCGATCGACACGACGGTGTCGGCGCCGTCCAGCCAGGAGGCCAGCTCCGCGGGGCCGAACAGCGCCACCTCCGCCTTGCCGCCCCAGGCCGCCGCGAGCTCCTTCGCCTTGCCGAGCAGTTCGTAGGTGCTCTCGGAGATCTGCCCGCCGACGTGTTCGGCGAGGACCAGAACGTCGTTACTCATGATCTTTCCTCACGCCTTCACGATGCCGCGCTCACGCAGCAGTTCGATGATCTTGCCGGCCACTTCTTCGGTGTCCCCGGAGAACATCTCGGCGTGACCGGTCGCCTCCGGCCGGTACATCCGCCGCACCGTCAGGCCCGAGGCTTCCGCCCCGGCGTCGACCGTGGCCTCCTGCAGGCCACCCGCCTGCATGGCCTGCCGGATGCGGGTGATGGGCGCATACCGCGGCGTCTCCCGCGAAGCCTGCAGGCCGATCACCGCGGGCGTCGGCAGCTGCAGCTCGTGCGAACGGCCACCCGAGAACTCCTGGCGCACCACCAGGTTCCCGTCCTGCACGGTCACGCCGACCACGACCGAAACGTGCCGCTGGCCCAGCCGCGCGGCGAGCATCGGGGCCAGCTGCCCATCGAGGTCGTCGGGGGCCTGCACGCCGGTGATCACCAGATCCGCCGGCTCCTGCGCGAGGTAGGCGGCGAACGCCGCCGCCCGCGCGTGCGTGTCCAGCCCGCCACCGGTGAGCTTGACCGCCCCGTCCGCGCCCTTCGCGATGGCGGTGTACAGCGCCTGCTCCATGTCCGGGTCGTCGGCCAGTCCGACGGCGACGACCTCGGCGCCGGTGGCGTCCTTGACGAGCAGGGCCTCCTCCAGCGCCTGGTCGTCCCACTCGTTGAGCACGAACTTCAGGTACTCGCGGTCGATGCCGGTCTCGTCGGGAGTCAGCTCGATCTCCTCGACAAGGTCCGGAACCGCTTTCATGGCAACGACAATGCGCACGTTCTCACCTTCCTTACTGCAGGACTTCGTCCAGCCGCAGCTGCTGGCGGATCTCGGCCAGGTCATCTGCGGTCGGGACGAAGGGATAGTCACGGAACGGCTCGCTCGGCCGGTACGAGCCATACGGCCTGGTGCATCCGGGCTCGCCGTTCTCACCGGGGCAGCCGTTGGTCACGAAGGGTACCCCGGTGTCCACAACGGACTCGAGCAGGCGCTCGCCGCCGCCGATGTGCAGCAGGTTCCCGTCCTCGCCGAACCGGAAGTCCGCCAGCCCGTAGCCCTCGGTCTCGATCAGGTGCTTGGCCAGCTGCACCCGCCGCCACCGCTGGATCGGCGATTTGGGATGGTCTGCCATCCGGGAGTCCGGCTCCGGGTTGAAGCAGAACAGGTAGGGGAAGATCTCCCGCTCGTTCAGCTGCACGAAGAGCCGGATCAGGTCCTCGTCGGCCTCGCCGAGCCCGACCAGCGTGTGCACGTTGACCTTCCACGGGCCGAAGATCTCCCGGGCGTCGGTGACGACCTCCCAGTACTTCTCCCATTTCAGCCCGCCGGCCGGCACGTTCGTGCGCAGGTTGCGGAACAGGTCCTCGGTCACCGCGTCGAGCCCGATGCCGATCATGTCCACGCCGAGGGCCTTGAAGCGTTCCAGGCGCTCCCGGTTCAGCGTCGGCGGCGCCACCAGGATCGACAGCGGGGTCCGCACGCGGGCCGCGATGCGCTCGGTGATGTCGCAGGTGTCGGTGTAGGCGTGCCCGTGCGTCACCATCGAGATGCACAGCCGGGTCAGCTTTTCTTCGTGCTCGGCCATTCTTTCGACGAGTTCGTCGGTGCGCACGAGCGGCCATTCGACCCGGATGAACGACTTGTCGTTGTAGTCGCCGGGGCGCGTGCGGGCCAGGCCGCAGTAGCCGCAGTCCGAACGGCAGCCTTCGTCGTAGTTCAGCAGCAGGTTGATACCGCCGAAGTCGAACTCACGGGAAAACCGCCCGGACCGGAACCGCAACGCGATCGCGCTCGCCATCGAGATGCGGACCCACTCTGGACTGATCTGCCGATCGCCGGCCGGAGCCGGCGACGGGAGAACGGGAAGCTGACGGCCTGCCAACTCGGCCCCTTTCAACTCTGCTCGGGGAAATAACAGGAACCAGCGGACCGCACCGGCGCGGCGGCGGCCAGCGTGCCGGCCTGGCGCCCCGCGGTCAGGACCGTCTGGACGAGCCGGTCCGCGCCGACGCCCAGCGCGCGGTCCGCGCCTGAGGCCGACACGATCCCGTTGACCACGACGGGATCGAGCCGCCGCCACCGCAGATCCGCCTCCAGCCGCCCCAGCGCGGGCGGCATGATCGCGAAATCTCCGACCACCACGGCACTCTTGACGAGATCGCCGTGTGTGGACAGGTAGATCCGAACCAGACCCTCGGGCGTCTTGAGCAGCGCCGAACCGCTCCCGTCCGGGATGGCGCCCTGCTCGGACAGCCACGAGGTCGCGCGGTACCGGTCACGGGCGAGCCCGGCTGCGCTCGCGACCTCCGCGTCCCCGGGAGTGCCTGGCTCCAGCTCGACGCCGAAAGCCTTGGCGAACCCGAGCGCCACGTGGTCGCGGATGGCGGCGCCGTCGACCTCGCGGCCGGTTTCCCGGGTCACGGTGGTCACCCGTTCCTCCACGGCGGCGGCCGCCTTGTCCGCGAGCTTGGCCGCGGGGATGCGCAGCACCTCGAGCATGAACCCGACGTCGAGACCGGCGAGCACGCTGGCGTGGAAGAGCATCCCGCCGCGCTCGTCGATGTAGAGGCCGAGCCCGGCGATCTTGCGACCACCCACTTCGAGGTCGTTCTTGCCGCGGAACGTCGCGGTGATGCCGAGTTCGGCGAGCCCGGCGGAGACGGCGGCCGAGCACTCCTCGATGATCTCGCGCGGGCGCTTGCCCACCGGGGCGCGATCGATCATGGCCACCCCGAGCTGTCCGGCGCCCATGATGATCGCGCCACCGCCGGTCGGGCGGCGGCTCACCTCGGTCCCCGTGCGCTCGCACGCGCCGAGATCGACTTCCGCGGCGAGGTTCTGGTAGCGGCCGACCAGGGCGCAGTGGTTGCGGTAGGTGTAGAGCCGCAGCGTCGGCGGGCGCGCATCCGCGTCACGGGCGTAACCGGCCATCAGCGCCTCGTCGAGCGCGAGCCCTTCGGCCGCACCGGCACCGTCGTCGGTGAGCAGCCGCCAGTGGGCGCGCATCACGCCACCTCCACCGTCTGGTACGCGATGTCCGAGTCGCCGGTCCACGTCAGCGAGCAGCAGTACTCGAACAGCCGGGTCTCAAGCCCCCGAGAACGCGCGTACGCGATCGCCCCGTCCGCCGGGTACGCAATGCCGTTGAGCCCGAGATCGATCGCCGCCTGGTCCAGGTCGGTCTTCATCTGGCCGAGCGGCCGCGCGCACCCCAGGTTCACCGTCGTCGTGGGCGCGGCGAGCCGGGTCGCGCGGAAGAACTCGGTGACGTCCTCGACCGGTGGCGGCGGCAGATGCGCCATCGGCGTGCCCACCAGCGGCACCAGCACCACGAGGATGATCGTGGACACCGGATGGCGGGTGATGATGTCCAGCGCCCGGTATTCGCCGAGGAACCGGCCGTAGTGCAGGCCCAGCACGATATGCGGGATGATGCGCAGCCCTCGTTCGGACAGCAGCCCGAGCGCCCGGTCGAAGTCGGCGACGGTGAGGTCGAGGTGGTAGACGTCGCGGATCGTCTCGTCGGCGCCGATGATGTCGAGCATCACGCCGTCCACGCCGGCGTCGGCCAGCCCGGCGGCCAGCTCCGGCGACACCACTCCCGAGTGGACGATCACCTTCATCCCGAGCTCCTCGCGGATGCGCCGGACGTGCCGCAAGTGCGGCAGCAGCGGCACGCCGCCGGTGCGGGTGGAGCCGCCGGACACCAGCAGGCCCTCACTGCCCTGGGCGCGCAGCCGCTGCGCCAGCGCGAAGAGGTCCTCGTCCGCCTTCACCGACACCATGCCGTGCAACACCTTGGTCTGGCAGTGGTCACAGCTGAGCGCGCAGGCCGACCCGGTGACCGAGACCGGCAGGAACCGGCGCGGGTTCTCGGGTGTCCACTCCGAGGTCTCCCAGCGCTTCAGGCCGGGGGCGAAGAAGTCCATCACGTTGCCGAAGTGCGCCTGCCGCACGTCGAAGGGCGTCGCCGTGTCCATCGTCATTCGGCGATCACGCCCTTCAGCCGGTACTCGTCCACCTTCCGCGCGAACCACGCTTCGATCTCTTCGGGGATCGTCAGCAGGGACGACAGTTCGTCGGTGCCGTCATAGGCCAGTTCCAGCAACCAGCCCGCGCCGAACGGGTCCTCCTCGACCAGGCCGGGATCGGCGAGCACGGCCGGGTTGGCGCCGAGCGCGGTGCCCGAGACCGGGCTGATCAGCGGACCGACGAACTTCGCGGCCTCCAGCTGCCCGAACGCCCGGCCGCGGACCAGCGGCGTTCCGCTGTCCACAACGGACAGCTGGGCGAGCGTGCCGCTCGTCTCCACGCCCAGCGGATCGAGACCGATGCGCAGTTCACCCAGCCCCGTCGATTTCGCCCAGACATGGGTGTCCGGGTCGTACATCCGGTCCAGTGCTACCTGGTAGCCGCGGACCTCGACCAGCGCGCTCGCGCCGCCGATGTGCGTGTTCGTCATGAAAGCGTCCCCTTCGTCGCGCCGACCCAGACACCGGCCCTGATCTTGATCCCGCCGGGTGGTCTCGCCGCCCGCTCGCCGGGTCCGGCCATCCAGGCCTCACTGGTGAACCGCGCGTCGAGTTCGGTCAGCGCCGCCTCCTCGTCGCCGGTAAGCTCGCCCGCCTGCGGCGTCAGGCCGAGCGCCGCCGCATACGCCTCGACGGCGGCGTCGCGGAACGCGACGGGATCCGCCGGCGTCGCCGCCACGTACCGCCGCATCTGGCGGAGCACCTCCGCGCGGGTTTCCTCGTCCGGAACCCGCAACACCGCCGTGGCGCGCTCGTGATCGAACCGCTCGATCAGGTTGCCGCACAACACGACCGCGTCCTCGATCTGCCCCGCGCCGTGCCCGCAGATCTTGCGGTCACCGACGCTGATCTCGAGGTTGCCGTCCAGTTCCGCCGGCACCCCGACCGCCCGGAACGCCGTGACCGCCGGCGCCAGCAGGTCACGGACGGCGGTGGCCCGCGCGGGCGAAACCCCGCCCACCGGCAGGCAGATCTGAAAAAACAGCTGATCGGCGTCGAGGTACACCGGACCGCCGCCGACCATCCGGCGGTAGACCGGCAACCCCTGTGCCGCGCAGTACTTCTCATCCACCTCGTCCAGCCGCCGGTGGTAGCCCAGGCAGACGTAGGGCTCGGCGGGCCGCGCGAACGACAGGGTGGGCGGAGCGCCGCCGGACACGCCGTAGGCGACGGCGTGCCACAGCGTCTGCGACCGCAGCGCGGAGACGCGGCCGAAGTCGATCACCCGGAGCTGGCTACCCGGCATGGTCCATCGCTTCGTCGATGAGCTCGATGATGTCGCGCACCTTCAGGTGCCCGTTGCCCGTCGACTTCGCCGCGTCCTCGAACCGGGAGACCTCGTACGGGCAGCACACCACGAGCGTGTCGGCACCGGTCTCGGCGGCCTCGCGGACACGCCGCTCGGACAGGCGCTCGCTCGTGTGGTCCCGGGTGAACCCGTCCAGCCACATCCCGCCGCCACCGCCGCCGCAGCAGTACCCGTTCTCCCGGCAGCGCCCCATCTCCCGCAGTTCGATGCCGGGAATCGCGTTGATGAGCTTGCGCGGCGCGTCGTACTCGCCGTTGTGCCGGCCGAGGTAGCACGGATCGTGGAAGGTCACCTTGTAGGGCAGCTCCTTCGCCCAGGTGATCTTGTCCACCAGCGGCGAGAGCAGCTGGGTGTAGTGCAGCGCGTCGAAGGTGTGGCCGCGCTTGGGGTATTCCTTGACCAGCGCGTTGAACCCGTGCGGGTCGGGGGTGGCGATCCGGGCGAAATCATACTTGGCCAAGGTCGCCGTGACGTCCTCGACGAGCGCGTCGAACAGCCCCTTCTCGCCGGCCAGGCGCTGCGAGTCGCCGAGGGTCTTCTCCTCGGGCCCGAGGATCGCCCAGTCGATTCCGAGCGCGTGGGCGACCCGGGCGAACGCCCGCGCCGCCTCCTGGCCGCGCGGATGGTAGCTCCAGTAGTCCTCCACGTAGAACAGGACGTCCACCGGACCCGGCTCCTTCGAGAGGATCCGCACCGGCACCCCGGCGTCCCGTGTCCACTGTGCGCGGCGGCGCGGGTTCTCACCGAGCGCGTTGCCGTAGCGGAACGTCTTCTCGAACACGTCCTGCAGCTCGCCCGGCACGTTGCCGTCGGCGAGCGCCGCTTCCCTGGCGGCCGGCATGATCTGGATCATGTCGACCTCCTTCGGGCAGACCCGCAGGCAGTTCCCGCAGCTCGTGCACATCCACAGGTCGGGATCGGTCAGCAGATCCACCCCGGTTTGGACCTTCCGGTGGAGCTTCCGCGGGCCGTACTCACCGACCAGGTCCACGGGGCAGACCGGAATGCACTTGCCGCAGCCGTAACACCATTCGAGAGACTCGGCACCGGGCAGCTCGGCGAGCTTCGCGAAGCCGTCCGGGCTGTGTTCGGTGAGCACGCGCGGCTCGAACATTCGATTCCACATCGCCGGCAGCTCGACCTCACGGCCGGAGATCGTCGAGGCGACGGTGGCTTGTTCCTTCTCGATGGCACGGGGCGGAACCTTGCGCCCGGAGATGGGCATGGTTCAGACCTCCAGACGGTAGACGCCGAGCAGGCGGCGGACGAGATCGGGCAGTGAGGGCACCACCCGGTTGAACTCCTGGGTCATGCGCATCCGCAACACGGTGTAGAGATAGATGCCGTAGACGGCGGCCAGGAACACATCGGTACCGAACAGGCCGGGACCCGCGGCGGTGAAACCGGCGGCCTTCCCCGTCTCGTCGACGAAGGCCATCGCCTCCCCCACCGACAGGTAGGTCTCGCCACGCGAGGTCCCGGCGGCGAGATCGACGTCGTCGGTGACCACCAGCCGCAGGGCCCCGGTCTCGACACGCGGATCCCAGATCCACCGGGTCCACAGCCAGTACCGGTCCGGGAAGGCGAAGTGCAGCAGCTCTCCCGGCAGGTCGAAGCCCGGATCGGCGAAATCGGCCAGCACCGTGTCGAACCGGTCGAACCGTTGCACGAGCCCGCCCTTGGCATAGAGCAGGTCGTCGATGGCGGCCGCGAGCCGGTCCGCCGAGACCTCGTCCAGGATGCGGTCCGCCCTGCGCCGGGTGGCGAAGACGTTACGCAGCACCAGGCGCAGGCCGTCCCGGTCCAGCGCGCGGGGTTCGGCGAGCAGGTCCCGCAGCAACCGGGACTTGCGCTCGACGTCCGCGGCGATGGTCCCGAGTTCGGCCGTGGGCATCTTCTCGGAGATCTCGCGCACGAACTCCTGCGCGCTGGGGGTGTCGACGACGGGTCCGGGCATGTTCGGCGGCTCCGGTCTCAGCTCGCGGCCGCGGCGGCGCGGGAACGGACGAAGGACACGGCCTTGAGCGCGGCGTTGGACGCCGAGGACACGGTGTCTTCGAGATCGGCCGGGCCGAGCGCCGCGCCGCACGCGTAGATGCCCTCCCGGTCCGTCGACACCGGATCCAGCGGAGCCCCGACCGCATTGATGAAGCCGTACTTGTTCTGGCCGACCCCGAGCAGCTCGGAGATCTGCCGGGTGCCTGCCGAGGGTTCCATCCCCACCGAGAGCACGACCATGTCCATCGGGATCTCCATCGGACGGCCCATCGTGGTGTCCTCGCCGCGGACGATCAGCTTGTCCGCCTTGGGCAGTACCTCCGTGACCATGCCCTTGACGTACTGGACATGGTGCTTCTCCTGGGCGGGCCAGTAGATCTCGCTCTCCCAGTAGCCGTACATGCGCATGTCGATGTAGAAGATGTAGACCTTGCAGTCCGGCAGCAGCTGGCGGACCTCGATCGCCTCCTTGGACGCGATCCCGCAGCACACCTTCGAGCAGTACTCGTTGCCGATATGCCGGTCACGGCTGCCGACGCACTGGATGAAGCACAGCCGCTCCGGCGTTTCGCCGTTCGAGGGCCGCACCACCCGGTGTTCCTTGAGCATCGCCTCGAGGTCCTGCAGGGCGATCACGTCCGGGAACTCGTAGTAGCCGTACATCTGGGTCTCGCGTCCCGGATCGAAATGCTGAAACCCGGTCGCCACCACGACGGCGCCGCACTCGACGGACTCCACTCCCCCGGGCCCGTCCACGGTCAACGTGAACGCGCCCGGCTCACCGTCGAACCCGGTCACCCGGGTGGACAGCCGCACCTCGGCGAGTGGATGTGAAGTGACCAGCTCGGCCATCCGCCGCATCTGCGGTTCGGCTTCCTCGCCGTGCGGGGTCAGGCCCGCGTAGTTCTCCGCGATCGGCGTGCCGCCGAGAAAATCGTGTTGCTCGATGAGCACAACCTTCGCGCCCACCTCGGCAATACCGTGCGCGGCGCGCAGGCCGCCAGGGCCGCCACCGATAACGGCCACCGTGTCCGATGCCATCTGCCCTTCCTCAAGTTTCGTCGCGCCAGGTGCGCGGTTCAGTCGACGTCATCCCAGTCGAGATAGCGTTTCTCGCCCTTCTCGAGCTTCTTGAGCCCTTCCTGGAACTCCGCCCAGGCCTGTTCCCAGTCGATGCCCATCTTCTCCAGCAACGGCCGGTAGTCCGCGGAATGCCAGTGCAGCTGGCACACCTTGTACGGGTGCGCACCCATCGCCAGCGCGGCGAACTGGGCCTCGCTCATCACGGCGACGCCGACGTTGCGCTCGTGCGCCTTGGCCGCGAACTGGCTCTTGTCCAGTGTGGTCACGCAGCCGGTGTCGTGGGTGAGCACGACGTCGGGGTCGGCCTCCTCCTTCATCACCTCGATCTTGCGCATCGTGGCGAAGGAGCGGGTGAAGTCCCGCTGCACCAGGATGTGCCGGAAACCGAAGCCGCAGCAGTCGAACCAGGTGGAGTACTCGCGGACGTCGGCGCCGAGGCGCTGGGCCAGCCCGGTCACCACCGCGGTGCGCTGACCGCCGTAGACGTCGGGATCGTAGATCGCGTCACCCTCGACGAGCTTGTAGTAGTGGCAGGCGGGATGCACGGTGACGCGGACACCGGACAGGTCACGGGTCTGCAGCGCCGCGATCTCGTGGCGCATCGCGTAGAACCACTCCGAATAGTGGACCAGCTCTTCTGGGAACACCAGTTCCTTGCCGAGCTTGCCCATGATCTCCCGCACCTCGGCCCGCAGCTCGGGATGCGTCAGCAGCTCCTCGCGCACTTCCTTGTAGTGCCCGTACGAGGTTCCACAATGGACGAGCGGGAAGTAGCCGGTCTCCGCCGCGGCCGCGAAGTTGCGCACCGCGACCGACGCCTGAGCGGCGACGTTGGAGGTCGCACTCGCGTAGTAGTTCCAGGCGGTGCAGGAAGTCTGGTCACGCGGATCGTGGTAGTCGTACCCGAGCTTGCGCATCACCCAGAAGATCGAGGTCGAGTAGCCGGGGATGTGCCCGCACTGCCCGCAGGACTTGTGGTGCCACAGATGTCCTTTTTGGATCCGCTTCTCCCTGCCGTACTTCGTCGGCACGGTGATCACGTCACCCTGGATCTTCTGCACGACCAGCTCGCCCTGCTCTTCCAGGTGCAGCAGTTCGGCCCTGGGATCCTCGAGCGACCGGCGGTCCGCGCCGCGCTCGAAATGCTCTTTCTTCTGCCTGAGGGCTTCGATCGGAATCGTGGTCATAGCTCGATACCTTCCTCTTCGAGGCGCTCCTCCATCACGTCCTGCAGGATCGAGTGCAGGCTTGCGTCGACGTCGGCGATCATGTCCAGCGCCCCGGTGTGCAGCCAGATCAGGTAGAGCTCGACCAGCGTCTTCTCCGAGACATCCCAGCCCGTGCTCGTCGTGTGCAGCGTCTCCGACGGCAGCGCCCGGCGCCACAGGTCCAGGTTGTTCGACACATCGCCGGTTTCCGGTCCCCAGTCGGGAAACGCGTCCGGCTGCAGCATGTCCGGGGACACCTGGGTGCCGGTGGACATGATCTTGTAGATGATGCGCGAGTAGCCCTCGAGAGCCTCCTTGGCCGAGGCCATCCCGTTGTTGATGGCGACCTCACGCATGATCGTGATGATCCCGCCAGGGTTGTTGCCACGCGGGCAGCGCAGGCACGAGAAGCACTGGGAGCACTCCCAGATGTCCTCCTGCATCTGCTGGTAGATCAGCTCCACGTCCTCGCGGGCCGCGGCCTGCGCGACCCGGCGGGGACTGAAGTCGTAGAACCGGGCCGACGGGCAGGCGGCCACGCAGATCCCGCATTCGTAGCAGCCGTAGAGGTAGTCGGAGAACCGGATGTCGTTCTTCACTTCGCCGAACAGGCGCTCCTTCTCCTCGAAGGGAACGTCCGGATAGCCGGCGACGGTGGGAGCCTTGTAGTAGCTCAGTGCTTCGGTCACGAGCTCATCTCCTAGAAGCTGATGACCGCGTCGGCGTTGATCGCCAGATCGTTGAAGGCGGCGCCCCCGATCATGTCGACCCCGTCGATGAGGCTGTCCAGGCTGAGGTCGTTGAGATCCAGCGACGGCTGGCAGACCAGCAGTCGCACCCCCAGACTCGTCGCCTGCTCGATGAAGTGCCGGAGCGGCTGGCCCCGGTCTCCCTTGGGGCCGATCTTGTCGACGACGTCACGCTGCAGGAGCGTCGGGCCGTACATGGTGAAGTAGATCATCACCTCGCAGTCCATCGCCGCCGCGGACGCCGCGAGGAAGAACGGTGTCGCCGACCGCCCGGGATCGGTGACACCGTGGGTCTGCACGTACAGGATCTTGCTGTCGAACTCTCCAGACCACATTGGACGCTCCCTCACTTCACCCGGCGGATGAGGACGTGGAACACGTCGCCGTCCTTGCGGATGTCAACCAGGTCGTTTCCGGTGCGGCCGGTCCAGGCACGCATATCGGGATCGACTCCGGGATCGGTGGCAAGCAGTTCCAGGACTTGACCGGTGGACAGCGTCTTGATCGCCTGCGCCGTCTTGATCACGGGAAGCGGGCACTGCAGCCCGGTGCAGTCGAGCACCTGGTCGGCCGCCGGCTGGGACTCGGGCACGGCATCGTCTCCTCGCTGAGATCGTGCACACATGGGTGATCCACACCACACATGTGTTATTGCTTATATACTGATATACGCCTGTAGTTCTGTCCAGTACTTCGCCGGAATTTTTCGGCACGTTCTCGAGAAAGCGTGGCCATGACCGTCTCTGACCTGCACTGCGACCGTTGCGGCCGCTTCGTTTCCAGCCCCGCCGATGGCCGGCGCTTCGTCTACCACCCCGGGCGCGCGCAGTTCCGGGACACCTCGGGTCTACTCTGCGTTCCGTGTTGGGACGGGCTGGCGGGGTGGCTGGGCGCGGAGCGCCCGTTGCGCCGGTGCGCCGTGTGCGGCGAAGAGGTGACGCGGGAACAGAGCCTGCACGTGCACACGATCGAAGATCCCCAAGCCTGGCGCCTGTGCTCCCCGCACGCGGTCGAGTTCCTCAACAGCCTGCGCACCGTCGACCCCAAACTCGACGCGGCGACCTTCCGGTTCCCGGGGTCGGACTAGGGCCGGGAGGTGGTGCGGGACCCGTACCGGGGGTCCCCCGCGCCGTAGCATCAAAACCACGACCCCCGGCGCCTGCCGACGAGGCATTCGATGCGGAGATCCACAAGCAACTCAAAGGCAATCAGGCAGTGGTCGCCCCGCCTGCGAAACACGCACCAGCGGCGCGCCGCGGCCAACCGGCGAGCCAGCCGGAGTCGGGTGTAGGCGGCCAGGACCAGCCAACCCCACCGATCGGCCTGCTCAAGTAGGCGCAGCTTCGGGCAGGTGTCGAGAGCGATCTCGGGTTGGCCCCGGGTGGCCGGGTCGCCGAAGCCGAACTCGCTGCCATGGCGGCGTGGCCGGCCCACCGTGTGCGGTGTGTGCAGCGGGGTCCAGCGGCGCAGGACTCGGGCGGTAGCGGCCCGGCTAGCGCGGCGTCGCGCAACCACTCGATGTCCACACGGCCACGGGCCAGGCCCGCATACAGCACGCCCTGGTTTCACCCATGATCAACTGGGGCCGGTCGCCGCACTCCAGACGCAAAACACGCAGCTGGGCTCAGCTGGCGCGGCGGCCGGGGGCGTGCTGCTCGCGCATGAACTCGCAGAGCAGATCCAGGGCCTGCACGACCTTCTGGCTCGTCAGCGCGTAATAGACGTTGTTGCCGTCGCGGCGGGCGGTCAGGATGCCGCGATCGCGCAGCATCCTCAGGTGCTGGCTGGCGTTCGGCTGGGAGGTGCCCAGTGCATCGACGATCTCACCGACCGTGCGGGGGCCGTCTCGCAACTCGTCGATGATGGATAGCC
Source organism: Amycolatopsis alkalitolerans (assembly GCF_006152065.1). GTDB lineage: Bacteria > Actinomycetota > Actinomycetes > Mycobacteriales > Pseudonocardiaceae > Amycolatopsis_E > Amycolatopsis_E alkalitolerans. Next base: position 163,337 of record NZ_VDFW01000010.1, read on the forward strand.
GCATGGGTTCGGCGATCGCCTTGCACACACGCGCGTACAGCTCGTACATCTCCTGCGCTTCGACGTGCACGACAACGCCTCCCGGCCCTCGCGTTACAGCTTAGCGGCGGCCTCGCGGACCCAGCTGGAATCCGTGAGGTCATCCGGCCAGGTTGGCCCTGCCGCGCGCGCCCAGCTCCTCGGCCATGAACTCGCGCAGCAGGTCGACGGCCGCCACGACCTTGTCACTGGTCAGGGCGTAGAAGATCGTGCTGCCGGCGCGTTCCGTCGCCACGATTCCCCGGTCGCGCAGGACGGCGAGATGCCGGCTGGCATTGGGCTGCGAGATACGCAGCTCGTCGGCGATCTCGCCGACCGAGCGCCGCCCGTCCCGCAGCTCATTGATGATGAGCAGCCTTGTCGGATCGGCCAGCGCCTTGCAGATTCGGGCATGCAGCTCGGTCAGCTCCGCCCGGTCCGTCTTTCTCACACCAGCTCCATCCGCCCGCAGCTCTCACCAACGCTACCCCCAGATTACCCTGAGCAGCCGGATTCCAAGCGAACGCGCGAAATGCCCTATCTCACCATCAGCGGCAGCGACCTGCCGAGCAGGCTGCGGCGTGCAACCGGCAGCGTGGCCGCGATGCGGGTGAGCTCGACCGCGGACGGCACGCCGGGCGACCGCAGCACCACCGGCACACCCTCGTCCCCGGCCTCCCGGAGCGGCAGGTCGAGCGGTACCCGCCCGAGGACTTCCGTGCCGGCCTGCTCGGCCAGCGCGTCGCCGCCGCCTTCGCCGAACAGCGGTGTGCTGTCCCCGCAGTGCGCGCACACTGCGGCCGACATGTTCTCCACCACACCGGCGACCGGCATCCGCGCGTCGCGCGCCATCCGGACGACCCGGGCCGCCACGGCCCTCGCCGCGGCCTGCGGGGTGGTCACCGCGAGCAGCGCGGCGTCGGGGACGAGCTCCAGCAACGAAAGCGTGATGTCGCCGGTGCCGGGTGGCAGGTCGAGCAGCAGCACGTCCAGCTCACCCCAGCACACGTCGGCGAGGAACTGCTCCAGTGCCTTGTGCAGCATGGGACCCCGCCACACCACCGGCTGATCCTCGGAGACGAAGAACCCGGTCGACATCAGCCGGACCCCGTGCGCGCGCACCGGCAGCATGACCCCGCCGATCGCGATGGGGCTGCGCCGCACCCCGAACAGCTGCGGCACCGAGTAGCCCCAGACGTCCGCGTCGAGCACCCCCACCCGCTGTCCCGCGGCGGCCAGCGCCGCGGCCAGGTTGGCGGTGATCGTGGACTTGCCGACCCCGCCCTTGCCGCTCGCGACCGCGTAGATGCGGGGGGTGCGGCCCGCGGGCGGTGATCCCGCCCGGAGCCGGTCCCCCAGTTCGGCCCGCGCCCGTTCCGGCAGGGGCGCGAGATCCACCGACGCCCGGCGCACCCCGCTCACTTTCGACACGGCGGCCCGCACCGCCTCGGCGAGCGCGTCGGCCGAGGGATGGTCCCGGGTGAGCAGGTGCACCCGCACCCGGACGCGGCCGCCCGGGTGCACCGACACGTCATCGACGAGGCCGAGGTCGGCCAGTGGCACGCCGGCCTCGGGTTCGAGCACGGCACCTGCCGCGGCCCTGGCCTCGCCGGCGTCCACGGACCGGGCGGCCAGCATGCTCATTCGGCCACTCGGAACGCGCGCCGCTTCGGTTTGACCGGGCGCATGAGGAACTCCGGCCGCCGCTGACCGCCCGGGCCGCGGGTCGCCTTGGTCATGGCCAGCCATTCCCGGTAGACCTCGATCGAGCGTCGCGTGTCGACGAACACGTCGCCGTACTGGTCTCCGGGGTGTGCGGCCTCCATCCGGACCTTCTGCAGCCAGCAGTGCATCCCCGACCACGGGTCCGGCTGGACGCCGAACGCCAGGTTCTGGTGCACACCGGGGTCGGTCCACCAGATCCGCGAGGAGTCCGGGTCGTCGGACTTGAAGGGCGCCACGCCGCCCTTGTAGCGCAGCAGCCAGGATTCGTCGCCGTCGGGGTGGGTGATGTCGACGAGGCCGGAGACCCAGCGGCTGCCTTCCTGGTCCTGCAACCGCCACCGTCCCATGTGGTGCGACAGCGCGCACACCCCGGGCCGGATTCCTTCGGTGACCCAGACGCGGGCGACGAAGTAGCCGATCGAGGTGGACACGCGCACCAGATCGTCGGTGCGCACGCCGAGCCTGGCCGCGTCCCGCGAGTTGAGCCAGAGCGGGTGGGAGTTCGAGATCTCGTTGAGGTACTTGGCATTCCCCGACCGGGTGTGGATCAGCGTCGGGAGCCGGAACGTCGGCACCAGGACCAGTTCACCCTTGTCGAGGTCGATCTCGGACCGGGCGACGTGCGAGCGGATGTAGCCCGGCGTCGCCTGGTCCTCCCAGCCCCAGTCCGCCATCGAGGTGGAGTAGACCTCGAGCTTGCGTGACGGGGTGAGCCAGCCGGCCGTCGTCGTGCCGTCCTCGTGCTGGAGGCCGACCGCGCCGGCCTCGCCGACCAGCGGTGGTGTCGAGTCGAGGTCGGACGGCTTGCGCAGCACGCCTTCGGCGTCGGGTTCGGCACCCTCGAGCTCCGCCGCGGTCAGGGGCCGTTCGTCGGCGCGGTAGATGTCGCTTTGCACTTCGACGACGCCGTAGCGGCGCATGTACTGCAACGGCGTCATGTCCTGGGCGGCGGCCTTGTCCGGCAGCCCGGGCACCTGGTTTTCGAAGATCCACCGGTAGTACTCGTCGACCGTGATCTTCTCCCCCGGCCGGTAGGGCGATTCGAAGTACTTGCGGATGCCGAGCGAGCCGTCCGGATCGATCCGCCAGGACAGGTCGAACCAGAACTCGTTCTCTTCCCACACCTCGCCGGGATTCGCGTCGCGCGTGTCGGCGACCGGATGGCCCGCGCGCTCCAGCGCGACCCGCCGCACCGGCTGGCGGAACCCGAGCCATCTTCCGGCGTGGGTCTCGTAGGAGTGGGTGTCGTGCCGCTCGACCGCGTTGCCCGTGGGCAACACGTAGTCGGCGAACTCCGCGGTCTCCGACCAGGTCGGTGTCAACGCCACGTGCAGCCCGACCTGATCGGTGTCGCGCAGGGTCTTCATCCAGCTGAACCCGTCCGGATAGGTCCACACCGGATTGAACACGCGCGAGAAGTACACCGACAGCCGGCCTCGGCCCTCCTGCAGGAAATGCGGCAGGAGGATGGACAGCTCGTTGCACGACAACGGGTACTCGGCCGGCCAGGCCAGCTCGTTCCAGTGATCGTGCGACGGGGGCATGTTCGGGCCGTGCGGGATGAACTTGTCCCAGCCGTTCGGGCTGGTCCCGCCGACCGTGCCGATCGAGCCGGTCAGCGCCAGCACGAACCACAGCGTGCGGGCGACCTGCCAGCCACCGAGGTTGCCGGCCGCCGCGGAACGCCAGACGTGTGCCGCGAGGCGGTGGTCGCTGGACGCGACGAGCTTCGCGATCTCCTCGATCCGGGCCGCGGGCACCTGCGCCTCGTCCGCCGCGAACTCGAAGGTGTATTCGGCATAGTCCGCTTCCAGCGCGTCCAGAAAGGACTCGAAGGTCGGTTCGCGGTCCGGGTGGCGGCGGGCGAGGTAGGTCTGCCAGTTGAACCACCGCCGCAGGTACGGCTCGTCGATCTGCCGCGTGCGCAGCAGGTAGGACGCCACCGCCAGCAGGATCGCCGCCTCGCTGCCCGGCCACGGGGCCAGCCACACGTCGGCGTGGGACGCGGTGTTCGACATGCGCGGGTCGATCACGACCAGCTTCGCGCCGCCCTGCTTGCCTTCCATGATCCGCTGGGCGTGCGGATTGAAGTAGTGCCCGGTCTCGAGGTGACTGGACAGCAGCAGGATCACCTTGGCGTTGGCGTGATCCGGCGAAGGGCGGTCGTAGCCGCCCCACAGCGTCTGCCCGAGCCTCGCGCCCGACGAGCACACGTTGGTGTGGCTGTTGTGCCCGTCGACGCCCCAGGCCTGCAGGAAGCGCTCGGCGAAGCCGTCCTCGCCGGGACGGCCGACGTGGTACATGACCTCCTCGTGCCGTCCGTCCACAATGGATTTGCGGATCCGGGCGGCGATGTCGTCCAGCGCCTCGTCCCAGCTGACCCGTTCCCACTCGCCGCCGCCACGAGCACCGGTGCGGCGCAACGGGTGCAGGATCCGCTCCGGATCGTTGACCTGGTTGATCGTCGCCGGTCCCTTGGCGCAGTTGCGCCCGCGCGAGCCGGGATGCGCCGGGTTGCCCTCGACCTTCTTGAGGGAGAAGTCTTCCTTGTCCACATACGCCAGGAGCCCGCACGCGCTCTCGCAGTTGAAGCACGTCGTGGGGACGAGCATGTAGTGCCGCGGCACCTTGCGCGGATGCGCCTTCGCGTCGTAGGCGACGACGTCGTCCCACTGCTCGGGCGGCGGGTAGTTGCGCAGGCGCTCGTGGGTGCGCTCCCCCGGAAGTTCGACGGGTTCCGTGTGAGCGGCCGACGGACGCTCAGGAACGATGCGGGTCACGGGCACTGCCTCCTGAAGATGATTCTGGTTAAGACAGGGGAACGTCCTGCGCGGCACGGACGAAGACGCTCTCGTAGGCCAGCAGCGCGACCTGCACGACCACGCCGGCGACCGCGGCGGCGGCCAGCGGGCCCGCCCAGCCGATCCCGGCGAGCACCGCGCCCACCGCGGCCAGCGCGATGCCGCCACCCCAGAACGTCCGCGCGTACCGGCCGCGCACCGCCATCTCCGCCGCCGCGGCGGCGTTCGTGGTGGGATGACGGCCGAGGTACTCCAGCAGCGTCATCCCGATGTGCACGGCGGTGGCCGTGGTGAACGCGGCGACCAGCAGCGTGCGCGCCGGGCCGGTCACGTCCCCGGCGACCGCGGCGATCACCAGCACCCCGCCGCCGACCATCACGGCCTGCACGACCAGGTGCCAGAACAGCAGCGGCGACTGCCACAGATCGCGGCCCTCGGCCTGGCCGAAGAGGAACGCGGTGTAGCCGGTGACCATCGCCCCGGCCAGCAGCGCCGGCACGGCCAGCCAGGTCAGCGCCGCCCCGATGCCGATCCCTGCCATGGAGAGCACACCGAGCAGCAGCCAGGCCGAGAACACCGCGGCCCCGGCGGCAAGCACCACCGCCCCCCAGAACAGCCACGACCTGGGGTTCGGCTTGAGCAGGATGTAGAGGAACCGCTCCGGCCGCTTGAGGTCGGTTACGAGCAGCAGCCCGGTGAGCGCCACCCCGGCCACGCCGGCCGCCGGGGCGAGCACGGTGCCGATCCAGCCCAGATCGACGCCGAGCAGCTGGGCCAGCGCGGCCAGCATCATCGTGCCGGCGCCCACCGCCTTCGTCCACAGGTACGTGGTCACGCGCCAGCCCCACGGGCGCGGGTGCGCGGTGTTCAGCGTGGTCCTCGCCCGGGTCACCGGGTCGGTCGGCAGATCCGCGGCCACCTCGGCCCGGTGCGGATCGGGCGTGGAGAAGATGTAGCCGTCGGACACGGGCGCCGCGAGCGGGTCGAGCACCGCGCGGTCGGCTCCGAGGTAGAAGACGTTCGGGCCGGTCCCCTGCTCGGGCGCGCGGACGCTCACCGGATTGGTCCGGACCAGTTGGGAGATCCCGGACTCCGGATCGTCGAGGTCGCCGACCCAGATGGAGTGGGTCGGGCAGACCACCACGCACGCCGGTTCCAGGTCGGCGTCGACCCGGTGCGCGCAGAAGTTGCACTTCGCCGCGGTGTGGGTGTCCTCGTCGATGTAGATCGCGTCGTAGGGGCATCCCTGCATGCAACTCTTGCAGCCGATGCACCGGTCGCGGTCGAAATCGACGATGCCGTCCTCTCGGGTGAACAGGGCCTTCGTCGGGCAGATCTTCACACACGGGGCATCGGTGCAGTGGTTGCACCGCATGACGCCGAAGTCACGCGTGGTCGCCGGGAACTCGCCGGAGTCGACGTACTTGACCCACGTCCGGAACTGCCCGACCGGCACCTCGTGTTCGGTCTTGCAGGCGACCGTGCAGGCATGACAGCCGACGCATGTCCGCTGATCGATCGCGAAGCCATATCGCATGCGGTAACCGTAGGTCGCGCGGCCACGCCTGGGGGCCCATAGCAGGCTTTGGGACCCCTAAGCCGAGCTTTGGACCCGGCCTGGCTGCCGCCCGCCCGACCTCGCCACCGCGACCACATCGCGGAGCACCCCGGTCAGGCGCCGCCCGGCGGGCCAGACCGCGCGAAGCACCCGGTTCAGCTCCATTCCGGCCATCTCGACGCCCACGAGCCGCCCGTCGGCCAGCTCCGCCGCCACCGCGAGCGAACTCAGGATCGCCGGGCCCACGCCGGCCTCCACCGCCGCCTTGATCGCGGTCGTCGAGGACAGCTCGACCAGCGGACCGGCAAGCGGGCCGTGCTCGGCGAGCACGGCTTCGACGGTTTCGCGCGTGCCGGAGCCGGGCTCGCGGGCGACCAGCGCGGTGGTGGCCACGTCAGCGGCGCCCACGGGATGCCGCCGCCGCGCCCACGGGTGCCCGGGCGCGACCACGAGCCGAAGCCGGTCGTGCCCCACGACCTGGCATTGCAGCCCCTCCGGCATTTCGGGTCCCTCGATGAACCCGATGTCGGCGGCGTCGCTCGCGACGAGCCGGGCGACCTCGGTGGAGTTGGTGACCTGCAGCGCCACGGTGGCCCGTGGCCGCCGGGCGTGCAGTTCGGTCAGCCAGCCCGGGATCAGGTACTCGGCGACCGTCATGCTGGCGGCGATCCGCAGCCGGCGCTCGTGCTGCGCGCGCAGCGCGGCGGCCGCGGCATCCAGGCCGGCCGCGGCGCGGACCACCTCACGCGCCCACTGCTCGACCATCGCCCCCTCGGGCGTCAGCCGGGAACCGGCGGCCGACCGTTCGATCAACGCCAGCCCCAGCACGCGTTCCAGGTTGCGGATACGCGAGCCCGCCGCCGGCTGCGAGATGCCGTGCTCGCGCGCGGCCTGGCCGAGGCTGCCGAACCGCGCGACCGACAGGAAGAGTTCGAGCGCGCCGATCTCCGGCACGCGCGAGGACAGCCGCGCGAACGGCGGCCGCAACTGGGGCGCGGGCACTTCTTCGGCTTCCCGGTGACCGTCCGGGTGCAGTGCGGGCATGAGGCTCACCTTCCAGACCGGACCACTGCCCTGGACAACCGCCAATGTATCCCATCGCCGGCGCGAACAACCGATCGTCGTGTTAGCCTGTCGCGGTGCCGCGCCATCTGACGTCCAAGCGAGTCGTAAGCAGGCGCGCCGGCTGAACCAGGTCGCCGGCGCGCACCGCCGGCGACATCGCATTCTCGGGACCTGGCCCGGATCCATCCGTTTCCCGCCTTCGGAGATCCGCCATGTCCTCCACCACCGCCCCACCCCGCCGCCCCGCGCTGCTCGTGCGGCGCCGGATCGCGACCTACTTCCTCGGTGGCGTCACCGAGATCCCGTGCCTTGTCGGCGCGCTGGCGAAGCAGGGCTGCGCCGTGCACGAACTGTCCGTCGACATCCGCGACGGGGTCAGGGAAAGCGCCATGATCTGCACCGTGATGGCGCCCGGCGAAGAGATCGAACTCCTGCTCGCGCGCCTTCGCGGACTTCCGGCCGTCGTGTCGTCCGAACTCGGCTGAGCTACCGGCCCGGCAGGGAGCCGGGTTCCCAGCCGGGCGGGCCGAACACGTAGCCCAGCCGAGCGCGGATCCCGCGTGCCGCACGGAGATCGCGCCACAGCGCGCCGAACTCGTAGTACTGCAGGGTCAGCACGTTGGTGCTGTCGATGTTCTTGGTCAGGCCGTAGGTCGGCCGGAACGTCTCCGCGCGGAAGCTGCCGAACATCCGGTCCCAGATGATCAGGATGCCGCCGAAGTTCTTGTCGAGGTACTCGGGATCGCTCGCGTGGTGCACCCGGTGATGCGAAGGGGTGTTGAACACGAACTCGAACCACCGGGGCAGCTTCCCGATGGTCTCGGTGTGCACCCAGAACTGGTAGATCAGGTTCACCGAGAACGCGGTGAACACCATCCACGGCGGCACGCCGAGCAGCGGCAGCGGTGTCCAGGCCAGGATCTCGAACCACGGGTTCCACTTCTGCCGCAAGGCGGTGGAGTAGTTGAAATACCGGCTGTTGTGGTGCACCTGATGGGCCGCCCACACCAGCCGGACCCGGTGGGAGATCCGGTGGTAGACGTACCACAGCAGGTCGACGGCGATCACCACGCCGGCCCAGACCCGCCAGTCGTGCGGATCGAGCCGGAACGGCGACACGACGTAGAGCAGGGCATAACCGAACAGGGCGAGCACTCGCGCGCTCCCGCTGAAGATCAGCGAGACGACGCCCATCACGAGACTGTTGCGCGCATCGGTCCGTTCATAGCCCTTGCGCTCGGAGCCCGGTTCCCGCAGCGACAGCATTTCGACGACGAGCGCCGCGATGAAGAACGGGATCGCATAGGTCACCGGTTCGTTCAACTGGTCCCACGGCGACACGGCCCGTCCTCCCGGATCATCGATATGACCCTACGGTCACTTCGCGTGAAGTGACCGTAGGGTAAGTTCAGGACCATGTCAACGGCGGCAGGGCTGGGAACCAAGGGGATGCCGCAGGCCGACCGGCGGCACGAGATCGTCGCGGCGGCGACGGCCGAATTCGCCGAACACGGCTTCGCCGGCGCGTCGATGGCCGAGATAGCCCGCACCGCGGGTATCTCCAAAGCCCTGATCTACCAGCATTTCGACACGAAGGAGCACCTCTACCTCGCGTGCTTCCGCCGCATCGCGGAGCCGCTCGTCGCCCGTATCCGGGCCGAACTGGACGGCGGCGACGCCCCGTTCTCCGTCCCGATCAAGGTGCTCAACGGCATCTTCGAGACGCTGGGCCCGCAGCGCGCGGCGTGGCGGGTGTTCTACGACCCGACCGCGCCCAGGTCCGGCGAAACCGGCTCGCTCATCAGCCACTACCGCCGCCATCTCACCGACTTCGCCGTCAGTGGGGTCGCCGGTTTCCTCGGCGCGCTCGGCGACGACGACGCGCGGGACGTCGACGCGCTCGCCACGGTGTGGACGGCCATCGTCGACGCGGTGGTCGGCTGGGCGATCGCGCATCCCGAGGAAACCGTCGAGGACCTGACCGCACGCTGGGAACGCATCATCACCGCGATCTTCAGCATCGGCGCGAGACCCTCTACAGTCCTGTAGATTGAGACGATGGCACGGCTGAGAGGCGGGCACCGGCGGGGCCCGGGTGAGCTGGAGACCGAGGTGCTCGCGGCCCTGTGGAACCGCCGTGGCCCGATGACGGCGGCCGACGTGCAGCAAGGCCTCGGCGGCGACCTCGCCTACACCACCGTCGTGACGATCCTGACGCGGCTGTCCGACAAAGGCGCGGTGACGCGCGAAAAGCAGGGCCGGTCCTACCTTTACGCGCCGGTGGAGGACGAGGCGGGCCTCGCCGCCCGGCGAATGGGCAAGCTGCTCGACGCGCATCCCGACCGAGCGCGCGTGCTGGCGCGGTTCGTGTCGAACCTGTCCAGCGCCGACGAGGAGACCCTGCGCGCCGCCCTGCGGGACCCGGATGGAGACTGACGCCCGTGGACCCCGGCGTGTATGTCCCCCTGCTGCTACCGCTCACCGCTTGGCCGCTGGCGCGCCTGGTGACCGCGTGGGCGCGCCCTCGCCCCGCGATGTGGCTGATCACCGGCGGGGCGCTGGCCCTCGCGGCGGCGAGCACCGCCGCGTTGTGTGTGCTGGCCTTGGCGGGACTGTCGCTGATCCCGCTCGTCGCTCGCCTCGGTGAGTGGTCCCCGGCCAAGCTGCGCGGGCTGGAGATCGCGAGTATCCCGGTGGAGGCGTTGAGCGGAGTCCTGCTCATCGCGATCGCGGTGTCCACAGTGGTCAGTGCGGTCGGCCGTTTCCGGTGGCTGCGCGGGGTTGTCCGGTCCGTCGGCCAGGTGCCCGCGCGGGCGGGCCTCGTCGTGTTGCCGGATATGGCACCCCTCGCGCTGGCTGTGCCGTGGCGGGGCGGCGGGCGGATCGTCGTGTCGCGCTCGATGCTCGACGCGCTGACCACGGCCGAGCGGCGGGCGCTGCTCGCGCACGAACGGGCGCACCTGCGCGGGCGCCATCACGTGTTCCTGACGGTGCTGTGGCTTTCCGCCACGCTGAACCCGTTGCTGTGGCCGCTGCGCTCGGCAGGAGTGTTCGTGCTGGAACGCCACGCCGACGAGGAAGCCTGCCGCCGGGTAGGGAGCCGGCGTGTGGTGGCCTCGGCGATCGCGAAGGCCGCGCTCGCGGGGAGGATGCCCGAGGCCCCCGCACCGGCGGCGACGGGCGGCCCGGTGCCGCGCAGGGTCGCCGCGCTGCTGCACCCCCCGGCGCCCCGGCTGGACTGGCGGTTCGTGGCGGGCGCCGCCGCGGCGCTGACCTTCGCGATCGCCCTGTGGTCGGCCGTGGCAAGCCTCGACGCGGCCGCCGATCTGCACGCCGGCATCGAGGTGGCCAGCATCACGCCGGTCCACCATCATCACGACGGATGGCCACGCCCGTGATCGGCCAGCGGGCCGACCCGCAGCCCCCGCCGCTCGCACTCGTCGAGAAGCGGGCCCAGCGCGCCGAGCGCCGAGCGCCACGCGCCCGGACTGGCCGCGTGGTCGGAGTCGTGCAGCAGGATCGTGCCGCCACCGCGGAGATCCTTCAGCACGGTGCGCCGTACGGAACCGGCGGTCGCGCGCCGCGTCCAGTCGAAACCCCAGCACGTCCACAGCACCGGGGTCAGCCCCAGCCGCCGCGCCGCCACCAGTGACGGCGTGCTGAACACCCCGTAGGGTGCCCGTATCCATTGTGGACGGTGGCCGGTGGCGTCCTCGATCGCCTCGCAGGCGCGGGCGAGCTCGTCGTACACCCGCCCCGGGCCGTAGCGCAGCAAGCACCGGTGTACCCAGCCGTGTACCCCGATCTCGTGTCCCGCCCCGGCGATCTCCGCCGCGAGCCGGGGCGCCCGCGCGACCTGGTCGCCGAGCAGGAAGAAGCTGGCCCGCACCCCGCGCGCGTCGAGCAGGCGCAGGAAATGCGGTGTGGACAGCGGGTTCGGCCCGTCGTCGAAAGTCAGCGCGACATGATCGGGGTCGCCGGTACCGGCCAGCCGCGGCAAGAACCGGTCACGCAGCGGCGGAACGAACGCCGCGGCGGGTGCGGCGTGCATCACCGCCGCACCCGCGAGCACGGACGCGACTCCCGCGACGGTCCTCATGCGGCCGACACCTCCTCGACGGCCTCACCCACCAGCGCCGCCAGCAACTCCGCCGGATCCACCCCGTCCGGCAGGCCGGGTGAACGAGCCGACCGCAGCGCGTCCGCGAGCGCGCCGGCATCGGGCACGGCCGGCACGAGACCGATCTCGTCCAGGACCCGGGCGTTCGCGCGACCGTGCCCCGGCAGGGACCGGTAGGTGATCACCGGCAGCCCGGACGCGAGCGCTTCCAGCGTGGTGAGGCCACCGGCGTTCTGGACCACCACGTCGCAGGCCCGCAGCAGCGCGGGCATGTCGTCGACCCAGCCGAGCACTCGGGGCACGCCCGCCCGCCGCAACCGCTGCGCGAGCGCGTCGTTGCGGCCGCAGACGACCACCGGCTGCGCCGCACCCGTGGCCGCCACGTCGGCCGTGATGCCCTCCACCTCACCGACGCCCCACGAGCCGGCCACCACCAACGCGAACCGCTCTTGCCCCGCGAGCCCGAACCGCCGGCGCGCCCGATCTCGTTCACCGGGCAAGGCGGGCCGGAACCCCGGCGCCACCACCGGTCGCGCGACCACCACGCGGGGTGCCCCGAGCCTCCGCGCCGCCTGCGCCGCGTGCCGGTTCGGCGCGAGGTGGAGATCGGCATGCTCGGTCACCACCAGCCGGTGCACCGACGGATCCGTCAGGTACACCGCCAGCGGCGCGGTCAGCTCACCCCGCCGCCGCAAGGCACCGAGTGCCTGGCTGGCCAGCGGATAGGTCGAGACCACCAGATCCGGCATCGGGTCGAGCACCTCACGCAGTCTCGGCGACGCGAGCCTCGACGCGGCCTTGGCCATCCCGGCCAGCGGCGGGCGGCCCAGCGCGCCGAGCAGCCAGTCCCAGCTACCCGGGGCGATCTCGAGCTCGCGGTGGTACGCGTCGCACAACCGTTGCCCCAGCCGGCCCGGCAGCAGATCGAGATAGTCATGACGATCGATCGCGAACCCGCGTGCGCGCAGCCGCCGCGCCACTTCCGCGGCGGCGCCGTCGTGCCCCGCACCGATCCGCGCGGAGATCACCACGGCCCGAACTTCTACAGCCATGTCGTAGTTCTACACCACTGTAGTAATAACGGACCGGGCGGGGCCCGTGGGCCGCATGCCACAGGAGCAGGCGGCCCTGGAACCGCGCTACCGCTTGAGGTACTTGAGGCTGTTGGTCAGCGAACCCGACCACGGGGACGCCAGGTCAAGCCGCCGCAGTTCGTCGGCATGCTGGACGGCCGCGAGTTCCGCCATCAGCCGGGATCGCATCCGGTCGTCGTGTGCGGCGTTCGCCGAACGCAGCGCGCGGTCGAGCCGCGCCTTGCGGAACGGCGTGAACCAGGACGCGCGAGCCAGGTGCGCGGCACGGCGGGCGGCACGGTCGCGGGTGCGGGCCAGCGCGTCCCGCTCGTCATCGCCCAGACCGAGCCGCGACAGGAACCGCTCCTTCAGTTCGCGGCTGACCCGGGACCACGTGGTGACCCGCGTGCGCCGGTGCCTGATCTCGATGCCGAGCGCCAGGTGCAGCATGACCACGCCGAGCACCGGGCCCAGCGTGACCCGCGCGAGCCCGGACACGGGACCGGCCAGGTCGAAGGCCATGTACCCGGACGCGGCACACAGCGCCCACAGGATCAGGCGCGCAGGGCCGGGTTTCCCGGTGCGGCTGCGGATCCCGGCGCGCATCGCGAAACCGCAGGCGATCAGCGCGACCTCCACCACGGCGAACATGGCGGCCCGCTCGTAGACGTTCGCGATCCCGAGCTTCTCCCCGAAGAACCGCCACGAGGTGTCCACCGAGACCAGCAGCGACATGAACGCGACGAGGTAGAAGCCGCGCGAGCCCTCCGGCGGCGTCCGCCTGGGCGGAGCGGTGGTCTCGGTGCTTTCCGGAGCCTGCCCGGTGGGCGGTTCGGTCTGTTCGCCCGCCGGCTCGGCCTTGGCGTCCGGGGCCGCGTCGCCCGCTTCGGCGTTCCGGCGGCTGTCCAGTTCGGTCAGCATCTCCACGGACAGTCGCGGCAGGTCCCCGGTGTCGCCCAGACCGCGCTCCTCGCGCCATTTGTCCACTTGAGCCGATACGTGCGCGCGCTCGCGCTTGGGGTCGGTCACGACCCCGTAGGTCATCAGGAAGGCCAGTACGTCCGATGTCGACGGCCGGTCGAGGGCCTCGCAGGCGTAGCGGATCCTCTCGTCCATCGTGTCCAACATGACCAAGCGGGCAGCGTGGGCGGCGCTGCTGAGGACATCCGCTGAGGCATCCTGCTGGTCGCTCTCAGTTTCCATGTTGTTATCCTTGTTCAGTTCTCATCGGTGGGGGCTCGCGAGCATAGCCGGTCACCGCTCGCCCGTGTTGACCGGCCTGTCGTGGCTAGCCCGGGACGGGGCAGGCCCATGGGCCGCGCCCGGCCCCCGCGATGGTGACCTCCCCGCCGCCTGCCGCCACCGTGCACACGATCTGGTCCATGGCCACTGTGGACAGTCGATCGGCCGGTATGGACGGTGTGACCACGATCGGTCCCGGCGGGACGGCGGTCACCGAGAACGGTGCGGCACCGGGCGGGACCTGGCTGCTCAGCCCGCGCGCACGTTCACTCGCGGTGGGCCCCTGGGCCAGCAGCGCGAGCGTGTCCGCAGGCGAGAGCGGCAGGCCGGCGCGCCGGACGGGGGTGACGTGGCCGCCCGACACCAGGTACAGGGTGATTCCCCCGGGGCGCCCGGCCCCGCCACTCGGCGGGGACGCGCCGACGATGACCCCGCTGGGCTGCACCCCGCATCCGGCGAGGGTGAGTGCCGCGGCCGCGGCGGCCAGTGCCCGGCGAACGCGCCTCATCCCCGCTCCCGACCGGCCCACCGTGGCAGGCGCAGGGTGAACACGGCGCCGCCGCCGGGACTGTTCCCTGCCGCGATGCTGCCCCCGTGCAGGTTCGCGTTCTCCCGCGCGATCGCCAGGCCGAGGCCGCTGCCCGCCGAGCGGGCCCTCGCCGCGTCCGCCTTCCAGAACCGGTCGAACACGCGCGGCAGGATCGCCGGATCCAGCCCCGGCCCGTGATCGCGGAGTTCGACGGTGAGCCATTCCGGATCCGCCGCCAGCGTTACGGAAACCTCGGGCTCGCCGTGCCGCAGCGCGTTGCCGACCAGGTTCGCGACCATGACGTCCACCCGGCGCGCATCGAGCCGGGCCGTGACCGCGGGCGCCAGATCGGTCCGGACCAGGTCCGTCCAGCCCCGTGCCCGCAGGGACGCCTGGATCACGGCGGCCACCTCGACCTCGTCGAGCGCGAGTGCCGCGGTGCCGGAGTCGAACCTGCTGATCTCCATCAGGTCGTTCACCAGCCGGGTGAGATTGTGCGTCTCCTCGCTGACCAGCCTGGCGGCCTTGCCGGCGTCCTCGGGCAGGCGGCCCGCCTCCTCTTCCAGCACACCGGCCACCGCGGCGACCGCCGCCAGTGGCGTCCGCAGCTCGTGCGAGACGTCTGCCACGAACCGCCGCGCGTCGGCCTCCATCGCGCGAAGCCGTTCGACGTGCCGTTCCAGCTCCCCGGCGGTGGTGTTGAACGTCCGTGCCACATCGGCGAGCTCGTCGGTTCCGTGCACGGCGATCCGCGTCCACAACTCCCCTTCGCCCAGCCGCCGCGCCGCCCGGCCGAGTTCGCGGACCGGCCGCAGCACACCACGAGCGGCCAGCAACGCCAGCACGACCGAGAACAGCAACGCCACGCCGCCGGCGAGCGACGCCCGGGTGGCCAGCTGCGCGATGCTGGCCTGTTCGGCGAGCAGGCTGCGCGCGGTGTAGACCTCGATGCCCGACGGCGTCGTCCCGTCCGGGCCTGTGATCAGCAACGGGGTGCCGATGATCAGGACCGGGGCGGCCCCCCACCGCACGCGCTGCCAGGCGATCTTGCCGTCGCCGACCACCGCCCGCAGTTCGGCCGGAATGACCCCGGGGTCGAGCCCGGCGGCGGAGCGCATGTTGTGGTAGATCGCGACCGCGGTGGCGTCGCGATCGGTCACCGCGCCGGCGATTTCGCCCAATGCGGTGGGATCCGGGGCCGGATCGCGCAGCGGGAACAGTGCCTGCAGCCGGGTGGTCATCGCCTGCACGGCGGCGTCCTGCGCCTGCTGCAGGATCAGGTTGCGCGCCAGCACATAGCTGCCGCCCGCCACGGCCACCGCCGTCACCACGGTCAGCAGGGCGAAGGCCAGCAGCAACCGGGCCCGCAGGCCGACGGCGGGCCACCGGCGGTTCACAGCGGCCCGAACCGGTACCCGAACCCGCGCACCGTCTGAACGTACACCGGGGCCGCCGAGTCGTCCTCGATCTTCGTGCGCAGCCGCTGCACGCAGGCGTCCACCAGCCGCGAATCACCGAGATAACCGTGGTCCCACACCGATTCCAGCAGCTGCTGGCGGCTGTGCACGCGGCCAGGCGTCGCGGACAGTTCCAGCAGCAGGCGCAGCTCGGTCGGGGTCAGCCCGACCGGGGCGCCCCGTTTGGTCACCACCAGCGCGGCCCGGTCGACGGTCAGCTCGCCGTGGCGTTCCAGCTCCGCCTGCTCGCGGGCGGTGCGCCGGAGCACCGCGTGGATCCTGGCCTCCAGCACCCTCGCCTGCACCGGTTTGACCACGTAGTCGTCGGCGCCGGCTTCCAGCCCGGCCACCACGTCCATATCGTCCCCGCGCGCGGTCACCATGATGATCGGCACGTCGCCCGCGGCCCGGATCCGGCGGCAGACCTCGAACCCGTCGATGCCGGGCAGCATGAGATCGAGGACCACGACGTCCGGCCGGTCCGCGCGGATCCGCTCCAGCCCCCGCTCCCCCGACTCCGCCGCGTCCACCCGGTGCCCGTGCCGGGTCAGCGCCAGCTCGAGCCCCTCTCGCACGGCGGGATCGTCTTCGATCAGCAACACCCGGGGCACGCCGCCGAGTATCACATCCCGCTCCGCCCCTCGCCCGTCAATGCCGCGGCGAAGCAGGCCAGCGCCGTCGCCAGGAACACCGCACCGAGCGTATCGCTGAGGCGATGCCATCCCACGATCATCGTCGCCGCGGCCACGACGGCGACCGCCGCCGCGCCGGGCACGGCGCACCACCAGCGGGCGCGGGCCGGCAGCACGAGCAGGAACGCGAGCACCACGGCCGCCGCGACCGCGACGTGACCGCTGGGAAAGCTGTTGTGCGTCGTCGATCCGCCCACGTCGAGATCAGGTCGCGAAACCAGCAGTTTCAGCAGCTGCGCGCCCGCGAGCGAGCACCCGATCACCGCGGTGCCCGCCAGCGCGCCGCGGATCCGGCCGGTGAGCGCGCCCACCACGAAGACACCGGCGACCAGACCGGCCAGCACGACCGTGTCACCGAGGTACGCCAGGACATGCCGGGCCAGTCCGAAAAGGACCTCCGAGCGGGGCCTTTCGGGCAGGAACCGCTGATCGAGGCGCTGGCCGCCCGGTGTCCACACGAACACCACGCAGGTCAGCACGAGCGCGAGCAGGCAGGCCACCGCCCCGCCGAGCAGGCGAGCCGACGGACCGCTGCGGCCGGTACGCAAATCGGATATCACGTCGCCAGCATCGGGCACCGATGTCCCGCGCTCGTCCGCGGAATGTCATGGTTGTGTCACAAGCACTGTCGAAGAACCGTGACCTGAGCACGGCGAGACGCGCACATTCCGCGCCCACCGTTGCCGGTATGGACCAACTCCGTGCCCGCGACCGGCTGTTCACCGCCGTCACGCTGATCCTCGGCATCGTGCTGCTGCCCGTGGCCGCCCTGTACCGCCCGCGCCGTGCCCTCGAACTGGCCTGCCGGTGGGCCTTGCGGATGCGCTATCCCGCCGAGGACCTAACCGGGCTGACCGGACGGGCCAAAGCGGCGTTCGCCGCGGCACGCACCGAGGCGTTCTGGCGCCATGGCCGGCTCATCGGCCTCACCTCGGGGTATCGCGATCCCGTCACCCAGCAGCGCCTGTTCGACGAGCAGGTCCGCCGCTCCGGTTCACCGGCGGCGGCGCGGCGGCGCGTGCTGCCCGCGGCGGAATCCGGTCATGTCAGGGGAATCGCGCTCGACGTGCGCCCGCGAGAAGGCGCCGGCTGGCTGGACGAGCACGGCGCACGCCACCACCTCTACCGCACGTACGACAACGAGTGGTGGCATTTCGAACACCACCCCGGACCTGGCGAGCCGTTACGGGTCCCCCACCCCGGCGCACGAGCGCGGTATCACCCCGCGGCCGCTAGCGGGCAGGCCGCCCGGACCTGACCCGCACGCCCGGCTGGCCGCGCCGGTCCAGTTTGTGCCACGGCAGCCTGGCGCCCGCGAGAGCCGTGACCACGGACTGGATCACCACGAGGTACATCAGCTGCCGGTACACGATCTGCTGCAGCGGCAGCGTGAGCAACGGGCGCAGCCGCTCACCGTCCAGTTTGAACGCCACCACACCCGGAACGGCCTGCAGCAGCAGGAATCCCAGCCAGATCGCCGCGATGGACACCGCGTCCTGGGTGAACAGGCCGAAGAAGCCCACCAGGTCGATCACCGGCGCGATGACCTGCAGCACCACCTGGAACAGCACCAGATAGGGCAGGCCCCGCCGGCCCAGCTTGCCGGCCGCACCGCGCTCGATCAGCGCGCGCCGGTGCTTCCAGCTCGCCTGCAGGGTCCCGTAGCACCACCGGTAACGCTGCTTCCACAACTGCCCGATCGTGGCGGGCGCCTCGGTCCACGCCACCGCGTTCTCCTCGTAGGCCACGCGCCATCCGGCGCGCTCCAGCGCCATGGTGAGGTCGGTGTCCTCGGCGAGCGTGTCCACCGAAACCCCGCCGGCGCGCCGGACCGCCGAGCGGCGGAAGGCCCCGATCGCGCCGGGAACCGTCGGCATGCACCGAAGGGTGTCGTACACGCGGCGATCGAGGTTGAAGCCGATCACGTACTCGATGTGCTGCCATCGCCCCAGTAGCCCTTGCCGGTTCCCGACCTTCGCGTTTCCGGACACCGCGCCGACACTCGCGTCGCCGAAATGCGCGACGAGCCGCGCGACGGCGTCGCGGTCGAGGATCGTATCCCCGTCCACCATCACCACGAACTCGGTCCGGGCGGCGGAGAGTCCGCTGTTGAGTGCGGCCGCCTTGCCCGCGTTGGACTGGCGCAGCAGCCGGACGGCGGGCACCCGCCGCCGCAGGCGCCGGACGACCTCGACGGTCCCGTCGGTGGACCCGTCGTCCACCACGATCACGTCGACGGGATGCCGGGACGCGAGCGCCGACCGGATCGTGGCGGCGATCCCGGTCTCCTCGTTGTAGGCCGGGATGATCACGGTGACGCGATCATCGATCCGCCGCGGCGGCCGCCAGCGCCGGGCGCGCCGCACATGCACCGGCGTCACGATCAGCACGACGGCGGACCGCAGCACGGCGAGCGCGGTGGCGGCCAGCAGCAGGAACCGCAGCGCACCGGCGACCCAGCCCGACACCTGCACCGCGCCGATCAGCAACAGCCCGGTGCCCCGGTCGAGGAGGCCGGCCTCGCTGGTGGTCCCGGACACGTTGAGCGCGCCGCCGACCGAGTCGATCCGCCAGCCCCTGTCCCGCAGCGCCGGCAGCAGGCGGTCGAGTGCGGCGGCGGTGCCCACGGAATCGTGCATGAGCAGCACGGTGCCGCGATCGTCCCGGGGCAGGGATTTCGCGACGATCTGCCCGGCCGCTGTCCCGGCGTCGGTGTCCGCGACCACCACCTGGCGTCCGCCGTTGCCGATGCGGAGGATCGCCTTCCACGCGTCGTAGTCGAGCGAGGCCGCGGTCGCCGCGTACGGCAACTGGACGAGGTCGGCGGTGATACCGGCCGCGCCGGCCAGCACGAGATCGGTGGCCCGCAGTTCGAGTTGCACGCGGTCGTCGCCAACCTGGCGCAGATCGGGCCTGGTCATCGTGCCGTTGCCGATTTCGTTGCCCCCGGCCAGGATCCGCCGGACGAGACCGGGATGCCTCGCGGCGTTCGCACCCGTGACGAAGAAGGTGGCGTGGACATGGTGCCTGGCCAGCGCGTCGAGCAAGCCGGGTGTGCTCTCCGGATCTGGTCCGTCCACAACGGTCAGTGCCATCGTGCGGTCCGGCAGGTGCCGCACCGACGGTTCGCGGGGATCGATCACCGAACCGCCCGAGAGCGCGGCGGCCGGGACGAAGTCCCGCGCCCCGCCCGGCTGGATTTCGTGACCGCCCAGTTGCCCGCTGACCAGGAGATCGAAGGTGAGCAGTGCGCAGACGGCCGACAGCAGCAGGCCGAAGAGCAACCAGTGCGCCCGGGGTGCCCGGGCGCCCTTGCGAGGACGCGGCACGACCGTCTCAACCGGACTGACCTGGCCGCGCCGGTGCCGGGGGAACGGGCGTGGCAGGCGAGGCGGGAGGCGTGCTGGGAACAGACGTCAAAGGAGGGCGATCGCGCTCCGCGAACATCGCCGTCGCCAAAAGCAGACCACAACAGCCGAGGACACAACTCGACACCACGGCGAAAATGCGAATCGCGCGTCTGCGGCGGCCGTTCCGGGATACGAAAACCGGACCTGTCCGCGCGCGCCGTGGCCGGAAATTCCGCACCTGGTCACGGTCGATGACCTCCGTGTCCGCCAGTGCGTCCCGATCACGGATCCTGGTGCTACTGCGGTGTTTCAGGCGGTGCCGGTGCATTCTCACTCCGGTTCGGGAACGGGGACGGGGACTCGCTCGAGCGGCGCCCGTACGATAACGTTGCGATTACGGGGACACAAGAGCTGATTTATTTTCCCGCGCTCCCAGAATTTAACCTGAAAGTAGGTAAGAACCAACTGTGCGATCCTTCTTGCGTCGCGTTCGCAGAATTCTGGTGACCGCGCTGGCGGCGGCGCTGCTGGCGGTCTGCGGGGCGGCACTCGGCCTGGACCTGTCGCTGACACGGGTCCCCGCCTTCACCGACTACGGCGGGCGGCTCACCGGCACGGGCGGCACCAACTGGCTGCTGGTCGGTTCGGACAGCCGGGAAGGCCTTTCCGCACAACAAGAACAGCGGCTGGACACCGGGGACACGGCCACGGCTTCGGGTGCGCGGACCGACTCGATCATGCTGCTGCACATGCCTTCCGGGCGGGGGCCGGCAACGCTCGTCAGCCTCCCGCGTGACTCGCTGGTCCCGATTCACGGCTACGGCGAGAACAAGCTCAACGCCGCGTACTCGTTCGGCGGTCCCACGCTGCTTTCCCGGACCGTCGAGGAGACCACCGGTCTCCACGTCGATCATTACCTCGAAATCGGCTTCGGCGGGTTCGCCGGCGTGGTCGACACCGTCGGCGGGGTGCGGGTCTGCCTGCCCGAAGCCCTGCACGATCCCAAGATCGATCTCGACCTCGCACCGGGCTGCCAGTCGCTCGACGGCGCGCACGCGCTCAAGTACATGCGCACGCGCGCGTTCGCCCGCGGCGACCTGGAACGGGTCGAGCACCAGCGGCAGTTCCTCGCGGCGCTCGCCGCCAAGTGCACCAGCCGCCGGGTCCTGCTCGACCCGCTTCAGTCCGTTCCGATGGTGCTGCGCCTTTCCGGCGGCCTTACCGTGTCCGACCACGATCACCTTGACGATCTCTTGCGGCTCGGTGCCGCGCTGACCAGTGGCCTGGTCACCACCACCGTGCCGGTCGGCGGATCGCGGAACCTGCCCGGCGTCGGCGCGGCCCTGTTGTGGAACCAGGAGCAGGCGGCACAACTGTTCGCCGGGCTCAGAACAGGCGGGTGAGCGGCGTGTCTGATCATCGAGTACGTCTCCGTAACCGAGATGGCGGGCAGGGCAAGCGATCGAGCGCTCGCGACGCTGCGTGCTCGTCTCACCTTGTTCAGCGCCGAAGGTCTCGTTTCTGTCACGCTCGCCGACGGGACGTACTGTATGTCCGGGAATCCTTCACAGGTCTACTCAGAGTTGGTAGCGTGGCCCGCGCTGGGGTTGAGCCCGCCTGGGGGCGGCTTTCGCGATGGGGGATTTTCTTTGACAGCAACGGTTTTCTGACGCGCCACGTTCGGCGGCACACGCATCTCACGCGCACGCGCGGATCCCGCGCGCGCTGATCTCCTCACCCACTTTCAGGAGTGCACAGCATGGCTGTAACACATGGTTCGCTGTCGCGCGGGCTCGCAATCCCCCCGGGATCGCACGGCACCGCGGGCAGTTTCGGCCGGATGTTCCCGACCCTGCCCGCGCGCAAGGCCACCGGGCTGGAGGCGGCGAAGAAGGTCGGCCTTCCCGGCGGCCTCATGGACGGCGGACAGACCACCGACGACCAGCAGAACCGGGGATTTCCCTCGGGGTTCACCTACTTCGGGCAGTTCATCGACCACGATCTGACCCTCGACGCGACCTCGTCCTTCGACCGCGGCGCCGATCCAGGCGGCCTGGTCGACTTCCGCTCACCGCGGCTGGACATGGACAACGTCTACGGCAACGGCCCGGTCGTGAGCGCGCATCTGTACGACCCGGGCTCCCATCAGACGAAACTGGCGCTGTCGGCAGACGGCGTCGACCTCGCCCGCACCACCGGCGGCGTGGCGCTGATCGGGGATCCTCGCAACGACGAGAACCTGATCATCGCGCAGCTCCACGTGGCGCTCATCAAGTTCCACAACAGGGTCGTCGACCTGCTGCGTGCCGGGAAGATCACCGACGCGCTCGGGCACCACCTCCCGCCGAAGCCGCCGGACGAGCCCGGCACCGAGCAGCCCGGCGCCCCGCTCGATCAGTTGCTCGACGTCGAGAACTACTACAACGACGTCTTCGCGAGCGCGCAGCGACTCGTGCGCTGGCACTACCAGTGGATCATCGTCCACGAGTTCCTGCCCACCATCGCCGATCCGGGCGTGGTGCACGACATCGAGCGCAACGGCCCGCGCTTCTACCGTCCCGGTGACAGGCCGTTCATCCCGGCGGAGTTCGCGGTGGCCGCGTACCGGTTCGGCCATCCCACCGTGCGTTCGAGCTACCGGGTCAACGAGAACTTCAGCGGCAAGATCTTCCCGGACGACCCGGAGGCACCGCCGGCGCCTCGTACCGACCTCCGCGGCGGGCCGGTCGACGCCGAGCACGCGATCGACTGGAGGCTGTTCTTCCACGTGGGCGGGCACGGAAAGCCTCAGTTCGCGAAGCGGATCGAGGCGAAGCTCAACACGCAGCTGCTGGACCTGCCGGTCAGCGCCATCCCCGGCGCCAAGGACGGTGCGCTGGCGCGCCCGGTCGCCTCGCTGGCCGTGCGGAACCTCCTCCGCAGCGAGACCCAGGGCCTGCCTTCAGGTCAGGACGTCGCGCGCAAGATCGGCGAAGACCCGTTGACCGACGAGCAACTGGGCACCGCGGGCCCGAGCTACCTCTGGTACTACATCCTCAAGGAAGCCGAGGTGCTGGCCCACGGCCGCCACCTCGGACCGGTCGGCAGCCGGCTGGTCGCCGAGGTGCTCATCGGCCTGCTCGACGCCGACCCGACCTCATACCGCTCGGCCTTCCCAGCCTGGCGGCCCACGCTCGCCGAAGGCGACCGCGAGTTCGGCATCGCCCAGCTGCTCCGCATCGCGGGCGTGCTCCGGGAGTGACCGGCACGTGCCTCAGTCTCAAAAGTGAGACCCCGCGGCCCGGGGTCGCGATGCGATGCTGGGCTGGTCGGTGACGGCGATGCGGCCGGGCGGGAGGCGCGATGACGACTGGGCTCGACGAGACGGCGCCGGGCGGGCGGCTCGGCGGCGGGCCGACACCATCGGAAGCACTCCGGCTTTACGAGTCGATGGTCCTGATCCGCCGCGTCGAGGAGCGGCTGAGAGACGACAGTGCCGCGGGCAAGCTGCCGGGAGCCGTGCACCTCTACATCGGTGAGGAGGCGATCGCGGCCGGGGTGTGCGCGCACCTCGAAGATCGCGACTACGCCACCTCCACCCACCGCGGCCACGGGCATTTCCTCGCCAAGGGCGGCGACGTGCGGAAGATGATGGCCGAGATCTGGGCCCGGCGCGAAGGCATCTGCCAGGGCATGGGCGGCTCGATGCACGTGGCCGATCTCGCCAGGGGGATCCTCGGCGCGAACGGGATCGTGGGCGCGGGCCTCGCGATCGCGACCGGCGCCGCGTTCGGCGCGAAGCTCGACGGGGACGGCAAGGTCGCGGTGTGCTTCTTCGGGGACGGCGCCTCGAACCAGGGCGCGCTCATGGAGACCCTGAACGTGTCGGCCCTTTGGGGGCTTCCTGTGGTCTTCGTCTGCGAGCACAACGGGTTCTCCGAGTTCACCCCGGCCGCCGACGTGACGGCCGGGCGCATCGCCGACCGCGCCCGGGCGTTCTCGATACCCGCCACCGAGATCGACGGCAACGACGTGACGGAGGTCTGGCGTGCGGCCGGCGAGGCGATCAGCCGCGCCCGCGCGGGCGGTGGCCCGTCGTTCGTCGAGGCGCGCACCTACCGGATCCAGGGCCATTTCGAGGCCGAGCCCGTCGTGCTCAGCGGCGGCCGCTACCGGGACCCCGACGAGATCGAGTCATGGCGGCGTAACGATCCGATCGCCCGGTTCCGCGCCCGGCTGCTCTCCTCAAGCGTTGCCGACGAGACCGCGCTGGACGGCGTCGAGGCCGCGGTGGCCGAACGCGTGCGAGAAGCCGTGGCCTACGCCGAGGCCGGTCAACCCGCCGATCCCGAACTCGCCGAGAAGCTGATGTTCGCCCCCGAGGAGGCCTGAGGTATGGCTCGCACCCGGCTCATCCAGGCCATCCGCGACGGCGTCGTCGAGGAGATGGAGCGCGACGCGAAGGTCGTCGTCTACGGCGAGGACGTCGAGCTTTCGATCGTCGGCGACCTGCGCGGGGTGCACGAACGGTTCGGTCCCGGGCGGATCCGCAACACGCCGATCTGCGAGACGACACTGACCGGCATGGCGGTCGGTCTCGCGGCGGCCGGTTACCACGTCGTCGTGCAGATGATGTTCTCGAACTTCCTCTACACGGGTATGGACGCGATCGGGAACCAGATGTCGAAGCTGCGCCTGATGACCGGTGGGCAGGTCGAACTCCCGATCACCGTGATCGCCACCTTCGGCGGCGGCGCGGCGAACGCGGCGCAGCATTCGGACACCCCGTACGCGATGCTCATGAACCTCGGCGGGCTCAACGTCGCCGTGCCGACGACGCCCGCCGACGCGAAGGGCCTGGTGAAAACGGCGATCCGCAGCCGGAATCCGTGCTTCGTGCTCGAACCGAACGGCCGGGGCGGCGAGGCCGGCGAGGTGCCCGACGGCGAACATCTCGTCCCGTTCGGGAAGGCGGCCGTGCGCCGGGAGGGCGACGCCGCCACGGTTGTCGCGATCGGGAGGATGCTGAAGCCGGCTCTCGCCGCCGCGGCCTCGCTCGAGACCGAAGGGGTGAGCGTGGAGGTACTCGACCCTCGCACGCTCGTGCCGTTCGACGAGGCCGCGGTACTCGCCTCGGTCGAGAAGACCGGCCGGCTGATCGTCGTCGACGAAGCCCGCGAGTGCTGCTCCGCGGCGAGCCAGGTCGCCGCCGTGGTGGCGGAGAAGGGCTTTTCCCTGTTGAAGGGCCCGATCCGCCGGGTCACGACGCCGAACGTGGCGATCCCGTACGCGCCGAACGCCGAGGCGCACGTGATCCCGGGGAAGGCTCGCATCGTCGACGCCGTGCGTGGCTCGGTCAGCCGCAGCGAGGTGCTCGTCTGACGATGCGCGTGCAGGTCATACTCCCCAAGCTCGGGATGACGATGGAAGAAGCGACGATCGTCCGGTTCTGCCGTCAGCCGGGCGAGGCGTTCCGCAAGGGCGACCCGCTCTACGAGATCGAGACGGACAAGATCAGCCAGGAGATCGAAGCCACCCAGGACGGGGTCATGGTCTCCTATTCGACCGCCGAGGGCACCGACATCGGCGTGGGCGAGCCGGTGTGCCTCATCGAGACCGACGGGGCACCGGGGTGAGGACATGCGGCTGCCTGAGCTGTTCCACATCGGCTGGGTCGTGCGCGACTGCGCCGCCGCGCAGGAGGAGTTGAGCAGGCGCCTCGGCGCGGGCCCGTTCCGGAGCGCCGGCGACGAGTCACGGTTCGACCAGGCACTCGTGTACGGCAAGCCGACCCCGTTCTCGCTGAAGATCGCGTTCGGGGTGCTCGGCGGCGTGCTGATCGAACTGCTCGAACCGCTGGACGACCGGTCCCCGCATGCGGAATTCCTCGCCGAGCGCGGGGAGGGCATGCACCATCTCGCCTATCTCGTGGACGATTTCGACGATCGGCTCGCGGCCGCTCGCGGTAGCGACCTGCTCATCGACGGCACCGGACCGGGCAATCCGGTGCGGTGGGTCTACCTCGACGGGAACGCGACCCGGGGCACCGTCGTCGAGTTGCTGGAACGCACCCCGGCGGCGGAAACGCTCTTCGGCGACTTTCTCGCGCTGACCGGCGGCTGAGATCTTACGGCTCGCCGGTTTTCGCGGTGTCGCGGCGGATGTGGATGGTGTCGCGGAGTAGACGTGTGGCGAAGCAGGCGCCGACTCCCTCACCGGCTCGCATCCGCAGGTCGAGCAAGGGTTCGAGGCCGAGATGACCGAGTACCGCGGCATGCGCGGTCTCGCGGCTGCGTTGCCCGGCCACCAGATGCGCCGCCACGGCCGGTTCCATCGCGACCGCGAGCGCCGCCGCGACCGAGGTGGCCAGACCGTCCATCACCACCGCGACCCCCGCCGCGGCCGCCCCGAGCACCGCACCCGCCAGCACCGCGAACTCCGGGCCCCCGAGCACACGCAACAACACCACCGGATCACCAGAGCCCACCCGGGCCAACGCCGCCTCGACCACCGCGGTCTTACGTGCCAGCATCGCCGAATCCGCACCCGACCCCAACCCGACCACCGCCCCGGCACCGACCCCGAGCAGACCCGCCGCCAGCGCCGCGGCCACCGTCGTGTTCCCCACCCCCACCTCACCCAGCGCCACCACACCCCGCCGCGCGGCCCGCCGCCCCAAGTCCCGGCCCCACCGCAACAACAAGCCCGTATCCGCCTCGCTCAACGCGTCCGCCTCGACCAGATCACCCCGGGCATCGCGCGGCCGCGCACCGATCGCACCCGCGACCGGTGTCGCTCCGACACCCGCATCGACCACCAGCGTCTGCAGCCCCGCGGTGCGCGCCGCGACCACCCCCTGCGCCTGACCGGCCACCGCCGCCGCCATCACCTCCCCGGTCACCCCACCCTCATAGGCGGACACGCCGTGGCGGCACACCGGGTGATCCGCCCCCACCAGCAGCAACGTGCCGCCGTCGCGGTCACCCGCCGGCAACGCCAGCACCCGATCCGCCGCCCGATCCAGCACCCCGAGCGAACCCGGCGGGGCCAGCAACCGATCCGCCTGATCGCGCACCCCGACCACCGCCCGCTGATCGGGCGCACGCAAATGCGACGGCGGCGCCGCGGGTTCGCCGGTCACCGGCCACCGCTCCCGGTGCACCACCGCGGACACCGGCAACCTCCGCGACCACCCCGCCCGCTCCAACCCCGGGTCGGGAGGCCGCTCATCCGGCCAGCCCAGACACAACCAGCCCAACGTCACCACCCCGTCCGGCACGCCCAGCAGCGCGGCCAGATCCGCCGGCTCGAACAACGTCACCCAGCCCAGGCCCAGCCCCTCCGCCCTCGCCGCCAGCCACAGGTTCTCGATCGCGCACGCACACGACCACACATCAGCGTCCGGGAACGTCGCACGACCCAGCACGCCCTCGGCCGGGGTCCGCCGGTCACAACACACCACCACCCCGACCGGCGCCTCCCGAAGACCTTCCAACTGCAGATCCAGCAGCTTGCGGGCGGACTCCGGGTCCAGGCGGGCGGCCTGCGCGAGCCGGGCCCGATCTGCCAGCACTGAGGCCCGCTCACGCGTGCCCGGTTCGGTCACGACCAGAAACCGCCACGGCTGGCTGTGCCCCACCGACGGCGCCGCATGCCCCGCACCCAACACCCGATCCAACACATCCTCGGGGACCGGATCCGGCCGGAACCGGCGAACATCCCGCCGCGCGCCGATGATCCGATACAACGCCTCCCGCTCGGCCACCGGAAACGCCCACCCATCCGGCCGCGAAGCCCGCTCCGCGGCCGAACTCCTGTCACCGATCACCGGCACCGCACGAGGCCACACCACAGGTCGTTCTTCCTCCGCTCCCGTCGCGGTCAATCATCTGAACACACCGCCTAATGAACCGCCCCGGGTCTGATGGAGGCTCACTCGTTGAGTGAGGATGTGGATCATGGCTCGGAGGACGAAGTACTCGC
>NZ_VDFW01000011.1 GCF_006152065.1 Amycolatopsis alkalitolerans
CAACCGCCCAGCCACCACCACCATCGACATCCAGCCGATCTTGACAACACCGCCGCCGACCTAACTGAACGGCTTTGGGCCTAGGGCAGGTAGCGGTCGATCCGCCGCAGCAGGGCACCGAGCAGCCCACGGCGATGCCAGCCTTTGCGGATCACCAGGTCGCGGCCCGCGTCGATGCCCCCGCGGAGGCGGGCCGACGGACCGGGATGCCGGCTGTCGTGGCGTTGCCGCGCGCGCCGTTGGAGCCAGCGGGCGCACTCGAGGCAGACACCGACTTCGGGATGTGAGCCGAGGCGGACGAGTTCGGTCTCGGGCTTGTCGCGGCCACAGCACCAGCAGAAGGGTTCGGTGTCCTGCGCGCTCCGTGGGGTCATGATCGATCCGCTTCTGTCCGGGAGCCGTGTCGAGGGCCACCGCATGGGGCCCTCCGGGCGGTGACGGCCTCAGCGCGAGCCGGGCCGGTAGCGGGCCTTGATGTGGAAGCGCTCGCCCTGGGGCCCGAAGATACTCAGGAACTCCACCGCGTGGGCGTCGGCGTTGCCGAACCAGTGCGGGAGGTGGGTGTCGAACTCGGCGACCTCCCCGGCGGTGAGGACGAAGTCCTGGTCGCCGAGGATCATCCGTAGCCGTCCATTGAGGATGTACAGCCAGTGGTATCCCTCGTGCGAGCGGGGATCCGGCTCGAGACAGTCCGTCCGTCCGGCGGGGAGGATCTGCTTGAACACCTGCAGCCCGCCGGGGGTGCGGCTCAGCGGGATGACGGTCATGCCGTGGTGGTTGACCGGGCGCGGATACACCCGCGGGTCACCGCTGGGCGGGGCGTCGACCAGTTCGTCGAGCGGCACGCGGTAGGCCCTGGCCAGGGGGAGCAGGAGCTCCAGGCCCGGCTTGCGCTGCCCGGACTCCAGCCGGGACAGCGTGCTGACCGGAATGCCGGTGGTCTCCGACAGCGCGGTGAGGGTGGCTCCGCTGCGGCGGCGCAACTCGCGGAGCCGGGGCCCGACCGCGGCCAGCACGGCGTCGAACTCTTCGCTCATGCCTCCATGGTGCATGCGGTTTCCGCAAAGCGCTTTGCCAGCTCCTCGCGCCGGGCCCAACGATTCAGTCTCGCCGAACGGCGGGGGCACCCGCACTGTGCACGGGCACAGTTTCGCGGACCGTTGGCTGACAGGTCATCTCTTGTTCGCCGTATTCGCTGGTGGTGAACTTTCCGACCAATGACAGCAGCCGGACGGGCGTGGCGACGCGGGCACGTCTGGAGACCCAGCGGAGGTGGGTATGACCAGCACACCCGACGGTGCGGGAACCAGGCCGGTGAAGGCAGCCCTGATCCCCAGAGGGGCGCAGGCCCGGCGCGAGGCGGCCGAGGACTACGCCCTGCGCAAGGTGCCCGCGCACTGGAAGCGGCCGGCGTTCAGTTTCGCCATGTCGCTGAGCGGGCTGACCTCGTCGGTGTTCTTCCTGGCACTCGGCGGGCAGTTGACGCTGACCTTCGGCTTCCCCGCGGCGATGACGGCGTTCGCCGTGGGCACCGTGCTCGGCTGGCTCGGCTCCGCGGTGATCGCGCGGGTGACCGCGATGACCGGCCTCGACCTCGACCTGATCACCCGCGGCAGCGGATTCGGCTTCCTCGGATCCGCCGTCACGTCACTCATCTACGCCGTGAACTGGATGATGTACGCGGCGATCGAGGCGGCCTACCTCGGGACCGCGCTGCACACGGAATGGCCCGCGGTGCCGGCCCCGGTGTGGTTCCTCATCACCGCGTTCGTGTCCGTGCCGATCTGCTGGTACGGCTTCACCCAGAACGACTTCGTGCAGCGCTGGCTCGGCCCGGTGTTCCTGGTGGGCCTGGGCTGGCTGGTGATCGCCGCGGTGGGGCATTCGGACCTGTCGCCGTCGTTCTCGCAACCGGGCTTCACCGCAGCCGGGTTCTTCGGCGCACTCGGCGCGCTCCTGCCGAACGTCGTCATCCAGATCCTCGGCACCGGTGACTTCTCGCGGTTCATCCGCAAGACGGAGGTCAAGCGCGCGATGGTGGTGGGCCCGTTCGTGGTGATCGCCGCCGTGTACCTGGTGTCGTTCCCGCTCGGCGCCGTGCTCGCGCTCTACACCGGCAGCGACAACCCGGGCAGCTACATCACCGGGGTCCTCGGCCTCTTCGGCGTGCTCTGGGTCGCGGCCACCCAGTTGCGGATCAACAACATGAACTTCTACAGCGGTTCGCTGGCGCTGGCCAACTTCGCCTCCCGGATCCTGCACTGGGTGCCGGGGCGCCGGTTCTGGGTCATGTTCGTCGGGGTGGTGGCCTTCGCCGGCGCCCTGCTGCACGTCGAGGAGCACCTGATCGCGGTGGTGTCGTTCATGGGCATCTTCTGCCTGGCCTGGCTGGGTGTGCTGCTCGCCGACATCCTGGTCATCAAGCCGAAACTGCGGGTACCGCCGGCCCATATCGAGCACCGCCGCGGCTACCTGGCCAACTGGGGTCTCCCCGCGCTGGGCAGCCTGTTGCTCGGGGCGCTCGTGGGCGCCATCCTGTCGATGGCCGCGATCCCGGACGCCGTCGTGGGCTCGATCCTCGGTGACGCGCTCGCGCTGGCGATCGGCTTCGGCGGCCCGATCGTCGTCGAGCTCGCCGGGAAGGGGCGGTTCAAGCGCCTGGCCCGCGACCCGGATCCGGACTGGCTGGACGACTTCTCGCGTGACGACGACCAGATGGAGGCCGCGGAGAACATGCTCGCGTGCGGCAAATGCGGGGAGCGGGTCATGCGGCAGGACATGGTGACCTGCCCGGTGACCGACACGCACGTGCTGTGCTCGGTGTGCTGCGCCGCGCACCGCACCTGCGGCGAACGCTGCAAGACCGAGGCGTTCACCCCCTCCGACGCCGACATCCGGCGGCATCTCGAAGTGATCGCCGTCCGCCATCCGGCGACACCGGTGGAACCGACATGACGGAGATCGTGTTCCGCTCGCTGGGCGATCTCGAACTGTGCGTCGAGTTCGGCGACCGGATCGATCTGGCGCTGAACTTCCGGGTGCTCGCGCTCGACCGGGCACTCAAGGACGCGAAGGTGCCCGGCATGCGCGAAACGGTGCCCACGCACCGGTCGCTCGGGGTGGTCTACGACCCGGTGCTGATCCGCCGCCGCGATCTCGAGCGCGTGCTCACCGATCTGGTCACAGATCTCGTCGAGCTCACGGAGTTCCCGTCGAGGTTGGTCACGATCCCGGTCTGGTACGACGATCCGTGGTCGCGGGAATGCGCGCGGGCACACGGTGTGGGCAACAACATCGACTACCTGGCCGAGGTCAACGGCGTGCCGCGCGAGGAGGTCGTCGCGCGGCACGCCGGGGTGCTGCACTGGGTGTCGGCCGTGGGTTTCCAGCCCAGCACCTACCAGGCGGTGCCGCTGGGCGAGATGGGGCTGACCGGCCCGAAGTACGAACGCCCGCGCAAGTGGACCGACCCCGGCATCGTCTGCCTGGCCGGCACCATCACCTCCTACTACCCGGTGCGCAGCCCCGGCGGCTACCAGCTGCTCGGCCGGACGCCGATCGACCTCTTCGATCCGTCGCGCCGCAACGCCGCGTTCGCGGACGGGCCGGTGCTGCCCCGGGTGGGGGACCGGCACCGGTACGTGCCGATCAGCGGCGAGGAGTACGAGGAGATCCGGGCCGCGGTCGTGTCCGGGCGCTACGAGTACCAGATCGAGGCCGGGGTGCACCGGTTGGCGGCCGCCGATGCGTGAGCGCAATGTGCTCGAAGTACTCGATCCCGGGCTGCAGACGACGATCCAGGACCTGGGCAGGCCGGGCTACCTGGCCGACGGGATCCCGCCGTCCGGCGCGTTCGACGCGTCCGCGCTGAAGCTCGCGAACCTGCTGGTGGGCAACGAGGTCGGGGACCACGTGCTGGTCGGCGCGGAAACCGGCGCGGCCGGGCTGGAGATCCTGCTCGCCGGGCCGAGGCTGCGCGTGCTGGGCAGCACGGTCGTCGCGGTCACCGGCGCCGACCTCCAGCCGACGCTCAACGGCGAGCCGATTCCACTGTGGACATCGGTCGCGGTGCACGCGGCCGACGAGATCGCGTTCGGCGCGCCCCGCGCCGGAGCCCGGGCGTACCTGGCCGTCGCCGGGGGCCTGGCCGTGGAGCCGGTGCTCGGAAGCCGGTCCACCAATGTCCGGGCCGGCATCGGCGGTCTCGGCGGGCGCGGCCTGCAGGCACGCGATGTGCTCGCCGCCTACGAACCGGGCCGCCGGCTCGAATACCTTGCCCGGCGGCGGATCCGGCCCGCGCTCGTGCCCGGCCACCGGGCACCGGCGTGCCTGCGGGTGGTGCTCGGCCCGCAGGACCACCTGTTCACCGAAGAGAGTGTGGAAACCTTCCTGACCACCGAGTGGCGGCTGTCTCCCACGTCCGACCGGATGGGCTGCCGCTTCGTCGGCCCCGCCCTGCATTTCCGGCCGCGCCCGGAACACCTTGTCGCGCAAGCGGGTTCCGATCCGTCGAACATCGTCGACGACTCGATCTGCATCGGTTCCATCCAGGTGCCGAGCGGGCTGGAGCCCATCGTGATGGGCGTGGACGGGCCGAGCCTCGGCGGGTACGCGAAGATAGCGACGGTGATCAGCCCGGATCTGGCGGTTCTCGCGCAGCTCAAACCGCATGACGTGACGACGTTCCGCGCGATCGATCCAGACGTTGCCCACGACGCCCATCTCGCCGCCCGCGCGGTGGGCTCTCCCGAGTACCTGGAGCCGCGATGACCTGGCGTGTCAACATCAATTCCGATATGGGCGAAGGCTTCGGCCGCTGGCAGCTCGGCCCGGACGAGGACCTGATCCCGCTCGTGCCGACGGTCAACATCGCGTGCGGTTTCCACGCCGGGGATCCGCGCATCATGCACCGGGTCACCAAGGCCGCGATCGCCGCCGGTGCCGATGTCGGCGCCCATGTGGCGCTGCCGGATCTGCGCGGGTTCGGCCGCCGCCCACTGGAGATCGCCGCGGAAGACCTGCTCGACGACATCCTGTACCAGATCGGCGCGCTGGACGCGTTCGTGCGGGCCGAGGGCGGCACGATGCGGCATGTCAAACCGCACGGTTCGCTGTATGCCATGTGCGGACGCCGCGAGGAGTACGCCCGCGCGCTGCTGGAGGCCGTGTCGCGGTACGACCGGAGCCTGCTCGTGATCGTCGGCCAGGGCTGGCCGGAACGGCTCGCCGGTGAGTACGGGCTCACGGTCCGGCACGAGGGCTACGTGGACCTCGACTACCAGCCCGACGGTTTTCCCGTGGTGGAACCGATGAAGCAGCCGCGCGACGCCGAAGACGTGGCGCGCCGGGCGATCCGGCTCGTCACCGAACACGCCGCGACCGCGGTCGACGGATCGTCGCTGCGGGTGGACACGCCGACGCTGTGCCTGCACGGCGACATGCCTGGCGTCGTGGACGTCGCCGTGACGCTGCGAAAGCGCCTGGCCGAACACGACATCGAAGTGGTGGATCTCGCGACCGCGGTGGCCGGATAGTGCTCGTGCACAATCCGGCCACCGGTCCCGTGATCCCCGCACATTGCCCGGGCCACGGCGGACCGATTGACTCGCAGACGTGAAGCCTTCCCAGATCCAGACCGTGCTGAGCGAGCACTACGGCCTTGACGCGGTGCGGCAAGAAGTTCTCGGCGGCGAAAGCGATCACAACGTGCGCATCGTCACCGCGGACGGCGAGGAGTTCCTGCTCAAGGCGACGAAAGGGTCCACAGAGGACGTCGTGCTCCGGTGGCAGACCGACGTGCTGGCCCATCTGGCCGAGCGGGTGCCCCAGGTTCCCGTGTCGCGCCTCGTGCCCGCGCGCTCCGGCGACTCACTCGTGGCCTACGGCCCCTACGTCGTCCGGTTGCTGACCTGGCTGCCCGGGACACTGTTCGCCGAGGTCCCGCACCATCCTCCGGCACTGCTCACCGAACTGGGACAGGTCGCGGGCCGGCTGACTCTCGCGCTGGCCGATCTCCCGGTCCGCGACGGGATCACGTCGCACCACTGGGATGTCCGCAGGGCACGCGACGCCATCGAAACCGGGCTGCCCTTCGTCACGAACGAGAACGACCGTGGCAATGTGGCACGGGTACTGAGCTGGTTCGACCGGTGTGCGGGCGAGTTCGGCGAGCTGCCAGCGGGCGTCGTCCACCACGACATCAACGATTTCAACGTGCTCGCCGAGCCGGGCGACGGGGGAGAGTGGCGCCTGAGCGGAGTGCTCGACGTCGGCGACGCCCTGCACACGATCCGGGTCGCCGAGGTCGCGATCGCGGTGGCCTACGCCATGCTGCGCAAGGAAGACCCGCTCGCCGCCGCGGTCGCCGTCGTGGCCGGGTTCCATTCGGTGGTGCCGCTGACGGAGTCCGAACTCGCGGTGATCTTCCCGCTCGCCGCCGCCCGGCTCTGCGTCAACGCCACGACGTGGACACGGCGTACCGCGGAGGCCGAAGACGGTTACGGCCGGGCACGTATGCGGCACACCTGGCCCGCCGTGGCGCGCATCGTGCGCATCCACCCTGCCCTGGCCGAGGCCGCGTTCCGTGCGGCGTGTGGGTTTTCGCGGCCGGAATCGCCCCGGCCCCGCGCGGATTCTGCGGTGGTTTCCGGGCCGCTCACCGAAATCGACCTCACCCCCGCCAGTGACCTCTACGACGGGCTCGACTGGACCGAGCCGCACGCGGTGGCGCGGGCGACCGGCGCGCGGGGCTTCTCCCGGCACCTGAGCGCCTCTTTGCTGGCGGCCGAGCCACGATCCGGCGCGGCCGAGACCGTCCAGCTGGGCATCCGGCTTTTCCTGCCCGAGGGCGAGCCCCTGCGCGCGCCGCTGGCCGCCAAGGTCGAACGGACCGGGGAACAGTTGGTGTTGCGCCACCAGGATTTCTGGAGCATCTGGTGGGGAGTGGACAGTCCACTCGGGACCGGAGAGCGGGCCGAGCCCGGGGCGATCTTGGGTAAGGCCGGTGCGGATGTGCAGGTCCAGGTGGTGACGGCGCCGGCGTTCGTGGCCGAACCGCCGCCACGCCACGTGCGCCCCGCCGACGTTCCATTGTGGACTATTCTGTCGCCCGATCCCGCTGCACTGCTGGGCGCCGCACCCGCCGGATCCGCCCGGAGGGACGTGCACGACATCGTTTCCGTGCGCCGGAGCCGGTTCGCCCGCTCCCAGCGCGCTTACTACCGGCGCCCGATGAACCTGGTGCGCGGGCGCGGGGTGTGGCTCTACGACGAGGACGGGTTCGGCTACCTCGACGCGATCAACAACGTCACGCACGTCGGCCATGCCGAACCCCGGGTTTCCGCGGCGGCCGCCCGGCAGTTGGCCAAGCTCAACACGAACAGCCGGTTCGTCTACGAGGGCATCGCCGCGTACGCCGAACGCCTGTGCGCCACACTGCCGGACCCGCTCGAGGTCGCGTTCCTGGTCTGTACCGGCAGCGAGGCGAACGACCTCGCGCTGCGCATCGCGCGGCAGGTCACCGGCCGCACCGACGTGCTCGTGCTCGACGGCGCGTACCACGGCAACACCACCGCCGTGACCGGTATCAGCCCCAATCGCTACAAGGGCCCTGGCGGCACCGGCGCCCCGCCCACCACGCACGAGGTGGTGCGCCCCGACCGTTACCGGGGTCCGTACGGCTACGACGATCCGGACGCGGGCGCGCGTTACGCGGCCGACGTGGCGGCGGTGGTGGCGGGCCTGGACAGCCCGCCGGCCGCGTTCATCGCCGAGTCGCTGATGGGCACCGCGGGCACGATCATGCTGCCCGACGGGTACCTGCCCGCCGCGTTCTCCGCCGTGCGGGCGGCCGGCGGGCTGTGCATCTCCGACGAGGTCCAGGTCGGCGTCGGCCGGCTGGGGAGCGCGTTCTGGGGCTTCGAGACCCACGGTGTCGTACCGGACATCGTGACCATGGGCAAACCCCTCGGCAACGGCCATCCCATCGCCGCCGTGGTGACGACGCGCGAGATCGCCGACGCGTTCGACACCGGTATGAAGTACTTCAACACCTTCGGCGGCAACCCGGTGTCGTGCGCGATCGGCCAGACGGTGCTGGACATCGTGCAGGGCGACGGGCTGCAGGAGCACGCCGCCGACGTCGGTGCCTACTTCCTGCGGACGCTTCACGAGCTACGGGAGCGGCACGCGGTGGTCGGCGACGTCCGCGGGCAGGGTCTCTACCTCGGCATCGAACTGGTCCGCGACGGGCGGGAGCCGGCCACCGCCGAGGCCATGGCGGTGGCCGAGGCGATGAAGGACCGTGGGGTGATCGTGTACCCGACCGGCGTCCACGACAATGTGCTCAAGATCAAGCCGCCCATGGTGTTCGACCGCGAGCATGTGACCCGGTTCGCCGAGACGCTCGACGCCGTGCTGCTCAGTCTTCGGTGAGCTCGCGCCCGGCGGAACCTCGCAACCACGCCACGGCGAGTGCGACGGTCGCGAGGTCCCGCGGGCGCGACAGCTGCAGCCCGGTGATCCTTTCCAGCGACTGCAGCCGGTTCCGGATCGTGTTGCGGTGCCGGTACAGCTTGGCGGCCACCTCCGGCAAGGAACCGTCGCCGTCGAGGTAGGTCTCGAGTGTCTCGAGCATGGCGGCTCGTTCGTGCTCCGGCAGCGCGAGGACCTTGCCCAGCACGTCACGGGCCAGCACGCCGCCGAGCTCACTGTCCACATTGGCCAGCGTCGCCAGCCAGGAGGTGTTGAGCAGCCGCAACCCCGGCCCCGGCATCGCCCGGATGACCGCGCGGGCGAGCCGGACCGCCTGCGCCACCCCGGCCAGCCCGTCGGCCACGAACGCCCCGCACCGCCACGCGTCCAGGGCACCCACCGCCGGAAGCACCTCGTCGATCCGCCGCCCGCCCAGCGCGGCGAGGATGTACAGCTCGTCCGGGCGCCACGCCTGGTAATGCGCGAGCCCGAGGGAGCGCAGCCGGGTCGCGGTGATCCGGCCGGCGTCGTGCTGGTGCGGAACGTCCTCCGCGACGACGACCAGGGTCGGCTCGGCCAATGGCAGGTCCAGCCGCTTGGCGGCCTCCCGCGCGGCCGCCGGGTCCCCTTCGCCGGACCCGATGAGCCGCTCGAACGCCGCGTGCCGCAACTCGTCGAGGTGCAGCGCCATATCGTGCTCGGTGCCCCGGTACGCGTCGACCATTTCGGCGGTGTTGCGTTCCACGGCCTCCCACAACAGGACCGAACTCTCCACGAACGACTCGTTGGCGGTCAGCCCGACCTTGCGCCCTTCGTCGATCACGGCCTCCCACAGGATGCGCAGATCGATGCGGAAGGCGTGCAGGAGCGCCGGCAGCGGCAGGCGCTGGCGGGCGCGCACCCGGCCCGCTTCCGCGGCGGCGTCCGCGATCGCGGCCGGGATGGGCCGCCCGGCGGCGCGGGTGAGCGCCAGCGCCAGCGTGCGGCGCATCATGTTCACCAGGTCGGCCCGGCTGACCTCCGACGTCGCGTACTCCGGTTCGTCGGCGCGAAGCCGGTCCACCGCCTGGTGCACCAGCTCGTCAAGGCGGGTGTCGAGCAGCCGCCCGGCCACGAGCCGGATCGCGTCCTGCGGATCCGTCACCGCGTCCAATTCGGCCATGGTCACCAGCATCGCAGACGGCCGGCCGGGACCATGACTAGTGTCGTGTGATCCTGTCCGGTTTACGTTGCCGTGTTTGCCCGTGAGGTCGGTGGGTTTGTCCGCTGCGGTGTCGAGTTGGCTGGTCCGGTCGCTGACCTTGCCCTAGGCGACAGCGGCCGGCCAACTCGATAACGCCCCGAGCCAACTCAGCGACACCAAGGGCCAACTCAGTGCCCTGGCAAGCAAACACACCCGCGCGTAAAGACAACAAGATCACGAACCGAGCATGTCTGGTCCTGGTTGACCCGGTGGTCGTGAGCCACGGGTAAGCAGGCGGTGGCCCTCGGACCAGTCGCACCTCAGCCTTGTCTCTGACTCGCAGTCAATATACTATCCGGTCAGTATGTAGCTGACGCGCCGCGGCCGGCGGTCTCTCGAAGGGCTCTGAGGGAGTCCTGGCGAGCAGCTCAATCGGTACGCGGTCCCACGGAAGGGCGATGGTGCTCATGGCGTGGTCTCCTCCGGCCATCCAGTGGCCGCGCGCCGCGACCGACCGGCGCCGCCGGCTCCACCTCAACGGCCCAGCACCAAAGGGAGTGTCATGGAGGACTTGAGAACCTGGGTGGACCAGATGAGCTCCCGCGATATCGTCCGCGATGTTCTGGAAGCCGATCCGCACCTGGAGATCGGTGCCATCACGGATCTCAATGCGAAGAACCACAAATGGGTGCTTCTCTTCGACCGGATCAAGGGGTACGAGCCGGGGTTCCGGATACTGACCGGCTCACTGCTGGACGCCGAGCGGGTCGGCTACAGCCTCGGTTGCGAGCCGGGCGGCGGCAGCCAGCACCTCGTCCGGCAGTTGCGCTCCCGTCTGCGGCACCCGGCCGCCACCGATGTCGTGGGCCGCGCCCGCGATGACCAGAGCGCTCCGCTGTTCCAGAACCAGATGCGCGGCAGCGACGTCGACCTGTCGAAGTTCCCGGCGCCGCTGTGGCACGAGCACGACGGCGGGAACTACCTCGGTACCTTCGACGCCGTCGTGACCCGCGACCCCGAGACGGGCTGGGTCAATGTCGGCACCTACCGCATGATGCGTTACGACTCCCGGCGCCTGTGCCTGTTCGTCAATTCCAGCCACCACGCGCGGCTGCATATGGAGAAGTACCGGCGTCGCGGCGAACGCGTTCCGGTCGCCGTCTCGCTCGGTCATCATCCGGCACTGTCCGCGCTCGGCGGGATGGAACTGCCCGCCGGCACGTCGGAATACGACGTCTTCGACCAGTTGCGCGGCGACCTGGATCTGGTGACGCTGCCCATCACGAAGCTGCCGGTCCCGGCGACGAGCGAGATCGTCGCCGAGGGCTATCTGTCCGAGGAGGTCGTCTTCGACGGGCCCTACGGGGAATTCCTCGGCTACTACGCCGGCGGCAAGATGCCGACACCCACGCTCGACGTGGAAGCGGTCTACTACCGGGACGAGCCGATCATTCTCGGCACCTGCGCCGGGATTCCGCCCTATGACTATTCCTATTTCCGTTGTCCCATGCGGTCGGCGATGATCTGGGACGCGCTGGAAGAAGCCGGTGTACCGAACGTCACCGGTGTGTGGTGCCACGAGGCCGGCTATACCCGGGCGCTCAACGTCGTCTCCATCGACCAGGCCTATCTCGGTCACGCCCAGCAAGCCGGCATGGTGGCTTCCCAGGTGCGGGAGGGCGCCTTCGGCGGCAAGTACACGATCGTCGTCGACGACGACATCGATCCGGGCAACCTCGACGAGGTGATGTGGGCGCTCACCACCCGGACCGATCCGGTGGACGCCATCGAGTTCATCCGCCATTCCTGGGGTATGGCACTGGATCCCATGGTCGAGCGGGCGCCGGACGAGTCATTGGGCGCACTGTCGATGTCCCGGGCCGTCATCATCGCCTGCCAGCCGTACGGGCGCCGGGCACAAGGTACGTTCCCCGCTCCGGTTACGGTCCGGCAGGACGTGGCCGCTCGGGTCATGCGGCAGTTCCCTCAGGTTTTCCCTAGCAAGAGTTAGGGAACGGCGAAAAGTCTGACCAAGCGAACCGGCGGGATGGCCTGTCAGACCTGGTTCCCGCGTTATCGGCAAAGTCCCCACCTCAACCCGGGCGCGGCGACGATCGTCAATGTCGACACCGTGCTCCGGCCGGATTGTGCAGTGGCAGGAGAACACCATGACCGCAGTCGATCTTTCCCGCCCCGCGACGACCACCTCACCGGATTCCAGGACGCCACTGAACACCGGCCTGCGCTGGGCGGCCGGAATAACGGTGGGACTCGTCGTATGGTTCATCCACATACCCGACCTGAATGTGCGCCAGGAGCACGGCGCGGCACTGATCCTGGCGACGATCGTGTTGTGGCTGCTCAGGGCGGCACCCCAGGGCGTCGTCGCGTTGCTCTTCGTCGTCACGGCCATCCTCTCGGGGGTTTCCGACGGCGAAACGCTGCTGAGGCCCTCCTGGACCTCCTCACAGATCTGGTTTGTCTTCGCGTCGTTCGGTTTCGGCTACATGATCGCCGACACCAGCCTCGGCGAGCGCCTGACGAGCAGGCTGCTCCGGTATTTCTCCCGGTCGTTCTGGTCGTTCGGGCTCTTCGCGATCGTCTCCGGCACGGTTTTCTCCGTCATCGGAATGGCCGGGGACTTCGCCAGGGTCGGCATCCTCTACCCGGTCATCGCGGCCGCCGGGGCGACCATGAAAGGGCTTCGCCGGGAAGCCAGCACCAGGGCGATGGCCATGATGATCCTCGGGGTCGGCCAGCCGACCCTGATGTATGTGTTCAACGGTTTCTGGTTGAACCAGACGTTCCTCGGCCTGGCCCAGGAAAAGTTGAGCTACGTGGGCTGGTTCACCCATTTCATGGTTCCTTCGCTGGCCGTCTCGGTACTCGGCCTCATCGCGATCAGAATCCTGTTCGCGGCGGATATCAAGATCCCGGCGGATATCAGCCGGAGCAAGCTCGAGAGTCTGGGACGGCTGACCCCAGCGGAATGGCGCACCATGGGCTTCATCGGTCTCGCCATCGCGTTGTGGCTCACGAGTTCCTGGACCGGGCTGGACGCCGGGTGGATCGCGTTGAGCGTGTTCGTGCTCATGTTGCTGCCCGGCATCGGCGTGATGAACTTCCAGGACTTCACCCGCCGGATGAACTGGAACATCATTTTCTTCCTGACCGGCGCCTTCGCCTTGGGCGCACTGATCAAGGAGCTTCACCTCGCCCCGATCGTCGAGCATTGGCTGGTTCCCAGCCAGCTGCCGAACAACCCGTTCGTGCTCGGCATCGTGGCCAGCCTGCTGTCGATGCTCATCCACCTGTTCACCGGCGACGCGGCGTCGGCGATGGCGGTGACGGTCCCGGTGTTCCATCATGCGGCGGTCATGTACGGGCTGAACCCGCTGGTGTACGGGTTCGTCGCCTACATGAGCATCTTCTCGCAGTACTTCTTCCTCTATCAGGCGGCCGGTGTCCTGTTCGCCTATGGCTACGGGTTGTTCACCCAGAAAGACATCTTCAAGTTCGGGCTGGCTTCCGTGATCACCACCTCGCTGGGGCTCGGCGTCGTCGGCGTCTTCTACTGGCAGGTGACGGGAATGCTGCACTGACAACGCCTTCGGCTCTCATCGCGACGAGAGGAAACAGATGACCAGCTATCCGGATCTCCATGAGCATGTGCGCCGGCTGGAGGAAGCCGGGTTGCTCATTCGGGTACACCGCCCCATCGACAAGAACACCGAACTCCACCCGTTGGTGCGGTGGCAGTTCTGCGGGGGCGTTCCGCCGGAGCAGCGCAAGGCGTTCTTGTTCGAGAACGTGGTCGACGGAAACGGGCGCCGGTACGACATACCCGTCCTGGTGGGCGCGCTCGCCTCCAACCGGGAGATCTATGCGCTGTCCATGGGTTGCCCGCTGGACGAGGTGACGCCGACCTGGGCCCGCGCCATGGGCAACCCCATCGAACCCCAGGTGGTGTCCGACGCGCCGTGCCAGGAGATCGTGGTCGAAGGCGGGGAACTGAACACGAACGGCCTGGACGCGCTGCCGGTGCCGATCTCGACGCCAGGGTGGGACAACGCGCCCTACCTCACCAGCGGTCACTACCTCACCCGCGATCCGGAGACCGGGGTACAGAACTCGGGCAACTACCGGGGGCAGATCAAGAGTCCGACCTGCGTCGGCATGAACGCTTCGCACGAACTCAACCAGGGAATCACGGTGCACTGGAACAAGGCCCGCGCCCTCGGCCAGAAGTTGCCATGTGCGATCGTCGTCGGCGCGCCCCCGTGCG
Organism: Amycolatopsis alkalitolerans; assembly: GCF_006152065.1. Lineage (GTDB taxonomy): Bacteria > Actinomycetota > Actinomycetes > Mycobacteriales > Pseudonocardiaceae > Amycolatopsis_E > Amycolatopsis_E alkalitolerans. Next base: position 13,941 of record NZ_VDFW01000011.1, read on the forward strand.
TGACGCTCACCGCGGTGCAGAAGGTCCCGATGGGATTGGACGAACTGGCGGTGGCCGGCGGTCTCGTGGGATCCCCGCTGCGGGTCGCCAAGGCCCGCACGGTCGACGTCCTGGTGCCGGCCGAAGCCGAGATCGTGATCGAGGGCTACATCGACACCGAGTTCCTCGAGCCGGAGGCGCCGTTCGGCGAGTCACACGGTCATGTGAACCTGCAGGAATACAACGCCTTCATGGACGTCACCGCCATCACCCGCCGCCGGGACGCCATCTTCACCTCGATCCTGAGCCAGGTGACCCCGAGCGAGTCGAGCCTGATCAAGCGCATCGCCTACGAGGAACGGTTTCTCACCACGCTGCACGAGATCGGCATCCACGGCCTCAAACGTGTCTTCCTGCACGAGCCACTGACCAACATCCGCAAGTTCGTCGTGCTGGTGTTCGAGAACGGCGCCGAAGAGACCAACGTGTGGCGGGCGATGTACGCCGCGAGTTCGCTGCAGAACGCGGTGGGCAAGTTCACCATCGCGGTGAACGAGGACATCGACCCGGAGAACACGGACGCCATTCTGTGGGCGCTGGCCTACCGCATGGACCCGCGCCGGGACATGCAGGTGGTGGAACACCGTTCGTGGGGGCACGGCCCGGCCGGGCCGGTGAACGACGGGCAGGACGCGGCCATCCTGCTGGACGCCACCCTCAAGCAGCCGTACCCGCCGATCTCGCTGCCGAAGCGGGAGTACATGGAGCGCGCTCGCACGATCTGGGAGGAGCTGGGGCTGCCGGCCCTGGAACCGCGGGCGCCCTGGTTCGGCTACTCCCTGGGCGACTGGAGCGACGAGTTCGAGCAGGAGGCACAGCTCGCGGTCCGGGGCGAGTTCTGGAGCACGGCCGAAAAGCACGCCGCCCACCGCCGGAGCGACGTTCCGATGAACACGCCGGTTCGGTCGTCCGACGACTGAGCCGCGCCGATCCCGGAGGCAGAACGTGCCGAAAGTACGAGTCAATGGCGTGGACCTTTCCTACGAGGTGCGGGGGAGCGGCCCACCGGTCGTGCTCGTCGCCGGCACCGGATACCCGGGGGCGTCCTGGCCGGCCCGCTTCCTGGACGCGCTCAGCCGGGCGCATCGGGTCTTGACCTTCGACCACCGGGGTACCGGAGCAAGCCAGGACAGCGACGGCCCTTACTCGACCCGGATGCTGGCCGAGGACGCGCTGGGCCTTGTGGACCGGGTGTTCGGCACGTCGGCGGACGTGGTCGGGCATTCCATGGGCGGCCGGGTCGCCCAGTGGATGGCACTCGATGCCCCGGCCTCGGTGCGGTCCCTGGTATTGGCCGCGACCGGCGCCGGCCCGTTGCCGGGGACATCCCGGCACGAAACCGGGCTTCCTCCGGCCACCGTCGAGCGCATGGTGGAGGCGGGATACGAGCGGTTCATCCGGGACTCGCAGCGGAACCACTTCTTCACGGATTCCTTCGCCGGGCAACGGCCCGAGGAAGTCGACCGGCTGTTCTCGTCCTGGTGGTCGCACCGTCCTTCCCTTCGCTGCTACCTCAAACATGTTCTCGCCCGCCAGCAACACGACACCGTGGCCCGGCTGACCGATATCAGGCAGCCGGCGCTGGTCCTGGTCGGCGAGGCGGACACCGCGCTCATGGGCACCTATTCCCACCTGGAGCAGTCGCACTACCTGGCCACCGCACTGCCCCGCGCCACGCTCAAGGTGCTTCCGGGACTGAAACACGGGCTGTTCTGGGAAGCACCGCGCGAATCGGCCCGCGCGGTGATGTCGTGGCTGGAGCACCGTTGATCCCCGGTCCGGTCAGCGCCGCCGAGGCGGCCGATCTCGTTGCCGTCGCCACCCGGCGCGCACCGGCGGATCTGGTGATCCGGCGGGGCACGATCGTGAACGTCTACTCCGAGGAGCTCTCGGTCGGGGACGTCGCGGTGAAGGGCGGGCGGATCGCGGCCGTCGGAACGGACCTCGACGTCCAGGGCGACCGGACCGAGGTGATCGAGGCCGAAGGAAGGTACGTGCTGCCGGGCTACCTCGAGCCACACTGCCATCCCTGGGCCCTGTACAACCCGGACACGCTCGCCCGTGCCGTCCTGCCCCTCGGCAACACCGCCCTGGTGGGCGAGCTGCTCAACCTGCAGCTCACGGCCGAGCCCGACGCGATCCTCGCCGTCTACGAACAGCTCCAGCGCAGCCCGATGCGCTGGTACTGGGCGGTGCGGGTGGCCGGGCAGAGCAACGAGGGGCTCGACCGGCACTTCCCGCTCGCGGCGGTGGAGAAGCTGCTCGCCGCGCCCGGTGTCGTGCAGATCGCGGAGGTGACCGCGTGGCCCCGGGTGCTGGCCGGCGACGCCGATCTGCTCCGCCGGACCGCGCTCGCACAGGAGCACGGGGTGCGACTGGACGGGCACACCGCCGGTGCGACCGCGTCCAAGGTGGCGGCGATCGCGGCCGCCGGGTTCAGCGCCGACCACGAGTCGATCACCTACGACGAGGCGCTCACCCGGCTGCGGCTCGGGTACCACGTCATCCTGCGCAACAGTTCGCTACGGCCCGATCTGGACGCGCTGGTCGAGCTGGCGCGCGAAGGGCGAGGCACCGCCCGGATCTCCCTGACCTCGGACGGCTCCGGCCCGCTGTGGTTACGTGAGCACGGCATGGTGGACAGCTTGGTCCGGACGCTGGTGCGGGCCGGCGTGCCGGTCCCGCGCGCGGTGGCGATGGCGACCCTGAATCCGGCGACCTACCTGCGGATCGACGAGCACCTTGGCGGGATCGCCCCCGGTCGGTGCGCCGACATCCAGGTGCTGAGCGGGTTCGACGGGCCGCCGCCCGAGACCGTCGTGGTCGGTGGCCGGGTGGTGGCCTCGGCCGGGCGCCTGACCGGGCAGTGGCCCGCGTGGCGATGGGCGGATCATCTTGAGCGCGACCACCAGGTCGACCTCGACCGGCTTGGTGACCCGGCCACGTACGACTCGCCGTGCCGGCCCGGCGAGCGGGTCCCGCTCATGAGGTTCGTCTCCGCCGGTATCGCCCGGCACGCCACCGAGACCACCGGCGCCGACGGCCGGCCGGGAGACGCCGTACTCGCCGTGCTGTTCACCCGGGACGGGCGGCGGCGCGCCTGGGCCTGGCTCGACCACTTCGCCCCCCGGCTGGACGGCCTGGCGACCAGCTACACGACTTCGGGGCACTTCCTGGTCATCGGCCGCAACCCCCGCTCCATGGCGGTGGCGGCCCGGGCGGCGTTCGCCGGCGGCGGTGGCATCGCGGTCGCCACCGGCACCACCGTCACCGCCCGCCTGGAGCTGGACATCGTCGGCGCCATGTCGTCGCGTCCGATGGACGAGCTGGCCGAGCAGTGGGCGGCGGTGGAGGAACACGTGAAGCGGGCGGGTTACCCGTTCGCCGAACTGCTGTACTGCCTGTGCTTCATCACCTGCGACTTCCTGCCCGACCTCCGGCTCACTGCCGACGGCCTGCTCGAGGTCAAGACCGGCCGCATTCTCGTACCGGCCGAGCCGCTCAGCTGACGGGGCAGGGGCGGCGGGCGAAGAAGGCCGTTCCGATCATGCGCAGCACGACCACCCCGTCCGGCCGGGCACATTCCCAGCGCATCTCCACCGTGCCCCGCCCCCGCGTGGTCGAGGACACCGAAGTCCGCAGCACGGTGGCCGAAGCACACAGCACCTGCCCCGGCCGCACCGGCTCCAGCCAGCGCATGTCGCGTACCCCCGGGCTGCCCAAGCTGGCCGAGCCGGCCAGCAGGTGCTCGTAGTACAGCCGCATGAACAGGCACGCGGTGTGCCAGCCGCTGGCGATCAGGCCCCCGAACGGTGAGTCGCGGGCCGAGGCCTCGTCGACGTGGAACGGCTGGGGAATCCAGCGCCGGCCGAAGTCGACGATGTCGTCCTTACTCACGGTCGCGGAACCGAGATCGAATACCTGACCCTCCCGGAAGTCCTCCCAATAGCGCGTCACGGTCACCCCGTCCCGTCAGCTGCCTTCCCGGAACCGGCGGAAGTCCTGGGCCCGGCGCGCGGCGCGCTTGCTCCCTCCCCACCGTTCCACCACCCCGGTATCGAACCCGAACAGGTCGAGCGTCCGCCCCACCGTCTGGTTGACGATGTCGTCGACCGTCTTCGGGTGGTGGTAGAAGGCCGGGACCGGGGGCACCACGATCGCGCCCGCGGAGGTGACCTCGCTCATCAGCCGCAGGTGCAACGCGTGCAGCGGGGTTTCGCGCACCAGCAGCGCCAGCCGCCGGCGCTCTTTCAGCACGACGTCGGCCGCCCGCACCACCAGGTTGTCGTCGTAGCAGTTGGCGATCCCGGACAGGGTCTTGATGCTGCACGGAGCGATGATCATGCCCTCGGTCCGGAAGGAACCGCTCGAGATCGCCGCCGCCAGGTCGTCCTCGCGATAGGTCACCGCGGCACTCGACGCGATGCTGTCGGGGTCGATCGCGGTCTCGTAGGCCAGCGTCCGGCGGGCCCCGGCCGTGATGACCAGATGGGTCTCGACCTCCGGCAGGTCGCCGAGCATCTCGACGAGGCGGGCGCCGTACACCGCACCGGAGGCGCCGGTGATGGCGACGATGATGCGGCGCGGAGAGGCCGGGCAGGGCGCGGTCACTGGCCGGACTGCGCCAGCAGCCGGATCCAGCCCCGCTGTTCCCGGGTGAGCCGGTCGACGACGTCCTGGTCGAACCACTGGCGCAGATCGACCTGTTCGACGGCGTAGCGGGGCCGGGCGAACTGGCTGGCCGTGCCGTACGGGATGGTCGCGTCGATGGCCATCCCGCCTTCGAACCCGGTCGCCGAGCCCAGTCGTCCCCCCGAGGCTCGCTCGCTCGGCTGGAACGCCTGGCCGGCGCCGCCCGGCACCGGGACGATGATGTCGTTGTTGGGGTCCACCCGGGTGGTCAACGCCCACAGCACGTCGTCGCTGCTGTAGATGTCGATGTCCTCGTCGACCGCGATGGCGATCCGCATTCCCCGGGAACTGGCCAGCGCGGCCACGAGTACGTTGCGCTGGTAGCCCTCGTCGACCTTGCTGCGCTTGTCGATCTGGAAAACGGCGCCGCCCCAGTCGGTCATCGCGAACGGGATGTGCACGTCGCGGACCAGGCCCGGCATGATCCGGTTGCCCAGCTCGTACAGGGCGGCGGTCCGGACGCTGGTCTGGATGTTGTTCTCCTCGGCACCGTGCACGATCATCGGCTGGATGAGCGGCCGGCTGTCGAGCGCGCGGTGGGTGACGGCGGTGACCTGGAAGGTCGGCGCGCGGTAGGCCTTGCCCATATAGCCTGCCCACTCCGGGTGGAACGGGTGCTCGCCCTGTTGACCGGTCTCTTCCGCCTTGCCGGTCTCGAAGCGCCGGTCGGTCGGGTCGAGGTAGCCCTCGATGACGTACTCGGCGTTGGCGACCGCCCACGCGTCGGGCACCGACACCGCGGGGACCAGGTCGACGGCCGATCCCTGCAGCGCCCCCGCGATCCCGAGCTCGTCGCAGCCGTAGGGCAGCACCAGGTAGTCGAAGCCGGCCCCGGCCGCCAGGGTGACCGCCGGTGGCAGGCCGAAGTTGATGGTCAGCGGGATCCGCTCCCGGCCGTAGTTCTCCGCCGAGGCCATCCACATGTGGCTGCCCGGCGCGATCTGGAAGGTGCCGGTCTCACCCCAGCGGAAGTTCTGCCGGTTGTAGCCGATGTGGCTGCCGCCCCCGAAGAACCGCCCGGCCAGCAGCGTGACACCGCTGCCGAGGGTGGCCTCTTCCTCCTCCAGGGTGTGCCGGATCGGCGTCACGTACCGGATCGGGTTGAGGTTGCCGGTCTGCACGACTTCCTGGGCCGGTGCCTGGTCGCGGGTGAGGATGCGGGGCGGGATCGGCTTCCGGAGCGCGTCGGCGATGCGCCGCGTCTTCTCGGTCGCGTTTTCGAAACCGAAGAGCCGGTTGACGATGTCGGTCTGGGCGAACAGGTTCATCACGAACCGGGCATGGTCGTAGCCTTTGATCTGCTCGAAGAGGACCGGTGGGCCGCCGTCCATCCGTTTCTGCACCGCCGCGAACTCCACGTCCGGGTCGATCGGCTCGGACGTGGTCACCAGCAGCTCGTGGCCGGCCAGGCCCTCGAGCGTCGAGCGCAGGCTGGAGATGTCGATCGGGCGGTCAGTCATGCGCTGTCTCCGGCTCGGGCTTCCGCACCGCGGCGTAGCGTTCGGTCAATTTGGCTCTCGGAACCGACTGGGTCGGCGTCTTCGGCAGCTCGTCGGTGAAAAAGATCTGCTTGGGGATCTCGTAGCGCGCCAGCTTGCCGCCCGAGCTGCAGAACTCCAGCAGCTCGGTGGGGGTGACCGAGCTGGCCACCCTGACCACCACCGCGACACACACCTGCTGTCCCCACCGTTCGTGTGGCAGGGGGAACGCCGCCGCTTCCACCACGTCCGGGTGCGCGGAAACGACGTTCTCGACGGTCCGCGGGCTGACGTTCTCGCCGCCGCTGATGATGATCTCGTCGCGGCGCCGGAGGTGGCGGGCGTGCCCGTTCTCGATCTGGACGATGTCACCGCTGATGTACCAGCCGTCCTCGGTGAACGACTGGGCCGTGCGCTCGGGCATGTTGAGGTAGCCCGCGAACACCGAGTCCCCCCTGACCTGAAGCTCGCCTTCGCCTTCCTGCCTGACCTCGCCGGTGACGACATCGATCAGCCGGAACTGGGTCTGGTTGTACAGCGGCGACCCGCACGAGCCCGCGATGTGGGCGGGCAGTTCCTCACGCGGTTCGTAGGCGCCGGGCCGCCCGACCTTGTCGACGAAGATGATGCCCGCTTCGGTCATCCCCAACCGCTCACAAAGGACGAACGAGTAGCGGTCGAGCACCTTCTGGTAGGCCCGGGCCGGCATGGGAGCTCCGCCCGCGATCACCTGCCGCAGGCTGCCGAGGTCGAACCGCTCCGGGTGCGGATAGTCGGCGATGTCGACCACCATCGAACCGGCGATGTAGGCGGAGTCGGGCCGGTAGCGGTCGACGAGCCGGAAGAAGGCGTCCTTCTGCCACCGCAACGAGATCACGCTGCCCCCGGCGGCGAGCACCGGCAACGACGACGACTCGAGTCCGGACGTGTGGTAGACGGGCCCCGCGCACAGCCACCGGCTGGCGGGGCTCAGCTTCCAGGCATGGACCAGGTTGGACACGTGGGCGCCGATGTTGCGGTGCGTCTTCATCACCCCCTTCGGGGTGCCGGTCGTGCCGCTGGTGTAGGTGATGTTGAACAGGTCGTGGTCGTCCTTGGGGGCGGACTCGATGTAGTGGGGATAGCCGGCCACGATGTCGGCGAGCGCGGTCACCCCGTCGCCGGACGGTCCGTCCAGGGTGACGAGGTGACGCACCTCGGTGCCCTGGATCGCGGCCCGGGCGGCCGGCAGGTCCTTGTCCGCCACCACGAGCACGTCGGCCGAGGAGTCCCGCAGTACGTAGCGGAGCGTCTGCTCGCCGAACATGTAGTTCGCCGCGACGCTCTCCGCGCCCGCTTTCAGCGTGCCGAACTCGGCGATGTAGAACTCGTAACAGTTGGTCAGGTAGGTGGCCACGCGGGTGGCCGAACGCTCGCGCACCCAATGCGCGAAAGCAGCGGCGGACCGGTTCAGCTCGTCGTAGGTCCGGGCCTGGTCGTTGTGGATGATCGCGATCTCACGACCGCGATGATGCACCTGGTTCTCGAACTCATAGATCCAGTTGGACACCGTCGGATCTCCTCGAGTCAGCGGCCGATGAACTTCGCGGGGCGCTTCTCCCGCAAGGCGTTGATCCCCTCCTGATGGTCGTGCGTCAGGTTGGACTTGGCTTCGAGCGAGAGCGACAGCTCCATGTTCGAGGCGACCAGTGCTCGCAGCGGCGCGTTGACCGCCTGCTTGGTCCACTGGATCGCCCGGATGGCGCCGGCGGCGAGCTGATCGGCGAAGGCGTCGACGGTGGCGTCCAGCTCGTCGTGCGGCACACAGCGATTGATCAGCCCCATGTCGGCGGCCCGGGTCGCCGGAATGAACTCACCGGTGTAGAGGTACTCGCGGGCGCGGGCGAAACCGATGAGGTAGGGCCAGATGGCGCTTCCACCGTCACCGGCGACCAGCCCGATCTTGACGTGCGGGTCGCCGATCCGGGCCTTGTCCGAGGCGAAGATGACGTCACAGAACAGCGCCAGCGTGGCGCCGAGGCCGGCCGCCACCCCGTTCAGCTTGGCGATGACGGGCTGGCGGCATTCGAGGATCCCGTTCATCGTCCGGCGGTTCTCCTCGCTCAGCTTCTCCCAGCCGAGCGGGTCCTGAATCAGCGTGTCGAGCCAATCCGCGTCGCCACCGGCGCAGAATGCCCGCCCGGTGCCGGTCAGCACGGCCACGTCGATCTCGCGGTCGCGGTTCAACTCGTCGAAGACGCGCGACAGTTCCTCGTGCAGCACGCCGTCGATGGCGTTCAGCTTTTCGGGCCGGTTGAGCGCGATGGTCAGCACCCGATCGCGACGGCTGATCTGCAACGATTCGTAATCCTGGTAGTTCACGTTTCCTCCGTCATTATCGGAATCGGCGGTAGCCGGTGCGACCATTTGACCCAGTTGAACAAGGAGCGGCACCGCAGGCACTGGAACAACACCTCGGAGGCACTGCTCCCGAAGAGAGAGACGACTTCGATTTCCGCCGTGTCACAGTCGGGGCAGGTGACCCCCGCGAATTCCGAATCCGCTGGGAACAGTAATCGGTCAGGTGGTCGTTCGCCGCTCATCAGCTTCTTTCCGTTCTCGCCCGCGCTGCCGGGCGGCCGTGGTCAACGCGCCAGTTCGGCGTCCTTGAAACGGATCACCTCGAACAACCGAGCCGGCAGGGAACCGGTTCGGCGAGCCCGCGGCCGCCATTCCGGCGGAAAGTCCGGGCCGGGCAAGGTCGCCAGGTCGATGCCGAGCGGAGTCACCGACCGCTGCACCTCGTCGGCAAGTCCGGCGCGTATGTCGCCGATTCCCGGATCCCGCCAGCCGGCGGCGGCCAGCCGGTCGACCGGCTCGGCGGGGCCGAACCACCGCAATGCCAACGGCCAGCGGAGCGACAACGCCTCACGCGCACGTCCCCGGTCGTCGTCCGCCCCGTTCAGGATGCGCAACCAGCCCGAGGCGTACTTCAGGTGGAAGTATGCTTCTTCCCCTATCTTCCGGGCGATTCCCGCGATGGTCCGGTCCGGGCTGCGCAGGAAGCCGGACGCCATGGACCACGACGCCTGCTCGGCGAGCCAGATCGAGATGATGAAGTCCGGCCAGTCTCGGGGCGGTTCGTCGAGGAGGTCCATCGAGCGGATCTCGCCCGCCGCCCGGCCCTTTTCCAGGTGACCGTACGAGTGGTCGAGGAGGTCGAGGTACCGGTAGATGGCCCGAGTTTGGCCGTAGGAAGCCGTGCACATGCCGAGCATCGCGGCAAAGTCGGGGAGTGACTTGCCGTTCATCACGCATTCGGCGAACCAGTTACCGAGAACCAGCTTCGTGTCCGCCAGGCACAGCAACTCGTCCTGCACCGGCTCGCGAACTTCGGCGTCGATTTTGTCAGACGTCACGCGTGTCCACCTTCCACGATTGTCCGTCAGGCCATCTTGATTCTGGTGGAGTGATTTCCGAGCCGAACTGGGATAATCATGTCGGTCGGCACGACGCACATCTCGCGCCATTTGTGCTGATCGTAGATGTACCAGGCTCGTACCTGCGCGAGGTCGTCGTTCGGCGCCTCGACGGACCCCACGTGCGCGAGTTCGTCATCCGAGGTCTTTCTGGCGAACACCTCGTAGTAGCGGGGCGTCGTACCGCCGCGTTCTCGTTGCGGGTCGAACGTCTTCTTGCGTGCCATCCGCTCGTCCATCCGGCCACCACTTTCAGAGTTGGATTCCGTGTTCGCGCATCAGGGCGCGCGTCTCGTCGTCGACCGCGCCCCGATCCCAGCGCAGGTGAAACCCGGTGCCCACCTCGACCGAGACCACGCCGGCGAGGGCGAGCAGCCGCTCACGAATCTGCTCGCCGAGGTAGGAGGTCGCCGGGCAGGCCATGCACGGTATGCACAGTTCGACATACACGTCGCCGCCGTCGACCCGCACGCCGGAGAGCATCCCCATGCCACGCAGGCTGGCGGGGACATGTGCGTCGTGGACCGACTCGAGGGCGGCGATCACCTCATCCTTCGTAACCGCGCTCATCGGCGGCACTCCCGTTCGCCTCGCCGGTCACCACAGGTCGGCGCCCCAGGCCTCGTGATGCAGCCGGCTGATCGAGGGCACCTTGTGCCTGCTGCCGGTCTTCCAGATCCGGAACTGCTCGGCCCAGCTGATCCGCCGGTCGTAGTCCCAGGTGCGCGTCTGCTCGTCGAGGTGAATGGGCGGCTCGTAGTCGAGCACGAAGTGGCCGCTGTCCTCGTCGAAATGAGCCGGAACCCGGATGCCGACCGATTCGCTGAACGGCACGACCTGGGAAAGCCACTTCTGGCGCATCTGGTCGTTCGAAGCACCACGAATCTTGTAGGCCAGCTGGTCGGTGCGCTTCTTCATCTCGTCCGGGACACCGAACCACGCGGCACACAGGGGGAAATAGAAGTCCACCGACTCCTGCACCCGCTCCCGCGATCTCTCGTTCAGGTTCCAGAAGAACTTGACCCACCGCTCGCCGTGGGCGACGTGAAAGGTCTCCTCGAAGTTGACCTTGCGCAAGGACCGGGCGAACGGCGCGAAGGAGCAGTTCTCCTCCAGGTCGACGGTGGTGATGTACCCGGCGCGGTCGCCGTAGCACATGGACACCACGGACTCGATGTAGTCCTCGTGCGGGAACTCCAGCATCTGGAACGTGCGCCACTCGTGCGGATCACGCTCGAACAGGAAGTACTGGGTGTCGTACCCGAACTCCTCCAGGAGCCGGTAGATGACCTGGGCGTGGCCCAGTTCGTCCTGGCACGCGGAGGCGATGGCGATCTTGTCCTCCAGCGTGGGCGCGGTCCTGATCGCCGGCGAGTAGGTGGGCAAGGTGACCACTTCCAGGTCGGCCGCGATATGCATCGTGTTGACCAGGACGTCGTGGTACCGAGGTGTCATCTCGGTGGGGTCTTCGAGCTGGTAACCCGCTTTGACGCGCTCGCGCAGCGCGGCCTCGCGTGGATCGTCGACCACGGGCTGGACTGGCTGGCTGACCATTCGATCTCGCCCTTTCCGTAGGTTGCGGCTCGACAGGGGTTCCTCTGCGAGGCAGCGCGGCCTTCGACCGGCTCCCATTCGCATACTGACTGGATAGTATCTTTGTGGAGAGCTGAAGACAAGGTCCGCGTAGAGCGACCTGACTACACGGGGCGCCGGGGCACTTCGGTATACTGACTGATCAGTATGCGCGAAGAAAAGATCGAGGTCAGGCGGCCCAAGTGGTGACGGACGGACCCGACGCTCGTCAGAATCGCAAAGCCGAGCAACGCAAGGCGAGCATGGATCGGCTGATGGCCATCGCCCGGCAGCAGGTCATCTCCAAGGGGTACCTGTCGACCAGCGTCGAGGAGATCGCCGCCGGCGCCGGCCTGAGCAAGGGTGCCGTCTACTTCTACTTCAAGAGCAAGGCGAACCTGCTGCTGGCCTTGATCGACGAGGCTGAGCGCCTCATCGTCGATCCGGCCGTTGCGGCTGTGGCGGAGAAGAAGGGTTCGGCTCGGGACCAGCTCGTCGCCTTCCTGCATGCCCAGTCGAGAGCCGGTCAGCAGCACGCCGAGTGGATGATGCTGATCATCCTGATGTCGGTCGAGCTGCACGGAAAGGGCGGCGCCGCCGAGCAGCGCTTGGTGGCTATCAACGACCGCGTCAAGGCAACGATCTCGGACATCGTCGAGGCCGGGATGCGGGAAGGCACCTTCACGAGCGACGTGTCCGTCAGAGAGCTGGTCACGGTGATCTTCGCGGTGAACCAAGGCTGCTTCCTCGAGTGGTACCGCTACGGCGCCGACCTGGACGGGCACGCCCTGGTGCGCGCCCTGCGCACCACCGTCCTGCGAGGTGTTCTCGCCTAGCCGGTGACTTCTGGCCCGTTCGGCGTGGCCGGGGTGTGCGCGACGTCGGTTTCTTCGGGTTGCCCGCGGTGGCGACCTGCACGTCCCGACGGCCGGCATGTTTGTCCCCACGGACGACCGCCCACTGACCTGCTCAGATAGGGCCGGGCGCCATTCGCGGACCGCGTCGGGACCGCAGGGGAGCGGTAATGGCTGGCCAGCAGATGGTCAGACGTGCCCGGTACGGTCTTGCGAGCCGACTGACCGCGGGGGTTCTGGTGCCACGCGGCGCTGGACTGTCGGGAACACCGAAAGTTGACCAGTCAAACCTCGGGAGGTGCACCATGACCACGAACACTGCTCACTATCCGCATTCCGCTGGGCGCCCTGAGCCCTCGGTGGATGAGTTGTTCCGGGGTGCTGTGCTGGTCGAATCGGCCGATGACTTGGCGCAGGACGGGGTGTTCGACGACGGTGAACTGGAGGAATTCCTGACTGACCTGGCGACCATGCGGTGCGCTGACCAGGGTGACCGTTCGAGAGGCTTCTGTACGTCTCGTACAAGCCGTACTATTGAGACATGACCGCTGCATATGAGCTAGGGGACGACGCGACCGAGGTCCCGGTCAGCGACGTACGCGAACATCTGGCAGACCTGCTCGACCTCGTGGATCGCACCGGTCGCCGCGTGTACGTGACCAAGCGAGGCCGCCGTGTCGGCGCACTGGTACCGGTCGCCGACGCCGAGCGTTCCGAGGCCGAAGAAGATGCGTACTGGGGTGCGCGCGCTGCGCGCGTAATGGAGTCCGGCGAACCCACCGTGCCGTGGGATGAAGCCCTGCGGCGGCTGGAGACCGGGGCTGTCGACGAGTGAGCTATTCGATCGAGATTACCCGCGAGGCATTGCGGGCACTTGCGAAGCTCGACAAGCCGATCCGCCGTCGCCTGCAAGCAGCGATCGACAAACTCGGTAGCGAGCCACGACCCCACGGGGCGCGAGCCCTGCAAGGGCTCAAGGGTGCGTATCGGGTGCGCGTTGGCGACTACCGCGTCGTCTACACGATCGACGACGGTCGCCTGATCGTGGTCATCGTCGACCTCGGACACCGACGCGAGATCTACCGCAACCTCTGAATAGCCGTAATATCGCAACTGCGCGCCGCTACGGCCATTTCAAGGCGATTCCGCCGGATTCCTGGCGCTCTATCGGACGCCGGCATGCGTGCGTGTCCGCGTGGCTCGGTGCGGGCGTGCCCTCCACACAGGTCGCCGAGTGGGCCGGGCATTCGGTCGCGGTGCTGCACCGGATCTACGCGAAGGTCCTGGCCGGGCAGGCGGCCAGCGCGCGTCAGCGCATCGAGGCTGCGCTGGAGTTGCCGCCCGATCCCGAGACCGCGAATAGACCGCAGACGCCCGATGACGGCCGGGCAGAGCCGGACACGGCCGGATAGCACAAGATCGGCCCCTCACCTCGTTTCCGCAGGTGAGGGGCCGATTCTGGCTGGTCTAGGGGAGTGCCCCCGGTGAGATTCGAACTCACACTGGACGGGTTTTGAATCCGTTGCCTCTGCCAGTTGGGCTACGGGGGCGGCGACGCCAAACTTTACGCGTCCCGAGTGTGAGCTGGAGCAGCGGGGGTAGCCCTGTGTAACTGAGACCTACACCGGTCCGGCTCGGCGCACCACGTGGTGAACACCATCTCACGTTCTGGATCGTTCCGGGTAGGCTCGTGGTTCGCGGTACGCCGCGTTTCCCAATCCGTCGAGCACGCAGGAGGACCCCGGTGACCGAACAGGCTGCCGAGGCAACCGGTATCGCCACCGAGCCGCAGCGTCGGGTGCTCGTCGCCGAAGACGAAGCACTGATCCGGCTTGACCTCGTCGAGATGTTGCGCGAAGAGGGCTACCAGGTGGTGGGTGAGGCAGGCGACGGCGAAGAGGCGATCAAGCTCGCCACCGAGCTCAAGCCCGACCTGGTGATCCTGGACGTCAAGATGCCCAAGCTGGACGGCATCGAAGCCGCGGCGAAGATCACCGGCGACCGGGTGGCCCCCGTTGTCATTCTGACCGCCTTCAGCCAGCGCGAGCTGGTCGAGCGCGCCCGTGACGCGGGCACCATGGCCTACCTGGTCAAGCCCTTCGCCAAGCGTGACCTGGTGCCGGCCATCGAGCTCGCCATCAGCCGGTTCTCCGAGCTGCAGGCGCTCGAGGCCGAGGTCGCGGGGCTCAGCGACCGGCTGGAGACCCGCAAGATCATCGACCGGGCCAAGGGCCTGCTGATGAGCCAGCAGGGCCTGACCGAGCCGGACGCGTTCCGCTGGATCCAGCGCACCGCGATGGACCGGCGCACCACGATGAAGGCGGTCGCACAGGCCGTGGTCGAAAGCATCGGCCAGCGCTAGGTCGTTAACCCGCTCGGATGAGCGACACATTACTGTTTGTCAACACCCGGTTGTCGCCTTTGCGACAACTGGGTGTAAATCGTGCATAAACCCTTGCGGCGACCGTCACGATGTGGATACAAGACACGGCGTACCGCTGTGCAAGCAGCGCCCGAAACGCTACGTTTTGCGCCCAGTCAAGGTTCCCACGAAATGGGAAGCAGCCGCGTGCTCGATGCGGCAGACCGGCATTGGGAGGAAACGAGTGTCAAGAGCACGACTCAAGGGGCTCATCGTGCTGGCGGCCGCAGCGTCGCTCACGCTGGGCGCCTGCGCGGCGCGGGACAACGGCGGCTCGTCGGGGAACACCAACAGCTCCGCCGCGGCTCCTTCGCAGGCCGCCAACGCCGCCAACCCGGCAGGCGACGGCAAGGCCGTCTGTTCGGGTGTCTCCCTCGCGTACGCGGGCACGATCAACGGCGCGAGCGCGGCACTGGGGCAGAACATCCTGCGCGGCGCGGATCTCGCGGTGAAGCAGCACAACAAGGCCAACCCGAACTGCCAGGTGACCCTCAAGCAGTTCGACACCGAGGGCAAGCCCGACAAGGCGCCCGGCATCGTCACCCAGGTGATCAACGAGGCCGACATCATCGGCGTCGTCGGCCTGCCGTTCTCGGGTGAGTCGAAGGCCGCGGGCAACCTGTTCAACCAGGCCGGCCTCGTCACGATCAGCCCGTCGGCGACCAACCCGGCACTCGCCGACAACGGCTGGAAGACCTTCTTCCGCGGGATGGGCAACGACGCGGCGCAGGGTCCGGCCGCGGCGAAGCTGCTCACCGACACCCTCAAGGCCAACAAGGTCTGCGTCATCGAGGACGACTCGGAGTACGGCATCGGCCTCGCCACCCAGCTCAAGCAGGCGCTGGGATCGAAGGCGACCTGCTCGGACAAGGTGAAGACCGGTCAGACCGACTTCTCCGCGGTGGTCAACAAGATCGCCACCGAGAGCCCGGACGCGATCTTCTACTCGGGCTACTACCCCGAGGCCGGCCCGTTCGCGCAGCAGCTCAACGACAAGGGCGTCACCGCGAAGTTCGTCGGACCGGACGGCGTGAAGGACCCCGAGTTCCTCAAGGCGGCCGGTGCGGCGGCGAACAACGCCTACTTCACCTGCCCGTGTGTCCCGGAGGACAACTTCAAGGACTTCACCGCCGCCTTCAAGGCGACCGAAGGGGCAGACCCGGGCACCTATTCGCCCGAAGGCTACGACGTCACCACTATCCTCCTGAAGGGCATCGACTCGGGCATCAAGGACCGGGCCGGGCTGCTGAACTTCGTCAAGAACTACGACGGGCAGGGGCTGACCAAGCACTTCAAGTGGAATGACAAGGGCGAGCTGTCCGACACGCCGGTGTGGAGCTACCGCGTGCAGAACGGCAAGATCGTCAACAACGGCCAGATCAGCTAGACACGTCAGACCGACGACGGGCATGCGCGCGGCCGAACGCCGCGTGCATGCCCGATCCGTACCCGGGAATAGAGTGAATCCTTGCACCCCGCGATCACCGCTGCCCTGACCCAGACCGACAGCTGGATCCAGTTCGACGTCCACGGCCTGGCAGACCAGTTCTGGAACAACACCGTCGACGGCCTGGCGCAGGGCGGCATCTACGCCCTCATCGCGCTGGGCTACACCCTCGTCTACGGCGTGCTGAAACTCATCAACTTCGCCCACTCCGAGGTGTTCATCGTCGGCACGTTCGCCGCCTGGATCACCTTCTGGCTGCTGGGCTTCCGGCCCGGCGCCGATCCGGAGCTCCCGACGATCCAGGTCATCGGCTTCCTGGCGGTGGCCGGGCTGGCCGCGATGGCGGTGTCGGGCGCGGTCGCCGTCGCACTGGAACGCGTGGCGTACCGGCCACTGCGGAACCGGAACGCGCCCCGCCTGGTCTTCCTGATCACCGCGATCGGCGCTTCGTTCGCGATCCAGCAGACGCTGAAGCTGATCTTCGGGCTGAACCAGCAGCCGCAGATCCGGCTCCTGCAGCCGGCGCCGCTGTTCCGGATCTTCGGCGCCGTGGTGACCAACCGCGACATCATCCTGTTCGTGGCCGCGGTGCTGCTGTGGTTCGTGGCGGACTACTTCGTGAACAAGACCCGGCTCGGCCGCGGGATCCGCGCCGTGGCACAGGATCCCGACACCGCGACGCTGATGGGCGTGAACAAGGAACGCGTCATCATCGTGACGTTCCTCGTCGGCGGCCTGCTCGCGGGCGCGGCGGCACTGTTCTACATGATGAAGATCCCGCAGGGCGCGATCTACAACGGCGGCTTCCTGCTGGGCATCAAGGCGTTCACGGCGGCCGTGCTCGGCGGCATCGGCAACCTGCGGGGCGCGCTGCTCGGCGGGTTCGTGCTCGGCCTGGTCGAGAACTACGGCCAGTCGCTGTTCGGCGGCGAGTGGAAGGACATCGTCGCGTTCGTGGTGCTGGTCATCGTGCTGATGTTCCGGCCGACCGGGATTCTCGGTGAGTCGCTGGGGAAGGCGCGGGTATGACCGGCATCAGGGAGCGTTGGAACAGCCTGTCCCGCCCGGCCCAGTGGGGGATTCTGATCCCCGTGCTGGCGCTCATCTACTTCCTGCCGGTGCTCGACCCGCCGATCCTGGCCACCACCGGGACGGACTTCCCGACCGCGATGTTCGACGTGGCCCGCTACGCGCTGGTCGCCGTCGGCCTCAACGTCGTGGTCGGTCAGGCAGGCCTGCTGGACCTCGGGTACGTGGGGTTCTTCGCCGTCGGCGCGTATGTGGCGGCGTTGTTCACGTCGCCGAACTCGTCCCTGCACAAGCTGCCCTACCTGTGGACGCTGCCGCTGGCGATGGCGATCACGATGATCTTCGGGATCATCCTCGGCACCCCGACGCTGCGGCTGCGCGGCGACTATCTCGCGATCGTGACCCTCGGGTTCGGCGAGATCATCCGCCTGCTCGCGGACAACGTGACCCCGCTGCGCGGACAGTCCGGCTTCGAACGGGTCGGCACGAACAACGCCGGCGTCCCGTTCTTCGGGAACGCGACCCAGTGGTACTGGCTCACCGTCACGATCATCGTCGCCGTGCTGTTGCTGGTCGGGAACCTGGAACGGTCGCGTGTCGGCCGGGCGTGGGTCGCGATCCGCGAGGACGAGGACGTCGCGGAGATCATGGGCGTGGCCACCTACAAGTTCAAGATCTGGGCGTTCGTGATCGGCGCGGCGATCGGAGGGCTGTCGGGCTCCCTCTACGCCGGGAAGCTCGGGTTCGTGAACAACCAGTCGTTCGACGTGGTCACCTCGATGCTCTTCCTCGCCGCGGTCGTGCTCGGCGGCGCCGGCAACAAGGTGGGCGTTCTGCTGGGCGCGGTCGTCGTGGCGTACCTGCCGCTGCGGTTCGTGCAGATCGCCGAGTATAACTACCTCATCTTCGGCATCGCCTTGATCGTCCTGATGATCTTCCGGCCGCAGGGCCTGCTCGGCGCCCGCCAGCGCCTGCTCGCGAAGGGCCGCCAGGCCTACCGACGCCTGATCGGCCGGGGCGAGCAGCTGTCCGGGGAAAGCGCGCTGGCCGGTGAGCACGGAGGGAACCGATGACCGACCCGAACGACCAGACCGGGGAAGTGGGCGGCCTCGTCGCCGAGGTGGCCCACATGACGGCGCAGCAGCGGGCCGACCACGAGGCGGAGGTCGCCGAAGCGGTCGCGCCCGACCGTGAGATCGGTGTCGAGGTCGGTGCGACGCTGCTCGAACTGCGAGATGTCACCCTGCGGTTCGGGGGCTTGACCGCGCTCGACTCGGTCTCCTTCGGCATCCGCCGCGGGGAGATCCTCGGCCTGATCGGCCCGAACGGCGCGGGCAAGACCACCTGCTTCAACGCGATGACCGGCGTTTACCGGCCCACCTCGGGCCGGGTGCTGCTGGAGGACAAGCCGCTTGGCAAGGCCACGCGGCACAAGATCACCCAGAGGGGCATCGCGCGCACGTTCCAGAACATCCGGCTCTTCGGCGAGATGACGGCGCTGGAGAACGTCGTGGTCGGGGCGGACGCGCGCGCGAAGACCAGCGTGCTAGGGGCGCTGCTGCGGTTGCCGAGGCACCACCACGAGGAACAGCACGCGGTCGATCGGGCGATGGCACTGCTGGAGTTCGTCGGGATCGCCGATCGCGCCGCGGACAAGGCGAAGAACCTCCCGTACGGCTACCAGCGCCGCCTCGAGATCGCCCGCGCGCTGGCGACCGAGCCGAAGCTGCTGTGCCTGGACGAGCCGGCGGCCGGGTTTAACCCGGCCGAGAAGGAGGACCTGATGGAGCTGATCCGCAGGATCCGCTCCGACGGCTACACCGTCCTGCTCATCGAGCACGACATGAAACTCGTCATGGGTGTCACCGACCGCATCGTCGTGCTGGAGTTCGGGAAGAAGATCGCCGACGGACTGCCGGCGGAGATCCGGGAGAACCCCGCGGTCATCGCCGCGTATTTGGGAGTGCCTGACGATGACGCTGCTTGAGCTGTCCGGGGTTTCCGTGCACTACGGCCGGATCCAGGCCGTGTCGGACCTGTCCATCACCGTCGACGAGGGCGAGGTCGTCGCGCTGATCGGCGCGAACGGCGCCGGCAAGTCGACCACGATGCGGGCCATCTCCGGGATCCGGCCGCTCTCGGCCGGAAAGATCACGTTCGCCGGCGAGGACATCACCAAACTGCGTGCGGATCTGCGTGTCGTGCGGGGGATCTCGCAGGTGCCCGAAGGGCGCGGGGTGTTCCCCGGGATGACCGTCGCGGAGAACCTGGACATGGGCGCCTACGCCCGCAAGGACCGCAAGAACCTGGCGGCAGACCTGGAGCGGGTGTTCGAGCTGTTCCCGCGGCTGAAGGAGCGGCAGTCGCAGCAGGGCGGCACGCTTTCGGGTGGTGAGCAGCAGATGCTCGCGATCGGGCGGGCGCTGATGGCGAAGCCGAAGCTGCTGCTGCTCGACGAGCCTTCGATGGGGCTCGCGCCCCAGTTCATCGCGCAGATCTTCCGCATCGTCACCGAGATCAACCAGCAGGGTACGACGGTGCTGCTCGTCGAGCAGAACGCGCAGCAGGCGCTGTCCCGCGCGCACCGCGCGTATGTGCTGGAGACCGGGCGCATCACGCGGTACGGCGCGGGCCGGGAACTACTCGCCGACGACTCCATCAAGGAGGCGTACCTCGGCGTCGGCTGAGCGGCGCGCGGTCGAATCGCGAAAGCCGGAGGCGGTGCAACCTAGGCGGCGGGCCGGTCCCGGACGATGCAGCTGAGCCGGGCGGTGCAGGTGCGCCGCCCGGATTCGTCGGTCAGCACGATCTCCGTGGTGATCGTGCCGCGGCCCACGTGCACCGGCACCGCCGTCCCGGTGACCAGGCCGTCGCGGACGCCGCGGTGGTGCGTGCACGACAGCTCGAAGCCGAGCGTCATCTTGTCCGGTCCGGCGTTGAGCGCGGCGACGGTCGAACCGAGCGCCTCGGCGAGCACCGCGTTGGCGCCGCCGTGCAGCAGCCCGTACGGCTGGCGGTTGCCCTCGACCGGCATCGTGCCGACCACCCGCTCCGCGCCGACTTCGACGAACCGCAGCCCGATCTTGTCGTTGAGCTGCTGTTCGGTGGCGGTCGGGTCCACGCCCGCGTACTGGGCGAGGCTGTCTTCGGACACGTACTCGGTCACACACGGCTCCTCAGGCGATTCTGTCGGACCTTCACCCTAGACTCGCTCCCGTGAGCCCCAGCCAGAACCAAACCGTAGTGAACGCCACAGCGACAGCCGCCCCGGGAGACCGGCCTCGCCTGTTGCTGATCGACGGCCATTCGATGGCCTACCGCGCGTTCTTCGCGCTGCCCGCGGAGAACTTCAAGACGAAGACCGGGCAGACCACCAACGCCGTCTTCGGGTTCACCTCCATGCTCATCAACCTGCTGCGCGACGAGCAGCCCACGCATCTGGCCGTGGCGTTCGACGTGTCGCGGCAGACGTTCCGGTCGGAGACGTACGCCGAGTACAAGGCCGGCCGCTCCGCCACGCCCGACGAGTTCCGGGGCCAGGTCGACCTCGTCAAAGACGTGCTCGGGGTGCTCGGCATCCCGGTGCTGGCCAAGGAGGGTTTCGAGGCCGACGACATCATCGCCACGCTCACTTCGCAGGCCGTCGGCGAGAACTTCGACGTCCTGATCTGTACCGGTGACCGGGACGCGTTGCAGCTGGTGAACGAGTCCGTGACGGTGCTCTACCCGCGCAAGGGCGTGTCCGACCTGGTCCGGTACGACCCGGCCGCGGTCAGCGACAAGTACGGCCTCTCGCCGGAGCAGTACCCGGACTTCGCGGCGCTGCGCGGGGACCCGTCGGACAACCTGCCCGGTATCCCGGGCGTGGGGGAGAAGACGGCCACCAAGTGGATCCAGCAGTTCGGCTCCCTGGCCACCCTCATCGACCGGGTCGACGAGGTGAAGGGCAAGGTCGGTGACGCGCTGCGCGCCCACCTCGACGCGGTGATGCTCAACCGCCAGCTCACCGAACTGGTCCGCGACGTGCCGCTCGAGGCCGTGCCGGAAGATCTGGGGCTGCGCGCGTGGGATCGTGACGCGGTGCACAGGCTGTTCGACGACCTGGAGTTCCGGGTGCTGCGGGAACGCCTGTTCGCGACGCTGCAGAGCGCCGAGCCCGAGGCCGATCAGGGCTTCGACGTCTCCGGCGCCGCACTGCCCACCGGCGGGCTCGCCGCCTGGCTCGGTGAGCACGTCGAACCCGGCAAGGCGGTCGGGCTGTCCCTCCGCACCACCGGCGCCTCGGTCACCGCGGACGCCCAGTCGATCACGTTCGCCGCCGCGGACGGGCAGGGTGCGTATGTCGATCTGTCCACTATGGACGAGCAGGACGAGCGGGCGCTCGCGGCCTGGCTCGCCGATCCCGCGATGCTCAAGGTGGGGCACTCGCTCAAGGTCGCCCTGCACGCCGTGCTCGCCCGCGGCTGGACGTTCGCCGGCCTGAAGCTGGACACCGCGCTGGCCGCGTACCTCGTGCGCCCCGGCCAGCGCTCCTTCGAGCTCGACGACCTTGTGCTCCGGTACCTGCAGCGCGAGCTGCGCTCGGAGGCCGACGAGGGTGACGGGCAGCTGTCGCTGCTCGACGGTGCCGACGGCGACCAGAAGCTGGTGCAGGCCGAGCTGGTCCGCGCGCGGGCGGTGGCCGAACTGGCCGGGGCGCTCACGAGCGAGCTGGACAAGATCGGTGGCACGAAGCTCCTGGACGAGATCGAGCTGCCGCTGCTGGAGGTCATCACCGAACTGGAGGCCGCCGGAGTCGCGGTGGATCTCGAGCAGCTGACCGGGCTCGAGGCGCACTACGCGAGCCGGGTGCGCCAGGCCGAGGCGGACGCGTTCGCGGTCATCGGCAAGCAGATCAACCTGGGCTCGCCCAAGCAGTTGCAGGTGGTGCTGTTCGACGAGCTGCAGATGCCGAAGACCAAGCGCACCAAGACCGGTTACACCACCGACGCCGACGCGCTGCAGACGCTGTTCGAGAAGACCGAGCATCCGTTCCTGCAGCATCTGCTCGAGCATCGGGACGCGACGCGGCTGCGGGTCACGGTCGAAGGGCTGATCAAGTCCGTCGCCGACGACGGGCGGATCCACACCACGCTGCACCAGACCATCGCCGCGACCGGGCGGCTGTCCTCTGTGGACCCGAACCTGCAGAACATCCCGATCCGCACCGACGAAGGGCGCCGCATCCGCGACGCGTTCGTGGTGGGCGCGGGCTACGCGGAGCTGATGACCGCGGACTACAGCCAGATCGAGATGCGGATCATGGCCCACCTGTCCGAGGACGCCGCGCTGATCGAGGCGTTCCAGTCGGGCTTCGACTTCCACGCCGCGACCGCGGCGACGGTGTTCTCGTGCGATCCGGGCGAGGTCACCGGCGCCCAGCGGGCGAAGATCAAGGCGATGAACTACGGGCTCGCGTACGGGCTGTCCGCCTACGGCCTGTCGAATCAGCTGCGCATCACCACCGAAGAGGCACGCGCCCTGATGGACGACTACTTCGAACGGTTCGGCGGGGTGCGCGACTACCTGCAGAACGTCGTCGCCGAGGCCGGCAAGACCGGCTACACCGAGACGATCTTCGGCCGCCGCCGCTACCTGCCCGATCTCAACAGCGACAACCGGCAGCGCCGCGAGATGGCCGAGCGGATGGCGCTCAACGCGCCGATCCAGGGCAGCGCCGCCGA
This sequence comes from Amycolatopsis alkalitolerans, assembly GCF_006152065.1. GTDB lineage: Bacteria > Actinomycetota > Actinomycetes > Mycobacteriales > Pseudonocardiaceae > Amycolatopsis_E > Amycolatopsis_E alkalitolerans. The sequence goes on from NZ_VDFW01000011.1 coordinate 36,655, forward strand.
CATCATCAAGGTCGCGATGCTGGGCGTGCAGCGCGCGCTGAAGGAGTCGCGGCTGCGCAGCCGGCTGCTGCTCCAGGTGCACGACGAACTCGTGCTCGAGGTCGCCGAAGGCGAGCACGGCGAGGTGGAGGCCCTGGTGCGCAAGCAGATGGGCGCCGCCTGCGAACTGGCGGTGCCGCTGGAGGTGTCGGTCGGCTTCGGCCGCTCCTGGAACGACGCGGCGCACTGATGCCCGCGAGCCCGGCCATCGGCGGCCGCGAGTCAGGCGTTAAGGACCCGCGAGCCGCGCGTCCGGGCACGGCGAGTCCGGCATCCGGGCGCCGCCGGTCCGCCGGGCAGCCCGCCGTCGCGCACCTGCGGCGAGCCAAGGACTGGATGGACGCGCACTACGGCGAGCCGCTCGACGTCGAGCGGCTCGCCGCCGTCGCGGGCTGGTCGCGCTCGCATTTCATCCGGAACTTCGCCGCGGCCTACGGCGAGACGCCGAAGGCCTACCTCACCCGGCGGCGCATCGAGCGCGCCCAGGATCTGCTGCGCTCGGTGAACCTCACCGTCACCGAGGTCTGCCTCGCGGTCGGCTTCACCAGCCTGGGCACGTTCAGCCGCCGTTTCACCGAGCTCACCGGGCAGACGCCCTCGCAGTACCGTGCCGAGCACGGGGCGCACGCGATTCCCGGCTGCTACCTCATGATGTGGACCAGGCCCAGCACTTTCGGATAAGACACCGCGGCCGGGCGCGCATTACGGTTGGCACATGATCAAACGACTTTCGCACGCGAGCATCTACGTGCTCGACCAGGATTCCGCCAAAACGTTCTACACCGAAAAGCTCGGTTTCGAAGTGCGGCAGGACCTGCGGATCGGGAACGGTTTCCGGTGGTTGACGGTGGGCCCGCCGGACCAGCCCCATTTCGACGTCATCCTGATGCAGCCCGGCCCGCCGCAGCACGATCCGGAGACGGAGAAGGCCGTGCGTGAGCTGGTCGCGAAGGGTGCGATGAGCTCCGGCGTCTGGTCGACCGACGACTGCCGCAAGACCTACGAGGAGCTCTCGGCGCGCGGAGTGACCTTCCTGCAGGAACCCGCCGACCGGCCCTACGGCGTGGAAGCGGTGTTCCGCGACGATTCCGGTAACTGGTTCAGCCTCACCCAGCCCCACGCATTCGACGGGTCGAAGGACTGGGGTTAGGCGATCACGAGATCGCCGTATGAACGCTGTGTTTCCAACACAAAAAGCCACGGATGGCGTGCTGCGAATGCCCGAACACGGCGGTAACGTCGTGTTTATGGCGGGCAGGCGAGCGTTGATTCTGGCGGGAACCGGCATGCTGTCTCCGGCGGCGGAGGCACTGGTCCGCGACGGCTGGCACGTCGTGTTGCCCTCGCGGCGCTACAGGCCGATCGCCGTCCCGGAGACGAAACAGGGCGTCGCGGCGCTCAAGGCGCTACGCCCCCGTGGCCACCGGCCGGCGAACGGCAACGGCGGCCGCGAACCGGGGCGCGCGCTGTGGGTCGAAGCGCACTGCGACCGCCCGCGCGAACTGGCCACGAAGGCCGAAGCGGCGCTCGGCGCCCCGGCGGACCTGCTGGTCGCCTGGGTGCACGAGCAGTACCGGCGCTCGGTGCTGGGCGCGTGCGAGCGGCTGCTCGCCCCGCGCGCGCCGGTCGTCGAGGTACGTAGCGCGGGCGGGCCGCCCGCGGAGGCGGAACCGGTGCTCGCCGCGCATCCCACGCAGCTGGTCATGGTCGGTTCGCTGTCCGAGATCGGCGACGGCCGCCCGCTGTCGCATGCGGAGCTGACCGAGGCGGTCCTCCACGCGATGGCACGGGCCATCGAAGGGCGGGCCGCGTCGGTGCACCAGGTCGGCCAGTCTCGCCCGCTGGTGCGCTGAGCAGCTCAGCCGAAGTAGTACCTCTCGTTGAGGTCGAAGCCACCGGCGAATCGCTCGGTCAGTCAGCGGGTGAACCCGCGCAAGAGAAGGAGAACCCCGTCACGCACCTCGGCTCGTGCGCGCTGCGGCTGGAACACCTGCCAGTCCAGCGCCACCACCAGCAGGGTGCCGAACAGCCCCGCCGCGGCAGTCGGGATCAGCACGCCCTCGGGTAGCCGTCCCGCGTCCGAGACCCGCTGCAACTGGTCCTTCACGATCGAGACGATCTCTTCCCGCAGCGGCGTCAGGGTCTCGTGCCACTGACCCGGCGTCCGCCACATCTCGCTGACCAGGATCTGCGAGAAACCCCGGTACTCGGCGACGAACGCGAGCCCTTCGTCGACAAGGGACTCGAGCCCGGCGACGGGGTCCGGCTTGCCGGTGTGCGCCCGCAACCGGCCGGCGAGCTGCCCGACGCCGTACCGCAGCAGCGCCTCGATGAGCCCGTCCTTACTGCCGAAGTTGTAGTACACCGTGCCTTTCGCGACCCCGGCTTCGGCGGCGATCTCGTCGACCGTGAGCCCCACCAGCCCACGGCTCGACGCCAGCTTCAGCGTTGCTTCGAACAGCCGTTGCTTCGTGCGGTCGGCTCGGGAGGTCACAGGCTCAGCTCCGGTTGTAGCTTCGACACGGTCCACACGCGTTGCTTGCGCGCGGCGAGCACGGACACCACGATCGCCGCGGCCAGCCAGCCGCACAGCACCCCGACGTCGAGCAGGCTCTGCAGCGACGCGCCCGTGTAGAGCAGGTGCCGCAGGCCGTCGACGACGTACCCCATGGGCAGGACCAGGTGCAGCGGGTACAGCGCGTCCGGCAGGGTCTGCCAGGGGAAGGTACCGCCCGCGCTGACCAGCTGGAGCACCAGCAGCACCAAGCCCAGGAACTTGCCGACCGCGCCGAACATGGCGTTGAGCGCGTGCACGATCGCGGTGAACGCACCTGACGCGAGGATCGCGAACCCGATGGCGCCGAGCGGATGCGCGACGTGGATGCCGACGAGCCAGGTCACCGCGCCGAACAGCACCAGCACCTGCGCGATGCCCAGCACCGCCGCGGCGAGCCAGCCGCCGACCGCGACCCGCAGCGGCGCGACCCCGGCGGCGAGCGCGCGGGCCGAGAGCGGGCGCAGCAACAGGAACAGCACGAACGCACCGATCCAGGTGGCCAGCGAGATGAAGAACGGCGCGAGCCCGGCGCCGTAGGTGCCGGCCGAGGCGATGCCGGCCGAGTCGACGGCCACCGGGTCGGCGATCGTGTCCGCCGTCGCGGTGCGCGCCGGGTCGCCGGGGTTCGGGATCTGCTTGAGGCCTTCGTTCAACCCGTCCCGCAGCTGGTTCGCACCTGCCGAGAGCTGGTCGGTGCCCTCCAGCGCGGACTTCTCACCGTTGGCGAGCCGTGCCGCCAGCCCCGCGGCGTCGTGCCCGGCCAGCCAGCGGGCGACGTCCTGCTTTCCGGCCGCTCGCCCGCCCAGCGCCAGTTCCTCCCCGACGACCACACGCACCGGCAGCGCTTCGTCGGGCTCGCTGACCCCGGGCGCGTCGACGACCGCGGTCAGCCTGCGGAGCGCGGCGTCGTCGGCCTTGCCGTTCACCGCGACCACGCCGGTGGCCGGCTTCATGCGCCCGGTCAGCACGAGCGCGAGCGCGGTCACGCCGGGCCCCGGCTCGCCGTGGACGATCCCCAGCTCACCATCGCCGACGGTCAGCGAAGTCGGCGCCAGCACGGGCCCGTGCGGCCCCGCGACGGTCACCTGGTCTACCTCCACCCGCACAAGTGCCCCCTATTTGAACTGACTGGTCAGTTCAAATTACGGCGTGTGGCAGTGGCCCGCAACCCGGGGCGCCCCGGATGTGGTCAGCGCAACGCCGACGCGGGCCGGACCTCCCAGAAGGTCCACAGTGGACGATAGCCCTGGCGGGGCCAGAACACCGAAGACAGCGGGTTGGTCGGGTTGTAGTAGAGGTAGGTGCCCGTGGCGCCGCGACGGGCGAAGTCGCGGTGCACCGTGGACATCAGCGCGCGGCCGATCCCGTTGCCGCGCGAGCCCGGCCGGGTCGCCACGTTGTTCACGTAGCCCCAGTGCCCCTTCGGCAGCAGTTCGGCCGCCCAGGTGCCGGGGGCGGAGTCGACCCAGCCGCAGTCCGCGACGGCCGTCGCGACCCCGCCCGTCTCGGCGAGCCAGATCGGGGCGCCGGCGGCGAGATTGCGCCGCAACTGCGGGGCCATCAGCTCGGCCGCGTCGGGCCGGTGGTGCGAGGTGACCAGCGCGGTGTAGTCGAAGGTCGCCTTGGTCAGCGCGAGTACCTCTTCGAAGTCCTCGGGCCGGGCGAGCCGCACGGTGACCTCCTCGGGCGGGATCTCGGCCGGTGGCGGACCGGTGCGGAGCGCGAGCACGGAGACGGGGACCATGCCGTGCCGCAGGAACGCGTGGATCGCGGGCGCGTCGCGGCTCGGCCAGGTCACGGTGCAGGCCGAGTCCGGGCCGGGCGACTCGGCGTCCATCCGCCGCCGCCACGCGCGCAGCAGCGCGTCCATCCCCTCGGTGCCGGTTTCGCCCGGGTACGGGAACAGCTGCCACACCCGCTGCGCCGACCACAGCAGGTCGAGCGTGCCGGGCGCGTGGGTCTTGGTCTGCAGGACGCCCGCGACCTGCTCGCCGGACGCGGTCGCCGCGGTCACCACCTCGCCGTCCGGCGGCGGGGGCGGCGTGGGCACGAGCGGGTCCGCGGCGGCGAACCGGTCGCGCTGGGCCGTGCGCAGCCGCTGGCCGATCACCGGTCGGCCCGCCGCGTGCGGAAGATCGCCGTGCCCGGGAAGAGCTTTCCCCGCAGGGGGCTCCACTGGCCCCATTCGCGCAGATGCCCCTCCGGCCACTCGGGCTCGATGAGGTCCTCCAGCACGAACCCGCCCGCGGTCAGCGCCCGCACCCAGTCGCCCAGCGTCCGGTGGTACTCGACGTAGGTCGCGCGACCTTCCTCGTCGATCTCCACGTAGGGCGTGCGGTCGAAGTACGGCTGGGTCGCGGTCAGCCCGTTCGGGCCCGGATCGTCGGGGAAGATCCAGCGCATCGGGTGGGTCACCGCAAACACCCAGCGCCCGCCCGGCCGCAGCACCCGGTGCAGTCCGGCGAACACGGTTTCCGGCGAGGAGACGAACGGCAGGGCGCCGAACGCGGAGCAGGCGAGGTCCATGCTCGCGGCCGCCAGCGGCAGCTCCTCGGCGCTCGCCTGTATCAAAGGAATATCGATTCCCGTCCGTGCGTTGGCTTGCTTTGCATGACGAAGCATTCCGCCGGACAGGTCCAGGGCCACCGGGTGCGCGCCCGCCTTGGCGAGCCAGCGCGCGCACGCGGCCTGGCCGCAGCCGATCTCCACAACATCTTTGTCACGGACGTCGCCCAGGAGGGCGGCGTCGGCTTCGCGGACTCCTTCCGGGCACCAGACGAAGTCGGCGTCCCCGAGGAACTCGCCGTGAGTGGCCTGGTAGTCGTCGGCATCGGCGTCCCACCAGGCCAGATTGGCCGCGACGGCTTCCCGCCGGCCCACCTGCCGGTGGGCGATGCCGACTGTGCCCAGCCGGCGTTCCGCCGAGTCGTGGGAGTCCTGTGCGGTCACGATCGCATTCTCGCCGCCGATACCCGGGCGGGCACGGGAGCCCCTGTTTGTGCCGCTTACTGCCCGCCGCGTACGATATCTCCAGCGCAGTGGGTTCGCGCTACCTTCCTCCCGGCACAGCTCGAGCCGGGGTCCGGGTCGCGCGTCGTCGGCGGAACTGCTCGCGGCCGTTCGTATGGACGTTTGCCAGCCGGTCTGCCGTCGTGCCGCTCGCCGCGCCAGCAAACTGCACACCCACTATTCCCAAGCCGTTACCGGAGCAACCCACCTAATGACCACCGACACCACCACCGTCCCGACGACCGGCCCGCAGACCCAGCAGGTCGCGGTCAACGACATCGGGTCGGAGGAAGACTTCCTCGCGGCGATCGACAAGACGATCAAGTACTTCAACGACGGCGATATCGTTGAGGGCACCATCGTCAAGGTCGATCGCGACGAGGTGCTGCTCGACATCGGGTACAAGACCGAGGGCGTCATCCCCTCGCGCGAGCTGTCGATCAAACACGATGTCGATCCCGGCGAGGTGGTCAGCGTCGGTGACGAGGTCGAGGCTCTCGTTCTCCAGAAGGAGGACAAGGAAGGCCGCCTGATCCTGTCCAAGAAGCGCGCCCAGTACGAGCGCGCGTGGGGCACGATCGAGGAGCTCAAGGAGAAGGACGAGCCCGTCAAGGGCACCGTCATCGAGGTCGTCAAGGGTGGCCTGATCCTCGACATCGGTCTCCGTGGCTTCCTGCCCGCCTCCCTGGTGGAGATGCGCCGCGTGCGCGATCTGCAGCCGTATGTCGGCCGCGAGCTCGAGGCCAAGATCATCGAGCTGGACAAGAACCGCAACAACGTGGTGCTCTCGCGCCGGGCGTACCTGGAGCAGACCCAGTCCGAGGTGCGCAGCGAGTTCCTCAACGCGCTCGCCAAGGGCCAGGTCCGCAAGGGTGTCGTCTCCTCGATCGTCAACTTCGGCGCGTTCGTGGACCTCGGCGGCGTCGACGGCCTGGTGCACGTCTCGGAGCTGTCCTGGAAGCACATCGACCACCCGAGCGAGGTCGTCGAGGTCGGCCAGGAGGTCACCGTCGAGGTGCTCGACGTGGACATGGACCGCGAGCGCGTGTCCCTGTCGCTGAAGGCCACCCAGGAAGACCCGTGGCGCCAGTTCGCCCGCACCCACGCGATCGGCCAGATCGTGCCGGGCAAGGTCACCAAGCTCGTCCCGTTCGGCGCGTTCGTCCGGGTCGAGGAGGGCATCGAGGGCCTGGTGCACATCTCCGAGCTGGCCGAGCGCCACGTGGAGATCCCGGAGCAGGTCGTGCAGGTCGGCGGCGACGTCATGGTCAAGGTCATCGACATTGACCTCGAGCGGCGCCGCATCTCGCTGTCGCTGAAGCAGGCGAACGAGGGCGTCACGTCGGAGACCGAGTTCGACCCGACCCAGTACGGCATGGCCGCCGAGTACGACGACCAGGGCAACTACATCTACCCCGAAGGCTTCGACCCGGACACCAACGAGTGGCAGGACGGGTTCGAGAAGCAGCGTGAGGAGTGGGAGCGCCAGTACGCCGAGGCGCAGGCCCGCTACGAGGCGCACATGCGCCAGGTCGCCAAGGCCGCCGAGGCGGACGCGGCCGCTGCCGCCGACGCCGCGACCGGCGTCGAGGGTGGCGAGCAGAGCTACAGCTCCGCGCAGGCCGACCCGGGCGCCAAGCCCAGCGGCGGCACCCTCGCCTCCGACGAGCAGCTCGCCGCTCTGCGCGAGAAGCTCTCCGGTGGTGCGTAAGCAGCCCTAGCCAGCTGACCGGAAACCCCCGGCTCCCAACGGGAGCCGGGGGTTTCCCAGCTCCGCCGAGATCTACCCTCAAACCGCCGAGTTCGGTGTCCGGGCGGTCCGGGTGGCGCGCGGGACGGGTCAGCGGGTGGGGCGCGTGTCGAGGCCCGCGACGATGGCCGTGAGGCCTTCCCGGAAGATCCGGGCGTAGGAATCGTCGCTCTGGCCGAGGAACCAGCCCGGCGGGGACGTCCGCGCCCGATGCGTCAGCTCGAGGCTCACCAGGCCGTGCATCGTCGTCCAGACGAGATAGCCCGCACGCTCCGCCGCTTCGGCCGACCGCGCCGCGGGGCGCGCCCGTGCCACCAGCTCGTCATAGGTGTCGCGTTGCGCGAGCATCCGCAGATCCGGGTCCGGGACGTAGCCCGGCACCGCCCGCTCGAACATGAACGCGTACCGCGCCGGACTCTCCAATGCGAACTCCCGGTACGCCCGCCCGAACGCCAGCACATCCGGCAGCGCGTGACCGGAGCCGGGGCCGAGCCGCCCGATCTGCTCGTGCAGGAGTTCGAAGGTGCGCTCGTACAACGCGTCCAGCACGCCCGTCCGGCCGCCGAAGCGGGTGTAGACCCCGATGGTCGTGCTGCCGGCGGCCCCGGCGAGCCCTCGTACGGTCAGCCCCGCGACGCCCTGCTCGACGAGGACATTCAGCGCGGCCTGCAGGAAGCGTTCCCTGCTGTGGGTCTCGGCTGGACCCGCGTCGCTGTGGCGAGTGGCCATCCGCGCGCACCCCCTTCGGGTCTGTCCCCTGCAACGTAGGCTATAACGGCCGTTCTCGCGTCCTGGGCGGGCCCAGGCATGATGGAACCGTGTCCCTCGTCGAACTCGAGTTCCGCGGCCGCCCGCTGCACCGTGACCGTGCCCTGGTCATGGCGATCGTGAACCGCACGCCCGATTCCTTCTACGACCACGGCGCCACGTTCGCCGACGACGAGGCCATCGCCACTGTGGACCGGGTCGTGTCCGAAGGCGCGGACATCGTCGACGTCGGCGGGGTGAAGGCCGGCCCTGGCAGCGAGGTGGGTGTGGCCGAGGAGATCCGGCGCGTGGTGCCGTTCGTGGCGGAGATCCGGCGACGCCACCCGGATCTCGTGATCAGTGTGGACACCTGGCGCCACGAGGTGGGCAGGCTCGCGTGCGAGGCGGGTGCCGACCTGCTCAACGACACCTGGGCCGGTGCGGATCCGCGGCTCGCCGAGGTCGCCGCGGAGTTCGGCGCGGGCTACGTGTGCTCGCACACCGGGGGAGCGGTGCCGCGCACGCGCCCGTTCCGGGTGCGCTACGACGACGTCGTGCGCGATGTCGTCGAAGAGACCACGCGCCGCGCGGAGGAGGTCGTCGCGCTCGGCGTGCCCCGGGCGGGCGTACTCATCGACCCGACGCACGACTTCGGCAAGAACACCTGGCACAGCCTGGCCCTGCTGCGGCACGCGGCCACCCTCGCCGGCACCGGATGGCCCGTCCTGATGGCACTGTCCAATAAGGACTTCGTCGGTGAGGCACTCGGCGTCCCGCTGCACGAGCGGCTCGACGGGACCCTGGCCGCGACGGCGCTGGCCGCCCGTGACGGGGCGCGGGTGTTCCGTGTGCACGAGGTGCGCCAGACGCGGCGCGTGCTGGAGATGGTGGCCGCGATCGACGGCGACCGCCCGCCGGCCCGTGCCGTTCGCGGGCTGGCCTGAGGTGTCCTAACCGGACAGTGCTCAGCCGTGGTTGCCGCGATTGAGACCGTAGAGGACGCGCTGGAGGATCTGGGAGTCGGCGTCCACCCGCGGCTGCTCGGCGGTGTGCTCGATGGCCGGGGCCGGCGCGCGGTTGGGGGCGCGCTGCGGCAGCGGCACCGCCGCGGCGGACATCCCCGTCGGCAGCGGCAGTTCGGACCAGACGTTGCGCCGTGAACCGGGCAGGGTCACCGCGTTGATCTGTGCGCCGGCCAGTTCGGGCGGCTCGCCGGTCAGGTCGTCGTCGAGTTCGATCACCAGCGCGTCGCCGTGCAGGCGCAGCCGCACGGTGAGAAACCTCGGCACCGCGCTCTTCGTGGCGTTGACCGACGAGGACACCAGGTGGCGGGCGATCCGCGTGGCCTCGCCGATGAGCTCGCGCAGCCGCCATTCGGCGAGCGCGAAGCGCACGAACATCTCGGCGCAGTTGACGGCACTGGGCAGCGCGACAAGCCGCAGGTCGTCGACCTGGGTGGTCTGGCCGATCACGAGCGTCCTCCGTTTCGCCTGGCGCGAACCTGATCAGTGTCCGTATCGCGACGTATGGTGGCCGACGATGCGTGCACTGGCTGTTAAGGGAGCGTGCGGGACAGCGTAAGGGCAGTGGTCCGGACAGCGGGAGCCACCCGTCCGGCACGGACCCGGTTGCTCCAGCCGGAGATCGAGACGGCCGCTCGCGCGCGCCCCGACCGGTCGAGCATTGGGCTCGCGACGCAGATGACGCCGGTGCCCGATTCTTCCCTTTCGTACGCGATGCCCTCCTCGCACACCTTGGACAGTTGCCTGCGCAGCAGACCCGGCGCGGTGAGCGTCCGCGGGCCGATGCGGGGCAGGCCCGCAGAGATTACCGCCTGGAGCACCGGACCGGGAGAGTGCGCGAGTATCGCTTTTCCAACGGCGGTGGCGTGGGCGGGAAATCGCCCACCGATGCGCGACGGCAGTTCGGGCGCGTCCGGCCCGCGCACGATATCGAGATAGACGACCTCGGTGCCTTCGAGTACCGCCAGGTGAACCGTGTTGCGGGTGGCTTCGCGCAGGTCGGCGAGGTACGGGCGGGCGGCGTCGACGAGCCCGCGCCTGGCCGCGGCGAGCTGCCCGATCTCGAACAGCCGGATGCCCAGCCGGACCGTGCCGGCCTCCCTTTCGAGCAGCCCCTCGTGCACGAGATGGCCGGTCAGCCGGTGCGCCGAGGACTTCGGCATTCCGGTACGGCGGGCGAGTTCCGAGACGCCGAGGAACTCGTCGCCGGGGCGGAACGCGCTCAGCAACGCGGTCAGGCGGGCGGCGGTCAGTCCCGCCGCGTCCCGCTCAGCGGCACACATGAGTTGAGTGTGCCCTATCCGGCGGCGGACGGTAAGGGCATGAGGAAAGCCATCGCGGCGATCGTCGGTCCGGGCAACATCGGTACCGATCTGCTCGCCAAGCTCCGCCGCAGCGAGTTCGTGGACGTGCGCTACATGGTCGGCGTGGATCCGGCCTCCGACGGGCTCGCGCGCGCGGCGCAGCTCGGCCTGCAGACCTCCGCCGAAGGGGTCGGCTGGCTGCTCGCCCAGGCGGAGAAGCCCGATCTGGTCTTCGAAGCCACCTCGGCGAAGGCGCACCTGGCCAACGCGCCGCGCTACGCCGAGGCCGGCATCCAGGCGGTCGACCTGACGCCGGCGGCGGTCGGGCCGTTCACCTGCCCGGCGGTCGCGCAGCCAGAACAGCTCGACGCGCCCAACCTGAACATGATCACCTGCGGCGGGCAGGCCACCATCCCCATCGTGCACGCGGTCTCGCGGGTGACGCCGGTGCCCTACGCCGAGATCGTCGCCTCGGTGTCCTCGCGCTCGGCCGGTCCCGGTACGCGCGCGAACATCGACGAGTTCACCGAGACCACCGCGCACGCGATCGAGTCCGTCGGCGGCGCCGCGCGTGGCAAGGCGATCATCATCATCAACCCGGTCGAGCCGCCGATGATCATGCGGGACACCGTGTTCTGCGCGATCGACCCCGGCGCCGACCGGGACGCGATCACCGAGTCGATCGAGCGCATGGTCAAGACGGTGCAGCAGTACGTGCCGGGTTACGTGCTCAAGGCCGCGCCGCAGTACGACGAGCCGCGTCCCGACTGGAACGGGCAGGCCCGGGTCGCGGTGTTCCTCGAAGTGGCGGGCAACGGCGACTACCTGCCGCCCTACGCCGGGAACCTGGACATCATGACGGCGGCCGCCGCCCGCGTCGGCGAACTGCTGGCACAGCGGCAGGCGGTGGCGGCATGACCTGGGATGGAGCCGAGCGCGAGGTCCGGATCGTCGACACGAGCTTGCGCGACGGCAGCCACGCGATGGCACACCAGTTCACCGAGGAGAACGTGCGTGACACCGTGCGGGCGCTGGACACCGCCGGGATCTCGCTGATCGAGGTGACCCACGGCGACGGGCTCGGCGGCTCGACGTTCAACTACGGGTTCTCGCTCGTCGACGAGCGGAAGCTGATCGCGGCGGCCGTCGACGAGGCCAAGCAGGCGAAGATCGCGGTGCTGCTGCTGCCGGGCCTTGGCACGGTCACCGATCTGAAGGCCGCGGCCGACCTCGGCGCGGGCGCGGTGCGGATCGCGACGCACTGCACCGAGGCGGACGTGTCGATCCAGCATTTCACCGAGGCGCGCAAGCTCGGGCTGGAAACGGTCGGGTTCCTCATGCTGTCGCATATGTCCACTCCGGACGCGCTGGCGAAGCAGGGCCGGATCATGGTCGACGCCGGCTGCCAGTGTGTGTACATTGTGGACTCCGCGGGCGCGCTGATCCTGGAGGACGCCTCGGCACGCGTCGCGGCGCTCGTCGCCGAGTTCGGCGACCAGGCGCAGGTCGGCTACCACGGGCACCAGAACCTGAGCTTCGGCGTCGCCAACTCGGTGCTGGCCTACCGGGCGGGCGCGCGGCAGATCGACGGTTCCGTGGTCGCGCTCGGCGCGGGCGCGGGCAACTCGCCGACCGAGGTACTGGCCGCCGTGTTCGAGCGGCTCGGGGTCAAGACGGGTGTGGACAAGGACGTTCTGATGGATGCCGCGGAGAACGTCGTCAAGCCGTACATCACGCGGCTGCCGGTGATGGACCGGTCCTCGATCGTGCAGGGCTTCGCCGGGGTGTACTCGAGCTTCCTGCTGCACGCCGAGCGTGCGGCGGAGCGGTACGGGGTGCCGGCGCACGAGATCCTCTACCGCGTGGGCGCGAACAAGTACGTCGGCGGGCAGGAGGACATGATCATCGACATCGCGCTGCGGATCGTCGCCGAGCGCGGCGGGCAGCCCGCCTGAACGTCGAACTCACCCATCGAACGTAGAGCTCGGCGTTAGGGGTGGGCCAGGAGATGGACGCAGTGGCTGATCAGGCGGGGCCGCGAGACGGCGAGGGTGCCGGCGAGGTAGGCGGTGAACAGGTTCGCGAGGGCGCCGACGAGGCCGAGCGCGGTCATCTCGCGCTCGTCGGGGGCCATCCGGTCCGGCAGTTGTTCGCGGATCAGCGCGGTGAAGGCGGGCAGCAGCGCCACACCGCGTGCGGACAGCGCCGGCTCGGTGACCGGGGCGAGCAGCAGGACCCGCCCCTTCCGCGGGTCGTCGACCATCAATGCGACGAACGCGGTCACGGCCGCCTTCGCGCGCACCTCGGGATCGGCACGCGTGTCGGGCACCGCGTCGATCAGGGCCTGCCGCAACTGTTCGGCGACCTGCTCGTAGACGGCGACGACGAGTTGCTCGCGATCACGGAAGCTCTCGTAGAAGTACCGCTCGGTCAGCTTCGCGCGACGGCACACCGCTCGGACGCTGACCGTGGCGCCGCCGCCCGTGCCCAGCAGGTCGAGACCGGCGGCGAGCAGCAGCGCGCGGCGCGCCGCCTTGCGGTCGTCCAGCGTGGTGCCTGCCCAGGTGCGGGTCATCGCGCCCCCAATTGACTACGGGTGTTGTCAATCGTAGCGTGCTCGGCACGCATGTACCCATCGCTGGAGGCGAAGTGAAGCTGGGCTACCACCTCGGATACTGGCAGTCCGGGCCGCCCGAGGGCGCGCTCGAAGCGATCCTGGCCGCGGAGGATCTCGGCTTCGACTCGGTATGGACCGCCGAGGGCTACGGCTCCGACGCGCTGACGCCGCTCGCCTGGTGGGGTGCCTCGACGAGCCGGGTGAAGCTGGGCACCAACATCGTCCAGATGTCCGCGCGCACACCCACCGCCGTCGGGATGAGCGCGCTGACGCTCGACCACCTCTCCGGCGGGCGGTTCGTGCTCGGGCTCGGCGTCTCCGGGCCGCAGGTCGTGGAGGGCTGGTACGGCCAGCCGTACCCGAAGCCGCTGGCGCGCACCCGCCAGTACGTCGACATCGTGCGGAAAGTGGTGGCCCGCTCCGAACCCGTGACCAGCGACGGGCCGTTCTACCCGCTTCCGCTCGACGGCGGGACCGGCCTCGGCAAGCCGTTGAAGTCCACGGTGCACCCATTGCGCGAGGAGATCCCGATCTACCTCGCCGCCGAAGGGCCGAAGAACGTCTCGCTCGCGGCGGAGATCTGCGACGGCTGGCTGCCGCTGTTCTTCTCGCCCAAGAGCGACGCCTTCTACCGCGCCGCGCTCGAGGAGGGCTTCGCGCGTGCGGGCGCGCGAAGGACGGCTGAGGATTTCGAGGTGGCCGCGTCGGTTCCGGTGATCGTCCACGAGGACGTCGAGACGGCCGCGAGCTTCATCAAGCCGTCGCTCGCGCTCTACATCGGAGGGATGGGGGCGAAAGAGGTCAACTTCCACCACGACGTGTACGCGCGTCTTGGCTACGGCGATGTCGCGGACAAGGTTCAGGAGCTGTACCTGTCCGGCCGCAAGCAGGAGGCCGCCGCGGCCATCCCGACCTCGCTCGTCGAGGACACCGCGCTGATCGGGCCGCCCGGGAAGATCCGCGACGAACTGGCGCGCTGGGAGGGGACCGTGGTCACCACGCTCCTGCTGCGCGGGAACGCCGACACCCTGCGGCAGGTCGCGCCCGTCTTGTCCTGACGGATACCAGCGGGTAACCTCACGTCTCAATGTGAATGACGTTCATGTTGGGGGTGATGGCATGGCGGTGACCAGGAGAAGCGTGCTGGCCGGGGTGGCGGCCGCGCCGCTCGCGGCGGGACTGCCCGGACGGCAGGCGACCGCCGCGCCCGGTGGGTATCTGGTCGGCGCCGGGCTCTCCGACGTGACCGGGCCCGCCGCCGAATGCGGCATGATGGGCTACTCGATGCCGCAGCAGCAGACCGCCGGCATTCACCTGCGCACCCGCGCCCGCGCGTACGTCGTCGTCGCCGGCGGGACGCGGATCTGTTACGTGAACGCGGATCTCGGGGCGCTCTTCCAGTCCGTGCACCAGGGTGTGCTCGCCAAGCTGGCCGCCTCGTACGGCGATCTGTACACCGAGCGCAACGTGCTCCTCAACGCGACGCACACGCATGCGGGTTGCGGCGGATCTTCCTGGTATGCCGCCTACAACCTGTCGATCCTCGGTTTCCAGCAGCAGACCTACGACGCCAATGTGGACGGCATCGTCGAGGCGATCCAGCGCGCGCACGAGAACCTCGCGCCCGGCACGATCAGTCTCGGCCGCGCCGAACTGACCGATGCGAGCGTGAACCGGTCGCGCGTCGCGTTCGAGCTCAACCCCCAGCCCGACAAGGACCATTTCCCGCTCGCGATCGACCCCGCCGTGACCGTGCTGCGGTTCCGCCAGGGCGGCCGGGACGTCGGCGCGATCGCGTGGTTCGCCACCCACGGCACGTCCATGACCAACGGCAACCATCTGATCAGCGGCGACAACAAGGGTTACGCCGCCTACGCGTGGGAGCACGGTGGCGGCCCGGGTTTCGTGGCCTGCTTCCCGCAGACCAACTCCGGCGACATGTCGCCCAACCTCAACCTCAAACCCGGTTCCGGGCCGACCGAGGACGAATTCGAGAACACCCGGATCATCGGGCAGCGCCAGTTCGACGCGGCCAAGCGCGCGTACGACAACGCCACCGAGCCGATCGAGCAGTCACTCGACACCCGGTTCTGCTACGTCGACATGTCGAAGGTGACCGTCGACGGCCGCTACACGCCGGACGGGCGCGAGCACACGACGGCGCCGGCCGCGATCGGCGTGTCCATGCTCGCCGGCAGCACCGAGGACGGGCCGGGTCTGCCGCTGCCCGAAGGCGTGAGCAACCCGTTCATCGACGCGCTCGGCGGGGTCGATGCCCCGATCCCGCGCGAACTCGCCGGCGCGCAGGCGCCGAAGGCCGTCGCGGTGCCGTTCGGTGCGATGAAACCGTACCCGTGGGCGCCGGAGGTGCTGCCGCTGCAGATCGTCCGGCTCGGGCAGTTGTACCTGGCCGCCGGGCCCGCCGAGTACACGATCGTGGCGGGCCTGCGCATCCGGCGCACGGTCGCGGCGGAACTCGGCGTGCCGCTGGAAAACGTGCTGGTGCAGGGCTACGCGAACGCTTACAGCCAGTACGTGACAACGCCCGAGGAGTACGACTCGCAGCAGTACGAGGGCGCCTCGACGCTGTTCGGCCGTTACACGCTGCCCGCCTACCAGCAGGAGTTCGCGAAGCTCGCGGCGGCCATGCGAACGGGTGCGCCCGTCGCGCACGGGCCCGTGCCGCGAGACCTGTCCGATGATCAGCTGAACTTCCAGCCCGGTGTCGTCCTCGATACCGCGCCGTTGCTGAAGAAGTTCGGCGACGTGCTGACCGAGGCCAAGAGCGGTTACCGGCGTGGCGAGCAGGTGCTCGTCGAGTTCGTGACCGGGCATCCGAAGAACGACCTGCACCGCGGCGGCACCTTCCTGGAGATCCAGCGGCTCGTCAACGGCGCGTGGACCCGCCACGCCGACGACGGGGACTGGTCCACCAAGTACCACTGGACCCGCACTCTGCTGTCCGGCGCCGAAACTGCGTCTTCCATAGCCACCATCACCTGGGACATCCCGCCGGACACGCCGGTCGGCCGGTACCGGGTCGTTCATCACGGCGACTGGAAGAGCCTCGGCGGCGCGATCACGGCGTTCAGCGGGACCTCCCGCGCGTTCGCCGTGTCCTGAAGGTGGCCCCGGTCACCGCCGGACCGGGCGGCGATGACACGATTCGTCCGCGATCAGGCTGGCGAAGGAGGAGCATGGCCGCGCTACCGGCTTCGACGAGGTTCGGCTACTCGCTCGGGTCCTTCACCACGGGCGCTTTCGGCACGGTGCCCGGGCTGCTCCTGTTGCCGTACCTGACCGACACGATGGCGGTGCCCGGCGCGGTGGCCGGGGTGATCGTGCTGGTGCCGAAGGCCTGGGACGTCGTGTTCAACCCGTTCGCCGGACGGCTGTCTGACGCGAGCCTGGCCCGCCACGGCAGCAGGCGCCGGTTCCTGCTCTTCGGCGGGATCGCGATCGCGGTGCTGTTCGCGGCGATCTTCGCGCATCCCGGGTTCGGCGGCACTGCGGCCGACGCGTCCTACGTCGTGGTCATGTTCCTGCTGTGCGCCACGGCATACGGCATCTTCCAGGTGCCCTACAACGCGCTGCCGGCCGAACTGACCCAGGACGCGCACGAGCGCACGCGGCTCACGAGCTGGCGGATCGGCCTGCTGGCCATCGCGATCCTCATCTCTGGCGGCGGCGCCCCGGCGATCACCGAAGGCATCGGCGGGGTCGCCGGCTACCGCGCGATGGGCGTCGTGATCGGGCTGGTCATCCTGATCGGCACGATCGGGGTCACGCTCGGGATCCGCCGCGCGCCGGTCGGTGCGCTCCGGCCGACCACGCCGGGCTGGCGCGACCTGCTCGCCACGATGCGCGAATGGCGGGCGTTCCGGTGGCTGTTGGGCGTGTATTTCATCCAGGCGCTCGGCCTCGGCACGCTGCTCGCGGGCGTGAACTACGCGGCGCGGTACGTGTTCGGGAACGCCGACCTGCAGACGGTGCTGTTCGTGTGCTTCGTCGGCCCGGCACTGATCACGATGCCGCTGTGGCCGAGGATCGGCGCCCGCTGGGGCAAGCTGTGGGGCTTCCGCTTCGCCTGTGTCGCGTTCGGCGTCGGCACCGCGTTCCTGTGCGCGGCTCTCGTGCTGCCGCTGGGCGTGTCGCTCGTGTTCGTCGCGCTCGCGGGCGTGGGCTACGCGGGCATCCAGGTGTTCCCGCTCGCGATCCTGCCCGATCTGATCACCATGGAAGAGGAGCGCACCGGCGCGACCCGCGCGGGCGTGGCCGCCGGGGTGTGGACGGCCTCGGAGACCCTCGGCCTCGCCCTGGGGCCCGGGCTGTTCGGGCTGCTGTTGACGATCGGCGGTTACGTGTCCACAGTGGACGCGTCGGCCGCGCAGCCCTCGAGCGCGGTGACGGCCATCCTGCTCGGCTTCTCCCTGCTGCCGGGAATCCTGGTGGCGGCGGGCATTCTGTTCCTGCGGCGCCCGGTGCTGGAAGGCGTGTCGTGACCGACGTGCTGGCGCAGTTGCGGGCACTGCGCGCGGGCGATCTGCCGACACACGGCGGCCGCACGCTGGCCTACGTCTACGACAGCGGGATCGACGGTCTCGACGAACTGGCGGCCTCCGCGCACGCGCTCGCGTCGTCGGCGAACGGTCTGGACCCGACGGCGTTCCCGAGCCTCCTGCGGATCGAGAACGACCTCGTCGCCGCGGCGGGCCGGCTCCTCGGTGGCGGGGTCGGCGCGGTGACCTCCGGCGGCACCGAGTCGTGCCTGCTGTCCGTCCTCGCCGCGCGCGAAGGGCGGCCGGACATCGCCGAGCCGAACCTGGTGCTGCCCTCGACGGCACACGCGGCGTTCCACAAGGCCGCGCACCTGTTCCGGGTCCGCGCGAAGGTCGTCCCGGTCGACCCGGAGACCTTCCGCGCCGATCCCGAAGCGATGGCCGCCGCGATCGACGACTCGACGGTGCTGGTGGTCGCGAGCGCGCCGTCGTATGCGCACGGCGTGCTCGATCCGGTCGAGGCCATCGCCGCCGCGGCCGCCGCGCGCGGGGTCCGGATGCACGTCGACGCCTGCATCGGCGGCTGGGTGCTGCCGTATTTCCGGCGCCTTGGCCGGACGGTGCCGGAGTTCGGGTTCGGCGTCGAGGGCGTGACAAGCGTTTCGGTGGACCTGCACAAGTACGCGTACTGCCCGAAAGGCGTTTCGGTGCTGCTGCACCGGGATCCGGATCTGCGCCGCGGACACTACTTCGCGAGCGCGCGCTGGCCCGGCTACACGATGCTCAACACGACGATCCAGTCGACGCGGTCGGGCGGTCCGCTCGCGGCGGCCTGGGCGGTGCTGCGCACGATCGGCGACGAAGGCTACCTGCGCCTGGCCGAGCACACCCTCGCCGCGGTCGGGGAGATTCGCGAAGGGATCGAGGCGATCGGCGGGCTGCGCGTGCTCGGTGACCCCGGCTCGACGCTGATCGCGTTCACCGGCGGCGAGGGCTTCGACATGTTCACCGTCGCCGACGAGATGCGCGAACGCGGCTGGTACGTGCAGCCACAGTTCGCGTTCGAGTCGTCGCCGGTGAACCTGCACCTGACGATCACGGCCGCGAACCGGGGGAGCGAGGCGGAGTTCCTTGCCGATCTCGCCGCATCCGTCGCCGCGGCGCGCACCGCCGGACCGGTGACCGTCGATCCGGACGTGGCGGCGTTCATCGCGGCGCTCGACCCGGAAACCCTGACGGCTGACGAGTTTTCGGGGCTGCTGACCGCCGCCGGGCTGACCGGCGGCGGTGCCCTGCCGACCCGCATGGCCGGGATCAACGCCCTGCTCGCCGAAGCGGCCCCGGCCCTGCGGGAGCGCCTGCTGCTGGAGTTTCTCGGCGGGCTCTACCGGCCTTCGTGACGGCCGAGCCGGGAAGGTTCGTTCGTCCCACGGGATACCGATCAAGGGCAGTGGATGAGCGGGGCGGTGAGTTCGGCGCTCGGGGGTCGAGTTCGCCACATCGTGCGGGGCTGGGGCGGTGCCGCGGGGTCCGGGCAGTCATGATGTGCCTATGTCCGAAGACCACTACCTCGCCGGCCTGGACCTGCGCGGCCGGCGTGTCGTGCTGGTCGGCGGCGGCAGCGTGGCCCAGCGCCGGCTGCCGCGGCTGATCGGTACCGGCGCCGCCGTCGAGCTGATCTCACCGCACACGACAGCCGCGGTGAGCGCGATGGCCGACGCCGGCGAGCTGGTCTGGCACCGCCGCCGCTACGCGGGAGGCGATCTCGAAGGCGCCTGGTACGCGCTCGCCTGCACCAACGACCCGCAGGTCAACGCCGCGATCTGCGCCGAGGCGGAGCGCCGCCACATCTTCTGCGTCCGGGCCGACGCCGGGGTCGAGGGCACCGCCGTCACCGCCGCCACCGGGCGGCACGAGGGCCTCCTGGTCGGGGTGCTGTCCGGGGGCGAGCCGCAGCGCTCGGCGGCGGTCCGCGACCACATCGTCGAAGCCCTGCACACGGGCGCGATTCCCGACGGGGCGGCCAAGGCCGGGATCGGCGAACTGCCCGGGGTCGCGCTCGTCGGCGGCGGGCCCGGCGATCCGGAGCTCATCACCGTCAAGGGCCGCCGCCTGCTCGCGCGCGCCGACGTCGTGATCACCGACCGGCTGGGGCCGCGTGACCTGCTCGACGAGCTGCGGCCGGACGTGGAGATCGTGGACGCCGCCAAGATCCCGTACGGCCGCGCCGCGAGCCAGGACGTCATCAACGCGACACTGATCGAGCACGCCAAGGCGGGCAAGTTCGTCGTCCGGCTCAAGGGCGGCGATCCGTACGTGTTCGGCCGCGGGTTCGAGGAGGTCCTCGCCTGCGCGGAGGCCGGGGTGCCGGTCACCGTCGTCCCCGGCGTCACCAGCGCGTTCGCCGTCCCGGCGGTGGCCGACGTGCCGGTCACGCACCGCGGCGTCGCGCACGAAGTCGTCGTCGTGTCCGGGCACGTGCCGCCGGGGCACGAGACCTCGCTCGTCGACTGGGACGCGCTCGGCCGCCTGCGCGGCACGATCGTGCTGATGATGGGCGTCGAGCGGCTGGCGGAATTCGCCGGCGCGCTGCTCGCCGCCGGCCGTCCCGGCGACACCCCGGTCGCGATCGTGCAGGACGGCACCATGCCGGCGCAGCGCATCACCCGGTCCACTTTGGACTCCGTAGCCGCGGACGCGAAGGCCGTCGGCGTCCGCCCGCCCGCGGTGACCGTGATCGGACCGGTGGCGGCGCTCGCGCCGGATCAGTCGTCTTCGTAGCGGCGGTGGATGAAGTCGGCGATCACTTCGGTGAGCCGCTGCGGGTCCATGCGGAGCTCGACCGGGCTGCGGGCCTGCACGAACTCCGCGTCCGGCAGGTCCGCGGCCAGCGTGTCGGCGTCGCCGAAGGGATGGATCGGGTCGCGCTGGTGCCCGATCACCAGCGTGGGCACCGTGATCTGCTGCCGCGCCGCCTTCGAGGGCGCGATCCGTCCGAACAGGACCCCGTGGATGAGCGCGGCCATCGGAGCCGGCTGCTGCTCGAGCGTGTCGGTGATCACGTCGACCCACTGGCTGCCGTGCGGCACCAGCCCCGCCACCGAAGCGACCCCGGCGACGCTGAACGGCACGAACCGCGCCGCGAACAGCAGCGGCGCGAACGTGAGCAGGCCGGCCACGATCGCGTTGTCCAGCACCGGCATCTCGACGATCAGGCCGCGCGTCCGCTCGGGCGCCGCGATGGCCACCTCGAGCGCGACGTTCGCGCCCAATGACGTGCCGCCGATGACCGCCCTGTTGATCTCCAGATGGTCGAGCAGCGCCATGACCTGCACCCCGAACGCGGGCATCGAGTACCGCCACGACTCGGTGGGCCGGTCGGACTCGCCGTGCCCGAGCAGGTCGAGCGTGATGACGCGGCAGCCGTCGTCGGCGAGTCGCCGGGCGAGCGGCGCGTGCATGCGGCGGGTGAACATCAGCCCGTGCGTCAGCACGACCACGCGCTCGCCCGCGCCGTACTCGGTGTAGGCCAGCCGGTGCCCCTCGAAGGTGAAGGAACCGGCCAGCTCGAGAACCTGCGTGGCCATGGGTCCAGATTACTGATCCGACCAAAAGCAGGCCGATCGCGATCAACCGGAAGCCACCTACGCCAAGCGGATCGCCGTGACTGTGGTCGGATCAGTAACGATCAGCGCAGTAGTCTCCAGTCATGACAGACCTCGTTTCGCTCAAGGTCGACCGCGCCGGCGCGGTGGCCGAGGTGACCCTGCTGGGCCCGTCCAAAGGCAACGCGATGGGCCCGGACTTCTGGCGCGAGCTCCCGCTGGTGTTCTCGGAGCTGGACGCCGATCCGCAGGTGCGCGCGATCGTGCTGACCGGCGGCGGGGCGAACTTCTCCTACGGTCTCGACCTGCCGGCGATGATGGGCGGCTGGGCGCCGATGCTCTCCGGTGACGCCCTCGCCGGCCCGCGTACCGAGTTCCTCAAGGAGATCCGCAAGCTGCAGGCTTCGGTCAGCGCCGTGGCCGACTGCCGCACGCCGGTGATCGCCGCGGTCTCGGGCTGGTGCATCGGCGGCGGGGTCGACGTCATCGCCGCCGTGGACGTGCGGCTCGCGAGCGCGGACGCGAAGTTCAGCGTGCGCGAGGCGAAAGTCGCGATCGTCGCGGACCTGGGCAGCCTCCAGCGGCTCGCCGGCATCATCGGCGAGGGCCACCTGCGGGAGCTCGCCCTGACCGGCAAGGACATCGACGCCGCCCGCGCCGAGAAAATCGGCCTGGTCAACGACGTGTACCCGGATCAGGAGGCGGTGCTGGCCGCCGCGCGAGCGCTCGCCGGGGAGATCGCCGCCAACCCGCCGCTGGTCGTGCAGGGCGTCAAGGACGTCCTCGCCCTCAACACCAGCCAGCGGATCACCGACGGGTTACGGTACGTCTCGAGCTGGAACGCCGCCTTCTTGCCGAGCAAGGACCTCGGCGAGGCGGTGCAGGCGTTCCTGGAGCGACGGCAGCCGGACTTCAAAGGAGAATAGGGTGAGCAGCGACGCCTTCCGCCAGGCACGGGACTATCTGCTGGCACAGCGCGAGGACTACGACACCGCCTATCGCGAGTTCGCCTGGCCGGAGCTCGGGGAGTTCAACTGGGCCCTCGACTGGTTCGACGTCATCGCCCGCGATCCGGCGAACGCCCAGCGGTACGCGCTGTGGATCGTCGAGGAGGACGGGTCGCAGGGCCGCTGGACCTTCCCGGAGTTGTCGGAGCGCTCGAACCGGGTCGCGAACTGGCTGCGCGGGCTCGGGGTGCGCCGCGGGGACCGGCTGATCCTCATGCTCGGCAACCAGGTCGAGCTGTGGGAGACGATCCTGGCCTCGATCAAGCTCGGCGCGGTGATCATCCCCGCCTCGACGCTGCTCGGCCCGGAGGACCTGCGCGACCGCGTGGACCGCGGCGCGGCGAGGCATGTCGTGGTGCGCTCGGCGGACGTGGCGACGTTCGCCGACGTCGGCGGCGACTACACGCGCATCGCGGTCGGCGAAGCCGCGCAGGGCTGGCAGTCGTTCGCCGGCGCGTACTCGGCCGGCGGCGAGTTCGCGCCCGACGGCGTGACCGCGGCGACCGACCCGCTGCTGCTCTACTTCACCTCCGGGACCACGGCGAAGCCGAAACTGGTCCAGCACACGCATGTCTCGTACCCGGCCGGCCATCTGTCCACAATGTACTGGATCGGGCTCGAACCGGGCGACGTGCACCTCAACATCTCTTCGCCCGGCTGGGCGAAGCACGCGTGGAGCAACGTCTTCGCGCCCTGGAACGCCGAGGCGACGGTGTTCCTCTACAACTACGCGAGGTTCGACGCCGCCGCGCTGATGGCTCAGATGGATCGCTGCGGCGTCACGAGCTTCTGCGCTCCGCCGACGGTATGGCGGATGCTCATCCAGGCCGACCTCACCGCGCTGAAGACCCCGCCGCGCAAGGTCGTCGGCGCGGGCGAACCGCTCAACCCCGAGGTCATCGACCAGGTCGCGAAGGCGTGGGGCGTCACCATCCGCGACGGGTTCGGGCAGACCGAGAGCAGCGTGCAGATCGCGAACACCCCCGGCCAGCCGGTCAAGTCCGGGTCGATGGGCCGCCCCCTGCCGGGCTTCACCGTCGCGCTGCTCGACCCCGTGACCGGCGAGCGCGCGACCGAGGGCGAGATCTGCCTCGACCTCGCGCACCGGCCGGTCGGCCTCATGGCCGGCTACGCGGACGACGACGAGCGCACGGCGCGCGCGTTCGAGGGCGGTTTCTACCACACCGGCGACGTCGGCTCGGTCGACGACGACGGCTACATCACCTACGTCGGGCGCACCGACGACGTGTTCAAGGCCTCGGACTACCGGATCTCGCCGTTCGAACTGGAAAGCGTGCTGCTGGAACACGACGCCGTCGCCGAAGCGGCGGTGGTGCCCGCGCCGGACCCGATCCGGCTGAACGTGCCGAAGGCCTACGTCGTGCTCGCCGCCGGGCACGAACCGGACGCGGCGACCGCGCGCGGCATCCTTGAGTTCTGCCGCGAGCACCTGGCTCCGTACAAGCGGATCCGGCGCCTGCAGTT
Organism: Amycolatopsis alkalitolerans; assembly: GCF_006152065.1. Classification (GTDB taxonomy): domain Bacteria; phylum Actinomycetota; class Actinomycetes; order Mycobacteriales; family Pseudonocardiaceae; genus Amycolatopsis_E; species Amycolatopsis_E alkalitolerans. Next base: position 60,296 of record NZ_VDFW01000011.1, read on the forward strand.
CACCGAACTACCCAAGACCATCTCCGGCAAGATCCGCCGCGTCGAACTGCGCGGCAGGGAAGAGACCGCCGACGGGCGCCCGGCCGGTGAGTTCCGCGAGGAGGACTTCCCGGACCTGAAGTCCTGAGGCCGGTTCAGCGGGCGGGCTCGGCCGCGATCTGGCGGCCGTCCTCGGTCGAGCAGGTCGCGGCCGGCACCGAGGCCGGCTCGCTGGCGCAGGTCCACGGATCCACCGCGACCGGCCCGGCGCCGTCGGGGCTCGCCGCTTCGGCCGGCGTGACCCGCCCGAAGTACTGCGTCAGCACCGTGAGCGCTTCGGCGCATTCGACGCCGCCCTGCTGGACCACCACCTTCGCCCGCTGCCCGCCGGGCGCGGGCACCGTGCCGCATTGGACGTCCCGTGTGGCGGCGACGCCCTGGGCGACACCCGTGTCCGGCGGCGCGGCCGGCGGGGCGGGCTGCCCGCCACCGCACGCGCTGAGGGCGAGCACGCAGGCGGCCACGGATCCGGTCGAACCGATGAGGAACTGTCGCGACACTTCGGTTTTCCTTGCTGCGGGGAGGGGATTCGGGTCATTCGCCGGCGACGCCGGCGAACACGGTCTGGTCCTGGCGGCTGCAGCTCGTGCCGCCCTGGGACGCGGGCGGGCCGGAGACGCACAGCCAGCCGTCCACGGTCGCGCTCGCGGGCTGGGACGAGCCGGCGGGCTGCTTACCGGCCAGCTGCGCCTGGAACCGGCTGACCAGCGCTTTCGCGTCGGCACAAGCGATCCCAGGCGATTCGAGGACCTGCAGGGTCAGCCCGCTCGCGGCGGTGACCGTGCCACAGGTGCCCGGCGCGGGCGGTGACTCGGTGGTCGCTGGCGAGGTGGACGGCGGCGCGGTCGTGGTGGCGGCGGTCGTGGTGGCCGGCGCGGGCGTGCTCGACGTGGGGGCGACCGTGGTGGGTGCGACACTCTGCGCTCGGGCGGCGGTGTCCCCGCCGCCGGCGCAACCGGCGGCCAGCAGGAGGGCGCCACCCGCGGCGAGCGAGCCCGTGCTCCGTGCGAGCGCCCCCATCCCATCTCCCCTCTGCGTCCGGCAGCGGAAGGCTACCCGCCCGGTCCCGGTTCCGCTCGCCGGGCCACTAGAAGGTCCACTATGGACGGTCACGTACCGTGTGCCGGCCCCACCGGTGCGGGTGAATTCGCCGCGAACGGCTAACACTTCGCCCGCCACGACCGAAATCCGGAGTGTGCCCGCCGCCGCGGGCGCGCCCACCTTCCCGAGCGCTGAGAGCGATGAGCACCGAGATCGAGCACGAACCCCCGTCCACCGTCCCCTGCACCGTCGTCTGGAGCGAGGGCCGCCCGTACGTCCTCGAGCCCGGCACCTCGCGCTGGATCGGGACCGACGACCGGGGCCGTCCCCAGTTCCTCACCACCGCCGACCTCTGCCGCCGCGGCTGGAGCTACCGCCGCACCGCCTGACCTGCGCCGCACCCGGATAGGGTGAGCGGGTGAGCGAGCCCAGCCCGGAGAGAGTCACCGAGCGCCCCCCGGAACGCCGGGGCGAGCCGAGCCTGCTCAAGCAGGCGTTCACCGTGCCGAACATCCTGTCCCTGCTGCGGCTCGCGGGCGTCCCGGTCTTCCTGTGGCTGCTGCTGGGGCCACGGCAGGACGGCTGGGCACTGGCCCTGCTCGTGTTCAGCGCGCTCACCGACTGGCTCGACGGCAAGCTCGCCCGCTGGCTCGACCAGATGAGCCGGCTGGGCCAGCTGCTCGACCCCGCCGCCGACCGGCTCTACATCGGCGCGACCCTGATCGCCTTCCTCGTCCGCGGCATCATCCCGTGGTGGATCTTCGCCCCGCTGGTGCTGCGCGAGCTGGTGGTCGGGGTGTGCATCCTCGCCTTGCGCCGCAACGGGTTCGCCCCGCCCGACGTGACCTACGTCGGCAAGGCCGCGACGTTCGTGCTGATGTACGCCTTCCCCTTCCTGCTGCTCACCCAGGGCGGCTCCGCGGTGGCCGCGGTCGCCCGACCCATCGCCTACGCGTTCCTCGCCTGGGGCTGCGTCCTCTACGTGTGGTCGGGCGCGCTCTACCTCATCCAGACGATCTCGGCCATCCGGGGTGCCGAGCGCCCGCGCGGGATGTAAGACTGCCGCGAGCGATTCTCGCGAGACCCGCGAACCAGGCAAGAAAGGGGACCGACGTTGTCCACTCCAGAAGAGTTGCGCTACACCGAAGAGCACGAGTGGGTGGCCACCGGCTCCGGCGGCGCGGTCCGGGTGGGGATCACCGACTACGCGCAGGACCAGCTGGGCGACGTGGTGTTCGTGGACCTGCCCGAGGTGGGCAAGCGGGTCAGCGCGGGCGAGACCTTCGGCGAGGTCGAGTCGACCAAGAGTGTTTCGGAGCTGTTCGCCCCCCTCGACGGCGAGGTCGCCGCGGTCAACAGCGCGGTCGTCGACGCCCCGGAGCTGATCAACAGCGACCCGTACGGCGAGGGCTGGCTCATCGAGATCAGGATCGCGGACGCGAGCGCCGTCGACGCCCTGCTCGATTCCGGGGCCTACCAGGCGCTCACCGCGGGTTGAGGGCCGGTGCCGACAGGGGAGCCCCGGGGGCTGCGACCGATCAGGCACGGTACGTTGGCAGCACATGTTCTCAGGCAGGCGAACACTTCAGTGGTGAGGAGAGCTCAGGTGAGCACGAACGACGGGCCCGGCGTTCCCCCGGAGCAGTCTCCGGAGCGGACCTCGGTCTTCCGGGCCGATTTCCTGGCGGACGCCGAAGGTCAGGAGCCCGCAGCTCCCGAGCCCTCGGTCGCCGGTGTCGACGCGCTGCCGGCCGGTTCGGCACTGCTGGTCGTCAAGCGGGGCCCCAACGCGGGCTCCCGGTTCCTGCTGGACCGCGACACCACCAGCGCGGGGCGGCACCCCGACAGTGACATCTTCCTCGACGACGTCACGGTTTCGCGGCGCCACGCGGAGTTCCGGCGCGAGGGCGGCGAGTTCGTGGTGATCGACGTCGGCAGCCTCAACGGCACCTACGTCAACCGCGAGCCGGTGGACCAGGCCGTCCTCGCCGGCGGTGACGAGGTGCAGATCGGCAAGTTCCGCCTGGTCTTCCTGACCGGCCCGGGGCAGGGGAGCCAGGGGGCACAGTGACGGCTGCCGGGCGGCCACAGCGCGATGGGTTGAGCATCGGGGCCGTGCTGGCGCAGCTGCGCGGCGACTTCCCCGACGTGACCATCTCCAAGATCAGGTTCCTCGAGTCGGAGGGACTGGTGCAGCCCGGCCGCACGCGGTCGGGCTACCGCCAGTTCGCCCCGGCGGACGTCGAGCGCCTGCGGTTCGTGCTGTCCGCCCAGCGGGATCACTACCTGCCGCTGAAGGTGATCAAGGAGCAGCTCGATGCCGCGGACCGCGGCGCGGGCGAGCACGAGGCCACCGGGCCCCGGCTGCCTCGCAAGCTCGTGTCGCTTTCGTCCCGTTCCGGCGATGGGTTCGACGGGCTGCCCTTGGCCGGGGATTTCGCGCCGGGCCGCGAGGTCCGGCTCACCCAGGAGGAACTGCTGGCCGAAGCCGGCATCGACGAGCGCACCCTGGGCGAGCTGGAGCAGTACGGGCTCGTCCGGCCGGGGGCCGCCGGGTTCTACGACCCGGACGCGGTGCTGGTGGCCCGCACGGTGCGGGCGATGACCGAGTTCGGCATCGAACCGCGGCACCTGCGGGCGTTCCGGGCCTCGGCCGACCGTGAGGTCGGTCTGCTAGAACAGATCGTGACCCCGGTGTCCCGGCATCGTGACACCGACGCGAAGGCGCGCGCCGACGAAATGGTGCGGGAGCTGGCGGCGCTGTCGGTCACCTTGCATACGTTGCTGGTCAAGGCCGGTATCCGGGGCGTGACCGGCGGCTGAGGCTGCCCCGCGCCTCGTTGCCGGTCGGTAATGACACAGTTTCATGACTCTGCCTATCGCCTCGGATGCCGTACGGTTGGTTATGAGTTGCCGGACAGCGGACGTGCGCCAGTCAACACGCCGAACAAGCGAGCACAGCGCCCGGACGGCGAGTAGCGTCGATGACATCGACGCGGGATCGTCGAGGCGGCGTTGCAGCCCGCGCACAGGAGAGGGAGGCGAAGTCCGATGAGCGAGATGCGCGTCGTCGGCGTGCGGGTCGAGCTGCCCGCGAATCAGCCGATCTTGCTGCTGCGGGAGACCGAGGGCGAGCGGTACCTCCCGATCTGGATCGGGTCCGTGGAGGCCACCGCCATCGCGCTGGAGCAACAGGGCGTGCGGCCGGCCCGGCCGCTGACGCACGATCTGCTCAAAGAGGTCATCGGGGCGCTGGGCCGCGAGCTGGAACAGGTCGTGATCACGGATCTGCGCGAGGGCACGTTCTTCGCCGAGCTCGTTTTCGACGGCGACATCCGCGTGTCGGCGCGGCCGAGCGATTCGGTCGCGCTCGCACTGCGCGTCGGGGTGCCGATCCACGCGGTCGACTCGGTGCTCGAAGAGGCCGGGCTGATCATCCCGGACGAGCAGGAGGACGAGGTCGAGAAGTTCCGCGAGTTCCTCGACTCGGTCTCGCCCGAAGACTTCCGCGGCGCGGACACCTGAGGCGAGCGGTTGGGGTGAGGTGTGTCCGCGGAAAGCGCGGACCTGGCTCGCCTCAGCGTGTTCCTTGGGGGTCGAACCCCCAAACCCCCGCCAGGGGGCGAGCCCCCTGGACCCCCCGCCGTGGTTGCGTTGATGACAGGGCTTATGGGCGTTGCATCAAGCCTCGATAACGGGTCGAGGCTGCCCGCGCGTCGCGTTGACCACCGGGGCCCGCACGCTTACCGTCAAAGGCGGTAAATCGCCAAGATGTGATTCTCCCTGTCGGGTCACGTCGCGGGCGATGGCGCTGGCAGGGGTTCCGGTCCCGGAGCCCCGGTGCGTGGTTCGACCGGCCCCGGCCGGGCGAGGGGAGGCTTGCGTGGTCGACGATAGGCCGGTCAAGGCAGTCGACGGTGAGCAGGGTGAACTGTTCCCTGACTCGTCACTGCCTGATGAGCTGGTCGGTTACCGGGGGCCCGCGGCCTGCCAGATCGCCGGCATCACCTACCGGCAGCTCGACTACTGGGCCCGCACGAAGCTCGTCGCCCCCAGCATCCGCACCGCGCACGGCTCCGGTTCGCAGCGGCTGTACTCGTTCAAGGACATCCTCGCGCTGAAGATCGTGAAGCGCTTGCTCGACACCGGGGTGTCGCTGCAGAACATCCGCGTCGCGGTCGACCACCTGCGGGCCCGCGGCGTCGCGGACCTGGCGAAGGTGACGCTCGTATCGGACGGTACCACGGTCTACGAGTGCACCTCGCCCGAGGAGATCGTCGACCTGCTCCAGGGCGGGCAGGGCGTGTTCGGCATCGCGGTCAAGGTCCCGATGCAGGAGATCAGCGGCACGATCCACGAGTTCCCGGCCGAACGCGCCGACGGCGGCGAGATCGAGGCCGTCATCCCCGACGAGCTCAGCCAGCGGCGCAACGCCCGCCGTACGGGCTGAGCCGGGCGAAGTCTGTTCGCGGAAAGCGCTCACCTGGGCTCACCCCTCGTGTCTTCTGGGGGTCGAACCCCCAGACCCCCGCCAGGGGGCAAGCCCCCTGGACCCCCTTCCAGTGGTTGCGTAGGCGAGGTCATCTCGCTTCGTTAGGTGGTGAGCCCCCGATTGTGCCGCGGTTACCGTCAGGTAGGCTGGCTTCGCAGTCGCCGAAGCCGTGCGGGAGAGACCGAGCCCCAACCCGGGCCCGGCGCCGAAGGAGCAAGTCCTCCCCGGAACCTCTCAGGCACCCGGACCGCGCGGACGAGACGCCTCTGGAAAGCGGGTCCAGGCCACAACCCGGTGACCCCGCCGACGGTGCAAACCCGGATCAACACCCGGGTGAACCTCTCAGGCGCCCCAAGGGCATGGACAGAGTGGGGAGGGCCCGGACGCCGAACGGTGCCCGGGCCCTTTGCTCAGCCGGGCATCTTGTCGAGAAAGCCCAGCACCTGCTTGATCTTCCCGCCCTCGGCTCGGACCGCGTCGAACCCGATAGCCACCGGCTCGGCGCCCTCAGGACCGAGATGCCAGGTGAACCGCGCGATATCGTGATGCCCGTCGACGGCACCGCCGAGGGTGAACCGCAGGCCCGCGAACTGCTGCTGCGCCCCGGCGATGAACCCGTCGATCCCGTCGTGGCCGGCGACCGCGGCGAGCGGATCCGTATAGCTGGCGTCCTCGGCAAACACCTCCTCGACCAGACCCCGGCGCTTCGCCGGGTCGGTCTCGTTCCACGCGTCGAGGTAGCGGTGCGCCAGGGCGGTGAACTCGGTCATCGTGTTCTCCTTGAGCCGTAACGGAAGCTGACGGGAGCAACTCTCGCGGGCCACCGCGCACGCTGTCGATTACGCGAGAGGTAATGGCGCCGCCGCACCGGCGCCCGTAGCGTCTGGACCGTGACGACCATCCAGCGCCCGGTGGGCGAGCTGATCCGGCGGTGGCGCGAGCGGCGGCGCATCAGCCAGCTCGACCTCGCGATCTCGGCCGAGATCTCCACCCGTCACCTGAGCTTCGTCGAGACCGGGCGCGCCAATCCCAGCCGCGAGATGGTGCTGCGGCTCGGCGAACATCTCGACGTGCCGCTGCGGGAACGCAACCAGCTGCTGCTCGCCGCCGGGTACGCGCCGGCGTACTCGGAGAGCAGGCTTGACGATCCCGAGCTCGCCATCGCCCGCGACGCGGTGCGCCGGGTGTTGGCGGGGCACGAGCCGTACCCGGCCGTCGTCGTCGACCGGTACTGGAATCTGGTGGACGGCAACACGAGTGTCGGGCTGCTGACCGAGGGGGTGGCGCCGGACCTGCTCGCGCCGCCCGCGAACGTCCTGCGGCTCGCGTTGCACCCCGACGGGATGGCGCCGCGGATCCGCAACCTGGGGGAGTGGCGCGCGGATCTGCTCGGCCGGTTGCGGCGGCAGGTCGAGATGACCGGTGACCCCGAGCTGGACCGGCTCCTCGACGAGGTCCGCGAGTATCCGGGCGACGAGCCGGAGGCCGGATTTCCCCGCCGTGGCGACATTTTCGTGCCGCTTCGGCTCTGCCACGAGGGGACCGAGCTGTCGTTCTTCTCCACGATCGCCACGTTCGGCACGCCCGTCGAGATCACGTTGTCGGAGCTGGCGATCGAGTCCTTCTACCCGGCGGACGACGCGACCGGCGAGTACGTGCGGCGGCTCGCGGCGGCACGTGGCACGATCGGCGCATGACCGACCGGGTGCGGGCGTCCCGCATGACACAGCTCAACAACGGTGTCTCGATCCCGCAGCTGGGCTTCGGCGTGTACCAGGTCCCGCCTGCCGACACCGCGAATGTGGTCCAGACCGCGCTGGAGACCGGTTACCGCGCCATCGACACCGCCGCGCTCTACGGCAACGAGGCGGGGGTCGGCGAGGCGATCCGGGCGGCCGGGCTCTTGCGCGAGGAGCTGTTCATCACGACGAAACTGTGGAACCGCGACCAGGGCTACGACCGGGCCCTGCGCGCGTTCGACAAGAGCATGGCCAAGCTCGGGCTGGACCAGCTGGACCTCTACCTGATCCACTGGCCGGCCCCGGGGCGCGACGCATATGTCGACTCGTGGCGCGCGCTGGAGAAGCTGTATGCCGATGGCCGCGTGCGTGCGATCGGCGTGTCGAACTTCCATGTGCCGCACCTGCGGCGGCTGTTCGACGAGACGGAGATCGTGCCGGCGGTCAACCAGATCGAACTGCACCCGAACCTGCCGCAGGCCGGGCTGCGGACCTTTCATGCCGGGCATGGGATCGTGACCGAGGCGTGGAGCCCGCTCGCGCGGGGTGGGGTGCTGCGGGAGCCGCTGATCACCGGGCTGTCGGCCAAGTACGGCAAGACGCCGGCGCAGATCGTGCTGCGGTGGCATCTGCAGCTGGGAAACGTGGTGATCCCGAAGTCGGTCACGCCCGCGCGTATCCGGGAGAACTTCGACGTGTTCGACTTCGAACTCGCGCCCGACGACCTGCTCACGATCGGCGAACTGGACAACGGCAGGCGGACCGGCCCCGATCCGGATACGTTGGAGGCCTAGTTCGAGGTCAGGCCGGCGGCTTTGAAGTCCGCCTGCTGCTGCGGTTCGCGGAGGTAGTCGCGGAACACCTGTGCGGCGCGGGCCTGCACCTCGTCCACCGTGTTACCGGCGAGGCCGAGGAACGGGTAGTCGGCGGACGGCGCGGACGCGACCGACTCCGCGGGGGAGCCGACCATGCCGGGCTGCGTGGTCACGAGCCGGCTGACCCAGTACGAGTTCTCCGGCACCCAGGCCGCGGGGAGACCGCCGATCGTGCTCAGATCGGATTTCCCGGTGAGCGCGTCGAGCACCTGCTGCGAGGGGATCGCGCGGACTTCGACGTGCACGCAGTGCGCGTGGACGACCGTATTGGCGTTGTTCCAGCGGGTCGCGGCCGCGCTGACCGGTTTCTGCGCGGTCGGGGTGACCACGACCGAGAGCGTGGAGTTGCCGTCGGTGCAGGCGTTGGCCTGGGCTTCGGCGCGGCTGTTGAGCACGTTGTTGGCCCAGCCCCACGCGAGCACGCCGACCACCAGGAGTATGGCGAACACCCCGGCGAAGATGGGCCATTTCGCGACCCGCCGCCGGCCGGCGACCTTCCCCATGGCGCGGTGCGTGCCGGTGCCGGTCGACCGGCCCTCCGTGGCGGGCCTGGCGTCCGACTTGGCGGCCGTGGAGGCGGCCGGAGCGGGTTTGCTCACGGGCCGGTGACCGCCGGTGGCGGATGCGCGCTCCTCGCTGATCCGGAAGCCGCCCGTGGATCTGGCCCTGCCGACGGGACGATGGCTGCCGGTGGAGGTGGCGCGGCCGTCGGGGACGGCGGGTTGGTTGCCGGTGGAGGTGGTGCGGTAGGCGCCGCTGGTGGTCGAGGGGCCTTCGGTGACCGCGCGCTGGCTGCCTGTCGAACCCGCGCGATCTTCGCCAGCCGGGTAAGCGCCGCTTCCGGTGGTGCCGGGCACCGGTCTGAAGCCGCCGGTGGCGCTTGCGCGGCCGTCACCCGTCACCGGCTCGTGGCTGCCCGTCGAGCTCGCGCGGAAGCCGCCGCTCGCGGCCGCGCGTGCCTCGGGCACGGGTCTGAAGCCGCCGGTCGAGTTCGCGGGGGGCTCGGGGTCGTCTTCGGCGAAGGCGCGGAACCCCAGTCCATCGTGGACCACGGGATGGGCACCGCTGCTGGTGATCGGGTCGGGGCGGCGGAGACCGGCGGTCGTGCGGTGGGCGTTCGTGGGGTCTTCGCCCGGCAGGACATTCGCGGGGCGGGGCAGGCCGGCCGTGGTCCGGTTGTCGGGAAGAGGGATCACCTTCGTGTGGTCTTCGGCCGGCGCGGAGCGCCGCGGACCGTAGCGCAGCGGGGTCGGGGGCCCCACGCGGTTCACCGGGCGCCGGGCTTCGTGCGATCGCTCAGAGAGGCGAGGAGCGGGATCGTCGTCCCGGCTGTGACGCCCCATCGGGTGTTCCCTTCAACTGTACGTACATCGTCGGCAAACGCGTTCACCCTAACAGGGGTAGAGCGTTAGGAAAATGTGATCGTGCGGCCAATTTCTAAAACACAGGGTCACAGGCGAAGGGACAGCAAATAATCGCACTGTGCAATCAGCCGGTCGCGCAGCGGGGCCGCCTGGCGGGCGAACTCCGCTTGGCGGCGAGCGTACTCCGCGCGCCCCGCGGGCGTTTCGATGCGTACCGGCCGGTGCCCGAACGCCGAAAGATCGTACGGGCTCGCGCACATGTCCAGCTCGCGAATCCGGACGGCCAGTTCGAAACAGTCCGCGATCAGCTCGGCCGGGACGAACGGGTCGAGCTTGTAACAAGCCTTGTACAGATCCATGTTCGCATGCAGGCAGCCCGGCTGCTCCAGTTCGGGCTGCGTCGCGCGGGTGGGCTGCAGCGCGTTGCGCGGGCGCGCCGGGGCGGTGAAGAACCGGAACGCGTCGTAGTGCCCGCAGCGGACCTCGAGCGACTCGACGACCTCGTCGGTCCCGGCGCTACCGAGGCGCAACGGCAGCTGGTTGTGCCGGACCTGGCCCGGATCCTGCCGGTAGACCATGGCCCACTCGTGCAGTCCGAAGCAGCTCAGCCGCGGCGCGCGGCTTGCCGTCTTCTCCAGCAGGGCAAGGAAATACCGGGCGGTTTGCGCCTTCTTCCCGGTGAACGCCGCAGGGTCGAGCAGCACCCCGCCGCCGGCCTCGACGTAACCGGGGCGCGCCAGGAACCGCCGCGCCTCGTCGCCGCCGAGTACGACGCCGGGACCGGGCTGCCAGCGTTCGAGATGGGCCGGGCGGAACGAGTAGTACTGGAACAGGAAGTCGAGCACCGGATGCTTCTCGCCACGCGAGCGGCGGTCGGCGTACGGCCCGGTCCAGGGGCGCACGCGCCGCTGGTGCGCTCGCTCGCGCGCGGTCCATTCCCCAGGCCCCAGCATGGTTTCCATCATGCCGCGACGTGCGTGCCGTCCCGCACCGTGCCCACGTACTCCTCGACGAGATCCTCCAACGCGACGACGCCGACCGCGCGCCCGTCCGGATTGAGCACGCGAGCCAGATGCGTGCCCTCCTTGCGCATCGCCGACAGCGCGGCATCGAGCCGGGCGGCCACCGGCAGATCGGTGAGCGCGCGGACCTTGCTCGCCGGGATGGTCGCCCCCGGCGCCTCGCCGATCTGGTCGAGTACGTCTTTCACGTGCAGGTAGCCGATCAGCTCCCCGGCCGGGGAGCACAGCGGGTAACGCGAAAAGCCGGTCTCCGACACCGCCTTCTCGATCTCGCCGACGGTCGGCGCGGGGGAGAGCGTGGTGAGATTCGCCAGCGGCACCAGCACGTCCCCGACGGTCTTCGCCACCGAAGACAGCGTCTGGCTCAGCCGCTCGTGCTCGGACTGTTCGAGCAGGCCCTCGCGCCGGGACTCGCTCAGCAGTTCGGCGAGCTCGGCGGAGGTGTAGGCCGTTTCCAGCTCGTCCTTCGGCTCGACCTTCACCAGGCGCAGCAGGGAGTTCGCGAGGACGTTCAGCAGCCAGATGAACGGGTTCGCGACCTTCACCCACGCGACGTGCACCGGCACGAGCCACAGCGCGAGCCGTTCCGGATCGGCGATCGCGAGGTTCTTCGGCACCATCTCGCCGATCAGCACGTGCAGGATCGTGATGAACGCGAGCGCGATCGCGAACGAGATCGGGCGCACCAGCACGTCCGGGATGCGCAGCAGGTCGAAGAACGCGCCGAGCCGGTGCGCCACCGCCGGTTCGCCGAGACGGCCCAGCAGCAGCGAGCAGATCGTGATGCCCAGCTGGGCGCCGGCGAGCATGAGCGAGACGTGCCTGCTCGCGTTGATCACGATCCTCGCCCTGGCCTTGCCCCGCTCGAGCAGCGCTTCGAGCCGGTCTCGCCGGGACGAGATGAGCGTGAACTCCGCACCGACGAAGAACGCGTTCGCCAGCAACAGGAGCACGACGAGGAACACGGCGAGCCAGTCGTTCATCGGGCCCCCTCCGCGCCGAGCCGGTGCACGCTCAGCTCGGCGATACGGCGGCGGTCCATCGTCACCACGGCCAGGTGCCAGCCGTCGATCTGGATACCGTCGCCGGGCTCCGGGATCCTGCCCAGCTGTTCGAGCATGAGCCCGGCGATCGTCTCGTAGTCGCCTTCCGGCATCCGGAAACCGGTCAGCTCGCGGACCTCGTCGGGCCGCAGCTGGCCGGACACCAGCCAGGTGTCGGTGTCGAGCCGCTGCGAGGCGGGCGCTTCACCCACGTCGTGCTCGTCGCGGACGTCACCGATGATCTCCTCGACGACGTCCTCGAGCGTCACCAGCCCCGCCGTGCCGCCGTACTCGTCGACGACCATCGCCATCTGGAACCGGGAGTCGCGCAGGCGGGAGAGGAGCGTGTCGCCGGGCAGGGATTCCGGCACCGTGGGCACCGGCCGCATCACCGAGCCGAGCCGGACCGCGTCGCGTTCGGCGGCCGGGACCACGAACGCCTGCTTGACGTGCACCGCGCCCTGCACGTCGTCGAGATCCTCGCGGTAGACCGGGAATCGCGAGAACCCGGTCCGCCGGGCGAGCGCGATGAGGTCGGTGATGGTCTCGTCGGCGGTCAGCGACTCGATCTGCACGCGCGGGGTCATCAGCTCGTCCGCGGTGCGGCCGCCGAAGCGCAGCGACTTGTCCAGCAGTTCCGCGGTCGAGGTGTCGAGCGTGCCGCTTTCCGCGCTGGAGCGCACGATCGAGCCGAGTTCCTGCGGGGAGCGCGCCGAGCGCAGCTCCTCCTGCGGCTGCACCCCGAACTTGCGGACGACCCAGTTCGCGCTGTTGTTCATCAGTGCCACGAGCCAGCGGAACAGCGCCGAGAACCGCGAGTGGTACCCCATGACCGCGCGCGCGGTCTTCAGCGGGCGGGCGACCGCGAGGTTCTTCGGCACCATCTCGCCGAGGATCATCGACAGCATCGTGGCCAGCAGCAGCGCGATGACCACCGAGGCGCCTTCGGCCACCGGCAGGGAAAACCCGATCGCGGTGAGCACCGGGCGCACGAGCCGCCCGATGAGCGGTTCGGCCAGATACCCGGTGACCAGCGTGGTCAGCGTGATCGCGACCTGGGCGCCGGAGAGCTGGTAGGACAGGTGCTGGTGGGCCTTGCGGACGATCTTCGACCGGCGGTCACCGACCTGGCGGACGTTCGCCTCGACCGTGCTGCGGTCGAGCGCGGTCAGCGAGAACTCCGCCGCGACGGCCAGGCCGGTGCCGGCGGTCAGCAGCAGGAAGCCCAGCACGCCGAGGACCGACCACAGAACATCCATCACCGCACCCCCGCCAGGCCCGGACCGGGATGGTGATCGTCGGATGAGCCGGGCTCGTCACCCGGCTCGGTACTGTCACTCGGTGATTGCGCGTCGCGCACGGAAAAGGGTCACTCCTCGGCAAAACGGATGCGGTGGCGACCATGATACCGGCCGAAGCGGTGACCTGCGGCGGGGCTATTCGCCGGGATTCCGTCCGGTGAGCCCGAGCAGGCGCCCGGCGGCGGAGGCGGATCCCGGAACCGCGACCGGCGGGGCGAAGATGCCGATGCCCTGCCAGGCCTCGATCTGCGGGCCCAGCACCGTCAGCAGCGTCTCGGCGACCTCGGGTGCGATCGGTTGCGCGGCGCCGATGCCCCGTGCCAGATCCCACGCGTGCACGGCGAGGTCGAGCGTCATTTGCCAGCCGTAGTCGGTCGCGTCGTCGTCACCGTAGGACAGGTGCACTTGCCGGTCCGTCGCGCCGGGCTCGGTCCACGCCCGCCGGGCTGCGGCCGACGCGGTTTCCCAGACGGCGACGGGAGCGGAGCCGAGCACGTCGCCGTCGTAGCGGTCACCGACCTCGGCCAGGGTCTGCCCGGCGAGCAGGTGCGGCACCCACAGTTGCTCGGACACGAGATGGTTGACCAGGTCCCGTACGGTCCACTCGGAGCAGGGCGTGGCCGCGTCCCACTGGTCGTCCTTGATCTGATGGATGGTGTCGTCGAACTCTCGCAGCGCTTCCCCATGGGCGTCGAGGAGATTCATGACTCCTTTCTACTCCACGGCAGCACGAATCCTGTGCCTGCGCACGCTTTCTTCGACGAGATCGAGGACCGGGCCGAGGTTCTCCGCCGGCAGCCCCATCGCCAGGTGCGACACGAGCCCTTCGAGCACCAGTTCCAGATACGAGGTCAGGACGTCCACGTCGACGTCGTCGCGCAGGTTGCCCGCCTCGCGCTGGCGCAGCAGGCGCTGGCGCGTCGCGAGGGTGAGCTGCTGCGAGCGCTCGGCCCAGCGGGCGCGGAACTCCGGGTCGGTGCGCAGCCGGCGCGAGACCTCGAGCCGGGTGCCCAGCCAGTCGGCCGGGTGCTCACTGCCGCCGGCCAGCAGGTCGCGCATGACCTGCACGAGACCCTGCGCGGCCACGACGTCGGCCATCCGCGCCGCGTCCTCCTCCGCGAGGGCGAGGAACAGCGACTCCTTGTCGCGGAAATGGTGGAAGATCGCGCCACGGGACAGGCCGGTCGCTTCCTCCAGGCGCCGGACCGTGGCACCCTCGTATCCGTACCGGGCGAAGCAGACGCGTGAGCCGTCGAGGATCTGGCGCCTTCGTGCGTCGAGATGATCCTGGCTGACCCTGGGCATTCCCAGATCCTGTCACCCGGGGTAGTTCTTACGCAATCCGTACGTACGTACTGTGGCGCTCCCGGGATCCTGAAAATGTCGTACCGCCCGTGTAGCGTCCGAAGCCAGGTGCTCCACCGACTGGAACAGGTGTGACATGACTGCGGTTCGCCACGTCGCGGGCCAAGCCGGGGGTGCGAGCCGGGTGGCCGCGAAGGTCGTCTCGGATCGTGCCGCCGGTGAGGCTTACGTCGCGTCGGTGTGCTTCAAACACGGCCCACCACGGTTGCTGGGTGTGGAAGTCGAGTACACCGTGCACTACGCCGAAGACCCCCGAAGACCACTGAACCCCCGACATCTGGCCCGTGCGCTGGGCCCCCACGCCCCGCGCACCCTCGTTCCCGACAGTCCCGCGCAAGCACTTCCCGCCGGTTCCCCGCTCACTCTCGAACCGGGGGGACAGGTGGAGATCTCCGCGCTGCCGCAGGAATCCCTGCGTGAGCTCGAGCGCGTGGTCTCCGCCGATCTCACTTATCTGACCGATCTGCTCGCCCGCGCCGGGTTCGCCCTCGGCGAAACGGGCATCGATCCTCATCGCCCACCGACCCGGCTGCTGACCACGGAGCGTTACGCGACCATGGAGCGCCGGTTCGCGCCGATGGGCCCCGGCGGGGTCACGATGATGTGCAGCACCGCGGGGTTGCAGGTCTGTGTGGACAGCGGCGAGGAGGGCGGGCTGGCGCAGCGATGGGCGGCGGTGCACGCGCTCGGCCCGCCGTTGCTCGCGATCTTCGCCAATTCGCGGTATCACGCGGGCAGGGACACCGGCTTCGCGTCGGCGCGCTGGCACGCGGTGCTCGGCACCGAGCGCGCCCGTACGTTCGCCGCGGGGCCCACGGCCGATCCGCCGGCCGGCTGGGCGAGCCGGATCATGGACACCCCGCTGATGCTGGTCCGCCGCGAGGACGCGCCGTGGGACGCGCCCGACGGGCTCACGTTCGCGGACTGGGTGGCCGGGCGGGGCGCCGCCGGGCTGCTCGACCCGCCCACGGAGGCGGATCTGGCCTATCACCTCACCACGATGTTCACCCCGGTGCGGCCGCACGGCTACCTCGAGGTGCGTTATCTCGACGCGCAGCCGAGGGGCCGCTGGCTGTATCCCGTGGCACTGCTGAGCGCACTGCTCGCCGATCCGTCCACTGTGGACGAGGTGCTGGCGGTGTGCGAGCCCGTGCTCGGCGCGT
Source organism: Amycolatopsis alkalitolerans (assembly GCF_006152065.1). Lineage (GTDB taxonomy): Bacteria > Actinomycetota > Actinomycetes > Mycobacteriales > Pseudonocardiaceae > Amycolatopsis_E > Amycolatopsis_E alkalitolerans. The sequence continues at coordinate 75,740 of NZ_VDFW01000011.1, forward strand.
GGGAGCGCGCCGCCCGCGCCGGGCTCGCCGACGAGCGGATCGCCGCGGTGGCAAGGAAAGTGGCGGACCTGGGCTGCGGCGCGCTGCCGGCCACGGGCCTGCCGGGCGAAAGGATCGACGAGATCGGCGAAGGCGTGCAGCGGCTGGTGCACGCCGGGAGGGGAAGATCGACGTGACCGGCTTTCTGACCGAGACCCCCAGCGTCTTCCAGGAGAAGGCGCCAGCGCAGCTGCGCGAGCACGCGGCGGCCGCGCTGACCAGAGCGCGGCGGCGCAGCACCACGCTCACCGACGCGGTCGGCGATGAGGATCTGGTGCGCCAGCATTCCAAGCTCATGTCCCCGCTGGTATGGGATCTCGCCCATATCGGCAGCCAGGAGGAGCTGTGGCTGGTGCGGGACGTCGGCGGGCGGGAGCCGCTGCGTCCCGACATCGACGACTTGTACGACGCGTTCCAGCATCCGCGCGCCGACCGGCCGTCGCTGCCGTTGCTCGGGCCCGCCGAGGCCCGCAGGTACGTCGGCGAGGTGCGCGCGAAGGCCTTCGAGGTGCTCGAACACGCGCCGCTGGAAGGCCGGCGGCTCACCGAGTCGGCGTTCGCCTTCGGCATGATCACCCAGCACGAGCAGCAGCACGACGAGACGATGCTGGCCACGCACCAGTTGCGCCGGGGTGAGCCGGTGCTGCACGCGCCGGCCGCGCCGGGCGCGCGCGGCGGGCCGCTGCCCGCCGAGGTGCTGGTGCCGGGCGGGCCGTTCCTGATGGGCACGAGCGTCGAGCCGTGGGCGCTGGACAACGAGCGCCCGGCGCACGAGAAGCACGTGGACGCGTTCTTCATCGACACCACCCCGGTCACCAACGGCGAGTTCATCGAGTTCCTCGAGTCCGGCGGCTACGACCAGCGGCAGTGGTGGAGCGAACGCGGCTGGGAGTACCGGATGGCGCACGACATCACCGCGCCCCGGTTCTGGCGGCGCGAGTCCCGCGGCTGGTGGCGTACCCGGTTCGGGGCCGACGAACGCGTGCCGGCCGATCAGCCGGTGGTGCACGTGTCGTTCTACGAGGCCGAAGCCTATGCGGCGTGGGCGGGCAAGCGGCTGCCCACCGAGGCCGAATGGGAGAAGGCCGCCCGGTTCGACCCGGCCACCGGCCGGTCGCGCCGTTACCCGTGGGGCGACGAGGAGCCCGCGCCCGAGCACGCGAATCTCGGGCAGGCGCACCTGAGCCCGGCGGCGGCCGGGGCGTATCCGGCCGGCGCTTCGGCGCTGGGCGTGCACCAGTTGATCGGGGACGTGTGGGAGTGGACGAGCACGGACTTCCACGGGTACCCGGGGTTCGCCGCCTTCCCGTACCGCGAGTACTCGGAGGTGTTCTTCGGCCCGGAGTACAAGGTGCTGCGCGGCGGTTCGTTCGGCACCGACGCGGCCGCGATCCGCGGCACGTTCCGCAACTGGGACTTCCCGGTCAGGCGCCAGATCTTCTCAGGCTTCCGCTGCGCGAGGGACGGCGACGGTGTGTAGGCATCTGGGATATCTGGGCCCGCCGGCGTCCCCGGCCGGGCTGGTGTTCGGCGCACCGCATTCCCTGCTGCACCAGTCCTACGCGCCCGCGGACATGCGCGGCGGCGGCTCGGTGAACGCCGACGGCTTCGGGATGGCCTGGTACACCGGTGATTCCCCGGTCCGGTACCGGCGCGCCGGTCCGATCTGGACGGATCAGGACGCGCCGGTGCTTGCCCGATCGGTGCGCACGGGCGCGTTCGTGGCGGCGGTGCGCAACGGCACCCCCGGTATGCCGGCCACCGAGGCCGCGGTCGCGCCGTTCGTGGACGGACGCTGGTCGTTCAGCCACAACGGGATGGTGACCGGCTGGCCCGGCTCGCTGGCCGAGCTCGCCGGGAAGCTGCCGGCCGCCGACCTGCTCACGCTCGAGGCGCCCACGGATTCCGCCGTGCTGTGGGCCCTGCTGCGCGAGCGGCTGCGCGCCGGGGAGGATCCGGTGCGCGCCAGTGCCGAGCTGATCACGAAGGTCGAGTCCGCCGCCCCCGGCTCGCGGCTCAACCTCCTGCTGACCGACGGCGAAACCCTGGTGGCCACCGCGTGGACGCATGCGCTGTCGCTGCGCGAAAGCGGCGGAGCCGTCGTGGTCGCGTCCGAACCCACCGACACGGCGCCGGGCTGGGTGCCGGTGCCGGACCGGCATGCCGTCGTCGCGCGAGGCGGCCCGGCCGAGATCATTCCCCTCGAAGCTGATCGGAGTGCCCGCTCATGACCGAGCCCGAGCTCGATGTCCACAGTGAACCCGGCGACCTGACCGAAGCGCTGCGCACGGACGTCCGGTCCGGTTTCTCGGCGGCGCAGAAATGGTTGCCCGCCAAGTGGTTCTACGACGCCCGCGGCAGCGAGCTGTTCGAGGAGATCACCAGGCTGCCCGAGTACTACCCGACCAGGGCCGAGCGCGAGACGCTCGACCGCGAGGCCGCCGAGATCGCCCGCGTGACCGGCGCGCGGACCCTGGTCGAACTGGGCTCGGGGTCGAGCGAGAAGACGCGCCTGCTGCTCGACGGGCTGCGCGCGTACGGCACGCTGAAGACGTTCGTGCCGCTCGACGTGTCCCCGGCGGCGCTCACTGAAGCGGTCAAGGCGATCCAGGCGGAGTATCCGGGTCTGGACGTGCGCGGGGTCGTCGGCGACTTCACCGAGCACCTCGGCCTGCTGCCGGGCCAGCCGCCACGGATCGTGGCCTTCCTCGGCGGCACGATCGGCAACTTCCTGCCCGCGGACCGGCTCAAGTTCCTGCGCTCGGTCCGGGACGTGCTCACCGCGGGGGAGTGGCTGCTGCTCGGCACGGACCTGGTCAAGGACGCGGGCACGCTCATGCGCGCCTATGACGACGCGGCCGGGGTCACGGCCCAGTTCAACCTGAACATGCTCCGCGTGGTCAACCGGGTGCTGGGCGCGGACTTCGAACCGGGCCGGTTCGCGCATGAGTCCTATTGGGACGCCGAGCACGAGTGGATCGAGATGCGGCTGCGGGCCCGCGAGGACATGACCGTGCACATCCCGGGCGCCGCTATCGACGTGCGCTTCGACGAAGGCGAGTACATCCGCACGGAGATCTCCGCGAAGTTCCGTCCCGCCGGGGTCGCCGCGGAGCTCGCGGAGAGCGGGTTCACGCTGGAGCGCTGGTGGACCGACGGGCAGAACCGGTTCGGGGTGTCCCTCGCCAAGGCCGCCGGGGACGAAATGATCGAATAGGACAGTGAATCCTCTGAGGCGGGCTGCCCGCTGGCTGGGCTCCCGGCGCTGGTTCATGCGCGCGGCGAGGGCGGTGCCCTGGATCGACAAGCGCCTGTACCGGTACTCCGGCGGCCGCGTGTCGCTGCTCGGGATCGCCACGTTGCCCTCGATGCGACTCACCACCGTCGGCCGCAGGAGCGGGCTGCGGCGCACGGTGAACCTGCTGTACTTCCCGCGTGGGGACGAGTTCGTGCTGGTCGGCTCCAACTGGGGGCGGACGCGTGACCCGGGCTGGGCGCACAATCTGCGCGCCCAGCCCAAGGCGGTCGTCGAGATCCGGCGGCGGGAGATCCCGGTGGTGGCGACGGAGATGACCGGGGAGCGGTACCCGGCCCTGTGGCGTGAGGTGCTCGCGTTCTGGCCGGGCTATGCCATGGAGCGAGCGGAGGCCGGCCGGGAGCTGCCGCTGTTCGTCCTCGCCAGGCGGTGACACGTCACCAGGTCGCGGCGAGGCGGCGCCGGACCCAGACCGGCCACAGCGGCCGTGCCTTCCGGATCTCCCGGTCGCAGATCCGGCTGCGCCACAACTCGTCCCGGATGACCCGGGCCGACGCGCCTTTCCAGGTGCCGAATTCGACGATGTGCCCGGGTACGGGCCGGGCCAGCGAGACGGTGAGTTCGAGCACCTGCGCCCGCGAAGGGTAGGTCACGCGACATCGGCGTGCTCGAGCGGCCGGGGGGCGAGCTCGAGGTGAGCCCGCCGCCGGAGATCTTCGCCGCCCAGGAGCACACTTTTTCGGCTATGAGGCCAAATGCGGCGATACCAAGACGGTGCTCCAGGTACCGGCCGAAGTGGACGCGGCGGTCACCGAACAGCTCGGGCGGGCCGCGGGGCTGGGCTATCCCGCGCTGCTGGACATCCTGATCGACACGGCGCTACAGGCCGCCGGAAGTCCGGTATATCCGGTTTAGACCGAGATGCGAGTAACTTCGCGTGAACACTCGCTGAACCTCTCCGCCGGTCTCTTCAGTGCGGTCTGAAGTTCACCTCCGCCGCTTACGCTCCGCTGGCAGTCTTCAGCCATTCGAGGGATAAGGGGCACAGTGTCGCGCTGGGTTTGGGGCGTGGTGCTCGCTGTGGTGGTGATCGGTGCGGGCACCGGCGTGGCGGTCTGGCGCACCACTTCGACGACGACGGCGGCCGGTGATCCGGTCATCACGATCTCGCGGTCGTCGTGCGGGCAGGGGTGGACCGATCCGAAACCGGGCCCGCAGACCTTCCAGGTCCGCAACACCGGTGCGGTGACCGCGGAGGCCGATCTCGTCGATCCGGCGACCGGCACCGTCTTCGGCGAGGTCGAGGGCATCGGGCCCGGCACGACCCGGACGATGGAGGTCACCCTCGGCAACGGGACCTACGCCTTCCGCTGCACACCGGAGGAAACCGAGCCGATCACCGGCCCCAGCGTCACGATCACCGGCGGCACCGACCGCTCCGGCCCGGCCGTCGTCCCGGTCACCCGCAATGATCTGCTCGGGCCTTCGCGCGACTACCAGAACTACGTGTCGGCCGGACTCGGCACGCTGGCAGGAGAAACGGACGCGCTCGCCGGCGCCGTGCACTCGCAGGACCGCGCCGCCGCCGAAGCGGCTTGGCTCACCGCGCACCTGACCTACGAGCGGCTCGGCGCCGCCTACGCCGCCTTCGGTGACTCCGACCGCGCCATCAACGGCACGGCCGACGGCCTGCCCGGCGGTACCGCCGATCCCGGGTTCACCGGTTTCCACCGCCTCGAGTACGGCCTGTGGCGCGGCGAAGGCATGCCCGCGCTGGGCGCCGTCGCCGACCGGCTCGACACCGACGTGCACACGCTGCGCGACGGCTTCGGCCAGCTGCAGATCGACCCGAACGAGTTGGGCCTGCGGGCCCACGAGATCCTGGAGAACACCCTGCAGTTCGAACTCACCGGGCACACCGACTACGGCAGCGGCACGAACCTCGCGACCGCCGAGGCGAACCTCGACGGCACCCGCGAGGTGCTCAACGTCCTGCGCCCCTTGCTGGCGACCCGGCTGCCGATGTCCGATGTGGACAAATGGCTCGACCGCACGGACAAGGCGCTGCGCTCGGCGCAGAAGCCCGGCGGAAGCTGGACCCCGGTCACGCAGCTGAGCAGGACGCAGCACGAGCAGATCGACGGTGCGGTCAGCGAACTCGTCGAGCGCCTGGCCCCGATCGCCGCGATCACCGAGCCGAGGCGGGTTTCGTGACCGTCCGCCGTCGCTCCTTCCTGCGTGGCGCGGTGCTCGGCGCCGGCGCGACCGCGGCCGTCGCGGGCACCGGCGCGGCCGCCGCGGACACGGAGAACCTGCCGTTCCACGGCATGCACCAGGCCGGCATCGTGCGCACCCCGCCCCCGCAGTCCATTGTGGCCTCGTTCGACGCCATCGCCGAGAACCGGGCCGAGCTCACGGATCTGTTGCGCGCCATCACCGATCGCGCCCGGTTCCTGACCACCGGCGGCTCGCCGCCCGCGGTCGGGATCACCGCGCCGCCCGCGGACTCCGGGGTGCTCGGGCCCACGGTCCCGGCCGACGGCCTCACCGTCACCCTCGGCGTCGGGGCATCGTTGTTCGACGACCGCTACGGCCTCGCCGGCCGCAAACCGGCCAAGCTGACCGCGATGCGCACGTTCCCCAACGACGCCCTCGATCCCGCGCAGTGCCACGGCGACCTGAGCCTGGTCGTGGCCGGGGGTCACCCGGACACCGTCGTGCACGCCCTGCGTGACATCACCCGCGCGACCCGCGGCGGTATGCAACTTCGCTGGCGTATCAACGGGTTCGGCTCGCCGCCGCGGCCACAGGGCACTCCGCGCAACCTGATGGGCTTCAAGGACGGCATCGCCAACCCCTCCGGTGCCGACCTCGACCGGCTCGTCTGGGCCGGAGGCGGTGGCGAGCCCGCGTGGACAGCGGGCGGCAGCTACCAGGTGATCCGGCTGATCCGGATGCTTGTCGAGTTCTGGGACCGCGTGTCGGTGAACGAACAGGAGAACATCTTCGGCCGCCGCCGCGACAGCGGAGCTCCGCTCGACGGTATGCACGAGAACGACATCCCGCAGTACGCGCAAGATCCCATCGGCACCGTCATCCCGCTCACCAGCCATATCCGGCTGGCCAACCCGCGCACGCGGGCGACCGATTCGAGCCGGATCCTGCGCCGCGCGTGCAACTACGACCGCGGCGTCGACACCAACGGGAACCTCGACATGGGGCTGATCTTCATGTGTTACCAGCAGGACGTGGCGCGCCAGTTCGAAGCCGTGCAGACGCGGCTGATCGGCGAGCCGCTCGTCGACTACATCTCGCCGTTCGGCGGCGGGTACTTCTTCGCACTGCCCGGCGTGTCCGGGCCCGATGACCACTTCGGCCGGGCGCTGGTCGCCTGACCGGAGGGGATCCGCTCCCACCATCAGTAGGAGGACACTGTGGACAGAGCTTCCGGCGTCAAGCGCCGTAAGCGAATGCTGCTCGGCGGCGGCGCGGCCGCCGTCGTGGCAGGGGTGGCCATCGCCGTCACCACGACGGTCGGCGGCGCCGATGCGCAACCGCTGCAGCCGAAGCACGCCGACGGGCTGAACACGGCGACACCGATCAAGCACGTCGTGGTGATCTTCGGCGAGAACGTCTCGTTCGACCACTACTTCGGCACGTACCCGAACGCGGCCAACACCGACGGCACGCCGTTCACCGCGGCGAAGGGTACGCCGCACGTCGATGGGCTGACGCCGAAGCTGCTCAACAACAACCCGAACGCCTACAACCCGAAGCGGCTGTCCCCCAGCCAGGCGCTCACCTGCGACCAGAACCACAACTACAACAAGGAACAGCTGGCGTTCGACGGCGGCAAGATGGACAAGTTCGTCGAGAACACCGAGACGGACAAGTGCACCGGGCAGCCCGTCCTGTTCGGCGAGCCGGGCCTGGTCATGGACTACTACGACGGCAACACCGTCACCGGGCTGTGGAACTACGCTCAGCACTACGCGATGAGCGACAACTCCTTCGACACCCAGTTCGGCCCGTCCACCCCGGGCGCGCTCAACCTGATCTCCGGTCAGACCCACGGCGCGCAGGCCGTCACCTCGGTGACCAACCAGCCGACCTCGGACTCGTACGTGGTGAAGTCGCCCGACGCGAACGGCATCGGGACCGACGCCACCGACTCCGACCCGGCGTGGGACGACTGCTCGGACAACAACCACACCTCCACCGACAACCTCCTGGCCATGCACGGCACCAACATCGGTGACCTGCTCAACGCCAAGGACGTGACGTGGGGCTGGTTCGAGGGCGGCTTCCGGCCGACCGGCAACGCCAACGGGTACGCGGTGTGCGGGCAGAGCCACACCAACGTCGGCGGCAACAAGTCGGTGGACTACATCCCGCACCACGAGCCGTTCCAGTACTACAAGTCGACGGCCAACCCGAAGCACCTGCCGCCGAGCTCGGTGGCCGCGATCGGGCAGACCGACCAGGCCAATCACCAGTACGACACCAGCGACTTCGACGCCGCGCTGAAGGCGGGGAACATGCCCGCGGTCAGCTTCCTGAAGGCCCCGGCCTACCAGGACGGGCACGCGGGTTACTCCGACCCGCTGGACGAGCAGCAGTTCGTGGTGAAGGAGATCAACGCGATCCAGCACTCCAAGGACTGGGCCTCGACCGCGATCGTGGTGGCCTATGACGACTCCGACGGCTGGTACGACCACGTCGACTCGAAGATCGTCAACGGCTCTCACGACCCGACGCAGGACTCCGCGGTGTGCAGCTCGGTCAAGAAGACCCTGGGCGGCTACAACGACCGCTGCGGCTACGGTCCGCGGCAGCCGCTGATGGTGATCTCGCCGTTCGCCAAGACGAACTTCGTCGACCACACCCTGACCGACCAGACCTCGCCGCTGAAGCTGATCGAGGACAACTGGTTCACCGGGGGCATCGGCGGCGGGTCGTACGACGCGATCGCCGGTGGGCTGTGGAACATGCTGGACTTCCGCGGGCGTCCCGCGCCCGCCGTCCAGCTCGACCCGAAGACCGGCGCCGTCATGAACGGCGGTCACGAGCACTGACCGGTTGCTAGACCGGAAAGCGCTCCCTCACCTTTCTGCGTGGGGGAGCGCTTTCTCTTGCCGGGCGTTCAGGGCGTGATTCCGGTGACCCCGGGGAGCTGCCCGAATCGTGCTTTGGCGTCGAGCGAAACGACGGTTCGGCCGGTCTCGGCCGCGTGCGCGGCGATGATCAGGTCGTGGGCGCCGCGCGGCGTGCCCGCGCGGCGCACGTGGGCGATGAGCTGGGCGTGGCAAGCGGCTGTCCGCCGGCCGTAGTCCAGGATTGCGACGTCCGCCAGGAGCAAGTCCAGTCTGCGTGCCCGTGCGGCAGCCCGTTGCTGGGTGTCGGCGAGTTCGATCCCCACCCGGAACTCGGCCACGGTCACCGCCGCGACGGCGAGTTCGTCGTCGTCGAAGATCGTCCTGTCGATCGTTCCGCGCTCGTAGGCGATCAGGACTCCCGTGTCGAGGATCAGGCTTCGGCCCACGGATCCCCCGTCTCATCGGAAACGAGCGCCAGCGCGCCGGCGATGTCGGACTCGTAGTCGTCGTCGAACGGCGGTACATCGCCGTTCTCCAGAGCGAGCCGCACGTCACGGCCCGTTCGTCGCGGTGCCGGCGCGACCGTCGCCACCGTGCGACCGTGCCGCACGATGGTGATGGTTTCCCCGTGCTCGGCGCGGTCGAGTACGGCGGAGAAGTTCCGAGAGGCCTCGGCGGCCGTCATCGTCGTCATGGATTCAGAATATCTGAATCGCGAGGGCGGTGCCGGTCAGTTCCCGTGCGGATCGGCGGCGTTGAGGGTCGCGACCGCCTGGTCGTAGTCGCCGCGGACTTCGCTGTAGCGGAGGAACTTGACCCGCTCGACCTGGATCTCCTTCGCGTCCGGCTGGGTTTCGAGCAGGGCGATGACCTCGGCCGTGAAATCCTCCAGCGGCATCGCGAACTCGCTCTCCTCCTGCCCGGGCAGCAGCGCGGTGCGCACGGCCGGCGGCACCAGTTCGGTGACGCGCACCGAGGTGTCCGCCAGTTGCAGCCGCAGCGATTCGCTCAGCAGGTGGATCCCGGCCTTCGTCGCGTTGTAGCTCGGGGTGACCTTGAGCGGGGTGAACGCGAGCCCCGACGACACGGTGACGATCGTGGCGTCCGGCCGCGCGCGCAGGTGCTCGATGAACGCCGCGATGAGGCGGATCGGGCCGAGCAGGTTGGTCGTCACGACCGACTCCGCCGAGGTGAGGAACGACTCGGGCGTATGCCAGTCCTCGACCTTCATGATCCCCGCCATCGCGACGAGCACGTTGAGGTCCGGGTGCCGGGCCAGCACCTCCTTCGCGGCCGCCTCGATGCTCACCGGGTCCGCGGTGTCGATCCGCACCGTGTCGATGCCCGGATGCTCGGCCGCGATCCGCTCGAGCAGTTCGGTGCGCCGCCCGCCGACGATGACGGTGTTGCCCTTGTCCTTCAGCGCGAGTGCCAGCGCCAGCCCGATACCGCTCGTCGATCCGGGGATGAAGATGGTGTTGCCGGAAATGTTCATGCCTTCACGATGCCGCTTCGCACCGGGGGGAGTGCAGAGTCGGCTTGTCGGGGGATCGGCGATCCCTGGTTCGGCCGGCGCGGTTTCGCGGATAATCGCGGGTATGGATCGTGTCGCATTGGCGGACTTCCTGCGCCACCGCCGGGAGACGCTCCGGCCGGAGGACCTCGGCCTTCCCGAGGGCGCGCGGCGCCGGGCCACCGGCCTGCGGCGCGAGGAGGTCGCGGCGCTGGCCGGGATGTCCACCGACTACTACACGCGGCTCGAGCAGCAGCGCTCCCCGCGCCCGAGTGAGCAGATGCTCGCGTCGCTCGCGCGGGCGCTGCGGCTGACCCGTGACGAGCGCGACTACCTGTTCCGTGCCGCGGGGCACGAGATCCCGTCGCACCTGTCCGCCGCGACGCACGTCGCCCCCGCCTTGCGGCGCGTCCTCGACTGTTTCACCAGCACGCCGGCGCTGATCATCTCCACATTGGACGAGACGCTGGCGCAGAACAGGATGGCCGAGGCGCTGTTCGGCGACCAGGCGCACCGCACCGGTCTCGCGCGCAGCGGGATCTACCGGTGGTTCACCGATCCGGCGGCACGGCGGTGCTATCCCGAAGCCGACCACGCCCGGCATAGCCGCGCCCAGGTCGCGAACCTGCGCGCGGCGTACGGCGCCATGGGTGCCCGGTCGAAGGCCGGCGAGCTGGTCAAGGCGCTGTGGAAGGCCAGCCCGGAGTTCGCCGGACTGTGGGAACGGCAGGAGGTCGCGCGCCGCTTCGAAGACCACAAGGTCCTGCTGCATCCCGAACTCGGCGCGATCGAGGTCGACTGCCAGGTGCTGTTCACCGAGGACGGCTCGCAGGCCCTGCTCGTGCTCACCGCGCCGCCGCGCACCGAGGGCTTCGAGAAGCTCCAGCTGCTCGAAGCCCTCGCGAACGAGCGCGTCGCCGGATGACCGCGGCTCAGGCGCGCGTCATCTTGCGCAGCACGTACTGCAGGATGCCGCCGTTGCGGTAGTAGTCCGCCTCACCGGGGGTGTCGATGCGGACGACGGCGTCGAACTCGACCTTCTGCCCGTCCTCCTTGGTGGCGGTGACGTGCACCGTGCGCGGGGTCTCGCCCTTGTTGAGCGCCGTGATGCCCGCGATGTCGAACGTCTCGGTGCCGTCCAGGCCCAGCGACGAGGCCGACTCGCCCTCGGGGAACTGCAGCGGGATGACACCCATGCCGATCAGGTTCGACCGGTGGATGCGCTCGAACGACTCGGCGATCACCGCCCGCACGCCCAGCAGCCGGGTGCCCTTGGCGGCCCAGTCACGGGACGAGCCGGAGCCGTACTCCTTACCGCCCAGCACCACCAGCGGGATCCCCGCGCGCGCGTAGTTCTGCGCCGCGTCGTAGATGAACGCCTGCGGGCCGCTCTCGGCCGTGAAGTCGCGGGTGTAGCCGCCCTGCACGTCTTCCAGGAGCTGGTTGCGCAGCCGGATGTTCGCGAACGTCCCGCGGATCATCACCTCGTGGTTGCCGCGGCGGGAGCCGTAAGAGTTGAAGTCCTTGCGCTCGATGCCGTGCTCGGTCAGGTACTTCCCGGCCGGGCTGTCGGCCTTGATGGCACCGGCAGGGGAGATGTGGTCGGTCGTCACCGAGTCACCCAGCTTGGCCAGCACCCGCGCGTCGGCGATGTCCTCGACCGGCGACGGCTCGGCCTGCATGCCCTCGAAGTACGGGGGCTTGCGCACGTAGGTGGACTCGGCCGCCCACGCGAACGTCTTGCCCTCCGGCGTCGGCAGCGACTTCCAGCGCTCGCCGCCGTCGAACACGTCCGCGTAGTCCTTGGAGAACATCTCCTGCGTGATCGCGTAGTCGATGGTCTCCTGGATCTCCTGCGCCGAGGGCCAGATGTCGCGCAGGAACACCTCGTTGCCGTCCGGGTCCTGCCCGAGCGGCTGCTCTTCGAAGTCGAAGTCCATCGTGCCGGCCAGCGCGTAGGCGATCACCAGCGGCGGCGAGGCCAGGTAGTTCATCTTCACGTCGGGGTTGATCCGGCCCTCGAAGTTCCGGTTGCCCGACAGCACCGACACGACGGTGAGGTCGTTCTCCTGTACCGCGGTGGAGATCTCCTCCGGCAGCGGGCCCGAGTTGCCGATGCAGGTGGTGCAGCCGTAGCCGACCAGGTGGTAGCCCAGCTTCTCCAGGTACGGCCAGAGCCCGGCCTTCTCGTAGTAGTCGGTGACGACCTGCGAGCCCGGCGCCATCGAGGTCTTGACCCACGGCTTGACCGTCAGGCCCTTGTCGACGGCGTTGCGGGCGAGCAGCGCCGCGCCCAGCATCACCGACGGGTTCGAGGTGTTGGTGCACGAGGTGATCGAGGCGATCACGACGGCGCCGTGGTCGAGCACGAACTCGCCGCGTTCGGTCGAGTTCACCCGCACCGGCTTCGTCGGGCGGCCCGAGGCGCCGTTCGCGGCCGAGTGCACCGGGACGGCGTCTTCGTCGGCGAAGGACAGCGCGGGCGAGTCGCTGGCCGGGAAGGTCTCCTCGACCTTCTCGTCCACCTTGGTGTGCGGGACCGGGTACTGCTCCTCGACGTAGTCGTGGATCGACTTGCGGAACGAGGATTTCGCGTCGGACAGTTCGATGCGGTCGTGCGGGCGCTTCGGCCCGGCGATGGAGGGGACCACAGTGGACAGATCCAGCTCGAGGTACTCAGAGTAGACCGGCTCGTGCGCGGGGTCGTGCCACAGGCCCTGCTCCTTGGCGTAGGCCTCGACGAGCGCGAGTTGCTCGGGCGAGCGGCCGGTCAGCTTCAGGTAGCGCAGGGTCTCGGCGTCGATCGGGAAGATCGCCGCGGTGGAGCCGAACTCGGGGCTCATGTTGCCGATCGTCGCGCGGTTGGCGAGCGGCACCGCGCCGACGCTCTCGCCGTAGAATTCGACGAACTTGCCGACCACACCGTGGCGGCGGAGCATCTCGGTGATCGTGAGCACGACGTCGGTGGCGGTCACGCCGGCCGGGATCTCACCGGTGAGCTTGAAGCCCACGACGCGCGGGATGAGCATCGACACCGGCTGGCCGAGCATCGCCGCCTCGGCCTCGATACCGCCGACGCCCCAGCCGAGCACGCCGAGGCCGTTGACCATCGTGGTGTGCGAGTCGGTACCGACGACGGTGTCGGGGTACGCCTGGCCGTTGCGGGACATCACGGTGCGGGCCAGGTACTCGATGTTGACCTGGTGCACGATGCCGGTGCCGGGCGGGACGACCTTAAACTCCTCGAAGGCGTTCTGGCCCCAGCGCAGGAACTGGTAGCGCTCGCGGTTGCGCTCGTACTCGATCTCGACGTTGCGCTCGAACGCGTCCGCGCGGCCGAACACGTCGATGATCACCGAATGGTCGATGACCAGTTCCGCCGGGGCGAGCGGGTTGACCTTGTCCGGGTCGCCGCCCAGGTCGGTGACGGCCTCGCGCATCGTGGCCAGGTCCACCACGCACGGCACGCCGGTGAAGTCCTGCATCACGACGCGGGCCGGGGTGAACTGGATCTCGATCGAAGGATCGGCGGTGGCGTCCCACCCGGCCAGCGCGCGGATGTGCTCGGCGGTGATGTTCGCGCCGTCCTCGGTGCGCAGCAGGTTCTCGAGCAGGATCTTCAGGCTGTAAGGCAGCCGCTGGGAGCCCTCGACCTTGTTCAGGCGGAACACCTCGTACGAGGCGTCGCCGACCTTCAGGGTGTCGCGGGCGCCGAAGCTGTCCTTGCTGGCAGGTGCGGTCACGTCTGTCTCCAGGGCTTGGACGCCGCCGCGCCGTGCTGCCGTGGCGACGTCCCGGTCGTCAGTCGGGTCTTCGAGGCGAGTCTGGCGCACCCGTGCGGCGTCGGCAGACGCGGGGACGGTGCAGGCTGCCTACCAGCTAAACAGTACGCTTGTCCTTTTTTGCGGGCAAGCGTGACCTGCATGACCTGCCTGGCCAGCCCCGCGGTGACCGCGGCCGTGAGAATCGATCCCCCTTCCCCGAAATCGCCCGGCGACAGGACGCCGCATCAGGTGAAAGGGGTCCCCCAGACGGGGAATTGTTGCGAACGAGAATCAAGTTTTCGATGGTGTTCGTGATACTGCTGTGACGGAAGTGTGGGGAGTTGTGCCTGGTCCGGAGGTGGCGCGTGAAGACGAAGCGTGAGCGGGTGTCCCGCTGGGCGGTCGTCGGCGCGTGGGCGCTGGCCGCCACCTTCGGGGTCGCGGGCACGGCCGCCGCGGTACCGCCCCCGCCGCCCAATCCCAGCGACTCCGAGATCAGCTCGAGCCAGACACAGGCCAACGCGAAGGCGAACGAGGTCGGCCAGCTCACCAACCAGCTCGCCCAGGCCGAAACCCGGCTCAGCGACCTGGCCGACCAGGTCGAGCTGAAGGAGGAACAGGCCAACAAGGCCCTGGTCGACCAGCAGACCGCCGAGGACGCGGCGAGCCAGGCGCAGGCGGACGCCGACGCCGCGCGCCGCGAGTCCGATGCCGCCGCGCAGCAGATAGAGGTCGCCCGCAAGCAGCTCGACGACTTCATCGCCGGCAGCTTCCAGCAGGGCAGCACGATGGGTTCGATCTCGGCCTACCTCACCTCCCGCAGCCCGCAGGATCTGCTCGCCCGGGCGCAGCTGCTGTCCTCGGTCAGCGGCAGCCAGCTCAACGCGCTCCAGCTGATGGAGCAGGCCCAGACCGACAAGTCCAACAAGGACGCCGCCGCGCGTGCCGCGCTCGAGGTCGCACAGCAGAAGCAGGCCGCGGCCGAGGCGGCGAAGCGCACGGCCGACGCCGCGCGGGCGGCCGCCGTGCAGGCACAGCAGAGCCAGGCTGCGCAGAACGCGACGCTGGAAGCGGACAAGAACAGCGTCGAGCAGCAGCTCTACGCGGCCCAGCAACGTGTCGCGGGTCTGCAGGGGCAGCGTCAGCGCTACCAGGACTGGCTCGCGCAGAAGCAGCGTGAGGACGAGCAGCGCGCGCAGCAGGCGGCACTCACCGCGAGCAAGGGCGGGGGCGGTGGAGGGGCCGCGCCGCCGCCCAGCGGATCCACGTCGTCGCTCATCGACCGGGTCATCGCCCGCGCCATGTCGCAGCTCGGGGTGACCTACGCGTGGGGCGGCGGCAATGCCTACGGCCCCACCCGCGGGATCCACGACGGCGGGGTGGCCGACGCGTACGGCGACTACCGCAAGATCGGTTTCGACTGCTCCGGGCTGATGATCTACGCCTACGGGGGTGTGGTCTCGCTGCCGCACTACAGCGGCTACCAGTACACCGCCGGCCGCCATGTCCCGCTGTCGCAGATGCGCCGGGGTGACCTGCTGTTCTGGGGTAGCAGCGACATCCACCACGTCGCGCTGTACCTCGGCAACGGCATGATGATCGAGGCGCCGGAGTCCGGCATGGTCGTGCGCGTGACCCCGGTGCGCTACGGCGACATCCTGCCCTACGCCACACGCCTCGTGGGTTAGCCTGGGGTTGTGACCGAACTCGCCGGCATCGTGCTCGCCGGGGGTGCCGCGCGGCGGCTGTCCGGTGTGGACAAGCCGATGCTCCAGATCGGCGGGAAACCCTTGCTGCGCAGGGCAATCGACGCGCTCGAAGGCGCCGATCCGCTCGTCGTGGTTGGTCCCGAGCGCGCCGGGGTGACCGGGGTCCGTTGGGCGCGCGAGGACCCGCCCGGCGGGGGACCGGTCGCGGCGCTCGCGGCCGGGCTCGCGGTCGTGGACGCGGCCGCGTGGGTGGCCGTGCTGGCCGGTGACCTCGCGGCGATCCGCAAGTCCACGGTGGACAGACTGCGTGCCGCGGTGGGCAGTGCCGACGGCGCCACCCTCGTCGACGGCGAAGGCAGACCGCAGTGGCTGATCGGCGTCTGGCGGACCGGACGATTGCGCGCCGTGCTGCCCGCCGAACCCGCGAACGCCTCGCTGCGCAAGGTGCTCGGCGCGCTCGAGGTGGTGCGCGTGCCGGAGGTGGCGGGGGAGAGCGCGGACGTCGACACGCCCGAAGATCGACTCCGGTATTCGGCAAGCTCACAGCCCTCATACCGGCCGTGGGGTTGACTCGCGATACGGTCGCAGACGGGATGAGCGAACGTATCGAGGAGGGAACCGTGACCGAGCCCGCCTACGGCGAGGGCGCGAACGGCCAGCAGGGCGCGACCCCGGCCAGTGATGGTCAGTTGCTCGAACGCACCGTGTTCGAGGTCAAGCGGGTGATCGTCGGGCAGGACAGGCTCGTCGAGCGGCTGCTCGTGGGCTTGCTGGCCAAGGGACACCTGCTGCTGGAGGGCGTGCCCGGGGTCGCGAAGACCCTCGCGGTGGAGACGTTCGCGCGCGTGGTCGGCGGCACGTTCTCGCGCGTGCAGTTCACCCCGGATCTGGTCCCCGCGGACATCCTCGGCACCCGGATCTACCGGCAGGGCAGCGAGCGGTTCGACGTCGAACTCGGCCCGGTGGTGGCGAACTTCGTGCTCGCCGACGAGATCAACCGCGCCCCGGCCAAGGTGCAGTCGGCGATGCTCGAGGTGATGGCCGAGCGGCACCTGTCGATCGGCGGCAAGACCTTCCCGATGCCCGACCCGTTCCTCGTGCTCGCCACCCAGAACCCGATCGAGAACGAGGGTGTGTACCCGCTGCCGGAGGCGCAGCGCGACCGGTTCCTGTTCAAGATCGTGGTCGACTACCCCACGGCCGAGGAAGAGCGCGAGATCATCTACCGGATGGGCGTCACCCCGCCCGAACCGAACGAGGTGCTCAGCCCGGGCGAGCTGGTGCGGCTGCAGGGCGTGGCCTCGACGGTGTTCGTGCATCACGCGCTCGTCGACTACGTGGTGCGGCTCGTGCTCACCACGCGTACCCCGGGCGAGCACGGCCTGACCGACGTCGCGGGCTGGGTGTCCTACGGGGCCTCGCCCCGCGCGAGCCTCGGCATCATCGCCGCCGCGCGGGCGCTCGCCCTCGTGCGCGGGCGCGACTACGTGCTGCCGCAGGACGTCGTCGACGTCGTGCCCGACGTGCTGCGGCACAGGCTGGTGCTGTCCTACGACGCGCTCGCCGACGCGGTCCCGCTCGACCACATCATCAACCGGGTGCTGCAGACCGTGCCGCTGCCCCAGGTCTCGGCCCGTCCCGCGCCGGGGCAGCCCGTGGGAGCCGCGGGTTACTAGTGGCTGACAAGGACAAGCGGCCCGGGTGGGCGCCGCCGATCCTGCGCGGCGACCGGCTGGAGGCGGGCCTGCGCACGCTGGAGCTGGAGGTGCGGCGCCGGCTCGACGGGCTCCTGCAGGGCAACCACCTCGGCCTCGTGCCGGGGCCGGGGTCCGAACCGGGGGAGGCGCGGCCGTACCAGCCGGGCGACGACGTCCGCCGGATGGACTGGGCCGTCACGGCCCGCACCACCGTGCCGCATATCCGCGAAACCGTGGCCGACCGCGAACTGGAGACGTGGGTGGCCGCGGATCTGTCCGCGAGCCTCGACTTCGGCACCGCGCTGTGTGAGAAGCGGGATCTCGCGGTGTGCGCCGTCGCCGCGATCGCTTACCTCACCGGCGGTGGCGGGAACCGGCTCGGCGCGATCCTCGCCAACGGCGCCGAGACCGTCCGGGTGCCGGCCCGCGGTGGCCGCGCGCACGCGCGTGGCCTGCTGCGGAAGCTCGCCGAAATGCCGCGCGCCGCCGAGGGCACTCGTGGGGATCTGGCCGCGCTGCTGGAACAGCTGCGGCGCCCGCCGAGGCGGCGCGGGCTCGCCGTGGTGGTGTCGGACTTCCTGGGCGGGATGGACTGGGAGCGGCCGCTGCGCGGCCTTTCCGCGCGGCACGAGCTGATCGCGATCGAGGTGCTCGACCCGCGCGACGTCGATCTGCCGGAGGTGGGCACGATCGTGCTGGCCGACCCGGAGACCGGCAGGCAGCGCGAGGTGCACGCGTCGGCCCTGCTGCGCCGCGAGTTCGCGGCCGCGGCGCAGGCCCACCGCGAGCAGGTGGCGCGCGCGCTGCGGCAGGCGGGGGCGGCGCACCTGGTGCTGCGCACCGATTCCGACTGGATCGCGGACACCGTCCGCTTCGTCGTGGCCCGCAAGCGCCGCTGGTCAGGAGGCGCCGCGTGAGTCTCGCCGGGTTCAGCGCCCCGTGGTGGTTCCTGCTGCTGCTCGTGGTCGCGGCGGTCGTCGTCGGCTACGTGCTCGCGCAGCGCGCCCGCCGCAAGCGCACCATGCGGTTTTCGAACCTGGCGCTGCTGGAGAAGGTGGCGCCGCGGGCGCAGGGCTGGCCGCGGCATGTGCCGGCGGCTCTGCTGATCGTGTCGCTCCTCCTGCTCACCGTCGCACTGGCGGGCCCGACAGCCGAGCAGAAGGTGCCGCGGAACCGGGCGACCGTGATGCTCGTGATCGACGTTTCGCTGTCGATGGAGGCCACCGACGTCAAACCGTCGCGCCTGAAGGCGGCCCAGGACGCGGCGACGCAGTTCGCGCAGGGACTCACCCCCGGCATCAACCTGGGGCTAGTCTCCTTCGCCGGGACGGCGACCGTGCTCGTCGCGCCCACCACCGAGCGGCAGAGCGTGGTCAACGCGATCGGCAACCTCAAGCTGGCGCAGTCCACGGCGACCGGCGAGGGGATCTACGCGGCGCTGCAAGCGATTTCCGGCTTCTCGGCGGTCGTCGGCGGCGCGCAGGGGCCACCGCCGGCCCGGATCGTGCTGATGAGTGACGGCAAGCAGACCGTGCCGGAGGACCTCTACGCCCCGCGCGGCGCGTTCACCGCCGCCGGGGAGGCGAAGAAGGAGCACGTCCCGATCTCGACGATCTCGTTCGGCACCAGCCATGGCACCGTCGTGATCGCCGGCCGTGAGGTCCCGGTGGACGTCGACGACGGTTCGCTGCAGGAGGTCGCGAGACTTTCCGGTGGGGACTTCTACCGGGCGGGTTCGGCCGAACAGCTCAAGGAGGTCTATTCGGACCTCGGCGAGCAGATCGGCTACGAGATCAAGAAGGCCGACGCGAGCCGCCCGTGGGTCGTCCTCGGCACCTTGTCCCTCATCGCCGCCGCCGGCGGTGCGCTGTTCCTCGGCCAGCGCCTGCCCTAACCTGGGCCGATGGTGGGACGGCCAGTACGCCACCCACCCGGAGTTGCGCCCGGTGTACGACAAGCTCGTCACCCTGGCCGCGGCGCTGGACGGAGTCGAGGTGGGCGCACGGGCTGCGCCTCGACGGGGTCGAACCGTCCGGACGGTGGGGTCCGCGAAACCCCTGCGGGACGACCCGATGACAGCAAATCTCTAGGCCGCCGGCCTCGCGCCCGACCACCGGCCCCTGATCAGCGCGCTTCGCGCGGCTGTCACAACCGGAAATCGTGCTGGCGCCAGGCCTCGTAGATCGCGATCGAGGCCGTGTTCGCGAGGTTCAGTGACCGTGAACCCGGTCGCATGGGCAGCCGCACGCGTTTGGTGATCTGCGGTGCGTCCAGCACGTCCTCGGGCAGGCCCACCGACTCCGGGCCGAACAGCAGCACGTCTCCGGGCTGGTAGGCGACATCGGTGTAGCGGTGCTCACCGCGGGCGCTGAACGCGTATACGTTCGCCGGCAGCAGCGCGACCCACGCGGCGGCCAGGTCGGGATGCACCCGCACGTGCGCGAGATCGTGATAATCGAGCCCGGCGCGCCGCAGATGCTTGTCCTCGAAGGCGAATCCCAGCGGCTCCACCAGATGCAGCTCGACCCCGGTGTTCGCGGACAGCCGGATCGCGTTGCCCGTGTTGGGCGGAATCTCCGGCCGGTAGAAGACTATCCGGAACATCCTGAAGATCGTATTCCCTTCGCCGGAAGTTCGGCCATCGGTGGCAAGCCGGGCATTTTCACCTTTGCGCCTCCCGAGAGGCCCATCATCCCACCGCTGGAGGACCTCCCGCGGCCGCGCCCCTCGAACAGGCGTTCAGGCGGGCGGAAGGCGGGCCGCGAGTTTCTCGCGGACGTCGTCCGGCGGAGCCGCCTTCGTGAGGGTCTCGGTGCCGACGAAGACGTAGCGGTTCGTGCCGGTGGTCAGCGTCTGATCGCCGCGCACCACCGTGAACCCGAGGATGAACGACGTCGTGCCCAGATGGTCCAGGGTGACCTCGACGACCAGCCGGTCGCCGGGGTGGCCTGGCGCGTGGTAGCGCAGGTTCGCCTCGGCGACCACGGCGTCCACCTTGCGCGCGAGCAGGTAGTCGTAGGAGCCGAAGATCTCGTCGAAGAACTCGAACGATGCCATGTCGAAGTAGGCCAGGTAGTTGGCGTTGAACACGATGCCCTGCGGATCGCATTCGTGATAGCGCACGCGCAGCGGCATCCGCACGATCGGTGTCCTCATCATGCCTACCGGAGGGTAGTGGTGGCGGGTGCGGAGGGCGCGCACCACGGCGGATAACCTCAGGCCCGGCACAGGCGCGAATGAGCGAGGAGTACAGGTGGGACGGTCGGTACTGGTCACGGGCGGTAACCGGGGCATCGGTCTGGCGATCGCGCGGGACCTGGCCGCGCAGGGGCACAAGGTGGCCGTGACGCACCGGGGGTCCGGCGCGCCGGACGGGCTGTTCGGCGTGCGGGCCGACGTCACCGACTCCGGGCAGATCGACGCCGCGTTCAAAGAGGTCGAGGAGCACCAGGGCCCGGTCGAGGTGCTCGTCTCCAACGCCGGCATCACCGACGACACGCTGCTCATGCGGATGAGCGAGGAGCAGTTCACCAGCGTCATCGACGCGAACCTCACCGGCGCTTACCGGGTCGCGAAGCGTGCCTCGCGCGGCATGCTGCGCGCGAAGTGGGGCCGGTTCATCTTCATCTCGTCCGTCGTCGGCCTTTCCGGCGGTGCGGGCCAGGTCAACTACGCGGCCAGCAAGGCGGGGCTCGTCGGCGTCGCGCGGTCGCTCACGCGGGAACTGGGCTCGCGCAACATCACCGCGAACGTGGTCGCGCCCGGCTTCGTCGTCACCGATCTGACCGACGTGCTGACCGAGGACCAGCGCGCGGCCGCGCTCGCCCAGATCCCCGCCGGCCGCTACGGCGAGGCGGCGGAGATCGCCGCGGCGGTGCGGTACCTGGCCTCCGACGAAGCCGCGTACGTCAACGGGGCCGTGCTGCCCGTCGACGGCGGCCTCGGCATGGGCCACTAGTTTTCCCACGGTAGAAAGGACTCGTCTTGCCCGGACTGCTCGAAGGTAAGCGGCTGCTGATCACCGGGGTGATCACCGACGCCTCCATCGCGTTCCACGCCGCCAAGGTCGCCCAGGAGCAGGGCGCGAAGGTGGTGCTGACCGGTTTCGGCCGGATGTCGCTCGTCGAGCGCATCGCCAAGCGGCTGCCCGAGCCGGCCCCGGTGGTCGAACTGGACGTGCAGAACCCCGGGCACCTGGACACGCTCGCGGACCGCGTGCGCGAGCACGTCGACGGCCTCGACGGGGTGCTGCACGCGATCGCGTTCGCGCCGCAGACCTGCCTCGGCGCGCCGTTCCTCGACGCGCCGAAGGAGGACGTGTCGGTCGCGGTGCAGGTTTCGGCGTTCTCGTTCAAATCCCTCGCGACCGCGGTGCTGCCGCTGCTGGCGCCGGGCGCCTCGGTGGTGGGCCTCGACTTCGACGCGCGCGTCGCGTGGCCCGCCTACAACTGGATGGGCGTGGCGAAGGCGGCGCTCGAGTCGGTGAACCGGTACCTCGCGCGCGAGCTGGGGCCGCACGGGATCCGGGTGAACCTCGTGTCGGCGGGCCCGCTCAAGACGATGGCCGCGAAGTCGATCCCCGGGTTCGGCGAGCTCGAAGGCGGCTGGGGCGACCGCGCGCCGCTGGGCTGGCAGGCCGAGGATCCGACGGCGGTGGCGAAGTCGATCTGCGCGGTCCTCTCGGACTGGCTGCCCGCCACCACGGGCTCGATGATCTGGGTCGACGGCGGCGTACACGCCCTCGGCATGTGACATGCCGTGAGGGACCCCCTCATGCCTATATGTGCCGTGAGGGGGTCCCTCACGGCATTCCAATGAGGGTGGGCGAGGATGGGGCAGTGGGCTATCAAGCGTTGTTGTGGCTGTCCTTCGGCGGGCCTGAGGGGCCGGACGAGGTCATGCCGTTCCTGGAGAACGTGACGCGCGGGCGGGGCGTGCCGCCGGAGCGGCTCGCCGAGGTCGCCGTGCACTACCAGCATTTCGGCGGGGTCTCGCCGATCAACCGGCTCAACCGCGAGGCCATCGCCGCGGTCGAGAAGGAACTCGCCGCGCAGGGCATCGACCTGCCCGTCTACTTCGGCAACCGCAACTGGCAGCCCCTGGCCGAGGACGCCGTCGCGCGGATGGCCGCCGACGGGGTCCGCCGCGCGCTGGTGTTCCCGACGAGCGCGTACGGCGGCTACTCCGCCTGCCGCCAGTACGACGAGGACATCGAGCGCGTCCGCGCCGCAGTCGGAGAGAACGCGCCGGAGCTGACGAAACTGCGCCAGTTCTTCGACCACCCGCTGTTCGTCTCCGCCTTCGCCGACGCGTTGCGCACCGCCCACGACGGCCTCGCAAACGCCCGCACGGTCTTCACCGCGCACTCGGTACCCGAAAGCGCCGACCAGGCATCGGGCCCACCCGGCGAAGGCGGCCGGCGCTATTCGCGGCAGATCGCCGAGGCGGCACGCCTGGTCGCGGCCGACGCGGGGGTCACCGAGTACGACGTGGTGTGGCAGTCCCGCTCCGGCCCCGCGCGGATTCCCTGGCTGGAGCCGGACATCGTGGACCATATCGACGCGTTGCACGCCCAGGGCGTCAAGGCGGTCGTGGCGTGCCCGGTCGGGTTCGTCTCCGACCACCTCGAGGTGATCTGGGACCTGGACAACGAGGCCGCCGGGCGTGCCGCGGAACACGGCATGGGCTTCGCCCGCGCGGCGACGCCGAACGCGGACCCGCGGTTCGCGGAACTGGTCGTGGAACTGGTGCGCGAGCACATCGCGGGCGCCCGAGCGCGCAAGCTCTCGGATTTCCCGGCGGCGGGCTGCACCGTCAACGGCGCGCCCTGCGCTACTGGATGTTGTCAGCCTGCTCGCTGAACTGGCGCACAGCCTCGTTCACCGCGGCGTAGCGGGCCATCCGGACCGCGTTTCCCAGCGGGCGCAAGGCGTCCGCGCGCAGGACGGCGGCCGAGGCGGACAGCGCGCCGCCCGGCTCGTCGATTTCCGCGACGGCCAGGATCGCGCCGACCTCCTCGGCGCGTTGCAGCACCCGCAAGGCCCGGCCCGGCGTCCCCGCCGGCCAATCCGGGCGCGGCCGGGCCCGCAGCCACGCGGACAGCTCCGCCCGCACACCAGGGCGGTCCTTCGCGACGTCCAGCGCCTGCAATGCACCCGCCGAGTCGCGGATCGTGTCGGTCAGGCCGTGCTCGGCCTCGGCCAGCCCCACGTACTCGGGCGTGACCGAAGTGTCCACTTTGTACGCCGACCAGCGCACCAGCCCCTCGGCGATGGTCTGCGGAACCAGGCCGAAACGCAGCGCCGGCAACAACATCGCCTCGCCCGCGCGCAGCGCCGCATCGGTGAACGAGCCACCGCCACCGAGCCCGCGCACGTCCCCGGGCACCGGCAGCACGAGCCTCGTCTCGGCGGCGCCGCGCGCACGCAGTGCCGCCAGCAGTTGCACGGGCGTCGCGGGGAAGTCACCGGCGAGGGGAAGGTCCAGCCCGACCGCGGCTTCCGCGTCACCGGCGACGACCTCATGCGCCTCGCCCCAGGCGAGCAGGGCGTCGAGCACGTCGTCCGGCGCGGCGGCACCGGAAAGCCACGCCGAGGTCCACACGGTCAGGGTCGCACTGGGACAGCACACGGCTATCCAGAATACCCGCGTCCCGTGCTGGAGCTGCTCCACATCGACGATCCGGCCGCGCGGGGTTAGCTTCGTAGGGGTGAACCCCGTACCCGAACACCTGCCCCGCACCGCGGGACACCTGCGCGCGGCCGGTTACCTCCCGCGCGGGATCAAGACCGAAATCCACGACAACCTGCTCGCCGCCCTGCGTGCCGGCCGGAACCCGTGGCCGGGCATCGTCGGGTTCGACCGGACGGTCCTGCCGCAGTTCGAGCGCGCGCTGCTGGCCGGTCACGACGTCGTGCTGCTCGGCGAGCGCGGCCAGGGCAAGACCCGGTTGCTGCGCACGCTCGCCGGCCTGCTCGACGAGTGGACGCCGGTGATCGAGGGCAGCGAGCTGGCCGAACATCCGCTGGACCCGATCACCCCGGCGTCGATCCGGCGCGCCGCCGAGCTCGGTGACGAACTGCCGGTCACCTGGCTGCACCGAGGCGAGCGCTACACCGAGAAGCTGGCCACCCCGGATACGAGCGTCGGCGACCTGATCGGCGACGTGGACCCGGTGAAGGTCGCCGAGGGCCGCAGCCTCGGCGATCCCGAGACCATCCACTTCGGACTCGTGCCGAGGGCGCACCGCGGGATCGTGGCGATCAACGAGCTGCCCGACCTCGCGGAGCGCATCCAGGTCGCGCTGCTGAACGTGATGGAGGAGCGCGACATCCAGGTCCGCGGTTACACGCTGCGCCTGCCGCTGGACGTGCTCATGGTCGCCACCGCGAACCCCGAGGACTACACCAACCGCGGCCGGATCATCACCCCGCTCAAGGACCGCTTCGGCGCGGAGATCCGCACGCACTACCCGCTGGACGTGGCCGCCGAGGTCGACGTGGTGCGCCAGGAGTCGCATCTGGTGGCCGAGGTCGGTGAGCCGCTTTTGGAGGTGCTCGCCCGCTTTGTCCGGAACCTGCGCGAGTCGAGCGTGATCGACCAACGCTCGGGCGTGTCGGCCCGGTTCGCCGTGGCGGCAGCCGAAACCGTCGCGGCCGCCGCGTTGCGGCGTTCGGCACTGACGGGCGAGCAGCCCGCGGTGGCGCGCCCGGTCGACCTCGATGCGGTGCCGGCGGTGCTGCGCGGCAAGGTCGAGTTCGAGCCCGGCGAGGAGGGCCGCGAGCACGAGCAGCTCGTGCACCTGCTGCGCCGCGCGATCGCGGAGACCGCGCGGGACCGGTTCGGCGGGCTGAACCTGCGGCCGCTCGTGGAGGCCGTCGCGGACGGGCATCTCGTCGCCACCGGCGAGAAGGTCCCGGGTGCCGACGTGCTCGCCGCGCTGCCGGAACTGCCGGTCCTGCACGAGGTCGCCGCGCGGGCGGGCGTGTCCGCCAGCGATTCCCCGGGCCGGATCGCGGCGGCGGTCGAGCTCGCGCTGGAGTCGCTGTACCTGGCGCGTCAGCTGGCGAAGGACTCCGACGACGCGACGTCGGTGTACGGGCCGTGACCACCCCCGAGAGCTACTCGTACGGCCCATGGCACGAGGGGCCGGACCCGCTCGCGCCGCCGATCGACCTGCGTGACGCGCTGGACGAGATCGGGCAGGACGTGATGGGCGGCTCGTCGCCGCGCTCGGCGCTCGAAGAGCTGCTGCGGCGCGGCACCCGGGACACCACCGGGCTGGACGAGCTCACGCGGCGGGTCTGGCAGCGGCGTTCGGAAATCCAGCGCCGCAACAACCTCGACGGCACGCTGCGGGAGATCCGGCGGCTGCTGGACGAGGCACTGCAGGAGGAGCGCAGCGCGCTGTTCCCCGACCCGTCCGACGACGCGCGCCTGCAGGAGGCCGAGCTGGACGCGCTGCCGCCCGGCACCGCCGCCGCCGTGCGCGAGCTGGCGGACTACCAGTGGCGGTCGGAGCAGGCGCGGGAGAACTACGAGAAGATCCAGGATCTGCTGGGCCGCGAGATGCTCGAATCGCGGTTCGAGGGCATGAAGGAGGCGTTGCAGAACACCAGCCCCGAGGACGTCGAGCGGGTCAACCAGATGCTGTCGGACCTCAACGCGCTGCTGGACGCCTACGCGCGCGGCACCGACGACATCCAGGACCGGTTCGAGGAGTTCATGCGGCGCCACGGCGAGTTCTTCCCGGAGAACCCGCAGACCGTCGAGGAGCTGATCGACGCGCTCGCCGCCCGCGCGGCCGCCGCGCAGCGGATGATGAACTCGATGAGCGAGGAGCAGCGGGATGAGCTGATGAGCCTCGCGCAGCAAGCCTTCGGTGGCCCGCGTATCGCCCAACAGCTGTCCAATTTGGATGCTCAGTTGCGGTCGCTGCGGCCGGGGGAGGACTGGACGTCCTCGGCGCGGATGCGCGGCCGCAACCCGCTGGGCATGGGCGAAGGCGCGCAGGCGATGCAGGAGCTCGCGGAGCTCGACGCCCTCGCCGAGCAGCTCGGGCAGTCCTATCCGGGCGCGCGCCTGGAAGACATCGACATGGAGGCGCTGGAACAGCAGCTGGGCAAGGACGCGGGTGTGGACGCGCGCCGGTTGTCGGAGCTGGAACGGGAACTGCGCCGCCAGGGGCTGTTCGAACGGGCGCCGGACGGGTCGCTTCGGTTGTCTCCCAAGGCTTTGCGACGGCTCGGCGAGACGGTGCTCGCGGACGTGGTGAACGGGCTGCGCGGTAAGACCGGGCAGCGCGAGCAGGAGTCGGCAGGCGCGGCGGGTGAGCCGACGGGGGCGAGCAGGCCGTGGCAGTTCGGCGACATGCAGCCGTGGGACACCTCGCGGACGGTGCGCAACGCGGTGCTGCGCACGGCTTCCGTGGGTGGGCGCGGCGCAGTAAGGCTTGACGTGTCCGATGTGGAGGTCGTGGAGACCGAGCACCGGTCGCGCGCCGCGGTGGCGCTGCTGGTGGACACGTCGTGGTCGATGATCACCGAAGGCCGGTGGCTGCCGATGAAGCGCACGGCGCTCGCGCTGCACCAGCTGATCTCGACGCGGTTCCGCAACGACGCGCTACAGCTGATCACGTTCGGCCGCTACGCCGCCCCGGTGGAGCTGGCGGAGCTGGTAGGCCTCGAAGGCGCGTGGGAGCAGGGCACGAACGCGCATCACGCGCTGCTGCTCGCGGGCCGGCACCTGCGGCGGCATCCCGACGCGCAGCCGGTGGTGCTGATGGTCACCGACGGCGAGCCGACCGCGCACCTGGAACCGGACGGCGAGGCGGTGTTCGACTACCCGCCCCAGCCGCAGACGCTGTACAAGACGGTGTCCGAAGTGGACAGACTGGCGAAGCTGGGCGCGTCGGTCACGGTGTTCCGCCTCGGCGACGACCCGCGGCTGGAGGAGTTCGTCGATCTGCTGGCCCGCCGCTCCGGCGGCCGAGTCGTCGCCCCGGACCTGGACGGCCTAGGCGCGGCAGTGGTCGGCGACTACCTCCGCACCCGCCGCCGCTGAGTCCGGCGTGTTTGCCGCCTGCGCGGGCGTGTTGGCCGCCCACGTCGGCGTGTTGGCCGCCCGCGCGGCAAAATCACCGTCGCCGAGAGCAAACACGCGCGCTAACGCGCCGTCACCGAGATCCGGGCGCCGCGGGCGGGAACCATGGTGATGTGCCGCGGGCGCGAGCCCTCGGGGCGGGTCCGGTCGGGGGACAGGCGATAGCGCGACAGCACCGCCTGCAGCACGATAGTCGCCTCCAGCAAGGAGAATCCCGCGCCGAGGCAGCGCCGCACCCCGCCGCCGAACGGGAACCAGCTGCCCGCCGCCGGGCCACCGTCGGTGAGGAACCGCTCGGGCCGGAACGCGTCCGGCTCCGGATGGTGCCCGGCGTCGGCGTGCACCATCGCGATCGACGGCATCACGGTGACCCCGGCCGGGAGCCGGTAGCCGCCGATCTCGACGTCCTCGGTGAGCCTGCGCGCCACCTCGGAGATCACCGGGTGCAGCCGCATCGCTTCCTTCGCCACGGCTTCGAGGTACTTCTCGTCGCCCTCGTCCGCCGCCGTCAGCGCGGCCTCGAGCCGGACCGGATCGCGGGAGAGCTCATGGAACGCCCAGGCCAGCGACGTCGCGGTGGTCTCGTGACCGGCCAGCAGCAGCGTGATCAGCTGGTCGCGCAGCTCGGCGTCGGAGAGCCGGTCGTCGTCGGCGGGCACGGTCAGCAGCCGGGACAGCACGTCGGTGCGCTCGGCCAGATCCGGCGCCGCCCGCCGCTCGGCGATCTCGGCGTACACCAGGTCGTCCACCCGGTCCTGCCGCTCTTTCGACCGCTTCCACGGGCCGAAGCGCCGCAGCTTCTCGTTGTGGAAGCCGAAGAGATCGAGCACACCGATGTCGACCGCGTTGGTCAGCAGCCGGCGCAGCTGGTCGAGCCGCGGCCCCTCGGCGACGCCGAACACGACGCGCAGGATGATCTCCAGCGCGAGCTCCTGCATCCGTCCGTGCGAGCGGAAGACCTGCCCGGACGGCCAGCGGGAGACCTCCCGCTCGGCCAGCTCGGTGATCATGTCGCGGTAGCCGCGCAGCGCGGCCCCGTGGAAGGCGGGCATCAGCAGCTTCCGCGCCCGACGGTGGACGTCCTTGTCGGTGAGCAGCACCGAATGCTCGCCCATGATGGGCTTGAGGATGACGTTGCCCTCGCCGGCGTGGAAGGTCGTGACCGGACCGCTGAACACGGTCTTGATGTGCTCGAGATCGGCGAGCTGGATCGCCTGACGGTTGGGGTAGAGCCGCAGCGTGAACACATCGCCGTAGCGGCGGCGTAACACCGGCAGCAGGCGGTGGCGGAAGTTCGCGAACAGCAGGGTCTGCACCAGTGGCGGCAGTTTCGGGCCCGGCGGCAGCGAAGTCGTGGGGACGCGGGACAGCGTGCTCGTCATGCCGGACCTCCCTCGTGCGGTCTACGGCCCAGTTATACGCGCGTGTAAGTGACCATGTCCAGAGATAACCTGCTGTTGTGGGTCATCGCGAACAACTGCTCACGGCGGCGAGGCGGCTGCTGGAGGAGAAGGGCTACGCGCACATCACCACGCGCGACCTGGTCGCCGCCTCGGGCACGAACCTGCACTCGATCGGCTACCACTTCGGTTCGAAAGCCGGGCTGCTCAACGCGGCGATCGGGGAGGTCTTCGAGCAGTGGACCGACCAGCTGGCCGCGATCGCGATGGCCGACCCGGCCGCGACCCCCGTCGAACGCGGTCGGCGGGCGTGGGCGGCGATGCTGGACAGCCTGCCCTCGACGCGCGACCTCCTGCTGTCCTATGTAGAGGCTCTCGCGCAGGCTGAGCGCACGGTGTCGCTGCGGGAGCAGTTCGCCGAGCAGTACCGGCGCTGCCGGGGGAAGGTGGCGGGGCTCGTGGCGGAGTCGCTCGGCGACGGGGTCGATCCGGCCGACCGCCGCTGCCAGGCGGTGGCCAGCTTCGTGATCGCGATCTGCGACGGGCTTTCGGTCCAATGGCTGCTCGACCCGGACGGAGCACCGACGTCGGAGGAGCTCACCGAGGGTTTGGCCGCGATGTGGTCGGCGTCGTTTCCTCACCCGATCGGTCGATGATCGGTCCGTCAAGCGGCCGTTCGGGCGATCGTGATCTAGCGTTCGGGCCGTGGCCTTGATCTTGAAGCGGGTTGCGGCGCTGGTCGCGGTCGCGATCGGCGCGACGCTGGCGGTGCCGTGGGCGGCACAGGCGGACCCCGCGCCGCTCGCGGGCTTCGACATCAGCGCTTCCCAGGGCGTGCCGGACCTCGCGGCGGCGAAGGCGCACGGCGCCGTGTTCGCGTTCGTCAAGGACACCGCCGGCGTCGCCTACGTCAACCCGGACTACCTGAACCAGTTCCGCGCGGTGAAGGCCGCCGGGCTCATCCGTGGTTCGTACCACTACGCCCGGCCGGACAAGTCGAGCGGCGCGGAGCAAGCGGTCTACCTGCACGACCACGACGGCAAGTGGTTCTCCGACGGGATGAGCCTGCCGCCCGCGCTGGACATGGAGGACACTCCGGGCGCGCCGCCGTGCTACGACATGCCGCCGCAGGCGATGGTGGCGTGGATCCAGGACTTCAGCACCACCCTCGCGCGGCTGACCGGGCACAATCCGATCATCTACACCTCGACGCGCTGGTGGAAGGCGTGCACGGGCAACAGCACCGCGTTCGCGGGCGACCATGTGCTCTGGCTGGCGCGCTACAACAGCGAGATGGGCGAACTGCCGGGCGGCTGGCGTGCCGGGTTCTGGCAGTCCGCGGTGAACGGTCCGCTGCCGGGCAACCAGGACTCGTACTTCGGTGATCTCGGCCAGTTGCGGGGGCTCACGACTGGCGGCTGAGTATCGCGCGTCCCACCAACCGGGAGGTCACGTCCAGACGCGGCTTAGGGTGGAGGGTATGCGCACTTGGTCTTCGGTTTCCCTGCCCCGTGTTCCGGGCACGCCGCGCCCGCTGCGGCTGTTCGACACCTCGACCGGGCAGGTTCGCCCGACCGCACCGGGCACCACCGCGCGGATGTACGTGTGCGGCATCACCCCGTACGACGCCACACACCTCGGGCATGCCGCGACGTACCTGGCGTTCGACCTGGTCAACCGGGTGTGGCAGGACAACGGGCACGAGATCCACTACGTGCAGAACGTGACCGACATCGACGAGCCGCTGCTGGAGCGCGCCGAGCGCGACCACGACGACTGGGTCGTGCTGGGCCTGCGCGAAACGGCGCTGTTCCGCGAGGACATGGAGGCGCTGCGCGTGCTGCCGCCGCGCGAGTTCGTCGGCGCGGTCGAGAGCATTCCCGAGATCGTCGAGGTGATCGCCAAGCTGCTCGCCGACGGCGCCGCCTACCGGGCCGAAGATCCGGAATATCCGGACATCTACTTCGATCATGCCGCGACCGGGCGTTTCGGCTACGAGTCGAACTACGACGGGCCGACCATGTCGCGCTTCTTCGCCGAACGCGGCGGCGACCCGGACCGGCCCGGTAAGCGGCACCCGCTCGACGCGTTGCTGTGGCGCTGCGCGCGGCCGGGCGAGCCGTCGTGGGATTCGGAACTGGGGGCCGGGCGCCCCGGGTGGCATATCGAGTGCAGCGCGATCGCGGTGAACCGGCTCGGTATGGCCTTCGACGTGCAGGGCGGTGGTTCGGACCTGATCTTCCCGCACCACGAGTACAGCGCCGCGCATGCCGAAGCGCTCGCGGGCACGCATCCGTTCGCGCGGCATTACGTGCACGCGGGCATGATCGGCCTGCACGGCGAGAAGATGTCGAAATCGCGCGGGAACCTGGTGTTCGTCTCGCGACTGCGCGCCGACGGGGTCGACACCGGCGCGATCCGGCTCGCCCTGTTCGCCGCGCACTACCGGAGCGACCGCGCGTGGACCGACGCGCTGCTGACCGAGGCCCAAGACCGGCTGCTGCGCTGGCGGGCGGCGTTCGCGCTGCCCGCGGGTCCGGCGGCGGACGGCACGGTGGCGCGGCTGCGGGACCACCTCGCGGACGACCTCGACACCCCGGGTGCGCTCGCGGCCGTGGACGCGTGGGTCGCGGAAGCCTTCCAGCACAAGGGAACGGAGTCCGAAGCCCCCGCCGCCGTCCGCACCGCCGTCGACGCCCTTCTAGGCGTGGCCCTCTAACACCGCCCCCGAGATGGTCAGGCGGGGGCGGGGGTGAGGTGGAGGCGCGAGCCTTGCCAGGAGCGGCGGAGCCAGCGGTCGTGGGAGGCGACGACGACCGCGCCGGGGGCGGTGTCGAGGGCGGCGAACAGTTCTTCGGCCAGGGTGAGCGAGATGTGGTTCGTCGGTTCGTCGAGCAGCAGCACGTCCGGCGGGCGGGCGACGAGGATCGCCAGCGCCAGCCGGCGCCGTTGCCCGACCGACAATGCCCCCGCCGGGCGGTCGAGGTCGCGAGGCTGGAGCAGGCCCAGCTGATCCAGCGGCACGGCGGGATCCGCGGCCGCGTAGAGCTGCCGGGGTGTGCGTGCCGGGTCGGGCAGGACGACGTCCTGTTCGAGCAGCCCGACGCGAATCCCGCGCCGCCGGTGCACGGCGCCGGCCGCCGGGGCCAGCCCGCCCGCGAGCACGGTGAGCAAAGTGGACTTCCCGGCGCCGTTCCCGCCGGTGACCAGCAACCGCGCGGTTTCCGGGACGTCGAGGTGTCCGATGTGGAGCCTGCCGGGCACGTGCACGTCCCGCAGTGACAGGGCGAGCTCACCGGCGCCCGGCCGCCGGGTCAGTGTGGCGGCGAAACGCAGCGGAGCGGGCGGTTTGCGGACCTGGGTGCGGCTCAGCTCGTCGAGGCGCTGCTGGGCGTTGCGCACGCGCCGGGCAACCTGCTTCTGCACGCGGGCGCCTTTGAAGCTGTAGATGAACTTGTCGTTGTCCCTGGGGCCACGGTTGTGCGCGACATTCCGCGCGGTCGCCGTGACCACTTCGCGAAGCTGCTGGAGTTCCTCCTGCTCCTCGGCGTAGCGCTGTTCCCACCGCGCCCGCTCCGCGCGCTTCTGCACCAGGTACGCCGAGTACGCGCCGCCGTAGCGGGTGGGTCCGCCCAGCGCCGGGTCGAGGTCGACGATGTCGGTGCACACCGCGTCGAGGAACACGCGATCGTGTGAGGACAGCACCACGATCCCGCTCAGCGACGACAGGTGCCGCTCCAGGAACTCCATGCCGGCGTCGTCGAGATGGTTGGTGGGTTCGTCGAGCAGGAGCGTTTCCGGTTGCCGGACGAGCAGCGCGGCGAGCCCGAGCCGCGAGCGCTCGCCGCCGGACAGGGTGTCCAGGCGCCGGTCCAGCCCGATCTTCCCGAGGCCGAGACCGGCGCGGACGAGCTCCGCACGGCGGTCGGCGTCCCACAGGTCATGCGCCTGGGCCCACTCCAGCACCTGCCCGTACTCGGTCATCGCCGCCGGGTCCTCGGCCATGCGGGCGGCGAGGTCGTCGAGCCGCGCGGCGGCGGCCCGGATCTCGGCCAGCGCGTCGTCCAGCACGTCGGAAACGGTCGCGTCGCCGGGGAACGGCAGCTCCTGGAGGAGGAACCCGACGTCCTGGCCGGGCTCGACGGTGCCGGCCAGGGGTTCTTCGAGCCCGGCGAGCAGGCGCAGCAAGGTGGTTTTCCCGGCGCCGTTCTCGCCGACGAGCCCTATCCGGCGGCCGGGGCTCGCGGTGAACGACAGCCCGTCGAAGACGACGCGGTCGCGGTAGGAGAAGACGAGATCAAGTGCGCGCATGAAGACATCCCGGGAGAACGCAGGAACCCCGCCGGGCGGTGCCTCGGGCGCGGGGAGGGCAGGACGTCAGTTCTTCATCGCCTGGCCAGGCTATCGCGGCACGCAACCGGTTTTTCGGCGGCTTGACCGGACCGGCCGCGTCTGCAACTCTGAAAGAATTCTTTCGAAAGAGTTCTTTCAGATTGGGGAGACCATGGCCCAGCTGCCGCCACGGAGGCGGATCAAGGACGCGGAGCTGATGCGAGCGCTCGCGCACCCATTGCGCGCGTCGCTGCTGAGTTACCTGATGGCCGCCGGCCCGCGCACCGCGAGTGAGTGCGCGACGGCGGTGGATTCCTCGGCGTCCAACTGCAGCTGGCATCTGCGCCAGCTCGCGCAGTGGGGCCTGGTCGAACGCGTCGAGGCGACCGACGGGCGGGAGCACCCGTGGCGCGCGATGCCCGTGGGCCTCGACTTCGGCGAGCCCGGCGAGTCCCATGAACGCAAGGCACTGGCCGGAACCTGGCTGCGGGAAGACGAGGTCCTCGCGCAGCGCTACCTCGACACCGCCGACGACATCGAACCGGAGTGGCGGCAGGCAGCCGCCGTGAACACCTACGCCCTGCGGATCACACCGGAAGAGCTGGAAGAGCTGAACGCCGCCATCGACGCCCTGGTCCGGCCGTATGTCGCGCCCATCCGGGCAGACGCGCCGCCGGAGGCCGAACCGGTGCACGCGAGCTGGCGCGCCTTCCTGCGTATCGAGGCCGACGGGAGACCGAGCGCGTGACAAGCCCGCTGCGGGACAGGGCCTTCGCGCGCCTGTGGGTCGCGGGCCTGTTCGCCGAGACAGCCGAGTGGATGCTGCAGGTCGCGGTACCGGTGTTCATCTACCAGGCCACCGGCTCGGCCGGCTCGACCGCGCTCACCATGATCGCCGGTGTCCTGCCGATCGTGCTGCTCAGCCCGGTCGCCGGGCACGTGGCCGACCGCTGCGACCGCCGCCTGCTGCTGTGCGCGGTGTGCTTCGCGCAGGCCGCCGTCGCGCTCCCGCTGCTGGCCGCCCGCGGGCCGCTGATCTACCTGGTGATGATCGCCCAGTCCGCGCTGGCGTCACTGTTCGAACCGGCACGCAACGCGCTCGTGCCCGCACTCGTCGGCACCGACCTGGTCACCGCGGCGAACGGCCTGATGGGCATGAACAGCAGCGTCGCCCGGTTCGCCGGCAGCTCACTCGGCGGCGTGGTGCTCGGCTTCGCGGGACTTGGCTGGGTCGTCGGCTGCTACCTGGCGATGCTCACACTCGCGGGCCTCCTGCTGGCGCCGCGCTTCACCGCGGTGACGCGCGGGGAGCGGGCGAACCACGGGTGGTTCGGCGGTTTCGGCCACAGCCCGGTGCTGCGGGTGACCGCGTTGACGGCGGCGTTGATGTCCGTGGCGCAGGGCATGTTCCTGGTGCTGTTCGTGGTGTTCGTGACCGGTCCGCTCGGCGGCGGTGAGGCCGAGGTTGGGCTGCTGCGCGGGGTGCAGGCGATCGGCGGGTTCGCCGCCGGGTTCGCGGTGGCCACCGTCGCGCGCCGGGTCCTGCCCGCGCACCTGCTCGGCTGGGGCGCGGTCGTGCTGGGTCTCGTGTCGCTGGTCATCTGGAACGGGCCGGTCGTCACGGGCGCGCTCGGCGTCTACATCGGACTGTTCAGCGCCGTCGGCGCGCCCGGTGCGGTGACCGGGGCAGGCCTGTTCTCGGTGGTGCAGCAGGAAACCGGGCCGGACCGGCTGGGCCGCGTGTCGAGCACGTTCTTCGCGGGCATGGCCGCCTTCCAGGCGCTCGGCATGCTCGCGGCCGGTGCGCTCGTGGGGCGCATCGGGCTGACGAGCCTGCTGGACGCCCAATCGGCCCTGTATGTGGCCGCCGGTCTGGTCACGCTGGCCGGGCTGCGGCGGCGCCTGGCTACGGTTGAACCGTGCCCAGCCTCTACGCCACCAGCGACCTCCACGTGACCCACCGCGGCAACGAGCCGCTGCTCGACCACGTCCGCCCTGAGTCCGGTGAGGACTGGCTCCTGGTGGCGGGCGACGTCGCCGAACGGATCGAGTCGATCGTCGAGACCCTGAGCACGCTGCGAGAACGGTTCGCCGAGGTGGTGTGGGTGCCGGGTAACCACGACCTGTGGACCACCGGGCGCGACGACCTGGCGCTGCGTGGTGAGGAGCGCTACCGGCATCTGGTCGGGCGCTGCCGCGAGATCGGCGTCCTGACCCCGGAGGACGAGTACCCGGTGTGGGAGCACGCCGGGCGCCCGCTGACGATCGCGCCGATGTTCCTGCTCTACGACTACAGCTGGCGCACCCGCGAGGCCGAGGACATCCCCCTCGAGCACGCGCTGGAGCAGGCGCGCGAGGCCGGGGTCGTGTGCACCGACGAGTTCTTCCTGCACCCCGACCCGTACCCGTCGCGTCAGGACTGGTGCGCCGAGCGGCTCAAGATCACCGAGGCGCGCCTCGCCGCGATCCCCGGGGAACACGGCACCGTCCTGCTTTCGCACTGGCCGCTGCACCGCCACCCGACCGCGCCCCTGTACTGGCCTGAGTTCGCGATGTGGTGCGGCACCACGCGGACCGCCGACTGGCATCTGCGGTACCGCGCGGAGGTCGCGGTGTTCGGGCACCTGCACATCCCGCGCACGACCCACGCGGACGGCGTGCGGTTCGAGGAGGTCTCGCTCGGCTACCCGCGTGAATGGCGCAAGCGCGCCCGCGGGCCGGTGCCGCTGCGGAAGATCCTGTGAGCCAGCAGGGAAGTGGTCACCGCGAGCAGGGCGCCGGGCACCAGGAAGCCCAGCGCCGCGCTGTGGTGGTACAGCGCGGTGAACGCCGCCGGTGACACGGACATCCCGAGGAACCGGAGCGCCGTCACGACCGAGATCGCGCCGCCACCGCCGCCGTTGCCGAGCACGAGCGCGTTGATGCCGACCAGGATCAGTTGCCCGCAGACACCCCCGGCTGCCCACGCCACGACGACCAGCGGGAGTGTGCCCACGACGCCGATCGCGCCCACGGCGACCGCGCCGAGCAGCAACCCCAGGGTGATCGCGAGGCGTGGTCCGTACCGGTCGGAGACCGTACCGGCCAGTCGCGCCGCGACGAATCCGGCGATCCCGAACGCGGTCAGCACCAGGCCGCGCTCGCCCGGCCCGAGGGAGAACGCGTCGTCCACCCGGAACGCGACGAGGAACGGCAGCCCGGCGAGGCACGCCCAGGCGAGGAACATCACGAACCCGGACCACATCACGACCGGCCGCCACGCGTCGCGCAGCCGTGGCGGCCGGTCCGGGACGTGCTCGTCGGGCGGCAGCGGGCTCGCCGTCAGTGCGGTGGCGACCGCCGCCAGCCCGGCGAACGCCCAGCGCCACGAGCCTTCCGCGGCCAGGCCGCCGATCAGCGGGGCGGAGGTCTGGCCGATGGACTGCACCGCGCCGTAGAGCCCGAGCGTGCGGCCGAGCCGCTCGTTCGGCGTGACCGACGCGAGCTTCGTGAGCAGCAGCGGCGTGGTGAACGCGTTCGCCACCCCCTGCAGCCCGCGGCTGGCCTGGAACAGCCAGAACCACGGCGCGATCACGGCGAGCACCGCGACCACGGCGTACCCCGCGTACGCGGCACGGAGCGTGCGCATCGGGCCCCAGCGTTCGCCGAGCGTGCCGGACACGAGCATGAACAGTGCGAACGGCACCAGGTACGCGGTCAGCGAAGTCGCGGCGGTGCTCTGCGAAATGCCGAACGTCGTGCCGAGCTCCGGCAGCATCGAGGCCACCACACCAGCGCCGAACGGGCCGAGCAGACCGCCGACGTACAGTGCGGCGGCGGATCTCACCGGGGACCCGGCCCCGGACCCTCCTGACCCGGCCGGCGGCGCCGCAGGTAGCGCTCGAACTCGGCCGCGATCTTGTCCCCGCTGGACTCGTCGACCGACATCTCGACCTCGGCGTCCCCGCGCTCCTCCAGCGTGCGGACGTAGTCGGAGATCTCCTCGTCCTCCTCGGCCATCTCCGTCACCGTGCGCTGCCACTCCTCGGCCTGCTCGGGCAGGGCGCCGAGTGGCACCTCGACGTCGAGGACGTCCTCGAGCTTGTGCAGCAACGCCAGGCTCGCCTTCGGCGACGGTGGTTGGGAGACGTAATGCGGGACCGCCGCCCAGATCGAGACCGCCGGGATCCCGGCCTGCACGCAGAAGTCCTGCAGGACGCCCGTGATGCCGGTGGGTCCCTGGTAGCGGCTGCGCTCGAGGCCGAACCGCTGGGCGGCCTCGGCGTCGTAGGCCGTGCCGGTCACCGGGACCGGGCGGGTGTGCGGGGTGTCGGCCAGCAGCGCGCCGAGAGTCACCACGGTCGACACGTCGAGTTGCATGATGTGTTCGAGGAGCTCTTCGCAGAACTTGCGCCAGCGCATGTTCGGCTCCGGGCCCTGTACGAGCACGACGTCGTGGTCGTAGCCCGGCGGCCGGCAGATGGACAGGCGGGTGGTCGGCCACTCGACCCGCCGGGTCACCCCGTCCACCATGCGGACGGTCGGGCGGCTCACCTGGAAGTCGTAGTAGTCGTCCGGGCTGACTTCGGCGAGGGGTTTCGCGTCCCAGCTCAGTTGCAGGTGCTCGACCGCCATACTGGCTGCGTCACCTGCGTCGTTCCAGCCCTCGAAGGCGACGACCATGACCGGGCGGGTCGCGTCGCCGGAGGCTTCGGGGCTGGCGGCTGGGTGCTGCTGGGCGTCGGCTGGGTCACTCACCCGACCAGCCTACGACCCGTGCTCCCTGCGTGAGACCGTAGCCTGGACGACATGCCGGATCGCCTGACGTCGCCACTGCTGGACATCCTCGCCCGCCGTGTCGTGGTCGCCGACGGCGCGATGGGCACCGCCCTGCAGGCGCACGATCTGTCGCTGGACGACTTCGCCGGCCTGGAGGGCTGCAACGAGATCCTGAACGTGACCCGGCCGGACGTGGTTCGCGGCATCCACCGCGGCTACCTGGAGGCGGGCGCGGACGCGATCGAGACGAACACGTTCGGGGCGAACTGGGCGAATCTCGGCGAGTACGGGATCGCGGACCGGATCACCGAACTGGCCGAGGCGGGTGCCCGGCTGGCGCGGGAGACGGCCGACGAGTTCGGGGAGCGGTTCGTCCTGGGCTCGGTGGGCCCGGGCACGAAGCTGCCGACGCTCGGGCACGCTCCGTACGAGACGTTGAGGGACGCGTACGTCGAGCAGGTGCGGGGGCTGCTGGCGGGCGGGGTGGACGCGGTGCTCGTCGAGACCACCCAGGACATCCTGCAGACGAAGGCGTCGATCGTGGCCGCGCACCGCGCGATGGCGGCCGAGGGCCGCCGGGTGCCGGTGATCGCGTCCATCACGGTGGAGACGACCGGGACGATGCTGCTGGGCACCGAGGTCGGTGCCGCGCTCGCCGCGCTGGAACCGCTGGGGATCGACCTGATCGGGCTGAACTGCGCGACCGGCCCCGAGCAGATGAGCGAGCATCTGCGCACGTTGTCGAAGTCGGCCCGGGTGCCGCTGTCGGTGATGCCGAACGCGGGACTGCCCGAACTGGGCCCGGACGGCGCGGTGTACCCGCTGTCCCCGGAAGGGCTCGCCGAGGCGCTGAGCGGCTTCGTGCGGGAGTTCGGCGTCGGTCTGGTCGGCGGGTGCTGCGGCACCACCGGGGAGCACATCCGGCAACTCGCGGAGGCCGTGCGCGGCGCCGAACGGCGGGAACGGGAGCCGCATCCGGAGCCCGGGGTGTCCTCGCTGTACCAGGCGGTGCCGTTCGCGCAGGACGCGTCCGTGCTGATGGTGGGGGAGCGCACCAACGCGAACGGGTCGAAGAAGTTCCGCGAAGCGATGCTCGAGGGCCGCTACGAAGACTGCGTGGAGATCGCCCGGGAGCAGACTCGCGACGGCGCCCACCTGCTCGACCTGTGCGTGGACTACGTCGGCCGGGACGGCACGGTGGACATGGGCGAACTCGCCGGCCGGCTGGCGACCGCGTCGACGTTGCCGATCATGCTGGACTCGACCGAGCCCGCGGTGCTCAAGGCCGGTCTGGAACGCCTCGGCGGCCGGTGCGCGATCAACTCGGTCAACTACGAGGACGGCGACGGGCCGGACTCGCGCTTCCAGCGCGTGATGAGCCTGGCGCGCGAGCACGGCGCGTCGGTGGTCGCGCTGTGCATCGACGAGGACGGGCAGGCCCGCACCGCGGAGTGGAAGGTGCGGGTCGCCACGCGCCTGATCGAGGACCTCACCGCGAACTGGGGGATGCGGGTCTCCGACATCATCGTGGACTGCCTGACCTTCCCGGTCTCCACCGGTCAGGAGGAGACCCGCCGCGACGCGCTGGAAACGATCGACGCGATCCGGGAGCTCAAGCGACGCTATCCGGAGGTCCAGACCACTCTCGGGGTATCGAACGTCTCCTTCGGACTCAACGCCGCCGCCCGCCAGGTGCTGAACTCGGTGTTCCTGCACGAGGCGGTGCAGGCCGGGCTGACCACGGCGATCGTGCACGCGTCGAAGATCCTGCCGATGGCGCGGATTCCCGAGGAGCAGCGGGAAGTCGCGCTGGATCTGGTCTATGACCGGCGCCGCGAGGGCTACGACCCGCTGCAGCGGTTGATGGCCCTGTTCGAGGGCGTCTCGGCCGCTTCGTCGAAGGCGTCCCGCGCGGAGGAACTGGCGAGGCTGCCGCTGTTCGAGCGGCTGGAGCGCCGGATCGTGGACGGGGAACGCACCGGGCTCGAGGCGGATCTGGACGCGGCGACGACCGAGAAGCCTCCGCTGGACATCATCAACGACACACTGCTGTCGGGGATGAAGACCGTCGGTGAGCTGTTCGGGTCGGGGCAGATGCAGTTGCCCTTCGTGCTGCAGTCCGCCGAGGTCATGAAGGCGGCCGTGGCGTACCTGGAACCGCAGATGGAAAAGGACGATTCCGGCGGCAAGGGCCGGATCGTGCTGGCCACGGTCAAGGGCGACGTGCACGACATCGGCAAGAACCTGGTCGACATCATCCTGTCGAACAACGGCTACGAGGTCGTCAACCTGGGCATCAAGCAGCCGGTCACCACGATCCTCGACGCCGCGGCGGAGAAGCGGGCGGACGCGATCGGGATGTCCGGGCTGCTGGTCAAATCCACGGTGATCATGAAGGAGAACCTGGAGGAGATGAACTCGCGCGGCGTGGCGGACCGCTGGCCCGTGCTGCTCGGCGGCGCCGCGCTGACCCGCTCGTACGTGGAGAACGACCTCGCCGAGTTGTATCACGGCGACGTGCACTACGCCCGGGACGCGTTCGAGGGCCTGCACCTGATGGACCGGCTGATGGCGATCCGCCGCGGTGAAGCCCCCGCCGCCGACCCGGAGGCGGAGGCGAAGCGCGCCGAGCGCAAGGCCCGGCGGGAGCGTTCCCTGCGGATCGCCGAAGCCCGTAAGGCCGCCGCCGAACCCGTCGAGATGCCCGCCCGGTCGGATGTGGCCACGGACGTGCCGGTGCCGTCGCCTCCGTTCTGGGGCACCCGGGTCGTCAAGGGCATCCCGGTCGCGGACTACGCCACCTACCTCGACGAACGCGCCACCTTCCTCGGCCAGTGGGGGCTGCGCGGCGCCAAGGGCGGCACCGGCCCCAGCTACGAGGAACTGGTCGAGACCGAGGGCCGCCCGCGGCTGCGGTACTGGCTCGATCGGCTCGCCACCGACGGGATCCTCGCCCACGCCGCGCTCGTCTACGGCTACTTTCCCGCCGTCGCCGAGGGCGATGACCTGGTGGTGCTCACCGAGGACGGTGCCGAGCGGTGCCGGTTCACCTTCCCCCGCCAGAAACGCGACCGCCACCTGTGCCTCGCCGACTTCTTCCGGCCCCGCGAGTCCGGCGAGACCGATGTGCTGCCGCTCACCCTGGTGACGATGGGCCAGCCGATCGCGGACTACGCGAACGATCTGTTCGCGGCGAACGCCTACCGGGACTACCTCGAAGTGCACGGGCTGTCCGTGCAGCTGACGGAGGCGCTGGCCGAGTACTGGCACCGGCGGATCCGCGAAGAACTCGTGATCAGCGACGCCGACCCCGAGCGGATCGAGGACTACTTCAAGCTCGCCTATCGCGGTGCCCGCTTCTCCCTCGGCTACGGCGCCTGCCCGGACCTCGAGGATCGCACCAAGATCATCGAACTCCTCGAGCCCGGGCGCATCGGCGTCAAACTGTCCGAAGAGTTCCAGCTCCATCCCGAGCAGTCGACCGACGCCATCGTCTGCCACCACCCCGAAGCCAAGTACTTCAACGCATGAGGAGCACCGTGGACGGCGTGCTGTGGGATATGGACGGCACCCTGGTCGACTCGGAGAAGCTGTGGGACGTCGCGCTCTACGAGGCGGCGGAGTGGCTCGGCGGCCGACTCAGCGAGCGGCAGCGGATGACCCTGGTCGGCTCGAACATGGACGCCACCGCCGCTTACCTGCTCGAGGTCACCGGGCACGAGGTCACCGCGGCGAAGACCGAATCCACCGGCGTGTGGATCCGCGAGCGCACGGCGCGGCTGTTCGACGACGCCCTGCCGTGGCGGCCCGGCGCCCGCGAGGCGCTGGCCGCCGTCCGTGCCGAAGGGCTGCCCTCGGCGCTGGTCACCTCCACCGAACGTTCGCTCACCGAACTCGCGCTCAACACGATCGGCCGCGAGTTCTTCGACGTCACGGTGTGCGGCGACGAGGTGGACGGGCTGAACAAACCCCATCCCGAGCCGTACCGGCGGGCCGCCCGGCTGCTGGGGCTGGACCCGGCGTGCTGCGTCGCCGTCGAGGACTCCGTGCCCGGCGCCGAGTCCGCCGAGGCCGCCGGCTGCGTCGTGCTCGTCGTCCCGAACGACGTGCCGGTCGCGCCGGGGGAGCGGCGGGTGTTCCGCGACTCCCTCGTGGGGATCGACGCCGAGGCGCTTGCCGCGATCTTCCACACCGCGTGACCCCCGCGCGCGACCGGATGGAAGGATCTACAGACCGTGAAGACCTTCGATGAGCTGTTCGCCGAGCTGACCGAGCGCGCGCGGACCCGGCCCGCCGGGTCCGGCACCGTCACCGCACTCGACGCCGGCGTGCACGCACAGGGCAAGAAGGTGCTCGAAGAGGCCGGTGAGGTCTGGATCGCGGCGGAGCACGAATCGGACGATCGGCTCGCGGAGGAGATCTCCCAGCTGCTCTACCGCGTGCAGGTACTGATGCTCGGCCGCGGGCTGAGTACCGAGGACGTCTACCGCTATTTGTGAGGAGTGAAGGTCATGCTGCGGGTCGCGGTACCGAACAAGGGCGCGCTGGCGGAGCCGGCGTCGGAGATGCTCGGCGAGGCGGGCTACCGCCGCCGCCATGACCGCGACCTGACCGTGCTCGACCATGCCAACGAGGTCGAGTTCTTCTTCCTGCGCCCCAAGGACATCCCGATCTACGTCGGCAGCGGCGAACTGGATCTCGGCATCACCGGCCGCGATCTCGCGATCGACTCGGGCGCGCAGGTCGAGGAAACCCTCGCGCTCGGCTTCGGCGCGTCCACGTTCCGGTACGCCGCCCCCGCCGGTCAGGACTGGAAGCCGGCCGACCTCGCCGGCAAGCGCGTGGCCACGTCCTTCCCGAACCTGGTGCGTGCGGACCTGGCGGGGCACGGGGTCGAGGCCGAGGTGATCCGGCTCGACGGCGCCGTGGAGATCTCCGTGCAGCTCGGGGTGGCCGACGCGATCGCCGACGTCGTGGAGACCGGGCGCTCGCTCCGCCAGCACAGCCTGGTGGCGTTCGGCGACCCGATCTGCGTGTCCGAGGCGGTACTCGTGCAGCGCGCCGGGGCGCCGGCGTCGAAGGCGAAGTCGCAGCTCACCGCGCGGCTGCAGGGCGTGGTGTTCGCGCAGCAGTACATGATGCTCGACTACGACTGCCCGCGGACGCTGCTGGAGAAGGCGGTCGCCATCACGCCGGGCGTGGAGTCGCCGACGGTCGCGCCGCTCGCCGACGACGGCTGGGTCGCGGTCCGGGCGATGGTGCCGC
The DNA here is from genome assembly GCF_006152065.1 of Amycolatopsis alkalitolerans. GTDB lineage: Bacteria > Actinomycetota > Actinomycetes > Mycobacteriales > Pseudonocardiaceae > Amycolatopsis_E > Amycolatopsis_E alkalitolerans. Next base: position 118,670 of record NZ_VDFW01000011.1, read on the forward strand.
GCAAGGAGGTCAACCGCGTCATGGACGAACTGGCCGAGGCCGGCGCCAAGGCGGTGCTGGCCTCCGACATCCGCTCCTGCCGCCTGTGACGGTGCCGTGAGGGGGTCCCTCATGGCGCATACGGCCGTGAGGGACCCCCTCACGGTTCAGCGCTTGCCGTGCGCGGCGACGGAGAGTTCTTCCCAGGCACGCCATTCCGCGAGCCGGGACTCGTAGTCGGCGGTGGCGATGCTCAGCGGGCCGTCACCGAAGAACACCCGCAGCGGCGGGTTCTCGGCGTCGACGATCTCGAGCACGGCCGCCCCCGTGGCGAGCGGGTCGCCCGGCGTCGCGACACGGGCCCGGCGCTGCTCGGCCGCGCGCTCGCGCACCGGCTCGTAGTCCGGCAGGGGCGTGGCGTGCTTCGCCGACGGGCCGCCCCAGTCGGTGGAGTAACCGGCCGGCTCGATGAGCGTGACCTTGATCCCGAAGTACCCGACCTCCTGCGCGAGCGACTGGCTGAACGCCTCCAGCGCCCACTTCGAGGCGTTGTAGATCCCGATGTTCGAGAACGCCGAGATCCCGCCGATCGAGGAGACCTGCAGGAGGTGCCCCGAGCGCTGGGCACGCAGGATCGGCAGCGCCGCCTGTGTGATCCACAGCGCGCCGAACACGTTCGTCTCGAACTGCGCGCGAACCTCCTCTTCGGACAGTTCCTCGATCATGCCGAACTGGCCGTAGCCCGCGTTGTTGACGACTACATCGAGACGGCCGAAGTGCTTCGCCGCCTGCTCGACCGCGGCGAAGTCGGCCGCGCGGTCGTTCACGTCGAGCCGCAGGGGCAGCAGGGCATCGCCGAAACGCTCGCGCAGATCATCCAGCGCCGAAAGGTTCCGGGCGGTCGCGGCGACCTTGTCGCCGCGCTCCAGCGCGGCGATCGTCCACTCGCGACCGAATCCCTTGGATGCGCCGGTGATGAACCAGACCTTCATGAATTCCCTTTCCCAGTACGGGTTTCCGTATGCCATTCGGCCGGCTCGGCGCTGAGCCTGCCCAGGAGGGTGAGCCCGTCCGCGCTCGGGCTACCCGGTTCGGCGCTGTAGACGAACAGCTGCTGCCCGGGGGCGTTCGTCACGCTCAGCGCCTGTGCATGCACCTCCAGCTCGCCGACCAGCGGATGCCGGAACCGCTTGCGCTCGGCCCGGCGCGGCCGCACCTCGTGCCGCGCCCAGTACGACGCGAACGCCGGGCTGCGCACCGTCAGCTCACCGACCACTTCGGACACTCGCGGATCGTCGTGGAACGGCGCGGACGCGGCACGCAGGCTCGCGACCGTGCTGCGGGCCACCGAATCCCAGTCCAGGTAGAACTCGACCGCGGCCGGGTCGAGGAACACCATCCGGGCAAGGTTGTCGAACCGGGCGAACCCGGCGTACAGCGCGGTCGACAGCGAGTTGGCGGCCAGGACGTCGAGCGCGGGCCCGAGTACCGTCGCGGGCGCGTGGATGAAATGCTCCATGAGCGTCCGCAACTCGGGGTCCACTGTGGGCGGCGACACGCGGGTCGCCACCTGCGGGGCGGGCATCGCGAGCCGGAACAGGTGGGTCGCGCCGTCCTCGTCGAGGCGCAGCGCGCGGGCGATCGCGTCGAGCACCTGATCCGAGGGATGCCGCTCCCGGCCCTGTTCGAGCCGGATGTAGTAGTCGGTGCTCACCCCGGCCAGCAGCGCGACCTCCTCGCGGCGCAGCCCCGGCACCCGGCGCTCGCCGTCCCCGGGCAGCCCCGCCTGCCGGGGCGAGACCAGATCGCGGCGGGCGCGGAGGAATTCACCGAGCTCGTTGTCCATACCTTCGAACGTAACCGCCCGCGGCCCGCGCCGCCTGGGTGCGCCGCACCCACCCGGCCCGCTCAGCCGCGCGGGCGCTTGGGGAGCAGGTCGTAGAGCTTCTTGCGGGCGCCGGTGTCGTTCTCGTTGCGGGTCTGGGCGACCGAGGTGATGAAGTCCTCGAACACGAACTCGTCCGCTACCGGGACCGGGACCGGGGCGGGGCTGCTCGTGAGGTACCCGTCGAGGATCCCGGCGATCTCCCGGAAGGCCGCCGCCTGGGTGGTCTCCGGGGCGAAGGTCGTGACCGGCATGCCGTGCGCGGCGGCCTCGTTCATCACGACCCCGAGCGGTACGTGCGGAAGCAGCGGGTACCCGAAGTTCTCCAGTTCCCGCAGTGCCTCCGTCGCGTACGTCGACATGGGACGCCGGTAGAGCCCCGGCACCACGCCGAAGTACGGGATCGCCTCGCGGTCGACGGCCTGCTGCACGTACGCGAGCTGGTCGTTGAGCAGGCGCAGCGCGCGGATGCTCGTCCTGTCCGGCTGGACCGGCACCAGGATCCCGTGCGTCGCGGCGAGCGCGTTGTTGGTCAGCACGTCGAGCGCGGGCGGGCAGTCGATGAGCACGTGGTCGTAGTTGGCGAACTGGATGACGCGGGCGAGCTGCCAGCCGGGCACGCGGAAGCCGTCGAGCCGGCGGATGAGGTCGAACATCCCCGGCGAGGTGGGGATTACGTCGAACGCGCCGCCCGGGCCGATGGTGCTGCGCGGATGGGAGACCACCAGCTCCTCGACCGAGCCCTTCCACGTCTTGGTCAGCGCCTTGGCCAGGCTCGGCGCCTCGGCGGGCGCCTCGGGCAGGCCGAGCATCTCGGTGGTCGCGTGGCCCTGCGGGTCGAGGTCGATCAGCAGCACCCGCCGGCCACGTTCGGCGAGCGCCGCCGCGGCGCCGACGGTCAGCGCGGTCTTGCCGACGCCGCCTTTCTGGTTGACCACCGAGGTGATCTGCACTCGAGCGCTCCTGAGGATCGTCGTTGCGGCCAGGTTAGTCGATCTCGCCAATCCGTCGGGGGACCTGCCGCGGCCGTGTGTCCGGTCAGCGCGGGCGGACCATCAGCGCCTGCGCGCCGAAACCGACCGGCCCCTCGAGATCGCGAAGCGTACTCGCCGCCGTGCCGACGCCGCCGGGGCCGACCGTGGTGGCCGCGTCGAGGCCGATCCACTCGCCCTGCGGCGGGCGTTGCACATGCACCGTCAGCTCGCTGTTGATGAACCACCACCGGCGTGGGTCGAGGAAGCTCGATGCGCCGTTGCCCGAGTCAGCCACCGCGAACAGCCGCTGCATCGGGGTGGCCTCCTCGCCGTCCACAAGCGCCACCCGCTGCCGCCCCCACAATGCGGCCGGGCCCGGCACCTCCAAACCACCCGAGACCGAACGCCATTCGACCGCGTCGAGATAGCCCGCCCGGCCACCCTCGTCGCTCAGCCAGCTCTCCGGCCAGTTCGACGGCGGGCAGTCCTCGGGCTTGGGCCAGCCGCCGCTGGGCAGGTTCGCGACGCCGGGACTTTCGGTGCGGATCAGCCGCCAGGCCGAGGCACGGGCGACGGTCCTCGCGCCCGCGCTGAGCTCGGCGACGAGCAGCTCGACCGAGCGGCCCGGCCGGTCGATCCGCGCCGCCACGCGCAACTCGGTCAGCGGGGCCGGGCCGAGGATCTCGACCGTGACCCGGGCCAGCTCGCTCTCACGTTCGGCCGGGAGCTCTTCCAGCGCCCGGGCGAGCAGCGACGACGGCGGGCCGAAATGCTGGGCGCCGGGCGTCCAGGGCCCGGCCGTATGCACGGTGGGCTGGAACCTGTTTTCGCCCAGCGGAAGGTAGAAAGCGCTTTCAGACATGGTCAGTCCGCCCGGTCCAGCGGGGTTTCCTCACCCGGGTCCGGCTCGGGCCAGCCCGGGTACTCCGGTGGGGTGCCGCCGAAGGACGGGCACCGCGACTGGTGCGCGCACCAGTCGCACAGCCGGCCCGGGCTGGGCCGGAAGTCCCCGGTCTTGCCGGCCTTGAGGATCGCCTGCCAGATGGCTTCCAGCGTGCGCTCGAACCGGCGCAGCTCGGGCTCGTCGGGCGCGTAGGCCAGGGACTGCCCGTCGGTCAGGTACATGAGCTTGAGCTGGCGCGGCACGATCCCGCGCTGCCGCCACAGCACCACGGCGTAGAACTTCATCTGGAACATCGCCTTGGCCTCGCCGATCTCACGCGGGGCCGTGCCGGTCTTGTAGTCCACGACGCGGATGTCCCCGGTGGGCGCGACGTCGAGCCGGTCCACGTACCCGCGCAGGCGGACGCCCGAGTCCAGCTCGATCTCCACGTGCAGCTCGCAGGCTTCGGGCTCCAGGCGCCGCGGGTCCTCCAGCGCGAAGTAGCTGTCGAGCAGCCGGCCCGCGTCGGTCAGCCAGTCCGCCACCTGGCTCTCGTCGTCCTCGGCGAACAGCTCCGTCCACTCCGGCCTGGCCGAGGACAGCTCCGTCCACGCGGGTTCGAGCAGCTCCTTGGCCCGCTCGGGCAGGCGATCGGGCTGGGGCAGCGCGAACAGCCGCTCCAGCACCGAGTGCACGAGCGTGCCGCGCAGCTGGGCCCTGGTCGGCACCTCGGGCAGCCGGTCCACCGCGCGGAAGCGGTAGAGCAGGGGGCACTGCTTGAAGTCGCTCGCGCGCGACGGCGACAGGGCCGGCCGCCGCGCGGCTGGCGCCGGCGCGGTCTCGTCTGTTGCCGTCTGTGTCATGCCCCGCACTCTATGGCAGGGGTACGACAATCCCGCCGCCCGGCAACCTGGTCACCGCGTGTCACGGCCGCCATGACGGTGGTCCCACACCCGGGGCTCTACGCTGGGCGTGTGTCCGCCACCAGCGAGCAGCCGCGCAGCCGGCCGAGGCGATCGTTCACCGTCGCCGACGGCGGCCTGCTGCTGTTCCGCGTCCAGGACGTGCCGGTGCTGCTGGCGCCGTCGTGGTGGATCGGCTCGCTCGTGGTGATCGTGCTCTACGCGCCCATGGTCGACCGCCTGCTGCCCGGCGCGGGGCCGGCCACCTCGTGGCTGCTCTCGGCCGCGTTCGCGATGCTGCTCGGGCTTTCCGTGCTGGCCCACGAGCTCGGGCATGTCGTCGTCGCGCTGCGGCTGGGCATCCCGGTACGGCGGCTGCGGCTGTTCCTCCTCGGTGGACTGTCCGAAGTGGCCAGAACCCCGCGCGAACCCCGGCAGGAGGGGCTCGTCGCGGCCGCCGGCCCCGTCGTGTCGGTGCTGCTGGCGGTGTTCTGCGGCCTGCTGCTGCTCGCGGTGCCCTCGGACACCGCGGCGTGGCTGCTGGTCGCCGAATGCGCGGTCGCGAACCTCGCGGTCGGCGTGTTCAACCTGCTGCCCGGCCTGCCGCTCGACGGCGGCCGGATGCTGCGCGCCGGGGTGTGGGCGCTGACCGGGACCAGGGCCCGCGGGACCAAGGCGGCGGTCTTCGGCGGTGGACTGGTCGCCGCGGCGCTGTTGCTGTGGGCGATCTTCGGGATGGCCGCCGGCAGCGAGGACCGCTGGCTGCGGCTGGGCGTGTCCGTCGTGACGGCGTGGTTCGTGGTGATGGGCGCGGGCGGCGAACTGGCGGCGGAGAACAACCGCAGCTGGCCCGACGGCCTCACGCTGTCCGACCTCGTCCGCCCCGTGCTCCAATTGCCCGCCGAGAGTCCGGTTTCGGACGCGCTGTCCGCCTCGGCGGGGCGCGGGGTGGTGCTCGTGCGGGCCGATGGGGTGGCCGCGGGCCTGCTCGACGAAACCGAGGCGCAGCGCCTGGCCGAAACGTCGCCGCAGGCGCCGGCCGAACTCGCCGCGGAACCGATCCGTGCCGAGACCGTGCTCCTGGCCTCCGAGCCGGGGGAGGAAATCGCCGAGCGGGTGCGCGAGACGGCCGCTTGGCAGTTCCTCGTCGTCGACGACGAGGGCCGCCCGGCCGGCGTGCTGCGGCGGGAGGACCTCCGGCTGGCGCTCGCGCGCCGTCCCCGCTGAACCGCGCCACGCGTGATCTGCGAAGATCGCGGTCCGACGATCGTGGAGGTGCAGTGAGCGGGCCGTTCAGCCCCGGAGACCGGGTGCGGTTGACCGATCCGAAGGGGCGGCACTACACGCTGGTGCTGGCCGAAGGCGAGGAATACCACACCCACCGCGGCGCGCTGCGGCACGACGATCTCATCGGCCGCCCGGAAGGTTCGGTGGTCACCTCCGCGGGCGGCACCTCGTATCTCGCGATGCGCCCGCTGCTCGCGGACTACGTCCTGTCCATGCCGCGCGGCGCGCAGGTGATCTACCCGAAGGACGCGGCGCAGATCGTGATGTGGGGCGACATCTTCCCGGGCGCGCGCGTCCTGGAGGCCGGTGCCGGGTCGGGGGCGCTGACCTGCTCCCTGCTGCGGGCGGTGGGGCCGGAAGGCCGCGTCGTCTCCTACGAGGTGCGCGAGGACCACGCCGGGCACGCGGTGCGGAACGTCGAGCGGTTCTTCGGCCGCCGCCCCGAGAACTGGGATCTTCGGGTGGCCGACCTCGCGGAGCACACCGGCGAGGCCGACCGGGTGGTGCTGGACATGCTCCGGCCGTGGGACATGCTGCCGGCCGTGCACGCGAACCTCGTGCCGGGCGGGGTGCTGGTGGTCTACGTCGCGACCGTGACCCAGCTGTCGACGGTCACCGAAGCCCTGCGGGAACAGCAGGGCTGGACCGAACCCGAGTCGTGGGAGACGCTCCTGCGCCCGTGGCACGTCGTCGGTCTCGCCGTGCGGCCCGAACACCGGATGGTCGCGCACACCGCGTTCCTGCTGACCACGCGCCGCCTCGCCGACGGCGTCACCCCGCCACGGCCGCGGCGCCGGCCCGCCAAGGGCCTGTGACCATGAAGGCCCCGGCTGCCCGGGGCCTTCATACTCAGCCGGTCAGCTGGTCTTGTCGCCCGCGTAGCACCAGACCCCGCCTTCGAACTTGAGCCCGATCTGGAAGTCCTTGGTGCCGGCGGGGCCCTTCGCGGTGGCCGGGACGAACGCGATGTCGCCGGTCTTGTCGGCCGTGCCGTTGATGGTCACCGTGATGCCCTGCGGGATGTCCGGCGCCTTCTGGCCCGTGCTCAGGCACACCGTGTCCTGCAGGGCCTGCCGGTCGGCGTTGTCGTAGGCCTGTGCCACCGCGTTGGCCGTGGCCTCCGGGGTCGACTTGCCGCCGACCGCCGGGGTGCCACTCGACCCCGAAGCGCTGGGCGGCCGGCTGGAACTGGACTTGCCCGTCGCGGGTGCCTTCTGGCTCACGGGCGGCGGGGCCGCGGTGGCGCCGGACTTGTTGTCGTTGCCGGTCAGCAGGATCAGCGCGGTCACCCCGCCGCCGACCAGCACGACCACGGCCGCGACGATGCCGATGATCATCCCGGTCTTCTTCTTCGGCGGCTCGCCGCCGGGGAACTGCCCGTAGCCGCCGAACTGCTGCGTGGGCCCGTCCGGGTAGCCGGGCTGCTGCGGGCCGCCGGGATACCCGGGCTGCGGCTGCGGGCCGCTCTGCGGGTACCCGGGCTGCTGCGGGTACCCGGGCTGCTGCGGGTAGCCGGGCTGGGGCTGCGGGCCGCTGGGCGGGAACCCGCCGCCCGGTGGCGGCTGCTGTCCCCACTGGCCGCGGCCGCCCTGGCCCTGCTGGCCGTACGGGTCCTGCGGCCCCCACTGCCCCGGCTGCTGTGGTGGATAGGTCATCGGGCTCCAGTCCCCTCGGTTCGGATGCGCCCTCGCGGGGCGGGTGCCCGGGTCAGGACCCGTCGATGCACCATTTCTGCCCTTGCTGCCGCATCGGGATGGTCGTGCTCTGTGTGCTCCCGTTATAGGACACGCTCACCTGCGCCGTCGCGGTGGAGCCGCTGATCCGAGGCGAACCGGACATGCTGCCATGCAGGTCGCTCGCCGCCGTCCACTGCCGCTGCAGCTTCGTCACGTCGGTCAGGCTCGGCGTGGTGCACAGCAGGGACGCGTAGCGCTGCGCGTCGCGGCTGTTGAACGCCGCGACCGCCTGCTGGGCCACGCTCGCCGGGCTGCCGGGCGCCGGGGCTTCGCTCCCGCCGGATCGGGTCAGCAGCACCAGCGCGGCGACCCCGCCGCCGACCACCACGACCGCGCCGACGGCGATGCCGGCGATCAGGCCCGTGCGCTTCTTCGGCCGCGGGGCGACCGGGCCTTCGAGGCTGCCGTAGGCCTCGAACGCGCCGGGTGGCTGGCCCCACGGGTCGAACTGCTGCGGGGGCGGGGGCAGCTGCCGTGTGCCCGGCGGGAACCCGCCCTGGGGGGCGAACGGCCCGGCCCCGCTGGGCATGCCGGGGGGTCCGGGCTGGCCGGCCGGCCCGCTCGGCGGGTAGGTCATGCGCTCCTCGCTCCCTGTCAGGTGGCCGTCAACGCTGCCTTCGACGCACCGGAGGCCGGTCTGGTTCGCCCGGCGGCGGAATTCGCCGTGCCGGCGACCGCGTGATCTTAGCGTGGCCGCCGGTGGCTTCCCGGCGAACATCGAACCGGACCTGGCAGGAGTTCACTTCGTGGGAAGTTCACCGGACGGCCGGTGTGGGAAAGCGCTCTCCCGGCGCCGCGCGGCGGCCCCGGCCCGCCCACCCTGGCGAACGAGGAGGCGTTTTTCCTTGGTTTGAACGGCTTTCCCGCGGGCACTCGTCCAGATGAACGTCCTGTAAAGCCTTGGTTGGGTGGTCGTGACATGGGTGACGCGCGCACAGCCCGGTCGGCCGCTCAGCGTTGCCTTGGCTCTACGGAGAGTAGTTCCAGGTTCCCGTTACGGAACACCGTGACGGGCGCTTGCGTAACGCGTTGGAACGTGTATCCGGTGCGACGCGCCGATCCTGTGATGCGGATAGACCTTTTCTTGTCGGTGATCGCCGGTACCGTGGACGAAAAGCACTCCGAGGAGGTGCCGACATGCAACACGACCTTCCCGGAGGTCGGCATGAAGAAGCCGACCCTTCAGAGACGACTGGAGCAGGAAAGACGCCGGACGAGTACGCGCGGCAGATGCGTTTCCTCGAGGAGGAAGTCGCACTGCTGCGGAGGAAGCTGACCGATTCCCCCCGCCAGAACCGGGTGCTGGAGCAACGCCTCGCCGAAGCATCGGAACGTGTGGCCCAGCTCACTGAGCGGAACAGCAAGCTGGTCGAGACCTTGCGCGAGGCGCGTGGGCAACTGCTCGCCCTGCGTGAGGAGGTCGACAGGCTTGCCCAGCCGCCCAGCGGTTACGGCGTGTTCGTCGAGGCCTATGAGGACAGTACGGTCGACGTCTTCACGGCGGGACGGAAGATGCGGGTGTCCGTATCTCCGGCGGTGGAGATCGACTCGCTGCAGCGTGGTCAGGCGCTGCGGCTCAACGAGGCCCTGACCGTGGTCGAGGGCGGCGACTTCGAGCGCACCGGTGAGGTGTGCGCGCTGCGCGAGGTGCTCGCCCCCGAGATCGAGGACGGCGCGCACCGTGCGCTCGTCGTCGGGCACGCCGACGAGGAGCGGGTGGTCTGGCTTTCGGATCCGCTGGCGGCGCAAGCGCTCAAACCGGGCGATTCGCTCCTGGTCGACTCGAAGGCGGGCTACGCCTACGAGCGAGTGCCGAAGGCCGAGGTCGAGGATCTCGTGCTGGAAGAGGTCCCGGATGTCCGGTATGAGGACATCGGCGGTCTCGGCCGGCAGATCGAGCAGATCCGCGACGCGGTCGAGCTCCCGTTCCTGCACGCGGACCTCTACCGCGAGTACGAGCTGCGGCCGCCCAAGGGTGTCCTGCTCTACGGCCCCCCCGGCTGCGGTAAGACCCTGATCGCCAAGGCGGTGGCCAACTCGCTGGCGAAGAAGGTCGCCGAGGCCAGGGGTGAAGGCGACGGCACGGTGGAAGCCAAGTCGTACTTCCTCAACATCAAGGGCCCGGAGCTGCTGAACAAGTTCGTCGGGGAGACCGAGCGGAGCATCCGCCTGATCTTCCAGCGGGCGCGGGAAAAGGCCTCGGGCGGCACCCCCGTCATCGTCTTTTTCGACGAGATGGAGTCGATCTTCCGCACCCGTGGCAGCGGTGTCTCCTCGGACGTGGAGACCACGATCGTGCCGCAGCTGCTGGCGGAGATCGACGGTGTCGAAGGGCTCGAGAACGTCATCGTGATCGGCGCCTCGAACCGTGAGGACATGATCGACCCGGCGATCCTGCGGCCGGGCCGGCTCGACGTGAAGATCAAGATCGAACGGCCCGACGCCGAGGGCGCGAAGGACATCTTCTCCAAGTACCTCACCTCGGGGCTGCCGATCCACGCCGACGACCTCGCCGAGTTCGGTGGCGACATCCCGGCCACGATCGACGCGATGATCCAGCACACCGTCGAGAGGATGTACTCCGAAACCGACGAGAACAGGTTCCTCGAGGTCACCTACGCCAACGGGGACAAGGAGATCCTGTACTTCCGCGACTTCAACTCGGGCGCGATGATCCAGAACATCGTGGACCGGGCGAAGAAGTCGGCGATCAAGTCCGTGCTCGAGACCAAGCAGCCGGGCCTGCGGGTCCAGCACCTGCTGGACGCGATCGTGGACGAGTTCGCGGAGAACGAGGACCTGCCGAACACGACCAACCCGGACGACTGGGCCCGGATCTCCGGTAAGAAGGGCGAGCGGATCGTGTACATCCGCACGCTCGTCACCGGCAAGAACCAGGATTCCGGGCGCGTCATCGACACTGCGACCAACACCGGCCAGTACCTGTAGGGGTTGGGAAAGCGGGGCCGCCGACCAGTTCGGCCGCCCCGCTTTCGCATGTCGCGCCGACGCGTTGTCTGTATAACGATCTATACTTCGGCGCTATGAGCGAGCCTGCCCGTCCCCACGCTCCGGTGACCGCCGCGGATGTGCTGACCTGGCTGGAAGAGACCGCGATCGCCGTGCGGGCCGGGGAGGTCGGCGCGGACGAGCTGATCGCCGTGCTCGGCGAGCTGCGGCGCGCCTCGGCGGCCTGTGCCGACGCGTCGGACTGGGCACTGCTGGCCGCGCGCGAGGCGGGCGCGAGCCTGCGGCAGATCGCGCCCGTGTTCGGCAAGGGTTACGTGCGCGCGCCCGCGGCGCGCCTGGAGAAGCTGCACCGGCAGGCGCTGAACTCCGGGCAGTGGCTGGAAATCCTCCGCCAGCGCGCGGACGGTGTATAACCACCTGGGGGCAGACATCGACACTCGCCATGTGTTGTCGCGGGTGGCACGGACCGTTGCCGCGGGTGGCACGGACCATGAGGAAGGGGCAGGGCCCTGCGTATCGGACTCGGCTTGGCCGCGGTGGGCCGGCCCGCGTACATCAACTTGGGCAGGGCGGAGGAACTTCCCGCGGAGCGGGACGTCGAGACGATGCGGCGGGTCACCTACGCCATGCTCGACGGGGCCTACCAGGCCGGCGTCCGCTGGATCGACGTCGCGCGGTCCTACGGCAGGGCCGAGGAGTTCCTGGCCGGGTGGCTGGCCAGGCGGAACCACGGCGACCTCACCGTGTCCAGCAAATGGGGGTACACCTACGTCGGCGCGTGGCGGATGGACGCGGCGATGCACGAGGTCAAGGAGCACTCGGCGAGCAGCTTTTCCCGCCAGTGGTCGGAAAGCCGGGCCCTGCTGGGCTCGGCGATCAACCTGTACCAGGTGCATTCGCTGACCACGGACAGCCCGCTGTTCACCGACGAGCCGCTGCTGCGCGCGCTGTCGGCCCTCGGTGACGACGGGGTGCGCGTCGGGTTTTCGACGTCGGGGCCGCGTCAGGCTGAGGTCATCCGGCGTGCCTTCGAACTCGAGGTCGCCGGGCGGCCGATCTTCACCGCGGTCCAGTCCACCTGGAACCTGCTGGAACCCTCGGCCGGGCGCGCGCTCGCCGAGGCGCATGCGGCCGGGAACCTGGTGCTGGTCAAGGAAACGCTCGCCAACGGCAGGCTCGTGGTCTCCCCGCCGCCGGTGGTGTCCCGGATCGCGGCCCGCCACGGGGTCGGGCCCGACGCCGTCGCGGTCGCGGCCGTGCTGGCGCGGCCGTGGGCGGGCACGGTGCTCGTCGGGCCGTCCAGTACCGCGCAACTGACCGCCAATCTCGCCGCGACCAGGGTGAATCTCGCCGACGGTGAACTGCGGGCGCTTGCGACGCTCGCCGAGCAACCGCGCGACTACTGGGCACGCCGATCCTCTTTGCATTGGCGGTGAAGGCTTCCGCTAGTCTCGGCGCCCCAGCTACCGAGCAGAACGGGGGCGATTCGGTGCGTTACGGACGGTTAGTGGTCCTGAGCACGGTCCTGCTGGCCGGACTCGCGGGTTGCGCCGACCGGCCCAACAATCTCGAGACGTACTACGACCGGCCGGCCGGCGCGGCCACCACGAGCACCCCGCCGCCGGCCGCGCCCGGGAAGCCGGACGCGGCGGCCGCCGCGGCGAGCAGCGCTCAGCGGGAGATCGCGGACGAGGTGACCGCGGCGGTGCTGACCAAGAGCGATCTCGCCGGCGAGGGCGTGCGCCCGGCGACCGAACGCCCCGAGAGCAGTGCGTGCTTCAACGGGGTGCCCGCGGGCGATCCGCGCGGCGCGAGCTGGACCTATTCCAGCGGTTCCTCGCTGATCCAGCAGGTCACCGGCTATCTCGACGAGACCGCGACCGGTGTGCTCGACCGGGTGCGGTGCGACGGGCGTGCGCTGGACCTCCCCCTGCCCTCCGGGGCGGAGTCGGTTCGCGGCTGGTGTTCCGGCGGGACCTGCACGGTGTTGCTGGCGGCCGGGCATGTGCTGTCGGGCCTGGAGGTCTCCGCGACCACCAGCACCCGCGCCGAGGACGCCGTGAAGAGCCTCGCCCCGCTGGCCGCGCGGAAGCTGCCCGCCACCTGATCCCGGCTCACGAGTTCAGCCGTAGCGGCGGAACCACTCGAGAATGCCGGCGCGGCCGTCGGGAATCAGCGGGCTCGACGGGTCCTGCGCCCACGCCCGCAGTTCGCCCAGTGGCATCCAGCGCCCTTCGACGATCTCCTCGGGCTGGTGCGTGATCGGGCCGTCCCAGCGGGCCTCGAAGGCAAAGTTGTGGCACCGGTACGGCGGCTGCTCGAAGACATGGGTGAACAGCGGTGTCAGTGCCGTGCGCACGCCCAGCTCCTCGGCCAGCTCACGGGAAGCGCATTCGGCGGGCGTTTCCCCGGCGGCGACCACCCCGCCCGCCCAGCAGTCCCACAGCCCGCCGAACACGTCCTTGTCCGGCGAGCGGCGGTGGATGTAAGCGCTTTCTCCGTCGCCCGACCGGAGCAGGACCTCACCGGCGGCATGCCACAGCCCGCGTGCCCGCATCTCCGCCCTCGTCGTGCTGCCGGTGACGGTACCGAGGGCGTCGTAGACGGCCACCTGCTCGTCGGGCATGCACCGACGGTAGCGGTTACCGGCTCGCAACGTGGACGCCACGCGCCGGCCGCCGCGGCGACCCGTAGGCTTGGGACATGCGGCGGATCATGGGAACCGAGGTCGAATACGGCATCGCGGTGCCGGGTGACGCGACCGCGAACCCGGTGCTGACCTCGACACAGGTGGTGCTGGCCTACGCGGCCGCGGCCGAGATCCCCCGGGCACGGCGGGCGAGATGGGACTACGAGGTCGAGTCCCCGCTGCGGGACGCGCGCGGGTTCGACCTGGCGGGCCCTGGCGGGCCCGGCCACGACCCCGACGTCGAGGACCTCGGCGCGGCCAACGTCATCCTCACCAACGGCGCCCGGCTCTACGTCGACCACGCCCATCCCGAGTACTCCGCGCCCGAGGTCACCAACGCGCGCGACGCGGTGATCTGGGACAAGGCGGGGGAGCGGGTGATGGAGGAGGCCGCGATCAAGGCCGCCACCGTGCCCGGCCAGCCACCCCTGCAGCTGTACAAGAACAACGTCGACGGCAAGGGCGCCAGCTACGGCACCCACGAGAACTACCTGATGTCCCGCGCGACGCCGTTCACCTCGGTCATCGGGGGGCTCACCCCGTTCTTCGTCTCGCGCCAGGTCGTCACCGGCTCCGGCCGGGTCGGCGTCGGCCCGCAGGGCGAGGAGGCCGGCTTCCAGCTGTCGCAGCGCTCGGACTACATCGAGGTCGAGGTCGGCCTGGAGACCACGCTCAAGCGCGGCATCATCAACACCCGCGACGAACCGCACGCCGACGCCGACAAGTACCGCAGGCTGCACGTCATCATCGGGGACGCGAACCTCGCCGAGTACTCGACGTTCCTCAAGGTCGGCACCACCGCGCTGGTGCTGGACATGATCGAGACCGGCCAGCGGTTCGACGACCTCAAGCTCGACGAGCCGGTCCGCTCGGTGCACCAGATCAGCCACGATCCCACCCTCAGGACGAAGGTGCCGATCGCCGGCGGCCGGAAGTACACCGGGCTGGAGATCCAGTTCGCCTACCACGAGCTGGCGGCCGCGCACCTGGAGCGCGAGGGCGGCGACGAGCAGTCCAAGGAGGTGCTGCGGGTCTGGGGCGAGGTCCTCGACGCGCTCGCGCGCGATCCGGCCGAGTGCGCCGACCGGCTGGACTGGGTCGCCAAGCTGCGCCTGCTGGAGGGTTACCGCCAGCGTGACCAGCTGGGCTGGGGCGCGCCGCGGCTGCACCTGGTCGACCTGCAGTACTCCGACGTGCGCCTCGACAAGGGCCTCTACAACCGCCTGGTCACCCGCGGCTCGATGAAACGCCTGGTCAGCGAGGACGAGGTGCAGCACGCGATCACGAACCCGCCGGAGGACACGCGGGCCTACTTCCGCGGCCGGACGCTGGAGAAGTACGCGGCCTCGATCGCGGCCGCGTCCTGGGATTCGGTCATCTTCGACGTGGGCAAGGAATCGCTCGTGCGGATCCCGACCCTGGAACCGCTGCGCGGCACGAAAGCGCACGTCGGCAAGCTGCTGGAGGACTCCGCGACAGCCGAGGAGCTGGTGGAGGCGCTCACCGGCAGCGACTGACCCACGGCAAGCCGTGCCGTGACCATGCCCCGATTGTCGTTCCCACTGGGTAGTCTGGAAGCAACAGCTCACCGGGAGGCGAGATGGCTCAGGAAAAGATCGAAAAGCACGGCGGCGGCGACTCGGACGAGGAACTCGAGGGGGGCGCCCCGGCAGGCCAGGAACGCCGCGAGAAGCTCGGCGAGGACGTCGACACGATCCTCGACGAGATCGACGACGTGCTGGAGGAGAACGCGGAGGACTTCGTGCGTGCCTACGTGCAGAAGGGCGGGCAGTAACGCCGTCCGCTCCGGCCACTAGGCTCACCGCATCGCCAGCCCCACCGACCTGATGGGAATCACGAGCACGCATGGACAACACGCCGGGCTCCTCGGGTTCTTCGCTGCCCGCGGCCTATTTCTCGACCACGACCTCGTCGTTCGCCGAGTTCCTCAAGATGCAGGCGCCTGACCTGCTTCCGGGGCACCGGCAGGCGCCGGGCACGTCCGCGAAGGAGCTGGACGCGCCGCACGGCACCACGATCGTCGCGGTGACCTTCTCCGGCGGCGTGCTGATCGCCGGTGACCGGCGGGCGACCTCGGGCAACCTGATCGCCTCGCGGGACATGGACAAGGTCTCCGTGACCGACGAGTACTCGGCGGTCGGGATCGCGGGCACGGCGGGGCTGGCGGTCGAGCTCATCCGGCTGTACGCGGTCGAACTCGCGCACTACGAGAAGATCGAGGGCGTTCCGCTGTCGCTGGACGGCAAGACGAACAAGCTCTCGACCATGGTCAAGGGCAATCTCGAGGTGGCGATGGCGGGGCTGGCGGTGCTGCCCCTGTTCGTCGGCTACGACATCGAGGCGGACGACCCGAAGCGCGCGGGCCGCATCGTGTCCTACGACGTGACCGGCGGCCGGTACGAGGAGAGCGCCGGCTACCACGCGATCGGCTCCGGTTCGCTGTTCGCGAAGTCCGCGCTGAAGAAGCTCTACGACCCCGAGGCCTCGGAGGAGGCCGCGGTCCGCGCCGCCGTCGAGTCGCTCTACGACGCCGCGGACGACGACACGGCGACCGGCGGGCCGGACATGGTGCGCCGGATCTTCCCGACGGTCGTCACGATCACCGCCGAGCGCGGGGCCGAGCTGCTGCCGGCCGACCAGACCGCGGCGGTGGCCGAGGCCGTCGTCGAGGACCGCCGCGAGCAGGCCGCCGCCGGCCGCAGCTGAGAAGTACCTTCCCGTTCCACCGAGCACTCTGGAGCCGCCACCGTGACGATGCCGCTGTACGCCTCACCCGAGCAGTTGATGCGCGAGCGCTCGGAGCTCGCTCGCAAGGGCATCGCGCGCGGGCGCAGTGTGGTCGTGCTGAAGTACGCGGGCGGGGTGCTGTTCGTCGCCGAGAACCCGTCGACGACGCTGCACAAGTTCTCCGAGATCTACGACCGGATCGGGTTCGCGGCGGTCGGCCGCTACAGCGAGTTCGAGAACCTGCGGGTCGCCGGTATCCGGCACGCGGATCTCAAGGGCTACCAGTACGACCGCCGCGACGTGAGCGCGCGGGCGCTGGCGAACGCGTATGCGGCCACGCTGGGCAGCATCTTCACCGAGCAGCTCAAGCCGTATGAGGTGGAGATCTGCGTCGCCGAGGTCGGTGCCACCTCGGCCGAGGACCAGCTGTTCCGGCTGACCTACGACGGGTCGATCTTCGACGAGCCGCAGTTCGTGGTGATGGGCGGGCAGACCGAGCCGATCATCAACAAGCTCAAGGAGGAGTTCGAGGAGGAAGCCGAGCTGGAGCAGGCGCTGCCGATGGCGGTGCGCACGCTGCGCTCGACCTCGCCGAACAACGGCAGCGCCGAGCCGGTCAAGCTCGAGGTCGCGGTGCTGGACCGCAACCGCCCGCGCCGTGCCTTCCGGCGCATCACCGGGGCGGCGCTCGACGCGCTGCTGCCGGCGCCCGAGCCCGCCGCGCCCGAGGGTGCGGAGAAGCCCGGCGAGGACGGCGAGAAGCCGCAGAACGGGGACTCCGCCGGCTGACCTGCGCGACCACGTCGGAGGGAGCCCCGGGACGCCTGGGGCTCCCTTTGTGGTGCCCGGCGAAACCGCTGGTGAACACCCGTGGGCCGGGCCACGGCGTGTCGCCGCCCGAACGGCGCACCGCTACTGGCCCGAAAGCGCCTAGCATTGAGTAATGCAGCGGAGGATTTTTGGCATCGAGACCGAGTTCGGGGTCACGTGCACTTTTCATGGCCAGCGCCGCCTTTCGCCGGACGAGGTCGCCCGGTACCTGTTCCGGCGGGTGGTCTCGTGGGGGCGCTCCTCCAACGTGTTCCTGTCCAACGGCTCACGGCTCTACCTCGACGTGGGCTCGCACCCGGAGTACGCGACGGCCGAATGTGACGACCTCGTCCAGCTGGTCACGCATGACAAAGCCGGTGAGCGGATCCTCGAGGACCTGCTGGTGGACGCCGAGCGGCGGCTGGCCGACGAGGGCATCGGCGGTGACATCTTCCTGTTCAAGAACAACACCGACTCGGCGGGCAACTCCTACGGCTGCCACGAGAACTACCTGGTCACGCGTGCCGGCGAGTTCTCGCGGATCGCGGACGTGCTGCTGCCCTTTCTCGTCACCCGCCAGCTGATCTGCGGCGCGGGCAAGGTCCTGCAGACCCCGCGCGGCGCGGTGTACTGCCTTTCCCAGCGGGCGGAACACATCTGGGAAGGCGTGTCCAGCGCCACCACGCGGTCGCGGCCGATCATCAACACCCGCGACGAGCCGCATGCCGACGCCGAGCGCTACCGCCGCCTGCACGTCATCGTGGGTGACTCGAACATGGCGGAGCCCACCACGCTGCTCAAGATCGGCAGCGCGCACCTCGTGCTGGAGATGATCGAGCAGGGCGTGCAGTTCCGGGACTTCACCCTGGACAACCCGATCCGCGCGATCCGGGAGATCAGCCACGATCTGAGCGGCCGGCGCCCGGTGCGTCTCGCCGGCGGCCGGGAGGCTTCGGCGCTGGACATCCAGCGCGAGTACTACGGCCGCGCCGTGCAGCACGTGAAGGCCAACGACTCGGGCCCGACCGCGCGGCGGGTGATCGAACTGTGGGGCCGCGCGCTGGACGCCGTCGAGCAGCAGGATTTCACCAAGATCGACACCGAGATCGACTGGGCGATCAAGCACCGGCTCGTGGAGCGTTACCGCGCGAAGCACAATCTGGACCTGTCCAGCCCGCGGGTCGCGCAGCTCGACCTGGCCTACCACGACATCCGGCGTGGCCGCGGCCTGTTCGATCTGCTGCAGCGCAAGGGCCTGGTGCGCCGCATCACCGACGACGGCGAGATCGAACTGGCCAAGGACACCCCGCCGCAGACGACGCGGGCGAAGCTGCGCGGTGACTTCATCGCCGCCGCCCAGGCCGCGGGCCGCGATTTCACCGTGGACTGGGTGCACCTGAAGCTGAACGACCAGGCCCAGCGGACCGTGCTGTGCAAGGACCCGTTCCGCGCCGTGGACGAACGCGTCGACCGCCTGATCAGCTCGCTGTGACCGGCGAGCGCCCGCAGTGCGAGCGCGGAAGGCCGGACGGTGGCGTCCGGCCTTCGTTGACGACTCGCATCACGTCGCTGAACTGACCGGCACCCGCGGCGTCTCGGCTTCGCTGAGGCCTACCCGCGAATGCAGGCGGCGCAACGGCGCGGGTGCCCACCAGGCGTGCCGGCCGAGCAGCCGCATCCCGGCGGGCAGCAGCACGCCGCGCACGAGCGTCGCGTCGAGGAGCACGGCGAGCCCGGTGCCGATGCCGAACATCTGGATGAAGCTGACCCCGCTCGTGCCGAACGCGAACAGGCTGACCGCGAGCAGAGCCGCGGCCGCCGACACGATCCGCCCGGAGCGGGAGAGCCCCTGGATGACGGCTTCACGCGGCCCGGCGCCGGCGTCGTGTGCCTCCTTGATCCGGCTGATCACGAACACCTCGTAGTCCATCGACAGCCCGAACGCGATGCAGAACAGCAGCATCAGCATGCTCGTGTCGAGCGGCAGCGGGGTGAAGCCGAGCACCGAGGACGCGAACCCGTGCTGGAACACCAGCACCATCAGCCCGAGCGTCGCCGACAGGCTCAGCAGGTTGAACAGCAGCGCGCGCAGCGGTTGCAGGATGCTGCCGGTGAACAGGAACAGCAGCACGAAGGTGGTCACCGCGATCAGCCCGCCGGCCAGTGGCAGGCGGCTGGCGATCGCGTGCTTCGAGTCCACCAGCACCGCCGCGTCACCGCCGACCTTGACCTCGGTCGGCGCCGCTGTCCGGCGGATCTGGCCGACCACGTCCTGCGCTTCGGCCGACCGCGAGTCCGTGGTGTCCGGCAGGACGGTGAGGCGCTGGGCGTCGCGGGCGGCGAGCGTCGAGTCGGCCGGGGAAACGCCCAGCGACCGGCCGTGGCTGTAGTCGCCGGCACTGGACGAGACATGTGAGACGCCCGGCAGTTCGGACAGGCGCTGCGCGTAGCCGCCGAGCGCCGCGCCGGGGGAGCCGACCGTCACCACCTGGATGGCCCGGCTGTCGTTCTGCGGATAGTCGGCGCGCAGCACGTCGCCGACCACGCGGCTCGACGCGGGCGGCTGCAGGACGCGCTCGTCGGGCGTACCGAATCGCACGCCGAACAGCGGTACCGCGGCCAGCACCAGCAGGATGAGCACGGGCAGGGCGGCGCGGGCGGGACGGCGCAGCGTGGCGCCCGCGATCCGCGCCCACCACGGCGAGACGGTGCTCGTCGGGCGTGCCCACGGCAGGCGCCCGGCGTTCACGCGCGGCCCGAGGACCTTCAGCAGCGCGGGCAGTACGAAGAGCGCGCCGAGCATCGCGATCACGATCACCCCGATCCCGGCGTAGGCGAAGGAGCGCAGGAAGTACAGCGGGAACAGCAGCAGCGCGGCGAGCGCGACGGCGACGGTGGCGGCGCTGAACGCGATCGTGCGCCCGGCGCTGCCCACCGTCCGGGCCACGGCGTCGCGCACGTCCCCGCCGGCCGCGATCTCCTCACGGAACCGGTTCACGGTCAGCAGCGCGTAGTCGATTCCGAGACCGAGGCCCAGCGCGGTGGTCAGGTTGATCGCGAACACGGACACGTCGGTGAGGGATCCGATGACCGACAGTTCCGCGAAGGTGCCGAGTACGGCGATCCCGCCGACGACGAGGGGGAGCAGCGCGGCGACGAGGCTGCCGAACACGATCACGAGCAGGATCGCGATGATCGGCACGGCGATCATCTCCGCGCGCATCAGGTCCTTCGCGACCTGGTCGGTCACGTCGGTGTTGGCGACCGCGGCCCCTCCCGCGGTGACGGTGACCGGGCCGTCGTCGCCCTGGTAACGGTCGACGATGTTTTCGACGTCCTTCTGGTTTTCCGCGTGCGCGACGATCAGCGCCGAGCGGCCGTCGGCCGATTTCAGCGCGGGCGCGCCCGTCTGCCAGTACGACGCGGTACCGGAGAGAGCACGGTCGGCGGCGACGCGCCGGCCCAGTTCGGTGCCGGCGGCACGGACGGCGGCGTCGTCGACGGTGCCGGCCTTCGCCTGCACCAGCAGGACGAAGTTGGTGCCGCCGCCGAAGTCGCGCTGGACGAGGTCCTGGGCCTGGCTGGACTCGGCCGCCGGGTCGGTGAACCCCTGCGAGTGGAGCTTGCCGAAGGCCGTCATACCGAGTGCCCCGGCGCCGATCATGAGCAGGACGGCGACGGCGAGGACGGCTCGTGCGTGGTCGGCGGCGAACCGCCCGAGGCGAGCGAACATGGTATCCCCACGGAAGTTGGCAGGTGTTAACTTGGCGACTGTTAACTTGCCATCGATGTGTGCGGGTGTCAACATTGATCTGTGAGTTCCTCAGCCCCTGTTCGAACCGGCTACCACCACGGCGACCTGCGCAACGCCCTCATCCGGGCGGCGGCCGACCTCGCGCAGTCCGGCGGTCCCGCCTCGGTGACGATCCGCGCGGCGGCACGGGCCGTCGGCGTCACCCCGACGGCCGCGTACCGGCATTTCGCGGGCCACGAGGAACTGTTGCACGCGGCCAAGGAAGAGGCGATGGAGCGGCTCAGCGCGGCGATGAGCGAGGTGCTGACCCGGGTGCCCGAGACGGAGGACCGGGTGCGGCGGGCCGTCTGCGCCGTCGCCGCGATCGGCCGGGGCTATCTCAACTTCGCACAGGCCGAACCAGGCCTGTTCCGCACCGCGTTCGCGGCGGCGGCCGACGTGCCCGCCTTCGCCACCACCAGACCGTTCCTCCGGCTGGTCGAGGCGCTCGACGAACTGGCCGCGGCCGGGTACCTGCCCGCCGAACGGCGGCCGATGGCGGAGATCGCGGCGTGGTCGTCGGTGCACGGGCTCGCGATGCTGTGCCTCGACGGCCCGTTGCGTTCGGTGGGTTCCGACCAGCGGCGGCAGGCGATGGGGCGCGTGGTCGAGGTGGTCATGGAGGGGCTTGGCGGCCGCGCGCTCTCACCCGGGCTGCGCGCCGACATCCTGGAATTCGCGCGCTGACTAAACCACACGTTCGGTCATGGGTTCGAATCTGCGGCGTGTAATGCCGGACCTCCGATCGCGGCTTGCGGATGCGAGCTACTGTGTTCGGGTGTCCACCGCCCGCGCCGAGCGCCTGGTCAATCTGGTGCTCGCCCTGCTGTCCACCCGGCAGTACCTCACCGCTGACCGGATTCGCGGGATCGTGCCCGGGTACGCGGACGCGTCCAGCGACGAGGCGTTCTCGCGGATGTTCGAGCGGGACAAGACCGAACTTCGCGAGCTGGGTATCCCGCTGGAAGTCGGGCGGAACTCGGTGTTCGACTCGCAGGACGGCTACCGGATCGCGCGGCGTGACTACGAGCTCGGTGAGATCGAGCTCGCGCCCGACGAGGCGGCGGCGGTCGGGCTCGCCGTGCGGCTGTGGGATTCCCCGGAGCTGACCGGGCAGGCCCAGGGCGCGCTGGTGAAGCTGCGCGCGGCGGGGGTCGAGGTCGACCACACCGCGCCGCCCGTCGTGGAGTCGCGGGTTCGCACCGAACCGGCGTTTTCCCCGCTGCTCGCGGCGGTTCAGCAACGCCAGGCCGTCCGGTTCGGCTATCGCCGGTCCGGGTCCGCGGAGCGGATGACGCGCACCGTCGAACCGTGGGGCGTCGTGTCGTGGCGCGCCCGCTGGTACGTCGTCGGCCACGACCGGGATCGCGCCGCGCCCCGGTGCTTCCGGCTGTCCCGGATCGTCGGCGAGGTGCGCGCGATCGGCGAACCCGGTGCGGTGGAGCGGCCCCAGGACGTGAACCTGCTCGAGTTCGTCGCGGGCAGCGACGGGAGCCGCGAGCATTCACCGGTCGCCACCGCGAAGCTGTGGATCGCCGACCGGCGCGCGGCCGGGGTGCGCCGCCGCGCGAAGCTCACCGGACGGCTGACGGTCGACGGGATCGAGGGCGATCTCGCGGAGCTGGAGCTGTACTACCCGGAGAGCGCCGCCGACTGGATCGCCGGGCACGGCCCGGACGTGCTCGTGCTCGAACCGGACGTGCTGGCCAAGTCGGTGCACGAGCGGCTGCGGGCGGTGGCGGGGGAAAGATCGTGAGCAGTTCGACCGATCGCATGCCGCGGCTGCTCGCCCTGGTCCCGTACCTGCTCGCGCGGCCGGGGATCAGGATCGACGACGCGGCCCGTGATTTCGGCGTGTCCCCGAAACAGCTCCGCCGCGACCTGGAACTGCTGTGGATGTGCGGGCTGCCCGGGTACGGGCCCGGGGACCTGATCGATCTGTCCTTCGCCGGAGACACCGTCACGGTCACCTTCGACGCCGGGATGAACCGGCCGCTGCGGCTGACCGGCGGGGAGGCGACCGCGTTGCTGGTCGCGCTGCGGGCCCTGGCCGAGACCCCGGGCCTGCTCGACACCGACGCCGTCCGCCGCGCGATCGCCAAGATCGAGGCCGCCGCCGGGCAGGCCCAGCCCTCCGGGGTGGTCGTCGGCCTCGGTGTCCGGGAGGGCGAGAGGACCGCGCACACGCGTGGCGTGGTGCAGCGGGCGCTGCAGGCCCGTCGCGCGCTGCGCATCCGCTACTACACCGCGTCACGGGACGAGATCACCGAGCGGACGGTCGACCCGATGCGGCTGCTGATCGTGCAGGCCGTCGGCTACCTGGAGGCCTGGTGCCGCCGCGCCGAGGGCGTCCGGCTGTTCCGGCTCGACCGCATCGACGACGTGCGGGTCCTCGACGAGCCCGCCGCGCCGCCACCGGCCGCGCGGCCCACCGACATCTCCGACGGCGTGTTCGCGGCCCGGCCCGGCCAGGAGGTCGCCGAGGTGGTGCTCGAACCCGACGCCCGCTGGGTCGCCGAGTACTACCCGTGTGAGGAGCTCGCCGAACTCGAGGGCGGGCGGCTGCGGGTGCGGATGCGTTACGGCGACGAGTCCTGGATGTCCCGGCTGATGCTCAGCCTCGGCGGCGACGCGCGCGTCGAAAGCCCGCCACAGCTCGCGGCGGCCGTTCGTCGGCGGGCCGCCGACGCACTGGCGCGGGCACGTCACCTTCCGTCCACCTTGAGCCAGTAGGGTGACCGGGTGTCGTACCTGCCGAGCATCCTGCTCGCCGCCGCCGGCCTCGTGCTGCTGGGCGTTCTGCTGTTTGTCGTGGTCAGGGGCTTGCGCCGGTTCCGCTCGGCGTTGACCATGGTCGTGACGAGCACGAACGATCGCGCCGGGCTGCTCAGGGCGCGCTCGGCCGGTCTGCGGGTCGCATTCCGGCAGCTTCGGCGCGCCGGGGAAAACCAGTAGCATTGGGCAAGAAACGAACGAAGGAGGCCAGGCTATGCTGAACGGGTTGCAGCCGTGGCACGTGATCATCTTGGTGCTGTTGGTGGTTCTGCTGTTCGGTGCCAAGCGGCTTCCCGACGCCGCCAGGTCGATCGGCAAGTCCATGAAGATCTTCCGGGCCGAGACGAAGGACATGCGCGAAGAGGAAACCGCGACCGAGCCCGAGAAGAAGGAGCTCCCCTCCGCGACGGCCCAGCCTGCCGGTACCGACCAGCAGGTGGCCGACCTGCAGCGCCAGCTCGACGAGCTGAAGAAGCAGCAGGACCAGGCGCAGAAGCACGCCAGCTGACGCGGGAACGGGGTTAGTTCCAGTGGCGGACTCCGCCCCCGAAAGCCGCCGGTCGCGGCGGCGCAAGCGCAGCCGTCGGCACAATCCCGACGGCACCATGACGCTCGTCGAGCACATCTACGAGTTCCGCAGGCGGCTCGGCTGGGCCCTGCTCGCGCTCGTCATCGGCGGCATCTTCGGCTTCGTCTGGTTCCAGACGAGGCTCGGTCCCGTCGAGTCGCTCGGTCAGCTGATGAACGGCCCGTACTGCGGGATCCCGGCGAACCGCCTGCTGCCAGGGACGATCGGGCCCGACGGCACCTGCCGGCTGCTGCAGACGGCGCCGTTCGAAGGCATCATGATCCAGCTGAAGGTCGGTCTGGCGGCCGGCGCGGTGCTCACCTCGCCGTTCTGGCTGTACCAGCTGTGGGCGTTCATCGCCCCGGGCCTGTACTCGAAGGAGCGCAAGTACGCGCTGATCTTCGTCGGCTTCGCGAGCGTCCTGTTCGCGGCCGGCGCGGTCCTGGCGTACCTGCTGGTGCCGCACGCGTTCAAGGCGCTGATGAGCTTCGGCGGCGACTTCTTCACCACCGCGCTCACCGCGGACAAGTACATCTCGTTCGTACTGTCGCTGCTGGTGATCTTCGGGGTGAGCTTCGAGCTGCCGCTGCTGGTGGTCATGCTCAACCTCGTCGGGGTGGTCAAGTACGCCCAGCTGAAGAAGTGGCGCCGCGGCATCGTCTTCCTGCTGTTCGTCTTCGCCGCATTCGCGACCCCGGGTTCGGACCCGTTCTCGATGCTGGGGCTGGCCGGTGCGCTGACGGTCCTGTTCGAGGTCGCGATCCAGATCGCGCGGATCAACGACAAGCGCAGGGAGCGCCGGCGCCAGGAAGAGGGCTGGGACGAGGTCCCCGACGACGAGGCCGCCCCGTTCGACTACACCCCGAGCACGATCGACGAACCGGCCCCGGAGGCGGCGGGCAAGACCAGCACCGACGACATCACCTAGGCCGTGCGGGCGGCGCTGGCCGTGCACCGCGACTCCGGGCGCGGGGCGGCTCTGAGCATCGCCGGCGTGGTCGCCGAGCGGTTGCGTGAGCACGTCGAGCACCTCGAACTGTGCACGGGTGCGCTGCCGGAGCACGGGTTCGACGTGCTCGTCGCGCTCGGCGGGGACGGAGCCGTGCACCAGGCCGTCCAGCACTGCGCGGGCACCGGCGTGGCGCTGGGACTGGTGACCGCGGGCAACGGCAACGACTTCGCCCGCGCGCTCGGGATCCCGCTCGACCCGCTCGGCTCCCTCGAAACGCTGCTGACCGGGCTGCGTGAGGGCCGGCGGCGGCACCTCGATCTCGGCAAGGCCGGTTCGCGCTGGTTCGCGACCGTGCTGTGCGCGGGGTTCGACGCCGGGGTCGCCCGCCGCGCGGCCACCCTGCGCCGGCCTCGCGGGCCCCACCGCTACGACGTGGCGGTCGTCGCGGAACTCGCCCGTTTCCGGCCACGGCCGGTGACGGTCCAGACCGAACACGAGCGGTTCGAGCTCGACGCGACGCTGGTGGCGATCGGGAACACGCCCTACTACGGCGGCGGGATGCCGATCTGCCCGGCGGCCCGGCCCGACGACGGCCTGTTCGACGTCACGATCGTCGGCGCCGCGAGCCGCCTCGACCTGGTCCGGATGCTGCCGAAGCTGCGCACCGGCGCCCACCTGGCCCACCGCGCGGTCCGGACGCTGCGCGCGCGGGAGATCCGGCTCGGCGGGGCGGAGCTCCCGGTCGCCGCGGACGGCGAGATCCTCGGCCCCTCGCCGGTCCTCGCCCGCTGCGTGCCCGGCGCGCTCACCATGGTCGCGTGACGTGCCCTCAGCCGTGGACGTGACGCCCCGGTAGCCTGGCGAGGTGGCCGCTAGCCCTTCTCCCTCTCCGGCCGAGGCTTATCAGGCTTCGCGGCGCCGGGGCAGGTATCCCCAGCTGACCCGTTTCGCGGCGGAGGCGGCGTTCGAGTTCGACGAGTTCCAGATCCGCGGCTGCGAAGCCCTCGAAGGCGGGCACGGCGTGCTGGTGTGCGCGCCCACCGGCGCCGGCAAGACCGTCGTCGGCGAGTTCGCCGTGCACCTCGCGCTCGCCGAAGGCCGCAAATGCTTCTACACCACGCCGATCAAGGCCCTGTCGAACCAGAAGTACAACGATCTCGTCGACCGGTACGGCACGGAAGCGGTCGGCCTGCTCACCGGCGACACCGCGATCAACGGCAGTGCGCAGATCGTCGTGATGACCACCGAGGTGCTGCGCAACATGCTCTACGCGGGCTCCTCGGCGCTGACCGACCTCGGCTACGTGGTGATGGACGAGATCCACTACCTGGCCGACCGGTTCCGCGGCGCGGTGTGGGAGGAGGTCATCCTCCACCTGCCCGAGTACGTGCGGGTGGTGGGCCTGTCCGCGACGGTGAGCAACGCCGAGGAGTTCGGCGAGTGGCTCGTCGAGGTACGCGGGGACACCACGGTCGTCGTTGACGAGCACCGGCCGGTTCCGTTGTGGCAGCACATGATGGTCGGCAACCGGATGATGGACCTGTTCGCCGTCGACAGCGGCGCCGGGGAGGCCATGAACCCGGGCCTGCTGCGGCGCGTCGAGGAGGTCGGGCGGCTGCACGCTCCCGCCGGGTCGCGGGGCCCGCGCAACCGGGGGCGCCAGCAGTTTCGCGGCCCGCGCTTCCGGCCACCGTCCCGTGTGGACATCCTGACCCGGCTCGACGCCGCCGGGCTGCTGCCCGCGATCGTGTTCATCTTCTCGCGGGCCGGCTGCGACGCGGCCGTCGCCCAGTGCACCCGGGCGGGCCTGCGGCTCAACACGCCCGAGGAGAGCGGCCAGGTCCGGAAGATCATCGCCGAGCACACCGGTGACCTGCCCGAGGGCGACCTGGGCGTGCTGGGCTACTGGGAATGGCGCGAGGCGCTGGAAGCCGGGGTCGCGAGCCATCACGCCGGGCTGCTGCCGGCGTTCAAGGAGACCGTCGAGGAGCTGTTCGTCCGCGGGCTGGTGAAGGTCGTGTTCGCGACCGAAACGCTCGCGCTCGGCATCAACATGCCGGCCCGCACGGTCGTGCTCGAACGCCTGGTCAAGTACAACGGCGAGGCGCATGTCGATCTGACGCCGGGGGAGTACACGCAGCTGACCGGCCGCGCCGGGCGTCGCGGGATCGACGTCGAGGGGCACGCCGTCGTCGTCTGGCAGCCCGGGGTCGATCCGAAACAGGTCGCGGGGCTCGCCTCGACGCGGACGTACCCGCTGCGGTCGTCCTTCCGGCCCGGCTACAACATGGCGATCAATCTCGTCGCCCAGCTCGGCCCGGAGAAGGCGCGGGAACTGCTGGAGCAGTCCTTCGCGCAGTTCCAGGCCGACCGGTCGGTGGTGGGGCTGGCCCGGCGCATCGAGAAGAACCGCGACGCGCTGGACGGCTACGCCGAAGCGATCACCGGCGACTTCGACGAGATGCTCGAGTATGTCGCGCTCCGCAAGAAGATCTCGGACCGGGAGAAGGCGCTTTCCAGGCAGAACGGCGCCGCCCGCCGGGCCAGCACCGCGGACTCGCTGGAGAAACTGCGCAAGGGCGACGTGATCGCCGTGCCCGCCGGGCGCCGCGCGGGGCTCGCGGTCGTGATCGACCCGGGGCTCGACCCGGTCCGCGAACCGCGCCCCGTGGTGGTCACCGAGGACCGCTGGGCCGGGCCACTGTCCCTTTCGGACTTTCCGGCACCCGTGGAACCGTTGGGGCGCCTGAAACTGCCCAAGCACGTCGAGCTCCGCTCGCCCAAGACCCGGCGGGACATCGCGTCCAGCCTGCGGAACACGGGTATCTCGGTTCCCTCGCGCCAGCGTCGCCGGTCGAGTGCGAACGACGACGCCGAGCTGGCGATGCTCCGCCGTGAACTGCGCGCGCACCCGTGCCACGGGCTCGCCGAGCGCGAGGCGAACCTGCGCTGGGTCGAGCGGTACCAGCGCCTGCAGGACGAGACCGCGCAGCTGGAGCGCCGGGTCGCCGCGACAACGCATTCGCTCGCGCGCGCCTTCGACCGCATCCGCGACCTGCTCGACGAGCGGGGCTACCTCGGCAAGGGCGAGAACCGGATCACCGAGCACGGCCAGCGGCTGGCCCGGCTCTACAGCGAATCGGATCTGCTCGCCGCGGAATGCATCCGCCACGACGTGTGGAACGGCCTGAACCCGGCCGAGCTCGCCGCCGTCGTGTCGACGCTGGTGTTCGAGGCGCGCCGGGACTCGCCCGGCCAGGCGAGGCTGCCTTCGGGCGCGGTGCCGCGGGCCTGGCAGGACACCGCGCGGCTGTGGTCGGAGCTGGCCGAGGACGAGCGCCGTTACCGGCTCGACCGCACGCGTGAACCCGATCCCGGGTTCGCCTGGCCCGTCTACCGCTGGGCCCGCGGGGAATCGCTGGAGCAGGTGCTCACCGCGGCCGCGGCCAACGGGCAGGAGCTGTCCGCGGGTGACTTCGTGCGCTGGGCACGCCAGGTGATCGACCTGCTCGACCAGATCCGGACCGTGCTGGGCCGCCACGACCAGGTCGGCGCGGCGGCCGCGAAGGCGGTCAAGGCATTGCGGCGGGGTGTCGTCGCGGCCGGGGCCGAGTAGCGCTTCCGGGTGCACCTGGGCGTGTGGTTGGATCGCGCAGAGCGAGACGGGCGCGGATTGGAGTCGCGATGAGCACGCCATACGGCGGCAACGACCCTCAGCAGTGGGGCCAGCAGCCGTACCCCCAGCAGCCCCCGCAGGGGTACCCGCCCTCCGGCGGGTTTCCCGCGCAAGGCTATCCGCAGCAGCCGCCGCCGCAGTACGGGCAGTACCCGCAACAGCCGGGGTACCCGCCGCAACAGCAGTATCAGCAGCCCTACTACGGCCAGCAGCCGCCCGGGTTCGGTGCGCCGGCGCCGCAGCGTAAGGGGCGGGGGACGCTGCTGTGGATCGTCGGCGGCGTGGTGGTCGTCGTGCTCGTGGCGCTGGGCATCACCGGGTTCGTGACGCCCGGGTTCTTCGTCACGAAGGTGCTCGACCAGACCGCGGTGCAGGACGGGGTCAAGCAGACGCTCTCGACCTACGGGGTCACCGCGGACAGCGTCTCCTGCCCGGCGAAGCAGGAGGTCAAGGCGGGCACGACGTTCACCTGCACCGCGACGGTCAACGGCAAGCAGCAGCAGGTCACCGTCACCGTGCTGGACACCGCCGGCAACTACCAGGTCGGCCGGCCCCAGGGGTAAACCGGTGGCCGCGGGTGCCGGCCTTCGCGAGGATCGGGTACGTGAGCGACTACACCGTCCGCGTCCTGCGGCCCGACGAGACCCGTGAGGCCGCCGACCTGTTCCGCACCGCCCTGCTCGTCCCGCCGCTGAAGGACGAGGAGGTGCCCTACGCCGAGCGGATGTACCAGCCGGGGCGGGCCCTCGGCGCGTTCGACACGGAGCTGATCGGCACCGCCCGTTCCTTCGACGCCGAGCTGACCGTGCCCGGCGGTGAACCCGTGCCGTTCGCCGCGGTCACCGGCGTCGGCGTGCGCGCCGACCGTACCCGCCGCGGGGTGCTGGGCCGGCTGATGCGCGCGCAGCTGACCGAGCTGGCCGGGCGTGGCGTCCCGCTCGCGGCGCTGTACGCGAGCGAAGGGCCGATCTACGGCCGGTTCGGGTACGGGGTGGCGACCGTCGTGCACGACTACCAGGTCGAGCGGCGCCGCGCGGTGCTGCGGCCCGAGGTCCCGGCGGGCGGCGAGATCGAGCTGCTGCGCCTGGACGCGGCGGTCGAGCGGCTCCCGGCGCTGTATGCCGGGCTGCCGCGGACCCGGTCTGGCAGCATGACGCGCCCGGCCTACTGGTGGCCCGGGATGGAGCGGACCGCGCGCCAGTCGGACACCCCGCCGGTGACGATCGTCCACCATGGACCGAACGGGCCCGAAGGCTACGCGATCTACCGTGTCAACCGGAAGAGCTGGCAGGATCCGTCCATTTTGGAGGTCGCGGACCTGCGTGCGGCGACGGCGGAGGCCTTCGCCGGGCTGTGGCGGTACCTGCTGGCCGTCGATCTCGTCGACACCATCGAGGCCCCGGGCCGTCCGCTCGACGAGCCGATCCCGCTGCTGTTCGCCGACCCGCGTGCCGCGAAGGTCACCGGCGGCGGTGACGATCTGTGGCTCCGCCTGGTCGACGTCCCGGCGGCACTGGCCGCGCGGGAGTACGAGGGTGAGCCGGTGGTACTGGAGGTCACCGATCCGGTGCTGACGGCGAACTCGGGCCGTTACCGCGTCGGCCCAGAAGGGGTGACTCGGGCCGAGGCGCCCGCCCAGCTGGGGCTCGGCGTGGACGCGCTGGCGATGCTGTACTTCGGCGCCTGGGCGGCCTCCGCGCTGGTCACGGCGGGCCGGATCCAGGTAGCCGGGCCGGATGACGCCGAGCGCGCGGACCGGCTGTTCGCCACCCGCCCGCCGGCCTGGTGTGGTACACACTTCTGACCACACTGGACTTCGGAGCTCGGGGGGAACCGTGTCTCGGGGTGCCCGATTCTGGGCCGGCCTGGCCGGCGCGGGCGTCATGCTACTCGCCGGCTGCGATTCCTCCGGCGGCGATCAGCCGCCGCCGACCTCGCTGGGCGGCACGTCGGGCGGTGGCGCGCCTTCGGCCGGCACGACCCTGCCCCCGGCGCCGCGCGTGTTCGACACCGGGGCGCTGCAGAACGGCGTGCGCCAGGTCCTCACCCAGTCCTACGGGCTCACCGACGTGACGGGGGTGCGCTGCCCGTCCGGGCAGGCCGTGCAGGTCGGCGTGTCCTTCGACTGCGCGGTGACGGTTGCGGGCGAACCCAAGTCCGTCACGCTGACGGTGCAGACCGCCGACGGTACCTACCAGGTGTCCGCGCCGAAGTGAAATTCGCATGCTTCGCGGCGGGGGAGCGGGCAGTATCACGGGAGTGACCGACTTCGAGATCCGTTTGCTGAGCGAGGGCGAGCAGCGTGCGACCCACGAGATGCTCGGCCGTGCCTTCCACGATCCGCGACTGACCGACGAGGAATGGGAAAGGCTGGCCTCCGCGTTCCCGGCCGACCGCAAGTTCGGCGCATTCGACGGGGACGCGGTGATCGGCGCCGCCAGCTCGTTCGGCACGGAACTGGCGGTGCCGGGCGGCAAGGCCGTGCCCGCCGCCGCGGTGGACGGGGTCGGCGTCCGTCCCGACCGCACCCGGCGCGGGGTGGCGACGGCGCTGATGCACGCGCAGCTGCGTGACTGTGCCGATCGGGGTGAGGTTGTGGCGTACCTGCGCGCGAGCGAGGCGACGATCTACGGCCGTTTCGGTTACGGCGTCTCGGCACGCTGGAAGTCCCTGCGGATCGACACCTCGCACGCCCGGTTCCGCGACGACGCTCCGGCCGGGGGCACCGTGCGGCTGCTGGAACCCGACGAGGCGCACGAGCTGCTGCCCGCGCTGTACGACCGGATCGGCCTGCACCGCCCCGGCATGATCGCGCGCACGGAGCGCTGGTGGTCCTGGGGCCATCCGCGGATGATCGACGAGCATGTCACCGCCGTCCACAGTGGACCTGACGGTGACGACGGTTTCGTTCTGTACAAACCGCATGATCGCCGGACGCTGGACCGGCCGGAGGCGGGCGTGGCACTACTGGCGGCCGATCTGCACGCCGCGAACCTCGGCGCGCTCGTGGGTCTGTGGCGGTTCCTGCTCGGCGTGGACCTGGTCGGGCAGGTCGTCGCGTACCGGCCGCTGGACGAGCCGATCGGCCTGCTGCTCACCGATCCGCGGGCCTGCGAGGTCACCAGGCTGGAGGACAACACGTGGCTGCGCGTGCTGGACGTACCGGCGGCGCTCGCCGCGCGGGCCTACGGCCAGGCCGCGCCGGTGGTCATCGAGTTCGTGGATCCGTTGCTGGCGGCCAACTCCGGCCGGTACCGCATCTCGCCCGACGGAGCCGAGCGGACCGGCGCGCCCGCCGGCCTCCGGCTCGGCCCCGAGGCGTTCGGGATGCTGTACCTGGGCGACCGCGCGCCCAGCCTGCTCGCCGCGCTGGGCCGGGTCGAGGTGCTGAACCCGGCGGCGCTCCCCGCCGCGGACCGCCTCTTCGAGACGCCACTAACCCCACACTGCGGCACCCGCTTCTAACCCCCGCGGGGGTGGGTCAGGCGGCCAGGGCGTCGCGGAGCTTGACCTTGGCGCCGGTGCGCAGCACCGCGTTGCGGTAGATGCGGCCGGCGAGCCAGATCAGCGCCGGGATCAGCACCACCACGAGCGCGACGGAAACGCCCGCCTCCCACGCCGGTACCCCGCCCATCGCCAGGCGCATCGACATCAGCGTCGGCGCGAACACCGGGATCACCGAGAGGATCTCGACGAGCCCGCTGCCCGGGTTCGAGGGCAGGATCGAGATGCCGACGACGTACCCGGCGACGACGAACATCAGCGCCGGGGTCACCGCGCCGGCGACGTCCTCCTGCCGGGACACCAGCGCGCCCAGGCCCGCGAACACGATCGAGTACATCAGGAAGCCCAGCAGGTACCACACGATGAGCCACACCACCGTGCCCGCGGCCGCCGACACCGAAATCGTCAGCACCCCGGTCGCGATCCCGGCGATCACGCCGGCGATCGCGATGGCCAGGATCTGCAGGAGCCCCACCGCGCCGATGCCGAGCACCTTGCCCGCCATCAGCTGCCACGGCCGGATCGTGGCGAGCAGCAACTCGACCACCCGGCTGGTCTTCTCCTCGACCACGCCCTGCGCCACCGACTGGCCGTTGATCATCAGCGACAGGTAGATCAGCACCCCGGCGATGATGCCGAGCGCGAGTTGCTGGGAGTTGTACTGGCGCGGCTGCTCCAGCGGCTGCACGTCGACCGAAGCGCTCGCGACCGCGGCGTTGACACGCGCCGGGTCACCGCCGAGCGCGGTGATCTGCTGGTCGAGCGCGAGCCGGTTCGCGAGCACGTTGAGCGCGTTGCGCAGCCCGGAGTCCAGTTGCTTCTTCACCACGACCCGTACGTGCGTGCCGTCGCCGACGAGCAGCGCGTCGAGCGAGCCACTGCGCACCTCGTCCTGGCCCTGCGCTTCGGTGACCTGCCGCGTGGTCACGTTCTCGCCCACGGCTTTCGCGCTCACCTGCAGCGGCGCGGACAGGACGGCGTTCGGCGCGGTGAACCCCACCGTCGTCTCGGAGACGCTGCCGCTGATCAGCTTCATGACCACGGCGAACGCGATGAGCACGATCATCATCACCAGCGTGCTGACGAGGTACGCTTTCGACCGCAGCCGCGTGGTGATCTCGCGGCCGGCGACGAGGCTGATCGAGTTCCAGCTGTTCATCGGGTCACTCCTTCGGCGCTATGCGGGAGTTCCCGCACCCCATCGGTCCTCCAGCGCGGGCGTTCCTCCGTCACACCCGCTTCGTGCGGGGCCTCGGTCACCACGCTGCGGAACAGTTCCGTCAGCGACGGCCGCCGCCGCGCGAACTCGTGCACCGGCCCGGTCGCGAGCGCGGCCTTGAGCACGGCCTGATCGTCGCCGCCTTCGGCCAGTTCGAGTTCGCTGCGGGTGCCCTGGCGGGTGAGCAGCTGCACACCGGGCAGCGACTCGGTCCAGCGCGGCGGCGCCAGCGGGGCGTCGACGACGAGCCGCTCCGCGCCGCCCGTGCGCAGTTCGTCCACCGTGCCGCAGGCCACCATCTGTCCACTGCGGACGATGCCGACCCGGTCGCACAGCCGCTGCACGAGATCCAGCTGGTGGCTGGAGAACACGACGGGCACCCCCTGGCGGGCCTTGTCCCGCA
The DNA here is from genome assembly GCF_006152065.1 of Amycolatopsis alkalitolerans. Classification (GTDB taxonomy): domain Bacteria; phylum Actinomycetota; class Actinomycetes; order Mycobacteriales; family Pseudonocardiaceae; genus Amycolatopsis_E; species Amycolatopsis_E alkalitolerans. Next base: position 152,423 of record NZ_VDFW01000011.1, read on the forward strand.
GGACCTCGCTCATGATGTCCACCGCGACCGGGTCGAGCCCGGAGAACGGTTCGTCGAGCACGAGAATCCGCGGATCGTGCACGAGTGCGGCGGCGAGTTGCACGCGCTGCTGGTTGCCGAGGCTGAGCTTCTGGACCTCGTCGTCGCGGCGGCCGGCCACGCCCAGCCGCTCGGCCCACTCGTCGGCGGCGCGGCGGGCCGCGGGCGCGCGCAGGCCGTGCAGCCGGGCGAGGTAGGTCAGCTGCTCGCCGACCTCCATCTTCGGGTACAGGCCGCGCTCCTCGGGCATGTAGCCGATGACCCGGCGGGTTTCCAGCGTGATCGGCTTACCGTCCCAGCGGACGCTGCCCCCGTCCGCGGCCAGCACCCCCAGCACGATCCGCATGGTCGTGGTCTTCCCTGCCCCGTTGCTCCCGACGAACCCGAACAGCTCGCCCGCGCGCACGTCGAACGTCATCTCGCGCAGGGCGACGGTCCCCCCGTATCGCTTGGACAGCCGGTCGATCTCCAGACGACGGTCGCTCATGGCTGCTCCCCTCAGTGACGGAAAATGTGATATCACTATGCTAGTCCTCGGCGGAGGACGCAAGCCGAATCGAGGGGAAGAGATGACCGAGACCGCTGTGGAGATGCCGGTGCCGCGGATCGAGGAGCGCCGGGCCGGGAGCGTGCCGGGGTTCCTGATGTTCGCGGTGGGCCTGGTGCTGCTCGCGGGTGGTGTCGCGCTGCTGGTGACCGGCAACGCGGGGCTGAAGGCGCTCGGGATCGTGCTCGCGCTCGCCGGGCTGGCGCTGCTGCGGGGGCTGACCCCGGTCGCGCCCGGTGAGGCGCGGGTCGTGCAGGTGCTGGGCCGGTACGCGGGGACCGTCCGCACCGACGGCCTGCAGTGGGTGAACCCGATCGCCGCGCGGCGGCGCGTGTCCACCCGGATCCGCAACCACGAGACCGGCGTGGCGAAGGTGAACGACCTGGACGGCAACCCGATCGAGATCGCGGCCGTCGTGGTGTGGCAGGTGCGCGACACCGCGCAGGCACTGTTCGAAGTGGACGATTTCGTGGAGTTCGTCGCGATCCAGAGCGAGACCGCGGTGCGGCATATCGCCAACGCCTACCCGTACGACACGACCGAACCGGGCGTGCTGTCCCTGCGGGACAACGCCGACGAGATCACCGAGAAGCTGCGCGGGGAGATCGGCGCGCGGGTCGCGTCGGCCGGGGTGAAGGTGATCGAGTCGAGGATCACGCACCTGGCCTACGCCCCGGAGATCGCCCAGGCGATGCTGCGCCGCCAGCAGGCGGGCGCGATCGTCGCGGCGCGTGAGCGGATCGTCGAGGGGGCCGTTGGCATGGTCCAGACCGCGCTGGACCGGCTCGCGTCGCAGGATGTGGTGGACCTGGACGAGGAACGGAAGGCCGCCATGGTCAGCAACCTGATGGTGGTGCTGGTCGGTGACCGGGACACGCAGCCGGTGGTGAACGCCGGGACCCTGTACTCGTAACCGTGGCCGAACGGAAGAAGCTGCTGCTGCGGCTCGACCCGGCCGTGCACGACGCGCTCGCGCGCTGGGCGGCCGACGAGCTGCGCAGCACCAATGCGCAGATAGAGTTCCTGCTGCGCAAGGCTTTGTCCGACGCCGGGCGGTTACCGCGCGACGTCGGGAGGATGCGGCCGCGGGGACGGCCGCGCAAGAACACCGAAGAGGGGGAAGCCGATGAATCCGCCTGAATCCTTGGCGGCGAAGATGTTCCTGCTGGCCTTCGATCCGCGCAAGCAGCGCCTGACCGCTCGTGACGATCTCGGCTACCTGCTACGCGCGGCCGCGCTCGCCGAACTGGTCCTCAATGGACGGTTGCGCGACGAGGACGGCAAGGCGGTCGCGGCGGGACCGGCGCTGGCCGGCGATCCGGTGCTGGACGAACAGTGGTCGCGGATCGAAGCGGCCGGCCCGCGGTCGTGGCGCCGCTGGGTGGGTCACGACCGCCGCCAGATCTTCGCGGCGGTGCGGGATCAGCTCGCGGAGGCCCATGTGATCAAGACGGAACAGGTGAGGATCCTCGGCCTGTTCCCGTACACCAGGGTCACTTTGCGTGACACGCGCGCCGCGCGCCGCGTCGCGGAGCAGGTCTCGCGTGCCGTTCGCGGCGGGCAGGCGGCCGGGCGGGTGGACCGGGACGCGGGGGTGCTGGCCGCGCTCGCGGCCGCGGGGCAGTTGCGGGTGGTGCTCGGCGGCCGCGAGCGGCGGCAGTTCAAGACCCGGCTCGACCGGTTGGGGGAGCCGGTCGAGCCGGTGGCGAAGGCACTGCGCCGGGCGATCACCTCGAAGCGTGCCGCCGCCGCGTCAGGAGGCTGATTCGAGGGCGGCCAGCAGCCGCTTCACCGAGCCGCCGAGGTTCCAGCGTTCGGCGAGTTCGGCCACCCGGTCCGGGTCCTTCGGCGCGGACGGCACGGCGTCCGGGCCGGAGAGGGAGACCGGCGCATCCACGGCCACCCGCACCACGGTCGGGGCCACGCTCAGGTAGTCCTCGGCGGCGGTGATCTTGAGCCGCATCTTGAGCGGCAGCTCCTTGCTGCCCGACTTCGCCGCGTCCAGCAGCGCTTCGACCGAGCCGAACTGGGTGATCAGCTTCGCCGCGGTCTTCTCGCCGATACCCGCGACCCCGGGCAGCCCGTCGGACGGGTCGCCGCGCAGGGCGGCCATCGCGGCGTAACCGGGGCCCGCGCCGGCCACCGGCACCCCGTAGCGTTCCGCGACCTCCGCCGGGCCGAGCACCTCCGCCTTCGCCCAGCCCTTGCCGACGTAGATCACCGACGCGGGTGACGGCTCGGTGCGGACGAGCTGGAACAGGTCGCGGTCCCCGGTGATCACCTCGACCGGGTCCGACTTCTCGCGTGCGGTGAGCGCGCCGATGACGTCGTCGGCTTCGTAGCCCTCGGCCTCCGCCGTGGCCAGGCCGACCGCGTCGAGCAGCTCCAGGATGACCGGCACCTGCGGGGTCAGCGTGTCGGGCACCTCCTCGACATTGGCCTCGGCATCGGCTACCCGGTGCGCCTTGTAGCTCGGCAGCAGATCGACGCGGAATCGCGGGCGCCAGTCGGCGTCCAGGCACGCGACGAGCCGGGTCGGCCGGCGGTCGGTGAGGATGCGCGCGACGGTGTCGGCGAACCCGCGCACGGCGTTGACCGGGGTGCCGTCGGGCGCAGTCATCGAGTCCGGCAGCGCATAGAACGAGCGGAAGTACAGGCTCGCGGAGTCCAGCAGGGCTAACGTCACGGGCACAGCCTGCCAGAACGGGAGAGGGGACGGCATGGAGAATCGCCTGTTCGCCTGGTGGTTCGCCCGCTACGGCGGCCGCAACGAGGCCCGCGGCAACGCCCGGCTGCGCGCGGAGCTGCTGGCCGGGGTGTCCGGGCGGGTGCTCGAGGTCGGGGTCGGCACCGGGCTGAACCTGCCGCACTACCCGGCCGGGGTCGAGCAGCTCACCGCCGCCGAGCCGGAACCCACCATGCGCGAGAAGGCGGCCGGGGCGGCGGCCAGGGCGCCCGTGCCGGTCCGGCTCGTGGACGCCTTCGCCGACGCGCTGCCCGTCGAGGACTCCTCCCAGGATGCCGTCGTCGTGTCCGGCCTGCTGTGCTCGGTGCCCGATCCGGTGGCCGCGCTGGTCGAGTTCCGGCGTGTCCTCAGACCTGGCGGCGAGCTGCGGTTCTACGAGCATGTGCGGGCGCGGCAGCCGGTGCGGGCCCGGTTCCAGGACCTCTCGGATCACGTCTGGCCCCGGCTGATGGGCGGGTGCCATCCCAACCGCCGGACGCTGGAGACGATCCGCGCGACCGGGTTCGAGATCGAGCACGTGCGCGATCTGATCTTCCCGCCGGGCGCGAAGGTGTCCGTCGTCGCGCCGCGGATTCACGGGCTCGCCCGGAAGCCCAGTGCAATGTGACATACTACTGCCGTGGATGTCGTGGTCGTGGGCGCGGGAATGGTCGGCGCGGCGTGCGCCTACTTCTGCGCGGAGGCCGGGCTGGATGTCGCGGTGGTGGACCGTGGCGCCATCGCGGGCCGCACCACCAGCGGCGGTGAGGGCAACATCCTCGTCTCCGACAAGGAGCCCGGCGCCGAACTGGACCTGGCGCTGTACTCGGTGCGGCGGTGGGCGGAGCTGGGCGAACGGTTCGGCCCGGGCGGGTTCGAACTGGAGCACAAGGGCGGCGTCGTGGTGGCGCGGGCACCGGAGGCCGCGGCCGGGCTGGCGAAGCTCGCCGCCGAGCAGCGGGACAGCGGTGTCGACGCGATCGACGTGTCCCCCGCCGAACTGGCCGGGCTGGAGCCGAACCTCACGCGCGAGGTCTGCGGCGGCGCGTACTACCCGCAGGACATGCAGGTCCAGCCGATGCTCGCGGCGGCTGAACTGCTGCGCCAGGCCCGGCGCCGGGGTGCGACCGTCCACACGGGAACGGAAGTACTGGCCTTCCGGCACTCAGGCGGGCGTGTCGCCGGGGTCGAGACGAGCGCGGGGCCGCTGACGGCGCAGTGGGTGGTCAACGCCGGCGGTACCTGGGGCGGCGAGATCGCCGCGCTCGCCGGTGCGCCCGTGCCGGTGCTGCCGCGCCGCGGATTCGTGCTGGTCACCGAACCGCTGCCGGTCGTCGTGCGGCACAAGGTATACACGGCGGACTACGTGGCGAACGTGGCCAGCGGTGACGAAGGGCTCGAGACCTCGGTGGTCGTCGAGGGCACGCGGGCGGGCACCGTGCTGGTCGGCGCGAGCCGCGAGCGCGTCGGGTTCGACCGGACCTTCTCGCTGCCGGTGGTCCGGAAGCTCGCCGCGCAGGCGATCGGCCTCTTCCCGTTCCTGGCCGAAGTCGCGCTGCTGCGCGCCTACCTCGGATTCCGCCCCTACTGCGCCGACCATCTGCCGGTGCTCGGGGAGGACCCGCGCGTGCCCGGGCTCGTGCACGCGTGCGGGCACGAGGGCGCGGGGATCGGGCTGTCCGCCGGGACCGGGCGCCTCGTCGCGCAGGTCGTGTCGGGCGCGCGGCCGGATCTCGACCTGAGCCCGTTCCGGCCGGACCGGTTCGAGGAGGTCGCGTGACGTTTTCCTTCGACGGCAAGGAGATCGAGGCCGAACCGGGGCAGAGCATCGGGGCCGCGCTGATCGCCGCCGGGTACCGGTCCTGGCGCACCACCCGGCACGAAGGCGCGCTGCGCGGGGTGTTCTGCGGGATCGGCGTGTGTTTCGACTGCCTCGTCGTGGTCAACGGGAGGCCGAATCAGCGGGCCTGCCTGACCGACGCGCGGGCGGGGGACCGGATCGAGCCGCAGGAAGGAGCCGGGCATGGCGAGTTCGCCTGCTGACATCGCGGTGATCGGCGCGGGCCCGGCCGGGCTCGCCGCCGCGGTCGCCGCCTCCCGCGCCGGTGCGAAGGTCGCGCTGATCGACGGCAACGCCCGGGTGGGCGGGCAGTACTGGCGGCATCGCGAAGGCGACACCGGGCGCGGGCATCACCACTGGTCCGTCCTCACGCGACTCCGCGCGGGCGCGCCGGAATTCCTTGGTGGACACCAGGTCTGGCATGTCGAACGCACCGGTGACGGGTTCACCGTGCACACCTGTGGCGGTGAGATCGCGTGCCGGACGCTGATCATCGCCACGGGGGCCTACGACCGGCAGCTCCCGTTCCCCGGCTGGACGTTGCCGGGGGTCTTCACGGCGGGCGGGGCGCAGGCCCTGCTCAAGGGGCACGGGGTGACCGCCGGGCGGCGGATCGTGGTCGCCGGGACGGGTCCGTTCCTGCTGCCGGTCGCCGCCGGGCTCGCCGAGGCGGGCGCGCGCGTCGTCGGCGTGTTCGAGGCGGGCGCTCCCACCGGTTTCGCCCGGCATCCCGGCGCGCTGGCGGCCAATCCGGGGAAGCTCGCGGAGGGCGCCGGGTACCTGCGAACCCTGGCGCGCCACCGGATCCCGTACCGGACCCGGACGACGGTGACCGCCGCGCACGGCACGGAAAGCGTTTCCTCGGCGACCGTCGCCGTCCTCGACGAGGGCTGGCGAGTGGTGCGTGAACGCGAGGTGGACTGTGACGCGATCGCGGTCGGCTACGGGTTCACGCCGCAGCTGGAAATCCCGCTGCAACTGGGGTGCTCGACGCGTGCCGACCGCGACGGCAGCCTTGTCGCGTGCGCGGACGAACAGCAGCGGGCGAGCGTGCCCGGCGTATACCTGGCGGGGGAGGTGTGCGGGGTCGGCGGCGCGCCACTGTCCCTTGTGGAGGGTGAGCTGGCGGGGCTACACGCGGCCTTGACGACCATCGGGGCGGAGCCGGACGGTGCACGTGTCGGCCGGTTGCTGCGGCGGCGCCGAGCGAACCGGGCGTTCGCGGCCGCGCTGCACGAGGTGCATCCGGTACGGCGTGGCTGGCTGGACTGGCTCGACGGCCGGACGCAGCTGTGCCGGTGCGAAGAGGTGACCGTGGACCGCGTCCGCGAGTCCATTGTAGAGCTCGGCGCGACGGATGCCCGTTCGGTGAAACTCATGGCGAGGCCGGGAATGGGGCTGTGTCAGGGACGGGTGTGCGGGTACGCGACCTCGTGCTTCGTCGCCGACGCGTGCGGCAGGCAGCCGGCGGAACAGGATCTGCTCGCCGTCGCCACACGGCCCATCGCGCAGCCCATCACGCTGGGCGCACTGGCCCACGACTGAAAGGAATGCTCATGACCGCATGGCACGGAGTCCTGGTGGCGACCGCGTTGCCGCTCACCGAGACCCTCACCGTCGACTTCGAGAAGTACGGCGAGCACGTCGCCTGGCTCGCCGCGGAAGGCTGCGACGGGGTGACCCCGAACGGCTCGCTGGGGGAGTACCAGACGCTCACGCCGGAGGAGCGCGCGCGAGTCGTCGCCACCGCGGTCGAGGCCGCGCCCGAGGGCTTCACCGTCATGCCGGGAGTCGCCGCCTACGGTGCCGCGGAGTCGCGGCGCTGGGCCGAGCACGCCGCCGAACTGGGTTGCCCGGCGGTGATGTTGTTGCCCCCCAACGCCTACCGGGCCGACGACCGCGCGGTGCTCGCGCACTACCGCGAGGTCGCGAAGGCGGGCCTGCCGATCGTGGCCTACAACAACCCGTTCGACACCAAGGTCGATCTCGTGCCGGAACTGCTCGCGGAGCTGCACGCGGAGGGGCTGATCGTCGGGGTCAAGGAGTTCTCCGGTGATGTGCGCCGCCCGTACCGGATCGCCGAACTGGCCCCCGGCCTGGATGTCCTTTGTGGAGCGGACGACGTGTCGCTCGAGCTGGCGATCTCGGGCTCGCCGGGCTGGGTGGCCGGGTATCCCAACGCCCTGCCGAGGGCGTGCGTCGAGCTGTGGCGCGCCGCGAGCGCGGGAGACCTGGAGAAAGCGCTTCCGCTCTACCGGCAGCTGCATCCGCTGCTGCGCTGGGATTCGCGCACGGAGTTCGTCCAGGCGATCAAGCTGAGCATGGATCTGGCCGGCCGGTACGGCGGCGCGTGCCGGCAGCCGCGCGTGCCGCTGACCGACGAGCAGGAGAAGCAGGTGCGCGAGGCGACCGGGAAAGCGCTCGCGGAGGGGCTGCGCTGATGCGTGCCAAGCGGGTTTTCCACGCGGTGGACTCGCATACCGAGGGCATGCCGACGCGGGTCATCACCGGCGGCGTCGGCCTCGTTCCGGGCGAGACGATGTTCGACCGGCGGCGGTACTTCATCGAGCATCTCGACCACGTGCGGCAGCTGCTGATGAACGAGCCGCGCGGGCATTCGGCGATGAGCGGCGCGATCCTGCAGCCGCCGGCCCGCCCCGATGCCGACTGGGGCGTGCTGTTCATCGAGGTCTCCGGCTGCCTGCCGATGTGCGGGCACGGCACGATCGGCGTCGCGACGGTGCTGGTCGAGACCGGGATGGTGGAGGTGACCGAGCCGGTCACCACGGTCCGGCTCGACACGCCCGCCGGGCTCGTCGTGGCGGAGGTGGCCGTGTCCGACGGGGTGGCCCGCGCGGTCACCATCCGGAACGTGCCGTCCTTCGCGGTCGGGCCGGACCGCAAGGTCACGGTGCCCGGCCTCGGTCAGGTTCGTTACGACCTCGCGTTCGGCGGAAACTTCTACGCGATCGTCGAGCTTGCCGAGCTGGGCCTGCCGTTCGACCGCGCCGAGAAGCAGAAGCTCCTGGACGCCGGGCTCGCGATCATGGCCGCGATCAACGCCCACGACCGGCCCGCCCACCCGGCGAATCCGGAGATCACCGGCTGCCATCACGTGTACCTCGCCGCGCCAGGTTCCGACGCGCGGCACTCGCGGCACGCGATGGCCATCCACCCCGGCTGGTTCGACCGTTCGCCGTGCGGCACCGGGACGAGCGCGCGGATGGCCCAGCTGCACGCGCGCGGGCAGTTGCCGCTGCACACCGACTTCCGGAACGAGTCGTTCATCGGCACCGAGTTCATCGGGCGGCTCGTCGAGGAGACGGAGGTCGGCGGCCTCCCGGCGGTCGTTCCGACGATCACCGGCCGGGCCTGGCTGACCGGTACCGCGCAGTACTTCCTGGATCCCGACGACCCGTTCCCGGCGGGGTTCGAGCTGTGATCGGGATGCGCGCGGCCATCGACGCGCTGGCCGCCGCCCTGCGCGCCGGGCTCGACCCCGAGGCCGATCCGCCGCGGTCGGTCGTGCCGGTGCGGCACGGGCAGCTCCTGCTCATGCCCGCCGAATGGGGCCGCTACGCCGGGGTCAAGATCGCGACCGTCGCGCCGGGGAACCCGTCACGCGGGCTGTCCCGGATTCAAGGCCAGTACCTGCTGCTGGACGGCGAAACCCTGACCCCGCTGGAGGTGCTGGACGCGGTGGCCCTGACGGCTGTGCGGACGGCGGCGGTTTCGGCGGTCGCCGTGGACGCTCTGGCCGAACCGGATGCGGCGCGGCTCGTCGTGTTCGGCGCGGGGCCGCAGGCGCGCAGCCATGTCGAGGCCCTGCGCCTGGTGCGGCCGGTGTCGGAGATCGTCGTGGTTGGGCGGGATCCCGGGCGGGCGCGCGCCTTCGCGGCTGCAGTAGGTGGCCGCGTGGGCTCGCCTTCGGACGTAGCGGGCGCGGATCTCGTCGCGTGCTGCACGACCGCCTGCGAGCCGCTGTTCGACGGTGCGCTGCTGGCGCCGCACGCGACGGTCGTGGCGGTGGGCTCGCACGAGCCGGAGGCCCGCGAGGTCGACGACGAGACGGTCCGCCGCTCGACGGTCGCGGTCGAGTCGCGCGCGACGGCGCTGCGTGAGTCGGGCGATGTGATCCAGGCCGTTCGGGCGGGGGCATGTTCGCCCGGGGACCTGGTCGGTCTGGCCGCCGCCGTGCGCGGTGAGGTGAAAGCCGCGCCGGACGCGCCGCGGCTTTTCAAGAGCGTGGGGATGGCGTGGGAGGATCTGGTGATCGCCGCGAGGAGCTATGAGGCCAGGGAGAGCGCGTGACCGTATCCGACCAGCCGGCGCTGCCCTCGTTCGGCACGCGAGCGAATCTCCGCGACGAGATCATCCAGACCCTGCGCGCGGCGGTGATCTCCGGTGAGCTGCGGCCCGGGGTGGTGTATTCCGCGCCGAGTCTGGCCGCGCAGTTCGGCGTGTCGGCGACGCCGGTCCGCGAGGCGATGCTCGACCTGGCCAAGGAAGGGCTTATCGATACGGTGCGGAACAAGGGTTTCCGCGTCACCGAGCTGTCCGAAAAGGACCTGGACGAGCTGTCCGAGCTGCGCGCGCTGATCGAGGTGCCGACGGTACGGCGGATCACCGAGGCCGGGGTGGACCCGGCGGTCATCGAGCGGCTGCGGCCCCTGGCGGTGGCGATCGAGGACGCCGCGGCGGCCGGTGACCTGATCACCCACGTGAAGGTGGACATGGAGTTCCATCTGGGGCTGCTCGCCGAGTCCGGCAACCCGCACCTGGTGGAGACGGTGCGCTCGCTGCGCGCTCGGTCGCGGATCTACGGCCTGCGTTCCCTCGCCGACCGCGGTGAGCTCGTGCCCTCCTCCCACGAGCACGCCGAACTCCTCGATCTCGTCGCCGCGGGCGACGCCTCCGGCGCGGAGGCCCTGATGGACCGCCACATCCGCCACGTCCGCGGCATCTGGGCCCACTAACTCTGGAGTGCGCGGCGCATAGTGGACGGGCGCGAGTGGGTGCGGCGAGCACATCGGGCGGCCACGGCGAACTTCTAGTTTCCAGGCACGTCTGCTGGATTGGAGTTCGTCATGGCGCGGTACCGCGTGTCGATGGACATCGGGGGCACGTTCACCGATGTGGTCACCTACGACGACGAGGCCGGGGCGTTCGCGGCGAGTAAGGCCTCGACTACGCCCGACGACCTGAGCGAGGGTGTCATGGCCGGGCTCGGCTCGGTCGTCGGCTCGCCCGGCGACATCGGCTTCCTCGTGCACGGCACCACCCAGGGCCTCAACGCCTTCCTCGAACGCCGCGGTGTGCCGGTGCTTCTGCTCGGCACGGCGGGCGCAGAGGACAGCTACCACATCGCCCGCGGCCCCCGGACCCGCCTCTACGATCTGCACTACCGCAAGCCCGAGCCACTCGTGCCGCGACGCGACGTGCTCGGCATCGGCGGCCGGATCGCGCCCGACGGGAGCGAGCTGACGCCGCTGGACGAACAAGCCGTACGAGCGGCCGCGAACACCGCCGAAGAACGTGGCCACGGCGCGATCGCGATCGCCTTCCTGTTCAGCTACGCCAACCCCGCCCACGAGCTTCGCGCTCGTGAGATCGTCCTCGAAGAGCTGGGGGAGGATTTCACCGTCTCGCTTTCCCATGAGGCCGCGAAGGAGTGGCGCGAGTACGAGCGCACGTCCTCGGCGGTCATCGAGAGCTATACCGGCCCGATCGTCCGCCGCTACCTCAGCCATCTCGAAGTCCGGCTGCGCGACCGCGGCCTCGGCGTTCCGTTGCACGTCATGCAATCCTCCGGCGGTATCCTCACCGCCGACTCCGCCCGCGCCCGCCCGCTGCAAACCCTGCTGTCCGGTCCGGTGGGCGGGGCGATCGCGTGCGCCGAGCTGTCCCGGGTCAGCGGCCGGGACAACCTGATCGGCATCGACATGGGCGGGACCTCGTTCGACGTCTCGCTCATCGTCGGCGGCGAACCCGACGTGTCGGCGGAGGCCCACCTCGAAGGGCTGCCGATGCTGATGAGCGTGGTCAACATCCACACCGTCGGCGCGGGCGGTGGCTCGGTGGCCTGGGTGGAGGCCGGCGGCCTGCGGGTCGGCCCGCGTTCGGCCGGTGCCAGGCCCGGGCCGGCGTGCTACGGGCGCGGCGGCACCGAGCCGACCGTGACCGACGCGAACCTCGTGCTCGGGCGGATCGACCCCAACGGCTTCGCGGGCGGCCAGCTGACGCTCGACACGGAAAGCGCTTCCGGCGCGGTCCGCGAGCTCGGCGAGGCTTTCGGCCTGGACGCGATCGCGATGGCCGAGGGTATCTGCGACGTGGCGAATTCCAAGATGGCACAGGCGATCCGGACGATCACCGTGTCCCGGGGGATCGAACCGCGCGATTCGAGCCTCGTCGCGTTCGGCGGCGCGGGCCCGATGCACGCGGTGTTCCTCGCCCGCGAGCTGGGCATCACCGAAACCATCGTGCCGCGTTTCCCCGGCGCGTTCTCGGCGTGGGGCATGCTGCAGACGAAGATTCGCAAGGACTTCACCGAACCGTACTTCTGCCTCGACGAGGACCTTGACGGCGCCGGTCTGACCACCGTGCTGACCCGGCTCGAGGAGCACGGACTGTCCACTTTGGGTGAAGAAGGCGTAGCGGAGGAGCACCGTTCCGTGCAGCACTCGGTCGATATCCGTTACGCCGCACAGGAATACACTTTGACCGTTCCTCTGGATGACGCCGCCGAACCGTCCACACCGGACTTCCTCAAGACGATCGCCGAACGGTTCGCCGAGATGCACCACAGCCGCTACGGGCATGCGAACCGCGGCGCGCCCATCGAGTTCGTCACGGTGCGCAGTGCCGCTTTCGGCGATCTGGGCCGGCCGGAGCCGCAGAAATGGCCGCAGGCTCAGGGGCCGGCGTTCCCGCACGAGACCAGTCAGGTCGTTTTCGGCGGCGTACCACAGGATTCGATCTTCGCGCGCCGCGACGACCTGCTCGCCGGACACGCCCTCGAAGGGCCGGCAGTGATCCTCGAGGACACCGCCACCACCGTCGTTCCCCCCGGTTACTCGGTGACCGTCGATGAGATCGGTTCGCTGATCATCAAGGAGCTGCCATGACCACCGTCGACCCGGTGACCGTCGAGATCATCCGCAACGCGCTCAACTCGGCGGCGGACGACATGAACGCGACGCTGATCCGTTCGGCCTACACCCCCATCATCTACGAATGCGGCGACTGCGTGGTCGCGCTGCTGGATGCCGAGCACCAGGTGCTCGGCCAGTCCGCGGGCCTGCCGATCTTCCTGGGGAACCTCGAGACGTGCACGAAGGCGACCGAGGAGCAGTTCGGCCGCGAAGTGTGGCAGCCGGGCGATGTGTGGATCCTCAACGACAGCTACCTCGGCGGCACGCACCTCAACGACGTGACGATCTTCGGCCCGGTCTTCGCCGGGGACACGCTGATCGGGTTCACCGCGTCGCGCGCGCACTGGATCGACGTCGGCTCCAAGGACCCCGGCGGTTCGATGGACTCGGTGTCGATCTTCCAGGAGGGCCTGCGGCTCGGCCCGCAGAAGCTCGTCTCCGGTGGCGAGAACGAGGCCGCGCTGATGGACACGATCGCCCGCAACGTACGTTTCCCTTATCCCACAACGGGTGACATGCATGCGATGATCGCCTGCATCACGATGGGGGAGAAGCGGCTGCGCGAGATCGTGGACCGGTTCGGCCTGGAAACCCTGGAGCTGGCGCGCGACGAGATCTTCCGCCAGACCGAACTGCTCGAGCGCGAAACGATCGCCGCGATCCCGGACGGGGTGTACGCCGCGGAAGGCGTGCTGGACAACGACGGGGTCGCGCTCGACGCCCCGGTCCCCATCCGGCTCAAGATCACCGTCGACGGGGAGACGATCGACTTCGACGTCACCGAGTCCGCCGGCCAGACCGCGGGACCGGTCAACTGCGGTGTGGCACAAGCGGTTTCCGCGCTGCGCGTGGGCTACAAGCTGCTGGTGAGCCCGGATCTGGCCGGTAACGGCGGCTCGTTCCGCACGATGACCACGCAGGTCCGCGAGGGCTCGGTGCTCGGCGCGACGGCACCGGCGGCGTGCCAGTGGTACTTCTCGCATCTGGGCCTGCTGATCGACATGGTCGCCCGCGCGCTCGCCCCCGCGATGCCGGACCGGGTCGCGGGCGCGAGCCACGGGGACTCGATGATCGTGCTGACCTCCGGGCTGGATCCGCGGTTCGGCCGCGAGTTCGTCAGCCTCGAGGCCACCGTCGGCGGCTGGGGCGCGTGGTCGGGTTCGGACGGGGAAAGCGCTCTCATCAACAACGTGAACGGATCGCTGAAGGACATCCCGATCGAAGTGCTGGAGACCCGCTATCCCTTCCGGATCACCGAATACCGCATCCGTCCCGATTCGGGTGGCGCGGGGAGGTGGCGTGGCGGCAACGGCGTGATCCGCGAGTACGAGGCGCAGACCGACTGCTCGCTGTCGCTGTGGTTCGAACGGTCCCGGCAGCCGGCGTGGGGCCTGTTCGGCGGCGAGGACGCGGTCGGCCCCGAGGTCGTGATCAACCCCGGGCGGTCCGACGAGCGGCGGATGCTCAAGGTCAACGGGACCGCGATCCGCCGGGGTGACGTGATCCGCTGCGCGACCGGCGGTGGCGGCGGCTACGGCGATCCGGTCGAGCGCGACGCCGAGGACGTGCGGGCCGACGTCGCGGACCGCAACATCACCGCGGAGCGCGCGCTGAGCCGGTACGGCATCGGCGACTCGTAGCCGAAAGCCGGACTCGCGCGGTGGTGGCCCGACTCGGGTGCGGGGAAGGCCGGACTCGGGTGCGGTGGATTCCGACTCGCGCGCGGGGAAAGCCGGACTCGCGGGGCTAAGGGAGGGGGGCGGGGAGACCGCGTTTGGTGGCCATGACGTGTTCGATGAGGGTGACCAGGACCTGCTTGGTCGACTCCTTCTCGCGCGCGTCGCACAGCAGGACCGGGATCGCCGGGTCGAGTTCCAGCGCGTCCCGGATCTCTTCCGTGCCGTAGCGGTAGGCGCGGTCGAAGCAGTTCACGCCGACCACGAACGGCAGGCCGCGCCGCTCGAAGAAGTCGATGGCGGGGAAGCAGCTTTCCAGCCGTCGCGTGTCGGCGAGGACCACCGCGCCGAGCGCGCCGAGCGCGAGTTCGTCCCACATGAACCAGAACCGGTCCTGCCCCGGCGTGCCGAACAGGTACAGGATCAGCTCGGGGTTGACCGTGATGCGCCCGAAGTCGAGCGCGACGGTCGTGGTGGTCTTGCGCTCCACGCCGGTCAGGTCGTCCACGCCCGCGGACACGGCGGTGAGCGCTTCCTCGGTGTGCAGCGGGGGAACCTCGCTGACCGAGCCGACCATCGTCGTCTTCCCGACCCCGAACCCGCCCGCGATGAGCAGCTTCAGCGTCATCGCGTTGAGGTTGCGCCGGTACCGCGGCACGCCGCCGCCAGGGTTCGAGAGCTGTCCTCGAACGGGGGAGTCCACTTTCGTTGCCGCCCTATCAGAGTCTGCGGATGCCATCGAGCACCGCCTGGAGGATGCGTTCGTCGGGGGCCGCGGTCATCGGGTTCGCGCTGCGGAAGATGACGTGGTTCTGCTCGATCAGGTCGGCCAGTAGCACCTTCACCACCGGCAGCGGCAGCTCGAGGTACGCGGCGACCTCGGCCACCGACAGCGGCTGCTGCAGCAGGCGCACGACGCGGGCGTACTCCTGCGGCAGCATGGCCGCCTCCATGATCGTGGTCACCGCGACCACGAGGGTGAGCAGATCGAGGCCGACCGTGCCCGTGCGGGTGCGCCCGCCGGTGACGGTGTAGGGCCGGGCCAGCGGGCCGGCGTCGTCGTCGAACCAGGCCTCTTCCTCGGCCGTCATGGCACCGCGCACCCGGCCATCATGCGTAGCCGCCGGCGTGCTCGACGCGCGGCGCCGTGCTGAGCATCGTGCCGACCCGCTTGATCATCATGTTCATCGCGTACGCGACCAGCCCCATGTCGGCATCGTCGCTGGTGAGCAGCGCGAGGCAGGCACCGTACCCGGCGGCGGTGACGAAGAGGAACGCGTGGTCCATCTCCACCACCGTCTGGCGCACCTGCCCGCCGCCGAAATGGCGGCCGGTGCCCTTCGCCAGGCTCTGGAACGCCGAGGCGACGGCCGAGAGGTGTTCGCCGTCCTCCTCGGTCAGGTTGGTGGACCGGCCGATGAGCAGCCCGTCGGCCGACAGCACGACCGCGCGGTCCGCGCCGGCCACCTGCTGCAGCAGATCGTCGAGCAACCAGTCCAGCTCGTTCATCCCCGGATTGGTCATCGGTGCTCTCCAAAGAAGTCGGTGGCGGCGGGATCCTGGCTGCGGGCACGCCGGGTTCCCTGCTGGAACGCGGCGAGGCGGGTACGGGCTTGGTCCGGGTCGTCCCTGGGCTCCATCGTCGTTTCGGGGAAAGGTGTTTCGTCCGTCCGCAGCTGGGGCGCCAGGTTCTGCTGGCGCCGCCGCCGTGGCAGCTGGGGCCGGTCGGGCGACAGCGGGCCCTGCGGCTGCGGGGACCGGGTGTCGGCCGGCGGGCGGTTCTGGCGTGGTGGCTGCTGCGGGCGGCTCGGGGCCGGTGCCGGTGGCTGCTCGCGCGCGGGGCGGAACAGGTCGACGCGCGTGCCGGCCTCGGCGGGGGCGAGCGTGCCGTTGTGCCCCGGGATGTCCTCCGGCGGCGGCACCGGCTGCGGTTGCCGGGCCGGGAGGCTCGGGTGGTTCGCCGCGGCCTGCTGCGCCGGAACTCCGACCGGCTGGGCGGCGGGCGCCGGCTCCTCGGCCACCGGCACCGGGGTCAGCAGATCCGAGCGGACGAGCACGATCGCGCGCGTGCCGCCGTAGGCCGAATGCCGCAGGGTGACCGAGATACCGTGCCGTGAAGCCAGCCGCGCGACCACGAACAGGCCCAGTCGCGGCTCGTGGGAGAGCGCCATCACGCTGAAGTCCGGCGGGTCGGCGAGCATCGCGTTGAGCTCTTCGACCTGCTCCGGCTCCATCCCGACGCCCTGGTCCTCGATCTCCAGCACGACGCCGCGGCCGACCACGTCGCCCCAGACCTCGACCCGTGACTGCGGCGGCGAGAACGACGTCGCGTTGTCGATCAGTTCGGCGAGCAGGTGGATCAGGTCGGCGACCACGGGGCCGTTCACCGCGAGCCCCGGCATCCGGCCGACGTTGACCCGCGTGTAGTCCTCGGTCTCGGCGGTCGCGCCGCGGATGAGATCGGCCAGCGCCACCGGGTTGCGCCACTGCCGACCGGGCCGCTCGCCGCCGAGGATGATCAGGTTCTCCGCGTTGCGGCGGGCCCGGGTGGACAGGTGGTCGAGTTTGAACAGCAGGTCGAGCTGGTCGGGGTCCTCCTGTTTGCGCTCGGCCTCGTCGAGCGCCTGGAGCTGGCGGTGCACCAGGACCTGGCTGCGGTGGGCGATGTTGAGGAACACCTTGGACGTGCCCTCGCGGGTCTTCGCCTCGTCCACCGCGGCCGCGACGGCGGTCTGCTGCGCCTTGTTGAACGCGTCGGCGACCTGCCCGATCTCGTCGCTTCCGTGGTCCAGCAAGGACATCTCGCGGTCGAGGTCGACGTCCTGGCCGCTGCGCACCCGGCCGACCAGATCGGGCAACCGCTTGTCGGCCATCTCCAGGGTCTCCTCGCGCAGGCGGCCGAGCCGGCGCACGAGCCTGCTCGACATACGCCACGCGAAGACCGTCACGAGGACGGCCAGCACGATCGCCGCCGCCCCGGCCGCGATCGCGGTCATCAGGTTCCGGTTGCCGGTGTCGATCTCGATATTGGTCGCGTTGGTGCTCTGCTGGATGTAGAGGTTCATCAGCGCGCCGGCGACCTGCGTCGCGCTCGCCTGCCACTGCTGCGGGGTGACGCCCGGCGGGAGCGCGCGGTGGTTCCCGTTCAGCACCGACCGTTCCACGCTCGTGACGGTCGTCCAGGCCGGGCTCGCCTTGAGCGCGTTGTACTGCTGCGCGACGGCGGGGATCATCTCGGGCACCGCGTTGTCGAACCCGGCGTGATAGGCGCCGACCACGCCGGTGAACGCGGAGTACTCGTCGTCGTTCAGCCCGCCCTGGCTGAACCCGCCCGAGGCGAGGGCGACGCTGCGCGCCATCTGGTCCGCCGCGACGAACAGCGGCATCGCGGTCACGCGCAGGTACGCGGTCTGCGCGTCCGGCGTTCCTTCGGCGACGCCCAGCAGGCCTTCGGTGTACTCGTCGAGGATGCGGTTGTAGAACGTGTATGCGTCCAGCAACGAGACCTGGCCGGCATCGACCTTGGCGCGGAAGTCCGGCAGCTGCGCGAAGTTCGCGGCGGTGCGGTCGATACTCGCCTGCACGCGGGCCGGCGCCTGGCTGTAGAGTCCCGCCAGGTTCTGGGCCTGGCCCGCGCCGGTGGCGTCGGTCTTCGCGCGTGTCTGGTCGAGTTGCGCCGTTACGGATCCGTGTGTCGCCAGATCGGTGAGCGTGAGCTGGCGCTCCTGCTGCACCGAGGCGAAGAACTGCACGGCGATGGGGGCGGAGTCGTGCACCTTCGTGATGAACTCGCGCGCCGCGATCGCCGTGTACAGCAGATAGCCTGCCAGCGCCACACCCGCCAGCAGCAGCGCGATACTGGGCACGAAGGCGATCGAGAGCACCCTCGTCCGGATCGACGCACGTCGGTTATGTGTCCCGGGATTCTTCTTCAAGGCTCCTGCAGGGCCTTCCCACACTCGTCAGTAGCTGGCCAGGGCCCCCGCGCCCAGGTACATGGCGCAGGTTAATCGTGCTGGCAACTGTGAGTCAACTTCATGTTTTTGTTAACTCCAAGGTGGGTCTTGACACGCGATGGCGAACATTTTCCAACCACTCACGGTAGAGAATTTCTGCTGCCCCAAGGGGAATCGGCTCACGACCGTCCGCGCACCCAGAGCGAGGCCAGCGAATAGCACAGAACGTGCAGCGCGAGCCGCCGCGCCGGGTCGTCGAGCACCAGGCCCAGTTCCTTCGCCCGCGCGACTCGCGAGAGCACGGTGTTGCGGTGCACGCCGAGCCGCGCGGACGCCTGGCTGAGGGATCCACCACAGTCGAGGACCGCGAGCACGGTATCGACCAGGGCCGTGCGGTCACGTGCCTCCATCAGATCGGCCAGGCACAGGTCGGCGACCTCGGCGATCTGCGCGCGCGGCAGCCAGGCCAGCACCGCGCGGGCCCCGACCTGGTCGAACCACTGCACCGAACCGGGGCCGCCGTCGCGGGCCACGTGCGCGGCCAGCCGGGCTTCGGTGACCGAGCGCATGAGACCGGGGACACCATCGTGCAAGCCGCCGACGCCGAGGACGAGCGCGTGGCTTTCGGCCGCGCCGGCGACCGAGCCGATCGCCCGGCGCATCCCGGACGCGGTGTCGTCGGCGCTGTCCTCGCCGTCCGCGAGGTTCTGCCACGAGATCCAGCCGTCGGAGTCGGCGACCAGCGGCCAGTCCGGCCGGTGCTGCTGCCAGGCGGCGCGGATCAATTGCGTGAGCTCCTCGGCCGGCGCGCCCCGCAGCGGCGAGATCCACACCGCGCGGTTGCGGCCCTCCACCCGCCAGCCCAGTTCACCCGTCCACGCCGGGACCTCGATTTCGGTCGCCTGCCGGGTGTCGGCGGGCTCGGTGACGAGGCGGCGCAGCAATCCGAAGGCCGCTTGTTCCTGTGCCGCCTGTGCGGAGCTGTTCATCCGGGTCTGCGCCCACACCGCCAGCAACGGCAGGCGCGCAAGCCGCAGCACCGATTCGACATGCCCGGCCGCGGCGGCGCTCTTCGCGGGGATCGCGGCGACCAGTTCGGCCCACGGGCGCCCGGCGGCGGTGATGTCGACGCGCACGGTGGTGCCGACCGGTTTGCCCGCGGCGCCGGCCGCGCGCCCGGCCGTGACGGCGCCGCCGGTCGTGAGCGCGACCGGGATCGGGGAGAGTTCGCTGTTCAGCACACCCAGCACGCCGCGGATGCTCGACTGCTCGGCGAGCCGCTCCGCGCACAGCGCGACCCGCAGCGCGCGGGCCGCTTGCGGCGCGCTGACCTGCCCGGCGAGGGTGAGCGCGACGTCGACCGGTTCGTCTTCGATGACCAGCAGAGCGATCCCCAGCCGTTCGGCGAGCACGGCACTCGACGGGTTCATCGCGTGGGCGGGCACCGCGACGGCCGACACGTTGCGTTCCCACCCGGCGTGCAGTGCCGCGGCGAGCGCCCAGCCGCCGGTCGCGGCCTCGTCGTGCAGGACCACCAGGGAATGCGGGGCGGCCCGGTGCAGCCGGTCGAAGGTTTCGGCGAGCACGACCTGATGCACGTGCCGCGCCGGATCGGGCAGGTGCACGGCTTCCGCGCGGGACAGCGGTTCGACGCGCAGCAGTTCGGCGAGATCCAGCGGGGCCAGTGGCGCTCTGGTCATCGGCGCCTCGGGTGGTCCAGCGGGATGCCGTGGGAGGCGGGGCCGACCATAGCCAGCCCTTCGGCCGAGTACCAGACCGCGTCCGCGGGCATGACCAGGACGTCCACCAGGTCGCCCGGCTCCAGGCTGTCCAGTGTGGACAGTTCGCCGCGCAGGACGTCCACGAGGCAGATCAGATCGGGCGCCGCCGCGGCGAGCGCGCCGTCGGCGAACGCCGCGACGATCTCGCTGCGCAGCTCGAGCCGCAGCAGCCGGCCCTGCCCGCCGAGCTCGTCGATCACCACACTGGAGGGGTGCGCCGGGATCGTGACGTCGGCGGGGCGGCTCAGATGCTCCAGTTCGACGATGCGGCCGCGGCCGATCCGGCGGCAGCCGGTCACCGCGGCGAGCCGGGCCACCAGTACGTCGGGGTCGCTGCAGGCCAGCAGGAGGCGGCCGACGTTGATCAGCCGGGACACGGTGCCGGTGAGCGCGGCGCGGCGCAGCTGCCCCGCGGTCGCCGGGTAGGCGGCCAGCGCGGCCCACCCGCCGACGACGTCCACATTGGACCGTAGCAGCGCGTCCGCGCGGGCGGGCCTCGGCGCGGTGATCGCGACGTTCTCCCCGGTGACGCCGCGGATCACCAGCGGGGTGGGCGAGACGCCGCCCAGATGCATCGCGGTGTGGTGGATGAGCGCGAACGTCCGGCCCATCCCGTCGGCGTCCAGCAGTGGCACGTCGAGCTGCGCGGCGGCGGCCAGCGGCGCGAGCGCGCTGACCGTCGCCGCGGCGATCGGGTACACGGCGTCGAACCGGCGCCGGGTCAGGCGTTCCAGCTCGCGCACGGCTAGCGCGAACTCGTCGCCCGAGGGCGGCAGATCGGCCAGCGCGGCCCCGGAACCGATCACGCAGATCGCGGCGCAGCGGGTCTCCGGCGCGACCGAGTCCGGGCGCACGAGGGTGACCGGGCCGTTGCGGTCGAGGAGGCTCGCGGTCCACGACAGCAGCGTGGTCTTGTCCGGCGCGACGGCGGGTGAGTAGAACTTGGCGCCCTCGTACAGCGCGGGCACGTCCTCCGCGCTGATCGTGGTGGCGGCGCCGACGTACCGGGTGCTCATGGCTCTGGCGCTCCCGCCACGCGCACCCGCACCCGCACGGTGCCGGACGGGCTGTACGGCACCGCCACGGTCGACACCTCGACGGCGTCGGCCCGGCCCGGGGTGGCGCCGTTGGCCGTCGCGATCGCGGTCGCCCGCGCTTGCGCGTCGCGGCGGATCCGGTCGAGCTCGTCGGTCGATTCGATGAACGCGATCTCGTCGAGCCACGCGGTCGGGCGGCTCACAGCGGCGCCGACGCAGGTCAGCTCACCCGCGTCCTGGTCGGCCTTCACGAACGCGATGTCGCTCGCGCGGGAGGCGTCGGCGCGGGTCAGCACGGCGGTCGGGGTGACCAGCGCGCTGCCGAGCTCGCTCACCATCTGCGGCCGGACGGCGGCGAGGCCGCGGCGAACGTCGCCGACCACCGGCCGCGGGCCGTCCAGCAGCACGCGGCAGTCGGGCGTGCCAGCGAGATGGGCCGCGCCCTGCAGCCGGAGTGCCTCGGCCGCGCCGATCCCGAGCACCGGCAGCGCGCGGAGCCGCTCGGGGCTGACCCAGCCGCCGTCGCCGCGCGCGAGGCGGAACGGGATGCCCCGCGCGCCGCGCCGGCACGCGTCGAGGATCCGGCCGGCGGCACCGGTGAGCGCCGCGTTGAGCACGACGGTCGCCTCGCGCGCGGCGAGCCCGTGCCCGCCGAACTCGTAGGCGGCGGAGATCCGCGCGTCCGGCATCGCCGCCTGCAGGCTGTCCGCGACCTCGCGTTCGTGCCGCGGCTGGGCGGGCGAACCCGAAGCGACGACGGCGATGTCGCGGGCCGGGCCCTGCTGGATCTCCCGGCAGACCGCGCGCAGTGCGCCGCGGTCGATCGGGCGCAGTTCGCGGCCGAACAGGTCATGCCCGCCCGGCACGGTGTGGCGGTGCGCGATGAGCCGTTCGACGACCTCGTCCGGATGCCGCGCCAGCGCCGGGTCGGTGGCGGCGCGCGGCACGACGCGGATCATCACCACGGGCGAGAGCCGTTCGTGGTGACGCAGCACGTGATCGGCCAGCAGTTCGCTCAGATCGACCACGATGCCGCTCGGGGGTTCCGGGCAGGCGCGCACGATCTCGGTGATGAGCTTCGCCGGATCGGTCCCGGTCACCGTGGCGCGCACGGCGCGGCCGGAGACGGCCACCGCGCACGACCGTCCCGGACCGAGGCTGACGCCCACCCGCATCTGCACAATCTAGCGTCGCGAAGCGTCTCCATGGGGGGGTGGTGGTCGGGCGAGGGGCTGGCGCTACCTGGACTTTTTCCGCAGGTACCGGTCGACGGTGACGGCGAGCAGGATCAGGCAGCCCTGCACGACCTGCTGGTAGGTGGTGTCCCAGCCGAGCAGGTTGAAGCCGTTGCCGATGAGGGTGAGCAGCAGCGCGCCGACCACCCCGCGCCAGATCGCGCCCTCGCCGCCGAGGATGCTGGTGCCCCCGATGACCGCGGCCGCGATCGCGGACAGCTCCATCCCGGTAGCCATGCTCGACTGCGCCGAACCCGCGCGCGAGGCGAGGATCAGCCCGGCGAGCGCGGAGCAGATCCCGCTCACCACGTAGGCCGCGATCCGGACCTGGCCGACGCGGATGCCGGACAGCCGCGCCGCTTCGGCGTTGCCGCCCACGGCGTAGACGCGGCGGCCGAACGTGGTGGCCGAGACGAGTACCCAGATCGCGCCGACCACGACGAGGAACACGATCGTCGCCGAGGTCAGCCCGCCGATGGAAGGCCAGGTGAGCATGGCGAAATCCTCTTGGCTACCGGCCAGCGGGTAGACGATGGATCCGGCGGTGACGATCACGGCGAGCCCGCGGTAGACGATGCTGGTGGCGAGCGTCGCGATGAACGAATGCACCCCGCTGCGGACCACGACCGTGCCGGTGACCAGCCCGAGCAGCGCGCCCGCGACGACCGCCGCGGCGAACCCGGCGAGCACCCCGAACTGGCGCCCGGCCTGCACCCCGATGATCGCCGACACGGCCAGCGAAGCGCTCGCGGTCAGGTCGAAGACCCCGCTCATGATGCAGATGGTCGCGCCCGCGGCCAGCAGCCCCACGACCGAGCACTGGTCGAGCAGGTTGATCATGTTCGAGGTGCTCAGGAACGTGCTGGTGGACAGCGAAAGCGCCAGCACGATCGCGAGCAGCGCGACCACGATCCCGTAGTCGCGCACCCGCCCGCCCCGGCGCGCGGCCTTGGTCGCGGCGGTGGTGCTCGCCGTGTCGGTTGCGGTGTCGACGGTCATGCCGATTCCCCTTCCTGCCCGAAGGCCACCGCGATGACGTCCTCGCGTGGTGCGCCCCGGGTGAACTGGCCGGCGATCCGGCCGTGCCGCAGTACCAGCACCCGGTGGGCGAGCCCGAGCACCTCTTCGATCTCCGAGGACACCACGACCACCGCGATGCCCTGTGCGGCCAGTTCGACGATCAGCTGGTGGATCTGGGTCTTGGCGGCGACGTCGACGCCGCGCGTGGGTTCATCGATCAGCAGCACGCGCGGTCCGCGCAGCAACCACTTGGCGAACAACGCTTTCTGCTGGTTGCCGCCGGAGAGGGTTTCGATCGCGGCGTCGGGCTTCGCGGCGCGGATGTCCACCGACGCCGAAACCCGCCCGACCGCCGAGCGCTCGCCGCGGCGCCGGACGAACGGCCCGAACCGCCGAACGCCCAGGGAAGCGAGCGCCACGTTCTCGCGCACCGAGCGGGCCATGACCAGGCCCTGGTCCTTGCGGGACTCTGGCACCATCGCGATCCCCGCACCCATCGCGCGCCGCGGGGTCGGTCTCGTCAGCGCCTTCCCGTCGACCTCGACGACGCCCGCGGTGGCCCGGTCGGCGCCGAACAGCAGCCGCAGGGTTTCGGTGCGGCCGCTGCCGACGAGCCCGGCGATGCCGAGGATCTCCCCGGCCCGCACGGTCAGGTCGATGCCCTCGACCATGCCGCGGCCCAGGCCCTTCGCGGCCAGGCGCACGGGCGCGCCGGCGGGCAGCGGCGGGGGATCGGGGTGCGGTACGTCGAGCTGCCGCCCGACCATGTGCCGGACGAGCGTGCCGGGGGTGTGCTTCGCCGCTTCCTCGCTGATCACCAGGTCCCCGTCGCGCAGCACGGTGACCCGGTCGGCGACGCCGAGCACCTCGTCGAGGAAGTGCGAAACGAGGATGACGGTGGTGCCACCGGCCGCGAGCCGCCGGATCAGCTCCAGCAGGTTCTCCTTCTCGCGCTCGGTCAGCACCGCCGTCGGCTCGTCCATGGCCAGCACCCGCGCGCCGCGCGCCAGTGAGCGAAGGATCTCGACCTGCTGCTGGACCCCGATCGGCAGTTCGGCCACGCGGGCCTGCGGATCGACCACGAACCCCGTGGTGGCAAGGAGTCCGCCGAACGCCCGGCGGTCGCCGCGGCGGCGCGCGAACCCCGCCCGGTTCGACCACCGGCCGAGGAACACGTTCTCCAGCACGGTCCTGGCCGGCACCAGCGCGCCCTCCTGCGAGATGAGGCTGATGCCGTGCCGGATCGCGTCCCGCGGGTTGTGGATCGTGGCCGGGACGCCGTCGAAGCTGACCGTGCCCGCGTCGGCCCGGACGGCGCCGCCGAGGATCTTCAGCAGCGTGCTCTTGCCGGCGCCGTTTTCCCCGACGAGGCTGTGGATCTCACCGGGGGCGATGTCCAGGTCGATGTCGCGGAGGACCGAAACCCCGCTGTAGCTCTTTCCGGCTCCGCGCACGGAGATCGCGGGCGCCCGCATCAGTCGGAGTAGTCCGCGGTCTGCCCGGCGAGGGTCTCCTTCGTGCCGAGCGCCTTGTACGGGGTCAGCGTGCGCGCGTCGGTCGCGACCGGCACCTGCTGGCCGCGCGCCTTGGCCAGCCCCAGTTCGGCCGCCTTCGCGCCCTCCGTCTTCTCGGGGATGACGTACACGCCGTACCAGGAACCGGTCTTGACGCCGTCGAAGGCCTGGGTCGAACCGCCGTTGCCGACGAACTTGATGTTCTTGCCCGCCGCCAGCGGCGCCGCGCCCTCGATCGCCTGCGACGAGCCGATCACGACGTTGACGTCGGGGTGGGCCTGCAGCACGTTCTGGAACGCCGCCCGCCCGGAGTCCGGCGTGTAGCCGCCGACCACGCTCGCCACGACGTCGGCGCCACCGGCCTTGAGCGCGTCCACGGTGGCGTTGGTGCGGGCGGTGTCGAGCGGGTAGTTCGCGAAGCCCTGCAGGTAGGCCACCTTGCACGGGGTCGCCGCGGCCTCCTTGCACGCGCCGAGGCCCAGGGTGGCCAGGCCCTGGCCGTTGAGCGTGGGCGCGTCCACGATGCTGACCGTGCCGGGCACCTGCGGGCCGGTCGTCGAGTAGTCACCGCCGACCGGGGTGAACTCGATGACCACGGTGATCCCGGCCGCGACGGCCTGCTTGACCGCGTTCACGATCGCGGTCCCGTCATTGGCCTGCACGATCACCACGTCGTAGCGCTTGGACGTGACGGCGTCCTGCAGCTGGTTGACCTGGGTGGGGCCGTCGAAGTTCGAATCCAGGAAGGTCGCGGTCGCGTTGTGCGCCTTCGCGTACTCCTGGATCCCGGCCCACGTCGCCTGCGCGAAGGAGTTGGCCTTCGCGAAGCCGAGGAAGCCGATCGACAGGGTCTTGTCCGCGGGCGCCGCCGAAGTGGGTGCCGCGGCCTGGGTGCTGGGGCGGCTGCACGCGGCCAGCGACACCGTCAGTGCCGCCGCGCCCGCGAGTGCCGCGAGTCGAAGCGAGGTTTTCATCGAGCCCTCCTCCGCCTTTCTCCAGTGGTCGAGGTGGGGGAATGCTGACTGTGCGGCAGATCGCGCGGATGTGCTCGCAGCACAGCGCGGGCGCCGGCGGCTGTGCACCGTCACACGGCCGTGTCCTCGGCGAAACCCTGATACTGCGCCGCATGACACAGACCAGCAGGCTGGCGATCGACGTCGGCGGGACGTTCACCGACGTCGTCCAGCTGCGGCCCGCCACCGGCGAGCTGCGCTTCGACAAGGTCGCGACGACGCCCGATTCGCCCACCGCCGGGGTGCTCGACGCGTTCGCCGTGACCGGTACCGGATTCGGCGAGATCGCGATGTTCACGCACGGCACGACGCTGGGTCTCAACGCGCTGCTGACCCGCACCGGCGCCCGCACCGCGGTGATCGGCACCCGCGGGTTCCGCGACGTGTACCTGCTCGGCCGCACCGACCGCCGCACGAACTACGACATCACCTACCGCCCGCCGGAGCCGCTGCTCGAACGCTACGACACCTTCGAGGTGACCGAGCGCAGCCTGTTCGACGGCAGCGTGCACACGCCGTTCGACGTCGAGGACGCGCGGCGGGTGGCTCGCGTCGTCGCTTCGCGGGGCTACGAGTCGGTCGCGGTCGCGTTCCTGCACGCCTATGCCAACCCGGCGCACGAGCGGGCGATGCGCGAGGTACTCGGCCAGGTCGCGCCCGGGGTGGCGGTGACGTGCTCGCACGAGCTGTCCCGCGAGTATCGCGAGTACGAGCGCACCAGCACGGCGGTGCTCGACGCGTACGTGAAGCCGATCGTGCGCCGCTACCTGGAGGATCTCGACGGCGAGCTGATCGCTCGCGGGTTCGGCGGGCGGTTCCTGATGACCCGCTCGGGCGGCGGCGCGATGACCGTCGGCACCGCGCGGGAGCAGCCGGTGAGCCTCATCCTGTCGGGACCGGCGGGCGGGGTGATCGGCGCGGCGGCGTTCGCGGAGATGGTCGGCGAGCCGAATCTGATCACGATCGACATGGGCGGCACGAGCCTCGACGCCTCGCTGATCCTCGACGGCGAACCGGTGCTGTACCAGGGTGCCGAGTTCGAGGGGCTGCCGATCAACACGCCCTCGCTCTACATCCACACGATCGGCGCGGGCGGAGGGTCCGTCGCGTATCTCGACGAGGCCGGTGCGCTGCAGGTCGGGCCGCAGAGCGCGGGCGCCGCCCCGGGCCCGGCGTCCTACGGCCGCGGCGGCACCGCGCCCACGTTCACCGACGCCGCGCTCGCGATCGGCTATCTCGGCACCGACACGCCGCTCGGCGGGAAGCTGGTACTGGATCGCGTGCTCGCGGAGAAAGCGCTTTCACCGATCGCGCGGCGGCTCGGGATGAGCGTGCCCGCGCTCGCCCGCGGCATCGTGCGCATCTCCAGCACGAAGATCATGGGCGCGGTCCGGGCGATCACGGTCGAGGTCGGCCGTGACCCGAAGGACTTCGCGCTGCTGTCCTTCGGCGGCGGGGGCGGGCTGGTGGCCGTGGACGTGGCCGCCGAGCTGGGTATCCCGACCGTGATCGTGCCGCCCGGACAGGGCGCGTTCTCCGCGTTCGGCATGCTCATGGCCGACGTGCAGCACGACTACTCCCGCACGCTCGTCTCGCCGCTGGCGGACCTCGACGCGGCTGAGGTCGAGGCTGCCTACCGGGAGATGGCGCGGGAGGCGGCGAAAACCCTTGCCGCGGAAGGCTTCGCGGCGACGATGAGCCGCAGCCTGGACGTCCGGTACGCCGGGCAGGAGCATTCGGTGACCGTCCCGTTCGCGGATCTGGCCGGCGTGCGGGAGCAGTTCGCACGCTTGCACGAGCGGCAGTACGGGCAC
This sequence comes from Amycolatopsis alkalitolerans, assembly GCF_006152065.1. GTDB lineage: Bacteria > Actinomycetota > Actinomycetes > Mycobacteriales > Pseudonocardiaceae > Amycolatopsis_E > Amycolatopsis_E alkalitolerans. Next base: position 179,774 of record NZ_VDFW01000011.1, read on the forward strand.
ACCATGAGCGACCCCGTCGAGGTCACCACCCTCCGGCTGCGCGCCACCGGCGCGGTGGACAAGCCCCGGCTGCCGCTGCTGGACGCGCGGGCTTCGGGCGCGCCGGAACCGGACGGCACCCGCGAGGTGTTCGGTGCCGGGCGCCCGTATTCGCTCCACACCAGGGAAAACCTGCTCGCCGGGGACGAGATCGACGGACCCGCCGTTATCGCTGAGCACACCGCCACCACCGTCATCCACGCCGGCCACCACCTGCGGGTGGGCCCGTACGGCGAACTCGTCATCGGAGTGTCATGAACGACTCCATCACCACCGAAATCATCCGGCACGGGCTGCTCGCCGCCGCCGAAGAGATGGCGCGGAACCTGTGCCGCACCGCTTACAACACGGTCGTCTACGAGATCCACGACTACGGCATCGGCATCCACGACGCGCGCGGGGACGTGGTCGCCGACGCGCCGGGGATCGCGATCTTCACGCGTGGCAACGACGCCGGCATCAAGGAGGCGGTGAAGTTCCTCGGCGCGGACGCGATGCGGCCCGGGGACGTGTTCGTGCTGAACTACCCGTACTGGTCGTCCGCGCACACCCTCGACCCGCTCGTGTTCGCGCCGGTCCACGACGGCGGCGGGCTCATCGGGTTCGCCTCATGCCGCATCCACGTGCTCGACCTCAAGCAGAAGGATCCGGGTTACGTCCTCGATTCCACCGACATGTACCAGGAGGGCCTGTTCTTCCCGGCGACCCGGCTGTATCGCGAAGGCGTGCAGAACGACGACATCTTCAACATCATCCGTTTCAACAGCCGCCTGCCCGAACGCACGATCGGTGATCTGCAGGCCCAGGTCTCGGCCTGCGTCACGGGCGTCCGGCGTACGCGGGAGATCGCCGCGAAGTACGGCGCGGGCACGCTCGTCGCAGCGATGGACGCGATCAACGACCACGGCGAGCGGCTGGCCCGGCTCGCGCTCGCGAAGCTGCCCAACGGCACCTGGACCGCCGAAGACTTCGTCGACTCCGACGGGGTGGACCTGGACCGGATGATCAAGCTGCGCGCCACCGTCACCGTCACCCAGGACGAGCTGCTGATCGACTGGACCGGCAGCGAGCACGGTGTCCGCGGCCCGGTCAACCTGCCGCTCGGTCAGACCGAAGCGTTGTGCAGCCTGGTGTTCAAGGCGCTCACCACCCCAGGCACCTCGGTGGTGGCTGGGAACTTCCGGCCGCTGCGGGTGGTGACCGAACCGGGTTCGGTGATGCACGCGGTGCCGCCGATGCCGACGTTCACGCTGTGGACCGGGCTGCTCGCTGGCGAGGTGGTGCTGAAAGCGCTTTCGCAGGGCATGCCCGACCGGGTACCGGCGTGTTCGGGCGGGGACGTCTGCTCGATGATGGGCCTGGGCGTCAACCCGCGCACGGGCGAGGCCTGGCTCGAGGCGACGAACGAGGCCGTCGGCTTCGGCGGGCACGCGGGCGGCGACGGCGCGGACGGGATCATGCACCTGTCGGAACCGGGCTGCCGCAACAATCCGGTCGAGGTGCTGGAGACCAAGTCGCCGATGTTCATCGAGTCCTACGGCTACCGGCTCGACACCGGGGGCGCGGGGCGGCACCGCGGCGGCGTCGGGGTCAGCCGGGTGTACCGGTTCACCGCGCCCTCGACCGGGATCTGCCTGGTGTACAAGACGAAAACGAAGCCGTGGCCGATCGGCGGCGGGCGCCCGGGGGAGAACAACCGCATCGTGCTCAACCCGGGTACCGCGCGCGAGATCGTGCAGGGCGGCAGCTACAACCGCCTCGAAGCCGGTGAGGTGCTGGTCAACGACACCGGGGGAGGTGGCGGGTACGGCGATCCCTTCGAGCGGGAACCCGCGCGGGTCGCCCGCGACGTGCGTAACGGGTTCGTCTCGCCCGAGGCGGCCGCCCGCGAGTACGGCGTGCTCGTCGACCCGGCTACCTTCGAGGTGGATATCGAGGAAACGGCGAGGCTGAGGAGCGTGGCGTGAGCCTTTCGATCATCAACGGCACCGTGTTCGACGGCGTGTCCGAGGAGCTGATCGAGGAATCCGTGCACATCGAGGACGGCCGGATCGCGCGGATCGGCGGCCCCTTCGAGGCGGACCGGGTGCTCGACGCGCGCGGCAAGACCGTCCTGCCCGGACTCATCGACGCGCATTTCCACGCCTACGGCATCGCCCTCGACCTGGTGGAGATCGAGTCACGGTCGCCGAGCTACCTCGCCTACTCGGGCGCGCGCCGGCTGAAAAGGGCTCTGGAGCGGGGTTTCACCACCGTGCGGGACGTGGCCGGCGGCGACCCCGGTATCACGCGCGCGCTCGCCGAGGGGCTCATCGCCGGGCCCCGCTACCTCTACACCGGGCCCGCGCTCAGCCAGACCGGCGGGCACGGCGACCCGCGGGGCACCGACAGCGATTTCTGCGGCTGCCACGAGTTCCTGAACGAGGTCGTCGACGGTGCCGACGCGCTGCGGCAGGCGGTGCGTGACCGGTTCCGCCGCGGCGCGCACGCTATCAAGATCATGGCTTCGGGTGGGGTCGTCTCGCTGACCGACCCGATCCGCGTCCCGCAGTACTCACCCGAAGAAGTCCGTGCGGTGACGGAAGAAGCGAAGCGGCGCGGCAGCTACGTGGCGGCGCACGCTTACTCGCCGGAGGCGATCCGGCATGCGGTCGAGAACGGCGTGCGCTCGGTGGAACACGGCAACCTGCTCGACGCCGAGACGGCGAAGCTGATGGCCGAGCACGACGCCTTCCTCGTGCCGACGCTGGCCGCCTACGACGCGATGGACCGGCGCGGCGCGGAGCTGGGCATGGCGGCGGTGTCGCAGGAGAAGAACCGCGAGGTGCTGGCGTCCGGGCAGAAGGCCGTCGAGGTGGCGCGCGCGGCCGGGGTGCGGATCGGGTTCGGCACCGATCTGATGGGCGTGCTGGAGGACGAGCAGTTGACCGGCCTGCGCCTGCAGGTCGAGGTGGAGGGGCCGCTGCGGGTCCTGCGAGCGGCCACCTCGGTCAACGCCGAGCTGCTGCGGCGCCCGGACCTCGGCCGGGTCGCCGCCGGCTGTGCCGGGGACCTGCTGCTCGTCGACGGCGATCCGTTCGCGGATCCGGCGGTGCTGTGGTCCGGCGAGCGCACGGTCGTGCGAGCCGGGCAGGTTGTATAACGACCTATACGGCGAGTTGTTCGGCGAGGTCGAGGAAATCGGTGGCGTAGAACTCGGCATCGACGTCGGCGGCCCGGTCTCCGGCGCGGTCCGGGCCCTTCTCCCTCGGGCGTGCCACGAACGCCGTCCGCAGGCCCGCGGCGGCGGCGCCGGCGAGGTCCCAGCCGTGCGCGGCGACCATCAGCACCTCGTCCGGCTCGACATCGAGCAGGCTCGCCGCCGTGCGGTAGACGCGCGCGTCGGGTTTGTACGTGCGGGCCAGTTCCGCCGACAGGATGCAATCGAACGGCAGGTTCGCGGCCTTGACCAGGTTGGTCATCAGCGCGAACCCGCCGTTCGACAGGGCGGCGACGGTGTGGCGCTCGCGCAGGCGGCGAAGGCCTTCGACGGTGTCTTCCCAGGCGGGCAACCGATGCCACGCCTGGACGAGCCGCTGCCGGGTCGCCTCGTTGGCGTCGATCCCGTGCTGTCGCAGCAGATCGTCGAGCGATTCGCGGTGCAGCGTGTCGAGGTACACCCAGTCCCGCTCGCCGCCGGTGACCCGCGCCATGGAAGGCAGGTACCGGTCGCGCCATTCGTTCGCGAAGGTGCCCGCGTCGAGCAGGTCGCCGAGGATCTCGGCGACCTGCCGGGCGACCCCGGTGTACCAGTCGACGGTGGTGCCGAAGATGTCGAAAGTCAGTACGCGTAGCTGGCTCATGCGTGCCAGTGTGGATCACATCGCGTTGACCGTCACCGTCAGGACTTCCGGATCGCCCGCGAACACCGAGCCGCTGAAGTCCTGGCCGGGGATGATCGCCTCCGCTGTGGTCCAGACAACCGACCATCGTAGGTTATCTGGACCATTTCTAGATCATGCCTTCGCGCAGGGCGTAGGCGACGGCGTGGGTGCGGTTGCGCAGGCCCAGCCGGGAGAGCAGGTTGTGCAGGATGTTTTTCACCGTGCGCTCGGAGTAGGTCATCTCCGCGGCGATCTCGGCGGTGTCCATCCCGTCGGCGAGCAGCCGCAGCACCTCCGCCTCGCGCCGGGAAAGCCCGCTCAACGTCAGCTCCCGCGGGGCCAGCACGTCCTGGTGCAGCCGCGACAGCCCGCGCAGCAACGGCCCGAGCTGTTCGGGGGGCAGGTCACCGCGGCCGGCGTGCGCGTCGGCGATCGCCTGCAGCAGCCGCGCGGTGGTCGCCTCGGCGCGGGGCACGAGGACGGCCAGCCCGTGCTCGACGGCGCTCCACAGCTCGGCGGTGCCCGCCTGGTCGGCCACCAGCACGAGCTTCGCGCCCGCGGCGATCGACAGCTGCTCCCGCAGGTCCCGTGCCGGGTCCGCGACGGCGACCACGACCTCGGGCCGGACCTCCCCGCGCGGGTCGATCACCTGCACCCCGGGCTTGTCCCGCAGCTCGGCCAGGATGCCCGTGCGGACGAACCGGTCGGTCGCGAGCACCGCGACCTTGACGGCGGGCCGCGGTGCCGAGACGGCGTGCAGCTGGGGCCTGCCGCCTTCCCCGGCCCACGCGATACGCGATGACATAGGGCCCAGCAAACCCGATGTCCCGCGCGCTGAGTAGGCGGAACCACCGGCAGCTTTACCGGCCGGTCAATCCTGCCGGTTGAATGGGGGGCGGTGAATCGAGCGAATGGTGATCAAACGGATCAGGAAGCCTCGGCGTTCGGCCGCCTGCTGCTGCGGCACCGGCGGGCCGCGCGGCTGACCCAGGCGCAGCTGGCGGCGGCCTCCGGGGTGAGCGTGCGCGCCGTGCGCGACCTCGAGCGCGGACGTGCGCAGGCCGCGCAGCAGCGGTCCGCCGCCGCGCTCGCCGACGCGATGGGCCTGGCCCGGGAAGACCGGGCGGAGTTCCTCGCCGCGGCCCGCGACGGCCGCCGCCGCGTGCCGAAGGCCGACGACGACCTGTCGTGCCGGCTGCCCCCGGCGGTGCCGGACCTGCTGGGCCGCGACACGGAACTGGAACGGCTGTGCAAGGCCGCGGCCGCCGAATCGCCGAGCGGGGTGGTGCTGTCGATCATCGGCCATCCCGGGGTCGGCAAGACGGCGCTCGCCGTCGCGGCGGCGCACGCGCTCGCCGATCGGTACCCCGACGGGTGTTTCGCCCTCGACCTGCGCGGGATGGACGAGCAGCCGGTCGGCTCGCGCGCCGCACTCGAACAGCTCCTGCGCGCACTCGGGGTTCCGGCGCAGCAGATCCCGCCCGCGGGCGTCGAACAGCAGCACCTGTTCCGCTCGCTGCTCGTCGGGCGGCGGGTGCTCCTGCTGCTGGACAACGCGGCCGACGAGGCCCAGGTCCGGCCGCTGCTCGCGGCGAGCCCCGGCTGCCTCACGCTCATCACGTGCCGTCGCGCGCTCGCGGGACTGGAAACCGGCCAGTGGGTGTGGCTGGAACCGCTCGATTCCGCGGGCGCGACCGGGCTGCTGGCCACGATCGCCGGCGCCGGCCGGGTCGGGGCCGAGCCCGAGGCCGCGGCCGAACTGGTGGCGCTGTGCGGGTACCTGCCGCTGGCGGTCCGCATCGCCGGTAACCGTCTCGCCACGCGCCCGGGCTGGTCCATCGCGTACCTGGTGAGTCAGCTGCGCGACGTCAGCACACGCCTGGGCTCGCTGGCCGCGGGCGACCTGCAGGTGCGCTCGGCGTTCGAGCTGTCCTACCGCCGGCTCTCCCCGTCCGCGCGCCGCGTGTTCCGCCGCCTCGCCGCGATTCCCGGTGCCGATTTCGCCGCCGGGCTCGCCGCCGTCGCCACCGCGGTGAGCGAGGCGGAAGTCCAGCCTTACCTGGAGGAGCTCGCCGACGCGAACCTCGTGCAGGTCGCGACCTCACCCGGCCGGTACCGGTTCCACGACCTGATCCGGATCTTCGCGGCGGAGCGGCTGGACGCGGAGGAGCAGCCGCGGGATTCGGGCAGGCTGGCGGACGCGACCCGGCGGCACCTGCTCGGTACCGCCTCGGCCGCCGCGCGCGCGTTCGCCCCGGACGTGCGCGATCCCCGGCCGTTCGCCTCCCGCCGCGACGCCGCGGCCTGGCTCGACGCCGAGGCGACGAACTGGCTGGCCGCGCACCGGGCCGCCGCGGCGGCCGGCCACCACCGCGAGGTGCTCGAACTGGCGCGGGCGATGCACTGGTACTCCGGCGGGCGCACGCAGCACCGGCCGTGGTTCGAGATCTTCAGCCTCGGCGTCACCGCCGCGCGGGCACTGGGCAGCCGGCGGGACGAGGCCGCGATGCTCGACTTCGCCGGCTGGGCGCGCTACTTCTGCCTTGCCGACAACGAAGGGGGGCTCGCCGCGCACTCCGAGGCGTTGCGGATCGCGACGGAGACGGGGGACCGGCGCGAACAGGCCTGGGCGCAGGCGTATCTCGCCTCGGTGCTGATGCGGCTCGGCCGGCTCGACGACGCGCTCGGCCACGCGCGCGGCGCGGTGGAACTCGCGCGAGAGCTGGAGTTCTGGCTCGGCCAGGGCACCATCCGCAACACGCTGGGCGCGATCCTGCGGACGCTCGGGCGCGTCGACGAGGCGCTCGCGGTGCACTGGGCCGTGCTCTCCGACGTCGAGGCCCGCTACGGCGAGGCGAATCCCGAGGCGCGCCGGTTGTTCCGGGCATCGACGCTGCTCGACATCGGGCTGGACCTCAACGACGCCGATCGCTGGCCGCGCGCGGCGAACACCTTCCGCGAGGCGCGTGCGCTGTTCCGGCAGGGCGGGTTCCGGCTCGAGGAGGCGCACGCCGCCCTCAACGAGGGCCGTGCCCGGCGCGAAGTCGGCCAGCACGCGTTCGCCGGGGTGTGCCTCCAGCTCGCGCTCACGGCGTTCACCGGGGTGCCGCTGCGTTGGCCCCGGGCCCGCACCCTCGCGGAGCTGAGCACACTGCGGCTGGCCACTGGTGACCTCGAGGCCGCCGGCGACTACCGGCGGCAGGCGCTCGCGCTGTGCGACGAGCTGGGCACCGGGGAGGCGAGGGCACTGGCCGCCGGGCTCGCCCGCGACCGGTCCACAGTGGACGGTTGACGGTCAGGCCACGTCGTGTACGGTCCGCCGCGCCTCGTACCACGTGGTGCCGGCGGGCTTGCCCTCGAGGTTCCAGGTCCACGAGATCGTCGGGGTGATCCGGAGGTAGAAGCCGGGTCCGACGAGCCCGGTCCGTTCGACGGGGCCGTCCGCCACGCCGTAGACCCGGATGCTGCGGGAGATGAACGGGTCGAGCGACACGAGGTCGTCGACGGTCAGGGAGACCCTGTGGTTGCCCGCGGCGACGTTGCGGAACTTCCGGGTGCCCAGCACGGCCGCACCCGTGCCGCCGACCCAGATGAACGTGCCGTCGAACTCGAACGCGAGCGGGACCACGTCCGGCTGCCCGTCGGGGCCGACGGTCGCGACACGCGCCAGGGGCTGCGATCGGAGATAGGCGATCTCCTCCTCGGTGAAGGACATGCCGTCACGCTAACGTCACGCGCGGACCGGCAGCGTGATCACCGCCCCCGGCGCGGCCGATTCGATATCGGAGGCGACCGCTTCCAGCAGTTCCTCGGTCAGATCGCTGCACGCGCGGGCGATCGCCAGCTCCGCCGCGATATCGGGCAGGTGCACCCCGCGGGCCCCGCCCCGGACAAGCCCGATGCCGTGGAAGACCGCGCCGTTGCCCGCCACCAGCCGGACCTGGGCTCGGGTGGTGCCGGTGTGCTCGTCGAGCGCGACTTCCATGGTCCATTTCGCCGGTCGTGACATAACACTCCTATCCGTCACTCCCAGCCTGAACACCCGCCGTTGCCCGGCGTAGAGTCGAAGGGCCCTAGTTGGGTAGTCCAGAGCGGATCAGCCGCTGTCCTGCTTCTTCTCGTGGAGCTTCGCGGCGAGGACGGCCGCCTGGGTGCGGCGTTCGAGGCCGAGTTTGGTCAGCAGGCGGGAGACGTAGTTCTTGACGGTCTTCTCGGCGAGGAACATCCGCTGGGCGATCTGCCGGTTCGTCAGGCCCTCGCCGATCAGGTCCAGCAGGGTCTGCTCGCGTTCGCTCAGCCCGGCCAGCGGGCCCGCGTCGGTCGCGTCGGCCCGGAGTTTCGCCATCAGCGTGGCGGCGGCCCGATTGTCGAGCAGGGAGCGCCCGGAGCCCACCTCGCGGACAGCGGAAACGAGCTGGAGGCCCTGGATGTCCTTGATGACGTAGCCGCCGGCGCCGGCGAGGATGGCGTTGAGCATGGCCTCCTCGTCGGTGTAG
>NZ_VDFW01000012.1 GCF_006152065.1 Amycolatopsis alkalitolerans
GCGAGTACTTCGTCCTCCGAGCCATGATCCACATCCTCACTCAACGAGTGAGCCTCCATCAGACCCGGGGCGGTTCATCACCAGAATCGCGTTCGGATTCGAAGACCCCGCCACCCTCATCTCCCTAGCCCTGCTCGCCCTCGGCGGCCACCGACCCCCACTCCCAGGCCGATAACCACCCACGAGTACGACAGGAGAGCCACATATTTCGACACCGTGCGGTAGGCGATCGTCGCGTCGTGCTCGTCGACCAGCCGCTCCCAGATCCGGTGCGCGGTATGCCGCTGCTTGCGCGGCGCATCCAGATCCGCCCGCAGCATCTCATCCATCGCCCCACGCAGCGGCCCCGTCACTGGCGAGGACCGGGCCGGTGTCTTCCGCGGCGGCGGCACAGCCGAGCCGAGAGCCTGACGCACCGTCCGGCGATGCACCCCATGCCGCTCAGCCAGGGCCCGGACCGAAAGCCCCTCTACCCGGGCATCCCGCCGGATCAGCGCGAACAACTCCACCCTGGACACCATTCCGGCTCCCACGCGGACGGCCCCTCACCGGCACTGTCCACCCAGAACCCTCAACTCGACCCGCCGACTCGCACACCACGAGCAGGAATTCGCCCGATCGGTGGGGCTTGCTAACAGTGCCGAACCGGGGCCAAATCACGATGCCACGGCCATGTGCACGCTCCTCGGCCGCCAAGAGCTTGAACGCCACACTGGTGTCCAGGTAGTACAGGCCACCGCTACCAGCGTTGACCTTCGCGTTCGGTGAGCATCGCACCGGTCAGTGGCTCGGGTCCACCCCCGTGACAGGGCGCGCGTCGGTCAAAACGTGGCGACTAGCGTGTCGAGGACGGACTCTTCGTGGACGGCGACGCCTGCCGACGTCATCGCCTCGCCGAGGTCGGGATCCCACGCCGGGATGACCGGCGCGCCGCCGAGGTCGAGGCGGTCCCGCAGGGCATCCACGGCATCGCGGTAATCGGCGGCGGTCATCAGCCACGGCTGGACGTCGAGCGTATGCACCAGTCGGTTCGCGATCGCGATACCCGGCCAGTCGAAGTCCCCGTGGTAGCGCAACGTCACTGTCCCACGAAGTGCCCGCAGGACGTCGAGAGTGACCAGGTTCGGTTCCCCCGCCGTACACACCACGATCACCTCGCGCCGCCGCTCCGCGAAAGCCTCCAGGACGCGGGGGTTCTCGCACACCAGCACGTCCGCGCCGGGCACCGGCCGGACCGGCGTCCGGGCCAGGTCCCACGGGGTGAGGTGCCGGACGCCGTCGCGCACCCCGAACGTCAGGCACGTGGACGACACCGAATCCGACCGCACCCCCGCCCGTTCCCACAGGTTCCGCCGTCCGGCTGCCGACGCCGACACGTCGATGCCGTGCGCCGCGGCGATCCCGCGTAAGACCAGGTGCGCCAGCGGCCGGTCGGCGTCAAGGGCATGGGCGTCACCGCAGACCCGCGCAGCGAGTTCGACCCGCGACACGACGTCGGCGGACCGGCCATCGGCAACCGGGGAGGGTTCGGCGTCAACGCCCACGACACCGGCGTTTCCCGTGCCGCCGGCGGTGAAACGGTCGGCGAGGACTTCCAGAGCCCGTTCCACGAGAGCGACGGCATTCGGCCGCCTGCGCAGGTACCCGGTGCGACGCAGGCCGGCGAGCCATTCGTCGGCCCACGCCAGGTTCGCGTCGGGGTGCGCAGCCAACCAGGCCCGAGCGGTGACGTAGGGCGCCTCCCGCGATGCGCTTCTGGCGGACCGCAGCGCCGGCCGGTCCACCAGCGGCGCCCCCCGCACCGCCTCCACCACGCTCCGGAGCCCGCCGATCCCCGACCGCTCCCGCAGGAATATGTCCACTGTGGTCAGATCGATCCGGACCCGGTCCTTGTGCACGGGCTTCCCGACGAGCCCGGACACGGCGTGCCTCCCCGCCCGGTCGAGACCGGTAACCTCGACTATCCCGGTGGGCGTCAGCCCCCGTTTTTCCAGCGCTTCCGCCAGCCGACGCCACACCGGCTCCAGCGCGGGGTCGGCCAGCCAAGCGGGGACGGCCGGGCTCACGACTGTCCCACCGCGTGCAGTCGCCGCCCGTCCCACAGGTGCTTGTACTGTGCGATCCCCCGCTCGGTGGGCGACCTCAGCGCCTCGTATATCGCCAGCTTCGGCACCGTCTCATAGTCGCCCCACAGCCGCTCGCTGGTCACCACGAAGTCCAGATCGAAATCCACCAGCAGGCCGAACAACTTCGGGTGTGTCTTCATGTCGATCTTCGGGAAGGCGTCGTCCAGGAGAATGAACCGCGGCGCCGACGCTGACGCCCCCGCCACGCTGGTGAAGTGCGCGGACGCCGCCGCGAACAACGGCAGGTAGCACACGACCTTCTGCTCGCCCTGCGACAGCGGGGTCCGCCGCGTCAACGCCTTCCAGTCGTTCGGCGCGTCCGGGCGACTGATCCGGATCCGAAACTCCGACCACGTGCGGTAGTCCAGGGCCGCGTTTAGGTGCGCAGTGTAGTCCAGCTCCGGATTGTCCTCACGAGACGTCTCGATCAGCCGGTGCAGCGCGTCCTTGAGCCGCTGCCGCTCCTCGGACAGCAACGCGCCCATCGGCTTCGTCAGCAGCTCGGCGGCCTCCTTCACCTCCCGCGCCGCGTCGTCCTTCAAGCGCCAGTCCAGCCCCACCTTGATGCCCTGCGACGTGCTGACGTTGCTGAGCAGCCGGTTCATCGCGGCCACCAGGTCGTCGGCCTCCCGCCTGCGCGCACGCAACGCATCGCCGAGATCGCCCAGCAGGTGCTGCGTGAAGATCCGCCCCTCCCGTTCGGTGAACAACTCCCGATCCGCGGCGAGTTTCGCAGCCATCCGACGGGCCAGCACGCCGATCGGATGCTCCCCGGCCTGATCGCGCCCGACCACCACCACGACATCGTGTTGCTCGAACCAACGTGGGTCCGCGCTGCCCGCGTCCCCGCTCGAGAGCTCGGTCCACCGCCCCATCACCGTCGTCGAACTCACCGGGGACTCGGGGCGCAGGTCCGCGTACTCCTTGGCGAGACGCTGCCACGCTGTCGGCACCGGATCGCCGTCGCGATACTCCGACGCGGCGGCCAGGACGGCGACCGCTTCAGTGCCGTCCCGCTCCGAATCGGCGGGACCGGCCCAGCCCTCGCCAGCGCTCTCGACGACGGCGGCGGCGTGCGCGATCGCGGCGCGTCCCTCGGCGTTCGCGGGTGGGGGCGAGCCGCTCGCTCGGTCGAGCGTCGCGTCCAGCAGACCCTCCACCGCGTGCAGCGTGCCGAGCGCGCGGATCGTCGCCGCGTGGACGGGTTGGTGCTCCGCCAGTACCCGTTTCGCGTTCGCCACCTGTTCGCGATACGCGCCACGTTCACCGGTCCACTGTTTGACCGCGTCGTCCGCCTCGCGTAGGTCGCGCTCGGCCTGTTCTCCCCGCTCCCGAACGGCACTCAACTTGCGTTCCAACTCCTGCACGGCAGCACCGACCGAGCTGCGCACGGACTCGTACTCGATCGCCGCCTCCGCGGCGAGCTCGGCGGCCTCGGCGGCTTGCTCGCCCGCCGCCTGGGCCTTGGCCTGGGCGGCGTCCGCCCGTTCCCGGTCTCGCGCCCAGCGCGCCAACGAACCTCGAGCACGCCCGCACCGTTCTTCCTGGGCTGCCAGCTGCCGATCGAGCGCGGCGAGCGCACTGTCGCGTACGTCCAATCCGGACCGGTCGGCGGGCAGCGCGTGCCGGTCCGCCAGGTCGGTCAACACCTGCCGCGCCTGCGCTGCTTCGTGGCGCAACCGCTCCGCCTCTTCGGCGCGGCGCCGCAGCTCCGCCAGGTCACGATCGTGGACCGTGCGTTCGGACGCGACCCGCGACCACGAGTTGAGCAGGTCCGCCGTCTTCGGCGCCGCCGACAACCAGGCGTCGAGCTGGGCGATCCGCTGCTCTGCCCCAGCAAGGTCCGCGCCTGCCGCAGCGAGTCTCGCATCCGCCTCGGCGATCTGGTCGTCGACGGCGGCGAGGCGCCGCGCGCGTTCGGCCACACGCGCCCGCGCCCCGATGTACTGCGCGGCCGGCTTGCTCGCGCGCCCGTCAACCGGGCCCGACCGCCAGCTTCCGTCGAAACCCACCCGTGTCAGGGCGCCCGACCCACCACCACTGTCGCCCAGGCCGACCCGCCCGAGCACGGCACGCACGGTTTCGGCCGTGACGGGTGAGTCCTGCATCGGCGCGGGCGCTAGTGCGGCCAGCAACGTCGTGCCAGGCGCCGCGGGCCCGACCGCCAGCACCACGTCGTGCGTCTCCGTGTCCAGGACCGCACCGTCGGACCGGACCCATGCGTCCAGCAGCCCGGCCGATTCCAGCGCGGCCTCCAAGCCGGCTGCCTCGTCGCCGTCCACGCCGTCGGCGAAGTCGACCAGCCGCCACAACGGGTCACCCTCCGCCGGATCGCGTGGAGTGCGCGGCAACGGCGGCGGCGCGGGCGCCGGATCCCGCTCCGCCTCGATCGCCGCACGCCGGTCGCGAAGGTCGGCCAGCAGACGTTGCGCGCCCCCGAGTTCCACCTTCGCCGCGGACTGGCGCTCCCGCAGGGCATCGAGGGCCGGCCGGGCCGCCGCCCGTGCCCGGTCGCCCAACTCATGCAGCACCGTCTCGTCCAACTCGTCGGACAGCTCGACCGGGACCGCGCGTGGGTCGGACCGCCACCCGTGCAGGGCGTCGGTAAAGGCCGCCTCCGCGATGTCGGCTCGTTCCTCGGCGGTTTCCAGCCGCTGGCCCGACTCCTCGGCCGCCCGTTCGGCATCGGCCGCGCGTTCCTCGGCGAACACGCGCTTCCGCTCGGCCCGCTCGGCGGCGGTCAACGCCTCACCCACTGCCCGCACCGCTGCGCGCGCCGTGCCGATCGCCGGGTGACACTCCCCGACCTGTGTCGCGTGACGCTCCACAGTGGACTGCAAGCGGTCCGCGTCGGTCAGCGCGGCCGGCGGGTCCCCGAGTGTCGGGATCACGAGTGTCGCACCGACCCGCAAATCGACGAGCCCACCGGTCAATTCCGTTGCGTTGCGGTGGATTCCGGACAGTTCGCCGCCAAGGACAACCCCATCTGCGACGACGTCCTCGTCTGCTCGACGCGCGTCCACACCCAGTTCGGCTGCCCTCGACGCGTCCCGCTCCGCCACGCCCTTCAGTTCCCGGGCACGGCGTTCAGCGTCCGACAGCCGCTGCCGGCTGCGCGCCTCCGGCCCGCCCTCCAACTGCTTCCGGTCGATCTCCGCCGCGCGCCGCCGCCGCCGCGCATCTTCCTGGCCGTCCTCGGCCGCACCCAACTCGATCGTCGCGTCGTCGAGTTCCTTCTCGCGATCCTGCACCGCGCGCTGCAGCTTTCGGTGCTCCGCGATCACCGAGTGCGCGGCGGCCGCGCGTTCGGCCACAACCGTTGCGGCATAACGGCGATAGGTCTCGGCGAACGACTGCACGGCCTTCGTCGCGCGCGCCAGGCCGTCGATCTGGTCGCCGAAGTCCGCGAGCTGGTCCATGCTCTCACCGGTCGACCGCAACAGGTTCGCATCCAGCTGGGGCAGCGCGATCGACAACGTTTCGGCGAGCGAACGCGGGTCGATGTCCTCACCCACCTGTGGCCGCCGCAGCCAGTACAGCATCCGCAGCAGCTCGTCGTACCGCTCCGGTTCGAGCCCGAACAGGCTGTGACCGACCTGCTCCCGGTAGGCGCGGACGGAATGCTGATCGAAGAACAGGCCGTCGGGCTCCACGGCATCTCGGCACCGCTCGGGCGGCAGCGGGCCCGCGGCGTCGACGAGTTCCAACCCGTCTCCCACAGCCCGCGGCGAGGTGAAGCACCAGGTCGTGGCCGTCTTCGCCGAATCCGACGCTCGAATACCGACACCGCAGGTGAACACCTCCCGACGCCCGTCCTCGTCGATGCGCGCGAACTCGACCCACACATACCCGATCCGGATCGAGGATCCGAACGATCCGTTTTCCAGCATCAACCACAGCAGACTGGTGTGCTGCTGCGACCCCGTGGCGCTCAGCCTGCGCTTGTCCGCGTCGAGCACGAACGGCAGCAGGATCTCCAGCGTCTTCGACTTCCCGGTGCCGTTCGCGCCGCGCAACAGCATGCGCCCATCGGCCAACTCGAAGACCTGCTCGTCGTACTGCCACACATTGAGCACGCCCGCCCGCGACAGGCGGAACCGATGCGGGTCGGCCGCGACCTCGTCCGCGACTGCCATCAACCGAGACATCCTCAGCCCTCCGTAGCCTGCGGGACACCCTCACCCGGTCGGATCTGATGCGCGGCTGCGCGATTGTCGCCCATCAGTCCTCCTCCTCGTCTGCCTCGGCTGCGTCTTGTGGTGCGCCGTCCTCTGGGGCGTCCGGGTCATCGAACAGCGACACCTGGGCGCTCTTCGAAGCGACCGTCGTGACCTCCACCCGGTACCGGGACGCTGCCGCGTGGACCAGCCACGCTCCCTCGCCACCACTCGAACCGTCCCCTGTGGACTGTTCGAGACGCACCAGGCCGAACGCGGTCAGCATGCCACGCACCTCCGACAACAACGCACTCCGATCCTCGCGGTGCGCCTTGTTCAGGTATGTGCCGTACTCCTGCGCCAGGGTGTCGAGTTCCACCGTCACCACGTCGACGGGAACCCGCCGCCACGCGCCGTCGACCGGCCGAGTGCGCCGATCCGCCAGCTTCTCGAGCAGCAGCAACGCGAACTGCTTGGCCGTGCCCCGACCGGGAAAGGCCACATCGGACAGTTCGTCCTCGGGGTCGATCACCAGCGCGCCCTCGGCCCGCAGTTCCAGTTCGACCCCGAACAACTCCTCGAACCGCTCCTGCTCCCTGTTGCGACCCCGCCGCCACCAGTCGGCCTGCTCCTCGGTCAGCTCTGCCGTCGTCAGCAGCGGCGACTCCAGCAGCCTGCGGCGGACCGCGACTCGCGCGCCGCCTGCCGCGGACGGCAATGCGGCCGAATCCAATAGTGCCGCCGGGGACACCGCATCGCCGACGCCCGTCGCGAGCATCAGCCGAAGCCGGTCCCGGTCCACATCGAGCAACGACCGGGCGCGGCTGTCCGAAACCCACCGCTCGAGCCCGCCGCCGTCGTGGTCCCGCTCGTGCAGCACGCCATACTCGACCAGCGCGATCAACGCGGCGTAGAGCGCCCGGCGGTCGGGCGGGTAATCCAGGTCGACGTCCACCCCGGCCTCGGCGATCGCGGCCCGGACCTCCCCAACGAGTTCGTCCATCATCAACTGGTCCCGACACCGGGCGAGTGCCGCCATCGTGAGGCACAACAACGCATACGCGCGCGGCTCGAACGGCCGATCACCGCCACGCCGCAGCAGCGGACGAGTCGCGTCCCGCCCCAGCCCCGCCTTGTACAGCCGCGCCACTCTCGGTTGCACCACCAGGCGGTAGCCGAGGTTTTCGGCAAACCGTCGAGTCAGCTCACGCGCATGTTTGCGGACCAGCCGGAAGTCTTCGCCATCTCGTTCCGCGGTGAGCATCGGCCTGCGCAGCAGCAAGCGCGCGGCGCGCCGTCCCTCGTCGTGGTCGTACGCGTCGCTCACCGGTCGCCCTCCGCCCGGATCTCCCCCGATGTGTCCTCGCCGACGTCGGCGTCCGCCGCCTCAACCCAGAGATCGAGGTCGACGAGTTCGAGTGTGCCCTGCGGGCTGCTGATCACCGTGTGTCGCCCCGGTGCGCGACGGACCACGACACGAAGACCGTTCTCGGCCCTCGCCGAGGTCTCCCCGCCGTCCGCGAGTGGGCCACCCGCAGCCAGCAGGGCATTGCCGTACAGCCCGAGCAGCGCGCCACGGGCGTCGTCGGACAGCCTCCCGCCATCCCATCGCGCCAACTCCGCCAAGGCCGCCAGTCGACGGCGCTCGGACGCGGCCCGTTCCTCCAGCCTGCGCCTCTTGGCGACCGAGTAGTCGGGCGGCTTAGCAACCCGACCGCGAACGGCACGGTCCCCATGGTTACGCAAGGTCACCGGAACGTCGGCGGCGGGGCCGCGCCACCACGAGGTGGTGGGCGGAACCGGCACGCCCTCGCGGTCCGCGCGGAAGCTCAGATGCCGGGCCGGGTAGAGGCCGAACGCGGCCGCCCACAACGCGTGCGCCGTGGCGTCATCGGCCTCGGCAAACCAACGTGCCAGGGTGATCAGTTCCCGGTGACGGCTGCGTTCGCCGGCACCGTCGGCCACGATGCGCCGCAGATTCGACAGCAGCGCATTCATCGCCTGGGTGGCCAGCCCGCGCACCTGAACGGCGTCGGCCTCCCGGCCCGGCTCACCGAGGAACCATGCCGCCAGGCTCGGCCAGTCGGCGACGTCGAGGCCGCGATCGCGCCGGGCACGCGTCCCGTCGAGGCCAACCAGCCGCTGCCCGGCATTGGCCCGGTCGACCATAGCGGCCACCTTCGGCTGCAGGGAACGGATCTCGTCGCCGATCTGGGGCATGTGCAACCCGACCTCTTCGACGAAACGATGCAGGTAGTCGATCAGGAGGTTCTTGTAGGCCTTGAACTCGTCCGGGTTGAGGTCGAACCGCCGCAACACCTCCGACAGGTAGGTGTAGAAGTCGCGCGTCGAGTCCACCAGCCGCTCGAACTGGGCGAACATCGTCGCGATCCGGCGCGCCAAGTCGTCCGGCGCCACGTCCACCAACGTGGCCGGGTCGATCCGGCCCAGTTCACGCAGACCCGCCAGAATTCCGCCCAGCATCTCGCTGGACACCTCCTGCGCCGCCTCGGTGCGCTGGAGCAGGTCCTCGACCATGCGATGCACGGCCTCGCCGCGCTGCGTAAGTTGATAGCGGGCCCGGTGCTGCAGGTACTCCTTGATCGACCGGGCCTCGGACTCACGCGGGCTGCGCGCCAGATTGCCCAACTCAACCAGGGTGGAAAGGCGGATGTCGACCGTGTCCAGATCCAGTTCGATACCGTGCTCCGCGATGAGTCGCTGACGCACTTCCGCCGCGGACTGATCGGACAGCAGACCACTGATCCCGCCGGTGAACGTGCGCATGATCGCCACGTACGTCTCGGCCTCGGGGCGCGTCGCGTATTTCAGCGACTCCAGACGCAGCTTGTCGGCATGGCTCAACACCCGCCCGGCGGTCTCCGCCCGCGCGGTCTCCTCTGCGCGCGACACGGCATCGCCATCTGGTCGCGCAGCCTCCAACACCATGACCGGCAGGGTACCGACCGACACCGACAGATCCGCGCCAGCGCAAGCGGCCAGGGCCGCCACCCGCTGTTCGGCACCATGCGACGTGCCTGACGCCATCCGCAGACCGATGTCGCGCCCGCATTGGACGGAGCGCGACCGGAACACCAACAAGACGAGCAGCCGCCAACCTGGACCGAGATGGTCATAATGACTATAGTGGTCATCGGAGGTGGTGGGAATGACCGATGCAACCCCTGATCACGCCTGGAGTGTCGCCGACGCCAAAGCCCGGCTCAGCGAGCTGATCGACCAGGTGATCCACGACGGACCCCGGGCCATCACGCGCCGCGGCGAGGAGGTTGCCGTCGTGGTGTCCATCGAGGAGTGGCACCGCAAGACCAACCGCTCCGGCAGCCTCGCCGAGTTCCTCGCTGGCTCGCCCCTGCGCGACTCCGACCTGGAGATCGACCGCGTCGAGATCCCCGCCCGCGATATCGCGCTATGAGCTTTCTGCTCGACACCAACGCCATCTCCGAATGGGTCAAACCCCGCCCCGACCCCGGTGTCGTCCGCTGGTTCGACCAGGTCGACGAAGACCGCACCTACCTCAGCGTCATCACCCTCGGCGAACTCCGCAAAGGCGTCAACCGCCTCGCTGTCAGCCGGCGCCGCGACCGCCTCGACCACTGGCTCACCACCGAACTCCCCGACCGCTTCGGCAACCGCATCCTCCCCGTCGACACCGCCGTCGCCGACGCATGGGGGCAACTGCTCGCACGCACCGAAACCGCCGGGACACCGATCCACGGCACCGACGCCCTCATCGCCGCCACCGCCTCAACCCACCACCTCCAGGTCGTCACCCGCAACGTCACCCACTTCCAACCCGCCGGTATCGACATCCTCAACCCCTGGCAGACCTGACCACCCGCAGACGACCACCGGCCACCCCGGCAGATTGTGCGAGCGCGTGGGGTCGCTGTGCGTCCTGGCTGGCGCCGGAACGCGTCGGTGCCACGCGCTCTCCACGAGCTCTACGGACCGGTACACGGCATAGTGGTATTCCCGGCGCGCTTGTTCTGGTCAGGACCCCAATCCGCGGACCGTCCGGTGGGATCTCGCCGATCCCTGCCGGCGGCGCGACCTGTACGAGATCGTGCTCGTGGACGGCATCAGGGAGGCACCGACCGCGACGTTGATCGGGAACGTGGGAGCAGACGCGAGGCGCTTCTCACCGGCGGCGCGCAGCGCCGCTACCAGCAGCCGGAACCGGGCGATGGACACCGCGTACGGGTTCTTGTGCAGCCGTGCACCGAGTCCAGCGAGCGCCGGATCAACTCCCAGTCGTCGGTGCCGGGCCCTGATTCGCGCCACTTCGCGATCAGCCGATGGAAGATGCCGAGCAGGAAGTGCCCGGAGCCGCCAAGAACGCCGGCCTGCCCTCGAAACCGAGCCCCCAAACTGGACGACGCCGGCCGCGGCGGCCACGACCTGCCGACGGAGATTGCCTGGCTGGCGAAGGTTTCCCACGCCTACGCCAGGCAACCGATTGTTCAGGGCTACGGGTAGGTCTTTCGCAGCAGGTACTTTTCCGCCTCGCTTTCGTCCCGGTTATGTCGCCGGCCAAGGACAGATCGCCCTCGGCGGTGGACATGCTGGCGGCGGCGACATAACCGTGCGGGAAACCGCGGGCCGACAAGGCGAACACGTGCCTGTTCGGTGGAACGGAGACCGCCAGCTCGGCCAGCCGTGGATCGTGCTCGGCGAGCAGGTCGATCGACAGGTCATCAAGCCCCCTGCGCAGCCTCATCTCCGAGACCGCCCGGAACATGATGTCGATCCTAGTCGGGTACTCCTTCGTGTGCGCACTGCGCAGCAGCAGCACGCCGTGACTCACCCCGAAACGCCAGAGCTGGAACCTCCGGTCGCCGAACCCGAGCGGAAACGCGATCTTGGGCATCTCTCTCTTCCGTCACTACTTGAAGGGGTTCGTCTGCAGCTGACCGTTGATGTTGAGCGGCGGCGCACTCGGCGAGTTCGGCCGCGTCGATGGCATGACCGCCCGGCAGCTGCGGCAATCCCAGATGACGGGCCAGGTCGAGCAGGACTCCGCGGCCAGCGAGCCGGTCACTGCCGTGGGTGATGTCGTTGCGCGCCGCGGCTACTCACCGCCGCCGGCGGATGTCCGTTATACATCGCGCCGTCGAGGAAGACATGGGCCAGCGCGTCCCACTGGGTGCCGGACTGCAACGGCATGATCACCAGGTCATCGGTTGACCGGATATGCCGGTCCACGCCTCCGGAGAAGTCCCGCACCATGCTGTTCGTGCTGACGTCTCCACCGTCGCGGATCATCAGGTGGATCGGGTTGAACCGCCCGCCCAGCCCCGACTGCGGCCCGTGCTCGTCGAACGGAAGGGCGAGGGAGAAGCGGCGGCCCGAGCGGATGCAACGGCCGGCATCACGAACCCGATCGTCGGTCAGCAGGTTGAGCTGGGCGCACCCCGTTCGGCTGGGGCCTCATGGGCCCTCGACCAGGTGCAGGTCCCGCTCAATGGCGGCCGCGCAGTGCTTCAGGCGCGGCACCATCGCGCGGATCTCTTCCAGGCTGCGCATGCCGGCGCTGACTGCGATGTTGGCCGCGGCGATGACCTTGCCCGCGCGGTCGCGGACCGGGACGGCGACCGCGCGCAGCCCACGGTTGAGCTCCTGGTCGGCGAGGCAGAACCCGTTCTCCGCCACAGCTTCGACGATCTGCCGCAGCTGCTCGGCGTCACGCACCGTGCGGTTGGTCAAGGCCTCCAGCGAGACGCGGCCGAGGTACTCGGTGAACGCGTCCGCGTCCAGTCCCGCCAGCAGGACGCGGCCCATCGCCGTGGCATAGGCCGGGAAGCGTGAGCCGACGTTGATCGACACCGTGATGACGCCGGTTGTGGGGATCCGGGCGATGTGCACGACGTCGTCACCGTCGAGCACCGACAGCGCGGTCGTCTCCTGCACCTCGCACATGAGGTCCTTCAGGTGGGGTTGCGCGATCTGCGGCGTGGTCAGCCCGCGCAGGTACGCGTGGCCGAGTTCGAGTACCTTGGGAGTCAACTGGAACAGGGTGCCCTCGCTGCGTACGTAGCCGAGCTTCTGGAAGGTCAGCAGCGACCGCCGGACGGCGGCGCGGGACAGTCCCGTCACCCGCGCGACGTCGGAGAGCGACTGCGCCGGCCGCTCGGCGTCGAAGGCCCTGATGACCTCGAGCCCGCGCGCCAGCGCCTGGACGAAGTCGGCCTCGCCCGATCCCTCGTCGCCAAGGTCCATGCCTGCGTCTCCTGTCCTATGCCCTCTAGTAGCGCTCACTCTCGCACACCCATCCGGATACCTGCGCCACGCGCCGCGCCAACGATGTCCGCATAGCGAACGCGTGTGCGTGCGTCTAGCGCACATGCGTTCAAAAAGGTATCGTACCGCCCAGCCAACAGTTCCGACCCCGACGACGGGCCGATAACCAGGAGGAACGATGAAGTTCCGCACGATGCGCCGGCGAACGGCACTGGCCGCGGCGGCCGCGCTCGCCCTCAGCGTCACCGCCTGCGGAGGCGGCGGCAGCAGCGCTGCGGGCCTGGACCCGACGCCGCAGACGCCGGTGACCGTCCAAGCGGGGTTCATCCCCGTCATCGACGTGGCGGCCCTCTACCTCGGCGACAAGCAGGGCTTCTTCACCAGCCGAGGCATCAAACTCAACGTCAACACCGCCCAGGGCGGCGCCGCGCTGGTGCCGCCGGTGGTCAGCGGCCAGTACCAGTTCGCGTTCAGCAACATTGTCTCGGTGCTGTCGGCCCGGGCGCAGGGCCTGCCGCTGAAGGTGATCGCCTCGGGCTCGAACTCGACGGCCGTCGCCGGCAAGGACGTGTCAATGATCCGCGTTCCCGAGAACAGCACGATCAAGTCGCCGGCAGATCTCGCGGGCAAGAAGGTCAGTGTCAACACCCTCAACAACCTGCTGCAGATGCTCGGCGACGTCGCGGTGTCGGCGGCCGGTGGCGACCCGGCCTCGGTGAAGTTCGTGGAGCTGCCTTTCCCGGACGCGGTCACCGCGCTGGGCAACGGCAACGTCGACGCGATGGTCACGGCCGAGCCGTTCGACACCATCGCTAGCAAGGGCACGCGGGTGATCGCGTCTCCGTACCTGGACATGGCCAAGACCAGCCTGACCACCTCGGTGTACTTCACCTCCGAGCAACAGCTGCAGCAGAACCCGAAGTTGTTCACCGCTCTGAAGGCCGCGATCGACGAGTCGCTGACCTACGCCAATGCGCACCCGGACCAGGTCCGGGCGCAGCTGCCGTCGTTCATGAAGATCGACCCGGCCGTCGTCGGCCAGGTCACGCTGCCGACGTACGCCCCCGGTATCTCGAAGGACTCCGTGGACGCGTTCGTCAAGGCGGCCAAGCGGTACAACATGGTCACCGCCGACGTCTCCTACGACGACCTCGTGTGGTCGGGCGCGGCCAGCTGACATGACCGACCAGCTACGCAGCGACCTGGCCGCCGGCACCTCCCGCTGGGCCGTGCGGCGAGCGGAATGGCGCTCGCTGGGCATCACCGACGAGGAGATGGCGCGGCCCAAGATCGCCATCGTCAACTCCTCGTCGGACCTCGCGGCCTGCTTCGCGCACCTGGACGGCATCGTCCCGGTCCTCAAGGACGCGATCCGGGCAGCGGGCGGACTCCCCTTCGAGATCCGCACCGCCGCGCCCGCGGACTTCGTGACCAGCGCCGGCTCCGGCGGCCGGTACGTACTGCCCAGCCGCGACCTGATCGTCAACGACATCGAGGTCGTCGTGGAAGGCGCACTGCTCGACGGCATGGTGTGTCTGAGCTCGTGCGACAAGACCGCGCCCGCGCACATGATGGCGGCGGGCCGGATGAACGTGCCCGCTGTGCTAGTCGCCTGCGGCTATCAGCACAGCGCGCTTGCCGCCGACGGCGGACCGGACATCGAGGAGGTGTTCCTCCGCGCCGGGCGCACCGCGCTCGGCCGGGGCTCCGCTGAGGATCTGCGTGAGATGTCCGAGGGCGCGATCCGCGGCCCTGGGGTGTGCGCCGGGATGGGCACCGCGAACACCATGCACATGGCCGCGGAAGCACTGGGGATGGCGCTGCCGGGCACCACCCCGACCCGCGCCAACGGCGACACGATGTGGAAAGCCGTGCGGGACGCCGGGAAGCGCATCGTCGAGATGGTCCACACCGGACAGTCGGCGCGCACGATCCTGACCCCGGGGGCGATCCGCAACGCGGTGACGCTCATGCTCGCCGTCGGCGGCTCGATCAACTCGGTCAAGCACCTGCAGGCGATCGCGGTGGAGGCTGGGCTGGACACCGACGTGTGGCGCCTGTACGAGGAGCTCGCCGACCGCGTCCCAGTGCTCACAGCGGTGCGGCCCAACGGCCCACACCTCATCGAGCAGCTCGATGACATCGGCGGCGCGCACGCGGTTCTGTCCACGCTGGCTCCCCTACTGGACCTCGGCACGGTCGGCGTCTCGGGGCGTCCGCTGGGCGAGGTCCTCGCCGGGACGCCCGAACCCGATCGCGAGATCGTCCGCCCACTCGCGGACCCGTTCACAAGGCGGCCGTCGATCGTGATCGTGCGGGGCTCGCTTGCCGCAGACGGCGCGATCGTCAAGCTGCCCGTCGACGAGGAGCGCCCGGCGACCTTCCGCGGCCCGGCGCGCTGCTACTCCTCACGCGAGACCGCGATCGCGGGGCTCGCGGCGGGCAAGGTGCAGGCCGGCGAGGTCGTCGTGCTGCGCGGCATGGGCCTGCACGGCGGGCCCGGGATGGCGATGGTGTCGGCATTCGTGTTCGCGCTCGACGGCGCCGGCCTCGGCGAGAAGGTCGCGGTCGTCACCGACGGGCAGCTGTCTGGTCTGGTCAACAAGGGCATCGTGGTCGGTGAGGTCAGCCCCGAGGCCGCGATCGGCGGTCCGCTCGGCCGGGTGGTCGATGGCGACATGATCTCCATCGACCTGACCACGCGCACGGTCGATCTCGAGGTCGACCCCGAAGTGCTGGCAGCGCGCGAGATCGCGCCCGCCGAGACCGACCGCTCCCCTGGCTGGCTCGCCACCTACGACCGCACCGTCACCCCGCTTGCGTGCGGCGCGGTGCTGGGCGGGCGGGCGAGCGGGGCGCGGTGCCGGTCGGGGAAAGGAGGTGCTTGATGGAGGTCCTCGAAGCCCCGCCGTCGCGGCGCGCCGGGGCCGCGGCGCCAGCGCCGGCCCGCCGGAAACGGCGCCCGGTCGCGCCTGTCGTGGGCATCCTGATCGCCGCCGTGCTGGCCGAGCTGATCCCGCGAAGCGGGCTGATCGCTGGGGACGCGTTGCCGCCGCTGTCGTCCGTGCTCGCCGAACTCGCACGCGACGCCGGGCATGCGGAACTGTGGGAGGCAATCGGCCGGACCGTGCGCACCTGGCTGATCGGCTTGGTGCTCGCGGTCGCCGCCGGCGTCGTCGTCGGCTTCGTCATCGGCCTGGTGCCGTGGCTGCGCGCCGCGACAGCGTCCACTGTGGAGTTCCTGCGGCCGATCCCTTCGGTCGCGCTGATCCCGGCGGTCATCCTGATCTTCGGCACCGGTTTCCAGTCCGGGGTGACGCTCATCGTCTACGCCGGGTTCTGGCAGGTGCTCGTGCAAGTGCTCTACGGCGTGCAGGACATCGACCCGGTCGCACGGGAGACCGCCCGCTCCTACCGTTTCTCGGCGTGGGCGGTGCTGCGGCACGTCGTGTGGCCGACGGCCCTGCCGTTCGTGTTCACCGGCATCCGGCTCGCGGCGTCGGTCGCCCTTGTACTGGCGATCACCGCGGAGCTGGTGATCGGCACCCCGGGCCTGGGGCAGCTGATCTCGGTGGCGCAGAGCAGCGGCGCGACGACCGAGATGTTCGCGCTCGTGCTGGTGGCCGGCGTGCTCGGAGTGCTGGTCAACGTGCTGTTCCGGCTCGGCGAGCGGCTCACGCTGCGCTGGCACCCGTCGATCCGGCGCGCGGGAGGTGCCCGATGAAGATCGTCAACCGCGTGCTGCTCGCGCTCGGACTGCCGGTCCTGCTCGTGGCCCTGTGGTGGGTCACCAGCGCGAACAGCACCAACTACTACTTCCCGCCGCTGTCGAAGATCCTCGACTGGTTTGGGAAACTGTGGCTCTCGGCGCGATTCGGCGACGATGTCGTGCCGAGCCTGGTGCGGCTGCTCGTCGGCTTCGCGCTGTCGGCGGTGATCGGAGTGGCGCTGGGCGTCGCGCTTGGCCTCACCGACGCGCTGCGCCGCGGCGCGGAACCCGTGCTGGAGTTCCTGCGCGCCATCCCGCCGACAGTGCTGGTACCGGTCATCGCGCTCGTGGCGGGGATCGGCGACGGGTCGAAGATCCTCGTCATCGTCTCCGGCTGCGTGTGGCCGGTGCTGCTCAACACGGTCGAGGGCGTCCGGGCCGCGGACGAGGTCATGGTCGACACCGCGCGCAGCTTCGGCCTCACGCGAGCGGCGCGGCTGCGGCACCTCGTGCTGCCCGCCGCGAGCCCGCAGATCGCCGCCGGGCTGCGCCAGGGGCTGTCCATCGGCCTGATCCTGATGGTGATCGGCGAGATGTTCGCTGCCACCAACGGACTCGGCTTTTCCATCGTGCAGTTCCAGCGCACGTTCGCGATCCCCCAGATGTGGAGCGGCATCATCCTGCTCGGCCTCATCGGGTTCGTGCTCTCGGCGCTGTTTACCCTGATCGAGAAGCGGGCCCTGGGCTGGTACCTGGGCCTGCGCGAAGCGCAGAAGAGGAACCG
Organism: Amycolatopsis alkalitolerans; assembly: GCF_006152065.1. Lineage (GTDB taxonomy): Bacteria > Actinomycetota > Actinomycetes > Mycobacteriales > Pseudonocardiaceae > Amycolatopsis_E > Amycolatopsis_E alkalitolerans. The sequence goes on from NZ_VDFW01000012.1 coordinate 17,038, forward strand.
CTGATGACCGATATGGTCGAGGTGCGAAACCTCAAGAAGGTCTACGAGTCCCAGGGCAGGCGCATCGAGGCGATCCGCGATATCACGTTCACCGTTGCCCGCGGCGAGTTCGCCTGCATCGTCGGCCCGTCCGGCGCCGGCAAGACGACCCTGCTCAAGTGCCTTGCGGGGCTGCTGAAGCCGACCGCAGGCGAGGTGGTGCTGGAAGGCTCCCCGGTGACCGGGCCCCCGCTCGGAATGGCCGTGGTGTTTCAGGAGTACGGGCGCAGCCTGTTCCCCTGGAAGACCGTGCGCCAGAACATCGACCTTCCCTTGCGGCAGAAGGGCTTGCCGCGCGAAAAGCGGGACCGGCTGGTGTCGGAGGCGCTCACGGCGGTGGACCTCGGCGACGCCGGGCGCGCGTACCCGTGGCAACTGTCGGGCGGGATGCAGCAGCGCGTCGCGATCGCGCGAGCGGTGGCGTATGAACCGCACGTACTGCTGATGGACGAGCCGTTCGCCGCCGTCGACGCGCAGACCCGCGCCGATCTGGAGGACCTCGTGCGCACGCTGTGGCGCGACCTCGGCATCACGACGCTGTTCGTCACGCACGACATCGACGAGTCCGTGTACCTCGGCGAGCGCGTGATCGTGCTGTCGGCCTCGCCCACGCACGTGCTCGACGACGTCCGGATCGACCTGCCCACCGAACGGAACCAGGTGACGACACGCGCGACGCCCGATTTCGCCGAGCTGCGCGCACGGGTGCACCGCGGAATCCAGGACGCCAAGGCCGGCCGCCCCGCCACCGGAGCGGTCGCATGACCGCACTCGCCTACAGCGACGAGGGATCGGGCCCGGCGGTGCTGCTCGCGGCGTCGCTTGGCACCACGCGCGCTATGTGGGAGCCCCAGCGGTCCAGGATCCGCGAGGAGCGCCGGGTGATCAGCTTCGACCACCGCGGCCACGGCGAGTCACCGAGTCCCGCAGGGCCGTACACACTAGCCGACCTGGTCACAGACACGGTGACACTGCTGGATTCCCTCAGCGTCGAGTCCGTCGATGTCGTCGGGGTCAGCCTCGGCGGCACCGTCGGGCTCGCACTCGCGGCGGATCACCCCGACCGGGTGCGAAGCCTGGTGACAATCAACTCACCGGTCTTCGCGGACGAACCCGAGTTCTGGCGACGCCGCGCCATTGCGGTCCGCCGGGACGGGATGACCGTCGCCAGCAACGGTTTGCTCAGCCGCTGGTACTCCCCCGCCGCCGCCGCCACGCCGTCGATGCTCGTCGCGAGCACGGTGTCCGGTGTGGACCGGCTCGACCCCGAGGGCTACGCGGGCTGCTGCGAAGCCATCGCGGGCACCGACCTGCGCGACCGGATCGGCGAGGTGCGCTGTCCCGTGCTCGTCGTCGACGGGCTCGCCGACGCCGTCGTGCCCGCGCACCACGCCGAACTGATCGCCGCCACCGTGCCCGGCGCGCGCCGCGTACGCCTGCCCGGCGCCGGCCATCTGCTGACGCAGGAAGGACCCGACGAGCTACACGAACTGCTCACCGGGCACTGGAACCACCAGGGGGTCACATCATGAGCGCCTTCGTCACTGAGCCCGCCCACGAGACGCCGGTCCTCGGCGAGTGGGAGGTAGTCGTCCTGGGCGGCGGCCCATCCGGGCTCGCCGCCGCGACTGCCGCCGCCCGCGCCGGGCGCAGCACGCTGCTGGTCGAGAAGAACGGCTACCTCGGCGGCGCCGGCACCGGCGGCGGGCTGTCCACGTTCTGCGGCATGTACTCCAACGTCCACGGCGAGCACGTGCTCACCGTACGCGGGCACGCGACCGAGCTGCTGGAGCGCATCGACCGGCTCGGCGGGCTGCGCGCACCGCACCGGTCGTTCGCCGACCGCATCCAGGCGCAGGCCTACGACATCCCCGCCTACCGCCGCGCCGCGGACGAGCACGTGCTCGCCGCGGGCGCGCAACTGCTGTACCACGCGTTCGCGGTCGGCGCCAGCAGCGATGAGTCCACAGTGGACGGAATAGTGGTGGAATCCAAGTCTGGGCGTGGGATTCTGCGCGCGAAGGTGGTCATCGACTGCTCCGGCGACGGCGATCTGCTCGCCTGGACTAAGACCTCGCACGAGAAGGCCGACCCGCACGGCGAGATGCTGTTCCCGTCCACCATGTTCCGCATCAACGCCGTCGACGGTGAACGCGCCGGACCGGCGTGGAAGATCCTGCCTCGCATGATGGACGAGGCCGTCGCCGCCGGACGCCCGAAATTCCCCCGCCGTGGCGCGATCGTCCGCCCGCAGCGCGACGACCTCGAATGGCGCGCCAACGCCACCCAGCTGCGCAATCCCGACGGCACCGCCATCGACGGCACCGACGTGTGGCAGCTGACCCGCGGCGAGGTGCAGGGCCGTGAGCAGGCGCAGGAGGTGTTCGAGTTCATCCGCGGCAACGTGCCCGGGTTCGAGCGCGCCTACATCGTCGACATCGGACCGGAGATCGGGATCCGCGAAACCCGCCGTCTGCTCGGGAAGTACGTGCTGACCGAGGACGACGTCCGCTCGTGCGCGACCTTCGACGACTCGATCGGCCTCAACGGCTGGCCCGTCGAAGCGCACGTGGACGGCGACCTCGACATCCGCTGGCCCTACGGCGACGACCCGGTCGGCTGCAACCAGCTCCCCTACCGGATGCTCGTGCCCGCCGACGGGCCATCGAACCTGCTGGTCGCCGGCCGGTGCGCGTCGATGACGCACGGCGGTCAGTCCGCGGCCCGCGTCGCGGGCCCCTGCTTCGCGATGGGGCAGGCCGCCGGCACCGCGGCGCACCTGGCGCTCAAAGGCGATGCGGTCGTCGCGAACGTCGATGTCCCACGGCTGCGCACCGAACTCGAGAGCGAGGGCGCATGGCTGAGCGTGTGAGGCCGTCGTGCTGCTGAGCCCCGCCGACGAACGGATGCTCGCCGGCGAAGAGGGCCGGGCAGTGCAGGCAGCACTGGAACTGCTCGTGCGCTACGGCGACCTCATGGGCGCCGAACGGCTCATCGACACCGACAACGTGTGCGGCGCGAACATCTTCGGCCCCCGCCACGCCCGCGTCCTCGGCACCACCGACCCGGCCGCGCTGTTCTCACGGTTCTCGCTCGACCTCGACGAAACCGTCGACGTGCCATCGTTCCGCGCACACAGCTGCCAGCTGATCGGCCCCCGCGACCGCGAGCACTGGGACGTGCAGGGCATCTCCCGGTCCGACGCCGACGCGATGACCGAGAGCGAGCGCTACCTCGCGGAGAAAGGCGTGGACCTGCACTCGACGTGCACGCCCTACCAGGTGGGCAACGTTCCCCGGTACGGCGAGCACTGCGCGTGGATGGAATCCTCCGCCGTCGTCTACATCAACTCGGTGCTCGGCGCGCGCACCAACACCGAGGGCCGCGAGTCCGCGGCCGCGTCGATGCTCACCGGCCGCACCCCCTACTGCGGCTACCACCTCGACCAGCACCGCCGCGCCACGCACCTGATCGAGGTACGGCACCCAGTGGTGACCACCGAGGACTGGAACATCCTCGGCTACTGGGTCGGCGAGCAGGTCCAGGACGCGGTCCCAGTGCTCACCGGCGACGGACTCACACCGAACCCGGTGCGGCTAAAGCAGTTCGGCGCCGCCGCGGCATCCTCCGGCGACGTCGAGATGTACCATCTGCCCGGTGTGACACCGGAAGCGGCCACCGTCGAGCAGGCCCTCGGCGGACGCGTCCCCGAGGCGACATCGGTGTTCGATGCGGCCGCGCGTGCGGCGACGATCGAGTCGTTGTGCCGCACGGCTTCCAACCGCGACGTGGACTTCGTCATGATCGGCTGCCCGCACGCGGCACTCGAACAGGTACGAACGGTCGCACGGCTGCTGGAAGGCCGCCGCGTCGCGCCGTCGACGGCGCTATGGGTGTTCACGCCCAGCGCGCTGCGCACGATCGCCGAACGCAGCGGCTACGTCGAGACCATCGAACGCGCCGGCGGCCGGGTCCTGTCCGACACCTGCCCGGCGATCGGCCAGTTCCTGCCACCCGGCACACGCGTGTTCGCAACGGACTCGGCCAAGCAGGCGCACTACCTGCCCGCGATCACCGGTGTGCAGGGCTGGTTCGGCAGCGTCGAAGCGTGCGTGGACGCCGCGGTGAGCGGGCGGTGGGCGGATGCCTGAGGTACTGCACGGGAAAGGTGTCGTCGGCGGGTGTGCGAACGGGCCGGCGCTCGTGTGCACCGCGCCGATCTCCGGCTGGGGCGGGATCGATCCCAAGACCGGCACGATCGTGGAGAACCGGCATCCCCAGCACGGAGCGAGCTTCGCCGGGGGCGTGCTCGTCGTCCCCGGCGCCAAGGGCTCGTCGGGGTGGTCCGGGCAGTTCCACCTCGCCAAGCTGCTGGGCACCGCCCCGGTGGCGATCGTGTTCACGCGGATGAACAGCAAGCTGGCGCTCGGGCTGGTCGTGCTGAACGTGCCCGCCGTGCTGGGCCTCGACCCCTTCGGCTCGATCGACACGGGCGACTGGATCGAGGTCGACGGCGACGCGGGCACAGTGAGTTTCGTTGCGCCACAGGAGGGTTGAGAAGATGGAGCGGTTCGCGGGACAGGTGGCGGTCGTGACCGGAGCGGGCAGCGGCATCGGCCGCGAGCTGGCGCGCGGCTGCGCCGCCGAGGGCGCGCAGGTGCACCTGGTGGACGTGAACGAGTCGGTGCGCGAGGTCGCGGATGAGCTCGGCGGTGTGGCGCACGTCTGCGACGTCAGTGATCCCGGCGCGGTGCGAGCGGTGTTCGGCGGGCTGGAGTCGGTGGACGCGGCGTTCCTCAACGCCGGAGTCAACGGTGTCCCGTCGATGCTGCAGGACGGCGGCGCGCTGGACGAGCTGCCGTTCGAGGCCTGGCGCCGCGTGCTGACGGTGAACCTCGACGGGCTGTTCTGCTGCTTGCAGGAGTCGGCGCGGATCATGAAGCGGCAGCAGCGGGGCAGCATCGTCGTGACGGCGTCGACGGCGGGCCTGCGGCCGGAGCCGCGCGTGAGCTACCCGTACGTCGCGTCCAAGCACGCGGTGGTGGGGCTGGTGAAGCAGGCGTCGCTCGAGCTGGCGGGTTACGGCGTGCGCGTCAACGCCATCGCGCCCGGTCCGGTGGTGACCAACATCGGCGGCACGGCCCCGCGCCCGGAGGCGGCGGTCGCCGCCTGGGAGAACTCGATCCCCGCGCGGCGCTGGGGACAGCCCTCCGAGGTCACGGACCTCGCGCTGCTACTGGCCGACGCCCGGTCGGCCTGGATGACCGGCGGGGTGCACCTCGTAGACGGCGGCGCGTCGGCACTGACACAGGTTCTGAGCAGCGAGCTTCCCGGGGCGCGCCGCTGAGGAGTACCGGACCTGCAGCCCTTCTCGGGACCAGTTGTGCCCTGCCCTGTCAGGACAGCTGAGCAATCTCGTCCAACACGGGCAGGAGGTACTGCCGAGAACGAGACGGATCCTCGGACATCGGAAAATGTCCCGAGCCCCGGAATCAAAGCGTAGTGACGCGCTCCGGCCCGCTCGGCAAATCTCCGGCTCATGTCCGGAGTCACCCCCAAGTCGTAGTCACCAGCCAACAGGAATAGCGGGAACTTAGAATTCTTGAGCTTGTCGACCTGCTCGTCGGTGAGGTTGCCCGAGTCGAAGTAGTAGTCGGTATCTCCCTCGAATACTCCCGGCCCGGACTGCATGTAATGCCATAATGTCTCCCAGCGGTGTTCTTCCGGGACCGTTGGGCCGATCAGCGGGCGGACCCGGCCAGCGGCGGCCTCGGGCCCGTTCACGTCTGAGCGCCGGGCGACACCGAGCGTTCGGAAGGAGTCGGCTTGGCCCTTCTCGGCAGCGGGCGCCGACTGCAGGCCGACTGCGGCGCGGAAGCGCCCCGGCCACCGCAGACCGAGCTCGAGAACCATCCGCCCCCCGATGGAGCAGCCGATCACCACCGGCTAGTCCAAACGGAGGGCGTCGCAGACGGCAATGATCACGGCCCCGTACTGGTCCACGGTGAGCGAATACGCTTCGTCCTGGTAGCCCGCCGGCGGGGAGGACTTGCCGTGCCACGGCAGGTCGAACGCGACCACCCGGAATCGGTCGGTGATCTCGGCGTCGTTGAGCAGGGCTCGGTACTGTCGGCTGTCCGATCCGGCAGTGTGCAAGCACAGCAGTGGGATGCCGGTGCCCGCCTCCTCAACGTAGAGACGGTGACGACGACCAGCGATAGACATCCGAATGTATCGTCCATGGACGGGCTCGAATACGACGCCATCGTGGTCCGGTGAAGGGCTCTCAACGGAGCACGGTTGACGAAGCGCCGTGAAGGCGTACTCAATCAGGAGCTGGTCCCGGAAGAAGACGACGAGGTCGCCTTCGACCGTCATCACGCCAAGGCGATGCAGGCCGGCGATCGTTCCGTAACCGCGCTGGGGCACGGGCCGGAAGTAACCCGCCCACGTCTCCGCCGCCGCGGAGAACCGGAGGTGTGCAACTTCCGGACGGCCCCGGCGGGACTTGTAGCCGAACGAGCCGATCTCGACCGCCCACTCCTCGCTGCCGGAGGTCACGCCCACGGTGAGGCCTCCACCAGGGCGGATGGCTAGGACGTCGCTGAGCGGTCCGGCGGTCACCCTGAACATCGACGTCTCCTCAAACGTAGCTAGTGGCGCCTGTCGCCAGCCGGATCTGGGTGACGGCGTTGCCCGCAGCAGTGCGGCGCGACGGGAACTTGTCGGGGAGGTTGGTGTCATGCATCGGAACGATGCGGTAGGGATCCCGGTCGACCGTCTCGAGCATCTGATCCATCGCGAGAATGATCTTCAACGGACTCCCCGCTCCCCAACCGCCTGGGATCATAAGGCCGTTGCCATCGATACCGGTGAGGTTCTCGTACACGTCGACGTTGTCGCCAGCAATGACGAAGGAGTCCGCCTCCGACTCACCGCGCACTCGCACCCACATCGAGCCCTCAGTGAGCGTTTCCGAGTAACGGCTTATTGCTCTGTGTGATCATGTGGTGCGGTTGTGGTCGATGTGCAGGAGCATGAGCGCAGCAGCGACGATCTTGCCGATGCGCCGTGGACAGAGGCTGACGTTGCGCAGTGCCTTGAAGGTCATCTTCAGCCGCGAGTTGCCGCGTTCGCCGACCGCGCGTTTGCCGTTGTGAGCTTTGTTGTGTTTCTTCTGCTCCTCGGTGAGCTGGCCGCCTTTGGGTTTCTTGAACGCCACGGTGATCGTGCTGGCTTCGCCTTCGTAGCCCAGGTCGCCGTGCGCGGGCCGGTTCTCGGCGATCCAGGCGGCCAGCGCTGGGAGGATCTCGGCATGTTCCCGCAGCGCCGTGGTGTCGTGTTCGCGGCCCGGACGCACTTCGGAAGTCCACAGTGGCCAGCCATCCGGGGCCGTGAGGACCTGGATGTTCCCGCCGTGGTTACCGTGTTTGCCCGACCACCACAGGTCCACGCCTTTCGTGGGACCAGGGGTGCGGCAGCGGTCGGTCTCGATCAGCGTGCCGTCAATGCTGACATGGCTGTGCCCGGCCATCTTCGCTGCCAGCAGCGCCGGCTCCAGCTTCGGCGACCGCGACGCCAGCACGTCGATGCCCTCATGCAGGCAGGAATAGGCGGTGGAGCGGCTGATCCCGTTGTCGCTGGCCAACTGGGCCACACGCGTAGCGTCGAGGAACCAGCGCAGTACCAGGACTGCCTGTCGCACGGTGGTCAACGCTCGCCGGCCGGCGCGGGTGCCGCGGCGGGCACGTTCCGCATCCAGCAGGCTGGCCACGAACACGACGGTGCGTTCCCGCACCGGCAGGCCGGCCGTGTATGTCACACTCATCAGGCGCAGAACCTCTATGAAGTTGATCTGTAGGAGGACCACTTCATATCGGGGTTCTGCGTCTTTATCTTGTCAGGCAACAGTTCGGCGTGTCGCCGCCCGCCACTACCCAGCGTCACAGGCAGTTACGCGGAAATGCTCAGTGTCTAGCCCTCAAATAGGCGAGTCGGACCCCGTATCGCCCCCGGCCGATAACGGACCGTCGTGGCATGAAAATCCATCGACCGGACTCCACGAAACCCGGGGCAGACCAGTCTCCGTCAAATCCGGGGCAGATCACCATTCTGAAACGGTCCATAGGTGCGGGGCTGCCGCAGTAGGCTGGTCCGGTGGTGGACATCCCGTCTCAGGAGGGCACGGACGATCCGCGCCCGGTCAAGGTTGGCGTCCTCCTCGATCAGGCGCCTGACAAGCTGACCGAGTGGCTGGCGGACGCGGCGGCTTTCGACGCCGGCGGCGCCGACGCCCTGTGGGTCGACTGCGGGCCGGATCCGCGGCTCGACGTCCCGGCGCTGGCGGCAGCGCTCGCCGTCGTCACGTACCGGGTGCGTCTCGTCGTCGCACTTCCCGACGAGACGGCAGCCGCACCGGGGTTGGCCGGCACGATCGACACGATCGTGCGGCTGAGCCGCGGTCGCCTCGCGCTCATCGCGGGCCCCGGCGCGCTCGAGGTCGGCGTGGCGGTTTTCCGGCGGGTTCCCGGTGAGCCAAACGCCTTCGAGTGCGCGGACGAGGGCGAACGCTGGGTGGCGGTCCCGGTCCCCCAGGGCCGGCAGTCCTGGCGGGAGACCCGCGCCGACGTGGCCGGGCGCGGGTTCACCGGCCTGGTGGTGCCGGCGGATCCCCAGCTGCTGGACATGCTGCGTAACCCCGACGACCCCGGTGATCGGCGCGATCTTCAGCTTGCTCAAGGTTGAACCATTGCGCTGGCCGCGCCGTAGAACGAGAATAACTACGGACGCGATAGTGCGGCACGGTCGACCGTGGCCCGCACCGCGGGCTACTGGGCATTGCACCCAGCAGGGCCGGAGGAAGGGAGACCGGCGGTGGAGGACGTCACCCGGCGACAGTTCCTGGGATTGAGCGCGGCGGGCACCGGAGTGCTGGGTGTGTCGGCGCTCGGCTTCGACCTGACGAAGGCCGCGGGGGTCAAGCAGAAGCTGCGGATCGAGGGAGCGACCGTCTCGCACTCGGTCTGCCCTTACTGCGCGGTGGGCTGCTCGCTGCTCGCGTACACGAAGAAGGAAACGAACGGCAAGGTCGAGCTGCTTCAGATCGAGGGTGACCCGGACAGCCCGGTGAACGAGGGAACCCTGTGCCCCAAAGGGGCGACCTCGCTGCAGCTCGCCATTTCGAGCCGGCGGGTGGCGAGCCCGCTGTACCGGGCTCCGGGCTCGGGCGAGTGGAAGCAGGTCTCCTGGGACTTCACCCTGGACAAGCTGGCGCAGAACATCAAGGCGTCCCGCGACCGGACGTTCGTCACGACGGATGCCGATGGCAACACGGTGAACCGCTGTGAGGGCATCGCCTTCGCCGGCGGCGCCGCGTTCAGCTCCGAGGAAGGTTACTTCGCCACCAAGGTCATGCGTGGTCTGGGAGTCGTCCACCTGGAACAACAGGCGCGTGTTTGACACGGTCCGACGGTGGTCAGTTTGGCCGCCTCGTTCGGCCGGGGGGCTATGACCAACCACTGGCGTGACATCCGGCATGCCGATCTGATCCTGATCAACGGCGCCAACCCGGCCGAGGCGCATCCGGTCGGCTTCCGGTGGGTCATGCGGGCCAAGCTCGACCGGGGCGCCAAGATCATCCACGCCGATCCGCGGTTCACCCGGACTTCCGCGGTCGCCGACCGGCACGTGCGCATCCGCACCGGGACCGACGTCGCCTACTTCGGCGGGTTGATCAACTATGTGCTGGAGAACAACCTGTACCACAGGGAATACGTGGAGTTCGCGACGAACGCCGGACTGGTGGTCAGTCCGGACTACAAGTTCGAGAACGGGATGTTCAACGGCTTCAACCAGCAGACCGGTGCCTACAACACCGCGGCCTGGGCCTACGAAATGGAGAATGGCCAGGCCAAAGTAGACGTCAACCACCCGCGCTCGGTGCTGAACCTGTTGCGGGAGCACTACAAGCGCTACACCCCGGAGATGGTCGAGCGCATCACCGGCATCCCGCGCGCCGAGTTCCTCGAGGTGGCCAAGATGGTCGGCGAGATGGGCCGGCCGGACAAGGTGATGACGATCGTCTACGCGGTCGGGCTCACCCACCACACCACGGGCGTGCAGCTCATCCGCTCGGGCGCGCTCCTCCAGTTGCTGCTGGGGAACATGGGGCGGCCGGGCGGCGGCATGAACGCCGAACGCGGCCACGCCAACATTCAGGGCAACACCGACCACGCCATCTCGTGGGACATCCTGCCCGGTTATCTGCGGGTCCCCGCGCCGGGACAGCAGAACCTGGCCGACTACCTGCAGCAGAGCGCGAGCAAGAAGCTGCGCCCGAACTCGGTCAACTTCTTTGGCGAGAACTACCGCAAGTTCATGGTCAGCCTGCTCAAGACGTGGTACGGCGACGCTGCGACCGCGGCCAACGAGTTCGCTTTCGACTACCTGCCCAAGCCGGCGGCGAACGCGTCCTGGATGTCGATCTTCGACCAGGCACTGCGCGGCAAGATGGAGGGGGTCATCCTCTCCGGGATGACGGCCACGAGCATCGGCCCTGACTCCAACCAGGTGCTGCAGGCACTGTCCAACCTGAAGTGGCTGTGCGTCATGGACCCGTTCCGCACGACCAGCTCGGAGTTCTGGACTGCGCCCGGCATGGATCCCGCCAAGATCCAGACCGAGGTGTTCATGCTGCCGTGCACGCACTGGATCGAGAAGGACGGGTCGTTCGTCAACAGCGGCCGGTGGTCACAGTGGAAGGAGCAGGTCCTGCCGCCGGAGGGTGAGGCCCGGCACGACCACTGGGTCCTCGCGGACCTCTACAGCCGGGTGAAGAACCTTTACCAGCAGCAGGGCGGAAAGCTCCCCGACCCGGTCCTCAAGCTCACCCTCCCCTACCAGGATCCGGCCAGGCCCGCGCTGGACGAGCTCGCCCAGGAGATCAACGGTAAGAGCCTGGCCACGGGCCAGCGGCTCGCGACCTTCGCCGACCTCAAAGACGACGGCACGACGACCGCGGGCGACTGGATCTACACCGGCTCGTACCCGCAGAGCGGCAACCTGATGAAGCGCCGCGAGGGCGTGCAGAATCCCGCCAAGAACGACCCGACCGGCATGGGTTTCTACCCCAACTGGGCCTGGGCCTGGCCGCTCAACCGGCGAGTGCTCTACAACCGCGCGTCGGCCGACACCGCGGGCAACCCGTGGGATCCCAAGCGGCCCGGGATCAAATGGGATGCCGCCGCGGGCAAGTGGGTTGGCGACGTGCCGGACTACCCGCCGACCAGCGCGCCCGGCCCGGACGCCCCGCTGCCGTTCATCATGACCGGCGAGGGCACCGGACGGCTGTTCAGCAACGGCGTCGCGGACGGCCCGTTCCCGGAGCACTACGAACCGGTCGAGTCCCCGGTGCAGAACCCCCTGCACCCGCAGGTGTCCGCGACGCCCGCAGCCTTCCTGTACGACCAGAAGGCGGGCCGGCCGAACCGCTTCGGCACCGCGGCGGATTTCCCTTACGTGGCAACGTCGTACCGGCTCACCGAGCACGAGCACTACGTCACGCAGAACGTCGAGCACCTGGTGCAGCTGCAACCGGAGGCGTTCGTCGAGGTACCCGCCGGGCTTGCCGCGGAAAAGGGGATCGAGAACGGGGATATGGTGCGAGTCTCGTCCAAGCGGGGCAAGCTGGAGGTGCGCGCCGTCGTGACCAAGCGCCTGGGCCCGCTCCAGGTCGATGGGAAGAAGGTCTACCAGATCGGCATCCCCATCCACTGGGGTTTCGTGGGCATCAACACCGGCCAGCACTGGCTGGCCAACGCCCTCACCCCGTTTGTCGGCGACGCCAGCGCGCGCACGCCCGAGTTCAAGGCGTTCCTCGTCAACATCGAGAAGATGTGATGGTGCACCGTGTCGGATCGACCCCGTGGGCGGCACCCCGCCGGCGGGCGGAGGTTCTGCGCGACCGGCACGACTTCGCCACGGAGGCGCTGACGCTCTACCTTGCCCTGCTTGAGGTGTGGGAACAGTCGTGGGCGGCGGCACGGTCAGAGCAGCCGGCGTCGCTCGCCGGCTGGGCGGGAAGGCACGTGCTACCCGATGTCGTCGCGGCGACGGCGGCGTCCGGCCCGGAGCGGCTCGCCGACAGTCTGCTCACGGGCGATCTCGGTGCGGCGGAAGAACTCCTGACGGCTTGGCTGGCTGGGGAGGAACTCGTCCCGGTGGAACGGTACCTGGCCCGCGCCACACTCCGGGGGCCGCTGGCGGCCCTGGGCTTCGGGGCCGCCGGAACCGCCGACCCCGCACCCAGGGGCGACGGGCGCTGCCCGCACTGCGGTGGGCAGCCGCAGCTAAGCTTCCGCTCGGACACCGGCGACCGCCTCGTCAGCGGGCGCCGCAGGCTGCAGTGTGCGCGGTGCGCCGCGAGTTGGAGCTTCTCCGCCAGCGCCTGCGCCTACTGCGGCGAAACCGAGGGTGCGCGCCGGACCGTTTTCGCCGAACGCGGCAAGGCACCTCAAGTCGGCAGGGGCGAGAACGGGCACGCGACGTTCCCGCACCTGCGGGTCGAGGCCTGTGCGGGCTGCCGGCGGTACCTGATCGACGTCGACCTGGGGCGCGACCCCCATGCCGTGCCGGAAGTCGACGAACTCGCGGCGCTGCCGCTCGACCTCTACGCGGCTGAGCAAGGCTTCTCCAAGATCACACCCAATCTGATGGGGTGGTAGGCGATGGTGGACATCAAGCCCGGTACGGCCTACGGGTTCTTCACCGACACCAGCGTGTGCATCGGATGCAAGGCCTGTGAGGTGGCCTGTAAGGAGTGGAACCTGCTGGCGGGCAACGAGCCGGTGTTCCGTGACGGGTTCGACAACACCGGGAGCCTCGACGCCCAGAACTGGCGGCACGTCAAGTTCATCGACAACGTCCCGGACGAGACGATGGGCACCGGCCAGGGCAAGGCCTGGCTGATGATGTCGGACGTGTGCAAGCACTGCAAGGAGGCGAGCTGCCTGGAGGTCTGCCCGACCGGAGCGATCATCCGGACCGAGTTCGACACCGTCTACATCCAGCCCGACGTGTGCAACGGCTGCCGCGACTGCATCGCCGCCTGCCCGTACGACGTGATCGGAATAGACGACAACCGCGGCGTCGTGCAGAAGTGCACGCTTTGCTACGACCGGCTGCAGGGTGGCCTGGAACCCGCCTGCGCCAAGGCGTGCCCGACCGAGTCCATCATGTTCGGCACCGTGGAGGAGCTCCGGGCGACCGCGCGCCGGCGGGTGAGCGACCTGCACGACCAAGGGATCACCGAGGCGCGCCTGTACGGTGAGGACGACAAGGTCTACGGCGGACTCAACGCGTTCTTCCTGCTCATGGACGAACCGGAGAAGTACAAGCTGCCGAACGCGGAGAACGCCGTGCTGCCCCGCCGCAACAACCTTGGTGGCTACCTCGGCGCGTTGGGCACCGCCATTCTGGCCGTGTTCGGCGGCCTGGTCGCATTGCGCCGCCGCCGGGAGCCCACCGCCGCGGCACCGCCGAAGGGTCCAGGACCGGACGCCGGACCGCCGCCACCCGCCCCCGAGAACGAGACCAAGCCCGAGGCCGGACCCGAGGGAGGCGAGGAGCGATGACGGTCGCCGCCGTCCAGCACTTCGCGGGGCCGCCCGCCTGGACCTGGTACATCATGTTCTACTTCTTCTTCGCCGGGATCGCCGGCGGGTCCTACGTCATCGCGTCGCTGTTCCGGCTGCGCGGCGATCCGTCGGACGAGCCGGCCGCCCGGCTCGGCTACTACGCCTCGTTCGGGGCGCTGATCCCGTGCCCGATCATGCTGATCCTGGACCTCGGCACCCCGCTGCGGTTCTGGCACATGTTGTGGAACACGACGCCGGATGCGGCGGGCCTGGTCTTCAGGTGGTGGTCGCCGATGTCCGTCGGGGCATGGGCGCTACTGCTGTTCGGCGCGTTCGCCACTGTGTCCTTCGTGGACGCTCTGGTACGCGACCGCCGGCTCCCGTGGCGGTGGGTGGCCCGGGTGCTCGGTGGTGTGTTCGGCAAAGTGGTCATGATCGTGGGCACCGTCCTCGGCCTGTTCGTCGCCGGCTACACCGGCGTGCTGCTGGCCGTGTCGAACCAGCCGGTGTGGAGCGACACCTGGACACTCGGCGGGCTCTTCCTCGCCTCCGGCCTGTCCGCGTCGGCCGCACTGCTGCTGTTCCTCTCGCGGTACCGCATGTCGGCCGATGCCAGCGGCGGTCCGCTGATCGTCTCCGAACGCCTCTACGCGGTCCTCGAGCTGGCCCTGATCGTGATCTTCGTTTTCACCCTGATCCCGGCCGGGGCACTCGGCCTTTCCTTCGGCTTCCCCTGGTTCCTGCTCTGGCTGGTGGCGCTGGCCGGGCTGGCGCCCGGGGTCGGAGGCCTGATCACCTCCCGGCTCGCGGTCACCTCCGAAGGGGCGACGGTGGCGGTCCAGTCGGCGACGCGGACAGCGGCGATGTCCGGTGTTGTCCTGCTCGGCGTGCTGGCATTGCGCGCGGCCGTGATCTTCAGCGCCCAGTGATCCCCCGCCTGCGATAGCCGGGCCCGCGGCCTAGACTTGACAGATCGCTCTCGGCGGAGAGTGTTGTCGATGGAGGCGTTCAGGGGCTGGTGCCCCTCCCGGTCTTCAAAACCGGAGTGGCCCGGCATCCGGGTCAGGCGGGTTCGATTCCCGTCCGCCTCCGCCACCACCGGCAACGTGGAGGCGACATGGACCAGCGTCGCAAGGTGCCCCGCACCGATGCCGTGCTCACCGATCCCCGGCTGGTCTCGGCCATGGCAGTGCTGGGCCGGGCAACGGTGAAGGGCGTGGTCGCGGGATCGCAAGAGCGTGCCAGGCGTGGCGAGATCGCACCGGAATCGGTGGCCGACGCGGCCGTGGCCGCATTACCACGGCGGGCCACCACGCTCACCCCCGTGATCAACGCGACCGGCGTCGTGCTGCACACCAACCTCGGCCGGGCTCCGCTGTCGGGGGCCGCGGTGGAGGCGATCAGCGCCGCCGCGGGGCACACCGACGTGGAGTTCGATCTGGTAACCGGGCACCGGGCCCGGCGTGGGCGGGGCACGCTCGAGGCACTGGCCGCCGCGGTGCCGGACGCCGAGGCGATGCATGTGGTCAACAATGGCGCGGCCGCGCTGGTGCTGGCGGCCACCGCGCTGGCCGGTGGCCGGGAGATCGTGGTCAGCCGTGGGGAGCTGATCGAGATCGGCGACGGGTTCCGGCTGCCGGACCTGATGCAGTCCACCGGCGCGCGGCTGCGCGAGGTCGGCACCACCAACCGCGCCGCCCTGGACGACTACGAGTGCGCGATCGGCCCGGAAACCGCGTTCCTGCTCAAGGTGCACCCGTCCAACTTCGTCGTGCGGGGGTTCACCTCTGCGGTGGCGACCCGGGAGCTGGCCCGGCTCGGCGTCCCGGTTGTCGTCGACATCGGCTCCGGGCTGCTCACCTCCGAGCCGTCGCTGCCGGACGAGCCGGACGCGACCACGGCGCTGCGCGACGGCGCCGCCCTGGTCACCGCCAGCGGCGACAAGCTACTCGGCGGGCCGCAGGCGGGCCTGCTCCTCGGGCGTGCCGACATCGTCGAGCGGCTACGCCGGCACCCGCTGGCCCGCGCGCTCCGGGTGGACAAGCTGACCCTCGCCGCACTGGAGGCGACGTTGCGCGGGCCGGAGTCCCCCACCCGGCGGGCGCTGCGCCGCGTTCCGGGCGAGTTGCGGGAGCGGGCGGAGACACTGGCGAAACGGCTCGTCGAAGCCGGGATCGCCGCCGAGGCCGTCCCCACCGCCGCGGTGGTCGGCGGGGGCGGCGCACCCGGGGTCGAATTGCCGTCCTGGGCCGTCGCTCTCACTGCCGGACTCGCGGAACCGTTGCGCGCCAAGGCAGTTGTCGGCCGGGTGGAGCGCGGGCGGCTGCTGCTCGACCTCCGTTGTGTGCCCCCGGACCGGGACGGCGAGGTATACGCAGCGGTGCGGGAGGCTTGACATGTACGTCGTCGCTACCGCCGGGCACGTCGATCACGGAAAGTCCACTCTGGTCCGAACGCTGACCGGGATGGAGCCGGACCGCTGGGCCGAGGAGAGGCGCCGTGGGTTGACGATCGACCTCGGGTTCGCCTGGACGCAACTGCGGCCCGGCGTGACGGTGGCGTTCGTCGACGTCCCTGGGCACGAGCGGTTCGTGCCGAACATGCTCGCGGGCATCGGCCCGGTCCCGGCAGCGCTCTTCGTCGTGGCCGCGGACGAGGGCTGGATGCCGCAGTCGGCGGAGCATCTGGCCGCGCTGCACGCCCTCGACGTTCGCCACGGGCTCTGCGTGATCACCCGCAGCGACCTCGCCGACCCCGGGCCCGCCATCGAGCAGGCGCGCACCGAGATCGCCCGCACCTCGCTCGGCGACGTGGAGACAGTGGCGGTGAGCGCGCCAGCCGGAACCGGGATGGCCGAGTTGCGCGCGGCCCTCGACCGGCTGGTGACCGGCCTACCCCGGCCCGACGTCGATGCGCCGGTCCGGCTCTGGGTCGACCGGTCCTTCTCCGTCCGGGGCAGTGGCACTGTCGTGACCGGCACGCTCGCCGCCGGCCGGCTACGCGTCGGCGACGAACTCGAAGTCGTGTCCCTGGCGCGCACCGCCAGGGTCCGGGCCCTGCAAGCGCTGCACGAGCCGGTGTCCGAAGTGGACGCCATGGCCCGGGTCGCCGTGAACCTGCGCGGCATCGAGCGACACGAACTGCGCCGCGGTGACGCCTTGCTGACCCCGGATCAATTCCACCTGAGCGACACGATCGACGTCCGGGTCCACGGTGATCCGGCGGCTGACTTGCCCAGGAGCGTGATGCTGCATTTCGGCTCGGCGGCGGTTCCCGCGCGCGTGCGGCCGATCGGCGCCGATACCGCACGCCTGTCCCTCGCCCACCAGCTACCGCTTCGGATCGGTGACCGTGGCCTGCTCCGCAATCCCGGCGCACACCACATCGGCGGCGGCCTGACCGTGCTTGACGTAGCCCCGCCCGCGCTGGCCCGGCGAGGTGCGGCCGTGGCCCGAGCGAGAATCCTCGACGAACTCGACGGGCACGCCGACGAGCGTTCGGAACTGCGCCGCCGCGGCATCGTGCGGCAGCGGGAGCTGCGACGGATGGGCGTGCTCAGCACGATCGATCCGGTGCAGGACGACTGGCTGGTCGACGATCGGCTGTGGGCGCGCCTGCGCGAGAAGCTGCCGCGGCTGGTGTCCGATTGGCACAGAGAACGTCCGCTCGAGGCAGGCCCGCCGGTCGATGTGGTCCGACAGGCGCTGCGCTTGCCGGACCGATCGCTGGTGCACGCCCTCGTGTCACCCCCGCTGACCGTCCAAACAGGACGTGTTGTCCGAGCCGGCCAGGCGGCGCTCCCGGCACCGATCGCCCGAGCCCTCGAGAAAATCTGCGCTGAACTCACGGCGAATCCGTTTGCCGCACCGGCCACGGAACGACTCACCCAGCTCGGGCTGGGACCGCGTGAACTCGGCGCCGCCGTGCGTGCGGGCGCCCTTCTGCGCATCGCCGACGGCGTCGTGCTGCTACCGGGCAGCATCGAGGATGCGGCGACACTGCTCAGTGCCCTACCGCAGCCGTTCACCGTGAGCCAGGCGCGCCAGGCGCTCGGCACGACCCGCCGCGTCGCCGTGCCGCTCCTAGAGATTCTTGACCGAAACGGCCTGACCCTGCGGCTACCCGACGATCGGCGGAGGATACGACGATGACCGCCACGGAATCGATCCGCCTCACCCAGTACGCACACGGTGGTGGCTGTGCCTGCAAGATCCCTCCCGGTGAGCTGGAGGAGATGGTGCGCGGTCTGACCGGTTGCGAGCTGGCCGGCGAGCCGTTCGGCGAACTGGTGGTGGGGCTCGACACCGGGGACGACGCGGCCGTGGTGCGGATCCAGGATGGTCTGGCGCTGGTGGCGACGACCGACTTCTTCACGCCGGTTGTCGACGACCCCTATGACTGGGGGCGGATCGCCGCGGCGAACGCACTGTCCGATGTGTACGCCATGGGTGGCCGGCCGGTGGTGGCGGTCAACCTGCTCGGTTGGCCGCGCGACGTGCTGCCCTTCGAGCTTGCCGGCGAGGTACTGCGCGGGGGGCTGTCCGTCGCCGGCGAGGCTGGCTGCTACCTCGCCGGTGGTCACAGCATCGACGACCCCGAACCGAAGTACGGCCTGGCGGTGACCGGGATCGGCGACCCCGGCACATTGCTGCGCAACGATTTTGGGCAGGCCGGACAGCCACTCACCTTGACCAAACCGCTCGGCATCGGGGTGTTGAACTCCCGGCACAAGGCGACCGGCGAGGTCTTCCCCGACGCGGTCGCCCTCATGACCCGCCTCAACCGCGACGCCGCGCAAGCCGCCGTCCGCGCCGGGATCCGGTGCGCCACCGACGTCACCGGCTTCGGCCTGCTGGGACACCTCTTCAAACTCGCGCAGGCAAGCGGGGTCAGCGCGATCGTGGACTCGGCCGCAGTCCCCTACCTCGAGCCCGCCCGAGCCGCACTTCGCGATGGCTACGTCAGCGGTGGAACCCGGCGAAACCTCCAGTGGGTGTCGCCGCACGCCGACTTCTCGGCGGTGAACGAGAACGAGGCCCTCTTGCTCGCGGACGCGCAGACCTCGGGCGGTCTGCTGGTAGCCGGTGAGCTTCCCGGTATGCCTGTGGTCGGCGAGCTCATCCCGCGCGGCGAACATGTCATCGTCGTCCGCTGACGGGCGTCTACGGCGGAGTTTATGGTGTTGCCGCGATTCGAGAGGCACTGACCTCGGTTTTCGGTCGCGACGATAAAGAATTCGTGGAAAGCGACGATTCGCAGACGGCGATGTTCGCGTTCACTCTCGACTCCGAGGGCTACCTGGTTGAGGACTCGGCTGCTTTGTCCGCGTGTGCATGGGCGATCAGCAGGCTCCAGGACCCCGGACCGGAGGCGCCGGGCTGGCTGGAACGGTTCAGGAGCGAGGAGGAGTCGTTCATCACCGCGCTCAATCGGCTGGTCCCACCGAAGCCGGACCGTCTCGGCTCGGCGGGCAACGGTCGTGCGGCAACGGCCGGTAATACAGTGCTCGGCCAGGTCAAGGGCGCGGCAATCGACGCGGTGTCGACCGGCGCGAAGGCGGCTGGCGACGCGGTCGAGGTGACAACACGAGCCGCGCTCACCACCGTGGCCGGCCCGATCATCGGAGGCATCGCGGGCGCAGCGGCCGGCACGTTCGTGGAGAAGCTGCTCACCCCGCCGCCATCGAAGTCCGAATCGAAACCCGAGGCTGCGGCCACCGCCCGGGACCAGCAGAAACCCGAGCAACCGTCATCCGGACCACCTCGGATGACGCCGCAACTCGTGCACGCGTTCGTGACGCGGCTCGGGCAGGCGTTCGGCGTGACCGAGCTGCTCAAGATCGACGGGGTACGAGTGAAATGCGTGCAGATCCACAAACGCGCCGCGGACGAGGCGTCAGAGCAGAACTTTCTGAACAGCTTCATCACCGACGACCTGCTCCGCATCGAGGACGCGGTGCGCGGCGGCGACGTGGGCGCCGGCATCGACTCCTACCTCGCCGACAAGGTCTCCAGCCCCGTCGGCAATCGGGTCGATGTTCGCGCGTTTCCAGGAGAAGTCGTAGCCAGGGTCGCGCCGAACCGCATTCCCGGCGGACGTTGGCCGACCAGTATCGACCGGCCGTTGGTCACCAGCCAGCAGTTCGCGGTCAATGAAATCATGGGCGAGTTCGGCTCGGCGTCGGGCGTGTTCGCGGTGAACGGGCCGCCCGGCACCGGCAAGACCACCATGTTGCGCGATGTGCTCGCCGCCATTGTCGTCGACCGTGCCCAGCGCATCGTCGACCTGCGGTTGGCCCACCCGACCGACGCGTTCACCGAGACGACCGACCGAGTCGCGGTGAGGCCGAAGTACACCGCGACCGTGCGTTGGCTCCGGCCGGAGCTGACCGGTTCCGAAATCGTGGTGGCAACCGCGGGCAACAAGGCGGCAGCCAACATCACCGCGGAGATTCCGGGCATCGGCGCGGTGCGCGGAGCCGAGGAAGCTGCCTGCGACGCCGACTACTTCACCGAGTTGGCCAGCAATGTGCTCGGCGCGGACGCCTGGGGGTTGATCGCGGCCAAGCTCGGCAAACGCAGCAACCGCACCGCGTTCGTCAAGCATTTCTGGTGGGGCGACCCGGCCGGCAGGGACAACGAGCCTGACCGGGAACAGCCGGAGCCGATCAAGGGTATGAGAGAGATCCTCGACGACGCGGCCGCGCAGCCGCTGACCGCCGACATCTGGGCCGAAGCCGTGCGCCGGTTCAAGGAGGTGCGCGCCGAGGTCGACCGGTTGACTGTCGAGCGGCAGCAGGCCGCCGAAGCGATCGCCCGGATCACTCAACGTTGCGCGGAACTGACTGGCCTTCGGGCCGCCGCCGATGCGGCGCGTGCCGAGACCGCACGCCTTACCGCGGATCTCTCCGCGGCGCAGGCCCGGTTGGCCGACGCCGAGGAGGGGGTCAACCGGGCCACCATCGAGTGCGACGAGCACGCAAAACGCCAACCCAACTTCTGGGTGTGCCTGTCCACCGTCTTCCGCGCCGGACGCGAGTGGCACAAGAAAGCAGACAAACTCGGCAGGGCGCTCGACAACGCGAAGGGTGTTGCCCACAGGTTAAGGTCGGCGATCGGCCGCCACAAGGCAGCGGTCGATCGCGTCAGCACGGTGCAACGACGGCATGAGGTCGCCCTGGACGACGCGACTCGCGAAATCGCCGCGTTGGAGAGCCAGCTCGCGCAGGCTCGCGCACAATGGCCGGAACGCCTACCGTACCGGCCGGATTTCGCGACCGAGGACGAGTTCCAATTGTGCGCGCCATGGGCCGACGCCGTATATACCGACGCACGCAACCGCCTGTTCCTCGAAGCGCTCCGCCTGCACAAGACGTTCATCCTCGGCGCGGAACCCCGGTTGAGGGACAACCTCGACGTTGCCATGGCGGTGCTGCGCGAAGGCCTGCGCCTGCCAGCGGCGACGCTGCGTACGGCGTGGCAGTCGTTCTTCCTCGTCGTTCCGGTCGTGTCCACTACGTTCGCCTCGTTACCGCGTCTGTTTCGCGGCCTCGGACGGGAAGCGTTTGGGTGGCTGTTCATCGACGAGGCCGACCAGGCAACGCCACAACAGGCGCTTGGCGGGATCTGGCGTGCCAGGCGCAGCGTGATCGTCGGTGACCCGCAGCAGCTCGAGCCGATTGTGTCGTTGCCGCTTTCCGCGCAGCACGCACTGCGGCGCAACAACCAGGTCAACGAGCACTGGACGCCGGAGAACACCTCGGCGCAGCGGATCGCCGACCGGTCGGCGCGCTTCGGGACGTCGCTGCCGGAACCCGACGGCAACGATCGAGTTTGGGTCGGTGCGCCACTTCGGGTGCACCGGCGCTGCGACCGATTGATGTTCGGCATCTCGAACGACATCGCCTACGGTGGCGACTTGATGATCTACGGTACCCCGGACAACGGCAACTATCCGGGGCGCAATGCCTGGATCGACGTCCGCGGCTCATCGAATGACAACTGGGTGCCGGAAGAAGGCAAAGCACTTTCCTACCTTATGGAGGAGCTAAAGCGAGACGGTGTCGCTCCCGAGGAGATCCGCGTGATCAGCCCGTTCCGCGACGCCGTCCGGGGCGCCGAGGAAGTAGCCCGTCACCGGCTCGGTTGGTCGTTCGCCAAGGGCAACGTCGGCACCGTGCACACCGTGCAGGGCCAGGAGTCGAACGTGATCATCCTCGTACTGGGCAGCGCGCCGCGCAAGATCCGGGCCCGCGAGTGGGCGGCGGAAACCCCGAACCTGCTCAATGTGGCGGTGTCCCGCGCCAAGCGGCGGCTCTACGTCATCGGCAACCGGACCCTCTGGCAGCACCAACGATACTTCGACACACTCGCCGCCCGCCTCCCGGTGCGCGCCTGGCCAGCGGACGGCCTCGCCGACGAGGCACTCCCGACCGGGTAACAACCCGGCGGGGTCCGTCCACACGTGACCGTGAAGGAATCCGGCCCCGGCATTCCAGTCACCATCCGGTCGCAGGATGCGCCGGCCCTTACGGACGAGATAGGCCCGAAGGAATGAAGGGTCCGGACGCCGTGTTTCTGACAGGATTTCAGTAGCCAAACGGGTCCGCGGCGGGCGCTCCGGGCTCCGGTCCGTCCCGTGGTCTTGGGCGTCCAGGATTAAACGCCCTACGCAGCGCGGCGCTCCCGAGGTTTACTAGCGCTCGCCGCTTGGCGGGCATGGGGACTTCAGGTCCGCCGTACCGTAGCGCGCCGTCAGGCTGGGCAGGATCTCGGACATGATCACCGGCTTGACGTCGGTCACCTCGGGGAAGGTCGCTTTCAGTTCAGCGCCCCACGCCCGCAGATCGACCTGGCCCGTCCCCACGATGGTCACCGACGCGGGCAGCGCGTCGGGCCGGGCGCTGGCGACCAGGGCGGGGCTGTCCTGAAACATCACCTTGAACCGCTGGTACGCCTCATCCTTGGTTTCGGTGTAGACCTTGCGGGCCCGCCGATCCATGTGCACAACATCGGCGATCCGGCGCATCTCAGCATCGGTGTCCACGTAAACGGCGAGGTGGTCGGCGCACACGTCGTGATCGGCGAGCGGAACGATGGGCGCGGGCAGCTGCCGACCGGCCGCGGGCTCCCCGCCGTGCCACAACAGCATAACGGTGGTGCCTGCCACGGCGAAGAGCCCGACAAACGCGAGCACGATCAACAGCAGACGACGCGGAAACCGTGGCGCTCTCGGGGGTTCATACACGGAGGCACTTTAGCGTGCGACTGTGGATACAAAAGCGCCCCAACCGGTCCAGCGTCCGGGCCTGCCGGTCAAACCAGGAAGTGGCCTCAACCCGATCACGGTGGGTCTTGGCGCCGAGGAGCCACCGCATCCGGTTTTGCTGATCTTGCGTATGAAGGAAACCGATCTCACCCGCGTCCGGGGTGCTTTCGACCTCGCCCGCAGTGTCATCGTGGTCGGCGACCAGAAGCAACTCCCGCCCATCCCCGTCGAGGCGGCGGCCGACCTCACGCCGCCGATACCGGCCTACGACTGCCGACAGCACAATCTTCTGTCGTCATTGTTGCCCAGGAGGTGATCCGCGATCACTGCCGGGGCATCGCCGACGGCTACGTCGGTGTCACCACTCCGTACCGCCTGCAGACCGACAAAGACCAGTGACGTGCTCGACCAGCTCGAAGCCGACACCATCCACCGCTTCCAGGGGCGTCAGAAGCAGGTGGTCATCCTGACCACCGTCCTGGACGAGACCTGGCGCGGCCGTACCGGACTGCCCTTCGTGGACGACCCGCAGGAAGCAGCGAGCAACAACGAATTCGAGACGCGTTGACGAGGGCCGAATCCCACCGGGCTCGTCGGTCAGCACAGTGACAGGTCAGGTGCTGCCCCCGGCGCCGCCGTCGAGCCGCGCACGGCGGACGGCACTGCATGGACACCCTCCCTCCCCTATCAGGACGTCCGCTCACTTGATCACGTCGCAGACCGGCATTTTGGCACCTGGGTGCGGAGGGGGTCCACTCCGCACGTCACACGCGCTAACCACACGGGGCCGCACAGAAGCAATCACGGTGCGCCCCTTTGGTTCGTATTGGAGCTGCACGTTCAGCTTCTCGTCGAGATGCTCCAGGTCATCCGGATCTGCATGTTTCAATGCCGCGCCCACGTCCCCGAGCGCGTCGATCATCGCGATGTGGTCGGGGCGTTCATCGCCAAATCGAAGCCGACGGTTTCCGGACGGCGACACGGCTCCGGCCCCGACTGGGAGCCGTAACGCGGGGACGGCGGTTCGCGATCTTGAAGCGTGCGAAAACTACTGGCGTTGCTCACCGTCAGGATGTTGGCGGCCTGCTCGAGCCCTGTCGTGGGCCGACAGCAGCCTGAGTCCGCGCCGGCAGCAGCACCGTCCACCCCGGGGGACCAGTTCGTGCCGGAACAGCAGCGGCTGCTCCAGGCCATGCTGAATCGGGCCGAAGCCGAGCGCGCCGGTCTCAGCCCGATGGGACAACCCGCGCCGGTCCTGCACGCCGAGAACACCCGGTTCGCTCTGCTCGAACCCTGCGGGAAGACATTGTCATCCGACGTCAAGATGGGCAGTGCGGTGCAAGGCCGCTGGTTCGCCACCGACCGCACCGAGCACGTCAACATGCACCAGATCATCGCCGACTACCCCGGCCTGGACACCACGACCATCGTGGCCGCGGTCGCGCGGACGCTGCCCTGCAAGCCCCAGGTCGAGGGTGGGCCGCCGGTGCGCTTCGCTGGGCAGCGGCAGGTCGCGCAGGCGCCAGGAGTACAGGCGCAGGTCGCCTACTGCGAGGATGACGTCGACCTGACCATGCGCGACTGCTATCTGGTCGCCGCGCTCGGTGAGCGGGCCACAATGCTGTCCGGCGTTGGGATTGAGTGCCGCTGACGACGCCTGTCGACGCGTCGTTCATCGGCCTCGCCGAGCGTTGGGGTCGTTGTCCGGCGTTGGACGCTGACGCCGTTGACGTCGTTCACGACTCGCCGTCGATCTGGTGACATGGGGGTGCTTCCGGCTGTTGATCTCCTAGGGTGCGCGCCGGAGGTGGTCAGGTGGCCGTGCGGCAGCCGGTGGTGCTTGGTGACGAGGTCACCTGTGTCGTGCTGGATCGGTGCTGGCGGGTGGTCGGGCCAGCCGAGGAGTACTTGGAGCATCTGCGGCAGGAGCGGTACTCGCCGAACACCGTGCGCGCCTACGCGCAGGGCTTGGCACTGTGGTGGTCAATGTTGGAAGGCCGGGAGCTGGACTGGCGTCGGGTGGATGTCCAGGACCTGGCCCGGTTCAAGCGGCGCCTGGAGAACCGGGGCACGGATCCCACCGTGATCGCGCTGCGGCCGGACAAACCAGCGGCTGCCAGCACGGTGGATGTGGCGCTGACGGCTGTGCTGGGCTTCTACCGCTACCAGGCGATCGTCGCCGACGTGCCGGCGGCCCGCCGGTTCTACGAGCATGTCAAGGGTGGTGTGCAGTCTCGCGCCAAGTACGCCTCCTTCCTCGGGCACCTCGGCGGCCGCCAGGACCGCCGGGTGATCGGTCGGCGCCGTGACCCGAGGACACCGCCACCGTTCTTGACCCCGGCGCAGATCGCGGTGATCAAGGACGATGCCGCGCGATGGGACCGCGACGGTGGCCGCTGGTCGGGCGACCTGCGGGTGCGTCTGTTTTGGACGCTGCTGGAGGAAACCGGGCTCGACTGAGCGAGGCGCTACTACTGCGGCACCGGGACTGGCAGCCAGGCACCGGCACGACAGCGTTTCTGGACGTGCAGCCGCGGCAAGATCAGCGACGCCGGCTACGGGTGAAGAACCAGCAGTACCGGCGGGTCTACCTGTCCGACGGGCTGGACGACCTCTACGGCGAGTACCTGTTCCTGCTGGTCGAGTTGGGCGTGGATGTTCAGGACGAGGGATCCGATCTTCGTCAACCTGTTCCGTGGCGAGTTCGGTCGACCGTTGCGGCCGGAGACGATCTACGACTGGATCAATGGGTTCAAGCGGCGGCATCCGCTGCTGCCGACCGGGTGGACACCGCACTGGTTCCGCCATAGCCATGCCACGGCGCTGCTGTTGGCTGGGGTGCCGGAGCATGTGGTGCAGCGGCGGCTCGGACACAGCGACATCCATACGCTCCTGACCACCTATGCGCATGTCACCGAAGACGCCGCGATGCGAGCCGCGGCCGACTGGAAGAGCCTGACCGCTCGGTGGGGAGCCGCCGCGTGAGCGAGCCAGTCATCTATACCGCCCGCCGGACTGCGAAGTCCGACCCCCGATTGGGTCAGCAGAGCCTGTTCAGCCCGCAGATCAACCGGACGCTCGCTCAGGGGCTGCCCGCCGAAGCACACGGCCGCTACTTCACGCGGGCGAGCATGCCGGAACACTGGCTGGGCGCGATCCTGGAGAACCAGCCTGCCTATCGGGAACGCGAGAAGTGCGTCGCGTTGGACTTTCGGGATCTGCCGGACAGCATGGCCGTCGAGTTCGCGTGGGCGGTCGAGCGGCAAGTCCAGCTCGGGATGCGCATCCAGGCCCAGTACACGTCGAAGCTGACCCGGCAGATCGCCTTGGTGGTCGCGGACGCTCAGTACGCGCATATTGCGAGTCTGGTTGACCTGCCTCGCGAGGACTGGATGCGTGCGATCCGCAAGGTCCGGACTCGACGCGGTGATCCGCTGGCCCCCGGACAGCTCGTCGCTCTTGAGCACTTGCTGGGCCGGTTCCTCGATGTGCTCGTGCATGTCTATCACCAGGGCGAGTGGTGGGAACTGAACGTCTGGAACCCGCTGCTGGACAACCGCATACCGCTGCGGGAGCACGAGCCGCAACGCAACAACCTCATCTACTTCAGCCACCTGACCACGCCGTGGCTGCGGGAAGCGGCCAAGTGGTGGCTGTCGCGGCAGCTCGAACGGGGCGTGTACACGTGGAGCACCGCCCTGGCCCGCCAGCACAGCCTCGTGTGGTTCCAGCGTTACCTGGACCTCACCGGCTGCGACGGCCCGCACATTCGCGATGACCAGCACGCGCTCGGCCGGTGGGTGCAGGGCTTTCGACAGTGGATGGGCAAGCAGAAGGCGGCCACCGGCCCGAACAAGGGTTCCACCCTGGGTGCCGTCCAGCGTCGGGCGGCGATGACCTCCCCAGAACAGCTCTACCGGTTCCTGTTCCAGGAACAGGAGGCCGCTGCCGCCGAGCTGGGTGAGCCCCGGTGGCTGCGGCTTGGGTTGCAGCACGCCATGCTGTTCCGGTTCGGGGACAAACCGACCGGGCCGAAGGCGCCGCCCCCGGAGTTGGTGCTGTCTGACGCGGTGATCAGCCGTATCGCCGAGCACAGCGGACTGCTGGCCGTCCCCAAGGCCGAGGGCGGGTTCGGTGAGGAACAGCTGGTTCGCGTCCTCGGCTTGCTGATCAAGACAGGTCGGCGGATCAGCGAGATCACCATGCTGGACTTCGATCCGCTGGTGGCGATCCCGTTTCCCGACCCGAACGGACACGTCGCCCGGTTGCGCTACCAGCAGACGGAGATCATCACTGATGACGACACCATCGTGATTGACCAGGAAGTGGTCGACCTGATCCACGAGCAGCAGCGCTACGCGCTGGCCTTCATGGCCGAGCAGGGCAAACCGGGCGTGCGGCCGAAGTACCTGGTCCTGGGCCGCGTCAACAACCGCAACGGCGATCGGCACTACCCGCTGTCCAAGGTCCATCTGCGATTCGCGGAGTTCTCCGATCGCATCGACCTGCGCGACGAGCAAGGCCACCGGATCCAGGTGTCCAAGACACACACCTTCCGGCGCACCCGCGCCACCAGCCTGCTCAACGCCGGAGTACCGATCCACGTGGCCATGCGCTACATGGGACACAAGACACCAGCCATGTTCATGCACTACGCCAAGACCCTGGCCACCGTCGCCGAGAACGAATTCCTGCGCTACAAGAAAATCACCGCCGACGGCCGCGACTACCCGCGCGATCCCGCTGAAATGTTCGAGGCCCTCGCCCTGGACAAGCGCACCGATCGCATCCTACCCAACGGCTACTGCACCCTCCCGCCCCGCCAAAGCTGCGACAAAGGCAACTCGTGCTTGTCCTGCACAAAGTTCGTCACCGACGCCAGCTTCACCGAATCCTTGGAGAAGCAGCGCGACGACACCCTACAGCTGATCGAACAGCGCCAAGTTGTCCATGTCCAGCGGTTCGGCGAGCCGATGACTGGTGACAACATCTGGTTGCACGGCCGGCAGGAAGAACGGGCCGCGATCAACAGCATCCTGCTGTCCATCCAAGGTGTCCGTGGTGAGGACGGCAAGATCGTTCCCCTGCGCGGCGCTGGCGCACCACAACAACGGATCGACCCACAGGACGGGGGAGAGACGCAGTGAACCCCAGCACTCAGGCCCTGGGCCGACGCCACCCGCCGCCGGCGGGAGAACGCCGAGAACGCCGTGAAACGGGCACTCCGTGAGGCCCGGAAGACCACCACGCCGGTCACCGTGACCAGCATTGCAGCGGCGGCCGGCATGTCCACCGACTTCATCTACCGCCACCGCGAACTACGTCCCCAAGTCGAGGCCCTACGACGGGCACGCTCGTCACCCTCGGACGCAGCAGCTGCGCCCGACCCGGACATCGCCGCGGCAGACAGCACCCTAGTTCGTCGGCTCAGCCAGCAACTCGCCAACGCCCGCCGCAGACACCGGGAGGAGGTCACCGAACTCCGCCGAGCGCTGGAGGCAGCCCAGGGTGAACTACTACTGCTCCGGCGCCAGTTGGCCGACAGATCGTAGCCCGAGGCGCCTCACATCAAAGAGGAGTGATCGATCAGCGGCAGATGAGTGCGTTCCCCGTTCAGCCCGATGATATTCCGACCCGGCACGTCCGCGGAAGGGAATGGCTCGGCGCTCGGAACAATAACCGTGCGTGGTGATTATGAATGGGAGCCTCGTGTTATTCAGGAATGTTGTCATTATTTCGCTAAGTCGGAAAATCTCAAACAAGTCCACAGGGGCTGCATGTGGTGGAAAAAGCCCCCAAAAGGAGCAGGTTGTCACAGTCCGTACGGAGCCGGGAGATCGACACGCGCAATGTCCGATGTGGAACGGCCCTCTTTGTGACTCTCCGCGAATTCGCCGGCCTCGATTTCTGTGCTTTTTGTCTGTTTTGTGAATGTTGCTGCTGACGTTACGCCAACAGGCGTATTGAGTTGTTGCTCGTGATTCTGCATCTTTATGGCGTTTGTGTTGGTGCGCGCCGCGGGGAGCGCGCCTGGCTCTCCCAGAGGTTGCTGTGGCGTCGTTTCCGCGGTGGTCCCGTTCGTCCTTGTTCCGGAATGTGTCGTCGTGGCGGTGGCGTGCCGCTGCGGTGCTGCTGACGGCGGCAGTGGCCGCCGGGTCCGCGGAGGTCGTGCAGCCGCCGCCTGCGGTCGCCGCACCGGCTGCGGATCATCACGTGGACGTGCGTACGTTGCCGCTGCTGCCTGCGGGCCGGGCGGTTGATCCGGCCAGCGCACCGGCGAAGCCTGCGGGTGACTTCGCTCCCTTGTCGACACGCGGTGGTCAGGGACGCGGTGACTCGCATTTCCGGGCGGGGCAGTCCCGGCTGGTGGCGGGATCGCAGGCACAGTACAGCGAGGAGTACGTCAACCCGGACGGCACGCACACCCGGAAGTTGTCGAACGAGCCGTTGAACGTTCAGGACGCCCAAGGTGTGTGGCATCCGGTCGACCCGACGGTGAGCGTTGATCCGGCTAGCAAGCGCGCGAGGACGGGATGGCACCCGCTCGCGCCGAGTTTCGGTCCCACGGCCAATGATCCTGCACTCGTGTCCGTTCAGGTCGGTGCCGACCAGGCGAGTCTGGCGTTGCAGGGTGCCGGCGCCGCGCCGGCCAAGACCAATGGGTCCACGGTCAGCTACGCCGGTGCCTTGCCGAAGACCGACCTGACCTACACCACGTCCGCCGGCGAGGTGAAGGAAGCGTTGACCCTGGCCACCGCGCCGGCCACGGGACAGTGGAGCTTCGCTCTCGCCACGCACGGCCTGACTCCGGTGCTCGCCAAGGACGGCTCGGTCCAACTGCTCAACGCCGCGAAGCAGACCGAGATCGTGATCCCCGCGCCGCAGGCGTGGGACTCGGCCGGGAACAACGGCCAGACCGCACCCGGACAGACCACCGGCACCTACACTCTCACCCCCACACCAGCGGGCTGGACGCTGACGGTGTCGGTCGACGAGGGCTGGCTGCATGACGCCAAGCGGGTCTATCCGGTGACGGTGGACCCGACGATGACCTACAGCCCGTCCACGTTGAACTGGTACAAGTCCGACGGCGCCTCCGGGACCGACACGGTGGTCAAGGTCGGCAACTCCCAGAGCGGCACCAACGGTGGCGACACGTACCTGCGTACGGTTACCCAGTTCCCACTGTCCACTCTGGCTGGTCAGAACGTCGTCGGGTCACGGGTGGATGTGAACTGGGAGAATTCGGCGCCGCAGTCGCACACCAGCTACAACATTGACCTATTCCACGCCACCGACCAGTCCTTCAACGGCGCTCCCGGCGCGGAGTACCTTGCGCATGGGGTCATCGGTGATTTCGGTTCCCTGTCTGGGATACCGGCCACGACCGCGAACACACCGGATGCGCTGACGAACTTCCTGCGCGGGGTGGTGTCGGCGAGCAACTGGGGTGCGCTGTTCGGGTTCGTCGGGCAGGAGACCGCGGGCAAATACACCTACAAGCGAGTGACCGCGTCGCTGCTGGTCGACGTTGGGTCGGCCCCGACGCAGGCAACGATCAAGAGCCCGGCCGACGGGTCGGTGCTGACCACGCCCACGCCGACGTTGACGGTGAACCCCTCCACGGACGCGGACGGCACGGCGGTGACCTATTGTTTCGCGATCGCCACCGGTCCGGACGCCGCCTCCGGCGTGGTGGCCCAGTCCGGCTGCCAGTCGAGCACGTCGTGGACTGTCCCGGCCGGAGTGCTGCAGGACGGCGTGACCTATACATGGAAGGCCGACGCCTTCAGTGGCTTAACCACGACCACCGGCGCGATCGGCCATCTCAAGGTGGACAAACGCATCGGGGCGCACGGGCCCGCGCCGACCGACACCATCGGTCCGCTGACGGTGAATTTGGCCAACGGCAATGCGAGCGTGTCGACCTCGTCGATGTCGTACAACGCGGTGGGCGGTACGCAGTCGCTGTCGTTCACCTACAACTCGCAGGCCACCGACGAGCACGGTTTGACCGCGTCGTACTACAACGATCCGAACCGCAACGGGCTGATCGACGATGGCATCCAGCCCTCGCTGGTGCGCACGGAACCTCAGGTCAACGTCGACTTCGGGAACCAGTCGCCGTACTCGCCCGCGATCGGTGCCGGCTGGTATGTCGTGCGGTGGGACGGTTTCTTCCAAGCCCCGGCCACCGGTACGTACCAGTTCGCCGGGGTCCATGACGACGGTCTGACCGTCACGTTGAACAACACGCAGATCTACAGCTATGCCACGCCGTCGGATGTGAGCTGGGCGTCGGGGCAGGCCACCGGATCCGTGGCGTTGACCGCCGGGCAGCGGGTGCCGATCAAGGTTGAACTCGCCCAGGGCATCGGCGCGGCGCACCTGCAGTTGTTCGTGCGCACCACCGACGGCACCACGGTGCCGTCACAGATCGTGCCGGCCGCATGGCTGTTCAAATCCGCGCTGCCCGCGCTGCCGCAGGGCTGGTCGATGTCGACCGATCTCGACGGGAGCGGGCAGGCCTACACCCGAGCGTTGGTCACTGACCAGAACATCGTTCTGACTGACTCCACCGGGGCCCAGCACACCTGGACGAAGAAGACCGCCACCGGCCCCGCGAGCTACACCCCGCCCGCTGGGGAGGACGCCGTGCTGGCGATGGACACCACGGGCCGGATCACGCTGACCGAAAACGACATGATCTACAGTTTCCGGTCCGACGGGCTGCCCGACACGGTGACGAACGCGCTGGACGTGAAACATTCCGCCGCGCTGCAGTACATCTACGACGATTCCGCATCCCCGGTCCGGCTGAAGACGATCAACGATCCGGTCTCCGGCCGCTCGATGACCTTGTACTACAACCGACCCGGCGACACCTGCTATACAGGCCTGACGCCGCCAGCCGGTGCTGACGCCAACGCCCCGTCGCAAATGCTGTGCCGCGTGGCCTACTGGGACGGCAAGCAGTCGGTGCTGTGGTACACCAACACGCAACTGTCCCGTTTCGAAGACCCGGGCGGTACCGTCACCGATTTCGGTTACGACACCACGACCGGTCTGCTGAATTCGCTGCGGGACTCGCTGGCGGCCGATTGGGTCGCGGCCGACCCGGCCACCCGCGACAACAATGCTTCCCGATTTGCGATCGCCTACACCGCCGGAAAGGTCACCTCGGTGACCGCCCCCGCGCCGACCCCAGGGGCGGCCAGGCCACAACACTCCTACCGATACGACCCGGCGAACTCGCAGACCTTCACCGACATCGCCGGCCTGACGCCGGCCACGGGTTTCGCCAGCAAGGTCACCTACGACACCGCGTATCGCACGCTGTCCACCGCCGACGCCACCGGAAAAACGAAAACCAACACCTGGGACGCTCGGGACCTGCCGCTGACCTCCACCGACCCAGCGGGGCGGGAAAGCACCACGGTCTATGACTACGCGCAACGGCCGACTGACTCCTACGGCCCGGCGCCGACCTCCTGCTTCACCGGACAGCAACCCACCGCCGCGTGTGCGGACACGGTGCCCCACACCCGCACCAACTACGACGAGAACCTCCAGGGCCTGGCCGCCCAATGGTTCGACAACACCAACCTCGCCGGTGCACCCAAATCCCTGACTACCGGCACGGGCAACCCCGACGGCTCCATCAACCATCCCTGGCACGACACCGCGCCCACCGCCGGTATCCCCGCCGACAACTTCTCCCTGCGCGCCACTGGCGAGATCGTATTTCCTGCCGCCGGCGACTACACCCTGAAAACGCTTTCCGACGATGGGGTCAGGGTGTGGATCGATGACGCCCTGGTCATCGACGACTGGCAGGTCCAGGGCGCTACGTGGACATCCGCGACCGTGCACTCCAACACCGCCGGCGACGTGCACCGCATCCGCCTCGAGTACTTCCAAGGCCAGTTCGACTCCCAACTCGAACTAGACTGGATTCCACCCGGCGGGACCCAACAGGTCGTGCCCGGCACACAGCTCCGCCCACGCTATGGCCTGGCTACCTCCACCATCCAGGATGAATCCGGCGGGGTGCCGGACAAGATCACCGCGACCAGCTACGCCCCCACCGGGATCGACCCCGGATACGGGCTCGCCACCACCGCCACCACCGACCCAGGCGGTCTTAACCTCACCGAGTCCACCACCTACGAAACCCCCGGCAGCGGGTACCTGCGCAAGACCGGCACAGTGAAACCCACCGGGGCCACGACCACCTACGCCTACTATGGCGACACCGAAACCCGCACCAACCCGTGCGTGACGGGCAGCCCCGCGATCAACCAAGGCGGCCTCGCGAAGATCACCACCTCACCGGCGCCCGCCACCGGCAGCGCCCGCACCGACGAGCTCGTCTACGACGCCTCCGGGCGCGTGGTCGCTGACGCCACCGCAGGCGACTGGACCTGCACTACCTACGACGACCGCGACCGCACGACGCAAAAAACCTTCCCCGCCAACGCCACCACCGGTCCACGCACGGTCACCTACAACTATGCCGTCGGCGGTGACCCGCTCACCAGGTCCGTGTCCGACAGCAACGGCACCGTCACCACCACTGTCGATCTGCTCGGCCGCGTCGTCTCCTACACCGACGCCAACGGCGTCAAAACCGACACGCTCTACGACCAGGCCGGGCGCGTCACCCAAACCACGGTCGACGAAACCCTCGGCACCGCCCCCGCCAAAACCACCACCTACACCTACGACGACGCCGGACGCCTTCTCACCGAAACCTGGGACGGGGCCCTACAGGCCACCGTCACCTACGACACCAACGGCGAAATGGCCAGCGTCGCCTACGGCAACGGCACCAGCCTCGCCGCCATCGGCAAAGACCCCGCAGGCCGCGTCACCTCCCTGACCTGGCAAAACAGCACCAACAACCAGGTTGTGTCCGAGGTCTCCCGGACCCGAGCCGGGACCATCATCGGCGAGTCGCTCAACGGATCCAACCCCAACCCGGGCGGCAACGACTACACCTACGACACCGCCGGACGCCTCACCGAGGCCTACATCGCCGGCCACCACTTCACCTACGACTTCACCTCCGCAGCTGCCGCAGGCTGCCCGACGGGCACCACGACCAACGCCGGGATCAACACCAACCGCATGCGACTGCTCGACCAAACCTCGGCCGGCACCGCGGAAACCGACTACTGCTACGACAACGCAGACCGGCTGCTCGCCACCCTCGGTACCAACGCCACCAGCGGCATCAGCTACGACACCCACGGCAACACCACCGCCTACACCACCGGCGGCATCACCACCCACCTCGCCTACGACGGCGCCGACCGCAACATCCAACTCTCCACCACCGGCGGAACCGGCGCCCAGAACGCCACCATCGCCTACACCCGCGACGCCACCGACCGCATCATCCGCCGCGACGCCACCGGCGACACCCCCACCGCCGTCCTCTACGGCTACACCGGCGAGGGCGACACCGCCGACCTCACCACCGACGCCAGCCACAACATCCTGACCTGGACCCTCAACCTCCCCGGCGGCGTCGTCGAATCCATCCACAACAGCGCCGACCCCGACACCTACGACGCCCCCTCCGTCCGCGGCGACCTCGTCCTCACCACCAACAACAGCGGCGACCAGGTCGGTGACCTGCACCAGTACGACCCCTACGGCAATCCTCTCGACCCCGCGACCGGCGCGGTCAACAACCAAGCCGTCCCCGACAACACGCCCGGCAGCAACGACTACGGCTGGCTCGGCCAGCACGAACGCCCCTACGAACACGCCGGAGCCCTCTCCATCGTCGAAATGGGCGCCCGCACCTACAGCCCCCTGCTCGGCCGCTTCCTCCAAGTCGACCCCGTCGAGGGCGGCAGCGCCAACGACTACGACTACGCCAACGGCGACCCCATCAACAACACCGACCTCGACGGCAACTGCTGGTTCTGCAGCGTCTTCAACTCCGTCGTCCACGTCGTCACCGCCGTCGCCGACGTCGTCTCGAACATCCCCGGCCCCATCGGCAGCATCGCCTCCGGCGTCGCCGCCGTCGGCTACATGATCCAAGGCAACTGGAAAGAAGCCGCATGGGCCGCCGCGGCCATCGTGCCCGGGGTCAAATACCTACGCTACGCCAAGAACGTCGAGAAACTAGTCTCCTACTCCCGCGACGTCCGCAAATTCAGGAACATCACGACGGCGACGCGCGCGGCGAAGCGGTACGCCGAAAACTACCGCGGCCCAGGCAAAGCTATCGTCCGCGGGAACTGCAGCGCCCGCACACACGTACACGTAGACATCCGGTATAATAATCAAAAAATCCATGTGCGGCATTTCTACTACAAGGCCCGAAGGAGGAGGTGACCACCGTGAAGGTCTTCAGCTTCTGGGTGCCGAATCCCTACGGCGTCTGCACAGTTGTCCGCGTTGCAGTAGCGGCCAGCAGCCGAGCCGAAGCCGTGCAGCGAATCAAGCGGCATGGCCTCCGGATCAAGCCCAGACAAGAACAAGACCCGGGCCTCACCCCAGACGAACGTGAATTCGTGGAAAGCAATCCGGACGCCGTCTGGGTCATTGACACGGGCGAACTTGATGGCAAATGGATGCGAATCGAGGAATTCCCTTTCGAAAAGCTGGAGAAGTAGACCTGCGGGCGTGACGCTGCTCGGGATGCGGGCTCCTCATGTGCAGCTGATCCCGGGCGCGCCCCGTCGACTACGGGTGACTTCTGGCCCCAACCTCGTCGCCGGGCATGGCCGCCGCTCGTCGCCCGTCAACGTCGTAGGTCCACGCTTCGCGTGCGGGCGCTCCACGTTGACCTGCTCGCGACATCTGGCGGCCGTAAGCACCCTGGGAACGCGCCCGATGCGCCCATCGCAGCTGATCCCAACCTGGCACCGAGACTGTCCGCTCATGCGGGAGCGGACGTCGCTTCTGACATTTTCAACGTCAGCGGCATAACGCTGACGTTCTGAACTGCTGTTTTTCGTCGTTGCATCGCAACAGCGCCGGATAGCAGGTGATCGACTTCACCATGTTCGACAAGAACCACGCCAAGATCGAAAACGTGCTGGCAGAGCGGATGAACACGCTCAGCCCAGTACTCGAAGCCGCCACCGCCCGGCTCTAAGCCAGCGCGAGCGACGGACGAAACGACCCGGCACCGAGCACACGGAATCACGGTCAACCCGCAGACAATGCGTTTCCCTCCGGCGGGGATCGAGGTGGGGTGGCGGGCACACCGTTGGCCGTCAGCGTCACCCACGGAACGCTGGTGATTCGGCCTACCGCTTGCCCGGCGGCAAGGGTTGGGACCGCCCCGGCGGTCTCCCCGCTGCCGGGCTCGGGAAGGGACGATGAGCCGCCGTTCGACCGGCCTCACCACGAAGGTGCCGGTACCGGACCCGCGTGATCGTCGCCTTCTCAGCGTCCGCACTCGGTCGGGGCGGTTCGACTTGTTGCTGTGTCGGGGTGGCCGTGACCAAGCACGCGGGTTCTGGCAGCCAGCACGGCTTCGTGTTCGGCGAGCGCCTCGGCCGGGTTACCGAAGCGTGCTTTGAGATTCGCCAGTTCGAAACGCGTCGCCAGCGTCCATGGCCCGTCCTCGCCAAGTGTGGCGCGTAACTCCGCCAGCACCTCGGTAAACCCGTCTGTTGCCTCTCGGCGCTGCCCACGCAAGGCGGCGATTTTCGCCAGGCCGAATCGTGCGCCCACGGTGTTGGCCCAGTTCTCCGCGCGCTCTTCGTACTCGGCCAGCACCGCGCATAGCTCCTGTTCGGCCTCATCGAGCTGACCGAGGAGGAGGTTCGCCTCGGCCAGGTTGTGCCGGGCCCACCCCAGGACGTCTGCCGAGTCATCGACAGCAACATGATCACCTGGTCACCGCGCCGCTTCGGCCGGCACCGGGCCTGCACCGCCACCAAACCTCGCTCGGCCTCGGTGTAGCGTCCCTGTCCCAGCAATCGCCACGCATCGGTGAGCTCGACATACAGGACGGCGTGCCGGAGTCGCCGCCGCCTCTGCCGCCAGGTGTGCACCGGGATCACGGCCGCCAGGAGCACCAGCCCGACCATGCCAAGAAGGTCGGCCGAAGCTGATCCGTCGATACCGCCCCATGCGGCGATCACGAGCCACCTCGGTTCCGGTAGGACCGAGGCGGTCACCCGGTCACAGGCGCGACGATCATAGTCGACACCAGTCGCCCGGCGCTGGTCTGCCCGGCTGCACGACCGGCCAGGACAGCCGGCGAACAGAGTGCTAGCCGCCACGTGCCGATCTGAACCGCGTGACGATTCGGTTACGAGGCGAAACGGTCGAGCGGATACCGGAGATTCACTACCCGTGTCCCGGTTACCTCTGGTAGCGCTTCTCGCGGTGCTGCTCACCGCATGCACGGCCACCGTGAGCCCGACGCTGCCGCAGCAAACGGCACCAGCACCACCGCCCGCACCGGCGCCGCTCACCGCAGAACAAGCGCTCGGCAATCTGACGAACATCGACTACTGCAGCCTGCTCGATCTCGACGCAGCACGCAAAGCCGGCGCCACCGAGCTCGGCTCGCGCATCGAGTCGCTCGGCTATTGCGGTGCGCACGCGATGCTGGATGGCCACGGGATCGATCTGATCGTCGGCTCGCTCGCCAGCGGGAGCGCCGATCCAGGACGCGTGCGCGATCCCGCGAAAATCCTCGACCAGGGTTTGCGCGTGGAAAGGCCGGGCAAGACCTGGGACTACTCGTGCATCCGCTACCTGACCTTCGCCGACGGGACCCACCTCATGGCGGCAACGGACTTCTCGCCGCAGATCACCGGCACCCCGGACCAGCTCGCCCGGTTGTGCGTGGTGGATTCGGCGGTATTGGACGGCCTGATCAGCGCCGTCCAGCACAACAAGGCCACCCACGTCACCTACCCAGCGGGCTCGTTCGGGGCGCTGGATCCCTGCACCATCCTCCAGAATCCCCGCCCGTTGCTGCCGCTGTCCGGAGCGTTCGAGTCCGTCCCGGTCCCCGCGCACCACCGATGCACGTGGCTCGACCGGACGAACGGCAGCCAGATCGAGCTCCTCCTCGAATACGGAGTACTGCCCGGCAACATCAACACGATGATCGGCGGCCGCCCGTCCCTCTCCGTGCAGACCGACGCATCGTCCTGTGTGATCAGAACAGACCTCGGCCCGGCTCCGATCGCAGGCGAGCACGAACTCGCCACTCTGACCACATACCTGCCCACGAACCCCGACGGATGCTCGACCGCGACCACACTCGCCACCGACGCCTGGCCCAGACTCCCCGCCCACTGAGCCCCGTGTTCGGACTGGCCGAGGGCCGGTCCATCTGATGTCCAACGTTCCCGCTGAGACCGTGCCGCAGGTCGCCCAGTCGCATTGAGCGGCAACGACGGCAAGCGTGCCGGACACAGCACGGCACACCCGGACGGCAACCACAGCCCCGCGGCGGCTGGCCCGATCCTCCGGCCCGTTTGCCATGGCGATGCCGTCGAGGCAACCCGGCACGCCGCGCGGAACTACGGTTTCCATGCATCCGGCTCAAACAAGCCCATTTGCTGCTGCGGTCGGTTGTGCGCTGACGGCCGCGGCATCGGCGGCGGTGGTGACATGCAGGATGGTGTGGGCGACCGGTTCCGGGTTGGCCCCGCGGCTGCCGCGTGATCATTACGTTCGTATGGACTCCAACGACTACTTGCTCCAAGATGCGCGCCGCGTCGCCCAGCACGTCGCCGAACTCCAAGCCACGAACGTCTTGAAACGACTGCCGGCGACCACCCGGAAAGCGTTCTCAGTTCGTACCTGGCCGGAGCGCCGATCGAACCGCGGCCGGGTCGAGCAGGTATCCGACTTTGGGCACCTGGACGCGGTATGCAGCCGGTCTCCCGCGAGTTCCATCACCTCGACGACGTCACGGTACATGTACTGCGTATCGAGGCCGTTGATCCGCACCGACACCGTCTTTCCCCTGGTCGCCCAGTCGACGTCGTGCAGAGCCGCGATCACGTTCTTGCGAGCGGCTTCCTTGTCTCCGGGTGCGACGGCGTCCTCTAGGTCCAGGAGACTCCGCCGCCTTCTCGATGACGACCGGGTTGGAGCCCGGCACCGCCGGCTCGCTGCGCTGCAGCCGCGCCTGGCGCGCCGGGTACAGGGTGTGGCTCATGATGCCACCTCCTCCAGCGCGACCGCCGATTCCCGTTCGGACAGTGCGGCCCGGTAGTACGCCTGAGCGGCGGCGACGCCCGCACCGAGCTCGACCTTGGCGCCCGCGTCGGCGAGCGACATCTCGGCGCTCGCGAGCGCCGATAGGCACATCACCTCGTTGAGATCCCCGAGATGCCCGATCCTGAACACCTTGCCGGCCACCTTCGACAGCCCCGCACCGAAGGACGTCCGGTACCGCTGGAACCCGATGCGGCACACCTCCGCACTGTCGATGTCGTCGGGCACCCTGATCGCCGAGACCGTGTCCGAATACCATTGCGGGCCCATGGCGCACAGCTTCAGGCCGAGTGCCTCCACACCGCGGCGGATCCCCTCGGCGAGACGGTGGTGGCGCGCGAACACCTGCGGCAGGCCCTCCGCGAACAGCAGGTCAAGGGCGACCCGCAGCCCGGCCAGTAGCGGAACTGGTGGAGTGTAGGGGAAATAGCCACTCTTGTTCGTAGCGACCATGTCGGCGAAGTCGAAGTAGCAGCGCTCCATTCCCGCTCGCGCCGAAGCTTCCAATGCCTTCGCGCTGACCCCGAGAATCGACAGCCCGGCAGGTAGCATGAGGCCCTTCTGTGACCCGGTGACGGCAAGGTCGACACCCCATGCCTCCTGCTGGAAATCCACCGACGCGATCGAGGACACGCCGTCCACGAACAGCAAAGCGTCGCTCCCCTGCGCATCCATGGCCCGGCGCACGGCGGCGATGTCCGAGGTGACGCCGGTCGCCGTCTCGTTGTGGGTCGCGAACACCGCCCTGATGGACGGGTCCTCGGCCAGGTGCCGTTCGTAGTCCTCAACCGGAACGCCCTTCCCCCACTCCACATCCACGCACGCCACGTCGAGTCCCAGGCGTTCCGCCATGTCCACCCACAGATGAGAGAACTGACCGAACCGCGACATGAGCACGCGATCGCCCCGGTTCAGCGTGTTGCTGATCGCCGCCTCCCACGCTCCGGTACCAGAGGACGCGAACAGGAACACCTGACCGGTCTCGTTCGCGAATATCTCTTTCAGGTCTTCGAACAGCGGCAGCGTCAACTCCGGGAAGTCCGGCGCGCGGTGATCCCGCATCGGCACGTTCATCGCACGCCGGACGACATCCGGGACATTCGTCGGACCTGGGATGAACAGGTGTGAAATTCCGTTGGACACGGCCTTCCTCTCTCTCCGACTTTCCCGCAGATACCGACAACGACCACCTGACCGTACCGCGACAGAGCCCGCGGTGGTTTGAGTGTTTTGCCGCCACTGTCAAGGAAACGCTCAACGAACCGGTACGGCGCCGACCCTTGGATTCTTGGCTTCCGTCGACTCGTGCCATGACCGCGGTGACGGCGCGGGCGGGGCTACCCGGAGTCCGCGCACCCGGCCAGCCTGCGAGAATCCGCGACGGCCGCGATCTTCTGGGATTTCGCGCCGTGGATCCGGACAGCCACGTTGACCGGCGGGCCGTCGCATCAGTCCAGCAGCGCGACCGCGGCGATGACCACCGGGTCAGCTCCGCGGCTCCCGGCTTCGATCTGGCGCCGCAGGTCCGCCCTCATGCGGGGATCCCAGAATTGGCGAATGTGGGTGGCGACCGCCGTGGCGGCCTTGTCGGGTGGCTGGTGGTGGAACTGCACGGCGATTTCGTTGGCCAGCCTGATCTGGGGTGAGTACATCAGTCCGCCAGCGCCGGGACGGCTTCGGTCGCCGCTGTGACGGTAGGTGTGGCGAGTCCGACTTGGACGGCGGTGACCTTGTATTCGGGACAGTTGGTGGCCCAGTCGGAGTTCTCGGTGGTGACGACATTGGCGCCGGTGACGGGATGGTGGAAGGTGGTGTAGACGACGCCGACGGGCATCCGGTCCGAGAGAACGGCGTGGAGCGAGGTTTCGCCGACGCGGCTGGACAACGTGACCTTGTCGCCGTCGGTGACGCCACGGACCTCGGCGTCATGTGGGTGGATTTCCAGGACGTCTTCGGAGTGCCAGACGACGTTACCGGTACGGCGGGTTTGTGCGCCGACATTGTATTGGGACAGGATCCGGCCGGTGGTGAGGATGAGCGGGAACTGGCGGGTGCTGCGTTCGGTGGTGGGGACGAACGGGGTGGGCATGAACCGGCCCTTGCCGCGGACGAACCCGTCCACGTGCATGACCGGGGTGCCTTCGGGCGCCTTGTCATTGCATGGCCATTGGACGCTACCGAGCTTGTCCAGCTTCTCGAACGAAACGCCGGCGAAGGTGGGGGTGACGGCCGCGATCTCGGCCATGATCTCCCGCGGATGCGTGTACCGCATGGGGTAGCCCATGGCTTGCGCGATCTCGCAGACGATCTCCCATTCGTGCTTGCCGTTCTTGGGAGCCATCACGGGGCGGACCCGGTTGATGCGGCGTTCGGCGTTGGTGAAGGTGCCGTCCTTCTCCAGGAACGACGTGCCGGGCAGGAACACGTGAGCGAACTTGGCGGTCTCGTTGAGGAACAGGTCTTGGACCACCACCAGGTCCATCGCCTGCAGGGCCGCGGTGACATGCTGGGTGTTCGGATCGGACTGGGCGATGTCCTCACCCTGGACGAACAGGGCGCGGAAGGTGCCGTCGACGGCGGCGTCGAACATGTTCGGGATCCGCAACCCCGGCTCGGCCAGAAGTTCACGACCCCACAGGTGTTCGAACACACCGCGGACGGCGTCGTCGGAGATGTGCCGGTAGCCGGACAGTTCGTGCGGGAAGGAGCCCATGTCGCACGAACCCTGCACGTTGTTCTGCCCGCGCAACGGGTTCACCCCCACCCCGTCGCGCCCGATGTTGCCGGTGGCCATCGCGAGGTTCGCCATGCCCATCACCATGGTGGAGCCCTGGCTGTGCTCGGTCACGCCGAGCCCGTAGTAGATCGCCGAGTTGCCGCCGGTGGCGTACAACCGGGCTGCGGCACGCAGGTCGGCGGCGGGGACACCGGTGATCTCCTCGGTGGCTTCCGGGCTGTTCTCGGGGCGCGCGATGAACTCCGCCCACTCGTCGAACTCCTCGCACCGTTCATCCACAAAGGACCGGTCGACCATTCCCTCGGTGACCACCACGTGCGCGAAGGCGTTGACCACGGCGACGTTGGTGCCTGGGGCGAGCTTCAGATGGTGCTGGGCTTCGATGTGTGGTGAGCGCACGAGGTCGATCCGGCGGGGGTCGATCACGATCAGTTTCGCGCCCTCGCGCAGGCGCCGCTTCATGCGGGACGCGAACACCGGATGCGCGTCGGTCGGGTTCGCCCCGATCACCACGATCACATCTGCGGCCGCCACCGACCGGAAGTCCTGCGTACCGGCGGACGTACCGAAGGTCTGCTTGAGCCCGTAGCCGGTGGGCGAGTGGCACACGCGGGCGCAGGTGTCGACGTTGTTGTTCCCGAACGCGGCACGCACCATCTTCTGCACGGCATAGACTTCCTCGTTGGTGCAGCGGGACGACGTGATTCCGCCGATTGCGCCCATCCCGTACCGGGTTTGGATTTCCCGCATCCTGTCCGCGACGTACCGGATGGCGGTGTCCCAGTCCACCTGGCGCCACTCGCCGTCGATGGACTCGCGGATCATCGGGTCGAGTTGCCGGTCGGGGTGGGTGGCGTAGCCGAACGCGAACCGGCCTTTCACGCAGGAGTGGCCCTCGTTGGCGCCGCCGTCCTTGTACGGCACCATCCGGACCAGCTCGTCCCCGCGCAACTCGGCCTTGAACGAGCAGCCCACGCCGCAGTAGGCGCAGGTGGTGATGACGCTGCGGTTGGGCATCCCCAGGTCCACCACCGACTTCTCCTGCAGGGTCGCCGTCGGGCACGCCTGCACGCACGCCCCGCACGACACGCATTCGGAGTCCATGAACAACTCACCGGCACCGGCGGCGACCTTGGATTCGAAGCCGCGGCCGGAGATGGTCAGTGCGAACGTGCCCTGCACCTCCCCGCAGGCCCGCACGCAGCGGGAACAGGCGATGCATTTCGCCGGCTCGAAGTCGAAATACGGGTTGGAAGTGTCTTTCTCCGCGTCGAGGTGGTTGGCGCCCTCGTAGCCATAGCGCACTTGCCGCAGCCCGACCTCGCCGGACCTGTCCTGCAGCTCGCAGTCCCCGTTCGCCGAACACGTCAGACAATCCAAGGGGTGATCGGAGATGTAGAGCTCCATCACCCCTTGGCGCAGCTTCTGCAACCTGCGGGTCTGCGTGCGTACCTTCATCCCTTCGGCCACCGGAGTGGTACACGAGGCGGGGGTGCCGTTACGACCGTCGATCTCCACCAGGCACAACCGGCACGACCCGAACGCCTCCAGGCTGTCGGTGGCACACAGTTTCGGAACCTCCACACCGGACAGCGCGGCCGCCCGCATCACCGACGTGCCGTCGGGCACGGTGACCGGTTGCCCGTCGACCTCCAGCGACACCGTCGCCGGACCCGGGATGCCTGGCGTGCCGAGGTCAGGTTCGATCAACAAGCTCATCGCTTCGCCTCCGTGAAGTCTTCCGGGAAATGAAGCAGGGCGCTGCGCACCGGATTGGGCGTGAGCCCGCCCATCGCGCACAGCGAACCATCGGTCATCAGCTCACACAGATCGTTCAGCAACGCAAGGTTGCCGTCCTGGTCCTGGCCTGCGACGATCCGGTCGATCACCTCGACCCCGCGGACCGAACCGACCCGGCAGGGGGTGCACTTGCCGCACGACTCCTCAGCGCAGAATTCCATCGCGAAACGGGCCATCGCCGCCATGTCCACGGTGTCGTCGAACACCACGATCCCGCCATGCCCCACCATCGCGCCCGCGGCCGCGAACGCCTCGTAGTCCATCGGCAAGGTGAACTGGGAGGTGGGCAGGTACGCGCCCAGCGGGCCGCCGACCTGCACCGCCCGGATCGGGCGGCCGGTCCGGGTGCCGCCGCCGTAGTCGTTCACCAGCTCACCCAGGGTGATACCGAACGCGGTCTCGAAGATCCCGCCGCGCGCGATGTTGCCTGCCAGCTGGAACACCTGCGTACCCCGCGAGCGGGCCACGCCCAACCCCTGGTAGGCGGCCGGACCGTCGGCAAGGATCGCCGGCACCGACGCGAGGGTGAGCACGTTGTTCACCACCGTCGGTTTGCCGAAGAGCCCGGAGATCGCCGGGATCGGCGGTTTCGACCGCACCATCCCGCGCTTGGCCTCCAGGCTCTCCAGCATCGAGGTCTCTTCGCCGCAGATATAGGCACCCGCGCCCACTCGCACGAACAGGTCGAACGTCACGCCGGAACCCAGAATGTCCGCACCCAGCCAGCCCGTCGCACGTGCGCGTTCAATCGCCTGCCGGAGAACGCGCACCGCATCGGGATACTCCGAGCGGACATAGACATACCCCTCGGCCGCGCCGACCGCGTATGCGGCGATCGTCATCCCCTCGATCAGCGCGAACGGATCCCCTTCGAGCAACATCCGGTCGGCGAACGTGCCGCTGTCGCCCTCGTCCGCGTTGCAGCACACGAACTTCAGTTCGCCCGGCGCGTCGGCGACCGTCTGCCACTTGATCCCCGCGGGAAATCCCGCGCCACCCCG
The DNA here is from genome assembly GCF_006152065.1 of Amycolatopsis alkalitolerans. Taxonomy (GTDB): domain Bacteria; phylum Actinomycetota; class Actinomycetes; order Mycobacteriales; family Pseudonocardiaceae; genus Amycolatopsis_E; species Amycolatopsis_E alkalitolerans. The sequence goes on from NZ_VDFW01000012.1 coordinate 61,734, forward strand.
GCCCCGCAACCCCGACTCGGTGATGTCCGCGACCACCTCCTGCGGCTGCTTCGCGAGCGCCGCACGCAAACCCCGCACACCGCCGTGGCGCTCATAGTCCCCTGTGGACAATGGATCGATCACGCCGGCCCGCGCGAAACACAGCCGGGTCTGATTTCGCAACCACGGCAACTCCTCGACCAGACCCTGGCACAGGTGATGCTCCTCGCCCGCCGCCAGGATGCCGGCCACCGCATCCGGTGTCACCGGCCCGAAACCCACCCGGCCGCGCGCGGTTTCGGTCTCCACGAAGGGCTCCAGCCACAACATGCCACGAGACCCGTTGCGCACCACCGTCGCACCCTCGGCCGCGAACTCCTTCGCGACCAGATCCGCGCCCACCGACCGCGCAGCCGAATCACCGGGGACGTAGACCTTCATGAAGCCGCCGTTTCCGTCGCGAGGACCGTGTCCAGCCGGGACGGGTCCACCCGCCCGTACACCCTGCCGTTCACCTGCGCCGCCGGGCCGAGCGCACAGTTGCCCAGGCAGAACACCTGGTTCAGGGTGATCGACCTGTCCGCCGTGGTCTGCCCCAGCTTGACGCCCAGTGCCTGCTCCGCGTGTGCCACCAGCTGCTCCGCGCCGACCGCCTGGCATGCTTCCGCGCGGCACAGGCGCACATCGGTGCGCCCGCCAGGCTCGGACCGGAAATCGGAATAGAAGCTCACCACGCCGTGCACATCGGCGCGGGAGATGTTGAGCTCGGCGGCCAGCAGCGGGACGATCTCGTGGTCCACGCAGCCGAACTCGGCCTGGATCGCATGCAGGATCGGCAACAGCGCCCCCCGTTCACTGCGATACTCGGCGACGATGGCCCGCACCCGGTCGATGACCGGCGGACCGCTCGCTTCGATTGCCATGCGGCTGCCCACTTCCCTTATGTTCCAACCGAAAGCCAGTCTAGTCGGCGACAGCTCACGACCCGGCATATGATTTCCGAACACCGGGTATAGCACGACACTATGACTGGTTTCCCTGAACCGGCCGGGTCGCCGCGTCAACCATGACGCGGGACTTGACGAGCGTTTCCTCGAATTCCTCGTCCGGATCGGAGAGGGCGAGAATTGCTCCGCCGACACCGAAGCTCGCACGCCCGCCGGCGATGACGAGAGTCCGGATGACCATGCCCAGGTCCGCCGCGCCGCCGAGTGAGAACCAGCCCAGCGCCCCGGAATACACGCCGCGCGGCCCCTCCTCGAGGTGGTCGAGGATGTCCATCGTCCGGATCTTGGGCGCCCCGGTCATCGAGCCTCCGGGGAAGGCCGCGCGCACGCAGCTCACCGCGGACTCCTCGGGCCGCAGGGTGCCGCGCACGGTCGACACGAGGTGATGCACCGTGGCGTAGCTCTCCACCTCGAACAGCTTCGGCACATGCACCGACGCGATTTCGCAGACAGAGTTGAGATCGTTGCGGACGACGTCGACGATCATCATGTTCTCCGCAAGGTCCTTCTCCGCTCTGCACAGATCGATCCGAAGCGCCGCGTCCTCCCCGGGGTTCGCACCACGTGACCGGGTTCCCTTGATCGGCTTGGATTCCGCCACCCCACCGGCGCTGATGGACATGAACCGTTCCGGTGAGGCACTGAGCACGGCGACCTCTGGGAAGCGCAGTAGCGCGCCATAGGGCACCGGGCTGATCCTGCGAAGTCGCCGGTACGTCGCCAGCGGGTCGAGCACACCGGTGATGGAAACCATGTTTGTCAAGCAGATCTCGTACGACTCTCCGTCACCGATTTCGGTCAGGCACTGATCGACACGTTTCAGGTAGGCGGCTCTGTCGTGCCGCGGAACCAGGTCCCCGAAGTCGAGAACTCCCGGACCGGGCTCGTCGCGGGGACCGGCATCCGGTCGAAGGGGCAGATCGACGATATGACGGGTCACTTCGTCGAGCCATCGACCGGCGCCGTCCGCGGTTTCCTCTTCGGCGGTGAGCGCGAGCAGGTAACAACAGCCATCGCGGTGGTCGATCGCGAGCAGCCGGTCGACGAAGAGCAGCGCGGCATCCGGGGTGGGAGCTTCATGCACCAAGCGGCCGCCGGTTTCCGCTTTCAGCTCGTAGCCGAGATAGCCGACGTAGCCGAGATTGAACTCGAACGGCAACCCGTCCGGCACGGCGACGAACCGCCTGCGCAGCTCCGTGTCCAGGTAAGCGAACAGCTGCTGCGCGACTGTTTCCGGTTCGTGGTTCGCTCCCGTCCGGTGCACGGTGACCGTGCCGGCCGTGGTGGAGTACGTCACGTACTCGGCGAGCGGACCGCCACCGTCGCCGAGGAACGAGAACCGTGATTCCCCATCCCGCACGGCGGTCGAGTCCAGCCAGAACGCGTGCGGTGAGTCCGCGAACAGCCGCTCGAACACCCGCTCGGCATCGGGCAGTACCGGTACCCGCCGGACGTGCGTGCGGTAGCGAACCGGCGCGGGATTCGGCGGCTCCGCGCCCAACCGCGCCCGCGTGCCGGCCGTCGATGGCTTACGGCCACCACTGCGCGCACCGGCGCCGCGAGGGGGCTGCCCTCGGCGCGCGGCGGCGAGATCACGGAAGTTCGCCAGCAGGTCCCGTCCGGCCGTGCTGCCGATCGACTCAGGGTGGAACTGCACACCCCAAATCGGCTGGTGACGATGCCGCAGTGCCATGATCACACCGTCCGGCGCCCAGGCGGTAGCTTCCAGGTCGGGCGGTAGCGCGGTAACGGCGAGCGAGTGGTACCGGACCGCGACGAGCGGCGACGGCAGCCCGGCGAAGAGGCCGGTTCGCTCGTGGTGGATGTCCGACGTACGCCCGTGCACCGGTTCCGGGGCGAAGCCGACGGCCCCGCCCAGCACATGCGCGATGCCCTGATGCCCCAGGCAGACTCCCAGTATGGGCAAATCGCACTCCCGGATCACCCGGGCGCAGACACCGAAGTCCGCGGGGCGGTCGGCGCGCCCCGGCCCCGGCGAAATCACCACGCAATCCACGTCCTGGAGAGGCAGCCGGGCCCATTTCGTGGTGTTGTGTACCACGGTCGGTGCGACTCCGTTCACCTCGCCGAGCAACTGGTTGAGGTTGTAGGTGAACGAGTCGTAATTGTCGATCAGAAGTGTCCGCACGGCGGCACCCCTGTCCTGTCACGCGCCACCCGCATGTAGCGACCGTACGGCATCACACCCGCGTTGCGTATTGACCATTTTTCACAACCTCATTGCCCGCCGTGATGGCCGGTATTTCGCAGCCGCGCCCACCCGGATCCGTCGAACACAGGAGGTCCTGCTCGTGACACTCTTACAGCTGCGAACCTTCGTGTCGGTCCGCGCCGTCACGCACAACCTGCTGGCCACTCTCGAACTCGACCCGCACACGCTCACCATGCGGCCGGGCATCAGCGAGCGCGAGCACGTACCAAGGAAATCCGATGACCACCCGGAAGTAGTTTCCCGTACCATTCTTTTCAGCGATCAGCCACTCCTGCTGCGCATGGGATTACTATGCAAACAAACGTCGAAGCACAAACCGCCGAAAACGGTGTGACCACGCTGCCCGAGCTGGATCGATGTGTCGTCATGGCAGTTGTCAACGTCACCCCGGACTCGTTTTCCGACGGTGGGCTTTTCTTCGAAACCAAAGCGGCGATAGCGCACGGGATGGGGCTACTGAGGGCCGGGGCCGACATCATCGACGTCGGCGGAGAATCGACTCGGCCGGGCGCCGGCCGGGTCCCGGCCGACGAGGAATTGCGGCGAGTCCTCCCGGTCGTGTCGGAACTGTCGGCGGCGGGGGCGTCGGTCAGCATCGATACCACGCGAGCATGCGTGGCCGAGGCCGCGGTGGACGCCGGCGCACGGATCGTCAACGACGTGAGCGGCGGCCTTGCCGATCCACTCATGCCCAGGTTCGTCGCACACGCCGACGTGCCCTACATCCTCATGCACTGGCGCGGCCCCAGCACGCAGATGCAGCGTAACGCGCACTACGGCGATGTCGTCACAGAAGTCGCGGCCGAGCTGCAGCAGCGGCTGTGCGCGGTCGTCGACGCCGGGGTTCGGGCTGACCAGATCGTGCTCGACCCGGGCCTGGGTTTCGCGAAGACGGCCGAACACAATTGGCGCCTTCTCGCCCACCTCGACGTGCTCAAGCAACTCGGTCGGCCGTTGCTGATCGGCGCGTCCCGCAAGTCGTTTCTCGGTGAGCTGCTCGCGGGCGAAGGCGGCGCGAAAACGCCGACCGACGAGCGAGACGCGGCATCGGCCGCGGTGGCCGCGCTCGCTGCTGCTACCGGCGTCTGGGGCGTTCGTGCCCACACCGTGCCCCTCACCCTCGATGCCGTGCGGGTAGCCGCTGCGCTGCGTGCCGCCGCCTGATCAGCGGACGCGTGCGATGGCCCGGCACGTGCCGCCCCACCGGATCAACCGGCGAGGCGGTGTGGCCTCTGCTCGGGTTCCGTGCCGGGCAACCCGGCGGCGGCCCGCGCCGCCGCTACCGTGTTCCGCAGCAGCCACACGTCGGTGATCGGGCCGACGCCGCCAGGAACCGGCGAGATCGCCTCGGCTTTCGCCGCCACCGTGGCGAAGTCGAGGTCACCGACCAGCCGGACCTTGCCGGTTCGCGGTTCTTCGACCGGGTTGATCCCCACGTCGATCGCGATCACACCCGGCTTGACGTGTTCACCGGTCACCAGTCCCGGCATCCCGGCCGCGATGATGAGGATGTCCGCCTGAGCCGTGTGTGAGTAGAGCAGCCCGGCCTTGAAGCTGTGCACATCGCACGACAGCACTGTGGCGTTCCGGTTCAGGCCGAGGATGACCGCCGGCTTGCCCACGTTGTTCGAACGGCCGACCAGCACCATGTTGCTCCGCGCGTACACCTCCTGCGGATCGCGCCCGGATTCTCGCAGGTACCGATCGAGCATGTGAAAGGCCGAGGCAGGAGTCGACGGGATGTAGCGAGGGCGGTCGAGGGTGAGCAGGCCGGCGTTCACCGGATGCACTGCTTCGATGTCCTTCACCGGATCCAGCAGCCGGTACAGCGCGACCTCCGACACCTGCCGCGGCAACGGGCGGAGCACCAGTACCCCGGACACTCGGGGATCGGCGTCGAGCTTCCCGACCGCCGCGAGCGCGTCCGCCTCCGTCACATTCTCCGGCAACGCCTCGCACACATAGTGGCAGCCGAGCTTACCGGCGAGCCCGCGCAGGCGGCGTTCATAAGCCCGTGCCGCGTAACCCTCCCCGGCCATGACCGTCGCAAGACCGGGGCGGATTCCCTGCCGTGCGAGCTCCGCGATTTCCACGGCGAGCTGATCCCGGAGGTCTGCCGCGTAGTGCTCGCCGTCGATGATTTTTGCGACCACGTCATCCACCATTCTCGGAGACGGCACGGCCGGCCGAGTCGGCGGCGAGGCGGACCAGACACTCCGCCCCGTCAACCAGCTCGTCGCCCAGCTTGCCGGTTTTCGCGTTGATCTGGACCAGCGTCGCCGCCGATCGCACCGCGGCTTCCGCGAGGCAGACGGCGGTGAACGCGTCGCCGCGCAGATGCGCATTGCCGCCCTCGGCCAGGCGTGCCGCGAGCTTCACCACGCTCGCGGCGATATCCGCGATTTCCAGCGGGACCTCCGCCGCCCACTGCAGAGCCGACCGGATTCGCTCCCGCCTTTCCTCCAGGTCGTCGGTTCGGGGCAGCGCATACGCTTCGAGGACCGCGCGGTACGCCTCGGCGTCGGCGTCGGCGAGGCGGATTACCCGGTCGCGTAACCGGTCGGCTTCCCGTGCCAGGTCAACGGCGTCCCTCAGCACGTCCTCGGAATAGCGCGCGGCCATAGCGGTGAGGCCGGCCGCGGTGGCCGCCGTCATCGCGGCGGCGGCACCACCGCCGGGGGCCGGCTGCTTCGCCGCGATGGCGGACAGGAACTTCGCGACGCTGAGCGCGCGGAACGAGGAGCTCACTGCCGCACCATCCATGAGCTCATGACAACCCCACGATCTCGGCATCGGCGTCGAGATCGATGTGCGCGGCGGCCGGATCCGCGCTGAGTCCGGGCATGGTCCGCATTTCGCCGCAGATCGGGTACACGAAACCGGCGCCCACCGAGGCTCGGACCTCGCGGACCGGGAGCGTCCATCCCGTCGGGGCACCTTTCAGCTTCGGGTTCGAGGAAATGGACAGGTGTGTCTTCGCCATGCAGATCGGGAGATGGCTGAAGCCGGCACCTTCATAGGTATTGAGCTGACGGGACGCGTTGTCCGAGTAGTCGACCCCAGCGGCGCCGTACACCAGTGTGGCAATGGTGTCGATCTTCTCCCGCAGGCTGGCGTTGTCGGGGTAGAGGAACCTGAAGTCATTGGGTTGCTCGGCTGCCTCCGCCACCGCCGACGCGAGTTCCGCCGCGCCACGCCCGCCATCGGAAAAGTGAGTCGATACGGCGGCGCGAGCACCCATCTCCTCGGCGATTTCGCGGATGATGCGGTGCTCGGAGGGGTGATCCGTGGGGAACGCGTTGATCGCGACCACCGGTGCGACACCGTGCAGCCGCACGTTCTCAATCTGCTTGCGCAGGTTCGCCGCCCCCGCGGCGACGTCCTCCGGATTCTCCTCCAGCAGCTCGTCGGGCAACGGCTTGCCGGCCACTATCCGGTACTTGCCCGAGTGCGCCTTGAGCGCACGAACGGTGGCGACCAGTACCGCGACGTCCGGCTTCAGGCCGGAGGCACGGCATTTGATGTTGAAGAACCGCTCGGCGCCCATGTCGGCACCGAAGCCGGCTTCGGTGATGAGGAAGTCGCCGCACCGGATACCGATGAGATCGGCCACCACGGACGAGTTACCCGTCGCAATGTTCCCAAAAGGTCCACAGTGGACCAGAACCGGAGTGTTCTCCAACGTTTGCAGCAGGTTGGGCTTGATCGCCTCGCGCAGCAGCACGGTCATCGATCCCGCGGCCTGCAGCTGCTCGGCCGTCACCGGCTTCCGGTCGCCGGTGTAACCGACCACGATCTGGCCCAGCTTGGCGCGCAGATCGGCCAGCGATCGCGCGAGCGCCAGCGTCGCCATCACCTCCGAGGCGGCCGTAATGTCGAAACCGGTCTGCCGCGGCAGGCCGTCTGCCGACGAGCCGAGCCCGATCACGATGTTCCGCAGCGCCCGGTCGTTGACGTCCAGGACGCGCCGCCACGTGATGTTGTGCATGTCGAAATCGAGCTCGTTGCCCTGGTACAGATGATTGTCGAGCATCGCGGCGAGTAGGTTGTGTGCCGCCGTGACGGCGTGCATATCCCCGGTCAGGTGCAGGTTGAGCAGCTCCATCGGCACAACCTGGCTGTACCCGCCACCCGCCGCGCCGCCCTTGATCCCGAAGGTCGGCCCCATCGACGGCTGCCGGATCGCCACCACCGCGCGCTTGCCGATATGCCCGAATCCCTGACCCAGCCCCACCGTCGTAGTGGTCTTACCCTCGCCCAGCGGCGTCGGCGTGATAGCGGTGACGACTACGTATTTCGCCGGCCTCTCCCCCGCCAGCTCGTCGGCCGCCTCCGTTTTGATTTTCACCACGCTCTCGCCGTAGCGCTCCAGCAGATGGCTACCGATGCCCATCTCGTCCGCGATATCCTCTATCGGCTTCAGCACAGCATTACGGGCGATTTCCAGGTCGCTCGGGAATGGCATTCTGAGCTCCTCACAATAACCGAGATTAGCCGGCCGCTGAAACGCTTGCCAGGACCGAACGGTCCGGTACTATCCTGCCAAACAGGATTGCGGCAGTACTAGTCAGCGATTTCGAATTACCCTATAGTCGCGTCTTATGTCCGTGGCATGCTCACGCGGCGTCGACGCCCGCCAGTGAGCGTCCGGTCGTGTGGCGCGCCTGGAGATGCGTCGTCTCAGGTGCCTTCCGGCTGGCGATCGTCACGAGGATCTGCGCGGCCGGCGAGAGCTCCACGTTCCTCCGCCACGATGCCCGGAACTGACGGACGAGCCGGACACCGGCCAACGGCACTTGGACGAGTTCGCGGTTTTCCAGCTCACTTCGGACGCTCATCCGGCTCAGCACGGCCGCGCCGGCACCCGCCAGTACCGTGCCCTTGACGGCGTTCGTGGAACCGAGTTCGAGGTGGGGGTGCCCATCGTCCAGGCCGCCGAGTGCTCGCTCGAGCGTCTCCCGCGTGCCCGACCCTCGTTCCCGCAGCACAAGCGGCACCTCGGTCAGCTCGGCGCGCGTGACGGGGGTGGTGCGCCCGGCCCAGGGATGGCCCGGCGCGACGACGACCACCAGCTCGTCGCCTCCGACGACCACCTGGGCAAGTCCGGAATGATCGCAGGGGTCCTCGACGAACCCGATGTCGATCTGTCCGGCGGCCACCTGCTCGACGACGTCGCGAGAATTCCGCACCTGCAGTTCGACGGCCATGTGCGGTAACCGCTCGCGCAGCTCGATCAGCCAGCACGGCATGAGGTTGTCCGCCACGGTGAGGCTGGACACCAGCCGCAGCCTGCCGCGCTGGACATCGCGCAGGGCCGCCGTACCAGCGGCCAGCTTGTCCGCGGCTTCAACGACGCCGCGTGCCCATTGCGCCACCATCCGGCCGGACGGCGTGAGGCTGCACCCGGTGTAGGTGCGCTCCAGCAACCGCAGCCCGAGCCGGCGCTCGAGCGCCTGGATGCGGGTGCTCACGGTGGGTTGGGACATGGCATGGGCACGTGCCGCCTTGCTCAGGCTGCCCAGTCGTTCCACACACAGGAGCAGATCGAGATCGACCAGCTCGGGCACGCTAGGGGGCAAGATCATCGTTGACCTACCGTCTCTTGTGGTGCGCGAAGCCCGGAGTTTGTCACCACGGGTCTCGGGTCCATGTAACCGTGCGTGTGCTGATTGCGGAAGCCCGCACGACCCGGTAGTTGCGCACATGGGCGTGCAATCCTGCACACTTGGGGAGTGGCGGAACCACGCGCGGATGATCTCCTGTACCTGCTGGCACTTGCCCGGACCGGGCGGCTGGTGCAAGCGGGCCATCTCCTGGGCGTCGAGCACACCACGGTGGCCCGCCGTATCACCGCCCTCGAGACGGCCGTCGGCCGGCGCCTGGTGCACCGCACCGGGAACAGGTGGCTGCTCACCGACGACGGCGAGCAGCTGCTGGCCCACGCCGAGACCATCGAATCCACGATGCACCAGGTGGCCGAATTCGAGGTGAGCCGCAGCAGCAGTCTGGGCGGGACGGTGCGCGTCGCCGCGACCGACGGGATCGGCGGCACGGTGGTCACCCAGGCGCTCGTCGATCTGCAGCGAAGCCATCCGCAGCTCGAAATCGAGTTGACCACGGCCACTCGCCGCTTCGACGTGACCTACAAGGACTACGACGTGGCGGTCACTCTCCAGCGGTTCCAGTCCCGGCGCTTCCTGGTCCGCCATCTGACCGATTACCTGATGGAGCTGTACGCGACCCGCAGCTATCTGAGCACCCATCCGCCGATCAACGATGCCGGAGATCTGGCGGCGCATACCTTCGTCTGGTACGTCGAGTCGTTGCTCGAGGTGCCCGAGCTCGACATCTTCGAAGAGAACGTCGGCACGCACCCCAATCTCCGCAGTTCGAACATCTTCGCGCAACTGGGCTTCGTGCTCGCCGGCGGTGGCATCGGCCTGCTGCCACGATTCCTCGTCATGGACCGCCCCGAACTCGTGCCGGTGCTACCGGACGAGATTTCCGTGCGCCGGACGTTGTGGCTCGTGGTACGCCAGGAGTCGCTGAATCTCGCCCGGGTGCATGCGACGCTGGACCATCTCGACGCACGATTGGCAGACCTGCAAGATCGCCTGATCGGACCGATGCCGGACCATCCGGGCTGACCACACTGCCGGTCACGAGCGGAACGCGGACGCCAGCGCGGACAGGCCGGCGAGCCACACGGTTGCCAGCAAGGCGAATCGGAACCTGTGACCCGGCATCCTGTGCACGCTCCACGCGCCCGCCACGCCACCGAGCGCGCCCAGCGGCATCAAGATCAGGCCGTGCACGACGAACCCGGTGTCGGCCCGTGTCATTCCGGTCGCGAGGCCGACCAGATAGCTGGTGAGGTTGAAGGCGGCAAGCGCGGCCCGCCCCTCGACCACCCGCCAGCGCTGCATCGAGACGACGAGCGCGAGCGGCGGTCCGCCCATGCTGGTGGCCCCGTTGAGGAAACCACCGAACAATCCGGCGACCGCGGTCGCGGTCGCCTCGTGCCGGACCGGCCGCGGAGGGCTGATCAACCAGGTCACCGCGGTCACCAATGCCGTCGCCGCGATGAAGACCGTCAGCACCCGCGGTGCGGCGTGTGAGAGCACCACGACCCCGACGGGGGTTCCCGCCACGGCACCGCCGATCAGCCACCCGGAACGCCCCGGCCTGAGGCCCTTCCGTGTTTCCACGAGGACGGCCGCGCTCAGGATCGCGCCGAGCACCAGCGAAAGCATGACCACCTGATGCGGCTGGCGGACGAGCAGCACCAGCAACGGGGTCGACACCACGGCGAACCCCATCCCGGTGAAGCCCTGGACGTACCCTGCCACGAGGACGATCAGGGCCGCCAGGAACCAGATCGCCGGTCCCCCGCCCGCCAGCGCGTCAGACGCCAGAATGACCATTCGCCCCTCCGGCCATCGCGGCGGCAACACCGGGACCAATCACTCCCGGGACCGGACCTCGATCCGCCCGGCGCGGACTCGGACCTCGAACACCGGCTGCGGCGAGAACGCCGGCCCGCGGACGACGCCGCCATCACTCAGGCGGAACTTCGATTCATGCCACGGGCAGCTGACGACGCCGTCACAGACCTGTCCCAGCGACAGCGGCGCACCCGCGTGACTGCAGGCATTGTGAATGGCCGAGATACGGCCATCGCGGTTCCGATGCAGCAGCACCGTCTTCTCACCGGCAGGCACGGCCAGCGTCCGGCCTGGCGCGCCGTCGAGTTCCGTTTCGAGTGCCGTCGGGAACCACTGCGCCGGTCCTGGTGGCCACGCGGTGTGGTTGACCATCGTGCCGTGGCCGAACACCAGGTGTCCACCGAGGAACGCGGCGCCGACGGTGACCGCGAGGCCGACTGCCGACAGCACGACGGCCACTGTTCGCGCGCCGGCGAAATAGTAGGTCGCGGACGACGCGGCTTCGACCAGGAGCGCGGCGGTCATCAGCAGGCCGTGCATCAGACCGGCACGTCGTTCGTGTCCCTCGGCGACCGTCCAGTCGGCGACGCCGGTGAGGGCGGTGGCCAGCGCCGCCGCGACGCCGGCGACACCGAGGATGGCCGCCGGCTGAGGCTGGCCGATCAGGTACAGCAGCAGCGAGCTGATCCACAGCCCGATGGGGAGGTCGCTCAGCGCGGGGTGCAGCGCATGGCCGAACCAGCGGCCGTGCAACAGATCGAGCAGTCCCGTCCGCACGAGCCGTCTCCGCACGGGCACGAGACCGGCGATCATGCGGTCGGCAGATTCCCGGAGCCAGTCCATCCGGTCCAGTTCGGCGGAAATCCTCGCGTGCCAGGGCAGGGCACGTTCCAGCGCCTCCTCACGCACGCCCTCCCCGGCCTCCGGTTGGGTGCTCTCCGTTGCTCCGGGCGGGGCTCCGCCCGGAGCAACGGCCACAAGCACCTTCCCGTCTTCCACCCGGACCGCGTATGTAGGTGCCGCGCGGTCGGCAGGTGGTCCCAGCACTTCGCCCGACCGGACGTCGAAGGCGCTGTAGTGGAGGGGGCAGTACACGACGTTGTCACACAAGGCGCCCTCATCGAGGTTCGCGCGCTCGTGCGTACACACGCCGCCGATCGCGTAGAACCGGCCGTCCACTCTCGCCAGCAGAACGCGCTCACCACCGATCTCGTAACCTGCCATCTGCCCGTCGGCGAAATCTTCGGCAGCGCCGACCTCCACGAATTCATCGAGGTCGGCATGCCCGGCCGCGGACTGCTCCCTGCTCGTCGTCACCGTCTCACCATCCCTGTGCGGGTCCTTGCTCCCCGTGCCGGTTACCGGCTCGGTGTCCAGGCGACGAGATCGCAGAACTTCCGCCGCTCCTCGTCCGACATCGACACCGTGTGCTCCGGACCGGGGTACACGCGATCCCGCACCTCGTCACGGTATTGCCGGAAGACGTCCTCGAACACTGGGATCAGATCCTGATAGATCTTCGAATGCCGCGGCGTGTGTTCCTCGTAGATGTGGAACAGGTCGCTGGTGATGATGTGCACCCCGTCGGACCGGGCGCCGGCACCCAGCGACACCACCGGCACCGGAAGCTCCTCCGCCAGGTAGGCGGCGACTTCGTCCGTGGTGACCTCGCAGAGGATTGAGAAACATCCGGCGTCCACCATCGCGAACGCGTCATCAACGAGTTCCTTCGCACGATCGGCGGTCTTACCCTGTGCCCGGAAGCCGCCGAGCTGCGGCATCCGCATCGGCGTGATCCCGATGTGCCCCTGCACGGGTATCCCGGCCTGCACGATCGCCTCGATGTGTTTGGCGTGATGGCGGTTGCCCTCACACTTCATGACTTCCGCACCCGCTTCGGCGACGAACCGGCCGGCGTTCTCGACCGCCTGCTGCGGCGAGACGTGGAAGCTCCAGTACGGCATGTCGACCATGCGCATCCCGTACTTCGATCCCCGCGACACGGCTTTCGCCATGCTCATCACCTCGTCGAACGTGACCGAGGTCGTGTCGGGGTGCCCGAAGAGGACCATCCCGCCGGTGTCGGAGACACACAGGATGTCGACTCCACCGATCCGGTCGGCGATCACGGCCGACCGGTAGTCGTAGATCGCCATCTGGACGATCGGCTCACCCTTCTTCTTCTTTTCCAGAAGGGACGGAATGGTGACCTTCTTCTGCTTCTTCGGTGGCTGATCCTGCGCCATCGTGGATCTCCTTGTGATCGAGCCGGAAATCCTGACTAGGACTCCAGCGTTTCCTTGCGAACCAGCTGCGTACTGGCGGTCCCGCCCGCGACGTCGATGGAGATTTCTTCCAGTTCCTTCCTCGCGGTCTCGGGTCCCATCAGGTACCCGATGATCGTCAGTACCCACAGTCCGGTGAAGGCCAGGTACGGCACCGTGGGACCGTAGACGGAGATCGCCCAGCCGACGACGAAGGGCGCGGCGATCGAGACCACGCGGCCACCGCCGACCGCGATCCCGAAACCCGTCCCTCGCAGTGAGGTCGGGAACAGCTCGGCGATGTAGGTGTCGCCCACACCCCACAGCCAGCCGAGCATCGCGATCGACAGCCCACCGAAGACGAGGTAGGAAGACAGGCCGGTCGCCGTGGCACCCAGGGCGGTCGCGCCCATCATGATTACCGCGCCCAGAATCGCGGAAGGCTTGCGGCCCAGGGCGTCGGCCAGCCAGGTACCGACGTAGCAGAAGAGGAACTGGACTACGTAGAACAGCATGGCGTACTTGATCGCACCCGCGGCGCTCACATGGAACTTCTGCACCATGAACGTCGTGAGGAACACCGTCATACCCCAGTAGCCCACCGCGTTCGCGGTGTAGATCAGCCACCCGATGACGATGCGCTTCTTCGCGCCGGGTACCCGCCAGATACTCACCTTGGCACGCTTGTTCCCCTTCGCCTTCGCCTCGAGCTTCGCGACGGTGTATCGCGTGGATTCACGCAGCCGCCGGCGAATCAGGAAGAGCGCCAGGGACGGAACGATCGCCAGGATGAAAGCCCATTGCCAGCCCCATCGCGGGACGACGAGAAGAGCGGTGCCGGCCGCCAGGATGTAACCGGCTGAGTACAGCGAGAAGATTATGCCGCCGGTACCGACCGCTCGGTGCCTGGCCGGCCACATCTCCGCGGTATAAGGGGCGCCGACCGCGAGCTCGCCCGCCCCGCCTACGCCGGTGAGGAAGCGAAGGGCGGTGAACACCGGTACATTCGTCGTCAGCCCACCAAGAGCGGTGCTGGCGCCGTAGACGAGGATCGAGACGCCAAGGGTGTCCTTCCGTCCCCACCTGTCCGCGGCGATCCCGAACCCGATCGTCCCGATCGTATAACCCACAAGGAAGATCGAGCCGATCGTGCCGAGGGCGCTCAGGCTCACGTGCAACGTATCCTTTATCGCGGGGAGCACCAGGCTGTAGATGTTCACCGCGTACGCGTCGAACCCATATCCCAGGCCCGCCGCCACCGCCACCAGCAGTGCTTGCTTGAAGGTGACCTTTTCTTTCGCGAAATCTCGTAAACGGTGCGATTCAGCATCGCTGCTTTTCATGACGGACACTCCACATGTTCGTCTTGCATATACCCACGACCAGGTAACAGATCCCCCTTTCCCTCGCCCGACTCGCGCATCGACGGTAGCGCCGGCGGACGACGCCGATCAGGCTTGCAGTTGCACGACGATCTGCCCATCCTCCTCGAAGACCGGGAAAGTGGGCACCGCGCGCCCCGGATCGAATACCGTGCAACCGGTCCGGATGTCGTATTCGTAGCCGTGCCAGGGACATTTGAGCACCTCGCGACCAGGCTCAAGCTGGTACTCGCCGACTTCCTTGGTGGTCGCGTGGTGCTCGTAAAGCCGACCGTACTCGAGCGGCCCGCCCTGGTGCAGGCACTTCGCCGCGAGTGCGTGCAGACTCCCGTCCTCGCCGCGAACCACGACAACCCGGATCGGCCCCAGCTGCACCTGCCGCATCTCACCACTGTCCAACTCGGACACGGGACAAACCACCTGCTTCATCGCAGATCTCCCTTCTTCGCAGACACCGGCGTCACTGCCCCGCCGTACGCAGTGCGGGCATCTTCGCGTAGCCGTTCTGGGCGTTTTCCACGAAGATCTTCCGCTGAAGATCTTCAGAAAGTCCTTGCGGGAGCGCTTCGGTCGGCGAATCGAAATCCCAATGCGGGTAGTCGGTGGAGAAACAGAAGAGCTCGTCGGATTCACACCAGTCGATGAGGCGCATGAACTGCGTCAGGCTCATCTCCTCCGTCGGCTGAGTCGCGAATCGCACCTGCTGCCTGATGATGTCGCTGGGCATTCGCTTGACCCACGGCACCTCCGAACGAAGCTCCTTGTACTGCTGGTCGGCCCGGGACATCAGGTGCGGAACGTAGGTGAACCCACCCTCGATCATGAAGACCTTCAGCTCCGGGTGCTTGTCGAAGACGCCGTTGAAGATGAGGCTCACCAGTTCGGACATGAACACCTGCGGGACCAGGGTGTGCCACTCCACGAAGTAGCGGTGGAACCCCAGCGCGGTGGGCGCGTTCTCGCTGTGATGGAAGCCCAGAGCGAGATTGTTGCGCGCGATGGCCTCGTAGATCGGGTGGTAATAGGGGTCGCCGAACGCCTTGTCGGCGATGTACAAGATCGCCTGCACCATCTTCGGATGAGAGCCGATCCGATCGATCTCACGAGCGGCGCCGATGGGATCGTGCGCGTTGACGTGCACCGAGCCCAGCAGCCGATCGTCCCGGCTCAGCCAGTCGGCGATCTGCCAGTCGTTGTAGGCGCTCATCAGGGCGGTCTTGAACTCCGCCCAGCCAGGCTGCAGGGCCGACGCGTCCAACCAGCCGGTCAGCACCGCGTAGTCGATGTCGTGCTCATCGAGCAACTGCCGCCGGAGCAGATCGTAGTCCGAACCGCCGGGACGCCCGTCCGGAAGCTTCGCATCGAGCCGGTCGAGGCCTCCCGCCGCGTACTGGCTGTAGGGCAGCACGCGCTCGGGCTGCCAGCCGAAGTCGGTGATGTACTTCCGCCACATCGGCTCCAGATAGGGCACCAGTGCCTGCAGGTCGGCGCGCTCGTGCACGTCGACGTCAATGAGCTGGGACCTTTTTGCCGATGGTGACGAAACCACAGGCCTGACGCTGACCTCGGTCATTGTGATTCCCTTTCAAAGCCACTGCCTCACGTCGATCAAGGTGAAGTGCCGCAATAGTTGACTAACATTGGGAGAATGCCAGCAAGGTTCCCGCTGGCGCTAGCCGCGAAATGGCGATGCCCCTATAGTCCTGCGCTATGTCCGGGCACCGTCCGCCCCGGTCCGCTCCACAGCGTGACGTCGCGGGCACGCAGTGAGCCCGTTCGGCTCGACCAGGTGATTGAGAAGGTCACCGGCCCGATGACGTCATACCCAACACCAATATCTGTGTTCGTTACCAAATCAAAATGAACCGCCTACTATTCAGTTCTACCCGAAAACGCGCTGACAAGGCGATGTCCCGTGGATACACCACCGAGCAAGGAGGAGGCGGGCACGAAGCGTCCGCTGCGAACCGCTGTCGTCGGCGATCACGAAATGGTCCTCGAGGGCATCAAGGCGCTGTTCACCAGGTTCCTCGCGGCTCCAGCAGCGGGCTGGACCTGCGCCGGCTGCTGGTCACGGCGAACCCTGGCAGGGGGTCGTGCTGCTCAGTGCCCACGACGACGAGCAGTACCTCTTTCAGGCCGTACGCGCCGGCGCGGCAGCCTATCTGCTCAAATGGATCGACGGCGAGGGGACTGGTCCGTCAATTGGAGCTCGCCGCCGGGGGCAGACGGTCGTGGATCCGGCCATGGCAGGCCGGGCGGTGGCGGCCGCGGCCCGCCTGCAAGCAGGCGAATAAGGATCGCGCGGGGTGCGATCGCGTTCGCTCTGCGTGAGGGGATCTACCGGTGATCGGGCGACGGCTCGACCTGACCGATCTGGAGCGGAAGAACGCCCTGCTCATCGGGATCGTCGAGGCGATCTCGGTCGGGCCTGAGATCGCGCTGCTCGCCGACAAGGTCGCGCTCCTGATCGCTGAGGCCATCGAGGCCGACGCCAGAACACGCGGCGGGCGCTGGCGTAGGGTTCGCTGGTCATGGCTTGATCGACCAGGCGGGAGAACGGGGCGATGCCGGTCGTGGGTTCGCAGCGGCCGAACACGCGGGCTCGGTGGACGTCGTAGGCGGCGAGGTAGGCCAGTGTGCCGCCGCGGGTGTATTCAGATTCCACCCGCACCGGCCGCCCACGGCGCGGCCGGTCGGCCAGTCCCGGCAGCCCTTCGCGGCAGAACCGCTTGCGCCAATTGCGAACCGTGTCCACGACAACCCCGAGCGCGCGAGCGCCCGCAGCACCTGGCGATGCTCGGCACGACCATGCCGCGACAGTGCCTCCAGTATCTGCCGATCCGCCGGGTCCAGCGTGATCACATACGGGCTACGCGCGGTCACCAACCCACTCATTTCAAGATCGACTATGGGAGTGAGACGGTATCGAGCAGGATCGTGCCCATGGCCTCCCCGCCCGAGTCGCAACGCCCGGCGCCCAAGCCGATTTCCTCGCCTGGGAAACGTCAGTGCGCCAGGCAGTCGAGTCCCGTCGCGAGACCGCCCGCTGCGAGCGCAGCCCGGCGGCCGGTTCAGGTGGGCGTGATCCCGCATCGCCGCGGTCGGCCGCTCTCCTGACCGGAAGAACCGTGTGGCGGCGGGTGTTGGGCTCGTCTCAGAATCGGGCGGTCATGCCGCCATCGACGTTGATCGTCTGACCCGTGATGTAGGAAGCCCCTTCGCCCGCGAGGAACACCACGAGACCGGCGATCTCGTGCGGTCGTCCCCAGCGACCGAGCGCCGTGCGCGTGCGAAGCCACGCGTTCCATTCGGGATCCTCGGTCAGTTCGGCGTTGAGCTCGGTCGCGAAGGTACCGGGGGCGACCGAGTTGACGGTGATGCCGTGGAGTCCGAGGTCGGCTGCCAGTGCCCTGGTGAGTCCGTCGAGTCCCGCCTTGGCGGCGGCGTAGGCAACGTCGCCCGCCCTGCCGAGTTGGCCGACCACCGACGAGATGTTGATGATGCGGCCCGGTATGCCGCGCTCGATGAGGTCCCGGGCGACGGTCCGGCTGAGCGAGTAGGCGGCGATGAGGTGTGAATCGAGCATCGCCGTCAGCGCCTCGGGTTCGAGGGCGCCCAGTCCGCGTCTGTCGCGATGGCCGACGTTGTTGACCAGCACATCGATCGGCCCGAGTGCGGCCAGCGCCTCCGTGGCGTCCCGGTCGGTGACATCGAACGCGGAGCCGGTGGCGGCGAGACCCTGGTCGCGCAACTGGGCCGCGGCGGCGTGCACCGAAGTGGTGACGCGGCCGTTGACGATGACATCGGCGCCTGCACGGGCGAGGCCACGAACGATCTCCAGACCCAGCCCACGGACGGAGCCGGTCACCAGAGCACGCCGGCCGCGGAGCGGGCCCGGGCTGTGATCCGCGGAGCGGTCATGTCGGGTTGTGGTCACGCTGTCTCCGTCCTCGCGGCGATGGCCGAGATCTCCACCGACACACCCGCCACGACGAATCCGCACGTAACCGTTGTGCGGGCTGGGGGATCGACAGGGAACGCCGTCGCGAAGGCGGTGTTCCACGCCGTCGGTTTCGCGTCGGGGGCAAGGAACGCCGTGAGGGCGACGACGTCGCCGAGGAGACATCCGTGCTCGGCCAGCGTGTGGCCCAGAACCTCGAAGACGTCGGCCGCCTGCTCGGCGAGTGTGCGCGGGCTGCCCGTCAGAACGGCAGGACTGACCAGCCCGGAGGTGAACACCAGGCCGGCCGCCGCGACGGCGCCCGCGAACGCGGGGCTCTGCCCGGCTACCCGATGGATCACGACGGCGACCTCCGGACCGCGCTCTCGTCGAGCTCCCGCACGCCGCCCCTGCCGAGCAGGGTGAGCACGGTGCCCAGCTCCGCCCGGATCAACTGGTGCACCCGGCGGACACCGGCCTCCCCGGCTGCCGCGAGGCCGTGCGCGGCGAGCCTGCCGATGACCACGACATCGGCCCCGAGCGCGAGCGCCTTCGCCACGTCCGCGCCCCGGCGGATACCACTGTCCAGGGCGACCCGCGCGCGGCCCGCGACCGCACGCACCACTTCCGGTAGCTGGTCCAACGCGGCCGGCGCGCCGTCGAGCTGGCGGCCTCCGTGGTTGGACACGAGGATCCCGGCGGCACCGGCCGCGACCGCCGATTCGGCGTCGGCGCCGGTGAGGATCCCCTTGGCGAGCCATGGCAATGGCGAATCGGCGAGCGCGCCCGCCAGCCGGTCCCAGCTCCAGACCGGTTCGGTCCGATCGAACAGCTGCCCGAACACCGCCTGCGGTTCGGGCGAGCCGGCGGCCCGGTAGTTGCCCGTGATGATGGCCGGGTCGGGCGCGAACCTGTTGCGCAGGTTGCGCTCCCGCCAACCGCCCGTGGGGCAGTCGACCGTCACGCACAGCGCGTGATACCCGCACTCGGCCGCCCGCGCGATCATCGCCCGGAAGTTGTCCTCCGGGCCCATCGGGTGCAGCTGCGCGATCATCGCGGCGGCCGGTGCGGCCGCCCGCACCTCCTCCAGCGAGTGGCTGCCCGCCTCCGGCACGATGCTCGCCACCCCCTCGGCTTCGTTCGCCCGCGCGACCGCGCGCTGGCCTTCGGGGTGGAAGAGCGCGTCGGCGCCGAACGGCGCGGTGAGCACCGGCATGCTCAGGTCCACACCGAGAAACGAGGTCCGCGTCGAAGGTACGTCCGCGCCGCTCATCACGCGTGGCACGAAGGTCCACCGGCCGAACGCCTCCCGGTTGGCCCGCAGGGTGGACTCGTCGCCCGCGCCACCGGCTAGGAAGTCCCACACGTCCGCGGGCAGGGTTTCGCGGGCGGCGTCAACGATCTCGTCCAGTGTGGCGAACCGCTCCCCGCTGCCGTAGAAGGTGGCGGCCGCCGCGATGTCGCCCGATGTCATAGGTTGACCTCCGTCTGGTGGCCGAGCAGGAGCCGGTCGCTGACCGCGTCACCGGAACCGCTGATCAGGTCGACGAGCCCGGCCGGACTCGTCGCGTCCTTCGTCGCGGCGTCGAGATCGGCGATGACCGTGCCGCGGCTGAGCACCAGCAGCCGCTCCCCCATCGCCAGCGCGTGTTCCATGTTGTGGGTGATCATCAAGGTGGTGCAGCCCATGTCCCGGACCAGCTCTTCGGTGAGCGCGAGTACCTTGGCGGCGGTCGCGGGGTCCAGCGCCGCGAGGTGTTCGTCGAGCAACAGGACCTCGGGCGCGCTCAACCCGGCCATCACCATGGTGAGGCTCTGCCGCTGCCCGGCCGACAGCAGTCCGACGCGGTCGGCGAGACGGTTCTCGAGACCGAGCCCGAGCAGCGCCAGTCGTTCCCGCATCCGCGCACGGCGTTTCGCCGACAAGGCGAACCGCAGGGTGCGGCGACGCCCACGGCTCATCGCGAGGGCGAGATTGTCCTCGATGCTCAGCTCCGGCGCGCTGCCGGCACGCGGGTCGTCGAAGACCCGGGCGACCGCGCCCGCGCGACGGTAGTCCGGCCATCCGGTGACGTCCCGCCCGCCGATGCGCACCCGTCCGCTCGTCGGGCGCGCGGCGCCGGAGATCGTCCGCACGACGCTGCTCTTGCCCGCGCCGTTGCTGCCGATGACCGTCGCGAACTGTCCGGTATGGACGGTGAGGGAGAGGCCGCGCAATGCGACGACCTCATCCACCCGGCCGCGGTTGTAGATCAGGTCGACTCCATCGAGCTCGAGCATCAGTAAGCCCTCCGCGCCGCGGGCACGAAACTCGCCACCCGGACCTTTCGGAACACCCGGCCGAGGTACCGTTCGGCCGCGACCGCGATCACCAGGGTGAGTGCGGTGACGCCGCGCAGATCGCCCGCGGGTAGCCCGATTCGCAGCGCGCCCACGAGAATCAACCGGTACAGCAAGGTTCCGGCGAGTACGCAGGCGACGATCCTGAAGACCTTCGAACCGGAGGGCCGGAGCAGCAGTTCACCCAGCAGCACCGCGCCCACGCCGGAAACGAAGACCCCGACACCCATGTTCACGTCGGCGTAGCCTTGCGTCTGCACCAGCAGCCCCGAGCCGAGACCGGCGAGCGCGTTGGACACGAACAGCGCGAGTGCGAGCACGGCGCGATCGTTGACGCCCTGACTGCGGGCCATGCCCGCGTTCACCCCGCTGGCCCGCAGCGCGAGGCCGATCTCGGTCCGCATCAGCAGCGCGTAGCCGGCCAGCACCACCAGCACGATCAGCCCCAGCAGCACCGAGATCGCCAGATCGGGAGAGCCACCGAACCCGGTCACCGCGGTCGTGAGGGTGCCGGCGGTCAGCAGGCTCAGCGTCGGAGCGCCGAGCACGTGCAGCGTGACACTGAAAAGTCCGATGCTCATCACGAGACCTGCCAGCAGCACCGGCACGCGTAACCACAGGTGCAGACCCGCGGTCACGAGGCCGGCCGCACCACCGGCAAGAGCACCCAGCAACAGGGCGGGCAGCGGGGCCAGCCCGGACACCGCCGCTACCGCCGTAACGGCACCACCGAGCGCGAAACTGCCCTCGACCGTCAGATCGAAGTCCGCGCGCACCCGGAACACCGTGTAGATCCCGAGGAAAACCGGCACCATAGGCAGCCCGGTGACCAGGGTGTCGAGCACGACGCGGCCGATCATTTGACCACCGCCTTGGCCAGGATGTCCTGCGGCACGGTCACCTTGAGACTGTCCATTGTGTTCTTGTTGAGCTCGAACTCCACACCGCTCGGCTGCCCGAAGCCGATCTCCCCCGGGTTCGCTCCGGCCAGCACCTTGGCCGCTGCCTCGGCCGCCAGCTCCCCGACCACCGGATAGTTCGGCCCGATGCTGGCCAGCACGCCCGGGACGCCGGCGTCACCGCCGCACACGTAGACCGGCAGCTTCGCCGCCGCCGCCGTCGAGCCCACGGCGGCGAGCCCGGCGAAGACTGTCGCGTCCGGTCCGATGAGGATGGCGTCCGCCCTCCCGACGAGGCCGCGCGCACCAGTTGGCACGTCGCCGGCTCCGGAGATCGAGGACTCCACAAGGGACAGTCCGGGGTGCGACGCCACCGCCTTGCGGAGTGCTTCCACCCACACCTGCATGTTCTTGTTCGACGGATCGTAAATGGTGCCGATGCGCGTGGGGGTGGGGCCGACCTTCAGAATCTGGTCGAGCAGCCGTGCGGGGTCGACGTAATCGGTACTGCCGGTGACGTTGCCGGCCGGCGACGTGAGCGACCTCGCGACGCCGCTGCCGACGGGATCGCCCATCGCGATGGCGAAGATGGGCCGGTCACGAACCTGCTGGGCGAGCGCGATCACCGCCGGGGTCCCGATTACCGCGAAGGCGTCGTCATCCGATCCGGCGAAGTCACGAGCGATACCACTGATCAGACTCTGATCGCCCTGGGCGTTCTTGACCTCGAAGGTGATCTTCTTCGGCGCCAGCAAAGCGGTGAGCTTGCGCTCGAAGGCCGTCACCGTGTCGCCGAGCACGGTCGCCTCGGCCACCTGCAACACGCCGATGCGGTAGGAGTCCTTCCCTGCCAAGGACGAACTCGTACCGGGCGATGCGGTGCCGCAGGCGCCGGCAAGCAGGGTGGCCGCGAGCGCGGCGGGTAATCGCATCATACGGCTGACTTTCACCACTGCCTCCAGGGGCACGATGTGAGAACTTCTTCTCCATTAGGTGAGAAGAACGCTAAGAGCACGTTCAGCTTCAGTCAACCTCTAGTTGAGAACTTTTCCTCGTTTTAACGAAGCTCATCGACCGGCCCAGCGAGGCGACCGCCGCGCCAGAAACGCCTCGATGCCTTCCTGGGCGTCCGCACTGCCGAGCACCGGTTGCCACAATGCCGCCAGTTCCGCCGCCATCTCTCGCAGGTGGACGGCGGAGGACAGCCGGACCATCTGTTTCGCCGCCAGCGCGGTCAACGGAGCCCCAGCCGCTACCCGTCGCGCCAGCGCGCACGCATCCCCGAGCAGATCGCCCGGCGATACCACCGCGTTGACCAGACCGAGTTCGTAGGCGCGCTGGGCACCGATGGGGTCGCCGGTGAGCAGCAGCTCCAGCACCGCGCGCGGCGGGAGCAACCACGGCAGCCCCGCCGCCCAGGACAACGACCGTCCGAGCTTCACTTCCGGTACCGCGAACCGCGCGCCGGTCGCGGCCACGCAGAGATCACACACTTGCAGCAGCAGGAAACCCGCGCCATAGGCCGCCCCGTTGACCGCGGCGACCAACGGCTTGCGCAGTCGCAGTCCGTCGATGAACCGCCGCATCGGCTCGGGGTCCTCGCTCAGTTCGCGCAGATCACCACCGGCACAGAACGCCCGCTCCCCCGCGCCGGTCAGCACCCCGACGCGTACGCCGGCATCCGCGTCCATCGCCGCGAACGCGGCGAGCAACTGCTGCCTGGCCGCGGCGTTGAGCGCGTTGCCCGCCTCCGGCCGGTCGATGGTCAGCACCGCGATTTCGTCCTCGGTCCGGTACCGGACAAACTCCGCACTCATGCTCGCTCCTTGTCGTGGCCGTGCCAAAATGAGCCCAAGGAGGGTTCATGGCACGTCGTTCGGTGGGGATTCGCAGGGACAGCGCCGAGACGCGCGATCGGTTGCTGGACACCGCGGCACTGCTGCTCGCCGAGCGCGGTACCGCGTTCACGCTGCCGGATCTGGCGCGCGCGGCCGGCATCTCGTCGGCCACGGTCTACCGGCACTTCGCGGACGTCCAGGAGGTCCACCGCGAGTTCTACTACCGCCTGATCGACGAACTGGTCGACGACCTCGGCAACGTGTCGGCCCGTGCGCGCGGCCGCCGCAGGTTCGAAGCCATCTGCGACCGCTGGGCGGCGTGCGCGGCACTGTGGGGGCGCGCGGCGACCCACATCCGCAGCGCGGAGGGATTCCTGGCGCGCGTCCACCACGCGGACCCGCCGACGTCGACCCTGTTCGGCATCCTCGAGCCGGCGATCGAGGAGATCATCGAAGACGGGACGATACCGGCGCAGGAGACCGACTACGCGGTACTCATCTGGATCACGATCTTCGACGAGCGCGTCATCGTCGATCTGTCGGAAACCCTGCGCTGGTCGACGAAACGCATCGCACGCACTCTCTCGGCCTCGGTACTGGGCGCGCTCGGCGGCGATCCGGCGGCCTGACGGGCCGGCCGTCACGGCCTTTCGATGATCGTCGCGTTGGCCATGCCACCCGCCTCGCACATCGTCTGCAAGCCGAACCGCCCTCCGGTGGACTCCAGCACGTTGAGCAGGGTCACGAGCAGCCTCGTCCCGGAGGAGCCGAGCGCGTGGCCGAGCGCGATCGCGCCGCCGTGGATGTTCAGCCGCGCCGGGTCCGCGCCCGTTTCGCGCAGCCACGCGAGCGGAACGCACGCGAACGCCTCGTTGAGCTCGTACGCGTCGAGGTCACCGATGGTCATTCCGGCCCGGTCGAGCACCTTTCGGGTGGCCGGGATCGGTCCGGTGAGCATCAGCAGCGGGTCGTCCCCGACGACCGAGAACGCGTGGAACCGGGCCCGCGCGCACAACCCGAGCGATCGGGCCCTGCGCTCGCTCATGATCAGCACCGCGGACGCGCCATCGGTCAACGGAGACGAGTTGCCCGGGGTGACGTTCCACTCGATATCGGGAAACCGGGCGGCCATCTCGTCGGTCCGGAACGACGGCCTCAGCCCGGCGAGCGCGTCGGCCGTGGTGTCGTGGCGAACCGTCTCATCGACAACGAGACCGGGCGCCTCCGCCACGCCCGCCACCTCGGCCGCGAAGTCACCCGCGTGCCACGCCGCGGCGGCGCGCCGGTGCGACTCGGCGCTGAACTCGTCCAGCTCCGCACGGCCGAGCTTCCACCGTGCGGCAACGAGTTCGGCGGAGATCCCCTGGTGCACCAGCCCCTCGGGATAACGAGACGCGTGGCGCTCACCCATGCCCGGCGGCCGGGAGCTGCCGAGCTGGATCGTGCTCATCGATTCGACACCGGCGGCAATGACGATGTCGTACGCACCGGCCAGCACACCCTGCGCGGCGAACGCGGCGGCCTGCTGGCTCGACCCGCACTGCCGGTTGATCGTCGTGGCCGGCACCGACTCCGGCAGGCCGGCCGCGAGCGCCGCGGTGCGGGCGATGTTGCCCGACTGAGCACCGACCTGCTGCACACACCCGACGATGACGTCCTCGACCAGCGCGGGGTCGATACCCGTCCGTGCCACCACCGTCCGCAGCACACCGGCGAGCAGGTCGGCGGGATGGACCGACGCCAGTGCGCCACCGGTCTTGCCCTTGCCCGCCGGCGTGCGCACGGCCGCCACGATCACCGCGTCGCTCACCCGGCCACCTCCGCACCGGCCGTATCTACTATGGACACCGACTCCTCCCGTTCGCGCAGCGGCCGTTCCGACCACGCGAGCACACCCGCGAAGGTGATCAGGCAACCGACGACCATGTAGGCCGACACCGAGAGCGAGGTGCCCGTCGTGGCGAGGAGCCAGGCCGCCACCAGCGGGGCGAAGCCGCCCCCGATCACCGCACCGAGCGCGTAGGCCAGCGACGCCCCGCTGTAGCGCACGGCGGCCGGGAAGAGTTCCGCGTACGC
The DNA here is from genome assembly GCF_006152065.1 of Amycolatopsis alkalitolerans. Lineage (GTDB taxonomy): Bacteria > Actinomycetota > Actinomycetes > Mycobacteriales > Pseudonocardiaceae > Amycolatopsis_E > Amycolatopsis_E alkalitolerans. The sequence continues at coordinate 87,140 of NZ_VDFW01000012.1, forward strand.
GGCCGCCTGCGGGCCGTAGGTCACTCCGAGCCCGAAGGCCAGCCCGAACACCGCGAGCAGCATCCACGGCAGCGAACCGGTGTCCAGCAGCAGGAACATCGGAAACGACCATGCCGCGAGCGCGACGGTACCGAGCAGGTACGTGCGGCGCCGCCCGAGGCGGTCGGACCACCTGGCCCCGAGCACCGTCCACAATGCCCACGACAGCGCGCCCACCACGCCGACCAGCAACATCGCCGAGCGGCTCACGTGCAGCTTCTGCGTTCCGTAGGAGCCGATGAACGCGATCAGGAGGTAGCCACAGAGGTTGACGCCGACGAACAGCGCCGAGGCGACGACGACCGCGCGCAGATGGGTCCGCACCAACACCGCGAGTGGCGCGCTGCGACGCGCTCTGGTCCGGCGCAACTCCGCGAACACCGGCGTCTCCGCGACCCGGGCACGGATCACGAGCCCCACCGCGACCAGCACGACGCTGAGCAGGAACGGGATGCGCCAGCCCCAGGCCAGGAACTGCTCCGGTGTCGTGGCGGCCGAGACGGCCAGCAGCACCAGATTGGCCAGTACCAGACCGAACGGCCCGCCCAGTTGCGGGAACGCCCCGAACAGGCCCCGGCGGCCGGGTGGCGCGTGCTCGACGGCAAGCAGCGCGGCACCGCCCCATTCGCCGCCGGCGGAAATCCCTTGCAGGAAGCGCAGGACGACCAGCAGCACCGGGGCGGTGACCCCGATGGCGGCGTACCCGGGGAGCAGGCCGATGGCGGTCGTCGAGCCGCCCATCAGGATCAGGGTCGCCACCAGCATCGCCCGGCGGCCGAAAAGATCACCGAGATGCCCGGCGACGATGCCACCGAGCGGCCGGGCGAGGAAGCTGACGCCGACCGTGGCGAACGACGCGAGCAGCGCCGAAGCCGGTTCCAGGCCGGGAAAGAACAGCTTGTCGAACACCAGGCCGGCGGCGGCGGCGAAGACCAGGAAGTCGTACCACTCGATGGTGGTGCCGACCAGGCTGGCCCACGCGACGCGCCGCAGGTGCGGGGTGACGGCGGTCGTGGGCTGGGTGGGGTTCATCGGCACTCCTCTGGGCCGGGGACGGGGACTCAGTCGAGGACGTCGGGCTGGTTGCGGACGATCTCCTGATACAGCGGCTGGAAGCTGAACCAGGCCGCCCGGGGCGTGCCCATGGTGTCGCGGACGGCGCGCGCGTCCTCCGGTTCGGCCGGCCGCGGCGACCCGGCGGATTCGGCGAGGAACTGCACATGCGCGCTGTGCTCGAACGCGATGAACCACCAGGCGGCCTCGTCCACGCTCTGCCCGACGGTCACGACGCCGTGATTGCGCAGCACGGCCGCGCGATGCGGGCCGAGATCCTGCGCGATCGCCTTGGCCTTGAGGTCCTCGAGCGTCACACCGGTGTGCTCGTCGTGGATCACGTGATCTTCGAAGAACATGCAGCCTTCGTTGGTGAGCGGCTGCAGCGGACGGTTCATCGCCGACCATGCCGATCCGTACACGCTGTGGGCATGCGCGGCCGCGACCACGTCCGGCCGGGCGGCGTGCACCTCCGAGTGGATCCGGAACGCGGCGGTGTTGAGGATCCCGTCGCCTGCCACGACGCGGCCGTCGTGGTCGACGAGGATCAGGTCGGAGGCCCGCATCGCGCCGAAGTGCAGCCCGAACGGGTTGACCCAGAACCGGTCCGGATATTCGGGATCGCGCGCGGTGATGTGGCCGGCCACCCCCATGTCGAAGCCGAACCGGGCGAAGACCCGCAGTGCGACGGCAAGCCGCTGTTTGCGGTCCAGGCGCTCCTGTTCGACCGAGCCGAACGCAGGCGGTTCGGCGAAGATCATCTTGGTCGGCGTCTGCGTCATGACGGAACTCCTTGCTGGCAGTGACAGTTCGAGCGGCGGGTTTACGACCCGAGCCCCATGCCGCCGGAGACACCGAGCGTCTCCGCGGTGATGTACGAAGCCTCCGGGGAGGCGAGGAAGGCAACACCGGCCGCGATCTCCTGCGGCGAGCCGAGCCTGCCGAGCTGGGTCCCGGCGACCATGGCGGCGAGTAGCGCGGCGCCACGCTCCCCCCTGTCCCGGATGGCTTGCACCATCGGGGTTTCGGTGGGACCGGGCGCGACGCAGTTGGCGGTGATCGCGAACCTCGCGTTCTCCCGTGCGATGGACTTGGTGAACCCGATCAGCGCTGCCTTCGAGGTGGCGTACACGGCGTTGCCCTTGGCGCCGATGCGCCCGGCCTCCGAGGTCACCGTGACGATGCGGCCGTACCGGCGCGCCTGCATACCGGGCAGCACGGCCTGGGTGCAGGCCAGCACGCCTTCGACATTGACCGCCAGCGTCCGGCGCCAGCGCGCGGGCGGCACGTCGGTGAACCACCCGAAGTCGTCGATACCGGCGTTGTTGACCAGAACGTCGAACGGTTCACCGCCCAGTGACTGGTGCACGGCCGTGGGGTCGGTGACGTCGAGCGTCACAGCGGTCCCGCCGATGTCGGCGGCCGTCTTGGCCGCGCCGCCGGCGTCGACGTCGGCGGCAAGCACACGGGCGCCTTCGTCCGCGAGCCTGCGCGCGATCGCCGCCCCGATGCCGCTCCCGGCTCCGGTGACCACCGCCCGCTGCCCGGCGAAACGGCCGTTCATCGGCCGGTGAAGGTCGGTTCACGGCGCTCGATCACCGCGGCGAGCCCCTCCCGCGCGTCGGCGGTACCGGACAGCTCGGCGACGGTGCGCGCCTCGTCGGGCAGGGCATCTTCGATGGATCGGCCGACGCCGTCCCACATCAGGCGTTTGGTCGCCGCGATCGCCTTCGGGGCGCCGGCGGCGAGCGTGCGCGCCAGGTCGAGCGCCCGTTTGGCGAGCTCGGCGTCGGGCACGACCTCGGTGACGATGCCGAGTTCGTGCGCCTCCGCCGCGGTCAGGCGCGGGTTCGTCAGCACGATCCGCATCGCCTCGCGGATCCCGACGATCCGGCTGAGGGTCACCGTCGTGCCGGCGTCGGGCGCCATTCCGACGGCGGTGGCCGCGGGCAGGAAGCGGGCGCGCTCCGTGGCGAGCACGAAGTCCGCCGCGCACACCAGGCCGAACCCGCCACCACCTGCCGCGAAGCCGTCCACGGCGGCGATCACGGGGGCGGGTAACCGGATCATCGCCGAGACCGACACCTGCAACCACGAGGTGACCTCGCGGAGGTAGTCCGGCAGCCCGGGACCTTTCGACGCGAAGTCCCGCACGTCCCCGCCGCCGCTGAAATGCCTGCCGTTGCCGCTGATGATCAGCGCACGCAGGTCGGGCCGGCGGTGGCACGCCATCATGGCCTCGTAGAAGGAGCGCAGGAAACCGACGGACATGCCGTTGGCCGCGTCGGGCCGGTTCATCCGCAGGGTGGCCACGCCATCGGCGATATCGAGCAGGACGTCGCCGTCGGCGATCACGGCGGTCATGTGGTCACCTTTCGTCGGGTGAAGGCGCCGAAGGCCGCCTGGCCCTCGGCCTCGAGATGGTCGAGTACGCGCGTGGTCTCGACCGGCAGCCCCGCGTCGAGGGGATGTTCGAGGGCGCGATCGACGAGGAATTTGCTGTGCGCCATCGCGGCGGGCGGGTTGGCCACCAGCCGCTCGACGAGTGAGTCCACCTCCTCGTCGAACCGGCCGGGTTCGGCGGCCCGGTACGCCAGCCCCCACGCGACCGCTTGCGCGCCACTGATTTCGTCGCCGGTCAGGATCAGCCCCATCGCGCGCTGGCGTCCTACGATGCGCGGCAGGCGCTGGGTGCTTCCACCGCCGGGAACCTGGCCGAACCGGCTGTGGATGTCCGAGATCCGGGCGTCCGTGCGCACCACCGCGATGTCGCAGGCCTGCATCAGCTCGAAGCCACCGGCAACCGCGTGCCCGTGCACCGCGGCGACCACCGGAACCGGTGCCGACGTGATGGTGGTCAGCGCACGCCGGAACTCCGTGAACAGCTCGGCCATCGCGGCGCGGCCACGCGCGTGCAGGGTGGCGAGCGCGCCCACGTCCCCGCCGGCACAGAAGTCCGCACCCGCGCCGCGGATCACGATGACCCGGACCTCGCGCGCCAAGGCTTCGACCGCGGCGGCAAGCTCGCGCGCGAGCTCGACGGTGACCGCGTTGCGGGCTTGTGGCCGGTTCAGCAGGACGTGCCCGACTGATCCCTCGGTTCGCTGTCGGACCTGGGTCACGTCGTGACCGCCGTTGTCCTCGGGTCGAGCTCGACCAGCGGAGCCACCGCGCCGAACTCTTCGACGGTCAGCACTCGCCGCGCCTTACCCTCGTATCGGGGCAGTTCCCCATCGCCCGCGGCGACCACGGGCAGCCGGATGCCGAGCCGGTCGGACAGCCGGTCGGACAGTTCGGGAACCGCGGTCTCGCGCAGGGCGTGGGCGATCTCGACGACGACCGTGGCCTCCGTCGCCCGCAGACCGTCCGGATCCTTGTCCACCACCAGCTGCCAGCCCGCCCCGATGTCGGCGACGGCGGACACGACGTCCTCCACCTGCGAAGGCATCACGAGACTGCCGCGGACCTTGAGGACATCGTCGGTGCGCCCGGAGATCCAGCTGATCTTCGGATGTCCACGACGGCCGCACGGGCAGTCGTAGGCGTCCGGGGCCCAGGAAGTGAGATCGCGGGTACGCCACCGCACCATCGGCGAGCCTTCCCGCTGCAGGGTGGTGACCACGAGCTCACCCAGCACGTCCGGTTCCGTGACCGGTTCGCCGGACTCGGGGTCGATGATCTCGATCAGGTAGTGGTCCGACCAGACGTGGAAGGTGCCCTGTTCACGCGAGTACGCACACGTGCCCGCGACGAACGGGCCGCCCAGTTCCGTTGTGCCGTAAGTGTTGTGCGGGCGGAAGCCGGGCGGCATCGCCTCGGACAACCGCGCCATCGCCGCCGGGCTCATCGTTTCCCCACCGAAGATCCCGATCCGCAGGCGCCAGTCGGCCGCCGGATCGATGCCGGCCTCGCGGGCCCGTTCGACGAGCAGCAGAGCGAAGGTCGGCGTGCACGAGATGACGGTGACGCCGAGGTCCCGGAGGCGCTCGACCGCCAGCGTCGTCCGTCCCGGTCCCGCCGGAAACGCGGTGACTCCGACCTGTTCATAGGCGCGGTCCAGGGAGCTGCCGCCGATCCACAGCCCGTAGCCGTAGCACTGCCAGGCGATGTCGTCGGACCGCACGCCCATCGCGGTGAGGTTTCGCGCACCCAGCTCACCGATGTTGTCCAGGTCCTGACGGGTGAACGCGATGTGGCAGGGCAGCCCCGTCGTGCCCGTCGTGGCGTTGAGTCGCACGATGTCGGCACGCCGGGCGGCCTGCACTCCCCATGGCTGCAGTTCGCGCAGTTGCGCCTTGTCCATGAAGGGGACGCCGGCGAGATCCTCCGCCGTGCGAACCGCGGCCACGTCGACTCCTGCTTCGGCAAGCCGGTCGCGGTAGTGCGGCACGCGCAGGGCGGTCCGCAAGGTCCGCCGCAGCCCGTCCTGCTGAAGGAGCTGGATCTCCTCAGGTGCGGCGGTCTCGAGCGCCGGAGACCAGTAGGTGGTGGTCACGGATGGCCCCTTTGCCAGTCAGTCTCAGTTAATCAACCGATCGTTCGGATAGTAGACTGACATCGGCCGCCCGATTCCGTCAAGGCACAAAAGCGGAACCGGGGGCCGCGACTATCGTTGACCGGTGGGCGCCGGACCCGTCGGCGCCGAACGAGGAGGTAAGCGTTGGCGCGCGTCAGCAACTCCGTCCGCCCGCCGTTCCGCACCGACCAGATCGTCGACATCGCGGTGGACGTCTTCCTGGAGCGCGGCTATGACGCGACCTCGATGGGCGACCTCGCGAAGGCCGCCGGCATCACGAAATCGAGCTTCTACCACCACGTCAGCTCCAAGGAAGAGCTGTTCGAACTCGGTGTCGGGCGCGCACTGGACGCGCTGTTCGGCGTGCTCAAGGAACCCGAAGCGCTGACCGGACCGGCCGTGGACCGGGTGCGGCACATCATCCGGCGGATGGTGAAGATCATCACCGCGCGCCTTCCCGAGGTCGCACTCCTCGTCCGCGCCCACGGCAACACCGCAGCGGAGGAGCGCGCGATGCGCCGCCGCAGGCAGTTCGACCAGGCGATGACCGATCTGGTCGAGCAAGCCGTGCGCGACGGCGACCTGCGGCTGAACATGGAGCCGGGACTGTTCTCCCGGTTGGCACTGGGCGCGGCCGTTTCCGTGGTCGGGTGGTACCGGCCGACCGGACGCGTCACGGCGGAGCAACTGACGGACGCGGTCGAACGCCTGATCTTCGACTGCCCGGTTGCCACCCCCGCCACCAGGACGCGCTGAGCCGCCGACCGCTCGCCTGCCACTGTTGCCACACCCCTTGAAATGAACCGAACGTTCGGTAATGATGGGAGAGTCGGAGGCAGCGCGACTGCCCGGCGCCACGTCTTGGTGATGCCCTCCCCGGCACCGCTCGAAGGAGATGCTGATGACCGCGCCCACCGTCGGACGCCCGGACTACGCACGACTCATCCAGGCCGACCGGGTCCACGGTTCGCTCTACACCGACCCCCGGATCTTCGCCGACGAGCTCGCCAGGATCTGGTACCGGACCTGGGTCTACGTCGGTCACGAAAGCGAAGTACCCGAACCGGATGACTACGCGGTCAAGAACATCGGGCCGCAGTCGATCATCATGACCCGGGACCGGCACGGCACCATCCATCTGCTGCTCAACCGCTGCAGCCACCGGGCCAACCAGCTCTGCGAGGCCGCGCGGGGCAACACCGGCGCGCTGCGCTGCCAGTACCACGGCTGGACCTTCGGCACCGACGGCGCACTCCTGGGCTACCCCTTCCGGCAGGGCTACAACGGCAACGAGGCCAAAGCCGCGCTCGGGCTCGGCCGCGTCGCCAGGGTCGACTCCTACCGCGGGTTCGTTTTCGGCAGCTTCGCCACCGAGGGTCCGACCCTCCGTGAGCACCTCGGCGCCGCGGCCGGCGTGCTCGACCGCGTCGTCCGCCTCTCCCCCGACAACGAGGTGCAGCTGACCGCCGGCTGGCTGCAACACGAGGTTCGGGCCAACTGGAAGATGCTGGTGGAGAACGAGACCGACGGCTACCACCCCCAGTTCGTGCACGCCTCGATCTTCGAAGTCGGTGAGAGCCACGTGGCCGCGATGTACAGCGAGAAGTCCGCGGCCACGGCGCGGGACCTCGGCGGCGGGCACACCGAACACGACCTCCGGCCGCAGTTTCGCGCCGAGGACGTGCCGCTGGGCTGGTTCGGCACCACCGAGGACCGCCTCCCTGGCTACGTGCGCACGATGCGGGCGGCGCACGGTGACACGACGGCCCGAGAGATCCTGGTCGACGGCTCGCCCCACGTGATGATCTTCCCGAACCTGTTCATCGCCGAGATCCAGATGTTCGTCATCCAGCCGGTCAGCGTCGATCACACGATCCAGCACGTGACGCCACTCCAGTTCAAGGGTGCCCCGGACCTCAACAGGCGGCTCCTCCATCAGGTCCGCGGTTCTGTTGGGCCCGCCGGGTTCCTGCTCGCCGACGACTCCGAGATGTACGAGCGCAACCAGCGCGGGGTGGTGAGCCGGGCGCCGGAATGGCTCGTTCTGCGGCGCGGGCTGCACCGGGAACGGATCGACGCGGAGGGCCACCTCGCCGGCGCGGCGACGGACGAAACGACGCAACGCGGCATCTGGCGTCATATCAGGCAACTGATGACGGAAGGCGAGCAGGCATGACCGCGCCCGCCACAACCGGTGCGATCACCCGTCAAGACGCGGAGCAGTTCCTGTATGCCGAGGCGCGCCTCGCCGACGAGTGCCGCTACGACGAGTGGGAAGCGCTCTGGACCGACGACGCCCTCTATTGGGTACCGGCCGGCGCCGACTCACTGTCCGATCCGGACAGTCACATCTCCGTGATCTACGACCACCGTTCCCGGATCGCACTGCGGGTCGCTCAGCTCAAGACCGGAAAGCGGCACTCGCAGGATCCGGCGAGCAGCGTCGCCCACCTGATCTCCAATGTGGAACTGACCGGCGCCGTCGAGCACGGCGTCGAAACCCGCGCCACCTTCATCGCGGTCGAGTCCCGCGTCCGCGGCCTGACGACCTGGGCCGGGACGGTTCGGCACACGCTCATCAGGGTCGGCGGCCGCATCCGGATGTCCCGCAAGGTCGTCCTGCTGGTCAACCGCGATCAGCCCATCCCGACCATGTCGTTCCTCATCTGAGCTGGAGCCAGGTATGCACGTCATCGCCAACGAGTTCGCGTCGGTAACGGTGTCGGTCGATCACGAGGGCAACGACACCCGGCTGTGCATTGTGGACAACAACACCGGCCACACCGCGTATTTCGACGCGCTGCTGCTCGAAACGCTCGTCTGGGCACCAGAATCGGTACTGCGCAAGCTGCTCGACCCGTCACTGCACCGATGGTCCGCCGAACCCGGACCGGCCGATCCCTCGGCTCCGGGGAGTCCCGGATGACGCACATCGCCGTAGCCGGCGCCGGGCCGTCCGGGATCTTCGCGACCGCGGCACTGCTCAAACGCGACGATGTCCGGGTCGACGTTTTCGACCGCAGCCCGACACCGTTCGGCCTAGTCCGGTACGGTGTCGCCCCGGATCATCTGAAGATCAAGTCCGTGGCGCGCACCCTGCACCGGACGATGTCGGACCCTCGCGTGACGTTTCGGGGAAACGTCACGCTCGGCCGGGACCTCGCGCTGGACGAGCTCCAACGCGAGTACGCCGCCGTCGTGCTCGCCACGGGCGCCCCGCGGGCGCGGCGACTGGACATCCCGGGCGAAGACCTGCCGGGTCATATCAGCGCGAGCACGCTGGTCGACTGGTACAACGGCCGGCCCGCGGTCCGCAAAGGCCAAAACGCCGAAAGGGTCGTCGTCATCGGCGCCGGCAACGTCGCACTCGACATCGCGCGTGTCCTGCTCCGAGGACGCCGCGGACTCGCCCACACCGACGTCACCGACACGGTTCTCCAGGCACTCGACCGGAATCCCGTCCGTGACCTGCGGGTGCTCGTCCGCCGCGGCGTGGCCGGCACGAAGTTCACCCCGGCGGAACTGCTCGAGTTGGACAAGCTGCCGGACCTCGATATCGCCGTCGACCCGGGCGAGCTCACGCTGACCGCGGATGACCGTCGGCGTTACGAAACAGACCGGGCCGTTGCTGCCCGCGTCGAGGTGTTCCGGCGGTGGAGCACCCGACCCCGAACCGGTGCGCGCCGCCGCCTGACGTTCCGCTTCCGGCAGGAACCGGAAGCACTCACCGGAGCCGACCGCGTCGAGGCAGTTCTCTTGCGTGGTGGTGAATGCGTTCCCGCCGATCTTGTCGTCAGCGCGATCGGGTACCGCGGCGCCCCGCTGGACGGCGCGCCCTTCGACGAAGCGCTCGGCCGGATCCCACATGTTCGTGGCCGCGTCCGCCCAGGCCTGTACACCACCGGTTGGGCCAAGCGCGGGCCGTCGGGCGTGATCGGCACGAACAAGGCTTGTGCCATCGAGACGGTGAAGACCCTCCTCGCCGACCTGGGCGCCGACGGCCGCACACCGGACATCGACGCCGTCCTCGCCGCGAAGGGCGTCCGGGTCGTCACCTGGCCCGGTTGGCTGGCGATCGACGAGGCCGAGATCGTGCTCGGCGCCCGGAACGACCGCACTCGAACCAAGATCGACGATCTGGCCCGTCTGGTCGAGATCGGTGCCGAAGGAGGACGGACATGGCCTACGTGATCACCGAGGGGTGCCTCGACATCATGGACCGCAGCTGTCTGGATCAATGTCCGGTCGACTGCATCCAGCAGGGCGAGCGGATGCTCTACATCAACCCCGACGACTGCATCGACTGCGGGGCCTGCGAATCCGTGTGCCCGCAAGGCGCGATCTTCTTCGACGAAGAGCTCCCCGCCGACCGCCAGCGCTTCCGCGACATCAACGCCGGTGTCTTCGCCTTGGGACTCGAACCGGGTGCCGACCACCCCGTCGTCGCCGCCGGCGGCCACCGCAGCACAATGGACCGTCCCAGCTAACGTCCGGCGAGCTTGGCGACGACGGGGGCGAGCTTGTCGGCGAAGTCGGCGCCGAAGACGAAATAGGAGAAGCCGATCTCCTCCCGTCGCCGCTGGATTTCCTCGGCGGCGGCCGCCGGGTCATCCGGAAGTATGGCCAGCGAGTCCGCGGCGCGGACCGCGGCAGGGTCGGCGCCGGGAGGCGCCATGAACGGTGCGCGTGCGTCGCCGACAAAGGGCACGTGGAGCGCGAGCTCGAGGTCCCGGACGGCGAGGAAGTCGCGTGCCAGCCGCGCGATTTCGCCCCGGGGCTCATCCGGCATCTGCGTGAAGGTGACCGTGTCCGCGACCTCGGCCGCCAGCGCCCGGGCGTTCGGACCGCGCACGGCGATCGTCACAGGAGTGTGACGGTCGGGGCCGTCGAGATCTCGCAGCGCCCTGACGGTCTCACGCACCTGTCCCAGCCGCTCACCCGGCGGGACAATGGGCAGTCCCTTTTCGCGGAGCTCGTCCTCGATTCCCGGCCTTCCGGTGCCGATGCCCAGCTCGAAGCGACCGTCGGTGAGGACCGACAGCGAGTGCGCTTCCCACGCCGTCATCCAGGCCGGGCGTATCGGGGAGGCGTACACCCACGTGCCCACGCGCAGGTCGGCCAGTGCCGCGGCGGTGGCCAGCGTGGGGCCAGGCGCCGGTTGCCATTGCGGGACGTCGGGCATCAGCAGCGTCGAGTAGCCGCTGTCGGCGACACGGCGGACGCAGGCCCGCCACGTCGGCAGGTCAGTTGTGATCGGGGCAACGACCCCGAACCGAAACGGTCTCGTCATGCCTGAATCCCTCCACCTGGGGACATCCCCTCCGGTACATCCAGAGGTACTGACGACGGATCCACCCGAAACTCATCGGTGCGGCGCGAAGAAGTCGGTGAGGGCGGCGAGCATCACGTCGGGTGCTTCCTCGGCGGGACGTGGCCGCAGCCGGAAATCACGGTGCCGCTCTTCCGGCCGGACGGAACGACCATCCCGCGTTTCGACTCGCCGGCACCCGAGTTCGCGCAGGTCAAAGCCGGTGACGCGATCATTCTCCCGGCTTAACGACGGCGTTACGCTTCCGGCCTTCCGGTCGAATCGGATGTCGATGCACTCTAACCGCATGAAGCAGGCCAGAATGGACCCCCGGACCAAACGCCGCCTGGGCGCTGCCCGCCGGGTACGGGACCTGCTCCGGGCGGCCATCGTGCACGAGGAGTTCCCCGCCGGCGCGCTGCCCGGCGAGGCCGAACTCATGCTGGCCTTTTCTGCCAGCCGTCAGGTTATCCGGGACGCGCTGGCGCTGCTTCGCGAGGAGGGTCTCGTCAAGCGCGTGCAGGGGACGGGCACCTTTTCCGTCGCCTCCAAGGTGCGCCACTCCTTCAGCCACCTGCACGGTCCGGAACCCGCGATGGAGCGGGTGTCCCACCGGATTCTCGCGATCAGCAAGGAGACCGCGGCGCCACGAGTCGCGGACCGGCTCTGCCTCCGCCCCGGCACCGAATGCGGCGTCGTCGAGTACCTCGCCGTACTCGGCGCCGAACCGTACTACGCCTGCACCGCCTATGTACCGCTCCCGCTGGTGGGCGTGGTCAAGCACGGGCAGGCGGTGAGCGAGTGGTACGCCGTCTACGAGCTGGCCGGGTTCGAGCTCGGCGTCACCGATCAGGCCGTGGAAGCGATCCTCGCCGACGACGACGCGGCCGCGTTGCTCGAGGTCCCGCCCGGCGCCCCGCTGATGCTGTTCGAACGGCTCGTCCGCGATCACACGGGACGGCCGCTCGAGTACGCCTTCGCCAGGGTGCGAGGCGACCGCATCGCGTTACTGGCCCAACTTCCCCGTCACCGCTGGCAGCGCCGCCGGCATCAGTCCGCGCTGGAGGCGTGATGGCCGGCTATCTCGGACGGCGGCTGCTGATGACGATCCCGATCCTCATCGGCGTGTCCATCGTCATCTTCGTCACCATCAAGATCATTCCGGGCGACCCGGTCGCCTCGATGCTCGGGCCGACCGGCAGCCCCGAGGCCAGGGCCGCGCTGCACGCGCGGCTCGGGCTCGACGATCCCCTGCCGGTGCAGTACTTCTCGTGGCTCTCGCACAGCATCACCGGCGACTTCGGCACGAGTATCGCCCGGCACGACGCGGTCGCGCCGATCGTGTTCGACGCACTGGTGAACACGCTCATCCTCACCGTCGCCGCCGGGGCGCTCGCGATCGTGCTCGGCCTCGCCATCGGCGCGCTGACCGGCCTGCGCCGCACCGGGATCGCGGCGCGGATCGGCAACGCGTTCGCGCTGTTCTCGATCTCCGTACCGCAGTACTCCATCGGCCTGCTGCTGATCATCTACCTTGCCTCGAACGCGGGCCTGTTCCCGGTCAGCGGCATGCACAACCCGAACGGCGACGGCGGCTTCGTGGACCTGTTCAACCATCTCATCCTGCCGGCCGTCACCGCGGCACTCGTGCCGGCCGGGATCATCGCGCGGATGTTCCGCTCGTCCGTGCTCGACGTGATGAGCATGGACTTCATCGAGGCGCTCACCGCGCGCGGGCTGTCACGGGCCAGGGTGATGCGGCACGCGTTCCACAACACGGTGCCGTCGCTGCTGACGGTCGCCGGCCTGCAGATCGGTTACCTCCTCGGCGGGGTCGTGTTCGTCGAGGCCGTGTTCGCCTGGCCCGGGATCGGGTTGCTCGTCTACCAGTCGATCACCCAGCGGGACCTGCCGGTCATCCAGGCCGGGGTGCTCGTCTCCGCGTTCGCGTTCGTGCTCATCAACCTCGTGGTCGACGCGCTGCACGGGCTTGTCGACCCCCGCATCCGTACCTGACGGCAGCGTCGCCGGTCCCCCGTCCACGAACTGCCGAGGAGTCTTCGATGACCACACTGACCGAGGCGGCGTCGCTACCGGACACCACCACGGCGAGCAAACCCCGGCGCCGCCGGATGACCGTCAGCGCCACCGTCGCCGGCGTGGTGGTGCTGCTGATCGTGCTCACCGCCCTCGCCGGGCCACTGCTGGTCGGCGACCCGCTGGCAGGCGACACCGCACACCGGCTGCTGCCGGCCGGCACCCCCGGGCACGTGCTGGGTACCGACGGCCAGGGCCGCGATGTGCTCGCGCGGCTCGTGGACGGTACGCGCCTCTCCTTGCTGGCCGGACTCATCCCGGTGCTGTTCGCCGCGGTCGTGGGCACCGGGCTCGGCGTGACGGCCGGGCTGTCCGGCCGGTGGGGCCAGCGGCTGATCATGCGCACGCTGGACGTGTTCTACGCGTTCCCGGCGGTGCTGCTGGCCGTCGCGATTGCGGCCGCGCTGGGCTCGGGACTGTCCAATGCGATCATCGCACTCGCGGTGATCCTGGTGCCGCCGGTGGCCCGCGTCGCGGAGACCGAGACCCGGCGGCTGGTCGACCTCGACTACATGGAGGCGGCCCGGGCGAGCGGCGCGCGCCGCTCGGCGATCGCGCTGCGGCAGGTGCTGCCCAATGTCGCGCCGCCCGTCGTCGTCTACTGCACTGCCCTGATTGGACTGTCCATTGTATACGCAGCAGGCCTGAGCTTCCTGGGCCTCGGTATCTCGCCGCCGACCGCGGAATGGGGGCTGATGGTCAGCGAGCACACCCAGTACATCTACTCGGCGCCGTTCCTTGCCGCGATCCCGGCGCTCGCGATCCTGGTCGCGTCGGTGGCGTTCAACGTGCTCGGAGACGGCCTGCGCGATCTGCTCGACGTACGCGGGGAGGTGCGGGCATGACGGTGATCCCGCCACTGGAAGTCCGTGACCTGTCCACCACATTCGTCGCCCGGCGGCGCCGGACCGAGGTCGTGCGCGGCGTGTCGTTCACGATCGGCCGCGGCGAGACGATGATGTTGCTCGGCGAGAGCGGCAGCGGGAAGTCCGTCACCGCGCGCTCCATCATGCGGCTCTACGGCTCGTCGGCCGAAATCGGCGGCAGCGTGCGGCTGGCGGGCCAGGAACTGCTCGGGCTGGGCGAACCGCGGCTGCGCGCGATACGCGGCAACCAGATCGCGCTCGTCCCGCAGGACCCCACGGGTGCGCTGGATCCCTTGCGCCGCATCGGTTCCCAGCTCGCCGAGGTGCTCGCCGTGCACGGCGTCGAAGGAGTCAAGACCGCGGCGCACCGGCGTGCCGAGGAGCTGCTGGCGATGGTCGGCATCCCGGACCCGAAGCGGGTGGCCGGCAGCTACCCGCACGAGCTGTCCGGCGGGATGCGGCAGCGGGCCGTGATCGCCATCGCGGTCAGCTGCGACCCGCAGGTGCTCATCGCCGACGAGCCGACCACCGCGCTGGACGTGACCGTGCAAGCGCAGATCCTGGAGCTGCTCGCCCGACTGCAGCAGCGCCTCGGGATGGCGGTGCTGATGGTCACGCACGACGTCGGGGTCGCCGCGGACTTCGGTGGCCGGGTCGGGGTCATGTACGCCGGCCGCCTCGTCGAGGCGGGCCCGGCGAGCGAAGTCCTTTCCGCGCCACGGCATCCCTACACTGCGGGCCTGCTCGAATCCCTGCCGACCCCGGGTGCCGCGCGTGGCGCACTGCGCTCGATCGTCGGTGCTCCGCCGCCGGTCGGCGCGTTCCCGGCCGGGTGCGCGTTCGCGCCGCGCTGCCGCCAGGCACGGCCCTCGTGCACCCATGAGGATCCGCCCCTGGTCGCCGTCGCGGAAGATCGTGCCGCCGCGTGCCCCGTGGTGAACGCCGAACGGGTGGTGGCGTGATGAGCGACGTGCTGCTGCAAGCCGAAAACCTGAGCAAGACGTTCGGCAACGGAGTCCGCGCGGTCTCGGACGTTTCGCTGACGGTCCACAAAGGAGAGACGCTCGGCGTGGTCGGCGAGTCCGGGTGCGGGAAGTCGACCATCGGGAAGATGCTGCTCGGCCTGCTCGCGCCGGACACCGGGTCGGTGACGTTCGACGGGATCCCGTTCGCGGGGCTCGGTCACGGCCGGATGCGCGCGCTGCGTGCGCGGTTGCAGGTGGTGCCGCAGAACCCGCAGACCTCACTCAACCCGAGGCTGCGGGTGCGCCAGTCGATCGAGTTCAACCTGCGGGCCCACGGGACGGAGCGGGCGGCGCGCCGCCCGCAGGTGCTGGAACTGCTGGAGCGGGTCGGGCTCACCGCCGCACAGGCCGAGCGGTTTCCGCACGA
The DNA here is from genome assembly GCF_006152065.1 of Amycolatopsis alkalitolerans. GTDB lineage: Bacteria > Actinomycetota > Actinomycetes > Mycobacteriales > Pseudonocardiaceae > Amycolatopsis_E > Amycolatopsis_E alkalitolerans. The sequence continues at coordinate 102,411 of NZ_VDFW01000012.1, forward strand.
GCTGTCCGGCGGCCAGTTGCAGCGCGTCGCGATCGCGCGTGCGCTGGCCACGTCCCCGGACCTCGTCGTGTGCGACGAAGCGGTGTCCGCTTTGGACAAGAGCGTGCAGGCGCAGGTGCTCAACCTGCTCGCCGGCCTGCAGGCCGAGACCGGGGTGGCGTTCCTGTTCATCTCGCACGACCTGGCCGTGGTGGAGCACATCTCCGACCGCGTCGCCGTGATGTACCTCGGCCGGGTCGTGGAACTCGCCCCGGCGCGGGAGCTGTGGGCCGACCCCCGGCACCCGTACACCCGTGCCCTGCTTTCGGCGACCCCGGGGCAGGGACGAGAGCGCATCGTGCTCTCCGGTGACCTCCCCAACCCCGCCGATCCCCCGTCCGGCTGCGGGTTCCGCACCCGCTGTCCGGTCGCGGAAACGGTCTGCCAGGCCGAATGGCCACCGCTCGCCGAGGCGGCGCCGGGCCACCACGCGGCGTGTGTCCACGTGAGCCCCGTCGCCGTGCCCGGCTGAACCCAGCCAGCACAACGAAATCCCCGGCCGGCGGCCACCGTGGCCGCCGGGCTGATCCCCCATGCCCCGAAATCCCTTGCCGAGAGGAAAGATCGTGCCCCGTTACCCAGCCCGCCGGAAGAGGCGGTTCACACTCCTGGGCGCACTGCTCGCCGTCCTGTCACTCGTGCTGTCCGCGTGCGGCGGCAGCGCCACCTCCGCGGGCGATGGCGGGAACACGCTGATCATCGGCATGACCGCGTCCGACATCCCCGTTCTCGACACCGGGCTCGCCCAGGGACAGGGCTACGAAGGCCTGCGTTTCGTCGGCAACCAGCTCTACGACGGCCTGACGAAGTTCGACCTGACCAAGAGCGACCAGATCCCGAAGATCATCCCGGATCTCGCCGAGTCGTGGGCCCCCAATGCCGACCTGACGAGCTGGACGTTCAAGCTGCGTCCCGGCGTGACCTTCCACGACGGCACCCCGTGGAACGCCGACGCCGCGATCTTCAACCTCGACCGCTACCTCAACAAGACCAGCCCGGACTTCTACCAGGAACTCAACGCCCAGGGTGGACTGTCGATCGCCGGGATCAAGGCCTATCACAAGATCGACGACCTCACCATCCAGATCGACACCAACGGCCCGTGGGCATACCTGCCCAGCGACCTCGCGACCGTCTATTTCGGCAGCCCCACCGCGATCAAGGCCGAGGGTAACCAGGGTTTCGCGGAGAAGCCGGTGGGCACCGGGCCGTTCAAGTTCGACTCGCTCGTGCGCGGCCAGCGGATGGTCATGGTGGCCAACGACAAGTACTGGGCGGGCAGGCCGAAGGTGGACAAGGTGATCCTGCGCCCGATCCCCGACCCGACCGCCCGCACCGCGGCCTTGCGCTCCGGTGAGGTCAACTGGATCGAGGTGCCGCCGCCGGACGACGTGCCGAGCCTCAAGTCGCAGGGCTTCCAGGTGCTCACCAACTCCTACGACCACATCTGGCCGTGGGTCTACAACATGACCAAGGCGCCGTTCGACGACGTGAAGGTGCGCGAGGCGCTCAACTGGGCCATCAACCGGCAGGCGCTCGTGGACAACATCCTCAAGGGCACCGCCGAACCCGCTCTCGGCTACGTGCCGCACGCCAACGCCGCCTACGAACCCGCCGACGACGTGTACGGCTACGACCCGGCGAAGGCCAAGCGGCTGCTCGCGGAAGCCGGATATCCCAACGGGTTCACCATGACGTTGTCCTACCCCACGAGCGGCTCGGGCAATATGGTGCCCACCCCGATGAACACCGCGCTGCAGACCGACCTCGCCGCGGTGGGCGTCAAGGTGGAGCTCAAGCCCATCGAATGGGCGGCGATGCTGAACGACTACTTCGTCGGCAAGATCCCCGACAACGCCGACGCGCTCAACATCTCCCTGAGCTACCAGCAGGAAGGCTTCTGGCGCAGCTGGTTCGGCACCGACTCCGGGATCAACGCCGGCAAGTACTCCAACCCGCAGGTGGACGACCTGTTCGCCAGGGCGCGGACGGTGGGCGACGACAAGGCGAGGGCGAACCTCTACTCGCAGGCCGCGCAGATCCTCGGCAAGGACTCGCCGTGGCTCGTCGTGGTGAACGACCGCAACCCGCGCGTCCTCGCCCCCAGCGTGCACGGGTTCGTGCAACCGCAGTCCTGGTTCGCCGATCTGACCCAACTCTCGGTCGGCTGAGCTTTCCGCCAACGAAAGGAGACCGCCATGGCGATGCCCCGTGGACGCATCCGCGGCTTCGTGCGCCGCCCCACTCCCGACGAGGTCGCCGGGCTCGGCGCGGCCGAGCACCTGTCGCTCACCCCACGCGAGGCCGAGCAGTACGCGCGGATCCTCGACCAGACCTTCGCCGGAGTCGACCGGGTCGACGAACTGCACGCGCCGACCCCGCCGCTCACCTACACCGACCGTGACCCCGGCGGCCCGGTCAGTGACGCCGACGACCCGTTCCACGCGTTCATCCGCCGCTGTCACGTGAAAGGCGCGGCCGCGGGTGTCCTCGAAGGACTGACCGTGGGTGTGAAGGACAACCTCGCGGTCGCGGGCGTCCCGATCACGAACTCGTCCCGGACGCTGAGCTACACGCCGTCGACCGACGCGGTCGTGGTGTCGCGGCTGCTCGCCGCCGGGGCCGACATCGTCGGGAAGACCAACCTCGACGACTTCTCCACCTCGGGCACCGGCGAGTCCAGCTGGTACGGCCCGGCCCGCAATGCCGTCGACCCGACCCGCTCGGCGGGTGGCTCGTCCGGCGGATCCGGTTCGGCCGTCCGATCGGGCGCGGTCGATCTGGCGATCGGTGTCGACGAGGGAGGATCGGCCCGGATTCCCGCTTCCTTCAACGGGATCGTGAGCATCAAGCCCAGTCAGGGCCTGGTGCCCTCGCACGGGCTGACCTACATGGACCACACCATCGACGCCGTGTGCCCGATGGCGTCCACAGTGGACCTGACCGCCAGGATGCTCGACGTGATGAGCGGGCACTCCGATCGTGACCCGCAATGGGTCCGGGCGAAACCGTCACCGACGAGCGCCGCCGCAACCCTCACCGGCGGCGTGGCCGGGCTGCGGATCGGCGTGGTGACCGAGGGCCGGGACCCCGCCCTGTGCGAGCCCGGCGTGCTCGCCGCGTTCGAGTCCTCATGTGCGGCTCTGGACGCGGCCGGCGCGACCGTGTACCCCGTTTCAATTCCACTGTGGACGGACGCGTGGGCGATCGAGACCACCCTGCTGCTGCACCTGGCCTGGCTGACCGCGCAGTCCGACGGCGCCGGCTACTCGCATCTCGGCGAGGTCGATGTCGAGCGGGCGCACGCGTTCGGCCTGGTACGGCGGCTCGAGGCGGACTCGTTCCCGCCGTTCTTCAAGGTGTGGCTGATGGGTGGCCGGTACCTGCACGACAAGTACTTCTCCACCTACTTCGCCAAGGCCGCCAACCTGCGCCGCGCCCTCATCGCGCAGATCGACGCGGCGTTCGGGGAGTTCGACCTGCTCGTCACGCCGACCACCCCGCAGGTCGCGCCCGTGCTGCTCGACCGTCCCGCCGAGGACCCCGAGCTGCTCTCGCGGGGCACGACGATGGTCAGCAACACGTGCGTGCTCAACCTTTCCGGGCACCCCGCGCTCGCCGTGCCGAGCGGGGCCGACCCGGAGACCTCGATGCCCACGTCGATCCAGATCATCGCGCCGCTGTGGCAGGATGCACTGACCTTCCGCGCCGGTGCGGTGGTCGAGGACGCGGCTGGAGTCATGCCCGGCGGCGCGGCGGTGGACATCGCACCCGCCGGGTCGCGGTGATCGAGGTCGCGCCCGTCCGCGCGGTGCGGCTGCCGGTGCGGGCGGACGCCGACGCGGGCGCCCGGCGCCGGTTTCATCTGGTAGTCGTCGTGGCCGGGGTCGGGTTCGGGCTGACCGCGCCGTTCACCGCGCTGCTCGTGGTGGGTCTCGGCGGCTCCCCGGCCTCGGCGGCCTACGTGGTGTCCTCGATCGGATTGTCCTTGCTGCTGGTGGATTTCCTCGGCACCAGGTTCGTGCCACGGGTGTCCTCCCGCACCGCGCTGACGGTCTCGCTGCTGGTGTTCGGCGTCGGGTGCCTGTTCTCGGCGGTCACCACCAGCTGGGAGGTCGTCGGGCTCGCGCGGGTGCTGCAGGGCTTCGGCACCGCGCTGTTCATGGGCGGCGGGATCGCCCTCGCCGTCCGCCTCGTGGGCGAGCACACCCGCGGCCGCGCCATCGGGACGTTCAACGCGTTCTGGTTCCTCGGCGTAGCCACCGGGCCGCTCGGTGGCGGCCTGATCGCGGCGGCGGCACCGGGACCGGACGGGCTGCGGCTGCTGTTCGGCGTGTGCGGCGTGGTGAACCTGGCCGGTGCGGCGGCGGCCTGGTTTCTCGCGCCCCGCTGGGTTTCCGACGTCCGGCCGCGGCTGGGCCTGCCGGCCGGGCTCGGTGTGCGCGGGCGGCGGATGTGGTCGGTGCTGGTGCTCACCGGGCTCGGCCAGGCCGTGCGGTCCGGGCTCGCGCTGACGCTGGTGCCGTTGCTCGGCGCCCGGCTCGGGATGGGCTGGGTCGCGCTCGGCGTCGCGCTGTTCGCACTGTCGGTCGCCGACGTCGCCACGATGCACTTCGGCGGTGGGCTCAGTGACCGGCACGGCAGGCTGCTTCCGCTGGCGACCGCGCTGGCCTGGGGCACGGTCGCCGTCACCGCGCTCGCCACGGTCGTGCGCGGGCCGGTCGCGTTCACCTTCGGTGCGCTCGCCGCCGGAGTGACCGTCGGCGCCACCTGGGTGGTGCCGGCGGCGATGACGATCGACCTCGCCGAAACACCGGAGACCGCGCTCGCGGCCTACCGGATCGCCTGCGATATCGGGATGCTCACCGGCGGGGTGTTCGCCGGCGCCGGCATCGCCGTCGGCGGGGTGCACACCGCGCTCACGGCCACGGCCGCCCTCCTGTTCGGCGGCCTCCTGCTCACCCTCTCCGTCCGCGAGACGCTGCCCCGGCGCCCGCACCCGTCCGTCGTCAAGGAGGAACTCGTGCCCGTGCCCACGCCCGAGGAGTTCACCGTATTCATCGCGAACTCCGACATCTCCCTCACCCCGGAACGGCTCTCCCAGGCCTACGCGACGCATGCGCGCTACCGCCCCGACCTGGAACGGCTGCGGGCGCTCCCGCTGCCGTTCACCGAACCCGTCACCGAGCCCGCGACCGCTCTCGCCTGGATCGCCAGGGGAGGAAAGGCATGAGCGACCTCGCCGATCTCACCGCGACCGAACTGCTGGCCGCGTTCGCCGCCGGGACCGCGACCCCGAGCGAGGCCACCGCGGCCTGTCTCGCCCGCATCGAGGCCACCGACCCGGCGGTCAACTCGATCATCACTCTGCTGGCCGAGTCCGCACTCGTGCGGGCGGCCGAGTCCGACGCGCGCTGGCGCGACGGCACCGCCCGCCCGCTGGAAGGCGTTCCCTACGGGCTCAAGGACATCGTGGCCACCGCGGGGATTCCGACCACCGGCGGGTCGGCGCTGTACCGCGACTACGTCCCCGGCACCGATGCCGTGCTCGCCGCGCGCCTGGCCGAGGCCGGCGGGGTGCTGCTCGCCAAGCTCGCGACGTTCGAGTTCGCCTGCGGCGGCGCCGTGAACAAGACGTTCGGGCCTACGCTCAACCCGTGGGACCACCGCCGCACCACGGGCGGCTCGTCCTCGGGCTCCGGTGCCGCGGTGGCGCTGGGCCAGGTTCCGCTCGCCATCGGCACCGACACCGGCGGCTCGATCCGCATCCCCAGTTCGTTCTGCGGGATCACCGGGATCAAGGCCACCTACGGCCGGGTGCCCCGGCACGGGGTGATGGGCCTGTCGTGGACCATGGACCATGCTGGGCCGATGACCCGCAGCGTGGCCGACGCCGCGCTGATGCTCGACGTGATCGCCGGGCCGGATCCCCTCGACCCCACGGCGCTGCCGGCCGAGGAGGCGCCGTTCACCTCGGCGCTCGGCCAGGACGTCGGCGGGATGCGGGTCGCGCGCAACCGCACCTTCCTCGAGGCCGAGATGCACCCCGCGGTGGCCGCCGAGTACGAGACGGCACTCGGGGAACTGACCGCGCTCGGGGTGGAGATCGTCGACGTGGAGCTGCCGACCTTCGACCTCGCCGCCGTCGCGGGCTGGTGGATCATCTACGCGGAAATGCTGTCCCTGCACGAAGAACACGTGTCCAAAATAGAGGATCGGGACGAGATGGGCGCCTCGCTACTCGGCGCGGCCCCGTTCGTCAGCGCCGCCGACTACCTGCGGGCGCTGCGCCTGCGCCCGCTGTTCCAGCGGGAACTCGACGATGCGATGGCCGGCTGCGCCGCGCTCGTCACGCCGGCGATGACCGCGCTGCCCCCGCTCATCGCCCCGGAGATGACGTCCGATCTCGGCGACCGGGAAGTGCCGTGGCTCGACGCGGCCTGCCGGGTCAGCGTTCCGTTCAACCTCACCGGCTCCCCCGCGCTCGTCGTGCCCTCGGGCGAGGTGGACGGGCTGCCGGTGAGCGTGCAGTTCGTCGGGCGCCCCCGGGACGAGGCGACCCTGTTCGCTCTCGGCGGTGCCTACCAGGCCGCCACCGCCCATCACCTGCGCCGCCCGGCCCTGCCCGCGGCCGCCTGAGGAGGAGCGTCATGTACCTGACTATCACCGAGGCCGCCGCCGCGCTGCGAAACGGCGAGACGACGTCCGTCGCGCTCACTGAAGCCGCGTTCGCCGCAGCCGACGCGCACGACGAGAAGCTCGGCGTGTACCTGTCCCGGTTCGACGAGACCGCGCTCGCGGCCGCGGCGAAGGCCGACACCGAACTGGCCGGTGGCACCGACCGCGGCCCGCTGCACGGGATTCCGCTGGGAATCAAGGACATCATCGCCACCGAGGAGGGCGCGACCACCGCGCAGAGCCTTGTGCTCGACCGTGCGTGGGGTGCCGGCGGGGACGCGCCGGTCGTGGCACGGCTGCGGGCCGCGGGCGCGATCATCACCGGCAAGACCACCACGATGGAGTACGCGATCGGCACCCCCGATCCGGAAAAGCCGTTCCCGATCCCGCGCAACCCGTGGAACACGCGCCATTATCCCGGCGGGTCCAGCTCGGGCACCGGCAACGGGGTGGCGGCCGGGCTGTTCCTCGGCGGCCTCGGCACCGACACCGGCGGCAGCATCCGTTACCCGGCAACGAGTTGCGGGATCACCGGACTCAAGCAGACCTTCGGCCGGGTGCCGAAGGCCGGCTGCGTACCGCTCGGCTACAGCTATGACCACATCGGACCCATGGCGCGCACCGCCGAGGACTGTGCGGCGATGCTGACCGTGCTCGCCGGACACGACGCCCGTGACGCGACGTCAGTCGACCGGCCGGTCGGCGACTACTCCAGCGGGCTCACCGGTTCCCTGGAAGGGATGCGGATCGGGATCGACATGCTGCTCGACCGCTCACCGATGACGGTACCGGAGCTGAAACCGGCCCTGGACGCGGCAGTCGCCGAGCTGACGGCCGCCGGAGCGGAGGTCGTCGAAGTGCGGCTGCCGCTCTACGATGAGCTCAAGTCGGCCACCATGATCGGGCTCACCGCCGAGGCCTACGCCTACCACCAGCCGGACCTGCGCGCCCGGTGGCTCGACTACGGTGCGGGTACCCGGATGGCCGTCGCCACCGGGGCGCTCATCAGCGCCGGCGACTACGTGCAGGCCCAGCGGGTGCGCAGGGTCGGACAGCACAAGGTCGCGGCCCTGTTCGACGACGTGGACCTGATCCTGACGCCGACCAGCGCGTGCGGCGCGCCCGAGGTCGAGAAACTGACCCTCGACGACATCGTCGACGCGCTGCACACGCCCTACTGGAACGCGCTCGGCAACCCGGCGATGTCGGTTCCGATGGGCTTCACCAGCGACGGGCTGCCGCTAGGCCTGCAGATCATCGGCAAACCGTTCGACGAGGCCGCCGTGCTGGCCGCCGGTTTCGCCTACCAGCAACGCACTACCTCGCACCTGCAGACACCCGACCTGTAGAAGGGAAACCGCATGGAAACCGATCCCGCCGTCGTCGTCCCGGCGCTACTCACCGCCGCCGGGCTGAGCCCGCTGAAGGAAGAAGTCGCCCTCATGATCGCGAGCTTCCCCGCACGCGTCACCGAAATCGAGAAGCTGTACGCGGTTGCCGAGGCGCGATACGAGGAACCGGGCCTCATCTTCCGCGCCGAACCCTGATCCGCCGGATCCCAGATCGGCCGTAGGCACCCGATTCGGTGCCACTCGCTCAAGTCGCGGCCTGGACGGCGTGGACCAGACCGGTGTCGTAGCGCCCGTCGGCGAACCGCCTGTCGCGGACCAGACGGCGGAGGAACTCGAGATTCGTCTTCGGACCTTCGATGGCGAACTGGTCGAGCGCGGTGCGCAGCCGGCCGATCGCCGCGTCCCGGGTCGGGCCGTGGGCGCAGAGTTTCGCCAGGAGCGGGTCGAAATCGGCGGTCACCGTGTTCCCGCGCCGATATCCGCTGTCCACTCGGATGCCCTCACCCGCCGGCTCGTCCCAGCGGGTGACGTGGCCCGGACCGGGCAGGAAGCGCACGGGGTCCTCGGCGCAGACGCGGGCCTCGATGGCATGGCCGGACGGCGCGCGGGCCGCCAGGCCGACCGAGGGCGGACCACCCATCGCCACCCGGAGTTGTTCGTGCACCAGATCGAGGCCGGTCACCAGTTCCGTCACCGGGTGTTCGACCTGGAGCCGGGTATTCATCTCCAGGAACGACAATTCGAACGTGACCGCGTCGACCAGGAATTCCACGGTTCCGGCATTGCGATAACCGACCGCCCGCCCGGCGACCACGGCCGCGCGCAGGAGTTCGTCCCGCACCTCTCCCGGCAGGTTCGGCGCCGGGGATTCCTCGACCACTTTCTGGTTGCGCCGCTGCGTGGAGCAGTCGCGCTCGCCCAGTGCGACGACCGTGCCATCGGCCAGCCCGAAGATCTGCACCTCGACATGGCGCGCGTGCTCGACGAAGCGCTCCAGGAATACCCTGCTGTCGCCGAACAGACGCTCCGCGCGAGACCGGGTGGCTTCGAACAGTGTGGTCAACTCCGCTTGGTCGTGCGCCACGGACATGCCCATTCCGCCACCGCCGGCGGACGCTTTCAGCATGAGCGGATAGCCGATGGCTTCGGCCTCCGCCATCGCGGCCTCCGGCGAGTCGATCGAGTCGCCGGAGCCCTTCCCGACCGGGACACCGGCCTCGGCCACGATCCGCCTGGCCTCGATCTTGTCACCCACCGCGGCAATCGCCGCCGGCGAAGGTCCGACCCAGCGCATCCCGGCATCCTGGACGGCTCGCGCGAACGACGCGCGCTCCGACAGGAACCCATAACCCGGGTGGACCGCCTCGGCGCCGCACCGCATCCCGGCCGACACGATCCGGTCGGCCGCGAGATACACCTGGGACTCCGGAAGATCGTCGATGCCGATCGCCTCGTCCGCCTCCCGGACGAATGGCAACTCGGCATCACCAGGGCTGTGCACCACGATCGAACGCACACCGTGCTCACGCGCCGTGCGCACGATCCGGCGAGCGATTTCGCCTCGATTGGCGATCAGCAACGACGCCGGCAGCCAGGTTTTCATCGCGTCCTCCTAGAATGTCGTGGGCCAGTTGCTCAGCAGGTGCTCGCCGACACCGCCGGTAGGCCGATGCCGATGAATCTCCAGCTGCTCGGCGATCCAGTTCCGGGTGTCCCTCGGGTCGATCACGTCGTGCGCGCCATAGGCACCGGCCAGGTCGTAGGCCGTCGTCCGGCGGCTCATTTCGGCGAGGCGATCACGGTAGGCATCGGGGTCCTTGTCCTCGGACAGTCCGTGCACCACGAACACCGCCGACCGCGGATCCATGAAACTGACCTGTGCCGACCACCAGGCGGCCACCGCGTCGGCGGTGTCGCCGCCGCCCATGTTCACGAACGCCTGGCCGTAGTCCTTCCGCATCATGATCGTCAGCTTCGGCACGGTCATCTGGGACAGCGCGTTCATCCAGTTGATGACCTTTCCGGTGATCCGCCGTTTCTCGGCCTCGACCCCGATCAGGAATCCCGGCTGGTCCGCGAAGAACACCACGGGGATGTTGAACGAGTCGCACAGCACCAGGAAACTCGTCGCCTTGTCACAGGCGTCCGCGTCGACCGCGCCGGCCTTGTTGACCGGATTGCTGGCGATGACGCCGATCGTCCTCCCGCCGATCCTGGCCAGCGCGGTGACCAGGTTCCTGGCGAATCGGGCCTTCAGCTCGAACAGCGACCCACCGTCCACGACGCACCGCAGCACGTCACGCACGTCGTACACGCCGGCCGGCGATTCCGGCACCCGGTCGAGTGTCCGCGCCGGGTCGGTCTCCGGTTGCGTGGTCTCGATGACCGGTGGTTCCTCCTGGTTGTGGCTGGGCAGGTAGCCGAGGAAGCGGCGGACCGAGTCGATCGCCTCCTCGTCGGTGTCGGCCACCACGTCGGCGATTCCGGTGATCTCGGCGTGCAGCCGCCAGCCGCCCAGTTCCTCCTTGCCGACCTCACGCCCGGTGGCCCTGCCGACCAGTCCCGGGCTGGACACCGCCATCACGGCACCCTTCCGGAACACCACGAAGTCGGAACACACCGCATGCCAGGCCGCCGACCCGAACGAATAACCGAAAACCGCCGACGCCCATGGGTTCTCCCGCAGCCGCAGGAATCGGCGGCGGTCGCTCAGGGTGGCCATCCCGGCGCCACCCATGATGTCCGGCATCCGCACACCGGTCGACTCCGACAGGTAGACGACCGGGATTCCGGACGCGGTGCCGACGTCCTTCATATGCTGCATCTTCTTGTTGCTGATCGGACCGCTGGAAGCGCCCTTGACCGTGAAGTCGTAGCCGACCACGGCCACCGACCGCCCGCATACCGCGCCAAAGCCGGCGATCTTGCCGTCCCGTGGCGTGGTTTCTTCGTCGCCGGGTCGCTGTGAGGTGGTGAACCGGCCGCTTTCCTTGAAACTGCCCGGATCGCACAGGCGGTCCACGCGCTGCTCGACGTTCAGGATGCCTTGTTCGGCCCGCTGGCGGAGCTTCTTCTCGCCGCCCATCCGTCGCGCGGTGGCCGTTCTGGCGGCGTGCTCTACCTCGTTCTGTTCGGTCGTCATATTCGCTGCCTCTCCTGGTCGGCCGGATACGCCGTTGCCGCGTGATAGGCGACCAGTCCGCGGCAAGCGGCGATCGCATCCGGGATTTCCGCGAACACCGGAATGCCGAGGCCACGGGCGACCTCCGCGCAGTGCTGGGCCCGGCCCTGGGTGATCGGCCGCTGATCCGAGCGCAGCACGATCAGGTGCGGGGTACCCGCTCCGGTCTCGTCGCGGGCGGCGGCGACCGCCCGGATCACGTTCTCCACCAGATCGTCGCCGTTCGCGTCGGGAGTCGCCGGAATGACGCCGATATTGACGTGGGTGATCACCGTGCCCGGCTTCGCGCCGGTGTGGATCACGTTCAGGATGTCCTTCGCCACCCTGCCGTCGTCCACGATCATGCTGCGCGCCGGAATGTCGATGGGGTTGGCCAGGCCGTTTCCGGGTGGCAGGCCGATCGCCGCCAGGCCGGCGAGCACGTCGTCGGGCAACAGAGGCACCCGAAGCCCGGCCCGGGCCAGCGCGTCCGAGGCGAGCACGCTGGTGCCGCCACCATTGCCGAACAACACCACGCCGCCGCCGGCCGCGATCCGCACGTCGCGGAAATGAAACACCTCCAGGCAATTGAGCAGTTCGCCCAGGTCGTCCACCAGCACGATCCCGGCCTGCCGGGCGATGGCGGGCCACACCTTCTCGTTCGCGGCCAGTGCTCCGGTGTGGGACGACGCGGCTGTCGATCCGGCGCTGGTCCGGCCGCCGGCCAGCAGAATCACCGGTTTGTGCGGACCGCGGCCGCGGAGCATTTCCAGCAGTTCCAAGCCGGCCTCGATGGATTCCAGATAGAACGCGACGACGGCGGTGTCCGGATCCGCCAGAAAGTGGTCGAGCAGTTCCGCGGGTCGCACGTCGATCGCGTTTCCCAGGCTGACCACCGCGCGGAAGGAAATGCCACGGGCGGCACCCAGCCGGATCACGTCGACACTGAGCCCGCCACTCTGTGACACGAATGCGACGGAGCCGGGTTCGGACGGCGGATCGGACACGAAGGAGATTCGCCCGGTCGGCGAGAACGTGCCGAGGCAGTTCGGGCCCAGGACCCGGATTCGTTCCCGGACCGCGATCCGGCTCAGTTCGGCTTCCCGCTCGCCGCCGGCCTCGATTTCGCCGAAGCCGCTGGAAATGACCTGGGCGAAGCCGACTCGGCCGTCCGCGCCGGTCAACGCCGGTGCGACCTGCGGCGCCGGGAGCGTGATGTAGGCGTAGTCGACCGGCTCGTCCAGTTCGCGCAGGCTGGGCACCGTGACGTGGCCGTCGACCGTCTCGGCGGTGGGGTGCACGACGACTATCCGCCCGCCGAATTCGCCGGCGCGCAGCTGATCCAGAAACGCGTTCCCCAGGTTCGGCTGCCGAGCCGACGCGCCGACCACGGCTACCGACTTGGGCTCGAGCAGCCGACTGAAATCGGTGGCAACCGGCTCGGCTCGTGCCGTTCCGGAACTGTCCGCGGGTGGTCCGACCACGATGCTCGCATCGACCGCCGTGCTCCCGGTGGCGGTGACCACGATCGGGTTGACGTCGACCGCCTCGACCCAATCGGGCAATCGGGTGAGCAGCCCATCGACCCCGGCGAACCGGACGATCTGCGCCACCAGCGACTCGACGTCGACCGGCGCCGAACCGCGAGCGCCGTGGAGCAATCCGGCGCCGCGTAGTCCATCGATGATGCCGTGTACCTCCGGCCGGGTCAGCGGCGCCACGCCGACGCCGACATCCTCCAGCATCTCGGTCCAGACACCGCCAAGGCCGATCATGACCGCCCACGCGCCACCCGGTTGCCGCGTCGCGCCCAGAATGATCTCGACGCCGCGACCGGCCTGTTCCTCCACCAGAAAGCGCTCCGGTATGTGGCCGGCCGCCCGCACACCGGCATCGACCTGGCGGATCGCGTGGGCGGCTGCGGCGGCATCCACCACTCCGAGGACGACGCCACCGGCGTCGGACTTGTGCACCAGTGTCGCGCCGAGTGCCTTCACCACCAGCGGTGCGGTCAGCGAATCCGCTCTCGCGGCCTCGTCGGCGCTGTCGACGACCACCGATCGGGGCACGGCCAGTCCGGCGGACGCCAGCACTTGCTTGCTCCGGTCCTCCGGGAGCGTGTTGCCGTCCCTGGCGAGCACCTCGGCCGCCGCGGCGGCGAGCAAACGGTCCAGATCCGGGTCCATCTCAACTGCCTCCATTACCGGTGCGCCGCCCTAACCGGTGTGATCGCCGCACGGCACGATCGAGGAGTGTGCCGACCATCGCACCGACCGTCTCGAATGCCGCGCCCACCGCATGACCCTGCAGGTATCTGCTGTGAATGCCTTCCAGGATGACCGCGATCTTCAGGTCCGCGAACACCAGGTACCAGTCGATCGCCGCCGGATCGACGTCCCGGCGGGCGGCATAGAGTTCGATGACCTCGTGCCGGGCGAGGAAACCGGGCAACGCGGTCGCACCGGCGGTGATCGGATTGGGTGGCTCACCGGGATCGTCCCAGAAGCTGGCCAGGATTCCGATGTCCGCCAGTGTGTCGCCGAGCGTCGACATCTCCCAGTCGAGAACGGCCAGGATCCGCGACCTGGCCCCGGGGTCGACCATGAGATTGTCTATTTTGTAGTCGCCGTGCACGATGCCGAATTCGGTGGACACGGGAAGGGTGCGGCCCAGCCGGGTCAGCAGTTCGTCCACCTCCGGCCGCGGGGAGGTCCGTGAGGACTCCCACTGCCGCCGCCACCGGGCCAGCTGCCGAGCCAGATAGTGCCGCGGCCGCCCCCAGCCGGACAGCCCGACCGCCTCGATCGGCACCTCGTGCAAGGTGACCAGGGTGTCCACGATCGCTTCGCTGAGCGCGCGACGCTCGTCGGCGGTGATCCGCTCGGTTTCCCGTGCGGTGCGCAGGGTTATTCCGTTGATCCGCTCCATGACGTAGAACGGCGCACCGATCACCGAGGTGTCCTCACACAACCCGATCACGGCCGGAACCGGCACCTTGCTGCCGGCCAGCGCGCTGAGCACCCGGAATTCCCGGCCCATATCGTGGGCGGTGGGCAGGACGAATCCGTACGGCGGCCGGCGCAGTACCCACGACCGGTCGCCGGCGCTGATGACGTAGGTCGGATTGGACCGTCCACCGGTGATCAGGCGCATGGTCAGCGCACCGGTGACGGGCTGCCCCAGCCAGTCGCCCAGCACACGCGACAGCGCGGCAAGGTCCGTACCTTCCGGGACCGCCCCGGCTTGCTCGCTAGGCGTCAAGCATCAACACCCCTCTCAGACTGATTTCGCGAAACGGCCGACGAGTCCAAGCGGAACGGGATTCGTCAGCCGACGTGTGCGAACGCGCGCGCCGGAGCGCCGTCACCCTCATGGATCGGCAACGGCAGAATGGACACGTCGAACCGCTCCGGCAGCGGGTTGTCGAAGCGGAGATTTTCCACGATGATCACGTCGTTGCCGAGCAGGATGTGATGCACCGGGAAATTGAAGCCCGAGTCCCGCAGCGAATGCGGTTTGTCCGGCGTCAGCATGTCGATGCCGAGCAGCCGGATGCCCCGGTCGATCATCCAGCCGGCCGCATCCTCGGTGAAATACGGGTGCTCGACGTAGCTGGGCTGCCAGTAGCGCGTGGTGAAACCCGTCCTGACCAGCAACCGGTCACCGCGGCGCACATGACCGCCCGCGCCGTCCAGCATCGCGGCGGTGATCTCCTGACGCTCCGCGAGATCGAAATCGATCGCGCACGCGGGGCCGACCAGCCAGTCCAGCGGGACGTCGTCGATCGTCATGCCGTCGGCGATGAAATGCCGGGGTGCGTCCACATGCGTGCCGCAATGGCTCGGCATCGTGCACATCAGCACATTCGGCTTGCCGTCCGCCAGCGACATCACCGGGTCGAACTTCACCCCGGGCAGGATCGGCGCCACCGGGATCGAGTTGTTCAGGGGATGCGTCAGGTCGAGAAATCCTGCCATCTCGCGGTTCACCTCGCGCCCGGGTCGACGATGTCGTTGTATGCCACCGGTGTCTTGATCTTGTCGAAGTTGAGCAGGAAGTTCGACGTGTTCTCCACCTTCTGCTGGTTGATGCGGAAGCCGAAACTGTTGAGGTTCGACTTCAGCATCTCGGTCACCAGTGTCTTGTCATTGGCGATGGCCTTGAGGCCGACGTCCACCAGCGTGTTGAAGTTCGCCGGGTCGGCGATGAAGTCGTACGTTTCCTTCATGGCCGCCTGGAAGTCCTTGAAGGTCTGCTGCTTCCGGTCGACATTCGACTTCAGCGCGGCCCACTGGTTGTAGTCCCAGTCCAGGTCCTTCAGTTCGGTCGGCAGGTCGTTGGTGCGCAGATCGAACACGTTGGTGGCGTACTTTCCGATCGATACCGCCTGCGTCTGCATCGGCTCGAACGCCACCACCGCGTCGATCGTGCCGTGCTGCAGCGCGGGAACGGCGGTGGGCGGCGCGCCGACCCCGACGAAGGTGACATCCTTGTCCGGGTTCAGGCCCGCCTTCGACAGCAGGTAGCGCATCACCAGTTCCACACTCGCGCCGCGCTGGGTGACGCCGATCTTCGCGCCCTTCAGTGCGGTGATCGCCTCCGGGAACTTGCCCGAATGCGTCACACCCTTGAACTTGTTGTTCACCACCACACTGAAGATGGGTGTCGTCGTGTTGCCGGACACCGCGACCATGTCCTGGCCCTGAGCGCGGGCCAGCATGAGGTTGTCCATCGAGTTCAGCTGGATGTCGGCGCTGCCGCTGACCACCGCGGCGTTCGCGTCCGGACCGCCGGACACGTCGATCAGACTGACATTCAGGTGGTGCTTGGCGAAGATGCCCTCGGCCTGCGCCACCCGGGCTGGGAAGCTGATCAGGCTACCCGGGTACTGGGCGATTTTCAGCGCGCCGGCACCGGAGGGCTGACTGCCACCGCAAGCGGCGACGGCCAGAGACGTGCACAGGATCGCGCCGACGAGCGCGACAGCGTGTCGTAGTGACGTGGGTTTCATAGGGCGTGCCTTTCTGGGATTCCACCGACGGCTGCTTGTCACCCCCAGCAGTGCTCCGGCATGGCGGGCGTTCACATGCGGCCCTTCTTCTGCCAGCGCAGCAGACGCCGTTCGGCGAGGACCGTGAGCGCGTCCAGCACCGCGGCGATGATGGCCAGCACGACGAGCATGCCGATCACGCCGGCGGTCTGGAACGTGCCGGAGAAGTAGGTCAACTGCTGTCCGATACCCGCTTCGGCGGCGATCATCTCCCCGACCACCGCGCCGAGCAGGGCGTAGATGATGCCCAGTCGCAACCCGGCCAGAATGGCCGGAAGCGACGCCGGAAGCAGCACCGAACGGAACATCTGGAATTCATTTCCGCCGAGCAGCTTGCCGACCGTGACCAGATCGGTGTCCACATTCCGCATGCCGACCCGGGTGTTCACCAGCAGAATGAAGAAGACCAGGCTGATCGCCAGGATTATCTTCGACAACGCGCCCAGACCGAACCACAGCAGAAAAAGCGGGGCGAGCGCGACCCGGGGCAGCGAGTTGACGACCACGAAAAACGGGTCGAGCAGGTCGTCGAGCACCTGAAAACGGGCCAGCAGCAGGCCGGCCATGATACCGCCCGCGCTGCCGATGGCGAATCCGATCAGCGTTTCTCGCAGAGTCACCTCGAGGTGTGTCCAGAGCGCCCCGCTCCGGACGTAGTCGTAGAGGAAGTTCGCCACGCCGGCCGGGCTGCTGACGAAGTACGGATCGACGATTCTGGCGTTCGAGCACAGTTGCCAGGCCACCAGCAGTGCGGCCAGCAGGACCAGCCGGCCGCCGATGATTCCGGTACGCCGCCAGGTGCCGCGACGCCGGGCCCGGCGGATCGGCGCGGGGATGTGCGGCCGCGTGGCGGAGGAGTCCTTCAGGCGCTCGGCCGGACGCGTCGCGCCGTCGGTTTCGCTAGGAAACAATGACCTCTCCCCTCAGCTCGTTCCAGATACGTTCGAAATACTTCTGGTAGGTGGCGTCGAAACGTAGTGAATCCGGGTGACGCGGACGCGGCAGCCCGATGTCGATCTCGGCTTTGATACGCCCTGGACTGGCGGTGAACACCAGCACCCGGTCGGCCAGTGCGATTGCCTCGGACACGTCGTGGGTCACGAACACGACGGTCTTGTCGGTGCCTTCCCAGACTTTCGTGAATTCCTCCTGCATCAGGATCTTGGTCTGCGCGTCGAGCGCGCCGAACGGTTCGTCCATCAACAGGAATTCCGGGTCCAGCGCCAGAGTGCGGGCCAGTGCCGCGCGCTGGCGCATACCCTGGGACAGTTCCGCCGGATAGGCGTCGCGGTAGTTCGCCAGGCCGACGAGCACCAGCAGCCGGTCCGCTTCCTCGGCCCTTGTTCTGCGCCGGACGCCCCGGAATTCCAGGCCCAGCTTGATGTTGTCGCTCACGGTCCGCCACGGCATCAGGCCGGGCCGGGCGAACATGTAGCCCACCGACCGGTCGACCCGCACGGCGGGCTGACCGTTCCGGTACACCTCACCGGAGGTGGGCCGGATCAACCCGGCCATCATGTTCAGCACGGTGGTCTTGCCGCAGCCGCTCGGGCCGACGATGGCAAGAAACTGGCCACGGGGTACCCCGAACGTCACGTCATCGGTCGCCAGCGGACTGGCCGCGGCGGTGTCGAACTGGTGCGTGACGTGCCGAGCCTCCAGCGCGTATCGTTCTGTCACGGTCTCACATCCTCAGTTCTCCGGCCGAAATCCCCATGGCTCGAGCACTCCGGTCGCCCACAGCTCGACCTGTTCCGGGCCGGGTGCGACCGGGCTCGCCACAATGTGTTCCACGCCCGCATCCACGAGTTGCGCCACGCGGTCGCGGACATCCGCGAGGGAACCGGTCCAGTGCAGCTGCCGGGCCACTTCGAAGGGCGTTCCCTTGCCCAGTGCTTCCGCGAACGCGGCTTCCTGCTGGGACAGAGCCTGTTCGCGGGTGCCGTCCACCAGGTGGCACCAGTTCACGTGCGCCACCGTGAACGGGCCGCCGTCGGTGCCCAGTTCCTTGCGGCGTTCGGTGATCGCCACCCGGCCGGCGCGAATCTGCGTCACCGACGTGGTCGGCCGGGACAGCCATCCTTCCGCCCGGCTGATCCGGTCGAGCACCGGGCGGGCGAATTCGGGTGGACCCAGCTGGTGATAGGTACCGGCGTTCGGACCACCGGCGATCCACAGTTCCAGCGAGTTCCGGACCGGTGGTCCCATCAGCACCTCGTCGAACCGGAAGTGCCTGCCCCGGTGGGCGAACACGCGGTGGCCGCGTGCCCCCCGCAGTACGTCGAGCGTTTCGTCGGTGCGCGATCCGCGTTGCCGCGCGTCCAGCCCGATGGCCGCGAACTCGTCCCGGTTCCACCCCGTCCCCACGCCGAGCACCAGGCGGTCACCGGTGACCGCCTGGAGAGACGCGACGGCCTTGGTGAGCGCGAGGGGATGGCGGAACGGTGCGACGAGTACCGCGGTGCCGAGTTGGATGCGGGAGGTCACCGCGGCGCAGTAGGCGAGCCCGACCAGCGGGTCGAGGACCTGGGACTCGCCGAGGAAGCGCAGGTAACCATCGACGCCGACCAGCCGATCGGGCAACCAGAACGAAGCCAGTCCCGCCTTCTCGCACGCCACGGCGATCGTGCCGATCGTGTCGGGCGGGGCGTCCACGGCGATCGGCGGCAGCCGCAGGCCGAACCGCGGGCCGTTCACCGCGCGCCACCGGGTGAATCCGCGTGCAGCGCCCCGAGGGCGTACACCCGGTACTGTGCGGCGACCTGATCACTGGTCAGGGCCCCGCCGGTGCGGTACCAGGTGGCGACCGACGTGCACATGGTCACCACGGCGCGGCTGGCATCCTTCACCGAGTCCACGTGGAACCGCCCCGCGGCGACGCCCTCCGCCACCAGCCGTTCGAACGTCTCCTGTTGCGCGTCGCGCAGCCGGACTATCTCGGTCAGGTCGTCCCGCTCCAGGCTGCGCAGTTCGGTGTTGCCGACGAAGCTCTCCTGCTGGCGCTCGGCATGGAACCGGACGTGCGTCTCCACCGCCGCCGCGAACCGGTCGACCGGGTCGGTCCCGGCCTTGTCCATCGCGTTCGACGTCTCCTCGATGAGATCGTCCATCACCCGCCGGATGAGGATCATCAGGATCTGGTACTTCGACGTGAAGTGGTGATAGATACCCGGCACGGTAACGCCGGCACGTTCGGCGATCTCCTTGACCTTGGTGGCCTGGTAGCCGTTCTCGCAAAAGGCGGCCAGAGCACAGTCGAGAATCCGGGTCCGTCCTGGCGATCGGCCGACATTCGTTTGGCGTGGCACTTTGGTTCGACGCCTGGAGTTGAGTGATGAGTCCACGATGACTCTCTCTCTGGTGGTTAGCGCTCCGGCACTTTAGTGAGTGCTCAGTAGTATCTATTCCGCCTTCGCCGAAGTCAAGTAGGGATGATTTCTTTCAAAAGCCGCTGAAAAACTCGCCGTGAACGCCGCAAAGGGGTGCACGGAACCTTTTTGGTGTCGAGCCGTCGTTGACTCTTACTCGATGTCATCGAACGAGCGCGAATGGTGTTCAGCGAATTCTGCTCACAAGCCTCCGATTCGTTGTCCGGGTGGCCGGCTCAGCCGGTCTCGCCGTCGTCGGACAGCGTGACCAGGACGTCGCCTTCCAGCACCGACGAGCCTTCCGAGGCCACGACCGTGATCACCACCCCGGCTGAGAAACTGACCACCGGAATCTCCATCTTCATCGACTCGAGAATCACCAGTTGCTGATTCTCGGCGACCTGGTCGCCAGGCTCGACGAGCACCTTCCAGACACTGGCCGCCATATCGGCCTTGATGTGAATAGGCATCGTTGACGCTCCTTTGTTCGGCAGTGCTCACGAGCGCATGGTCCGGCGAACGGGACCGAGTAGTTCGGGGAGCAGACGGTATGCCTGAACTATCCATTCGCATAGCCGCGGGCGGGTGGTGCGCGGGTCGATGATGTCCTGTATCGCGAATCGCTCGGCGGTCAGGAATGGGTTCTCGATGGGGCTCAGTTCGGCGTAGAGTTGTTTCCGCAGTGACTCGGGATCGGCAGCCTCGCTGAGTTCCCGGCGGTATGCCGCCTCCACCCCGCCTTCGATGGGAATGGAGCCCCAGTGCGCGGTCGGCCATGCGAGTCGCCAGTTGATCGCGCGGCACAGCGGCGCATACGCCGAACCGGCCAATCCGTACGCCCGGCGGACGAAAATGGTCGCCCACGGCACACCGGCCTGTTCGATCGCCATCTGCGCGCGAATTCCCTTGCGTACCGCGCCGGCGGCCTCGGCCGTGGTGCCCACCATCGTGCCCGGCTGGTCGACGAAATTGATGATCGGGATGTGGAACGAATCGGCCATGTCCACGAACCGGATCAGCTTCTCGGCCGACTGTGCGGTGAGCGCGCCGCCCATGTGCATCGGGTCGCTGGCCAGTACGGCGACCGGATGGCCGCCCAGCCGCGCCAGGCAGGTGATCTCCGACCTGCCGTTGTACCGGCCGATCTCGAAGATGCTGTCCTTGTCGAACACTGATTTCAGGATCCGTCGCATGTCATACGCCTGGCGTTTCGCGCCGGGGATGACGGTGGCGAGGAAGTCGTCCTGGCGGTCCACCGGATCGGACGACTCGGCCACCGGCGGCGTCTCGTACACGTTGCTCGGCAAGTAGCTCAGGAAACGGCGGGCCTGGCTGATGGCGCCCGCCTCGTCGGCGGCTTCGTTGTCCACCACGCCGGAGCCGCGCGCGTGCACCTGCGAGCCACCGAGTTGGTGCGGGGTCACGTCCTCGCCCACCGCCGCCTTGACCACCGCGGGGCCGCCGGCGAACACGTACGACGTGTTCTCGGTCATCACGGAGAAATGGCTGGCGCACACGCGGATCGCGCCCAGTCCGGCGGCCGCGCCCAGTGCCACGCCGATCACGGGCACGTAACCGAGCTGAGCGACGAACGGCCAGTCCCGGTAGCCCGGAATCTTCGTGGACGACATCTGCTTCAACAGGTTCACACTGCCGCCCGCGGTTTCCACCAGCCGGACCAGCGGCATCCGGTATTCCAGCGCCAGCCGCTCGGCGTACTGCCACTTGTCCGGATTGGTCGACTCCGAAGACCCGCCGCGGACGGTGAAGTCCTCCGCGACGATCACCACCTCGTGGCCGCCGACGCGACCGGTTCCGGTCACCACGTTCGACGGCGTCACGTTGAGCAGGTTGCCCTCGGCGTCGTATTCGGCGGCACCGGTGAACTTGCCGATCTCCCGGAACGTGCCCGGGTCGACGAGCAGGTCTATCCGTTCGCGCACGCTCTTGCGGCCGCGTTCGTGCTGCCGGGCGACCTTGTCGGCGCCGCCGAGCTGTTCGGCGAACCAGCTGCGGGACTTCAGTTGGGCGACCCACCAGGGTTCCCCGTTCGGGCCCGCGGCGCTGGTTCCCACCGGCACGTTTCTGGTGGCGGGCTCCTGCGGGCGATTCCCGCCGATCGGCGCGTTCATGAGTGCTCCATCGGTCCGAGTACGTCGATCAACCGGGCGCGCAGTTCGTCCAAGCTGTGCGCCAAGCGGGCACCGGCAGTGTGCAGCGCGTCGAGTTTGCCGGCGGCCGTGTCGGTGAGCAGGCGGCCCATCGGGGCGTGCCCGAACGGGACGGTGCTGGGCAGTGTTTCGGTGGCGCGACCAGGAATCAGCGCGATTACCGGGACACGGACCGCCCCGGCCGCGATCGCGCCGGCCAGGTCGTATTCCTGATGGCCGGACGGTTCGCCGAACACGACGACCGCCTCGGTCTTCGGGTCGTCCTCGACGATCCGCACCGCGTCCACCATCGACGTGGCCACGAACGGGCTGCCGCCCAGGCCCAGTTGCACGCTCGTGCCCATTCCCCACTGCCGCAGGTACAGGCTGATCTCCGACGCCATACCGCCGCTGCGGGACACCACGCCGACCGAACCGGCGGCGAACCGCTCCCACGGATCGTCGCCTCCCGGGCAGCCCCACCGGCCGACCTGCGGCACCACGATGCCTTGGCTGTTCGGCCCGACAACGCGCATACCGCGCGCGCGGGCGTGTTCGGCGGCGCGCAGGAAGCCGTGCAGTGGCACGTTCTCGGCGCTGACCACGGTCAGCCGGATCCCGGCTTCGGCCGATTCGACCAGCGAGTCCGGCACGAGCGGCGCCGGCACGTAGTTCATCGACACGGTGGCCCCGGTCGCGGCGACCGCGTCGGTGACCGAGTCGTACACCGGAACGCCGTGCACCTCGCCGCCGCCACGGCCGGGGGTGACACCGCAACTGATCCGGGTGCCGGATCGCAGCATCCACGCCGTTTCCATCGTGCCCTGGCGGCCGGTGATGCCCTGGACGAGAAGTCCGGGCCCGCCGGACATCAGTTCCCGGATCACGAGGCGCCCTCGGCTCGAGGTGTGCGCGCGTCGAGTGCGCCGGCGAGCATGCCGCAGGCGTCGTCCAACGATGCCTCCCTGCCGACGAACGTCACCGCGGGCGCCCGGTCGCCCAGCAGCTTCCGGGATTCCTCCTCGTTCGGTCCGGCGATCCGGACGACCAACGGCTTTTCCGTGGCGTCATAGGAAGTCCGGTCCAGCGCGGCGACCAGTGATTCGGCCAGCTCCCGGGTGTCCATCAGGCTCATCACCACCGCACCGACGATCCCGCCGCGAACATCCGGTGTGGACAGTCCGGCGGCGATCAGTTCGACCAGCTTGCTCTGTGGTGCGCCGGGGCTGCCGTCGACGTAGCAGGACGGTCGCAGGCCGAGGTCGACGAGCCGGTCGAGCACCACGAGCCCGGCGCCGCCGCCGACCACCAGCGCCGCCACGTCGCCGTCCAGCTCGAAGAACTTCACCGACGGCCGGTCCGGGAAGGCGGCGTCCGCGTTCGCCACGGCCTCCTCGCGGGCGGTGCGGGGCCGCGTGGCGGGCGACAGGCCCCGTGGCCGGTAGCGGGTGGCCAGCCAGCCGCTGTAGTCCTCGAACTCGACCGCCACGCCCACCGCGACCAGCCGCTCACCGTTCCAGCGGAATGGGTTGACCTCGATCAGGGTCGCCTCGGACACGGTGAACGCCTGCCAGATGGCTTGCACGGCGCGGCTGAGTGGCCGGGTGAGTGCCGGTTCGACACCGGCGTCGCGCAATGCCGTACCAATCTCGTAGCCGGTGAGGCCGCGGGTCATCGAGATCGGCACGGTAACCGCGGTCGAGGCGTCGAAACCGACCCCGCCCGAACGGGAAACCCGCAACACCGCGCCGCCGTGACCGGTGTCGAGACCGATCGACGCGTAGCATTCCGAGCCCTCGACGTATTCCGCGACGACCGCGCCGCTGTCCGAGACGGTGTGCACGTCGGTGAACGCGGCGGCCAGTGCTTCCTCGTCCCGGCAGACGAACACCTGGCCGCGCAGCCCTTTCCCGGATTCGGCGGTATCCGGTTTCAGTACCCAGGGCGCCGGTATCGCGGCCCGAACGGCCGAAAGGCCCTCCGCATCGGTGACCCGGATGGTGCGCGGTACCTCGACACCTATTCGCGCGAGCCATTCCATTGACGCGCTTTCCAGTGTTCTCACTTGGTTCGGTACCTCCGATCGCGCACCCGCGTGGCCACTATGACCGCGGGCACGCTGATCGTGGAATACTCTCGTGACTGGCACTGTGATAGGCGAAGGCTTTCGCGAAGCCCTCAGCGTGACTAATATGCGAAGATGCGGATCGAGCAGGTCCAGTACCTCGACGCGGCGATCGCGGAGGGATCGGTCCGTCGTGCCGCGCAGAAGCTCGGGCTGAGCCAGCCGTCGCTGAGCCAGCAGATCCAGCGGCTGGAGGAGGAACTCGACCTCGTCCTGCTGGTCCGCACCCGATCCGGAGTGCGGCCGACCGAGAGCGCCGTGCGCCTGCTGCCGCAGCTGCACCGGCTGCTGGCCGCCGAGCGGGCCGTGACCGAGGAGGCGTCCGCAATCCGCGGCTTGCACACCGGGCGGGTGCGGCTGGGCTCGGTGCCGACCGCCATCCGGGTCCTGCTGCACGAGGTGATCCCGACTTTCCGCAACACTCTGCCGAATGTGGCCGTGGAGCTGTGGGAATCGGATTCCGAGGCGGTGGCGCACGAGCTCGTGGTCGGTGCGCTCGACCTCGGAGTCATCGGCCGGGCTCCGGACACGCGGCCGCCCTGGTTGCAGGACCTCACCACGGCGGACCTGTGCCGGGAATCGCTGGTGCTCTGCGTGCCAAGCGATCACCGGTTCGCCGACGGAAATGTCAGGATCAGCGAGCTGCGCACAGAGCCGTGGATCTCCCACGGGTCCGGGTTCATTTTCGCGGCCGCGTCGGAGACCCTGTTCCCCGGGGCTCAGCTGGAACCGGTGTTCCACACGAACGACACGGCGACCGCGATGATCATGGTCGGCGCGGGGGTCGGGTTGGCGATCCTGCCCAGGTCGGCCGCGCTGCGGGCGCCGACGTCGCGGGTGACGCTGATTCGCGATCTGGGCAAGGGAATCGTGTTACCCGAACTGGTGCTGACGCTGATCCAGCGTGCGGACACCCCGGCCGCCCCGGCCGCCCGGCAGTTGGTGGCGATGCTGCGTTCTCAGGCGGCGGTGGTGCGCTCGCGCTGGAACGATCGCCCGCTGGACCGCGTACCGTGAGCGCGACGGCCCGGTGCGCTACCGCGTTCTGACGCCGTCTCGTCCTGCCGGTGGCTGTCCGACGGTGACCACGCCCTTACCGGGAATGCGGCCGTGCGCCAGGTCGTCCAGTGCCTGCGGGACCTGTTCGAAGCCGTAGCGCGCGCCGATCACCGGGTTGACGCCGCCGTCGCGCCACAGGCCGGTGATCGCCGCACTGCCCCGCGCGAGCAACCCCGGGTCGAGGTCGAGCGCGGCGCCCCACGCCGCGCCGATCACCGCGATGTTGTTGAGCAGCAAGCGGTTCACCTTCACCTCGGGAATCTTGCCTGCGGCGAACCCGATGGTCACCAGCCGCCCGCGTGGCCGCAGTGAGCGCAGCCCCTCCAGGAACAGCCAGTCACCGAGCGGGTCCGCGACCAGGTCCACCCCGCCGCCGGACTCGGAGCGGACAGCCTTGGCGAAGCCCTCGTCCAGCCGCACGGTGGCGTGCGCCCCGGCCCGCCGCGCCACCTCGGACTGCCGGTCGTCGGCCACTCCGGCGATGACCCGCGCGCCCAGCCCGGCGGCCACCTGCACGGCCGCCGTACCGATCCCGCCAGCCGCGCCGAGCACCAGAACTTGTTCGCCGGCAAGGAGTCCGGCCCGTTCGATCAGTCCGAAATGGACCGTGTGGTAGTTGACCACAGTCGCGGCGGCGACGTCCAGCGGCATCCCGTCGGGCAGGTGCGCCATCGAGGTCACCGGCACGGCGGCCACCTCGGCGTAGCTACCGGACCAGACGAACCCGGCCACCGCGTCGCCCGGCGTGAAGCCGGAGCCCTCCGGCGCGGCCAGCACGTACCCGGCCAGCTCGCAGCCCGGTACCACCGGCAACGGCGGCTTGTATTGGTACTCGCCTCTGGTCAGCAGCAAGTCCGGGAAGTTGATGCCGATGGCGCCGATCCGGACCAGCAACCGGTCCGCCACCCGCTCCGGTGTGTCGCGTTCGGACAGTCGCAACCCGGACGGCCCGGAGAAAGACTCCAACAGATAAGCGCGCACGGGGATCCTGTCTGAAACAGAGTGAACGTACGGTGGCGCTGAACAAATGTGCCTGTACTGTTGCGCAGGGGTCGCCGGCTGTCAAGGCCACCGGTTCACCCCGTACCGGAAGGAGCCGAGAGGTGCCGGGAACACGCGGGCCGGCCGGCGACCGCGAGTCGCTGGGCATGCGGCTGCGCGCGGCGCGGCGCACGGCCGGGCTGACCCTGCGGGACGTCGCCGGCTCGCTGGGCGTCAGCATCGGCACCTGGAGCGCCGTGGAGAACGGGCTGACCAGGATCACCGACGACCGGCTCGCGGCCGCCGCCGTGCTACTGCGCACCGATCCGGCGCGGCTCCGCGAGCCATCGGCCACGGACGTGCCCGCCGACCCGGACTGGCGCGACTTCCCGCCGCTCCAGCTGGCCCAGCCGCTGGCCGGAGCGCTGGAGGCGTTCGTGGAGCTCGGTTACCACGGTGCTGCCGTGCGGGACGTGGCGCAACGGGCCGGGCTGTCCGTGGCCGGGGTGTATCACCACTGGCCGACCAAGCAGCGACTGCTGATCGCGCTGCTCGACCTGACAATGGACGACCTGCGCCGGCGGTGTCGCGCGGCGCGGGCCGAAGGCGACGGACCGGTCGAGCGGCTGGTCCGGTTGGTCGAGTGCCTGGCGCTGTTCCACACGTATCGGCGCGAGCTGGGGTTCATCGGCGCCAGCGAGATGCGCAGTGTCGAGGAGCCGGACCGGGCCAGGATCGTGGCCGCCCGCCGGGACGTGCAGCGGATGGTCGACGACGAGGTGCTGGAGGGCCGCCGCCGCGGCCTGATGGCCACTCCCCTGCCCCGCGAGGCCGCCCGCGCGGTGGTCACGCTGTGCACCGCCCTGCCGCAGTGGTGGTCGCCATCCGGCGGGTTCACCCCGGAGGCGGTCGCGGCGCAGTATGTGGACTTCGCGTTGGATATCGTGCGCGCCCGACGGGGAACCGCCGGCGTTGACGCGGCCGCTGACTGAAACGTACTGTTTCACCGAACAATCGATCGGTTCTGTTCAGGAGTCGTTCATGACTGGTTACGCGCTGCCGGCACCGTCCGAGCGGGCCCGCGAGCTGCACGAGCGGATGCTTCGGTTCATGCGGGAGCGGGTGCTGCCCGCCGAGGCCGAGTACCTGGCCGACCGCACGGCCGCCGGACCGGACAGCCACACCGTGCCGCGAGTGGTGGAGGAACTGAAGAAACAGGCGAAGGCCGAGGGTCTGTGGAACCTGTTCCTGCCTGCCGAGTCCGGACTGACGCAGCTGGAATACGCGCCCATCGCCGAACTGTCCGGATGGAGCCTCGACCTGGCCCCGGAGGCGATCAACGGGGCCGCCCCGGACACCGGGAACATGGAACTGCTGCACCTGGCCGGCACCGAGCGACAGCGCACCGAGTGGCTGCGGCCCCTGCTGGACGGCGAGATCCGCTCCGCGTTCGCGATGACCGAACCGGAGGTCGCCAGCAGCGACGCCACGAACATCGCGACCCGCATCGAACGCGACGGCGACAGCTACCTGATCACCGGCCGGAAGTGGTGGACCAGCGGCGCGATGGACCCGCGCTGCGCGCTGTTCATCGTGATGGGCAAGACCGATCCGGCCGCGCCGGTCCACCGCCAGCAGACGATGGTGCTCGTGCCGCGTGCCACGCCAGGCGTCACCGTGGTCCGCGACCGCCCGGTGTTCGGCCACCACGACCAGCACGGCCATGCCGAGGTCCGGTTCGACGGGGTACGCGTGCCGCGGAGCAACGTGCTGGGCGAGGAGGGCGGCGGGTTCGCCGCGGCGCAGGCCAGGCTCGGGCCCGGCCGCATCCACCACTGCATGCGCGCGCTCGGCGCCGCCGAACGGGCGCTGGCGCTACTGGTGCGGCGCGCGAAGGACCGGATCGCATTCGGCGCTCCACTGGCCGACCAGGGCGTGGTGCGCCAGCAGATCGCGGAGTCGCGGATGGAGATCGAACAGGCCCGGCTGCTGTGTCACCGCGCCTGCCACGAGATCGATGTGGCCGGTAACAAGGCGGCGCGCACCCTCGTCGCCATGGCCAAGGTCGCGGTGCCGCGCGTCGCCACCCAGGTGATCGACCGGGCCATCCAGGTGCACGGCGGCGCCGGGGTCTCCGACGCCACCCCACTGGCCGCCATGTACGGCTGGCACCGCGCGATGCGCATCCTGGACGGTCCGGACGAGGTGCACCTGCGCTCGATCGCCAAGGCCGAACTCGCCGGCACCCCGGCACTTTTCCCCGGCTGGCCCGAGGTCTGACGGCACCGCGCACCGGTCTTCCGTGGCTGGGGCTTGGGGCGGCTCAGCCGGGTGCAGCCGTTGTTCGAGACTACTTCACTTCTGCTGGACCGCCGCGTGGTGCCGACGTTCGCGACCGGGCTGCGCTGCGAGCCGCGGTCAGGGGACGCGCTGCCGGCGCGTATGGTCGGCGATGGCGCTCAGCACGCCGGCGATCTGCTCGCGTGTCGCCGAATCGGTGATGAGGCCGTCGTCGCCGACCGTCTCCCGGGCCACGGGGATCGACCGGCAGGCCGGTTCGATGATCGCCGCGTCGAGGTAGCCCAGCACCGTGGCCAGCGAGTCGTGCGCACCGAGCCCGCGGCCAGGCGCGGCGACGTTGATCCACGCGGTCGGCTTGCGGTACATCTGCGAACCGCCCACCGTCCAGTCGAGCAGGTTCTTGAAGGCGCCGGGCAGGGCCCCCGCGTATTCCGGGGTGCACAACAGCACGGCGTCGGCGCCGGCGATCCGCTGCCGGAGATCAGCCACGGCCGGATGGAGCGGGTCGTGGTCGTCGTCGGGGTTGAAGGCGGGCAGCTTGTCCAACCCGTCGTAGCGCACGGTGGTGACCGCGTCGGGCGCGATCCGCTCCGCGGTCCGCAGCGCCGCGGTGTTGGTCGAGCCGTGCCGCGTACTGCCCGAAATGAGCAGGATCTGTGTACCCGTGGCCAAGGCGATGTCCCCTCTGCAACCGTGCTGTCGTCGACGGTGGGCAACGCCGGCCACCCGGCGGGTATTCCGGGTCAGCCGAGCAACAGCTCGTCGACGCGCCGCGGGTCGCCGGACTCGACAACACAGTGGAGAGGATCGTGGTCAAACGCGCGACTGGCCCCGGTCCCCGGCGCTGCCCTGCCGCGGGCCGAGGTTCTTGATCCAGTCGGGATCGTTGGCGGTCTTGCCGACGGCGGTCGCTCCGCCGGGCGAGCCGAGGGTTTCGAAGAACGTACGGCCGGCGTCGATGTGGTCGTGCCACCGCTCGGGCACCGCGGACTCGTGCCGGATGGCTTCCATCGGGCAAGCCCCTTCGCAGGCGCCGCAGTCGATGCATTCTTCGGGGTGGATGTAGAGCATCCGCTCGCCTTCGTAGATGCAGTCGACCGGGCATTGCTCGACGCAGCTCTTGTCGAGGACGTCGAGGCAGGGCTCGGAGATCACGTAGGGCATCTCGACTCCGCTAGTCGTATTGGACGAAGAGGGTTACGCCGCCGTCTGCGAAGTTCTCGATGTCGGCGGCCGCGGCCTGTCCCTGCGGTGAACCGAGTGCCTCTGTGAAGCTTTCGGCTGAGGGGAAGGACAGCTCCGCGATCAGGTAGTACGGCGGTTCGGCGTCGCCCGCCGGTGCGCAGTGCCGCGCGGCGAAGGCCACCAGGCCCGGTACCTTCTCGGCGAGTGGACGGTGCGTGCGCTCGTAATAGTCGTCGAAAGCGCCGGGATCACTCGGGTGTCCATAAGCGACAGTCAGGATGTGCACGGCGGTGTTCCTCCTCAGGTTGACGCGAAGTGTGCGGCACGGGCAAGGCGGACCATGGCGCCGCGACGGCACACCTTGATCCGCTCGGCCCCCCGACTGGAGCCCAGGTGCCTTTCTTCGGCGTCGATCCGCAACCACCCCGGCCAGTCGGTGTGCCGGACGCCGCGCTGGTCCAGCACCCGGCGCAGGTGCTCGGTTGCGGAATGGGCGGGATCGGACAGGTGTGGCAGGTCCTCCAGCACGGCCGCGGCGGTTTCGGCGCCGTCGGCCTTGTTCGTGCCGATCACGCCGCTGGGCCCGCGCTTGAGCCAGCCCGCGACATACAGGCCGGGCGCGACCCGCCCGCGCTCGTTGGGCACGGTGCCGGTGACGGTGTCGAACGGGAGCCCGTCCACCGGCCCGCTTCGGTAGCCGATGGCGCGGACGACCAGTCCGGCCGCGAGCGTGTCCTGCTCGCCGGTGGCAACGACCCGGTCGTGCTCGACTCTCGTGCGTTCGACCACGACCCGATGGACCCGGTCGTCGCCGCGCAATGCCACCGGGGTACGCAGGAACCACAGATGGATCCGGCGGTCGCCGGAACCGTGTTCGCGGGCGGACCATTCGCGCAGGATCTGCAGGTTCTGCCGCTGACGCAGGTCGAGCCCCGCGGGGTCGGCCCGCGTCAGCGTCCCGTCGTCGTGCACCAGCACCCGCGTGTTGTCCAGTTCGCCGAGACCCCGGAGTTCGGCTGGGGTGAACCTGGCGTGCCACGGCCCGCGGCGAATCACCACGTGGATATCGCGGACCCGGCTGGCGGCAAGCGCGGCCAGTACCGGGTCAGGAACATCCGTGGCACGCAACCGATCCGGGCTGACGGCCAGCACGCGCGTCACGTCCAGTGCGACGTTCCCGGCCCCGATCACGACGGCGCCGGGATCCTCCAGCGGCGGGGTGAACCCGGCGACGTCGGGATGCCCGCAGTACCAGCCGACGAACCGGCCCGAGCCGATACTGCCGGTGAGGTCCTCCCCCGGGATGCCCAGCGACCGGTCGAGCGGGCAGCCGGTCGCGTAGACCACCGCGTGGTAGTGCTCGCGCAGGTCGGCAAGCGACAGGTCCTGGCCGACCGTGACGTTGCCGATGAACCCGGCATCGCTTGCGGTGAACGGTTTCCGCAGCACCTTCACCACCGATTTCATCCGCATGTGGTCGGGTGCGACGCCGTAGCGCACCAGCCCGTACGGCGCGGCGAGCCGGTCGATCACGTCGACCAGGGCGCCGGCGTCCACAAGCGACTGTGCGGTGTACAGCCCGGCGGGCCCGGCACCGACGACGGCGACCCTCACCAGCACACCTTCAACGACTCCAGCCCGCGGAAGAAGTAGCTGGCGATGTAGGTCGGCTCATAGTCCTCGGCAAGGCGCAGGCCGGGCAGGCGCTCGAACAGGGTCTGCAACGCGACCCTGATCTCGGCGCGGGCCAGTGGTGCGCCAGGGCAGGTGTGCAGGCCCTTGCCGAAGGCGACATGGTCATGGGCGTTCGGCCGGTCCAGATCGACCGCGTCCGGGTCGCCGAACACCGTCTCGTCGCGGTTCGCCGAGCCGAACAACAGCAGCAGGACCGAGCCCTGGGGCAGGACCGTGCCACCGAGTTCGACCTCGCGGGTGGTGACCCGGAACAGCCCGCGATGCGGGGCGTCGCGGCGCAGCGCCTCCTCGGTCACCTTCATGATCGTCCGGGTGGGGTCCTCGGCGATCCTGGTGACGACATCGGGGTTCTGCAAGGCGACGAGCACGGTCGCGGTGATCGCGTCGCGGGTCGTGTCGAAACCGGCGACCCGCGCGGCGCCGCGAATGATGTTGTGCACGTAGTCATCGGTCAAGCCGGGGAAACCGTTCGCGCCGTGGACGAGCGCGGAGATCATGTCGTCGCGCGGGGCCGCCTTGCGGTCGTCGATCTGCGCCTGCAGGTACCGGGTGTAGTCGCCGAGCCGGCGCGCCGAGGCGACCCGGTCCCCGACTGGCGCGAGCGGGTTCCACAGCGTCGTCACGTCGTCGGTCCACGCCTGGATCCGCGCGGTGTCCTCGGGCGGGAAGCCGATCACGGCGCTGATGATCGTCTGCACGTACGGGATGGCGTACTCGGCCACGAGATCGGCGCTCCCGCCGGTGAACCCGTCGATCAACTCGTTCGCGCGCTGCTTCATCAGCGGTAGCAGCGTGCGGACCCGCGCCCCGCTGACCCCGGCGTCGAACAGCCCCCGCATCTGCTTGTGCCGCGGCTCGTCCTCGTTGACGACCATGGTCGTCTCCGGCACGTTGCCCGCCGTCAACTCGGCCACGACCTCGGGCGGGTTGTCGTAGATCATCGGCAGGGCCGCGGCCGAGGAGAAGGTGCCCGGATCCTCGAGCACGGTCTTGATGTCGGCGTAGCGGCTGACCAGGTAGGCGCCGATCGACGGGCTCAGCGTGATCGCCCGCTCGCGTGCCGCCCGGTAGAACAGGTGCGGATCCTCCCGGTGCGGGCTGACCATGGGATTGAAGTCGAAAGCGGCAACGGTCATCAGACCCTCCTTTGCGTCTGGTATGCCCGTCAACGCTAGGAGCGCCGCCGACCCGGGTCGATCCGCTACGCGCGGCCCGGCTGGCCGATTCGCGCGGCGTCAGCCGAGCCGGTGCAGCGTCTCCGAGGGCGCGCTGCCGTAGCGCTCGCGATAGGCGGCGGCGAATCGTCCTAAGTGGACGAAACCCCAGCGGCCCGCGATCCCGGCGACGGTGTGCCGCGCCGGATCGGCCGCCACGAGGTCGGCGTGGGCGTGGCGCAGCCGCACCGTACGGAGGTAGGCCATCGGCGACCGCCCCACGTGCCGGAGGAATCCCTCCTGAAGGGCACGGGTGCTCAGGCCGCTCCGCCGAGCCAGGTCCACCACCGTCCACGGCAGTTCGGGCTCGGTTTCCAGCAGTTCCACGGCCCGGCGGACCGACTCGGGAGGGGGCCGCCGCGGGCAGGTGACGAGCCTGTCGCGATAGGGGTGCTCGACCGCGTGCAGCAACCCGGTGATGACGCTCTGCACCAAGGGGCGCGCCACCATCGGCCGCGACAGCGGCCCGTCCGGCTCGCGGGCCAGCTCGACCAGCGACCGGGCGAGTGCCCACCACTGACGTCCGGGACCCTGCCGCAGCGTGATGGACCCGTCGAGCCGCACTCCCGAGCGGACGGGCGCGTCGATCAGGTCGGCCAGCTGCGTTTCCAGCGCCGCCCGGTCGATCTTCAGCCCGAACAGGCTGCCGCCGCCCGCCCAGCCGTGCAGCATCGCGGCGGTGTCCGGGCTGTACACGGCGGCCAGCCCGGGGTCGGCGCAGACCTCGCCGCGGGAGGTCCTGGTGTACAGCACGCCGTCCAGCGGAACGTTGATCTCGTAGCCGGTCTCCAGCTCGCCCGTGGTCAGGCGCACTTCCCCGGCATACGACAGCAGCCCGGCGGAGACGGGACCGATTCTCGTGGCGGACAACGACATCCGGAACGTCGCGGGGTCGTGCAGCACCGTGAGCCGGTGCGGGAAATACACCTCTCCGCACCGGCCGCACGCCTCATCGGGGTCCGAGGTCCGGATGCTGACGGCCGGCATGGCGCCTCCCTGCGAGCTCAGCTCTCGACGTCCACGCGGGACAGCGTCGCGGAGAGCTTCCTGGTCACCCTGAGCACACTCGTCACCACGGTGTCCTTGCGCGCGCCGAGCACGCGGGAAGTGGGACCCGCGACGGAGATGGCGCCGACCGCCCGCGTGATCCCGTTGCGCGTGACCAGGATCGGCGCCGCGACCGAGGACAGGCCCACCTCGAACTGTTCCTCGGAACAGGCCCAGCCGCGCTCGCGGATCTCGATCAGTCCCGTGCGGTAACGCTCCGGATCGACCACTGTGTACGGAGTGTGGCGGCAGAAGCCCGCGTTCAGCACTGCCTGCGCGACGAACGGGTTGAACGCGGCGATGGCCTTGCCCGAACTGGACGAATGGCCGGGCACGCGCCGGAACGCCTCGGTGTGGAACCGCAGCCCGTGGGTGCCCTCGAGCCGGTCGACGTAGAGCACCTCGGCGCCCAGCGGAATGCCCAGCTGCACCGTCTCGCTGAGCCGGTCCCGCAGGTCCGCGAGCGCCGGGAGCGCGATCTCCTTGAGCAGCAACCGGTCGGTGGCGAGCTGGCCGTACTCGAACAGGCGCAGCCCGAGCCGGTACCGGCCGCCGGCGCGGCGTTCGAGCAGGCCGCCGGAGGCCAGTGTGGACAGCATCCGGCTCGCCGTGCTCTTGGCGATGCCCAGGCGGCGGGCGATGTCCGAGGCACCGTTCTCCTCGGTGCTGGTGAAGCACTCCAGCACGTCCATCGCGATCGTCACCGACCGCAGGCCGTTGTCTGCCACGGCGTCGAGTACACCTCGCCCGCCGCCGTGCGTCCAGCCTCCGCTCATCGGTCCAGTACCAGCCTCCCGCCACACGCTCGCGAAACGCAGACCATCATGGTGGCGCCCTCGCGGCGTTCCCGGTCGGTCAGCACGTGGTCCCGGTGGTCGACCTCCCCGGCGATGACCTTGGTCTCGCAGCTGCCGCAGATCCCGTCCCGGCAGTCGTTCGCGACCTCGACCCCCTCGTCGAGCAGCACCTGGAGGATCGAGCGGTCCGGCGGGACCAGCACGGTGCGGCCGGACCGCGCCAGCTCCACCTCGACCGCGCCCGCGGGCAGAGGCTCGCGTTCCGGGGCGGCGAACCGCTCGACCCGCAACAGCTCCGGCGGGCACCGCTCGACGACGGCGTCGATCAGCGGCGCGGGACCGCAGCAGTAGACGAGCGTGCCGGGCCCGGCGTCGCCGAGCGCGGTGTCCAGATCGAGCAGGCCGACCTCGTCCTGCGGGGCGAGGTGGACCGCGTCCCCGTACTCGGCGAGTGCGCCGGTGAAGGCCATACCGGCGCGCCGCCGCCCGCCGTAGTGCAGCCGGTACGGCTGCCCCGAATCCGCGACGGCGGCGAGCATCGGCAGGATCGGCGTGATGCCGATGCCGCCCGCGATGAACACGTACCGCTCGGCGTCCTCGAGCCGGAAATGGTTGCGCGGGCCGCGGACCTCGACCAACTGGCCGGGCCGCAGCGTCTCGTGCACGTACCGCGAGCCGCCCCGGCTGCGCTCCTCGCGCAGCACGGCCACCTCGTAACGCGTCCAGTCACCGGGATCCCCGCACAGCGAGTACTGGCGGACCAGTCCGTCGCCGAGGTCGAGGTCCAGATGGGCGCCGGGCTCCCAGGCGGGCAGCGGGACACCGTCCGGCTCCGTCAGCACCACGGAGA
This sequence comes from Amycolatopsis alkalitolerans, assembly GCF_006152065.1. GTDB lineage: Bacteria > Actinomycetota > Actinomycetes > Mycobacteriales > Pseudonocardiaceae > Amycolatopsis_E > Amycolatopsis_E alkalitolerans. Next base: position 137,462 of record NZ_VDFW01000012.1, read on the forward strand.
GGACCCCGTCGGCCTCCCAGGTCATGGCCCGCACGAGGAGCTTCATCGGTTCCCCTGGAAGGCGTACTTGGCGGCGAACGCGGCCGGGTTCCAGCCCTGCGGCTGCTCGTCCTCGGCGCCGACCGTCACCGGCCGGGACTGCACGATGTGCACCGGACCGCCGGGCGCGCGGTGCTTGGACACCACCCATTCGACGTCCACCGGGTGGCCGTACTGCTCCTCGATACGGCGCACCGCTTCGGCGATCGCGCCCAGCTCCTCGTCGTCGAGCACGCGCGCTTCCCGCAGCCCCGGCGGCATTTCGCGCTCGACCACCCGGCCGGCCTGGAAGTCGAACGCGGACACGACGTCCTTGCGGGCGGTGTCGTAGCGCAGCACCCGCAGGTCGGCCTTGCCGATCTCGGCGTGGTCGGGGGTGACCAGGCCCTGCACGATCGCCTCGCCCCAGCCCCACGAGCCCTCGACGACGATGCGGTCGCGCTTGCCCGAGACCGGGTGCACCGAGAAGGCCACGCCGGAGGACCTGGCGTGGATGAGTTCCAGCACCCCGACGGCCATCGGCATGTCGCGGTGCGAGATCCCACCCGAGTGCCGGTAGGCCAGCGCCCGCGCGGTGAACAGGCTGCCCCAGCAGTCGCGCACCGATTCGAGCACGGCCTGCGGCCCGGCGACGCCGAGGTAGGTGTCGAAGATGCCGGCGAAGCTCGAGTGGTTCCCGTCCTCCCCCGTCGCGGAGCTGCGCACGGCGACCGGGAGGTTGATGTCGGTGCACCGCACGCACAGCCGTTCATAGCTGTCGGCGATCGCCTTGGCGAGATCGACGGGCAGCGCGGCGCCCGCGAAGGCGGCGCGGATCTCGGCCGACGCGGCGTCGACCTCCGCGCCGGACGGCTCCGGCGGCAGCTCGCCCAGCACCCCGTCGACGACGACGTCCAGACCGGACTCGGCGCAGTGCCGCAGGTAGGCGTCCACGCCGACGACGAAACCCTTCGGCACCTCCGCCCCGGCCGCGGCCATCTCGACCAGCCTGCCGATCTTCGCCCCGCCTGCCACGGTCGCGTTCCCGGGCGTCAGGTCGTCGAGATCGATGACCGCCCTCATGCCGTCGCCTCCGCGTGCCGGAACACCGTCACCGTCCCGTTCGTGCCGTCGACTTCGACCTCGTCCCCGTCCTTGATCACGACGGTGGCGAGGCCGACGGCCGTCACGGTCGGCACCCCGTACTCGCGGCCGACGATCGCGGCGTGCGAAAGGGTGCCGCCACCGTCGCAGATACACGCGGCGATCTTGGCGAACGCCGGGGTCCAGTTCGGCGACGTGGACTCGCAGACCAGGATCTCACCCGGCTGGACACGGTGCAGCTCGTCCGCGTCGGTCAGCACCCGCGCCGTCCCCCGCGCGCTGCCCTTCGCCGCCGGAACGCCGGTGAGCGTCTTGACCTCGGTGTCGGTGCCCGCCGCCTGCACCGCCTTCAGGAAATGCTGGTTGAGGCCGAAGATCTCGATCAGGATCGGATCGGTGACCGCCTCCGGCACGGTGCCGAGCACCTTGGGCATGCTCGCCCGGCGCTGGTACCAGTGGTCGAAGTACTGCCGCCGCGCGGTGACCAGGCTCCGGAACTCGTCGTACTTGCGCTCCCCGTCGGCCACCTGCATCAGCTCGGGCCAGAACAGGAAGATCGTGTCGTCACTCGCGTCCGCGCCGACCGCTTCGGCGATCTGCTGGCAGGCCCAGCGCATCGGCAGCGACACGCGCAGATCGATGTAGTAGTTGTGATCGTCCTGCCACCACGGGAAGTTCGCGGCCTGGCACGAGGCGAGCCCGGCCTCGAAGACCTCCTGCTCCTCGCGGGTGAGCCGGGACCGCGCCGCGTCGATCGCCGCCTCGCGCTCCTCGATCGCCGCGCGGCGGGCGGCCGCGAAGTCGTGGTCTCCGTCCTTCTGCAGGAACGTCTTGACCATGCCGAGCGCGGGCGTCGGGTCCTCGATCCAGGACGGCAGCGCGATATCGCACGAGCCTTCCGTGCGATAGCCGTAGACCCGCAGGAAGTCGTCGAACTTCGTCAGCCACTCCGACGCGGCCCCGCCGTGCGCGGCGAGGCTCGAGCGCAGCTTGCTCGCGTCGGTGGCGGCGAAGACCTCGGACAGCCCGGCGGTACGGGCTTGGCGGGTCAGCTCGTTCAGGGCCCGGTCCGTCTCCATGATCTTGGTGTCGTAGCCCTGCAGGAACTTCGCGATCTCGCCGGGGTCGATGCCCATCTCGGTGCACGCGCCGTAGAACCCGACGTAGTTGGCCAGCAACGGGTACATCACCTCGAAGTGGATCTCGAACGAGCGCTGGTGGAACTTGCGCGCCTTGCGCAGGTAGCCGCCCAGCCCGGCCAGCGGCAGCGACTTCAGGTCCACCGAACGCAGGTGCTCCCACCAGTTGTCCACTTCGGCCCGCCGGTCCGCCCAGATCGACTCGAAGTTCTCCAGGAACCGCGGCAGGTTCGCCTGCATCCGGCGGGCGCGCTCGCCGATCTCCCATTCGTCGGTGACGTCGATGGCCGCCGCGTAGGTGTGCGTGCCCGCGATCCGCTGCGTGATCCCCCGCCCGGGTGGCAACGGCAAGGCCTCCGCCGCCAGCTGTGTACCCCACGAGTAGCCGTCCTCGTTCCAGATCAGCCCCATCGGGGTAAGGCCCCTGGGCCAGTGGAAGTCAAGGAACCAGAACCGTTCCTCGTCCGCTTTCGAGAACGTCCGGAACGGCTCCACCACCCATGGTGCGTGGTCGAGCGCGGGCTTGAAACCCGGGTACCACTCGTCGGTGACGAACTCGTCGACGGGAACGATCGTGGACATCTTCGGCCTCCTTGGTCTTCGCGTCGTTGCGAGGGCGGTTGCGGCGACCGTCGCAGCACGCTCATCCTGACTCAAGTCCGGCGTTCGGTAGAGGGGAACGTTCGCGAGAGCCGAACGATCGCCTTCCCGCGACCGGGGTGGCGTTCCTAGCGTGGCCCGCATGTCCGAAGACCGACACAGCGAAGTGCGGCTCATCCGCCACGGCGAGACCCGCGGCTACCACGCGGATCTCGGGTTGACCGGGCGCGGCCGTGCCCAGTCGCTGGCCAAGGGCGCCCAGCTCGCCGCCGGGCCGGGACCCGTCCGCCTGCTGCATGCCCCGACCGCCCGCGCCACCGAGACGGCGGCCGCGCTGGCCGAAGGTCTGCTGAGCACGAACGGCACGCTCGCGATCACCGGGCCGTCGGTGGACGCCCGCTTCGACAACTTCCGCCTGTGGTGCGACGAGGAGGCCCTCGACCCGACACAGGCCTACGCCGCGTACGCGTCCATCCGGGACGGCGGCGGCGAGCGGCCCGGCTGGTTCGCGGAGATCGACCGGTTCTTCACCATCCAGGCCGCCGGCGACGATCCGATCACCTACTGGCTCACCCAGCCCGTGCAGCATTTCGAGCCCGCGGCCGTCGCCGTCCGCCGCTTCTGGCACGGGATCGTCGCGCACGCCGAGCCGGGACTGCGGGTGTTCGTCGCGACGCATTCCGGCTGCATCCGCGCCGTGGCGGCGGCGGCTTTCGGCCACGACCCCGGCGAGCCCGAGAACACCGAGGACGTCCTGATCCGGATCCGCGCCGGGCGGGCCGAGCTGACCTACCGCGGGCGCACCGTCGAACTGGTCGTGCCCACCACCGTCACCGCACCCTGGCATGAAGGAGAACCGCAGCATGCTCACCGCTGAGAAGAACGAACGGCTGACCAGGGTCGGCCGCGGCACGCCGATGGGTGAGCTGCTGCGGCGCTACTGGTGGCCGATCGCGACCCACGACATGGTGGGCAGGCAGCCCGTGCGGCGCAGGCTGCTCGGTGAGGACCTGGTCCTGTTCCGCGACGCGAGCGGACGCGTCGGCCTGCTCGCCGAGCAGTGCCCGCATCGCCGCGCATCGCTCGCGCTGGGCTGCACCGAGAGCGCCGGCCTGCGGTGCGGCTACCACGGCTGGCTGTTCGATGTGGACGGCCGGTGCGTAGAGCAGCCCGGCGAGCCCGGCGACAGCGGGTTCGCCGACCGCGTCCGGACCACCGCCTACCCGGTGCAGGAGCTGGGCGGGCTGGTGTTCGCCTACCTCGGCCCGCAGCCCGCGCCGCTGCTACCGCGCTACGACCTGTTCGTGTGGGACAACGTGTGGCGCGACATCGGGCACGCCGACCTGCCATGCAACTTCCTGCAGATCATGGAGAACTCGGTCGACCCCTACCACGTCGAATGGCTGCACGGCCGGTACGGCTCGTTCCTGAAGGAACTGGCCGGAGAGCCGCCCTTGCAGGTGCTCACCAAGAAACACGTCAAGGTCGCCTTCGACGTGTTCGAGCACGGCATCCTCAAACGCCGCGTGCTGGAGGGGCAGACCGAGGAGGACGAGGACTGGAAGATCGGGCATCCCCTGGTGTTCCCCGGCATGCTGCGCATCGGCGGCGGCGGGCTGCACTTCTTCCAGATCCGGGTACCCATCGACGACACCCACACCTGGCATGTGTGGTACCAGACCTACCGCCCGGCCGAGGACGGCGAAATCCCGCCGCAGCAGGAGATCCCGGTGTACGAGGTGCCGCTGTACGACGAGCACGGCGAGTTCATCCGGGACTACGTGGACGGCCAGGACATCACCGCGTGGGTCACCCAGGGCGCGATCGCCGACCGCAGCGAGGAACACCTCGGCCGGTCCGATCTCGGCGTGATCGTGCTCCGGCGGCTCTACCAGGAGCAGATCGACCGCGTCGAGGCCGGTGACGACCCCATCTGCACCTACCGGGACCCGGCCCGCAACCAGCTCATCGAGCTACCGCAGGAGAAGGAGAAGTTCGGCGGCGGCAAGGAGTTCCGGCACGAGTTCCTCACCGGCGGGCAAACCCGCTACAGCCCGATCAAGGACGACGTCGAGAAGCTGTTCGAACGCTACAGCGACCAGGTGCCGTCGTGAAACCGGTGGCGGCCGACGAACTCGCCCGCGTGCTCGGACCACCCGTGCAGCACTGCCCGTCCTGCGGGCACTCACTCGCGGGCGCGCGCGGGTTCGTGCAGGAGTACTGGGCAGGCGCGGACCGCAACTTCCTGTGCTGGTGCCCGGAATGCCTGTTCCTGTGCACGGTCGTGGTCAGCCCCCGGATCACCGCTCACGAGCCCGAACACTAGGGACTCCACGTGAAGATCGACAGCATCGAGGCGATCCCGTTCGCCATCCCGTACCGCAAACCGCTGCGGTTCGCCAGCGGCGAGGTGCCGGTGGCCGAGCACGTGCTCGTGCGCGTGCGGACCGACACCGGCATCGTCGGCACGGCGGAGGCACCGCCCCGCCCGTTCACCTACGGCGAGACGCAGGGCTCCGTGCGGTCCGTGATCGACGGGATCTTCGCGCCCCAGCTGATCGGGTTGTCCCCGCTGGCACGGGAACGGCTGCACCACCGTCTCAACAGGACGGTCGGGAACCCGGTGGCGAAGGCGGCGCTCGACCTGGCCGTGTGGGACATCATCGGCCAGTCGTGCGGGCTGCCGGTGACCGAACTGCTCGGCGGTTACACCGACCGGGTCCGGGTCGCGCATATGATCGGTTTCGCCCCGGCCGCCGAGATGGTCGCCGAGGCGGAACGGATCCGCGGCACCTACGGCATCACGACGTTCAAGGTGAAGGTCGGCAGGCGCCCGGTCGAGCAGGATGTGGCGGCCTGCCGGGCGTTGCGCTCCGCGCTCGGCCCTGGCGCCGAACTGTACGTCGACGGCAACCGTGGCTGGACGGCGTCCGAATCCGCACGGGCACTGAACGCGATGGCGGATCTCGGCCTCGCGTTCGCCGAAGAACCGTGCCCGGCCGACGACGTGCTGGGCCGCCGGTGGCTGGCAGGCCGCAGCCCCGTCCCGATCTTCGGCGACGAAAGCACCACCCGGCCCGCGGAGGTGACCCGGGAGCTGCTGGCCGGTTCGGCGAACGGCATCAGCATCAAGACCGCCCGGACCGGGTTCACCTACTCGCAACGGGTCCTGCACCTGTGCGAGGGCCTCGGCGTCGAGGTCGTCGTGGGCAACCAGGTGGACGGTCAGCTCGGTTCGCTGTGCGGTGCCGCGTTCGCGGCCGCCTTCGAGCCGACCTCCCGGCGGGCCGCCGAGCTGTCCAACTTCCTCGACCTGACCGACGACCTGCTGGCCGAGCCACTGTCCATAACGGACGGACAGCTGCCGGTCCGGGAGGCGCCGGGGCTCGGCATCGAGATCGACGAGGAAAAACTCGCACATTACCGGCAAGATTGACGAAAGGACAGGGTCGATGACGACTCAGCTCAGCACACAGCAGGCGACCGCCGCATCCTCGGGCAGGTCGGCCACGGAAGTCTTCCGGAAGAAGGCGAAGGCTGGCGGGGACACCAGCACCGACCGCGTCTCGGCGCTCGTCTCGGAACTCCTCGCGGCCGTGCACGGGATCGTGCGCGAGCACAAGCTGACCTACGCCGAGTACGACGCGCTGAAGTCGTGGCTCATCCAGGTCGGCGCGGACGGTGAATGGCCGCTGTTCCTGGACGTGTTCGTGGAGCATGAGGTCGAGCGGGTCGCGAACGAGAACAGGCAGGGCAGCAAGGGCACCATCGAGGGCCCCTACTACGTGCCGGGCGCGCCCGTGCTGGGCAGCGACGCGACCCTGCCGATGCGCGACGGCGAGCCGGGCACCCCGCTGCTGTTCGCCGGGCAGGTGCGCGATGGCTCCGGTGCACCGATCGGCGGCGCCAGGATCGAGATCTGGCACGCCGACGACGGCGGGTTCTACTCGCAGTTCGCGCCGGCGATCCCGGAGTGGAACCTGCGCGGCACGGTGATCGCCGACGACGAAGGGCGGTTCCGCATCCGCACGATCCAGCCCGCGCCGTACCAGATCCCGACCGACGGGGCGACCGGCAAGCTGATCGCCGCGGCCGGCTGGCACGCGTGGCGCCCGGCGCACCTGCACCTGAAGGTGTCGGCAGAGGGCTACGAGCTGATCACCACGCAGCTGTACTTCCGCGGCTGTGAGCACGTGGACTCCGACATCGCCTCGGCGGTCAAACCCGAGCTGATCCTGGACCCGGCACCCGCCGCGGGCGGCAACGAGGTCACCTACGACTTCGTGCTCGATCCCGCCTCGTGACGATGCTGTTCCATGTCCGGATGGATGTCGCCATCCCCCACGACCTCGCCCGGGACCGCCGCGACGAGCTCATCACCACCGAGAAGGCACGCGCCCTCGACCTCCAGCGGGACGGGAAATGGGTGCACCTGTGGCGGGTCGCGGGAAAGTACAGCAATATCAGCGTTTTCGACGTGGACTCCGCCGACGAGCTGCACGAGATCCTGTGGAGCCTCCCGCTGTTCCCGTACCTGACGGTCACCGTCACCCCATTGGCCCGGCACCCCTCGGACCTCGCGATGCAGTGACCGCTGCGGTTACCAGGGCGTCCGACCGGCGAGCAGCGCACGGATTTACGCCGCCTCACGTTCGTTACCGGCGAGCCGCCCGGTGTCACGCAGGATCTCCAGCGCGTCGAGCAACAGGGCAAGTTATCCAGGTGCCGGCATCGAGCGGGCAGGAGCCACCCACAGGTCACGCTGACCATCTACTACGCCACCGACGTGGGCGTCATCCGCAAGGGACTGTTCAAGGACTCGGGGCAGCGCACCCTGACCGGGCAGGGTCGAGGTGAAGGACTTGGGCTCAGAACGTAAGCACCGGTTTGATGGTGCGACCCGCCACCACGTCGGCGACCGCGGTGTTGATCTCGGACAACGGGTAGTGCGTGATCAGCTCGCCGATGGGCAGCCGCCCAGCGAGGACGAGATCGGCCAGCACGGGGATCATCGTCCGCGTTTCGGCGTCCCCGAGAGTCAGGCCGGTCACCGTGCGGCCGGGGATCATGAAGTTGACGTCGACGGGTACGCAGGTGCCGAACGGCGGCGCGCCGACGATGACGGCCGTGCCGCGCGGGCCGAGGGTGAGGATCGCCGAGCGGAGCACATCCGCGTTGCCCGTCGTCTCGATGACGGCGTCCACCCCGCGGCCGCAGGTGATTTCCTCGACCACCTTGTCGAGTTCGGTCCCGGACGTGTCGATCACGTCTGTGGCGCCGAGCCGGGTGGCGAGCGCGAGCCGGTCGATGATCCGGTCGACGACGATCACCCGCCCCGCCGGCGAATGGGTCGCCGCCATCAGCGCGGACAGGCCGACGGCCCCGGCCCCGGTGATCAGCAGCGTTGAGCCGGGGCACGGCGCCGCGACGTGCCACACCGCGCCCACCCCCGTCATCACGCCGCAGCCGAGCGGCGCGAGGACCTCCAGCGGCGCGTCCGGCAAAACCTTGACCACGCTGCGCTCGTCGGCGACGGCGTGCCGAGCGAATGCCGACTGGCCGAAGAAGTGCCCACCAAGCGGGGTGCCGTCGCGGGAGACCGGTGAAGTGCCGTCGGGCCGCTGCCCGCCGATCAGGTTCAGCTGCAGCCAGGTGTCGCAATAGGCTGGATGCCCGTCGCGGCAGCCCGCACAGTCGCCGCACGAGGTGAAGCTCAGCAGGACCTGGTCGCCGGGTGCGACCCGGGTTACCGCCGAGCCGACCGCCTCGACGACCCCGGCGCCCTCGTGGCCGAGCACACCGGGCAGCGGGAACGGCAGGGCACCGGCGGCCACGCCAAGGTCGGTGTGGCACAGGCCGGCGGCCACGAGCCGTACCAGCACCTCATCGGGGCGCGGCTCGGAAAGGTCCACTTCGGACAGAGTGAAACCGGCGCCGGGTGCTTCGACGACGGCGGCTGTGGTGCGGATGGACATCGCGGCCTCCGGTTCATTGCAGCGAGATTACGACGGACTTGGTCCTCGTGTAGGCATCGAGTGCTTCGGGCCCGTACTCGCGGCCGAAGCCCGAGTCCTTGACGCCCCCGAACGGGATGGCCGGGTCGAGCATCGCCCAGTCGTTGACCCAGACGATCCCGGCGTGCAGCCGGGCGGCGATCCGGTGGGCCCTGGCCACGTCGCGGGTCTGCAGCCCGGCCGCAAGCCCGTACGGCGTGCTGTTGGCGAGGGCGACGGCCTCGTTCTCGGTGTCGAACCGTTGCACGGTCAGCACCGGGCCGAAGATCTCCTCGGCGATGACCAGCGACGACGCGGGCAGGTCGGCCAGGACTGTGGGTTCGTGGAAGTATCCGTCACGGTCGATCCGCCGCCCGCCGGCGACGACGCGCGCCCCCGCCGCCTTGGCGACGTACTGCTCGACTTTGGCCAGCTGCCGGGGACCGGCGAGTGGACCGACGACGGTGCCCGGGTCGAACGGATCGCCCACCGGGACGCCTGGGACGGCTCCGGCCAGCGCCTCCAGCACGGTTTCGTACACCGGTGCCGCCACCAGCAGGCGCGGGCCGGCCATACAGAACTGTCCGGTGTTGAACACGAAACCCTTGATGACGCCGGCGATCGCGGTTTCTATGGCCGCGTCGTCGAAGACGATGTGTGCCGCGTTGCCGCCGAGCTCCAGCGTCACCGGGGTGAGCCGCTCGCCCGCAGTTGCGGCGATCCGGCGCCCGGTGGCCGTCGAGCCGGTGAACGCGATCTTGTCCACGCCCGGATGCCGCAACAGCGGTTCCCCGGTGTCGGAGCCGGTCCCGGTGATCACGTTGACGGCCCCGGCGGGCAGCCCGGCCTCGGCGAATATGGCGGCCATCGCGAGCGCCGAGAGCGGAGTCTCGTCACTCGGCTTGTGCACGACGGTGTTCCCGGCTGCGAGCGCGGGCGCGATCTTGCTGCTGGACAGGATCAGCGGGAAGTTGAACGGAGTGATCGCGGCGACCACGCCGACCGGTTCCCGGCGTGTGTAGGCATGCGCCGGGAACCCCGGCTGCCGGGTCGCGCCGTCCATGCTCTGGGCCAGTGCCGCGTAGTACTCGTACTGGTCGGCAGCGGTGAGCACGTCCACCGGGCGGCACAGGGCCACCGGCTTGCCGACGTCGAGGCTTTCCAGCGCGACGAGCTCGTCCGCTCGCTCGCGGATCAGCTCCGCGACGCGCAGCAGCACGCGCGCCCGCTCGCGGGGCGCCAACCCCGGCCACGGGCCGCTGTCGAACGCCGCGCGGGCGGCGGCCACGGCGGTGTCCACATCGGACGATCCGGCGGCGGCAACGGTGGTGATGGTGCGGCCGGTGGCCGGGTCGATGATCTCGGTCCGGCGCTCGCTGACGGCGTCCCGCCACTGGCCGCCGATGAACAGCCGGCCGGGTGCGACCGTAGGACGCTCCACTGTGGTCATGACTGCTTCCCTTCGTACTCTCGAGCCGACCGGGCCCGGCGCCCGATGTCTAGCAGGGCGGGCAGGGCAGGACCCCAGAACGCGGCGAACCGGGCGATGCTCGCGGTGCCGCCCCGGCGTTGCAGGTGCAGGCCGGGTGCGGGGCACACCGCTCCGGCCGGCACGAGGCAGGACTTGCGGAGGAGGTCGGCCACGCGGGCGTCCGCGGGCCAGCTGCCCACGGTCAGCACGAACGCGACCACACCCGAAAGCCGACTGCAGACAGACTTGAGGAACCGCTCCAGGTCCGCGTCGGCCTGGCCGCCCAGCACCGGCGAGCCGATCATCAGCACCTGCGGCACGGACAGGAGCGCATGCCCTGGCAGCACCACCTCGCCCGGTGTGGCACCGGTCAGCCGCTCGGCGAGCCGGATGGCCGGAGCTAGCGCCTCCCCGGTCGCCAGCACGGTCGTGTTCATGCCGACAGCCCGAAAGCACGGCCGCGGTAGTGCAGCAGCGGGGCCGCGGCGTCCGGTGTCTCGGCGGCCACCACCCGGCCGACCACGATTTCGTGGTCACCGCCGGGGTAGACGGCCTCGACCTCGCAGACCAGGCGGGCGATTACGCCGTCCAGCGCCGGCAGGCGATCCGCGCTGTCCTGGACCGGGACCCCGGCGAACTTGTCCCCGCCGGAGCGGGCGAATACCGGCACAAGCGCGGCCTGATCGCCCGAGAGCACGTTGATCGCGAACCGCCCGCAACCCCGCATACCGCGCCAGCTGACCGAACCGTGGCCGGGGCAGAACAGCACCAGCGGCGGATCCAGCGACAGCGAGGTGAACGAGTTGACGACTAGGCCGAGCGGCTCGCCGTCCGCGCCGGTCCCGGTCACGACCGCCACACCGGTCGCCCACCGGGCGCACACCTCGCGCAGCGTGGCCGGGCCGACGGAGTTTCCGTTCTGCATCACAGCTCTCCTCGGGCAGCGCACCGATTCACGGTGCGGGGTTCGGGATCTCGGCGTGCACGCGCTCGATCTCGGCCAGCAGCTCCTGGCCCAGCGGCGCTTCCGCGGCAGCGAGCGCCTGGTCGATATGTCCCGGCTCGCTCGCGCCGACGATGGTCGCCGTGACGAACGGGCGGTGCGCGACGAACGCGTGCGCCAGCACCGCCGGGCCGATCCCGTGCCGTGCCGCGATGTCGAGGTAGCGGGCCGTGGCCCGGACAGCCTGGCCGCCGGTGTAACGGGGGTGCGGGTGCCGGGTGAGCCGTCCGCGCACCGGTGCGCGGTTGTCGAGGTACTTGCCGGTCAACGTGCCCATACCCAGCGGGCAGTATGCGAGCAGCCCGACGCCCTCACGCGCGCTGAACTCCGACAGCGCCGTCTCGTAGGACCGGCTGAGCAGGTTGTAGGAGTTCTGGATCGTCGAGATCCGCGGCCCGGCGCCCCGCCGCGCGCCACGCAGGTACTCACTCACGCCCCACGCGGTCTCGTTGCTGACGCCGATCGCGCGGACCTTGCCCTCTTCGACAAGTTCTCCCATCGTGGTAAGGGTTTCCTCGATGGGACTGCCGTCCGATCGGGAGGGCTCACGGAAGCCCAGCTCCTTCATCGCGTTGGTCTGGCGGTCGGGCCAGTGTGGCTGCAGCAGGTCCAGGTGGTCGGTGCGCAGACGGGTCAGCATATCCTCGACCGCCGCGCGGATCGTCGCCCGCGACAGCCCGACGTCGCCGTCGCGAACGTAGGACAGCGAGGCGTACCGGCCCATGATCGCCTGATTGTTCGGCGCGCCGGCGACCTTCGCCGACAGCACGATCGAATCGCGGTTGCGCCGCCGGTGCATCCAGTCGCCGAGGAGCCGGTCGGTGCGCCCGGCGAGTCCCGGCCGCACCGGGATCGGGTAGATCTCCGCGGTGTCGACGAAGTTGATGCCCAGCTCGATCGCGTGGTCCAGCAGAACTTCGGCTTCGGTCACACTGGTGGTGGTGCCCATCATCATCGTGCCCAGGCACACCCGGCTCACCTCGATCCCAGTTCCGGGCAGAACGGTCCTCGGCGTCACGACAGTCCCATCGAGCCGCGCAGCGTATCGTCGCCGTACCCGGCGGGGAACAGCCCCCGCGCGCGCAGTAAGGGCAGCACGTGCTCGACGAACAGGTCGAGATCCTCGGGAAGCCGGGCACACATCACGTTGAACCCGTCCACCGCCTGCTCGCGGTACCACCGCTCGAAGCCGTCCGCGATGTCCTCGGGGCTGCCGACGAACATTGCGTGCCCGCGCGAAACCGCGATCCGGCGGCACACGTCGCGCACGCTGAGATCCTGTTCGCGGGCGAGGTTCGCGAGCGCCGCACGGCGGCCCTCCTGCCCGCTGGTCGCCGGCAGCATCCAGAACGGGTCGTCGAGGCTGTGCACCTCGGGGTCGAACGCGATGCCGAAGTTGTGCAGCATGGACACCCCGTCGACCGGATCGACGTGCGCGTTGAGCTCGTCCAGCTTCGCGAACGCGGCATCGGTCGACTCACCGACCAGGACGAAGGCACCGGGCAGGTAGACGTACGACGACGGCGCGCGGCCGTGCCCGGCGGCGCGCCGCGCGATGTCCACTTTGAACTCCTGTGCCTGCTGGAGTGTCGGCGCCACACCGAACATCACTTCGGCGAATCGGGCGGCGAAGTCCCGGCCCTGTGCTGAGGAGCCGGCCTGCACGAGTAGCGGCTCACCCTGTGGCGATGGGCCGATGCTCAGCGCGCCGGTAACACTGTAGTACGCGCCCTCGTGCTGGGTGGGGTGCAGCTCGGCGAGGTCGAGGTAGGTGCGGGTCGATTTGTCCGCCACCACGGCCTTCTCGCCCCATGACCGCCACAGTTGCCGGGCGACGTCGACGAACTCGGCGGCCTTGCCGTATCGCTGGTCGTGGCTGAGCTGGTCGGCGTAGCCGAAGGCCTTGGCCAGCGCCGGCTGGTAGGAGGTCACGATGTTCCAGCCCGCTCGGCCACCGCTGAGGTGGTCGAGCGAGGACAGCATCCTGGCCAGCGCGAACGGCGAGTTGTACGACGTGGACGCGGATGCGACCAGTCCGATGTGTCCGGTCACCGCGGACAGCCGCGACAGCAGCGTGAACGGTTCGAAGAGCAGAGCGTTCGCGTCCCGCTGGAGGCCTTCGGGGTCCACATTGAACAGTCCCACCACGTCGGCGAGGAACAGCAGGTCGAACCGGCCGCGCTCGGCGGTGCGCGCCATCGATTCGAGGTGACCGATGTCCAGCCCGCTCCCGCTGCGCGACCCGGCCACCGCCCAGGCCGCGAGATGATGCCCGGTGGGTACGAGGAACAGCCCCAGTCGTAGTCCTTCGCGAGTGGTCATGACTTCTCCGTTCCAGTCGAAAACCCCGCAGCGAGCGCGGAGATCCGTTCGGCCGTGATCTTCACCGCGTCGATGTATTTCTCGATCTCCGGCCAGTCGAGCATCGGGAAGGGCGCCCATGCCGACAGCGTCAGGGTCGGTGTGCCGTGGCGGTCGAAGACCGGGACCGCGACCGCGCGCAGCTGCTGCGGCACCGATTCGTCGATGACGAGCGAGTTGAAACCGGCCGCGGAGCGGTACAGCGCGTCCGCGAGCTCTCGCCGTGCCGCCGTCCCGTCCCGGCCGGTGGCGCGCCGGATGATGTACTCGACCTCCACCTGTCCGGTACCCAGGGTGATCGCCCAGCCGCGCGTCCTGATCCGGTCGAGCACGGCTTCCGCGTGCGCGCGGCGGGCGCCCGCGAGCTCGCCCAGCCACTCGTCCCGCAGCGCGCGCGAGCCCCAGGCCGCCTCGGTGGCCCCGAGCGGCGGCACGAACGGGATCCGGCTGCCGAGCTGGGTGATCTGCGCCTCGCCGTGCGGGTCCCCGGCCGTCGCCACGAGCGTCAGGCTGTCGCCGGTCCTGGCCATGGCGGTGACGTAGGCGCCGAGGTCGTCGGCGAGCGTTTCCATTTCGGTGCGCCCGATCGCGGCGACGCGCCGGCCTTCGGGGGCCTCCGGCCCGGCGGCCACGAGCCACCGCGGCGCCACCGAGCCGTAGCCGCCGCGGAAGAACGCCAGCGGTGCGTCGGCCGCGTGCACCTCGACCGACAGCACGTCGCACACCGCGAGTTGGCCTTCGCCGGCCCGGACAAGCTGGGCGACCCGGCATTCGAGGTGCGCCAATGCCCCGGCGGCCACGGGTACCCCACACCACCCGAGCAAGCTGGTGTCCCCGGATTCGACCGCGCGGCAGAGGTGTTCCTGCCCCGCGGAGAGGATGCTCACGAACAGCGTCCCGCCCGCCTCCCGCAGCCGGCGCGGTGCCCGGCCGGGCACGAAGCTCACCATCGGCGGTTCCATCGAGACCAGCCCGAACGCGCCGACCGTCACCGCCAGCAGCTCGCCGTCCCGGTCGTGGGCGGCGACGATCACGGCACCCGCCGGGCATTGGGCGGCCGCGTGCCGCAGCTCCTGCGCGGTGAACCGCATGACGTCGGTCATCACACCTGCCTAGGGACCCGGGTTCGGAATGCGTTCGTGGACAGCCTCGATCGCCGCCAGCACGGCCGGATCCAGCGGTCCGATGGCGCACGCGGTGAGGTTGTCCGCCAGCTGACGGAGCGAGCTCGCGGCGATGAGCACGGACGCCACGAACGGCTGGGAGAGGACGAACCGCAGGGCAAGCGCTGCGGGAGACATGCCGGCATTCGCCGCGATCCGGCAGTAGGCCTCCGTCGCCTCGTACGCGGCGGGGCTGGTGTAGCGCGGATGCGGGTGCTCGCTCAGGCGCGCCCCAGCGGGGCGGGCGCCATGGAGGTACTTGCCGGTGAGTACCCCCATCGCCAGCGGCGAGTAGGCGACGAGCGGGACACCCGACCGGTGCGCGAACTCGGCGAGGCCGACCTCATAGGTCCGGCAGAGCAGGTTGTAGGCGTTCTGAACCGCGCATACGGCCGCGGTGCCCAGTTCATCCTCGGCGCATTGGTACCGGTGGAGCCCCCAGGCGGTCTCGTTGCTCACCGCGATCGCCCGCACCTTCCCGTCGCGGACCAGCTGATCGAGGGCGGTCAGGGTCTCTTCGATGGGCACGCTCGGCTCGCCGTCGCCGGGGAAGTCGCGCAGTTTCAACGAGTTCGTGCGCCGGTCCGGCCAGTGCGGGTGGATCAGGTCGAGGTAGTCGGTGCCGAGCCGTTTGAGCGAGCCCTCGACGGCGCGGATGATGTTGCCCGCGGTCAACCGGGTCTCGCCGTCCCGGATGTACCGCAGCGAACTGGTCGGGCCAACGACCTGGTCCGGTGGCGGACCCACGATCTTGGTTGACAGCACGATATCGGCGCGCCGTCCGGTGCGGCTGAGCCAGCGCCCAACGATCTCCTCAGTGCGGCCGAAGGTCTCCGGCCGCAGCGGTACCGGATACATCTCCGCGGTGTCCACGAGGGTGACGCCGGCCGCGAACGCCTCATCGAGCTGCGCGTAGGCCCGCTCCTTCGAGACCATCTCGCCGAACATCATCGTGCCGAGACCGACTCGGCTCACCTGGAGCCCGGAATGTCCCAGCTGCCTCGTCTCCATCGCGGTCACCTGTCCACCGGGGACAGGGTGAGCCCGAGCTGCTCCCGCAGCGTCCAGCCGGGCCGGGGCGCGGTGAGCACGCCACGGTCCCTCAGCAACGGCACGACGCTCGCCGAGAACCGTTCGAGATCCAGCGGCAGGCGGGCCGGCATCACGTTGAACCCGTCGCACGCGCCCGCCCGCCACCATCGCTCCATCTCGTCGGCGACCCGCTCGGCCGATCCGACGAGGAGGTTGTGCCCGCGGGTGAACGCCACGTAGCGGGCGAGCTGCTCGATCGACATCTCGCGCGCCGCGGCGATCCGGCGCAGCACTTCCTGCCGCCCCTGCTGCCCATCTGCGTCGCCGCGCACCGCGGGCACCGGATCGCTCCACGAGTGCTCGGTCATGTCGATCGGGAAGCCGTAGTCCTTGAGCTGAACCAACCCGAGATGCGGATCGACCATCGACTGCAGCCGGTCCAGTACCCGCCACGCCTGCTCGTCGGTGTCCTCGACCAGCACGAGCAGGCCTGGCATGAGCCGGACCTCACCGGGCACGCGGCCGGCGCCGGCCAGCAGCTCATGGAACCGGGCGCGGGTCCGAGCCGAGGAGTCCAGATCGGACTCGACCGTGAACACAACCTCCGACCACCGCGCCGCGAAGCTCATCCCGGCGGGTGAGCTGCCCGCCTGCACCAGGAGCGGCCGGCTCTGCGGTGACGGCGGCTGGTTGAGCGGGCCGCGCACGGCGAAATGCGGGCCACTATGGTCGAGCGTGGGGATCTCCCCGTGCGCGAGGTAGTTGCCGGAGGCCCGGTCGCGGGTCACGATGCCGTGGCCCCACAGCCGCCACAGGCCGTCGACGACGTTCATGAACTCCTCGGCCCGCTCGTACCGCCGATCGTGGGCCGGCAGTGCGCTGCCGCCGAAGTTCGCCGCCACCTGAGGCATGAACGAAGTGACGATGTTCCACCCCGCCCGCCCGCGGCTGAGGTGGTCCAATGAGGACAACCGCCGTGCCACGCTGTACGGGTCGTGGTAGCTGGTCGACACCGTCGCCACCAGGCCGAGTGTCTCAGTGCTTCGCGACAGCGCGGAAAGCAATGTCAGCGGCTCCAGGCCGAATGCGTTGGGATCACGTCGCAATGCGGCTCCGTCCGACCGCCACAGCGCGTCGCTGTCGGCGAGGAAGAGGAAATGGAAGCCACCGTGCTCGGCAAGCGAGGCCAACGAGGCCACGTAGTCGATGTCGCACGGATCCGGCACCGGCCCGTCCGGCACGCGCCAGGCGGACGGATGGTGCCCGCCGGGCAACAGGAACACGCCAAGGCTCATAGTCGGTTCCACCAGATCACGCTCCCTCGCTGCTTTCCCACCAGGGCAGCAACTTTCGCCGCAGCGCGGCGGAGCCGAGTACCAGGCACACACCGACGATCGCGGTGACCACCACGATGGAGAACAACATCGTCGCGTTGTTGTTGTTGATCCCGACCAGCAGCAGGTAACCGAGGCCGGTGCCGCCGGTGAACACCTCCGTCGTGACCACACCGGTGAGGCCGAACGCGATCGCGTTGGGCAGCTGCATGAGCGTCCAGGCCAGCGCGCTGGGCCACCGCACCTTCCAGATGATCGCCGACCGCGACGCGCCGAGCAGGTACGCGTTCTGCACCACTTCCCTGGCCACCGAAAGGGAGCCTTCGAGCGCGTTGTAGAACGCCACGAAGAAGACCACCGTCAGCGCCGTGATCGCGTTCGCGAGTACCGGGGTCGAGACGAGCATGACGATGATCGGCACCATCGCCACCCGCGGGATCGCGTTGACGAACGTCAGGAACGGCTGGGTGATCCGGGACATCGTCACCGAACTGCTCACCAGCAGGCCGCATACCGCGCCGAGCACCATCGCGGCGACCGACCCGGCCAGCGCGGTCAGCACGGTCTGCGCGAGCGGCCGCCAGATTGAAATCGACCCTTGCGAGCCGGTGGCCAGGTAATACAGCTGCTGCACGATCCGGCTCGGCGAGCTGATGAAGAACGGGTCGAGGAACGGCAGCGGACCGTTGACCCCCGGAATTTCGGGCAGGTATTCCCAGGCGGTGAGGAAAGCGGCGACGATGACCGCCCGCCAGAACCAGATCACCCAATTGCGTGCCCCGGCGTCCGGGACCGGTTGGCGGCCCGGCGTTCGGGCGGCCTTCTTTGGACGGTCGACCGCGGTTTCGTCCTGCAGCATCGCTGACATGATCAACTCACCGTCCCTTCCGTGGCTTTGTCCTCGATCGCCGCCCACAGCTCGTGCCACAGCTCGCGGTACAGCTCGCCGTATTCGGGCGTCTCGCGCAGCGCGATGATGTCGCGGTCGCGGCCAAGCGGGACATCCACGACCCGGCGGATCCGCGCCGGCCGGTTCGACATCACGACGACCCGGTCGGACAGCGAGATCGCCTCGGCGAGATCGTGCGTGACGAGCAGCACTGAGATCTCCGCGCGGCGCGCCAGTTCGAGGACCTCGCCGGTGAGCTCGACCCTGGTCGGCTCGTCCAGCGCGGCGAAGGGCTCGTCGAGCAGCAGCACCTCGGGGTGCACGCTGAGCGCCATCAGCAACGCGAGCCGCCGCCGCATACCACCGGACAGCGCGCGGGGGTAGGAGTCCGCGGTGGCTGCCAGACCTCCCAGCGCGAGCAGGCTTTCCGTCCGCCGCGTCTTCTCCGCGGGGTCCAGCTTGAGACTTTCCATCCCGAACTGGACGTTCTTCCGTACGGTGCGCCAAGGGAAGATCGTGTCGCGCTGGAACACCATCGACAGCAGGTGCCCGCCGCGCCGGCGCACCCGTTCGGTGATTTCCGGCGACCATTCCAGGGTGCCGCTCGTGGGCTGGGCGAACCGGGTCACCAGGCTGAGCAAGGTGGACTTACCGCATCCGGACGGCCCGACCACCGAGACGATCTCCCCTTTGCGCACGGTGAGATCCACCCCGCCGAGCGCCTGCACCCCGCTGGGGTAGGTGTAGGTGAGATCGCTGGCGGTCAGGATCACCTCAGCGGTTGGACTGTCCGGCATTCCGGTACTCCTCGACGAGCTTGGTCGCGTCGTTCCAATAGGACATATCGACGGCCTTCTGATAGGAGAAGACACTGTCGTTCAGATCCAGCTTGGTCCCGTTGACATTGAGCCCCCACAGGCCGAACTGCTTCAGCGACGCGGCCCAGGCCTGTTCGGAGACGAACCCTTCGTTGCGCACCATGAACGCCTGCTGCCGCTTGAGCTGGCCGATCAGTGCCTCGCGGGACACGACGCTCGGGGCGAACGCGGGATCCTTGCCGAGCACGTCGGCGATGTCGTCGGGGGTGTGCTGCAGCACCTGGGCGTCAGCGATGCGCATGCCCGCGACGAACCGGGTCACGGCGGTCTTGTTGTTCTTCAGCCCGGAGGCGAGCCCGAAGTAGGTCGCCGAGCAGACCCCGTCCTTGCCCCCCGTGACCGACAGCGCGAAATCGGAGGTGCTGCTGATGATCTCGCGGATCGTGCCCTTGGCGACGAGATCGTCGTAGTTGGAGCTGTAGACGGTGGCCGAGACGTTGTTGCGCTGCAGCGCCGCGATCAGCGAACCGGAGTCGGCGAACGTCACGATCTTCAGCGGCGCCAGCCCTTTGCCGGTGAGCCACGTCGAGTAGGCTGAAGCGGCACCGTAGGACTGGCCGGACGTGCCGACCACGCCGACGGGCTGCCCGGCGAGATCTTCGAGGTGCAGGTACTTGGAGTTGCCCATAACGCTCACGTTGCTGACCGCGTTGCCCGCGCCCTCGCAGATCACGATCGACTGGTCGCGACCCTGCGCCTGGGCGGGGAACATACCGGTCGTGCCGTAGTTGGCCACGACGTACTTGCCGGTCGCGGCGTGCGTGGTGGTCACCGAGCCCGACTTTTCGATCGTGAGGTTGAGGCCGAGCTTGTCGAAGATGCCCTGTCCCTTGGCCCAGTAGAGCGCCGCGTTGTAGTAGCCCGGCGTAGGCAGGCCCACCGTGAGTGACAGCGCGCCGTTGCTTTCCGTGCTGCCGCTCGGTGAGCCACAGGCCGCCGCGCCGAGTGCGACGGCCACGACCAATGCGCCGACCTTCACCCGCGTTCTGCCGGACGCCGGACTGCGCCGAATGTTCGAAATCACGTGGAGCACCTCCTTGTGACCCCCGGTGACAATTCATGACGGGCCCGCCAACTCTACCTATCGCAGAAATCCGGGAAAACTGTGCGCGAGTTTCGTGGCGGCGTTGGGATCAACCTACGTCGCACCAAACCGCCGGTCAACCGGATCAAATCCGTAGATGTCGATCATGTCGCGTGCCCCACGCGGGTCCGGCCGGTGACAATTACGCAGGAAAACCGCATAATTGCGGGCGTTAGCCGCGAGAAAGCCCATTGACGGCCACTATGGGGTCATGTCGAATTGTCGGCGCCCGGCTGTCTGCTTGACAATCCGGACGCCGCCGGTCAAGTATCGGTGATGGAGTGGTCGGCGATGTCGCCTGCCTGCTCGACGAGGAGCTGCCGATGGTGAGGACGAGCCTGTACTCGGTAGAGCTGCTCGTGGCGGTCGACCGGGCAGGCAGTATCAGTGGTGCCGCGCGCGAGCTCGGGATCTCCCAGCCCACGCTGTCGACCGGGATCGCGCGGCTGGAGCGCTCTATCAACCGGACATTGATCCGGCGGTCACCAACCGGGTCCGCGCTCACCGACGACGGCACGGAGATCGCGGCGTGGGCACGTGACCTGATCGCCGCGTCCGACTTGTTCGAGAAACGGCTGAACCGGATGTGCGACCCCGGGCACGACCGGCTCGTGATCGCCGCCTCGCTCACCATCGCCGAGTACCTGGTGCCGCAGTGGCTCGCGTGCTGGCGCGAGATCCGGACCGGAGCCGGCGACGACGCGACGCCGCGCATGGAGCTGCATGTGCAGAACTCCGGCAAGGTCGTGGACGAGGTGCTCGGTGGAAAGGCCGAACTCGGTTTCGTCGAATGCCCGCAGCCGGCCGCGCGCGGGCTCCGCTTCGAGCCCATCGCCCACGACCGGCTGATCGTGGTGGTCGGCCCCCGGCATCAGTGGGCCGGGCGTACCACGCCCGTGACCGCCGCGGAGCTGGCCGGGATGGACATCGTGGTGCGGGAACCGGGATCGGGCACCTACGAGATCCTCGAGCAGGCGCTGGCCGGGCACGACGTAGTGGCCCCGCGGCCGGCTTCGCAGTTCGCCTCGACCGCCGCCGCGAAGGTCGCGCTCCAGGACGGGCGCTCCGTGGGCGTGCTCTCCCGGCTGACCGTACTCACCGAACTCGCGGAGGGCTCGCTTTGTGAGGTCGCGACCGCGGAACTCGACCTGCGCCGCCCGCTGCATGTAGTCGGCCGCGCGAACGAGCGGCTCAGCCCTGCCGCCGCAGACCTGTTCCGAGTGATCCGGGTGCCGCGTTCCGGCCGCATGACTTCGACCTCGCGATGGTGAACTCGACGCTCAAATCCACATTCGGGACGGTCGGTTCGACAATTCCGGACCGGCTCCGTCCAGAGCGCGGTGTGTTCTTCGTCTGCCGGATAGGCCGGGCACCACCGCAAGGCGTGGCTCAGCCGTTGCTTCGACACGATGCCCCAGGCCAGCCCTGCGGGCAGCGCGGCGAGTGGCACGAACAGCAGCGCGGCGGCGGGCGGGTAGGTGAACGGCAGCGCCACCCAGGACGGCAGGGCCGTCAGCCGCTCCAGGGTGTAGAGCGGATCGCCGTGCAGGAAAGTCAGCGCGCCGGCCCGGCACACGGCGAAGTTCCAGGCCGCGAACGTGCTGAGCACCGGAAAACCTATCGAGGGCGACCGCCCGTACCTCGGGGTTCGCCGGAGCAGATCGCCGGAGACCCCGACGTGCCCGAGGGCAAGGGCATCGAGCGCGTCTTCTTCAACTCGCCCCGGTGCGGCAGTTGCCGGAGTGCCGCGCCGTCCCGTCAGGGTCGGATGTTCTGGTTGAGGTGGAACACGTTGTCCGGGTCGTACCGCCGTTTCAGGCTGACCAGTCGCGTGAACTTCTCGTCACCGTAGGCGGCGCGGACCCTGTCTTCGCCTTCCGTGCCGAGGTTGTTGACGTAAACGCCGTGGGAGTACCGCGCCATCGCGTCGGCGAACGTCCGGATGAGACCGCGCCTGGCGTCGTCCTCGCCTGCGTCGGTCCAGTTGCTCGCGGTGAGGAACTCGAACTTCGCGCCGCGGTGGCCGACCGCGGTGGCCTGCTCACCGACCCGGCTGATGGCGCCGCCCCGGGCCTGCAGGGACCCGATGATCGGCGGATGTTCCTTGCCCGTGGCGTTTCCGCGGGCGAGGAACACCTCGATCGCGGCGTCCGGCAGGTCCCACAGGTAGTGCGATTTCCAGTACCGGCGCACCCCGTGCGGCCACGCGCCGTCGCTCGCGCACTGCAGGTCGAGGTAGGTAACCGGGCCGACGGTCTCCGCCAGCGGGGAGGCCACCGCGTGCAGCCGCCGGCCGAGTCGCAGTCCTTCGTCCACATCTCCGATGTGCACGAAGGTCAGTGTCACCACGGGTTTGCCGTGGTGTTCGGCAGGCACTGGGGTGTCCTGATCGGCATCCCAGATCGAGGCCGCCCACGTGGTTTCGTCGGCGGCCTCGTCAGCGAGCTCACGCAACGCCCGCAACACCTGGGCTCCGTCCTCGAGCGCGTAGCACGCGGTTCCCGTGGCGACCATGGGCCCGACGGGGTGCAGCTCGAATTCGAACGACGTGGTCACGCCGAAATTGCTGCCCGCGCCGCGTAGCGCCCACAGCAGATCGGTGTCGCCGGCGGTGGCGACCGTGCCGTCGGCGAGCACGACCTCGGCGGACCGCACATTGTCGCAGGCCAGCCCGTGTTTGCGGGCCATCCAGCCGAATCCACCGCCGAGGGTGAGGCCGCCGACCCCGGTGTGGGAGACGAAGCCGCTGGTGACCGCCAGGCCGTGCCGCTGCGTCTCCCGGTCCACCGAGGCCAGCAGACTGCCTGCGTGTACCGACGCCTGGCGAGTGCTCGGATCCACCCGGATCGCGGCCATCCCGGACAGGTCGATCGTCACCGCCTTGTCCGCGACGGCGAGCCCGGCGATGCTGTGGCCACCGCCGCGCACGGCGATCTCGAGTCCGCGTGCTCGCGCGGCGCCCAGCGCGGCGACGACGTCCTCAGTGCAGCGGCAGCGGGCGATGAGCGCGGGGCGCCGGTCGATACACCCGTTCCACACGCGCCGGGCATTGTCGTAGCCGGGGTCCTGCGGGAGGACGAGGTCCCCGCGAAAGGTCGGGCGCAGCTCTCTGGCCGCGTCCAGGGCCGCCTGCGCGGTGTCTGCGATGGCATCCATGGGCGTGCTCCTGTTCTGTCGTCACTACCACCGCCCACAGCTTCGGCCGCGAGGCTAAACGCCGGCTACACGCCTCGGATACGGGTCATAAGGCACCATTGAGGACACGGCGAGGAGGCCGACCATGCAGTTCCGCATCCTCGGGCCCGTCGCGGTGATCGGCGACGACGGCGACGGGATCCCGCTCGGGCCACCGCGGCAGCATGCGCTGCTGGCGGTTCTGCTGCTGCATCTCGGCACTCCGCTGTCCGTCGGCCACCTGGTCGACCTGCTCTGGGGAGACGCGGCGCCCGCCTCGGCGGCCACGATCGTGCACGGCTCCATCGCCGGGTTACGGCGGGCCCTGGCAGCCGGGTTGCTGGTGACCGAGCCCGGCGGCTACACCATCCGGGCGCGGCCGGACCAGGTGGACATGCTGCGTTTCGAGCGTCTGCTCGGCCAGGGGCGCAACGCCCTGCCTGCGGATCCGAAGACCGCGTCGGCTGTGCTGGCCGACGCCTTGTCCCTGTGGCGAGGTCCGGCGCTGGCCGGAGTCGACGCCCCGTTCGTGGCCGAGACCGCCAACCGGCTCGACGAACTGCGTTGCGACGCCGTCGAAGCGAAGGCTGAGGCCGACCTCGCGCTCGGCAGGCACGCGCACCTCGTCGGTGAACTCGAGGTCCTGGTGGCGCAGCATCCGCTGCGCGAACGGCTGCGCGCGCACCTCATGGTCGCGCTCTACCGCTGTGGCCGTCAGGCCGAGGCGCTGGCGGCCTACCAGGCGGCCCGCCGGGCACTGCGGGACGAGCTCGGCGTCGAGCCAGGGCCCGCGCTGCGGGACCTGCACCGCGCCGTGCTACAACAGCACCCGTCCCTCGACCCGCCGGACACGACCCGCCACCGTGCCCGGTTGCCGCGACCGCTTGGCGCGTTCGTGGGTCGCGACCGCGAAGGTGCGCAGGTCACCGCGATGCTCGACCGGCACCGGCTGGTGACGCTGGCCGGTGCGGCCGGGATCGGGAAGACCCGGCTGGCGATCGAGGTCGGGCGCGGCGCGGCAGCGCGGTTTCCCGCCGGCATCTGGTTCGTCGACCTGGCCCCGCTGACGACGTCCGCGCTGGTGACCCACACCGTCGCCGATGTGCTCGGCCTTCGCGCCGAGACCGGGCCGGAGCTGCTCGACACCGTGTCGGCGGCGCTGGGCGACCGCAAGGGCCTGCTGATTCTCGACAACTGCGAGCACGTCGTGGACGGCTGCCGGTCGCTGGTCGAAGCCGTCGCGGCGGCGGGTACCGAGGTGCGCGTCCTGGCCACCAGCCGCGAAGCACTCGGCATCGCCGGTGAGGTCGTCTGCACCGTCGCCCCGCTTCCGGTGGCGGACCGCGATGCCTCGTGGGAACGGATGGCGGCCAGCGAGGCCGTGTCGTTGTTCGGGGCGCGAGCGGCCACGGCCCGGCCGGGGTTCCGGGTCACCGAGGCCAACGCCGGCCTCGTCCGCGACATCTGCCACCGCCTGGACGGGTTGCCGCTCGCCCTGGAGCTGGCCGCGTCCCAGGTCGCCACGCTGCCGCTGCGCCGCATCCTCGACCACCTCGATCACCGGTCCCGGCTCCTGGACGCCCGCGAGGGCACTGCCGGTGGCAGGCACCGCGGCCTGGACACCGCCTGCGACGGCAGCTACAACCTGCTCGGTGAGCCGGCACGGATCCTGTTCGCGCGGCTGTCGGTGTTCGCGGGCGGGTTCACACTGGACGCCGCCGAGTCGGTGACCGCGGATGACCACCTCCCGGGACCGGACGTGGTGAGCCTGCTGTCCGGACTCGTCGCGCGGTCACTCGTCCAGCTGGAGCAGGTCTCGCCGGACCGTGGCCGTTACCGGATGCTCGAACCGCTGCGCCGGTACGCCCAGGGCCGGCTTGCCGAACGCGACGAGGGCGCGGCGATGGCCGACCGCCACGCACGCCACTACCTGGCGGTCGTCGAGGACGCGCAGCCTTGTCTCTACCGGGCGGGCTCGGTGCGCTGGCTGGACCGGCTTCGTGCGGACGGCGAGAACCTGCGCGCAGCGCTGGGATGGGCGTTCGACGGCGGAGACCCGGAACTCGGCGCCAGGCTGGCGTCGGGGCTCTGGCACATGTGGGACCTCGCCGGCGCCCGGGTCGAGGGACTGCACTGGCTCGACGCCGGGCTGGCGGTCGTGGACCGATCCCGGGCCGGCCTGCGGATGCGACTGCTCGCCGCGGCGACGCTCCTTCGCCTCGGTCTGGGCGAGCTCGACGCCGCCCACGACCTGGCCCGCGAACAGCTCGCGCTGGCCCGCTCGGTGCGTGACCGGCGGTGGGAAGGCGACGCGCTGACCAGGATCGGCATGGTCTGCTGGGCTCGCGGCGACCCGGCGGCGGCGCATGCTCCGCTCGAGCAGGCGGTGCAGGCGCTGCGCGCATCCGGGGACAGCTGGCGTGAAGCCATCGCGCTGGTGCACCTGGCACGAACGCAGCGGGACGACGATCAGCTGCCTGCGGCGGAGGCAACCGCGCGGACCGCACTGGATGTGGCAGAGCGCGTCGGCGAAGACACGATACTCGGCGTCTGCCTGGACGTGTGCAGCACGATCGCCGGCCAACAAGGCCGGTTCGCGCGCGCCGGCGAACTCGTCACGCGGGCGCTCGAGCACTACCGCGTGATCGGCTACCGCGAAGGTGAGGCGTCCGCCCTGCAGATCACCGGCGAGCTGACGTTGCGAGACCATCCGGAGAATGCGCGCGGCTCCTTTCGCAAGGCGTTCGAACTGTGCACCGCGTCGGGACACCGCGCGGGGATGGCCACGAGTCTGGAACGCCTTGGCCGCGCCATGCTCGCGTGCGGTGACGGCAGGCGCGCGGCCGCGTTCCTGGGCGCGGCGGCCGCCCAGCGTGCACGCATCAGCGTCCCCGTACCGGCCACGGCGCGGCGCGCCCTGGACACGGCCCTGACCCGGCTTCGGTCCGAGCTCGGTGCCGAGGAATTCGACCGCGCCAGCCGTCGGGGCGCCGAGGCTTCGCCGGACGACCTCCTCGAATGGGCCCTCGAGGTCGACGCCGGACACCCAGAGCAGCCGGTGACCGTCGTCTACGCCGATGCCGACACGGAACGCCTGTCACCAGTATTGGACGACCAGGCGTGGGCCGCCCTCACTCAATGGCTCGACCGCACGTTGCGCGCCTGCTGCGCGGAGCACGGGGCCGACCGGGTGTGGCAGGACGGGCGAACCTACGTCGCGACCTTCCGCGGTTCCCCGGCCGCGCTGCGCTGCGCGGCCGGAATCCAGCAGCGGATGGCCGAGCATCGCCGTGAGCACGGTTTCGCGCCACGCATGCGCATCGGCGTGCATTCCGGGCCGGATGAACAGGATGCCGACGCCGCCCGCGTCGCCGCCGCCATCGCGACGGCGGCGAGCTACGGGCAGATCCTGGCAACACGCGCGGTGGTCGAAGCGGCACGCGGATCGTTCCCCGTGTCAACGCCCGGACCCCTCGGAACCGCTGCGGGGACAGCAGAACTCGGCCCGGTGAAGGTGGCGATCATCGAGTGGTCCGTCGCGTGACACCCCAACGCCGCGATCATCAGCAGCTGTGGCCGTGGCGGTGAAAGGCAACGGCTCGGATAGACATCACCGCCTGCGTTGTCCCCCAACGACAACGCAGGCCGCGCGAGCCGTGCCTAGGGTCGGTGCCGGCAGGGTTCGTCCGGCTGTCCTGAGGAGTGGATATGGCAGGCACGGCAAGGTCGGGTGCGCTGGGATTCGTCGAGACCAGGGGACTGGTCGGCGCGATCGAGGCGGCCGACGCGATGGTGAAGGCGGCGAATGTCGAACTCGAGGGGTACCGGACATTGCGCAACGGGCAGGTGTCGGTTCTCGTACGCGGCGACGTCGGGGCGGTCAAGGCCGCCGTGGACGCCGGCACCGCGGCCGCGGCCGGCGTCGGTGAACTGTATGCCTCGCACGTCATCCCGAGGCCGCACGGCGAAACCGAGGACGTGGTCGAGCAGGCGGTCACGCCCCCGGGTACCTAGTGTCGTGTGATCCTGTCCGGTTTACGTTGCCGTGTTTGCCCGTAGGGTCGTTGGGTTTGTCCGCTGCGATGTCGAGTTGGCAGGTCCGGTCGCTGACTTTGCCCCCGGCGACAGCAGCCGGCCAACTCGATAACGCCCCGAGCCAACTCAGCGACGCCAAGAGCCAACTCAGCACCCTGGCAAACAAACACACC
>NZ_VDFW01000013.1 GCF_006152065.1 Amycolatopsis alkalitolerans
CTGCATGATCGACAATGGCGAAGCCCCGATCATGCAAGCCGACCGGGTGCGGGTGTCCCGCAGGACACAGGAGGTGGAATGAGCACGGCCACCGAAACCGCGGCCGCACTGACCGAGTCCGAGCTGAACGAGGTCGACGCGCTGTGGCGGGCGGCGAACTATCTGGCGGCCGGGCAGATCTACTTGCTGGACAACCCTTTGCTGACCGAGCCACTGCGGCGGGAGCACATCAAGCCGCGGTTGCTCGGGCACTGGGGCACCTCGCCCGGGCTCAACTTCCTGTACGCGCACCTGAACCGGCTCATCAGCCGGCACGACCTCGACATGATGTTCGTGACCGGCCCCGGGCACGGTGGGCCCGCGCTGCTGGCGAACACCTGGCTCGAGGGCAGCTACCCGGAAGTGAAGCCGGAGGTCACCCAGGACTTCGAGGGCTTGCGGACCCTGTTCCGGCAGTTCTCGTTCCCTGGTGGCGTGCCGAGCCATGTGGCGCCGGAAGTGCCGGGTTCGATCCACGAAGGCGGTGAGCTGGGATACTCGCTCGCGCACGCCTTCGGGGCCGCGTTCGACAACCCCGGCCTGATCGTCGCGTGCGTGATCGGCGACGGCGAGGCGGAAACCGGTCCGCTCGCGACGAGCTGGCACGCCGGTAAGTTCCTCGATCCGGTGCACGACGGGGCGGTGCTGCCGATCCTGCACCTCAACGGGTACAAGATCGCGAACCCGGCGGTGCTGGCGCGGATCCCGGAGCACGAGCTCGACGAACTGCTGCGCGGTTACGGGTACGCGCCCTATTACGTCACCGGTCACGAGCCCGGGCTGATGCACCAGGCGATGGCCGCGACGCTCGACGACGTGTACGCCGAGATCCGGCGGATCCAGGAGCAGGCGCGCGAAGGTGTGTCCGGCCGCCCGCGGTGGCCGGTGATCGTGCTGCGCAGCCCGAAAGGCTGGACCGGTCCGTCCGTTGTGGACGGTAAGCAGGTCGAGGGCACCTGGCGCGCGCACCAGGTGCCGCTGCCGGAGGTCCGCGAGAACCCGGAACATCTGCGGGAGCTGGAACGCTGGCTGCGCTCCTACCGCCCGGAGGAGCTGTTCGACTCCGAGGGCCGCCCGCGACCGGCGGTGACCGCGGTGATTCCCCGGGGGCAACGGCGGATGGGCGCGAACCCGCACGCCAACGGCGGGCTGCTGTTGCGCCCGCTGCTCTTGCCGGATCCCGCCGCGCACGGGGTGCCGGTGCCGCGGCCGGGGACGTCGAGCGACGAGCCGACGCGCGTACTCGGCCGGTATCTCAAGGACGTGTTCGCCCGCGACGGCAAGACGTTCCGGCTGTTCGGTCCGGACGAGACGGCGTCGAACCGGCTGGACGCGGTGTACGACGTGACCGCGAAGGCGTGGCAGGCGGCGATCGAACCCGTCGACGAGCATCTCGCGGGCGACGGGCGGGTCATGGAGGTGCTCTCGGAGCAGCTGTGCCAGGGCTGGCTCGAGGGCTACCTGCTGACCGGCCGGCACGGGCTGTTCTCGTGCTACGAAGCGTTCGCGCACATCGTGGACTCGATGGTGAACCAGCACATCAAGTGGTTGCGGGTGCACCGGCAGATCCCGTGGCGGCGGCCGATCGCGTCGCTGAACTACCTGCTGACCTCGCACGTGTGGCGGCAGGACCACAACGGGTTCACGCACCAGGATCCCGGGTTCATCGACCATGTGGCGAACAAGAGCTCCGAGGTGGTGCGGGTGTACCTGCCGCCGGACACGAACACGCTGCTTTCGGTGGCGGATCACTGCCTGCGCAGCCGGGACTACGTGAACGTGATCGTGGCCGGCAAGAACGCGACGCCCAACTGGCTGGACCCGGAGCAGGCGGCGCTGCACTGCGCGCGCGGCGCGGGCATGTGGGAGTGGGCGAGCACGTACCCCGACCGCGAGCCGGACGTGGTGCTGGGCTGCGCCGGGGACGCGCCGACGATGGAGGTGCTGGCGGCGGCCTCGTTGCTGCGCGGGTACCTGCCGGAACTGGCGGTGCGCGTGGTGAACGTGGTCGATCTGATGCGCCTGCAGCCCGACACCGAACATCCGCACGGGATGAGCGACCGGGAGTTCGACGCGCTGTTCACCGCGGACCGGCCGGTGATCTTCGCGTATCACGGGTACCCGTGGCTGATCCACCGGCTGGCGTACCGGCGGCACAACCACGCGGAATTCCACGTCCGCGGCTACAAGGAGCGCGGGACGACGACGACCCCGTTCGACATGCTGGTGCTCAACGACATGGACAGGTACCAGCTGGTGATCGACGTGATCGACCGAGTCCCCGACCTGGCGCGGCGCGCGGGCGCCGTCCGCCAGGCGATGAGCGAGGCGCGTGAACGCCACCACCGCTGGATCCGCGAGCACGGCGAGGACATGCCGGAGGTGCGCAACTGGACCTGGGCCTGACCGCGAGTCACCCGGCCGTCGCTGCTGGCGGTGGCGAGGGCCGCTGCTCCCGTGGCGGGCCCGGCTGCCAGCGTCGCCCGTGCGGGCCACCGGCGGGCGATCGCGGCCTTGGTGGGTGCGCCGATGATCATCCCGGCCGCGAAGGCCGAGTTCAAAAGGCCGGCGGTGCCGACGTGACTTCCACCCTCCTCACCCTGCCCTGGCGAAGGCCCATGGGTCGTCGTCCGCCGCGACGGGTGGCGGGCATGCCGGTTCGGGTGGGCCGAGGGTGTGGGCGAGGTTGCGGCGCGGGGTGCGGGCGCTGTCGAGCCAGGACGGTGGGAGGAATTCGGGGATTCCGTGGCGGAATCGGATGTCCCAGCCGGAATGATGGGCCATCCGGTGATGCCGCGCGCACAACAGCACCAGGTTGCCCAGATCCGTGGGTCCGCTCTGGGACCAGGGGATGACATGGTGCGGCGTTGTCCATTTGGGACCGCGATCGCAGCCGGGGTGGGCGCAGCCCTTGTCCCGCACCACGAGTGCGTGCCGTTGGGCGGCGCCGGCCAGCCGGCTGGCGCGGCCGAGGAACAGCGGCTGCCCCTTCGCGCCGAGGACCGCGGGAATCACGCGCGCGTCGCAGGCGTAGCGCAGCAGCGTGTCGACGCTGCGGACCCCCGGAACGGTCAGCAGGGCTTCACGGAGGCGGCCTTCGAGCTCGGCGAGGGTGGTGCGCACGATCAGCACCGCCCGTTCGCCGCCTTGCACGCTCAACTCGTCGCAACGGGCGGCCAGTTCGAGGATGTCGGCGAGGGCGTCACCGCGCCGTTCGTCCAGGCCGCGCAAATCGGCGGCATCGTGGGGTTTCGCCAGGGGCCCGAGCAGACCGTCGAGCAGGACGGTGCTTTCGGCGTCGAGTTCGCCGCGGAAGCGGGCACTGCCGTCCGGACGGTGGGCGATCTGGAGGCTTCGCCGGGGCGGCGCCTTCTCCGGCTTCTCCCGTGGCTCGGTTTCCTGTTCCCAGTGGGCGATCAGCCGACGGCCGGCGGTGCGCACGGCTTCGGGGCCTGCTTGCCGTGCGAGCGTCACCAGCGCGGCTTCGCCCTCGGCCCGTTGCTGGGAGCTGATCCCTGAAGGGCAGGTGCTGAAGACGGCCGTGATGGCCTGGACGTGTTCGCGGTTCAGCTCACCCGCGGCCAGCGCTTCCGCGGTGCCGGCCAGGGGAGACGGCTGCGGGATACCGGTGACCGAAAAGGACGGCACCGTCGCGGAGGCGTGCGCGACCCGCGTCTGCGCCTCGCGCCCCGAGATCCGCAGGTTTTCCTGCAGCAGGGCCGCGGAATCCTGGTAGCCCAACGATCTGCCGAGGCCGCGATGCTCGACCTCGCCGACCAGCGCGAGCATCTCGGCGTACCCGCGGCGGAGTTTTTCCTCGCACGCCAGCAACTTGGTGGTAACCCCCGCGTCGGGGAGCCGCCACAAGGTGGGTGCGAGAATTCCGGTCACGTCGTAGAGTTTATCGCAGGATTCGAACGCGTGTGCTAACCCACAAGAATGAAGCTTCGGCGCGCAGACGAGTTGAGCCGGGCGATGTGCTCCAGCGGCGTAGTTCGATCTGGTGGTGCTGTGCGATGTGCTGCATCACGTGGCCGAGTCGGAGCGGGAGCAGGTGCTGCGGCAAGCGGGTTCGCTGACCGCGGCGGTGCGGTTCATGCCGCGCCGCGAACTCGACGGCAGGCTGGGCCGCGCCTTTCCGAGCCGTGAGGTTACGGGTGCGGCGTGCCGCGCCCCGCCCCGGTGGGTGAACCTGTTGGTGACGGTACGCCGTCCGGGCTGGCGGCGCGTGGCACTCGCACCTCCGGCAACGACGGGAACTCCGCCGGCCGGTGCGTGACCACGACCGTCGGGCGGGTGGCCGCCACCGCGGCGACGTCCTCGGCGAGCGCGGCCGCCGTGGGCGCGTCCAGGTGCGCGGTCGGTTCGTCGAGCAGGAGGATCGGGCGGTCGGCGAGCAGCGCCCGCGCCACGCCGAGCCGTTGCCGTTCCCCGCCGGAGACCGCGGTGCCGTGGGCGCCGAGCGGGGTGTCGAGGCCCTGCGGCAACGACGCGAACCACGACCGGAGCCGCGCGCGGCTGAGCGCGTTCAGCAGTTCCGGATCCGAAGCCGACGGGCGTGCCAGCATCAGGTTCTCCCGCAACGTGGTGTCGAACAGATGCGTGTCCGGCCCGCACCAGCCCAGTTCCGCGCGCACCTCGTCGCCCGCGCAGGTTCGGGTGTCGGTCGAGTCGAGGTGCACCGAGCCCGCGGACGGGTCCAGGTAGCGCATCACCGCCGCCAGGGTCGTGCTCTTGCCGGCGCCGGACGGACCGGTCAGCAGCACGCTGTTCCCGACCCTGAAGTCCACTCCGGACACCGCGTCCCGCGCAGCGCCTGGCCACCGGACGGCCAGGTCCGTGACCGTCAGCGAGCTGGGACGGGACAGTGACACCGGCGACGAAGGTTCGGTGGCGGGCGAGACGGTGTGGTCCAGTTCGGACAGTCGGCGTGCGCTGTGGCGAGCGCTGAGGAACCGTTGCGCCGCTTCGGGAAGTGCCGCGACGAGCTCGGCGGCGGCCAGCGGGGTCAGCGCCAGCACGGCCAGCTCCGGGCCCGGCAGGCGGCCCGCCCGCAGCGCGGCGATCCCCAGCAGCAGGCTGCCGATCATCGTCGCGCCCAGCGAAAGGGTGCCGGTGCCCGCGCCCAGGCCCCGGGCTCTCGCCGAGCGCCGCAGCGCCGAGGTGAGCACCGTATCGGTCTCCCGCAAGGAGGTGTGCCGTCCCGCCGCCGCGCCATAGGCGATCAGGTCGGGTGCGGCTTCGAGGACTTCGACCGTCCCGGACGTGACCTCGGCGCGCAACCCCGTCGTGTCACGCTCCGCGCGGCGCGCCGCGAAGGCCGACATCGCCGGGGCGAGCACCCCGGCGCACAGCAAGCCCACCAACAGCAGCACCCCGGCCTCGGGCAGCAGGGCCCCGACCGTGATCGAGGCGGCCGCGGCGACCACGGCGGCCGAAACCCCGGGCACGAGCACCCGCACCAGCAGGTCCTGTTGAGCGTCCACATCGGACACCATGCGCTGCAGGAGATCGCCACGCCGCAGGCGTTCGGTCAGTGCCGGGCCGAGCCGCACCAATGTCGACCACACGCGCACCCGCAGCTCCGCGAGTGCCCGCAGCGCGACGTCGTGCGACAGCAGGCGTTCGACATAGCGCAGCACGCCCTTGGCGATACCGAACGTGCGCACCGCGACGATCGCAACGGTCAAGGTCAGGATCGGCGGGTGGAGCGCGGCGGTGGAGATGAGCCACGCCGAGGTCGCGGTGAGCGCGACCCCGCTGCCGAGTGCGAGTGCCCCGGCGATGCACGCGAGCGCGAGGCGCCACCGGTGTGGCCGGATCACACTGGACAGCCAGCCGCGACCGTCCTCTTCGGAATCTTCCTGCGGAGCAGCGGAAACCGGCGCGACCTCGGGGACGGCCACCGGCGAAGGCGCGGGCAAGGCGACCACCCGGTCGCAAACGTCCAGTACGGCTTCGCGATGCGTGACGATGACGGCCGTGCGCCCGGCCAGCGCGGCGGGAAGGCAGCGGAGGATTTCGGCCTCGGTGTCGGCGTCGACGCCCTCGGTGGGTTCGTCGAGCAGCAACAGCGGGCGGTCGAGCAGAAGCGCGCGGGCCAGCGCGACCCGGCGCTGCTGCCCGGTGGACAGTCCGGCGCCGAGTTCGCCCACGTGCGTGTCGAGCGGGATGTCGAGCCCCGCCGCCTGCGCCGCGGCCTCCACTTCGGACAGTGGTGCACCCGGCTTGCCGAGGCGGATGTTCTCCGCCACGGAGCCGGTCAGCAGCCGTGGGCGCTGCGGGACCCAGGCGATGCGCTGCTGCCATGCCGTTCGGTCCAGTTCGGCGAGATCGACCCCATCGACGAACACGGCGCCCGCGTCCGGCGGGTACCAGCCGAGCAACAGATCGAGCAGGGTGGACTTGCCGGCCCCGCTCGCCCCGGTGATCCCGACGACCTCACCAGGTTCGACGCGGAGGTCGAACGAATCGAGCACGGGTCCGGACCGGCCGTGCACGGTCACCCCGCGCACGCGCAGCGGGACCACCGACGGATCCGGCGCGGGCGAGCGGAGCCCTTGTGCGACGGGCTTCTCCTCCAGCAGGCCGAAGATCTCGTTCGCCGCGGCGACCCCTTCGGCGCTGTCGTGGAAGCGGGTGCCGACCGCGCGCAGCGGGAGGTAGACCTCGGGCGCGAGGATCAGCACGACGAGCGCGGTGTGCAGGTCCATTTCGCCGTTGACGAGCCGCAAACCGATCGACACGGCGACCAGGGCGACCGACAGGGTCGCCAGCAGTTCCAGCGCGAGCGCGGACAGGAACGCCACGCGTAGCGTCCGCATCGTCTGCAGCCGGTAGGTGCGGGTGATCGCGCGCAGCCCGCGCAGCTGGGCGCGGGCCCGCCCGAACGCGGTGAGCACCGCGAGCCCGGCGACGAGATCGAGGAAATGGTTGCCCAGTACGGAAAGCGTGCGCCACTGCTTGGCGGTCTCGCGCTGGGTGTAGAGCCCGATGAGGATCATGAAGATCGGGATCAGCGGTACGGTGACCCCGACGATGATCGCGGAGACCCAGTCGGACAGCAGGATCCGCGCGCCCACCACCGCCGGGACGACGGCGGCGACGAGCAGCGTCGGCAGGTACCGCGCGAAATACCCGTCCAGCCGGTCGACGCCGCGCGTGGCCAGGGTCGCCAGCTCGGCGGGGGACCGGCCCGCCTGGCGCGTCGGCCCAATGCGGAGCGTGTGCTCGACGACGGCGGCGCGCAGCTGGCTCAGCACCGCGGCGG
Organism: Amycolatopsis alkalitolerans; assembly: GCF_006152065.1. Classification (GTDB taxonomy): domain Bacteria; phylum Actinomycetota; class Actinomycetes; order Mycobacteriales; family Pseudonocardiaceae; genus Amycolatopsis_E; species Amycolatopsis_E alkalitolerans. The sequence continues at coordinate 7,310 of NZ_VDFW01000013.1, forward strand.
ACGCGCGATGTGCCGAGGTCTCGGCGAGCCAGGACACGAGCGAGCGCCCGAGCACGACGAGCGCGAGCAGCGCGACCGGGATCGCCAGCGCGGCGATCCCGGCGCCGCCGAGAAAGGCGCGCGAGATCGAGGTGGCGAGGAGATCGGCCTGGACGAGCACGAGTCCCGCCGTGGCCACGCCGAGCGCCGCGCACCCGAGAATGAAGGGGCGCGCGGCACCGGCGTGCCGGAGCAGCCGCGGGTCGAGCGGCTTCACGGCACCAGCCCCTGTGCGGCCGGGATCGATTCGCGGGTGATCCGCTTGCGGAACACCCAGTAGGTCCACGACTGGTACAGCAGCACGATCGGGGTGAACGCGACGGCGACCCAGGTCATGATCTTCAGCGTGTACGGCGTGGACGAGGCGTTGGTCGTGGTGAGGCTGTTCGCCGCGTCGGTCGTCGAGGGCAGCACGTCCGGGTACAGCGAACCGAACAGCAACACCGTGGTACCGACGATCGCGGCCGCGGTGAGCAGGAACGCCCAGCCTTCCCGTTCCAGCCGCAACGCCAGCACGCCGCCGACGAGCGCGGCCGCGGCCGCGGCCAGCGCGATCCACGTCCAGGACTTGCCGTGCTCGAGCTGGGTCCACAGCAGGAACGACGCCGCGAACAGCACCGCCAGCAAGCCCAGCGGCCAGCTCAGCGCCCGGGCGCGGCGGCGCAGCTCGCCGGTCGTCTTGAGGGCGAGGAACACCGTGCCGTGCAAGGCGAACACGCTCAGCGTGGTCAGCCCGCCGAGCAGCGCGTACGGGTTGAGCAGGGTCAGCAGGTTGCCGGTGAAGTGGTGCTGGGCGTCCAGCGGCACGCCGCGCACGATGTTGCCGAACGCGACGCCCCACAGCAGCGCGGGCAGGAGCGAGCCGACCACGATCGCGATGTCCCAGCCGGCGCGCCACCGCGCGCTGTCGATCTTGCCGCGGAACTCGAACGAGACCCCGCGCACGATGAGCGCGACCAGGATCAGCAACAGTGCCAGGTAGAACCCGGAGAACAGGCTCGCGTACCACAGCGGGAACGCGGCGAAGGTCGCGCCGCCGGCGACGAGCAGCCATACCTCGTTGCCGTCCCAGACCGGGCCGATGGTGTTGATCATCACCCGCCGGTCGGTGTTGTCGCGGGAGAGCACCGGCAGCAGCATCCCGACCCCGAAGTCGAAGCCTTCCAGGACGAAATACCCGGTCCAGAGCACCGCGATCAGCAGGAACCACACATCCGTGAGAGCCATCTTTTCTCTCCTAGTACACGAACACGCCGGGACGCTGTTCGGCGTCCGTTTCGGACTCTTCGGTGGGGGTGGGCTCCGGCGGTCCGGCCTTGGCGTAGCGGACCATCAGCACCCCGTCGATGACCGCGAGCACGCCGTAGAGCACGGTGAACACGATCAGCGAGGCCAGCACGGTGCCGGCCGCGACGGTGGGCGAAACCCCGTTGGCGGTCTTGAGCACCCCGAACACGACCCACGGCTGGCGGCCCATCTCGGTGAAGATCCAGCCGAGCGCGTTGGCCAGGAACGGCAGCGCGAGCGACGCGATCGCGGCTCGGTAGAACCAGCGTGACCGCGGGATCCGGCCCTTGCGGAACAGCCACAGCCCGACCAGCGACAGCAGCCCCATCAGGAAGCCGAAGCCGATCATCACGCGGAACGTCCAGTACGTGGTGGGGATGTCCGGGCTGTAGTCGCCGGCGCCGTAGCGCTGCTGCTCGGCGGCCTGCACGTTGTTGATGCCCTCGACGGTGCCGTCCCAGTGCCCGGTCGCCATGAACGAGAGCACCCGGGGCACCCGGAGGGACCAGACCTCCTTCGACCCGTCGAGCGAGCCGATCGTGAACAGCGAGAACGAGGCCGGGGAGACGGTGTCGTAGAGGGCCTCGGCCGCGGCCATCTTCATCGGCTGCTGCTGGGTCATCAGGCGCGCCTGGAGGTCGCCGGTCACCACGACGCCGAGGCTCGCGATCAGGACGGTGACCAGCGCGATCTTCATCGACGGCCGGTAGACCTCGGTGGGCGCTTCTTCTTGAGCTGCCACGCGCTGATCGCCACGACGAAGATCCCCGCGGTGACGAAGCAGGCCGTGACGGTATGCGCGAACGCCCCCACCGCGGTGGAGTTGGTGAGCACGGCGCCGAAGTCGTTCAGCTCGGCGCGCCCGGTCTGCGGGTTGACCGCGTAGCCGACCGGGTGCTGCATCCACGAGTTCGCGGCGAGGATGAAGTACGCCGAGAGGACGGTGCCGATCGAGGCGAGCCAGATCGTGGCGAGGTGGAGCCGCTTCGGCAGCCGGTTCCACCCGAAGATCCACAACCCCAGGAAGGTGGATTCGAGGAAGAACGCCAGCAGGCCCTCGATCGCCAGCGGGGCGCCGAAGATGTCGCCGACGAAGGCGCTGTAGTCGCTCCAGTTCATCCCGAACTGGAACTCCTGCACGATGCCCGTCACCACGCCCATCGCGAAGTTGATCAGAAACAGCTTGCCCCAGAACTTCGTCATCCGCAGGTAGTGGTCCTTGCCGGTGCGCACCCACGCGGTCTGCATGCCGGCCACCAGGAATGACAGTCCGATCGTGAGCGGCACGAAGATGAAGTGGTACACGGTGGTGATGCCGAACTGCCACCGCGCCAGATCGAGTGGGCTCATCGGTCCTCCCTCTTACACCCGGACAAGATCGGGCCCCAGGTTTCGCCCCCCGTCCTGGTGGCAGCGAGGGTCCTTCGTCACCGGGATTGAGGGACTACGACCGCGTCGGGTCCCGGGCGCCCGGCGGTTGCCTGGTGGGGCAAGCCACCCGACGGAGGGAAGGAGGATCGATGACATCACTGCTGCCGCGCCCGAGGATGACGTTCCCGGCGCTGGCCGACTGGCTCGACACCGGCTGGCCGTTCGGTGAGCACAACATCGTGCGCATCGAGGAGTCCGCGGCGGACGGCAAGTACACCGTCCGCGCGGAGCTGCCCGGTTTCGACCCGGCCAAGGGCATTCACATCACGACGGAGGGCGGTCTGCTGACCATCACCGCCGAGCGTGAGGCCAGGACCGAGACGAAGGGCCGCAGCGAGTTCCACTACGGCTCGTTCCGGCGGACCGTCTCGCTGCCGCAGGGAGCCGACGCGTCGAAGATCACCGCGAAGTACGCCGACGGGATCCTCGAGGTCGTCGTTCCCTACGACGGAGCCGAGCCGGGCAAGCCGGTCGAGATCGAAGTCAAGAAGGACTGACCGTACGACGGATGCGGGCGCGCGCGGGCGTGCCCGCATCGCCATGGGAGGGAACGCATGCCCACCGACCTAGGGTCCACCGCGGTGCTGGCCGACGGCGAGGTCGTCCTGGTGCGCCCGCTACGACCGCAGGACACGGCGGCGGTGCTCGCCCTGCACGACGGCCTCGACGAGCGCGACCGGTACCTGCGCTTCTTCGGCACGCCAGCCGGGCTGGACAAGATCTGCGAGCGGATCGCGGGCGAGCCGGGGCCGAGCCATGGCGCGGTCGGCGCGTTCCGCCAGGACCAGCTGGTCGGCTGCGCGCATTTCGAGGTCTCCGGCGATCCGACCGAGGCCGAGGTCGCGCTCGCCGTGGACGGCCGCGTGCAGGCCCACGGGGTCGGCACCCTCCTGCTCGAACATCTCGCTTCGGCCGCCCGTGCGCAGGGAATCCGGCGTTTCACCGGTGAGGTGCTCGCCGAGAACACCCGCATGGTCCGCGTGTTCGCCGATCTCGGGCTGCCGTACCGCATGACGCCCGGCGGGCCGGAGCGCCAGTTCGTGCTCGTGCTCGAACCGGGGGAGAACTACTGGAGCGCGCTCGCCGAACGGGAACGCGTCGCCGACGTCGCGAGCCTGCGCTCGGTGCTGCGGCCCGAGTCGGTCGCGGTGATCGGCGCGAGCCGCCATCCCGGGTCGATCGGGCACGCCGTGCTCGAGAACCTGATCGAGGGCGGCTACCCGGGCAAGCTGTTCGCGGTGAACCCGCATGCCACCGAGATTTCCGGGGTCCCGTGCGCGCCGAGCGTGCCGGACCTGCCCGAGGTCCCCGAACTGGCGGTCGTCTGCGTGCCCGCCCCGGCCGCCGCGGAAGCGGTCGAGCAGTGCGGGCGGCGGGGTGTGCGGGCGGCCGTGGTCATCACCGCCGGGCTGACCGGTACCGAGTACGGCGAGCGCGCCGTGACCGCCGCCCGGACCTACGGCATGCGCCTGGTCGGGCCGAACTGCATCGGCGTCGCGAGCCCGGGGGCCTCGCTGAACGCGACCTTCCTGCCCGGAGTCGTGCCCGCCGGCCCCGTCGGCGTGGTGAGCCAGTCCGGCGGGTTCGGGATCGCCCTGCTGGAATCCTTGCGGCAGCTGGGCATCGGCCTGTCGAGCCTGGTGTCGACCGGCGACAAGTACGACGTGAGCGGCAACGACCTGCTGCTGTGGTGGCAACGGGATCCGCACACCGAGATCGCCGTGCTGTACCTGGAGTCCTTCGGCAACCCGCGCAAGTTCGGCCGGCTCGCGCGCACGCTGGCCCGGTCGAAGCCGGTGCTGGCGATCCGCACCGGGGAGACCGAGATCGCCCAGCGCGCGGCCGCCTCGCACACCGCGGCGGCGGCGACCCCGGCGGTCACCAGGGACGCGCTGTACGAGCAGGCCGGGGTCATCGCCGTGGACACCATCAGCGAGCTCGTCGAAACCGTCGCCACCCTGTCGTGGCAGCCCCTGCCCCAGGGCAACCGGGTCGCTGTCATCAGCAACGCGGGCGGGGCCGGGGTGCTCGCCGCCGACGCGTGCGCGCGGCACGGGCTGACGCTGCCGGACATCCGGGACGAGACCAGGTCCGCGCTGCACGCGCTGCTGCCCGAGCAGGCCTCGCTGCACAACCCGGTCGACACGACGGCGGGCGTGGGCGCCGACCTGTTCGGCGCCTGCCTCGACGCGGTGCTCGCCGATCCCGGGATCGACGCCGTCCTGGCCGCGACGGTGCCCACCGCGCTGGGCGACCCGATGGCGACGGTGCCCGAGCGGGCCCGCCGGTCGGCCAAACCCGTGCTCGCGGTGCGGCTCGGGCAACTCGGCCACGTCGAACCTCTCACCGACGAGCGCGGTCCCGCGACCGCGAGCTTCACCGACCCGGCCGACGCCGCGGCCGCGCTCGGGCACGTCGCCCGGTACGCGCGGTGGCGCGCGACCCCGGCCGGGCCGGTCGAGGAACTGTCCGGTATCGACCCATCGCACGCGGTCGCCCTGGTGCAGTCCTACCTCGCGGCGGGCCACCGCTGGCTGGCGCCGCTGGAGGTGGCGGAGCTGCTGCGCTGCTTCGGCCTGCCGCTCGCCGAGACCCGCTACGTGACCGACGAGGACGGCGCGGCAGCCGTGTTCCAGGAGCTCAAGCGCCCGCTCGCGCTGAAGGCGGACGTCGAGGGCATGCTGCACAAGAGCGCAGGGGGCGGTGTCGCGCTCGACGTCACCGAAGAGTCCGCGGTCCGTGACGTGGTGCGCGGCTGGCGGCGGAAGTTCGGCGCCGCCTGGCACGGCGCGGTGCTGCAGCCGATGGCCGAACCCGGCCGGGAACTGCTGGTCGGTATCAACTCCGACGAGGTCTTCGGCCCGCTGGTGGTGTTCGGGCTCGGGGGCACCGACACCGATCTGGTGGCCGACCGCGCCGCCCGGCTCGCCCCGCTCAGCGGCACCGACGCCGACCGCCTGCTCGGCGGCCTGCGCTCCTCGGCGAAGCTGTTCGAGACCATCGACCGGGGCGTGGTGCGGGACGTGCTGCTGCGGGTGAGCCGTCTCGCGGAGCTGGTGCCCGAGGTCGCCGAACTGGACCTGAACCCGCTGGTGGTCAACGATGCCAGGTGTGTCGTCCTGGACGCCCGGATCCGGATCGAGCCGCGCAGCGCCGCCGATCCGTTCCTGCGCCGGCTGCGGACCTGAAGGGAAACCATGCGCATCCTGACCTTGAACCCCGGTTCTTCGACGATGAAGGCCGCGCTGATCGACGAAGGCGCCCCGGTGCACGCCGAGACCTGGGACGCCGCGGACGCCGTGGCCGACGACACCGTGGTGCGCCAGGCGATCGAGCGCTGGGGGCGGCCGGACGGAGTCGCGATCCGGTTCGTGCACGGGGGCTCCCGCGGGGGACCCGCGCTGGTCGACGAGGAACTGCTGCACCAGCTCGACCGGCTCGGCTCGCTCGCGCCGCTGCACCAGCCGCTGTCGGCGGAGGTGGCCCGGCTCGTGCGCGCGGCGCTGCCGGACGTGCCGGTGATCGCCTGCTTCGACACGTCATTCCACAGTGGACTTCCCGACGCCGCCGCCCGGTACGCGCTGCCGAAGGCGTGGACCGCGCAGAACCGCTTGCGCCGCTACGGGTTCCACGGCCTGTCCTGCCAGTACGCGGCTCGCCGGTGCGCCGAGCTGCTCGCGATGCCGCAGGTGCACATGCTGTGCTGCCATATCGGTTCCGGCGTGTCGGTCACCGCGATCCGCGGCGGGGCGAGCGTGGACACGTCGATGGGGTTCACGCCACTGGAGGGCGCGGTGATGGCGACGCGGTCGGGCTCGGTGGATCCGGGGCTGCTGCTGTACGTCCTCGGCACCGGCGAGGTGGACCTCGAGAGCCTGACCGACACGCTGTACCACCATGCGGGCCTGGCGGGGATGACCGGGACGAGCGGGGACCTGCGGGAGGTACTGGCCGCTCGCGCCGCGGGAGACGCCGAGGCGGCGGCCGCGGTGCGGGTGTACCTGCACCGGCTGCGGCGCGAGATCGGGGCGGCGGCGATGAGCCTGCAGCGGCTCGACGCGGTCGTGTTCACCGGTGGGGTCGCCGAGCACCAGCCGGAGCTGCTCGCCGAACTGGCCGGCGGGCTTTCCTTGCTGCGCGTGGAGATCGACGCGTCCCGCCTGGCCGGCGAAGGTGACCGGCTGATCAGCCCGCCGGGCGCGCGAGTGGCGGTGTTCACGATCACCGCACGTGAGGATCTGGAACTGGCCCGCGAGGCCACGGCCCTGCTGGCTGGTGAGACTGCTGGCCAACGCGGGTCGCACGCGCGCCTCCGAAGGTAGCCGATTTCCGGGGGCAGGGCTCCGATCCGCACGAACGCAAGGTCGAGGCTCAGGAGGGCCCTGGCCATGAAATCGGCTGGGCGCGCAGGCCCCCAGACAATCAGCCGCGTCAGGAGTGCTGCAGCCCGGCGGCTTCCAGCATGGCGCCCAGTTCGGCGATGGACAGGTGCTTGCTCCGCTGTCTGGGCAGCTTCGGCCGCTCCGGCTGCGGCAGGACATCCGTGGCCTTGAGGCCGAGCATGTCCAGCAGTTCGACGAGATCCTCCGCGTCGTGGGCGCTCGCGGCGACCGTGCGCACGGCGCGTGCCCGGCGTTCCTCCTCGGGCATCTCGGGGTTGGCGGGATCCAACTCCGTGTCTGTCGCTTCCTCAGTCATACCTTCATGTTCCCAACGCGGGACGGTGCGGTTCGCCGGGCCAAAGGCCCCGCCGGCAGGGACGTTCTGCTTCGCGATGGTCCCGGCCGCGACGGGACCTTAGGCCCTGTCCGGGACCGCGGGCGCGGATCATCGTTACGCCATGTCAGTACGCTCGGCAGGGCGTGCCGCGAGCCGGCTGCTGCCCGGGATCAGGCAGTTCCGCGGATACCGCCGGAGCTGGCTCCGGGGCGACATCGTCGCCGGGGTCACCGTCGCCGCCTACCTGATCCCGCAGGTCATGGCGTACGCGGAGATCGCGCGACTGCCACCGGTCGCCGGGCTGTGGACGGTACTCGGGCCCATGGCGATGTACACGCTGCTCGGCACGTCACGGCGGTTGTCGGTCGGGCCCGAGTCGACCACGGCGCTACTCACCGCGACCGCGCTGGCCCCGCTCGCCGCGGGCGAACCCGCCCGGTACGCCGCGCTGGCCGCCGTCCTCGCCCTCGTCGTCGGCGGCGTGTGCCTGGCCGGCGGCCTCATCCGGGCCGGAGTGTTCGCCGACCTGCTGTCGAAACCGATCCTCGCCGGCTATCTCGCGGGCATCGCGGTCAGCATGATCGTCAGCCAGCTCGGCACGGTCACGGGCGTCCCGGCACACGGCGAGGATCTGCCGGCCCAGGTGCGCTCCTGGCTGGGTCACCTCGGCGAGACGCAGTGGCCGACGCTCGCCCTGTCCGTCGCGGTGCTCGCGTTCCTGCTGCTGGCCGCGCGGTTCCTGCCCGCACTGCCCGGCCCGCTGCTGGGCATGCTGCTCGCTGCGGGCTGCGTAGCGGTGTTCGGCTGGCAGCGTTCCGGGATCCAGGTCGTGGGAACCGTGCCGGCCGGGCTGCCGGTGCCCGGCCTGCCGCACCTCGACGGCGCCGACCTGCCTTCGCTCCTGTTACCCGCCTTGGGAATCATGCTGGTCGGGTTCTCCGACGTCGTGCTCACCGCGCGCGCGTTCGCGGGATCGGAGGAGCCGCCCGTCGACGCGAACCAGGAGCTGCGGGCGCTCGGCGTGACGAACGTCGTGGCCGGCCTGTCCCAGGGGTTCCCGGTCAGCTCGAGCGGCAGCCGGACCGCGATCGCGGTTTCGGTCGGCGGCCGCACCCAGCTGTTCTCGCTCGTGGCACTCGCGACGGTGGTGGTCGTGCTGTTCACCGCGCGCCCGGTGCTCAGCGCGTTCCCCGAGGCCGCGCTCGGCGCGGTGGTGGTCTACGCGGCGTTGCGGCTGATCCGGCCGGGCGAGTTCCGGCGGTTCGCCACGTTCCGGCGCAGCGAACTGGTGCTGGCGCTGGCGACCACGGCCGGGGTGGTGGGGCTGGGCGTGCTCTACGGCGTGCTTGTCGCGATCGGACTGTCCATTCTGGACCTGATGCGGCGGGTGGCCAGGCCGCACGCCGCGGTGCTCGGGTACGCGCGGGGAGTGCCGGGGATGCACGACGTCGGCGACTACCCGGGTGCGGATGTGGTGCCGGGGCTGGTGGTCTACCGCTACGACGCGCCCCTGTGCTTCGCCAACGCCCAGGACTTCCACGACCGGGCGCTGGCGGCGGTCACCCCGGGCACGGAATGGTTCCTGCTCAACGCGGAGGCCACCGTGGAGGTCGACCTCACCGGCATCGAAGCCCTCGACGGCCTGCGGCGGGACCTGGAGCGCCGGGGGATCCGGTTCGCCATGGCCAGGGTCAAGCGCGAGCTGGAGGAGGAGCTCGCCGCGGACGGGTTGCTCGGCAAGATCGGCGAGGCCAACCTGTTCCCGACCCTGCCCGCCGCCGTCGCGGCCTACGTGCGCAGCTACCGCGCCATCCACGGCCACCTGCCCGAGGGGGTCACCCCTCCGGTCCTGCCACCCAACCCCATGTCTTCCTAGGAGATGCCGTGAGGGACCCCCTCATGCCCTTATGTGCCGTGAGGGACCCCCTCACGGCATAGCGTGGGCCGTCTGGCTGGGGAGGACGACGACGGGGCAGTGGGCGTGGCGCACGCACTGGGTGGCGACGCTCCCGACGAGCAGTTCGGTGACCAGGCGCGCCCCGTGCGAGCCGACCACCAACAGGTCCGCCGCCGCGGACTCCTTGATCAGCTCGGTGCCCGGGTCGCCGTCGGCGATGATTTCCTCGACGGCCGGCGGGTTCTCCTGCCCTTGCAGGGCCTTCTCGACGGTGGCCCGCAGCAGGGCGGCGTAGTCCTCGTCCCGGGCCACGGGGCGCCGGCCGTGCGGCTGGATCGCGTACGAGGTGCCGGGCAGCAGGTCGTCGCGCGCCCGTACGAGCACGGCGCGCACGCTGTCGTTGCCCGGGGTCGCTTCGGTGATCGCCCAGCGCAGCGCGGCTTCGCTCTGCGGTGAGCCGTCGACGCCGACGACCAGCGTCCGAGTCCGTGTCATGGCTTCCTCCTTGCCGGATTCGCCCACAGCGTGCTCGCGCGCGCGTGGGCGGTGGGAGAGGAAAAGGTCACCGGGACAGGTCCTTCAGCAAAGGGACTTCGGGCTCTCGCCACTGGTCCGCGGACCTGGTGACGCTGGCCCGGAACGGTCGGCCGAAACAGGAGGAGCGATGGCGAGCGTCAAGGAACTGTCGGAGATCCGCGCGGCGGACGACGTGTCCGCGGGCGGCAAGGGGGCGAACCTGGGCGAGCTTACCGCCGCCGGGTTCCCCGTACCGCACGGGTTCATCGTGCTGCGCGAAGGGTACTGGGCGGCGATGGAGTACAGCGGCGCGCGCGAGGACCTGGCCCGCCTGCACGCCGAGACGCTCGCCGTGGCCGACGACTCCGACCGGCTGGCCGAGAACTGCCGGCAGATGCAGAAGCTGGTTCGCGGGGCGACGCTGTCTCCGGCCATGCGCCAGGAGGTGGTCGACGCCTACGCCCGCCTCGGCACCGGCGTGCCGGTGGCGGTCCGTTCCTCGGCCACCGGTGAGGACAGCGCGGACGCGTCGTTCGCGGGGATGAACGCGACCTTCACCAACACCACCGGCGAGGACGACGTCCTGCGCCGTCTGGTGGACTGCTGGGCGTCGGCGTTCTCCCCGCGCGTGGTGGCCTACCGCGCCGAACGGGGCTTCAGCGGCGAGCCCGCGATCGCGGTCGTCGTGCAGCAGATGGTCGAGACCGAGCGGGCCGGGGTCATCTTCACCGCCGATCCGCGTACCGGCGACCGCGGCCGCCTGATCGTCGAGGCCGTGTTCGGGCAGGGCGAAACCCTGGTCAGCGGCTCGATCGAGCCCGACTCCTACGTCGTCGCCAAGGAAGAGCTGAAGATCGACGACGTCCGGATCGGCAACAAGAAGTACAAGATCGTGCACGGCGCCGGCGGCGACGAGAAGGTCGAACTGCCTGAGCCCGCCGCGCATCGCCGGGTGCTCGACGACGCGACCGTGCTAGAACTCGCGCGGCTCGCGATCCGCGTCGAGGACCACTACGGCCGCCCGCAGGACATGGAATGGGCGATCGATCCGGCCGGCACGATCTTCCTCGTGCAGACCCGGCCGATCACCACGCTGCCCCCGGAACCGGCGTCCGACGGTGAGGTGCTGCTGCGCGGGCTGGCCGCGTCGCCAGGGGTCGCCGGCGGCGTCGTCCGCGTGCTGACCAGCCCCGAACAGGGCAAGCAGCTGCGCAAGGGCGAGATCCTCGTCGCGCCGATGACCAACCCCGACTGGGTCCCGGCGATCCGGCGCGCGGCCGCGCTCGTGACCGACGGCGGCGGGATGACCTGCCACGCCGCGATCGTCGCGCGCGAGCTCGGCGTGCCGTGCATCGTCGGCACCGGGCACGCGACCGAGGTGCTCGCCAACGGGCAGCTCGCCACGGTCGACGGCGGTACCGGCGAGGTCACCAGCGGGGTCCGGGAGACCCCGGCCCGCACCGAGCCCGTCGTGGCACCGGCGGTGCGCGCGGTCGAGGCGCTCGCGACCCGGCTGTACGTCAACCTGGCCATGCCCGAGCAGGCCGAGTACGCGGCCGCGCTGCCCGGGGTCGACGGGGTGGGCCTGCTGCGCGCGGAGTTCATCCTCACCGAGGCGCTCGGCGGGCGGCATCCACGCGACCTGATCGCGAACGGGGAGCAGCAGTCCTTTGTGGACGAGATGACCGAGTACCTGCTCAAGATCACCGAACCGTTCGCGCCGCGGCCGGTGATCTACCGCGCGACCGACTTCCGGAGCAACGAGTTCCGGGGGCTCACCGGCGGCGCCCGGTACGAACCGGAAGAGGACAACCCGATGATCGGCTACCGGGGGTGCTACCGGTACGTCAAGCAGCCCGACCTGTTCGCGCTCGAACTGCAGGTGCTCGCCCGGGTGCGGGAGCGCACCCCGAACCTGCACCTGATGATCCCGTTCGTGCGGACGAAATGGGAGCTCGAGGAGTGCCTGCGGCTGGTCGACGCGAGCCCGCTGGGCCGCCAGCGCGGGCTGCACCGGTGGGTGATGGCGGAGGTGCCTTCGGTGCTGTACTGGCTGCCCGAGTACGTGGGCCTCGGCATCGACGGGGTGTCCATCGGCAGCAACGACCTGACCCAGCTGGTGCTCGGCGTGGACCGCGACTCGACCGAATGCGCGGAGTTGTTCGACGAAGCCGACCCGGCGGTGCTCGACGCGATCGCCGGGATCGTGTCGAAGGCCCGTGCGCTGGGCATCACGTCGTCGCTGTGCGGGCAGGCGCCGTCGAACCGGCCCGAGTTCGCCGATCACCTGGTACGCCTGGGTATCACGTCGATCTCGGTCAACCCGGACGCGGTGGCCGCGGCCCGGTCGGTCATCGCCTCCGCGGAACGGCGCCTGCTACTGGAGCACGCACACGGGCAGCGCTGAACCGGCGGGGTCGTCAGCCGGGGAGCAGGTTGGCCAGCAGATCGCGCCAGGAGATCATGCCGACCACCCGCTCCCCGCCGTCGACGACGGGCAGGCAGCGTTCGTGGGCGTCGACCATCGCCATGGCGACGTCGGACACGTCCATCTCCGCGCGCACCGCGACCGGGGTGCCGCGCATCACCTGGCGCACCGCGTGCGGCCGCAGCCCCGCGACGGCGCCGCCGTCGGGGGTCGGCTCGCCGCGGGTGCCCGGCGTGAACAGGGCCCGCACCAGGTCGGACTCCGTGACCAGGCCCAGTAGCAGGCCACCGGCGGTGATGACCGGCAGTGTGGTGAACCCGCGTTCCATCATCAGGCCCGCCGCCTCGTCGAGGCTGGCGTCCGGGGTGATCCCGTAGACCGGGCTGCTCATGAGATCTGCTGCGCGCATGGGCCGAGCATGATCCACGCGACCGGGGACCGACAGAGCCGAAGGAGCCGGTCCCGCCGGGTCCTCCGCCTCGGGCGGTGAGGACGAAGTGCCCTTCGCCACCGCGCCGGCGAGCGCCATGCTTTTCACATGAACGCCAGAAGATGGTGGCGGCTCGCTTGTGTGAGCCGGAATCCGCTCGTCCGGACCGGGGACCGCGTCGAGAGTGCCGTCCTCGTGTTCGTGCTCGTCCTCGTGCTCGGGGCCCTTCCGTTCGCCTTCGCGCTCGGTTCGAACACCTATGCGCACCAGCGGGAATCGGCCGAAGCCGCGGCGGCGGACCGGCATCCGGCGACCGCGGTGCTGCTCGCCGACGCACCGGCGCCGCTGATGAGCCCGCAAGGGGTGCCGACGGACGCGTCCGCGGCCGTCGAGGCCACTTGGCGGCTGCCCGACGGCACGGTCCGGACCGGTCCGGTCACCGCCGACCGCGGCAGCCTCAAGGGCGCGAAGGTGCAGATCTGGCTCAACGGCAACGGGGACGCCGTCGCGAAGCCACCCGACCCGAACGCGGTCCTGCTCACCGCGGTGACCGCGGCGGTGCTGAGCTGGCTGGCGTTCGCCACCGTCGCCGGCGGGGCGTTCTTCCTCGTGCGACTGGCGGAGGACCGGCGGCGCTACGCCCGCTGGGAACGCGAGTGGGCACGCCTGCCCAGCGGCCACAGCCATTCCTGACCGAACGAGGAGGAACACCATGAGGGCACGGGACATCATGAACTCGCCGGCCGTCGTGACGCATCCGGAGACACTGGTGAAGTCCGCGGAAGCGGCGCTGGTGCAACACGGTTTCACCGCGCTGCCGGTGGTGGACGACGACGATCGCCTCGCCGGCATCGTGACCGAGGCCGACTTCGTCGAAGACCGGTTCCCCGCCGAGCCCAAGCGCGTGGCCAACACGGTCGACGACATCATGACCAGGCAGGTGAAGTCCGTGGACATCAACACCGATGTCGCCCAGCTGGCGCGGATGATGCTCGACGAGCACCTCCGCTGCGTGCCGGTGCTCGACCGCGGGAAGCTCGCGGGCGTCGTCACCCGGCGCGATTTCCTGCGCGTGCTCGCCCGGCCGGACAAGGCGCTGGCACAGGACGTCCGCATGCGGCTCGCCGCGTTCGGCGACCCCGCCCGGTGGGTCGTCGACGTACGCGACGGCGAGGTCACGATCATCGACCGGTTCGACAGCGACCGCGACCGCGAGGTCGCCGTGGTACTCGCGGAAGGCGTGCCCGGGGTCATCCGTGCCCAGTGCTACATCGGCGAGCTCGAACGTCAGGAGGAGAAGTGACCACTCCGATCGTGGCCGGCGCCGACGGCACACGGGCCTCGCTGCGGGCGGTGTCGTGGGCGGCCGGTGAAGCGGCCCTGCGGCACCTTCCGCTGCACGTGGTGAACGGGTTCGGCATCCCGGACGCCTTCTACGGCGAAATCCTGCCGCCGAAAGGCTGGCTGGAGGCACGCAAGAGCGAGTCGGAGGCGCTCGTCCGGGAAGCCGTGACGGTCGCCGAGCAGGAGCAGCCACGGCTGACGACCGAGCAGGAGTCCAGTTTGGACGCCCCCATTCCGTTGCTGATCCGGCGTTCCGAGGGCGCGAAGATGATCGTGGTCGGTTCGGCCGGGCGCGGGGTGCTCGGCGATCTGCTGGTCGGCTCGACGGCCGCGGCGCTCGCCGCGCACGCGAAATGCCCCGTCGCCGTGATCCGCGGGGACGAGCATCGTGACGGTCCGGTGGTCGTCGGGGTGGACGGCAGCGAAGCCGGCGAATCCGCGGTCGCGTTCGCGTTCGAGGAGGCGTCGTTGCGCGGTCTGCCGCTGATCGCCGTTCATGCCTGGCATGACGGGGACGCGGCGCAGGTCTTCGCCGCCGCCAGAGCCGCTTACGACTACGAACCCTTGCGGGACGCCGAGACCCGGGTGCTGGCCGAGGTGCTGGCCGGCTGGCAGGAGAAGTTCCCCGACGTCCAGGTGGACCGGGTCGTCGAGGAGGACCGGCCGCGCCAGCGGCTGCTGGACTGGAGCACGAAGGCGAGCCTGATCGTCGTCGGAAGCCGGGGCCGCGGCGGGTTCACCGGGCTGTTGCTGGGTTCGGTGAGCCAGGCGCTCGTGGAGCACGCCGGTTGCCCCGTGCTGGTGGCCCGGCCGGTGTGACTTTCGGCGGGCGGCCGGTGGCCCAGGACCCTCCCGCCACCGCGCCGCCCGCGCCATGGTGGGACTGCCGAGCGGAAAGGACGGCGTCATGACTAGCAAGGGTTTCCTCGTCGCCGGTGTGGACGGATCGGCGTCGAGCACCGCCGCGTTGCGGTGGGCGATGGAGCAGGCCGAAATCACCGGTGCGGAGCTGCTGGCGGTCACCGCGTGGTCACACCGGCTCGCCCTCGATCCCGGCGCGCCGCACCTGACGGCCGAAGAAGAGGCCGAGACGCACCGGAAGGCGTTGCGGGAACTGGTCGAAGCGGTGCGCAGGCCGGGGGTGGAAGTGCGCATGGAGGTCGTCGAAGGCGACCCCGCGGACATGCTCCTGCGCGCCGCGAAGGGCGCGCGGCTGCTGGTGCTCGGCAGTCACGGGCACGGTCTGGTGCTGCGCGCGCTCGTCGGTTCGGTCAGCGCGCGGTGCCTGCGCCTGGCGACCTGCCCGGTGCTGGTGCTGCCCGTGCCCGCGGTCGAGGCCGAGGCCAAGGCGGGAGAGGCGGTGGCCAGCCTGGGGTACGACGCGGGACCGGTATTGTGACCCGCCACGGCATGCGCGCCCAGGACAGCCTGTGGCTCAGCCTCGACCGGCCGGCCAACCGGCTCCACATCACGTCGGTGCTCTGGACCGAGGGCCCGGTCGATCCGGTGCAGCTGCGCGAGATCGTGGCCGACCGGATCCTCGCCCGGTTCCCGGTGTACCTCGAACGCTGGGTGCCGCACCGGCTGCCGGGACGGCATCCGATGTGGGAGACCGACCCGGATTTCGAACTCGGCAGGCATCTGGTGGTCCGCGACATGCCGGCGCCGGGGGACGCCCGCGCGCTCCAGGACTATGTCGCCGCCGAGCGCAGCAAACCGCTCGACCCGCTGCACCCGCTGTGGTCGATCCACCTGCTGCGTGGCTACGGCACCGGCGACGCGGTCGTGTTCCGCTCGCATCACGCGATGGCCGACGGGATCCGGCTGACGCAGGTCATGTTCAGCCTGCTCGACCCGCTCGGCGCGACCGCCGCGCCGCCCGCGCGGGTCGGCGGCCGTGCCCCGCACCGCCCGCCCGCCCCGCATCCGGTGGGCGAACTGACCGCGACGGCGCTCCGTGCGGTCGGCCGGACCAGCGCGTGGCTCCAGGACGCGGCCCGGCGGGCAGGGCCGATCGCGGAGGCGGCGGTGGCGTTGCCGGCGTTCGGGGCCAGCGCCGCGGTCGGCGCGACCGGGGCCGCCGTGGACCTCGCGACGTCGAGACTGCCGGCGCCGGTGCGGGACGTGGTGGACCGGCTGGCGATCGCGGGGCTCACCGTGTGGCACAGCGGCGAGGGGATCCTGAAACTGGTCGGGCGGGCCGAAACCGCGGCGTGGCAAGGCCGTCCGGGTGAGGAGAAGACCGCGGCCTGGGGTGAGCCGGTGCCGCTGGAGACGGTCCGGCGGATCGCCAGGGCCACCGACGCGACGGTGAACGACGTGTGCACGACGCTGGTCGCGGGCGCGGTGGACCGCTATCTGGCGGAGCACGGCACCGCCGGGCGACAGCGCGAGATGACGTGGATGATCCCGGTGAGTCTCGAGCGGTTCGACACCCGGCTCCCGGAAACGCTGGGCAACCACTTCGCGCTCGTCCTCGCGCGGTTACCGCTGCTGCGCAACGGATTCTCCGAGCGGCTCACCGAGGTGCACCGCAGCATCACGCATATCCGTGACTCCTACGAGCCGCTGGTGAACCTCGGCCTGCAGACGCTGGTGAGCCAGAGCCCGCCGCCGGTCGCGGCCGCGCTGATCCGGTACTTCACCGACAAGGCCGTGGGCGTGCTGACGAACGTGCCCGGCCCGCGCGAGCCGATGGCGCTCGCCGGGGCGAAGGTCGCGGGTGTCGTGGGCTGGGCGCCGTGCAGCGGCCGCCAGGCGATCACCGTGTGCATCTTCAGTTACGCGGACGGGATCTTCTTCGGCTTCGGCACGGACCGGCAGCTGATCCCGGACCCCGAGCACCTGGTGGCGGCGCTGGAGGCCGAGGTGGCGGCGGCACCGGCCGCATAGCGCCGGCCCGCTCAGCCGGGCTGCTCGGCGTGACGTGCGGCGGTGCGCAGCGTCGCGGTCTGGACGGCCCCGACGAACGGCGCGACCACGCTCCAGTAGGCGCGAACCCTGGCGCGGCTCGCGCGGTCGGTACACACGATCCGCACGTCGTAGGTGAGCAGCGAGCGCGACTGCCCGTACGGCGTGGCGGACAGCGAGAATACGATCTTGCCGTAGCCGGGTTCGTCGAACGCGGTGAACTCGCCGGCCTCGGTGTGGCGCCATTCGATGACGGGCTTCCAGAACCGGCCGACGGCGCCGGCCGCGACCTCCGCGCCCGGCCGCTCGCCGAGGAAGACCCAGTCGGAGTCGGCGGTCATGTCGTCCAGCGTCAGCCGGGTCGGCACGCGGGGCGGCCGGCGGCGGTTCCGCCAGCGTTCGGGCAGGCCCCGCACCCAGAACGAGGCGCTGACCAGCCGGCCGCCGACTTCCATGAAATCGAGCCGGCGCAGGGCGAGGTAGGCGCGGTCGGCCGGCGCCGCGACCACGAGGTGCCGGGTCTGCATGAAGTCGTAACGCGACGCGAACCGGTCGACGAGCAGCTCGTCGCGGATTTCGGTGGCGGTCATCTCCAGCCCTGCCTTTCGATCGTCGTCGTCCCGACGGTCGCCTGTCCGGATCCTCCGCGAAAGTGCCGAAGGTCCCCAGCGCGGGGCTGCCGTTGGTCTCTAGTGCCGCGCCGGCGCGGGGCGGAGGCTCGAAGTGTCCGGCGATCCATAGTGGACAAGGGGAATCGTCATGAGTGACATCGAAAGCGCCAGAGCCGCACGAGAAGCGCGGGCGTCGTCGGTCGAGCGGGCCTCGTCCGGGCACACCACCGACGAACTCGCCGACCGCGCCATCAGGCGCTACCTGCGGGCCGAGGAGCTGCTGCTCCGCGCGGCCGAGAAGGAGAAGACCACCAAGGAGAAGGCCGAGAAGGAAACCGGCGACCAGGAGTGACCGCCTTCACCGGCGAGTTACCGGGCCTGAGCGCGGCCGAGGCCGCGACGCGGTTACGCCGTGACGGGCCCAACACGCTGCCCGCGCCGCGGCGCAAGAACCCGCTGCTGGTCCTGGCCGCGCAGCTGGTGCACTTCTTCGCGCTGATGCTGTGGGTGGCGGCGGGGCTCGCGCTGCTGGGCGGGATGCCCGCGCTGGCGGTCGCGATCGTCGTCGTCGTGGTGCTCAACGGCGTGTTCTCGTTCGCGCAGGAGTACCGCGCCGACCGCGCCGCCGACCGCCTGCGTGACCTGCTCCCAGTGCGGGCCACGGTGCGGCGCGACGGGCACCCGGCCGAGGTCGACGCGGGTGTACTCGTGGCCGGCGACGTGCTGCTGCTCGAGGCGGGCGACCGGGTCTGCGCGGACGCCACGATGACCGGCGGCAGGCTCGCGGTGGACGAGTCGATGCTGACCGGCGAGAGCGATCCCGTCCGGCCGGAGGCCGGGGCCGGGATCTACGCCGGAACCTATGTCGTGGAAGGACACGCGACCGCGGTCGTCACCGCCACCGGCCCGCGCTCGCGGCTCGCCGGGATCGCGGTCGTCACCGCCGCCGCGAAGCGCCCCCGCAGCCCGCTCAACACCCAGCTGCAACGGGTGGTCAGGATCATCGCGGTCATCACCGTCACCGTCGGCGCGGTGTTCTTCGCCGTCTCGATGGTGCTGGGCCGCCCGCTGAGCGACAGCGCGCTGTTCGCCATCGGCGTCACGGTCGCGCTGGTGCCCTCGGGACTGCTGCCGACGGTGACCCTGTCGCTGGCCAGGGCGGCGCAGCGGATGGCGGGGCGCAACGCGCTCGTGCGGCATCTCGAGTCGGTCGAAAGCCTCGGCGCGACCACGTTCATCTGCACCGACAAGACCGGCACGCTGACCCGCAACGAGATGTCCGTCGTCGAAGTGTGGACGGCCGAGGGCCTGGTGACGGTGACGGGCGAGGGCTACCAGCCCACGGGCCGGCTCGACGGAACGCCGGGCGCGCTGCGGGCGGTCGCGGCGCTCGCGGATTCGGCGGCACGCTGCTCGCCGGATTCCCGCGCGGTGCATAAGAACGGCCGGTGGCTGCCCGTGGGGGACCCGATGGAGGTCGCGCTGCACGTGCTCGCCACGCGCGCCGGTGCCGGACCCGGCCCGGCGCCGGTGTCCCGGCACCCGTTCGACCCGCGCCGCCGCCGCTCGTCCGTGGCCGACGCCGACGGCCTGCACGTCACCGGGGCGTCGGACTCGGTCCTGCCGCGCTGCCGGACGGTACCGGCCGGGGCCACCGGCGCGGTCGAGGAGATGAGCAACCGGGGACTGCGCGTGATCGCGGTCGCCCACCGCCCCGGCGTGTCCACTGTGGACGATCCGGACGAGGTGGAACGCGATCTTGACCTGCTGGGCCTGGTCGGGCTGGAAGACCCGCCACGGCCCGACGTCGCCGACGCGATCGCGGCCTGCCGCGCGGCAGGTATCCGGCTGGCCATGGTCACCGGCGACCACCCAGGTACGGCGGCCGCGATCGCCGCGGAGGTGGGCCTGCTCGGGCCGCACCGGATCGTCGTGGCGGGCAAGGACCTGCCGGGCGAGGACGGTGCGCTCGGCGAGCTGCTCGACCAGGACGGGGTCGTGGTGGCCAGGGTCGCCCCGGAGGAGAAGCTGCGGATCGCGCGCGTGCTGCAGGCGCGCGGGCACATCGTCGCGATGACCGGCGACGGGGTGAACGACGGGCCGGCGCTGCGCACCGCGGACATCGGGGTCGCGATGGGCGCGTCCGGGACCGACGTGGCCCGCGAGGCGGCCGACCTGGTGCTGCTGGACGACCATTTCGGCACCATCGTGTCCGCGGTGGAACTGGGCAGGGCGACCTTCGCCAACATCCGCCGGTTCCTGACCTACCACCTCACCGACAACGTCGCCGAGCTCGCGCCGTTCGTCGTATGGGCGCTGCTGGCCGGCAACTTCCCGCTCGCGATCGGCGTGCTGCAGGTGCTGGCGCTCGATATCGGCACCGATCTGCTGCCCGCGCTGGCGCTGGGCGCCGAACCGCCCAACCCGCGCACGATGCGCGGCGCGGCGCGGACCGGGCCGCTGCTCGACCGCCGGGTGCTGGGGCGCGCGTTCGGCGTGCTCGGCCCGGCCGAGGCGGTGGTGTCGATGGCCGTCTTCACGGCGATCCTCCTGCTAGGCGGATGGCACTGGGGCGACACGCCGAGCGCGGCGCTGCTGGCGACCGCGTCGGGCACCGCGTTCACCGCGATCGTGCTCGGGCAGCTCGCCAACGCCTTCGCCTGCCGCAGCGAGGCTCGCTGGGTCGGCCGGGTCGGCGTCCGCGGCAACTCGCTGCTGCTGTATTCGGTCGGCTTCGAGCTCGCCATGCTGATGGCTTTCCTGTTCGTGCCGGCACTTTCGCACCTGCTCGGCGGGACCGCGCCGTCCGCGCTGGGCTGGCTGCTCGCGTTCGCGGCGGTTCCGGTGGTCTGGCTCGCGGACACCGTGCAGAAGGCCGTGCGGGCCCAGCTCAGCCGAGCGCGCCCTTGAGCCGCACGCTCGCCTCCGCGATGCCCTGGGCGATGGTGCGTGTGCCGTTCACCGCGTCGAGAATCTCCGAGACCGGGCGGTTGTCGGCCAGGTACAGCGCCGTGAAATGGGTGAATCCGCGGTCGCGGGCGGCCTCGGCGAGCATCCGCAGCAGCGTGGTCGCGAGCCCGGCCCGCCGCCAATCACGGTCGACGACGACGGCGACCTCGGCCACTCCCGGCTCGCCGGTGGCCTCGTACCGTGCGATCGCCACCCCGGTTTCGTTGTGGTCGCGTGCGACGAGCGCGAAGCGGCGCACGTAGTCGAGGTCGGTGAGATACCGCAACAGGGCCGGCGTGACCTTCGGCGGCGCCCCGCAGAACCGTTGGTACAGCGTTTCGCTGTCGGCATGACGCAGCGCTTCGCCGAGCTCGTTCGCGTCGGCCGGGGTCAGCGGGGCGATGTCGACCTCGCGGCCGTCGCGTAGCCGGACCGTGCGCTCGAACCCGGCGGGCGGCACGTGGCGATCTGCCTTCACCGGCAAGAGTGTGCCGTTCACGGGACCACGCGGCCAAGGTCGTTGGTCCTCACGATCCGGGCAGAACGCCCACGGTGCCGGCCCGTGCCCGCCCGGGATGGTGGAGACATGCAGACAGCGGACGCGCCCGCCGGCTTCCATACGCTTCCGGCCGCCGCGGCCGCGAAACGGCTGGACACCGACCCCGCCACCGGGCTGACCTCCGCCGAGGCACGGGACCGGCTGGACCGGTACGGGCCCAACACGCTGAAGGCGCTTCCCGGACCGGGCGTGCTGTCGCGGCTGGTGTCCCAGGTCCGCGATCCGCTGGTGTACGTGCTGCTGGCGGCCGGGGTGGTCACCGCCGCGTTCGGCGGGTATCTGGATGCCGCCGTCATCGCGGGCGTGGTCGCGCTCAACGCCGTGATCGGGTACGTGCAGGAATCCCGCGCGCAACGGGCCCTCGACGCGCTCGCCCGGATGGTGCGGACCGAGGCCACCGTCGTCCGGGACGGTGTCGCCGGCCGCCTGCCGGCTGACGATCTCGTGCCCGGTGACGTCGTCGAACTCGCCGCCGGCGATCAGGTGCCCGCGGACGTCCGGCTCGTGGAGGTGCACCTGCTCGAAGTGGACGAGTCGGCGCTGACCGGCGAGTCGGTGCCGGCGGGCAAGCATCTGGGGGAGCTGGAGTCCGGCACCGCCGTCGCCGACCGGACGAACATGGCCTACTCCGGCACGATGGTGACCCGGGGTTCGGCTCGTGCGCTGGTCACCGAGACGGGGACGGCCACGCAACTCGGCGCCGTCCAGCGCATGGTGGCCACGGCGGGTACCGTCGCGACCCCGCTGACCCGCAAGCTCGCGCGGTTCTCGAAGCAGCTGAGCATCGGCATCGTCGTGATCGCCGCGGTCGCGTTCGTCGTCGGCGTCGCCCGCGGCATGGGCGTGGCCGAGATGTTCACGGCGGCCGTCGCGCTCGCGGTCGGCGCGATCCCGGAAGGCCTGCCGGCGGCGGTGTCGATCGTGCTCGCGATCGGCGTGGTCCGGATGTCGCGGCGCCGTTCGGTGGTGCGGCACCTGCCGGCGGTCGAGACGCTCGGCAGCACCACGGTGATCTGCACCGACAAGACCGGCACGCTGACGCTGAACCGGATGACGGTCACGGAGGTCGCCGCGGGCGGGCGCACCGTGGCGGCCACCGACCTGCCCGAGGAGGCGGACCCGGCGCTGCGCGAATGCGCCCGGGCCGGGATCCTGTGCAGCGAAGCCGATCTTTCCTTCGTCGACGGGCGGTGGACCGGCCACGGCGACCCGACGGAGACCGCGCTCGTCCCGGTCGCCGAGCTCGCCGGGCTCGACCCGGGCGCCCTGCGCGCGCAGGCGCCGCGAGTGGAGTTGCTGCCGTTCGAGTCAGAACGCCGCCTGATGGCGACCGCGCACGCGGGCGGCGCCGCCTACGCCAAGGGCGCGGTCGAGGAGATCCTGGCGCGCTGCGACCGGGAACTGCGCGCCGACGGCAGCGAGGGATCGCTGGACGTCGAACGGGCGCACCGGGTGCAGCGGACGTTCGCCGCGCAGGGCCTGCGGGTGCTCGCGTTCGCGCGGTTCACGCGGGGCGCCTCACTGCCCGACGAGGTGGATCGCGGCGGCTGGACCCTGCTGGGTTTCCAGGCGATGCAGGACCCGCCGCGGCCCGAAGCGATCCGCGCGATCGCCGCGTGCCGCAGCGCCGGGATCGCGGTCAAGATGATCACCGGCGACCACGCCGACACCGCCCGCGCGATCGGCAAGGCGGTCGGCCTCGCCGAGGAACCCGTGGTCCTGACCGGGGCCCAGCTCGACAACCTCGACGACGACCGGCTCGATGAGGCCGCGGCGGCCACGACCGTGTTCGCCCGGGTGTCACCCGGCCAGAAGCTCCGCCTGGTCAGGGCCTTCCAGCGAGCCGGGCAGATCGTGGCGATGACCGGCGACGGGGTCAACGACGCGCCCGCGCTGCGCCGCGCCGATATCGGAGTCGCGATGGGGCTGGGCGGCACCGACGCGGCCCGGCATGCCGCCGACATGGTGCTGACCGGCGACGACTTCGCCGCGATCGAGTCGGCCGTGGAGGAGGGCCGCGGGGTGTTCGACAACCTGCGGAAGTTCCTCGCCTGGACGCTGCCGACGAACATCGGCGAGGGCATGGTCGTGCTCGTCGCCGTCGTGCTGGGCGCGACGCTGCCGATCGTGCCCGTGCAGATCCTGTGGATCAACATGACCACCGCCGTCTTCCTCGGGCTGACCATGGCGTTCGAACCCAGGGAACCCGGCATCATGACCCGCCCGCCACGGCCACCGGACCGGCCGCTGTTCACCGCGGACCTGCTGCGGCGGGTCGGGCTCATCTCGCTGCTGCTCGTGGTGTCCGCGTTCATCGCCTACCAGTGGGAGCTGAACACCGGCGCCCCGGTGGCGCAGGCCCGCACCGTCGCGATCAACCTGTTCGTCAGCGTGCAGATCGGCTATCTCGTCAGCTGCCGCTCGCTCGAGCATCCGGTGATCCGCGCCTGGCCGCGCGGGAACCGCATGTTCGGCCTCGGGATCGGGATCACCGCCGGGCTGCAGCTGCTGCTGACCTACCTGCCGGGGATGAACACGATCTTCCACACCGCCCCGATCGGCGGTGACGCGTGGCTGCGCATCCTCGGCGCGACCGTGCTCGCGTTCGTCCTCGTGGAGCTGGACAAGGTCGTGTGGGGGCGGATCCGGCGGCACAAAGTCCCCGGCACCGGGGACCGACAGCCGCAGCCAGGGCGCGGCGACCGGGCTTAATTTGTGTTTGCGGAGTGGCGGAGCCGCTCGCGGTGGGCTATCAGCTGGCGCCGCCCGCACCGGCACGCAAACCACTTTCAAACAGGCTTCAGTGAGGTGAGGACGATGACGGTCATCTGGCTGCTGGTATGGCTCGGTTACGGGACTCCCGACGTCGCCGCGTGGGGTCCGTGGAACAACTGGGGCGTGGCGCTGTTCGTCTGCCTGGCACTGGACTTCCTCGGCGCCATCAGCGCCGGAGGGCGTCGCCGCGTCGTCAGGCGGTGACCTCGGGTACCGGTTTGCGGCCGAAGCGCAGGTAGGCGATCGGCCCGGCGAAGTTCACCGCGATCGCGAAGGCCCACGCGGTCTTCGTGCCCCGGACCGCGGCCGCCGGCCGGCGCGAGAGGTCCCACCAGGCGAACCCGGCGAGCGAGAGCTGTACGGCGCCGGCGGCGATGATGGCGGCGCGCTGGGCGGTGGTCAGCTCGGACCACTTCTTCTTCTTCCTCCTGGCTGCCATGACGTCCGTCCTTTCCCACGGGTCCTCGCGACGTTTCCATCCGCGAGCATCGCACGCGAAGAGCCCAAGGTCGCCTCGCGCGGGGACGTGCTGCCCTGTCCGGGGGCGGCCGGTGACCGGATGCTGAAGGCATGAGCAGGCTCGACTGGCACAGTGACACGCGGCGGCGGCCGTGGCTCGCGTCGTTCACGGGTCTGATCGCGATCCTCGCCTTCGCCGGCGCCGTCTCCCTGATGACCGGGGTGATCGCGCTCGGCACCGAGGTCGAGGCGAGGATCCCGTTCCACAGCCCCGTGCTCGCCGGTATCGCGCTCGCGGTGATCGTCGGCGTGCCGATGAGCGACGTGTGCTATCTGGCGATGCGGCCGGACTCGCGCACGGCGGTGGCCGCGGTGGTCGCCGGCGCGCTGCTGATCGGCTGGATCGTCGCCGAGATCGCGTACACCCAGACCTACAGCTGGCTGCAGCCGGTCTTCGCGTTCGCCGGTGTCGCGGTCGTGGTCGCGGGCCTGCAAGAGCTGAGGAGGGTCTGATGCGACGCCTGCTGGTTCGTGACGTGATGACGGCCGATGTGCACTCGGTGCGGCGGACCACGCCGTTCAAGGACGTCGCCCGCATCCTCGCCGGGCGTGAGATCACCGCGCTGCCGGTGGTCGACGACGAGTCGACGGTGGTCGGCGTGGTGAGCGAGGGCGACCTGCTGTACAAGGAGATCCCGGAACGGCGGTGGGCGCGGCCGTTGCGGCGCGCGCGCCATGAGGCGAAGGTGGCGGGGGAGCTGATGAGCGCGCCCGCGGTCACCATCGGCCCCGACGAGTCCATTGTGGAGGCCGCGCGGCTGATGACCGGCCGGCATGTGAAGCGGCTGCCCGTGGTCGACCGGTACGGCAAGCTGCAGGGCGTGGTGAGCCGGTCCGACCTCATCCGGATCTTCGTGCGCGACGACGGCGAACTGCGGGAGGAGATCGAGCGCGAGGTCCTCGACCGCGCCTTGTGCGTGCCCGCCGGCACCGTTTCGGTCACCGTGACCGACGGGGTCGTGAGCCTGGCCGGGCAGCTGGAACGCAAGAGCCTGGTGCCGGTCGCCCTCTCGCTGACCCATCAGGTGCCCGGGGTGATCGATGTGGTCAGCGAGCTTTCCTACGCTCTCGACGACGATCACCTCCGCCCGACCGAACCGTCGAACCACGGCGTGCTGCACCGCCGATGAGGTCACGGGAAGCACTGCTGCTCGTTGCAGTGGCGTCGCTGCTCGCCGCGGGCGGCGCCGCGCGGTTCGCGGGACCGCTGCCCGCGAACGTGCTGTGGGCCGTCGCCGACGGGGTCGCGCTCATCCCGGCCATCACGTGGGTGATCGCCGATCTGCGCGCGCACCGCTGGGGCGCGGACATGCTCGCGGTACTGGCACTCGCGAGCACCCTCGCGGTCGGGGAGTTCCTCGCGGGCGGGATCATCGCGGTGATGGTCGCGACGGGCCGGCTCCTGGAGTCGGCCGCCCGGCGCCGGGCCGGGCGCGATCTTTCCGCGCTGCTGGCGCGCGCGCCGAGCGAGGCGCACCTGCGGCGCGACGGTGACCTGGAGACCGTGCCGGTCGGGCGGATCGCGGCCGGTGATCAGGTCGTGGTGCTACCGGGCGAAGTCGTCCCGGTCGACGGATTCCTTTCCGGTGAAGGCGTTTTCGACGAGTCGGCGCTCACCGGCGAGTCCGCGCCGGTCTCCAGGCGGGCCGGTGAGCCCGTGCGCAGCGGCGTGGTCAACGCGGGCGCCGCGGTGGATCTCAATGCTTCGGCGACGGCGGAGGGCAGCACGTACGCGGGTGTCGTGCGCATGGCCGAGCAGGCGGCGGCCGGCACGGCACCGGTCGCGCGGCTGGCCGACCGGATCGCCGTCTGGTTCCTGCCGTTGGCCCTGCTGCTCGCGGCGGGCGCCTGGCTGCTGACCGGCGACCCCGACCGGGCCGTCGCCGTGCTCGTGACGGCCACGCCGTGCCCGCTGTTGCTGGCCGTTCCGGTCGCGGTGACGAGCGGGATGTCGCGGTCTTCCCGCGCGGGGGTCGTGGTCAAGGACGGTGCCGCGCTGGAACTGCTGGGCCAGGCCCGCAACCTCGCGATGGACAAGACCGGCACGGTGACCGAAGGCAGGCCCGAGGTGGTCGCCGTGGTGTGCGCGCCCGGAGTCACCGCCGAGGAAGCGCTTTCCGACGCGGCCGCGGTCGAGCGGTACTCGCCGCACGTCCTCGCGGGCGCGGTGACGCGTGCCGCCGGGCGGGCGAAACTTCCCGCGGTGCACGCGGAGTCGGTCACCGAAGAGCCAGGGCAGGGTGCGGCCGGCAAGGTCGGCGGGCGCACTGTCCAGGTAGGACGGTTGAGGTCGGGCGAGCTTCCGCACTGGGCGCGCACCGCGGCGCGCCGGGGCAGGCTCGATCTCGCTTCGGTCGTGTGGGTCAGCCGCGACGGCGAACCGATCGCGGCGCTGTTCGTGCGCGACCGGATCCGGCCGGACGCGGCGCGAACCCTGCGGCGGTTGCGTGAGGCCGGGTTGCGCGAGGTCGTGCTGCTGACCGGGGACCGGGTCGACAACGCGGCCGACGTGGCGATGCTGATCGGCGTGGACGAGGTCCAGGCGGAGGCGACCCCGGCGGAGAAGATCGCGCGGGTGCGGGACGAGCGCGCGCGCGGCGTCACCGTGATGGTGGGGGACGGCATCAACGACGCCCCGGCGCTCGCGGCCGCGGACGTGGGGATGGCGCTGGGATCGCGGGGTGCCACCGCGGCGGCACAGGCGGCGGACGCGGTGATCCTGGACGACCGGATCGACCGGCTCGCCGACGTGCTGGAGATCGCCCGCCGCACCCGGCGGATCGCGGTGCAGAGCGCCGGGGCCGGGACGATCCTGTCGCTGCTGGCGATGATCGCGGCGGCGGCAGGCTGGCTCGTCCCGGTCGCCGGCGCGGTCGTGCAGGAGGCGATCGACGTCGCGGTGATCCTGAACGCGCTGCGCGCGCTGCGCGGACCTCGCCACCACGACGGCCCGGACGACCTGCTGCACCGGTTCGCCCACGAGCACGACGAGTTGCTGCCGGTCCGTGCCGCGGTCCGGCAGGCGGCGGACGCCCTCGCCGAGGGCGCCGGTCCCGCGGCGGAGGCCGCCGTGCGCGCGGCCTACCACCAGCTCGTGACCGAGTTGCTGCCGCACGAGCACGCCGAGGAAACCGAGTTGTACCCGGCGCTGTGGCCCGTGCTCGGCAGTCCGGAAGGGACGGTCACGATGAGCCGCGGCCACGCGGAGATCGAACGTCTCGTCCGGCGCCTCGGCCGCCACCTCGCGCCGGGCGCGCTCCAGCCGGACCAGATCGACGACCTGCGCGCGACGCTCTACGGGCTCGATGCCGTGCTGACGCTGCATTTCGCCCAGGAGGAGGAGGCGTACTTCACGCTCGCCCCGGACTGATCAGGAGTTCTCCCTGTCCCGCAACGGCTCCGCGCGCAGCTGGGTCGCGCGCAGCCCCGGGCACCAGCCCTGCCGGGTGGTGCTCCGGCGCCTTCCCCGCGGCGGGACACGGTGCCCGTGCAGGCGCCAGCCGCGGCCGTCGTAGGACCAGTGCAGCAGCTCCTCCTCCCACGGCCGGTTGAGCAGCTCCTGCCGCTGGGCCAGCTCGGCCTGGGTGGCCAGGAACTCACGAAACCGGGTCAGAAACTCCATACGTGCGAGCGTGCCCGCCCGCGCGCGACCCGGCGAGTGGCAGGGCTGCACGTTCGCGGCAAAATCCTGCCACTAGTAGTCGTCGCGGCCGGTGAACTCTTCCTCGAGGAGCTCCGCGGAACCGGTGACGAGTTCGAGCGGATCGGTGAACTCGTTGATATCGAGGTTCACCAGCGGCAGGGAATGCCGCAGTACCAGGTAATCGCCCATCACCACGGCACCGCCGACGACCGTGGTGTGGCCGATCTCCGCCAGCACGGCAGGCAGGTCCACCTCGCCGACGCGCGCGAACGGGGTCGCGATCTGCACCCACTCCTCGCGCTTGTCGAGTACCTCCCTGGCGATGACGACCATCTGGGTCCGCTCCGGTTCTTCGGGATCCTTGCGGAAATGCAGCCGGATCCGGATCTCCCCGGGTTCCTCCCGCACCACCCGGTACGACTGCTTGATGAACGTCACGAGCTCGCGCCAGGTGGCCACCCGTACCCCTTCCTGATCGAGAAGACTGTGAGCAGTCAAGCACAATCCCGGGCCGCGGACCCTCTTGACCGCCGGCCCGTCCCCGGCGACCATCGAAGACATGTCGAACGTGGGCGTCCTTCTGTTGCGTCGCGGCCGCCTCGGCTCCCCGCCGAGTTGATCAGGCCCGCGCATTTCCCACGTCCGCAAAGGAGTTTCGACCATGTCCGCCCCTGCCCTGCTGCGCGCCGCGCACGTGCCCGACGAGAGCATCGTGGAAGGCACGCGCGTCCTGCGCCGCCTGCCCGAAGGTGCCCGGCCGCTCCCGTACACCCTGTTTTCCCTGCGCCCGCTCGGCCGCGTCATCGGCGCCGAGATCACCGGCGTCGATCTCGCCGGCCCGCTGACCGGACCGGTGCGCGCCGAACTGAACCGGGCCCTGCTCGAATGGAAGGTGCTGTTCTTCCGCGACCAGGACATCACCTCCGCCCAGCAGCGCGCCTTCGCCCGTCACTGGGGTGAGCTGGAGACCAACCCGCTGCTGCCGGCCGGCGACACCGACGAGGTCACCCGGTTCTCCCGGAGCGCCACGATGCCCGCGTTCGAGAACATCTGGCACACCGACGTCACGTTCCGCCCGAGTCCCGCGCTGGGCTCGGTGCTGCGGCTGGTGAAGGTGCCGTCGCTCGGCGGCGACACGATGTGGGCCGACATGGCCGCGGCGTACGACAACCTGCCCGCGGACGTCCGCGAGCGCATCACCGGCCTGCGCGCGGTGCACGATTTCGTCCCCGGTTTCGCCCGCTTCACCGATCCAGGCCTGCTCGCGGCCCGGCAGGCGGAGTTCCCGCCCGTCGAGCATCCCGTGGTGCGGACGCATCCCGGGACCGGGCGGCGGACACTGTTCGTGAACCCCGCGTTCACCACGCATATCGTCGGCCTCGACCGGGACGAGAGCGACGCGTTGCTGCGGCTGCTGTTCGCCCAGGCACATGTGCCCGAGTTCCAGGTCCGGTTCACCTGGACCGAGAACGCGGTCGCCTTCTGGGACAACCGCGCGACGCAGCATTACGCGGTGAACGACTACGCCCCCGAGGCGCGGATCGCCGAACGCGTGGCGATCGCGGGCGACCGCCCGTTCTAGGCGTACCAGAAAGCCGTCGTCGCGATCTCCGCCCGCTCGAGTGGCCGATACCTGCCGCCGGAGCGCCACCCCAGCGCCTGGATCGTGACCCGCAGGTCCTCGCCGAACGCGATCGGGTCGGGGCCGTGCCAGCGGTACATGCCGAACCGCTGGCGCGGCTGGTAGATCTCCTCCGGCGGCAGCACCTGGTGCAGCCCGAGCCAGCGCGTCGAGTACGGCACGTACCGTCCGTGCACGTCGAAGTTCCACGCGCCGCCGAAGTAGTCCTCGGTGCCGGTGCCGCAGATGGTCGGGAACTCCTGGTCGCCGTCGAGGTAGAACTTGAGCTCGCCTTCGCCCCACCAGCCGGGGGCGTTCGGCTGGATCGCGAGATAGGTGCCGGCGTAGTGCCCGGGCCCGCGGGCGCCGTCGAGGATCGTGTGCACCGCGGGCGAACCCACGGGATCACTGCGGCGCCACCGCGCGTGCAGGTACGCCGCGTCCGGCGGGAGTTCCCGCAGCCGGTAGCTCACCTGGTAGTACACGGGCACACCGGCGCCGCCGGAGTTGTGCAGCGTGATCCGGGCGTGCTCGCGGAAGGGCATCGGCCAGTAGCTGTTGAGCCCGCCCGCGGGCGCGACCACGATCAGGTCCGAATCCACCAGGGCGAGCTCTTCCCAGCCGTTGCAGAAGAAGTCGCCGAGCGGGACGTCGACCGCGGGCTCCGGCCGCTCGTCCCAGTACAGCCGCAGGATCAGTTCCCGCAGGCGGGAGCGGTCGGTGGTGAGCCAGATGTGCTGGATGACGCCCGGCCCGCCGAGGTCCGCGAGCGTCGCGGTGCCCCCGGCCGGCAGGACGATCGACGGGGAGACCTTCCAGCCGCGCCCGAGTTCACGCGCCGCGGCGGCGCCGGTGCCTTCGGTGGCCCGTGCCCCGCCGCCCTTGGCCCCGGTGAAGTTCTCCGGGCTGACCGACCCGGAGGTGCCCGGCTGCAGGCGCCACAGTTCCGCCACCTACTCCACGGCCATCTCGCCCAGCTCGGACCAGTCGTCCTGGTCGACGGCGAAGTTCACGATCTTCGGTGTCGACACCAGATGCGGCGGGATGGTCTTCTGCGCGGTCTTGAAGTGTTCCGACTGCACGTGCGCCGCTCCGGCGTCGCCGTCGCGGAACGCTTCGACCAGGACGTACTCCGTCGGGTCGTCGAGGCTGCGCGACCAGTCGAACCACAGGCAGCCCGGCTCGCCGCGGGTGGCCTCGGTGAACTCCCGGGAGATCTCGGGCCAGCGGTCGGCGTCCTCGGGCTTGATCCGGAACTTGGCGGTGATGAAGATCATGGTTCTCCCTCCTACTCTTGGGCAATCTACCCGTCAAGTACGGAGGGAGCGCGCCCATGTGGCGAGGGTGGCCGGTCCGGCGTGTGCCGGGGGAACCGTGGTCCGCGCAGGAACCGACGTTCCGGAACGCTTCGCCCGCCGTGATCGAGGCCGCCGCGAAACGGGCCGAGGCGCGCGCTTCCGGCAACTGGTTCGCCTTCGCCCCGAGTACTGCCGTCCGATGTGACCGTCCATTGGGGACACAAGTGGCGGGCCGGGAGCTGGTCGCCTGGCGGGACCGGGCGGGCCGGCCGGTCGCCGGGCCGGGACAGTGCCCGCATCTGGGCGCGCCACTCGCGGAAGGCCGGGTGGTATGCGGCACCCTCGTCTGCCGGTGGCACGGGATGCCGGTGGGCGCGAGCGGCGGGTCCGGCTGGGAACCGTTGCCCTGCCACGACGACGGCGTTCTCGTGTGGGTGCGGCTCGACGGACCGGAGGAACCCCTGCCCGAGCCCGTCCTCCCGACACGCCCCGCGCTCGCGGGCAGCGTCGTGGCCGTGACCCGGCTCGTGGGGGTGTGCGAGCCCGGGGACATCATCGCGAACCGCCTCGACCCGTGGCACGGCTCGTGGTTCCATCCGTACTCGTTCACCCGGCTGACGGTGCTCACCGTGCCCGAGCCGGACGACGACCGGTACGTGGTCGACGTGACCTTCCGCGTCGGCGCCGGGTTCGGGGTGCCGGTGCGCGCGGAGTTCACCTGCCCGGAACCCCGTACCGTGGTCATGACGATCACCGGTGGCGAGGGCGCGGGCAGCGTCGTCGAAACCCACGCGACCCCGCTCGGGCCCGGTCCGGACGGCAAACCGAGGACAGCGGTGCTCGAGGCCACCATCGCGACCTCCGATCGCCGCGGATTCTCCCTGGCCCGCAAGGCGGCGCCGGCCTTGCGCCCGCTGATGCGCCGGGCCGCCGAGCGGTTGTGGCGCGACGACCTGGCGTACGCGGAACGCCGCTACGCCATCCGCTCCTACTGTGCCGGTCGTTACCAATCCGATCGGCAGCCACGGCCATCGGCGTGGCGTAGGCCGGCTTCCGGTTGATCACGGTCGGCCTACTTTCGGTCGGATTGGTAAAGCAGGTGAGCCAGCGCGCGGAAGGCGGTGAACCGGCCGCGCACCGGCACGGTCGTGATCGGATGCCCGGCCGTGTGCCAGCCCGACAGCAGGTGGTTCGCGGCGAGCCAGCCCGTCGTCGCGGCGCGTTCCATCAGCGCGACCGGGAGGTCGACGCGGATGCCGTCACCCGCCAGCACCACGCCGGGAACCGGGGTCGCGATCGACGGCCGCTCGAAGTACGTCCCGGGCGCGAGCAGCGGGCAGTCGGCGCGCCACTGCTCGCGGTCGCCGACGACGCGCGCCTGCCGCGTCTCCGGGTAGACCTCGTGCAGCCGGGACAGCAGCGCCTTCGCCGTCGTTTCCCGTCCGGTGGCCGCGTAGGCGTGGAGTTCGACGACGGAACCGCCGGTGCGCCGCGCCCATGCGGCCGCGTCGGTGTCGTACCGGTCCAGCACGCTGATGTTGTCCAGCGGCGGCATCCCGCCGGTCGCGAGGAACGCCGGCCGGTCCGCGTGGACCGGATCGCCGAGCCACAGCCTCCGCACCAGGAACGGCGGGGCCGAACGCTGCGCGGCGATCCGCTCCCGCCACCACGCCGGCCCCACCTCCGACGCGGCGACCAGTTCGCGGAGCGCCGGAAGTTCGAGCGCGAGCACCACCGCGTCCACGCCGTACGAGCGGTCCGCGGTGTGCACGGCACCCGCTTCGACCGCGGTGACCGGCGTGCCCAGATGTGCCGTCACGTCCAGGCGGTCGACGACCGGGTCCCACAGCGTGTGGAACGGTTCGCGCGGCACGTCGAACAGCAGGCCCTCCGCCGAGCCCAGGAAGTACAGGTGGAACATCACCGCGAGCTCGGCCGCGGAAAGCCGGTCAGGCGAGGCGAAGAAGCTCCGCGAGAACACCTCGAACGCGAGATGCCTCGCCGCTTCCGGGAACCGGACGCGGGCGAGGAACTCCGCCGCCGTCTCGCCGTCGAGCCGTTCGTAGGTGCCCGGCACCGAAACGTCCATAAGCGACAAAGCGGCGCGGAGATCGACCTTGCGCAGTCCGGAAAGGGTGAACGTCGGGCTGCGCAGCGCGAAGCCGACCGCGTTCCACGGCGGTGTCCGCGGGATGCCGTGGAAGGTGTCCGTGTGCCCGTGCTCGTCGAGTAGCGGGTAGTCCCGGACCGGGACGAGCCCGACCCCGGCCCGGGCCAGCAACGCCCGGAGGTTGTAGTACTGGCGGAAGAAGGCGTGGAAGCCCCGGCTCATGCCGACCGTGCTGCCGTCGCCGAGCCGCGTCGTCCAGCCGCCGGCCCGCCCGCCCCAGTAGCTTTCCCGCTCGAACAGTTCGACCTCGGCGCCCCGTTCGGCCAGTGCCGTCGCCGCGGTCAGCCCGGCGATCCCGCCACCGACCACGGCGACCCGTTTCGGCCCCGGCACCCGGGGTCCGCCCGGTGGCGCGGCGAACCGGACGCGCCGGCGGTCACCGCGCACGGCGTGTCCCGGCGCGCGACCACAGCAGCAGGGTCAGGGTGACGAGGCTGAACCCGAACAGGTAGTCCTCGACCGGGATGTCGAACGGGAACCGCAGCCCGCTCAGCTGATCCGGGTCGTACCGGACGATCGGGGCGGACAGCTTCGTCAGCCACCCGTCGGCCGCGATCTGGAAGGCGAACACGATGACCATCGAGATCCAGTACGCGGGGCGGCGCAGCAGGCCGGTGCGCAGCCAGAGCAGTTCGAGCCCGAGGACGGCCGGCACCGACAGCACCGCGGGCAGCGTGTAGCCGATCACCGTTCGAGCATCCGCTCGACGGTCTCGAAGGTCAGCAGCCCGCATAGCGGGATCACGAGGAAGAACAGGGCTTCCTCCAGGGGAAGGCCGAAGGGGAGTGTGATCCCGGTCAGGTAGCGCGGGTTGTAGCTCCACACCCCGCCCGCGATCGCCAGCACGTCCCACGCGCCGAACACGACGGCCGAGGGGAGGATCGCCCTGGCCGCACGCGCGGGCTGCCGGTACACGCGCGAGCCGGTCAGCTCCAGCGGCAGCGTCACGACCAGGCACGCCGCCAGCAGCAGCAGGTATTGCAGGTGGTCCATCTCCGCCTTCCCGTTGTCAGCCAGCCGCCCTGGCCCACAGGGCGCGGGCCGCGGCGCCGCCGGCGAGGGCGAGGCGCTTCGGGTTGCCGACCTTCACCCGCGTGCCGAACACGTTGTACTCCTGGTCCTCGATGTGGTCGAGGATCCGAGCGTAGAGAGCGAACGCGGTCGCCACGCACGGGCGCGAGGCGGGGTCGAGCATCCTGATGCCCGGCCGGGCCCGCCGGTAGACGGCGCGGGTGAACGCGATCTGGTCGGCCAGCGCACGCCGCACCCGCGGCTCCACCCGCCCCGCCCGGCGGCACCACATGAGCAGTCCGCGATCGACCCCGTACGCGGCGAGTTCGTCCTCGGGCAGGTAGACGCGGCCACGGTCGAGATCCTCGGCGATGTCGCGCAGGAAGTTCGTGAGCTGGAACGCCTCACCGAGCGCGGCCGCGTGCGGCGCCGCCTCGGCGGGATCGACGACGGTACCGAGCACCGGCAGCAGTTGCAGGCCGATGACCTCGGCGGAACCGTGGACGTAGCGGCGCAGGCTCGCCCGGTCCGGATAGCCGGTGACGGTGAGGTCCATCCGCATCGAGGCGAGGAACGCGGTGTGGAACGCCGGGTCGATGCCGAACCGCCGGGTCGTGTCGACCACCGCGGCCAGCACCGGATGGGCGGAACGTCCGGTGCGCAGCCCCTCGGACAGTTCGTCCTGCACACGGGTGAGCCGGGCGCTCGCGTCTGTGCCCGGCTGGGGGTGGTCCACGATGTCGTCGGTGTAGCGGGCGAAACCGTAGAGCGCGTGGATCGCCGGGCGCTGGCGCGGGCGCAGCAGGCGTGTCGCGAGGAAGTAGGTGCGCCCGTGGCGCGCGTTGAGCGCGCGGCAGCGCAGGTAAGCTTCGTGCAGGCGCGGGTCGGTGATCCGCGCCGCGGCGAGTTCTCGCCGGGACAATGGCCGCTCCTGGAATCTGGGATCCCCCCTCCCATGATTCCCTGCCGCCGGGAAGCCGGCAGGACCGGAAGCTGCCGGTTCTCCCCGTCAATATTGCGTTCTATATTGCATGATGGACCGCCGGAGACGGGAAGGCGGATCGGATGACCGACCGGGACGCGGCCGTCGCGCTCGAAGTGGCCAGGACGGCGGACGAGTGCACCATCGCGGCCAGGGCCGCGGAGTTCGCGGTGCTCGACGAACTGGTGCTGGCCAGCGCCCACCGCGAGGAGCTGGTCGCGATGTGGGCCCGGCTGCTCGTCACCGTCGTGCCCGAGGATCTGGCCGCCGAGCTGGTCGACGAGCTGTGGCGGCGCGGCGAGGGGCGCTGGCTCGTCGCCGTCGAGTACTTCCTCGACTACGCGCAGCGGCGCGACCTGTCCACCGCCGGCCGGCTCGCCGCCGAGGTGACCTCGTGGCCGTGGGCCGCGCAGGCCGAGTTCGCGCGGGCGGTGCTGACCACCATCGCGCGCGCCCTGCCCGACGGGATCGTGCCCTCGCACTATCTCGTCGCGCGCGGTCTGATCATCGAAGCGGCCAGCCTGCTCGGGCATCCGGATCTGGTGGACCCGCTGGCCGGGCTGGTGTCGCTGAGCTGGCACGAAGACGGGGCAGGCGCGGCGCTGCTGGCGTATCGCGAGCTGCCGGAGGCGCGCCTGGCCGATGCGATCACCGTGCTGGCCCTGGTGGCCGGCGGTTTCCGCGAGCCGGACGAGCCCGTGGCGATCCGCCGGCGCGGGCGCCAGCGCGCGCTGACCGACGGCGACGACCCGGCCGCGCAACGGACCGCGGCGGACAAGGCGACGGTGCTCGCCGCGCGCGCCGCCCGGTGCGGGAGCCGCGGCGACCTCGGCGGCATCGAGGCCGAGCTGTCGGCGCACGCCCCGGGCGAGGACGAGCTGATCCCCGTGCTGCTGGCACTGGCACTCGCCGTCGCCGCCCAGGTCCGCATCGAAGCGGTGCCCTGCGGCTAGCCGAGGATGATGGCGCGGTCGCGGATGAGGTCCCACGTGTCCAGCGGCAGCTCGGTGGCCGCGAACACGTCGTCCACCGCGGAGAACGCACCGCCGAAGGAAGCGCGGGCGTCGACGATCGACTGCGCCTGCGCCGGGTCGAGACCGAGGCGGCGAGCGAGGGTTTCCGCGGGTGCGGTGTTCAGCTCGACCAGACCACCGTCGTCGTAGTCCCCCGGCAGGTCGGGCCTGCCGATGTGCAGTTCCTTGGCGAGCAGGGGATCCCGCGCGGCGAGTTCGCGTGCCTGCTGCCTTCGCGCACGGGCGGCGAGCGCCCGCGCCACGGCCGGATCCTCCGCGGGCGGAGGTGCCGACGCCGCCGCGATCCGTTCGCGCCGCAGCCGCAGTTGGTGCACGGACCCGGCGATGATGGTCACGAGCGCGATGGCCGCGCCGGCGGACCCGGCGGCGACGCTCGCCACGGCCGCCGCCGCGTAGGCGAGTGTCCACCAGTAGAGCCGGCGGCGGGACAGCACGCCCGCGGCGTGCAGGACCGGTACCCACGCGAGGAGGCCGGCCGAGAGGATCGTGACCGGCAGGTACCACCAGCCCACGTAACGCGAGGTCATGTAGTTCGGTCGCGGGGTGCCCGGCGCTCGTTACGCGGCACCGGGCACCCCGCCGGCATTCACTCCGCGAGACGCTTTCCGGTCTCCAGCAAGGACTTCAGGTCGCTGAGGATCCAGGGCCAGCCGCCGCCACCGCCGGTGGCCTCGGCGCCGCCGTCGACCAGGGCGGCAAGTTTCGGCATGCCCTCGAGCTCGTGGACCACCGTCAGCTTCACCCCGCCGGCGGACTCGGTGATCTCGTAGGTCAGCGTGCTGAAACCCTCGGCCGCCACGTCCGGGTCCATCAGCATCCGCCACTTCAGCACGAGCCGGCTCGGCGGCTTCGCTTCGACGACCTCGCCGTCGACGATCGTGTCCGGCATCGGGTAGCCCTGCTCCTTCGCCGAGATGATCATCGCCTCGCTGGGCCGGGTGTGGAACCGCGCCCCCGGCGTCAGGTCGAAGTCGGTGAGCCCGCCGTAGCCGTAGCGATCCGTCCACTCCGGTTTGATGATCGCGTCCCACACCTTCTCCGGGTCGGCCTTGATGTAGATCCGGTGCACCTGTCTCATCGTCATGGTTCCCGCTCCAGTTCTTCCTTGAGCTCCAGCAGCGCGGACGCCTGGCGCTCGGTGTACTTGTCGATCCACCGGTCGTGGATCGACCTGATGGGCACCGGGTTGAGGAAGTGCAGCTTCTCCCGCCCGGACCGCCTCGTGATCACCAGTTCGGCGTCCTCGAGCACCTTGAGGTGCTTCATCACGCCGAACCGGGTCATCTCCAGCTCGGACTCGAGTTCGGTGAGCGTGCGGCCGTCACGTGCGAACAGCAGGTCGAGCAGGAAGCGACGAGTCGGGTCGGCGAGTGCCTTGAACACCCGGTCGTCGTCCGTCACTAACCCAGAATAGGTGACCAAATAGTCACATGTCTACCCCGACATTTCCCCGTCGGCCGGTGCACGTCCGGCGTTCATCTCCGGTTCGCACTCGGCAGCGACCCTTCGGAGGTGACCTGCTTCGGTCTTGACGCCGGGACCCGCTCGTTCGGGGAGGCCGATCACCTGGCCCACGTGCTCGTGGACCGGCTCCGCCTTCCCGCGCAGGCCGTCGTCTGCACGCATCTGGTCCGCCTGCCGGACTCGCACGTCGCGCTTTCGCTGTGGGTGCCGCCCGGCTTCGACGGGCTGTGGAACGAGCTCACCCGGTTCGCCGAGCACGGCACGGCCGGTGCCGCTTCCGGTACGGGCCGCTCCGGCCGCCCGGAACTGGCCGCCGCGGCGGCGGACGCGGCGATCGAACATCTCTCCCGCAAAGGCGGGCGTGCCGTGGTCTACCCGGGTTC
Organism: Amycolatopsis alkalitolerans; assembly: GCF_006152065.1. Taxonomy (GTDB): domain Bacteria; phylum Actinomycetota; class Actinomycetes; order Mycobacteriales; family Pseudonocardiaceae; genus Amycolatopsis_E; species Amycolatopsis_E alkalitolerans. The sequence continues at coordinate 45,330 of NZ_VDFW01000013.1, forward strand.
GCGCCAGCTGACCGGCACGGTGCGGGTGGGGGAGATGCTCGCGCGTTCGGCGATCGCGCGGGTGCACGTGACCGGCGGGCGGCCGCCCGCCGACGAGGATCTGCTCGACACCGGCGACCACGTCCGCCCGGAATGGCTCGACGGGGAGCTGGTGCTCACCGTCAAACAGGTCCACAATGGACGGTTCGTGCCGTACGATGTGTCCTACCAGGCCGACCACGCGTAGGGTGTTGACCGCCCTCGCTACTGCCCGGTAGGTTCCCGTGACATGCCGCGTGAGCACGTCGACGTCCTGATCGTGGGGGCCGGGCTGTCGGGGATCGGCGCCGCCTGCCATCTGCGGGACGAGGCGCCGGGCAAGACCTTCGTGATCCTCGAGTCCCGCGGCGCGCTGGGCGGCACCTGGGACCTGTTCCGCTACCCGGGCGTCCGGTCGGACTCGGACATGTACACCCTCGGCTACGACTTCCGGCCCTGGACCAAGGCGACCGCGATCGTCGACGGCGCGTCGATCCGCTCGTACCTCGCCGAGACCGCGCGCGAGTACGGCGTGGACGAGCAGATTCGCTTCCGCCACAAGGTGATCCGGGCCGAATGGTCCAGCGAGAAGGCGCGGTGGACGGTCTTCGCGCGGCGCGCGGGTTCGGCCGAGACCGTCGAGTTCACCTGCGGCTTCCTGTTCTGCAATTCCGGTTACTACGACTACGAGGCGGGCTACACGCCGGAGTTCGAGGGCGTGGACGGCTTCCAGGGCGCCGTGATCCACCCCCAGCACTGGCCCGAGGACTTCGACTACGCCGGTAAGCGCGTGGTCGTCATCGGCAGTGGCGCGACGGCCGTGACGCTGGTGCCCTCGCTCGCCGCGAAGGCCGGGCACGTGACGATGCTGCAGCGCTCGCCGAGCTACGTCCTGTCGGTGCCGGGCACCGACACGATCGCGGGCAGGCTGTACCGGCACCTGCCGGAGCGGCTCGCGGCCACGATGGTGCGCTGGCGGCATGTCCTGCTGGCCGATCTGCTGTACCGGCTCAGCCGCGGCCGGCCGGAACTGATGAAGAAGCTGCTTCGCAAGGGGGTCGAGCGGCAGCTGCCACCGGGCTACGACGTCGGCACGCATTTCAACCCCGGCTACGCCCCGTGGGACCAGCGGCTGTGCCTCGCCCCGGACGGCGACTTCTTCCGCGCGCTCCGCGCGGGCACCGCTTCGGTGGTGACCGACCGCATCGACCGGTTCACCGAGCGCGGCATCCGGCTGGAGTCCGGTCAGGAGCTGGAAGCGGATGTCATCGTGACGGCGACCGGGCTGAACCTGCTACCCGTCGGCGGGATCGCGCTCACCGTCGACGGAACTGACGTCGAGCTCGACAAGACGGTGGCGTACAAGGGGATGATGCTCTCTCCGGCGTGCCGAACTTCGCGATGACTCTCGGCTACACGAACGCGAGCTGGACGCTCAAGGCGGATCTCGTCGCCCGGTACGTGATCCGCCTGCTGCGCCACCTGGACGCCAGGGGGTACCAGATCTGCACCCCGGTCGCGCCGCGCGGCCCGCTGCCGGACGAGCCGCTCGTCCCGTTGCAGGCCGGGTACGTGCTGCGAAGCGCCGGCAAACTGCCGAAGCAGGGCCGCGCCGCGCCGTGGCGGCTGTACCAGAGCTACCCGCGTGACGTCCGGCTTTTCCGCCACGGCCCGGTCGAGGACGAGGGCATCGTGTTCACGAGCGCGGCCGCGACGAAGGTGAGCGCCTGACCGATCTTTGATCTGTGTCGTTGACCGCCGACGAAGAGCCCTCTAGGTTCAGCGGAATGGCGGATTGCGTCAGTTTCGACTTCGTTGTCGGGCACCCGCGCGCGGCACTGTGGCCGGTGATCACCGACCTCGAGCAGTACCCGAGGTTCTTCCGCGGCGTCGGCGCGTGCGAGCGCGCCGGCTCCGAAGGCCGCGGCACGCGGTACCGGATGCGGCTGAGCCTGTGCGGTCCGCCCGCCGAGTACGAATGGCGCGTACTGCTGAGCCGCCGCGGGGAGCAGTTCGTCCTCGACAGCGAACCGGACGGCGCGGGCAGCGTGTCCGTGCAACTGTCCGACGCCGGCCGCGGCCGGACGCGGGTCAAGTGCATGTTCTTCCACACGCCGCCGCGGATGAGCGCGAACGAGCTCAAGGCGTGGGTCCGCGAGGCGTTCGAACGGATCGGGAGACGGCTGTCCGAGACGCCCGAACCGTTGCCCGAGGAGAAACCGCCGTCGCATCTGCAGGTCGCGAACGTCCTCGTCGCGGCCGGCATCCTCGCCACCGCCCGCCCCGACCGGCTGGTGCGCCAGTTGCGCGCCGCGGCCAAATGGGGCGCGACGCTCGCCGGCGGGTACACCTCGGCCGCGGCGCGTTCGCCGAAAGCGCTGTCGATGATCGACGACAAGGGGCCGCGCTGGAGCTTCGCGGATCTGGCCGACCGGACCGACCGGCTCGCCTCGGTGCTGCGCAAGATGGGTGCCGCGCCGGACAACAAGGTCGCCGTGCTCGCCCGCAACTCCAGCGCGATGGTCCAGACTCTCGTCGCCTGCGGCAAGCTCGGCGTCGACGCCCTCCTGCTCAACACCGGGCTGGCCGAGCAGCAGGTGCTCGACGGGGTGCACGACAACGGCGTGCGGATCGTCGTCGCCGATCCCGAGTTCACCTCGCTGCTGCAGAACCTGCCCCAGACCACCGCGTGGGTGCCCACCGACGCGCTCGACCCGCTGATCGACCGGCACCAGTCCGGCCCGCGGCTGGGCCCGCCGGCCACGACCAGCCAGCTCGTGGTGCTCACCTCGGGCACCACCGGCGCCCCGAAAGGCGCCCGCCGGCCGACGCCGAAGGGCCTGTCCGCGGTCGTCGCGCTGCTTTCGCGGGTCCCGCTGCGCAGCCTCGACCGCATCCTGATCTCGACGCCGCTGTTTCACACCTGGGGCCTCGCGGCGTTGCAGATCGCCATGCCGCTGCGGGCCACCGTCGTGCTGCAGCGGCGGTTCGACGCCGAGGAATGCCTGCGCATGATCGAGGAGTCGCGGTGCACGGCGATGTTCGTGGTGCCGGTCATGTTGCAGCGGATCATGGCACTGCCCCCCGAGGTCCGCGCCCGCTACGACACCTCCAGCCTCCGCATCGTGATCAGCAGCGGTGCGGCGATGCCGGCGGCGCTCGTCACGGGTTTCATGGACGCCTTCGGTGACGTCCTCTACAACTTCTACGGTTCGACCGAGGTTTCGGCGGCGGCGATCGCGACACCGGCGAACCTGCGGGCCGCGCCGGCCACGGCGGGCTACGCGCCGCTGGGCTCGCGCCTGGCGATCCTCGGGCCGGCGGGCGAACCGCTGCCACCGGGCGAGGTCGGCTGGATCTACGTCGGCAACGAGATGCTGTTCGAGGGGTACACCGACGGCAGCGGCCGCGAGATCCGGCACAACCTGATGGATACCGGCGACCGCGGCTACCTCGACGCGGACGGCCGCCTGTTCGTCTCGGGCCGCAACGACGACATGATCATCTCCGGCGGCGAGAACGTGTTCCCGCGCCCGGTCGAGGAGGCGCTGGCCACCCTGCCCGGCGTGCTCGACGCGACGGTGCTCGGCGTGCCGGACCCGGAATACGGTCAGCGGCTGGTCGCCTACATCGTGGCGCATCCGCAGTCGGGGCTCGACGAGCACGTCGTGCGCGACTTCCTGCGGCATCGCGTCGCGCGGTTCGAGATGCCCCGCGAAGTTCGGTTCGTGGTGGACCTGCCGCGCACCCAGACCGGCAAGGTGCTCAAGCGGCTGCTGCTCGAGGACGGCTGGCTCGCCGGGAACGCCGGCCGGTAGCGGTCAGTTCCTGACGAAGACCAGCAGTTCGGTCCAGCCGCCCGAGAGCGGCTCGAAATGGCTGCCCACAAGGGAAAGCCCGCGCCGCGCGAGCAGGTCGACAACCCAGTGGCGCGAGACCATGCCGTAGATGACCGCGTTGTGCTCGACCCACCCGCGCGTCGTCTCCTCGTCGAGGCAGTCCTCGGTGACGACGTCGAACGCGGCGACGCCGCCCGGGCGCAGCACGCGCGCCATCTCGTACAGGTAGCCGGCGGTGACCACGAATGGGAGGTAGACGAACACCTTGTGCGAGTGCGCGAGATCGACCGAACCCGTCTCGGTCTGCCGCAGGGTGTGGCCGTCGGCGTCGCGGATCACGGCGCCGGGAAGCCCGCGCAGGTACGGGACCCAGTCCGAGGCGGTTTCGTAGATCTCGTAGGCCTCCGGGTTCAGGGCACTGATCACCCGGCGCGCGTAGCGGCCGCTGCCCGCGCCGATTTCGCAGACACGGTCCGCCTTTTCGCCGAGGTCGGCCATCCGGAGCATGGCGTTGGCCGCTTCGGCGGTGGCGCCCGGCGCGGCGCTGTAGGCGTCGAGGTAATCCTCGACCGGGACACCGGCGCGCCGGGCGCCGGCGAGGATCCGGCGGGCGGGCAGGAACGGGCGGATCGCGGGGTCATCGCTGTGGCCGCGGACGACCTGGACCCCCAGCGGGCGCAACACGCGGTTGACGCCGTCGCGGACGAGCGCGGGCAAGGCGGGCATCTCCTGCTCCGATCGACGGGTATGACCGGTCGTCGCACGAGACCGGGCCGCCGTGTCAGCCCGCCGCGCGTTCTCAGGAAGATTTTACCTTGACCTGTAAGGAAAACCGGATGAACCGGACATGACTGTCCACAGTAGAATCAGTCGAGGCCGTCGCGGTCGGCCCACTCCAGCAACGTGTCCAGCGAGTAGACGGCTTCGTCGATGCCCTCGTGCAGATCGCCGAACTTCGTGAAGCGGGCGGGCACGGTGGCTATCGTGCAGTCGCGCGGTTCGACGTCGTCGATCTCGTCCCAGGTGATGGGCGTCGACACGGTCGCCTCGGGTACGCCGCGCACCGAATACGCGCTGGCGATCGTGTGATCGCGAGTGTTCTGGTTGTAGTCGACGAACACCTTCGCAGGGTCGCGGTCCTTGCGCCACCACGTCGTCGTCACGTCCTCGGGCGCCCGGCGCTCGACCTCCCTGGCGAAGGCGAGCGCGGCGCGCCGGACCTCGTGGAAGCCCCAGCGCGGTTCGATCCGCACGTACACGTGCAGCCCGTCACCGCCCGAGGTCTTCGGCCACCCGGTCGCGCCGAGTTCGTCGAGCACCGTCTTGGCGACGTGCGCGACCCTGCGCACGCGGGCGAAGCCGGCGTCGGGGCCGGGATCGAGATCGATCCGCCACTCGTCGGGACGCTCGGTGTCGGCGCGGCGCGAGTTCCACGGATGGAACTCGACGGTCGACATCTGCACCGCCCAGATCACGCTGGCCAGTTCGGTGACGCACAGCTCGTCGGCGTGGCGGTGGTAGCGCGGGAAGTGCACGCGCACGGTTTCCAGCCAGGGCGGCGCGCCCGCCGGGACCCGCTTCTGGTGCACCTTCTCGCCGCTGACCCCGGACGGGAAGCGGTGCAGCATGCACGGCCGTTCCCGCAGGGCGCGCACGATCCCGTCACCGACCGCGAGGTAGTACCGCGCGAGGTCGAGCTTCGTCTCACCGCGGGCCGGGAAGTACACCCGCTGGGGGTTCGAAATCCGCACGGTCCGGTCGCCGACCTCGAGCTCCACCGCATCGTTGGCCATACGCCAGGAATCTAGTGCAGGACCCGCGAGTTGGCGCTCAGGCGACCGGGAGGAGCGCTTCGCGCCGCTCCGGGTCACGTAGCTCCGACAGAGCCTCCTGCTCGAGGCGCCGCGCCTGGGCCCGGGTCACCCCGGCCTGGTCGGCGGTCTGCTGCAGGGTGCGCTGCCGGCCGTCGTCGAGCCCGTACCGCAGCGAAATGACCTTCTTTGCCAGCGGAGGCAGGCTGTCGAGCGCCGCGTCGAGCAACCGCGTCGTCGCCTCGCGCGCGATCGCGTCGGCGACCGGGTCGTCCTCGGTGGCGCCGATCAGGTCACCCAGCTCGACCTCACCGTCTCCGATGGGCACATCGAGGCTCGTCGTCACCCGCGCGACGCCCTTGAGTTCGACGACGCGTGCCAGCGACAGCTCCGAGGCCTCCGCCAGCTCCTGCAGCGTCGGGTCGTGGTCGGCGTCCGCCCGCAGCGTCGCCTCCGCCCGCTCGAGCTTGACGAGCTGGTCGCTCGCGTGCTCGGGTACGCGGATCGGCCGGCTCGAGAACGCGATCCCGCGCTGCATCGCCTGCCGGATCCACCACATCGCGTAGGTTGAGAACTTGTAACCCTTCGTGTAGTCGAACTTCTCCACCGCGCGGATCAGCCCGAGGTTGCCCTCCTGCACCAGATCCAGCAGCGGGATCGAGCGCTCGCGCCGTTTGCGCGCCGCGGCCACCACCAGGCGCAGGTTCGCCTTGATCATGTGGTCCTTGGCGCGGGCGCCGTCGCGGGCGACGCGCTCCAGCTCCCGCCGGTCACCGGTCAGCTCCTGCTCACCGGCGTCCGCGCGGCGCACCAGTTCGGCCGCATACACACCCGCTTCGATCCTCTTGGCGAGGTCGACCTCCTCGGTCGCCGTCAGCAACGGGACCGCCCCGATCGCGTCCAGGTAGTCGCGTACCGAATCGGGTTCCTCGCTGCGACGTTCGATCCTTCTCGCCATGATCCTCACCCCCTTCCGGGACGTCCGTGCAAGTTCAACGAACGAACCGTGCCCGGAATTCCATTCGGCGGGAGCGTGGCGGCGTGTTCAGGCCCTGGTCGCCGCGCCGTCGAGCACGGGGGCGAGTTCGGTGGCGACCGCGTCGAGGGGGGCCACGTCATGGTGGGCGCGCGCGAGCACGATCGCGCCTTCGAGCGCACTGAGCATCAGCAGGGCGAGCGTGCCGCTGCGCCGCTCCGGTACCCCCATCCGCTCGAGTTCCCCGGCGACCGGTGCCTGCCAGGCCGCGAAGGCCGCGCCGACCGACTTCCGCAGCCGCTCGCTGGCCGCGGCCGAGTCGGCGGTCGCGGCGACCAGCGGGCAGCCGCCGGCGAAACCCGTCCTGGTGAACTCGTCGCGCCACTGCCGGGCCATCGCGGCGAACAGCTTGCCCGGGGTCGGATCCTCCAGCGCCTCCGCGTACTCGCGGACCCGCCGGGCGGCGTAGGACCCGGCCCACGCCACGGCCTCGTCGACCAGTTGCTCCTTACCGCCGGGGAAGTAGTGCTGCAAGGACCCTCGCGGCGCTTCGGCGTGCTCGACCACGTCGCGCAGCCCGGTGCCGCTCACACCCTGGGTCCTGATCAGCTGCGCGGCGCTGAACACCATCCGCTCACGCGGCGACCTCGGCATCAGGCCACCTCCTCCATGACACCTGTCATGGTACCGGCCGGGGGCAGGTCGAGTTCGTACTCCGCCTGTCCGTGTTCGAACGAGGCGATGCGGTGGAACCCGAGCGTCCGCAGGAAGCCGAGCGCGGCGCGGTTGTCCGGCTGGACGGTCGCGCGCACCGTCCGGCCCGCCCAGCGGCCGGAGCGCCACATCGCCCCGGCCAGGGCCCGGCCGACGCCCTGGCGCTGCCACGGGTCGGCGACCAGCACGCCCAGTTCGGCGACGGTGGGCGTCTCGGGCACGAGGTTCAGCAGCCCAGCCGGGGCGCCGTCGGCCCAGGCCAGGAGCGGGTCCCCGGCGAGCAGGAATCGCCGGTAGCGACGCCAGATGTCACGCGGATCCGGTTCACCGGCGAGGAAGAAGCGCTGGGTGAGGCTTCGCGGGGAGCAGGCGAGCAGCAGGCGCTCGACGGCCTCCGGGTGCGCGGACCCGGTTATGACAGTTGTCATGACGTCCAGTCAAGCAGAACCCGCTCGCGGACGCTATGACGGACGTCATAGCGTCATTCGCGGCCACGGATGATCGTCGGTTCGAACTCCGGGTCGTCGTCGGCCGGCGGTCTCGGCGCGGGTGCGGGTGGCGGGGTTTCGTCCTCCAACTCCACCGCGACGGTCCGCCGGGCTGTGCTGATATCCATGGTCTGTCAATACCTCCGGGCGGCGCGGTTGCTGAAGGGGCTTGCCTCAACCGGGCGCGAAAACCGCCGGATCGGGTGCGGCTATCCGCTCGGCGGGCCGGAATGGTCGTGGTGATTGTCGGTGGCCCATGCGAACATATGTTCGTGTCGAATGAGGGTCCGATCCTGCATGCCGATCTCGACTCGTTCTACGCGTCGGTCGAGCAGCGGGACGACGCGAGGCTGCGCGGGCGCCCGGTCATCGTCGGCGGCGGGGTCGTGCTGGCCGCGAGCTACGAGGCGAAGGCGTTCGGCGTGCGCACGGCGATGACCGGCGGCCTGGCGCGCACGCTGTGCCCGCAGGCGATCGTGGTGCCGCCGCGCATGTCGGCGTACGCGGCGGCGAGCCGGGCGGTGTTCGGCGTGTTCGAGCACACCACGCCGCTGGTCGAGGGGTTGTCGATCGATGAGGCGTTCCTCGATGTCGGCGGGCTCGCCCGGATCTCGGGCTCGCCCAGCCGCATCGCCGCGGATCTGCGCCGCGCGGTCGCCGATCAGGTGGGGCTGCCGATCACGGTCGGGGTGGCCCGCACGAAGTTCCTCGCGAAGGTGGCCAGCGGGGTCGCCAAACCCGACGGGCTGCTCGTCGTCCCGCACGACGGGGAACTGGCGTTCCTGCATCCGCTGCCGGTCGAGCGGTTGTGGGGCGTCGGGCAGGTCACCGCGGGCAAACTGCGGCGGCGGGGGATCACCACGGTGGGCCAGGTCGCGCGGCTGGGGGAGGCGGCGCTGGTGTCGATGCTCGGTCGCGGCGCGGGGCGGCATCTGCACGCGCTGGCGCACAACCGGGATCCGCGGCCGGTGCAGACCGGGCGGCGGAGGCGGTCGATGGGCGCGCAGCGGGCCCTCGGTCGCCGGCGGCGGTCGGCGGAGGAGCTGGACGCGGTGCTCGCCGCGCTGGCCGACCGGCTGACCAGGCGCCTGCGCGTGGCGAAACGGGTCTGCCGCACGGTGACCCTGCGCCTGCGGTTCGCCGATTTCAGCCGTGCCACGCGTTCCCGCACGTTGCGCGAGCCGACCTCGCACACGGCGACCATCCTGGCCACCGCGCGGGGCCTGATCGCCGCGGCTCGCACCATGATCGAGACCGACGGCCTCACCCTGATCGGCCTCGCGCTGTCCAATCTGGACGATGACGGGGCCGTGCAGCTGACGCTGCCCTTCGATGGGGTGGAGACCGGAGCCCTGGACGCCACCCTCGATGAAGTGCGGGCCCGGTTCGGTGCCTCGTCAGTGACCCGCGCGATGCTGCTCGGCCGGCAGGACGGGCCGACGGTTCCCTTGCTGCCGGACTGAGCGTCCGCCTCCCCGCGCGGGCTCGCGCCGCCGATGCCGAACTCGCCGTCGCGGGCGTCGATCTCACCTACGATTTTCGGACTAAGGGGAGGGTTTTTTGGGCGACGCCGCCGATTACGCGGGATTCGGAGGGGGCCGAGGCGAACACGGTGCCGGCGTCGGGGTGCCAGGCGGGGGCGTAGCCGAGCCCGGGTTCGAGCAGTTCCCAGTCGCCGAAGAAGCGCGCGAACTCCTCGGTCGTGCGCAGCTGCCCGGGGTTCGTCGTTTCCTCGTAGTAGGCCACCAGATCCTCGAGCGCCTGGCGTTCCTCGTCGCTGCGCGGGTGCTCGTTCGTCATCTGCGAAAGCACCAGCAGCGAGCCCGGCGCGAGCGCGTTCCGGTACGCCGCGAGGATCGAGTCCGGCTCGTTCTCGTCCTTGATGAAGTGGAGCACCGCGTTCACGATCAGCGCCACCGGCCGGGCGAGATCCACCACGCCGGTGTCCCGCACCCGGGTCAGCAGCTGCTCCGGCCGCATCAGGTCGGCGGCGATCGCGCGGTGCCGCTCGGGGTCGGCCGTGTCGGCGAGCAGCAGCGTCGAGTGCGCGAGCGCCACCGGCTCGTTGTCGATGTAGACCACATGCGTGTCGTGCTGCGGGCGCGTCTCGTCGGCGACGTCGTGCACGTTGCCCGCCGTGGGCAGCCCGGAACCGATGTCGACGAACTGCGTGATCCCGAGTTCGGCGCACCGCCGCACGGCGCGCCCGAGGAACTGCCTGCTGGTGCGCATGTACTGCCCGATCAGCGGCACCCGCTCGCGGATCTTGCGCGCGAACTCGCGGTCGATCGCGTAGTTGGTGTTCCCGCCGAGGAAGTAGTCGTAGACCCGGGCGGCGGACGGCCGGTCGAGGCTGCTTTCCACCGCGCGTAGCGCTTCGTCGTGGCCGATCAACTGGGGCCTCCTCCCGTGTTGATCTTGATCATAGCGTCAGCTCGGGGTGGGGACGGCGACCGGGCGCCGCCGGGCCCGTATCCGCGAGTAGGCCCAGATTCCGAGACCCACCACGGGAAGCACCGCGCCGAACAGGCTCGAACCCGCCCATCCGGCCGCGTCGTAGAGCAAGCCCGTGACGGCCGACGCGATCGCGCCGCCGACGAAGATGGTGGCCATGAACACCGTGTTGATCCGCGCCCGCGCGTCCGCCCGCAGACCGTAGATCTCCTGCTGGCTGAGCACCTGGTGCCCCTGCACCGCCAGGTCCAAGAGCACCCCGGCGATCGCGAGCACCACCAGGCTGTGCGCCCCGAGGTCCGCGACGACCATCGCGATCGCGCCCAGCGCGAGCGCCAGGCCGCTCCCAAGCTGCCCGTAGCCGCGGTCGCCGAGCCGCCCGGCCACCGGCGCGGCGGCCGCCCCCGCGGCACCGACGAGCGCGAACACCCCGATCCCGCTCTGGCTTAGCCCGTGCACCCGCGCGAGTTCGAACGCGACGGCCGTCCAGAACGCGCTGAAGGCGCCGAACATCAGCGCCTGGCACACCGCCCGCCGCCGCAGCGCGGGTTCCTCGCGGGCGAGGGTGACCACCGACCGCATCAGGTGCGGGTAACGCACGCGGTGCTCCGGATCGCGGCGGGGCAGCAGTTGCCGGATCGCGAACGCGACGACGATCATCAGCATCGCCGACACGAGGTAGATCGTGCGCCAGCCCCACGCGCTCGCGACGAAGCTGGACACCGTCCGCGCCAGGAGAATCCCCAGCAGCAGCCCGGTCATCACGGTCCCCACGAACCGCCCGCGCTGCTCCTCCGGCGCCAGATGCGCGGCGAACGGGATCAGGATCTGCGCGACCACCGAGGTCAGCCCGATCAGCACGGAAGCGCCGAGGAACAGCCCGAAATCGGGGGACAGGCCGGCGACGGCGAGCGCGACCGCGGTGAACACCAGCGTGCGCGTGGCGAGCTTGCGGTTCTCCAGCAGGTCGCCGAGCGGCATCAGCAGCACGATCCCGGCCGCGTAGCCGAGTTGCGTCAGCGTGACCACGAGCGCCGCGCTGCCCTGGCTCACCGAAAACGCGGAGGAGATCTCGCCGAGCAGCGGCTGCGGGTAGTACAGGTTCGCGACGGTCGCACCGCAGGAGAACGCGAGCACGACCATCACGAGCCGGAGACTCCGGCCCGGCTGAGCGTCGGACATGACCCTCCTCGAAACGTCGACGCCCAGTCAAAGTCTTCTGCGGCTACACCTCATTCCCGCACGGACACCCACCGTAACGCTCGTCACGCGGAAACCGGACCAACCGGGATCTACCGATCGGCGGTGACGATGCCGTACTCGTGGATCTTCCGGTAGATCGTGGCGCGTGAGATGCCCAGCAGCTTCGCGGCCCGCACCTTGTTGCCGTCGGCGTCTTCGAGGCTGCGCACGATCGCGTCCCGCTCGACGGTTTCGAACCGGTTGAGCGGGCGCCTGGTGAGCGCGTGGTACTCGGCGGGCAGATCGGTCGGCAGGATCGTGCCGGTGCGGCGGCGTGTGGTGATCTGCTTGAGCACGCGGTAAAGCTGCGTGACATTGCCCGGCCAGTTCGCGCGCATCAGCAGGTGCAGCGCCGCCGGCGAGCACGTCAGCTGCCCGCCGCCGGCCAGCCGGCTCAGCAGCAGCGGCACCAGTTCGGCCACGTCCTCGGGATGCCGCCGCAGCGGTGGCACGGTCAGCGTGCGCGGGAACAGCGCGAGCAGGCTCGGATCCGCCTCCGCGTCGGCAGGTATGGTCGCCGTGACCCAGGTCGTGCCGGCCGTGGCTTCGCGTAGGACCGACACCAGCGTGCGCACGTCCGCGCCCGCGAGGCGGTCGGCATGGCGGATCACGAGCGTGTCCACCGGGTCGTCGACCAGATCACGGTGCAGATCCTCGTGCCAGCCCGCGGTCATCCGCGCCGCGTCGAGCACCCGCAGCCGCCCCGCCGGATTGCGCCGCTGGTGCACCCCGCGCGCGAGGGTGTACTTGCCGGCGCCCGGTTCCCCGGCGAGCATGAGCCATTCGCGGCGGCTGAAGCTGGTGTCCACGTCGTGGCTCACCCGCAGCCACGGCGCCGCCGAACCGACGACTCCGGGCAGGAACATGGGCAGCATCGGGGACGCCGAGGGGCCGCGTTCGCCTTCATCGGGCTCGATCAGTTTCATCGACAGCACGCCGCCGGCGATATCTCCGTCGCGATGCCCCTTGACCTGGCGGCAGTGCACGCGCACCTTGCTGCCGCTGGAGAGCGTGACCGTCGTGGTCGCGCGGCGGTTGTCGGACAGTTCCTGCTTCGCCCGCGACAGCAGCACCGTCTGGTCGGCGGGGGCGAGCAGCTGGCGCGCGGTGTCGTTCATCATCACGATGTCCTCGTTGAAGGCCATCACGATGCCGGTCGTGCGGCGGCACGCCTGCAGGTAGGACTGGAACAGCACGAGCTCGCGCAGGTTGCTGTGGGTCAGCAGCGCCTGGCGTACCTGCTCGGCCGTGGTCCGCGCGAGCGCCACGAGCAGGCCGCCGGCGTCCTTGCGCCAGCAGGTCAGATCGACCGCGCCGATCGTCTTGCCGCTGATCGGATGCTGGATCGGCACGCCGGCGCAGGCGAGGTTCTCCAGGTGCTCGGCGTAGTGCTCGTGACCGAACACGTGCGTGGGGCGGCCGTCTTCGAGGGCGGTGCCGATGCCGTTGGTCCCGACGAACCGTTCGCCGTAGCTGTAGCCGGGAACGAGCTCGACGCGCTCGAGGTGGCGGTGCAGATCGGTGTCCCCGGTGTGCTGGCTGAGCACGACCCCCGCGGGATCGGTGAGGATGAGGCTGATCGGCTGCCCCTCGAGCTGTTCGCCGAGCCGCTCCAGGACCGGTGTGGCACCGCGGATGAGCGGGGTGTCGAGGTTCTGGTCGGTGGTGTAGGGCAGGTCGATCCGGTCGGCGGGGACCTGGAACTCGCGCGAGCGCCACCACGAGGCCAGGATCGCCTCGCGCACCTGGTCCGGTCCCACGGCCTCGGCTGTCAGGAATCGTTCGCGGGTGCGGGCCAGGCCCTCGTCGTCGGGCCGGATCGCTATCGCACGGTCCACCTGGGCCTCCCCGGCACATCGATGTGTCGCCAATCACAGCGTAGGCCAAACGGCCGCTTGACCGTGTCTCAAATTGAGACACTCACCTACCTCGCGGAAGCGGTCTCATGGACTCATGGCCGACGAGACGTACAACCCCTGGACCGTCGTCAACGTGGTCTTTCACCACTTGGTCGAGCAAGGGCTGCATCCCGAGCTCGGAGAGGGCGGCCATCCGGGTGACCCCGCCGCCGCGCTCCTGCGCGCGCTCGGCATCCAGCCACAGATCGAAGGCGACGAGCGCGCGCACGACCACGTGCGGGCACAGCTGGCGGAGCTGCGGGAGCGGATGTTCGGCGAACCCTGACCGGCGCCGGCTCGCACTGTCTCATATTGAGACCCGCGTCACGTCGCGGGGGCCTTGTAATCATCGGCGTAGGACGTGCGCCCACGCACCCTGAACGCGCCCGCACAGGGGTAAGGAGCCGATATGAGCCGCCAGAGCGTGGCGAAAGCCCACCAGAAAATCCAGGAACTCTCGTGGGAACCGGCCTATCACGAGCCGGTGTCCCAGTACGGGACCGACTACACCTTCCGCAAGGCCAAGAAGAAGGACCCGCTCAAGCAGGTCCTGCGGTCCTACTTCCCGATGCAGGAAGAGAAGGACCACCGCGTCTACGGAGCCGAGGACGGCGCGATCCGCGGCAACATGTTCCGGCAGGTGCAGGAGCGGTGGCTGGAATGGCAGAAGCTGTTCCTGTCCATCATCCCGCTGCCGGAGATCTCCGCGGCACGGGCGATGCCGCTGCTGTTCCGCACGGTGCCGAACCCGGAACTGCACAACGGCCAGGCGATCCAGATGATCGACGAGGTCCGCCACTCGACGATCCAGCAGAACCTCAAGCGCCTGTACATGAACAACTACATCGACCCCGCCGGGTTCAACTCGAGCCTGCGGAACTTCCACAACGACTACTGCGGCACCATCGGCCGCCAGTTCGCCGAAGGGTTCATCACCGGTGACGCGATCACCGCGGCGAGCATCTACCTGACCATCGTCGCGGAGACGGCGTTCACGAACACGCTGTTCGTGGCCATGCCGGCGGAGGCCGCGGCGAACGGCGACTACCTGCTGCCGACGGTGTTCCACTCGGTGCAGTCCGACGAGTCCCGCCACATCTCCAACGGATACGCGACGCTGCTGATGGCGCTGTCCGACGAGAGCAACCACCAGTTGCTCGGCCGCGACCTGCGCTACGCGTGGTGGAACAACCACGCCGTCGTCGACGCCGCGATCGGCACCTTCATCGAGTACGGCACGAAGGACCGCCGCAAGGACCGCGAGTCCTACGCGGAGATGTGGCGCCGCTGGATCTACGACGACTACTACCGCAGCTACCTGGTGCCACTGGAGAAGTACGGCCTGGAGATCCCGCACGACCTCATCGAGGAGGCATGGAACCGGATCTGGAACAAGGGTTACGTGCACGAGGTGGCGCAGTTCTTCGCCACCGGGTGGCTCGCCAACTACTGGCGTATCGACCCGATGACCGACGAGGACTTCGAGTGGTTCGAGTTCAAGTACCCCGGCTGGTACGACAAGTACGGCAAGTGGTGGGAGAACTACAACCGCCTGTCGACGCCGAACGGGCATCACCCGATCGTCGCCGAGAACGTGGACTACGTGTACCCGCACCGGTGCTGGACGTGCATGGTGCCGTGCCTCATCCGCGAGGACATGGTCATGGACAAGGTCGACGGTCAGTGGCGCACGTACTGCTCGGAGACCTGCCGGTGGACCGACGCCGAGGCGTTCCGGCCGACCTACCAGGGCCGCAACACCCCGAACATGGGCAAGCTCATCGGCGCCCGCGAGTGGGAGACCCTGTACCACGGCTGGAACTGGGCCGATGTGGTGAGCGACATGGGCTTCGTCCGCGACGACGGCAAGACCATGGTCGCGCAGCCGCATCTGAACCTCGACCCGAAGAAGATGTGGACGCTGGACCACCTGCGCCGCATGCCCGAGGTGCAGAGCCCGAACGTGCTGCTCAACCAGATGACCGACGAGGAGCGGGCCGCCTTCGCCGCCGACTACAACCGCCAGGGCCCGGCGGGACGCCCGGCTCCGGCGCAGAGCTGAGCAGGGCAGCGGCGGTGCCGTGAGGGACCCCCTCATGCCCATATCTGCCGTGAGGGACCCCCTCACGGCACCGCAGCGACGAAGGAGTCCGATGGCGGACAAGCACGTGGTCCGGTTCGAGCCGGTCGGCATCGAGATCGAGGTGGCCGAGGACCAGACGATCCTGAGGGCCGCGGCCGAGCAGGGTGTCATGCTCATGCACGGCTGCAAGGAGGGGCAGTGCGCCTCCTGCAAGTCCTTCATCCTCGAGGGCGAGGACGTCGAGCACGACCGGTACTCCACGTTCGCGCTGCCCGACTTCGAGAAGGACGAGGGCTACACCCTGCTGTGCCGGGCACACGCGTACGAGGACCTGACCATCGAACTGCTCAACTACGACGAGGAGATGATCCACTCCGGACTGCCGATCCAGGAGGCCGTCGTCGAGGTGGTCGCCAACGACCACGTCACGCACGACATGCGGCATCTGGTCGTACGGCTGGTGGAACCGGAGACGCTGAAGTTCTTCCCCGGCCAGTATCTCGACTTCGCGGTGCCTGGCACCGAGGAGACGCGCTCGTTCTCCATGGCCAACACCTCCAGCAAGGAGGGCGGGCGCCTCGAGTTCGTCATCAAGGTCTACCCCGACGGGCTGTTCTCGGAGTTCCTCGACACCCGGCTGGCCGTCGGGGACCGGCTCGAGGTGACCGGGCCGTTCGGGGTGTTTACCTTGCGGGACAACCCCGGCGCTCCGCTGGTCTTCGTCGGCGGGGGTGCCGGGATGGCGCCGATCCTGGCGCTGCTGCGCTCGATGGCCGAGCGGGGTATCGACCGCAAGACGACCTTCTACTACGGCGCGCGCCGCCGCAGGGACCTCTGCTTCGAAGAGGAGCTGCGCGCGCTCGAAGAGAAGCTGGCCGATTTCCGTTATGTGCCAGCGCTGTCCGAACCGGACGGTGAGGACTGGGACGGCGAGACCGGGCTGATCACCGACGTGCTGCGGCGGTCCGAAACCGGTCTCGACGGCGCCGACGCGTACGTGTGCGGTCCGCCGCCGATGGTGGAGGCCGCTCTTGAACTGCTGCCCGCTCTGGGTGTGGCGGAGAAACGCGTCTTCTACGACAAGTTCACGACGACGGGCGAAGGATAACGAAATGTCAGCTCCGACAACTGGGTCGACCACCACGCAGGTACGCAGCGTGCCGAAGCCTGTTTTCACCGACGCCGAAGCCGGCGCCAAGGAATTCCCGGACTCGCACCTGCGGCGGTTCAACTACTTCAACCCGGCCAAGCGCAAGCAGAGCCACTACGAGGACGTGACCGTCGAGGTCCAGCCCGACCCGCGGCACTACCTGTCGCAGGGCTGGCTGTACGGCTTCGCGAACGGCAAGGGCGGCTACCCGCTGGAGTGGACACAGCTGAAGGCCTGGGGCTCGGACCGGCCGATTCCCCAGCGGGGACCGGGTTCCGGCGGCAAGGGCTACGACTGGCCGGCGCTGGGCTGGCACGAGTTCCGTGACCCCAACGAGGAATGGGAGCTCACGCTCTACCGCTACAACGCCAACGTGGTCCGCCAGCTCAACCAGAACATCGATTCGGCGCGGCAGTCCAAGGCCTTCGACCAGTGGAACCGCAACTGGACGCATTTCGTGGCGCAGCACGTCGGCGCGTGGATGCACGTGGACCACGGGCTCGGGCTGTACCTGTTCGCCAACGCCAACCGGCGCGCCCCCACCAACATGCACAACAACGCGATCTCGGTGAACAGCATGCACCGGATCCGTGCGGCGCAGGACCTCGCGCTGTACAACCTGACGCTGACCGAGGAGATCAGCCACTTCGACGGCACCGCGCACATCGTGACGTGGAACGACGACCCGGCGTGGCAGGGCGTGCGGGAGCTCGCCGAGCAGCTGACCGGGATCGACGACTGGTGCGAGGCGATCTTCGCCGCGAACGTCGTGTTCGAACCGCTTGTGGGCGAGCTGTTCCGCAGCAACCTGGTCCAGCAGGCGGCACCGGCCAACGGCGACTTCGTCACGCCGACCCTGATCGGCGCGGAGGAGTTCGACTTCGCCGAGCGGGACCTGCGCTACACCCGCGCGATGTTCCAGTTGCTGGTGGGCGACAAGGAGTTCGCCGACCACAACCGGCAGCTGCTGCACCAGTGGCTGGTCGACTGGGTGCCGCGCTGCCTCCACGCCGCGCGGACGCTGCAACCGCTGTGGTCGCAGCCCGACGCCAAGCCCCCGCGCTTCGAAGACGGTCTCGACCGTGTGAAGAGCCGCTTCAGCGGCATCCTGTCCGACCTCGGCCTGCAGGCACCGAAGGAGCTGAACCAGTGACCACCACAAGCGCCCGGACGGCGGAGAGCCCGTTCAAGTCCGACAGCACCGCGTCCAACATGTGCGGCTTCACCCTGATGAACAACCAGGTCGGCGTGATCATCGCGGAGGTGCTCGAGCACCTGCCGAACGTCACCATCACGCACCTGCCGTCGATGATCCGGGTGGACGGCAAGAACCGGTTCGACGTCGTCTACTCCGACGTCGACGAGGCGGCCGGCGAAGAGGAGGGCTGGTTCAACTCCGCGGAGTTCGAGGAGAGCATGTCGACCCACTACGGCCGGATGGTGCACCAGGACGACCGCACGATCATGTTCGCCAACCCCGAGGACGCCGCCGAATACCTCGACTTCGACCTCAAGCCGATCCGCTAAGGGGACCGAGATGTACGAAAAGGACGGTGAGAAGTACTTCGTGGTCGACGGGCACACGCATTTCTGGGACGCGAGCCCGGAGAACTGGGTGCCGGGCCAGGAGGAGTTCGCCAAGGGCTGGATCGAATGCTTCCACGCCTACCAGGGCCTCGGCCCGGCGGAGACGCACTGGCCGATCGACCGGTTCCAGAAGTACTCCGAAGAGCTGATGATGCACGACCTGTTCGAGGTCGGGCATGTGGACAAGGCGATCTTCCAGCCCACGAACCTGCGGCAGTGGTACGTCAACGGGTTCAACACCACGGAGTCCGACGGCGCGATGGCCGAGCGGCATCCCGGGAAGTTCCTGGTGAACACCACGTTCGACCCGCGAGAGGGTGACGCGGGGATGCGGGCTTTCGAGGAGCGGGTGAAGCGGTTCGGCTGCAAGGGCGTCAAGCTCTACACGGCCGAATGGCGGGGCGACTCGCGGGGCTGGAGCCTGAAGGACCCGGAGTCCGCGCGGTACCTGGAGAAGTGTGAGGAACTGGGCGTCAAGAACATCCACGTCCACAAGGGACCGACGATCTGGCCGCTGGACAAGGACGCCTTCGACGTGTCCGATGTGGACTACGTGGCGACGAACTTCCAGGGGCTCAACTTCATCGTCGAGCACGTCGGGCTGCCGCGGATCGAGGACTTCTGCTTCATGGCGACGCAGGAGCGCAACGTGTACGCGGGCTTGGCGGTGGTGGTCGGCGGGCTGATGCACGCCAGGCCGAAGTTCTTCGCGAAGGTCATGGGCGAGCTGATGTTCTGGCTCGGCGAGGACAAGCTGATCTTCGGCGCCGACTACGCGATCTGGGAACCGAAGTGGCAGGTCGAGGGCTTCGTCGACTGGAACATGCCCGAAGACGAGGAGCTGAGCGACTTCCCGCCGCTGACCGTGGCACAGAAGAAGAAGATACTCGGGCTCAACGCGGCGCGGCTGTACGACATCGAAGTGCCCGAAGAGCTGCGGCTCGCGGCGCCGAAGGTGGCCGAACCGGTCGGCGTGCCGAACCCATGACGGCGATTCGTGCGACGGACGTCCGCGCCGGCCACGCTGCGGTGTGGTCGGCGCTGGGCACCGTACGGGATCCCGAACTGGACGAACCGCTGACCGATCTCGGCTTCGTCGCGCGGTGCGAGGTCGAGGCGGGGCGGGCGCGTGTCGAGCTGCGCCTGCCCACCTACTTCTGCGCGCCGAACTTCGCGTTCCTGATGGTCGCCGACGCCTTCGACGCCGTGGCCGCGGTGCCGGGCGTCGAGGCGGCGGAAGTGGTGCTGCAGGACCACTTCGCGGCCGAAGCCATCAACCGGGGCGTGGCGGCGCGCTCCGGTTTCGTCGCTTCGTTCGAGGGCGAGGCGGCCGCCGAACTCGACGACCTGCGCGCGGACTTCCTGCGCAAGGCGGTGCTCGCCGGCACCGACCGGGTGTGCCGCGCGCTGGTGTCCGCGGGGGTGGAAGCCGCTCGCCTGCCGGAGCTCACGCTCGGCGACGTTCCCGGCGGCGCTGACCGGGAACGGTTGCGCGCCCGCCGCCGTGAGCTCGGCCTGCCGGCAGGCGACGGGGATCCGCTGCTGATCGACCCCGACAGCGGCGGGCGGGTCGAGCCGGGGAACGTCAAGCGGCATCTGGCGTTCGCCCGGCTCACCCGTACCAGCATGGAGGCGAACTCAGGCGTGTGCCGCGGGATGTTGCGCGTGCGCTATCCGGAGACTTCAGGACAGGAGGGTGCGGGATGAAAGCCGTCCGGCTGCACGAGTACCACCGGCAGCCCGTGATCGAACAGGTGCCGGAGCCCACCGCGAAGGGCCCGTTCGACGTGGTCGTCAAGATCGGGGGCGCCGGGGTGTGCCGCACCGATCTGCACATCATCGAGGGCCAGTGGGCGGAGAAGTCCGGAGTGGGCCTGCCCTATACGATCGGGCACGAGAACGCGGGCTGGGTGCAGGAGGTCGGCTCCGCGGTGTCCAATGTGGAGGTCGGGGACACGGTCATCCTGCACCCGACGCCGACCTGCGGGCTGTGCCACGCCTGCCGTGCGGGCAACGACATGCACTGCGAGAACAGCGTGTTCCCCGGTATCGACTCCGACGGCGGGATGGCCGAGTACCTGCTGACGTCGGCGCGGGCGTGCATCAAGCTCGACCCGGCGACCCGGCCGGAAGACGTCGCCGCCCTCGCGGACGCGGGCATCACCGCCTACCACGCGGTGCGCAAGGCGGTGCCGCTGCTGTACCCGGGCACGGTGTGCGTCGTGAACGGGGCCGGGGGGCTGGGGCATATCGGCATCCAGTCGCTGAAAGCGCTTACCGCGACGAAGGTCGTGGTGGTGGACCGCAACGCGGAAGCCCTCAAGCTCGCCGAGGAGCTGGGCGCGGACGAGACGGTGCTGGCCGACGGCAAGCAGGTCGAGTCCGTGCTGGAGCTGACCGGCGGCAACGGCGCCGAGGTCGTGCTCGACTTCGTCGCCGAGCAGGGCGCGCAGCAGGACGCGTTCGCGATGACCCGCCGGAACGGCTCGCAGTTCGTGATCGGCTACGGCAGCAACATCGACATCCCCACCATCGACATCATCTCGACGGAGCGGAACGTGGTGGGGAACCTCGTCGGCACCTACAACGACCTCGTCGAGCTGATGGTGCTGGCACAGACCGGCCAGGTCACCCTGCACACGAAGAAGTACCCACTGGAAGCGGCGCTGGACGCGCTGGCCGATCTCGACGCCGGCCGTGTCCGCGGCCGCGCCATCCTGACCCCGTGAGCTTGAGGAGCACCTGATGGCCAAGGAACTGCGTTTCGGCTCTGACGCCCGCGAGATGCTGCTGTCCGGTGTGGACAAGCTCGCGGAGGCCGTCAAGTCCACGCTGGGCCCCAAGGGGCGCAACGTGATCATCGAGAAGATCACCGGCTCGCCCGTGGTGACCAACGACGGCGTCACCATCGCGCGCGAGATCCACCTGAAGAACCAGTTCGAGAACATGGGCGCGCAACTGGTCAAGGAAGCGGCGATCAAGACCAACGACGTGGTCGGCGACGGCACCACCACGGCGACGGTGATCGCGCAGGCCATCGTGCGTGAAGGGATGAAGGCGATCGGCCGCGGCGGAAACCCCGTACTCGTCAAGCGCGGCATCGACCACGCGGTCGGCAGGCTGGTGGAGTACCTGGAGAAGGCGGCGCATCCCGTGGTGTCCGAACAGGACTACGCGCGGGTCGCCGCGATCTCGGCCAACGACGACGACGCGGTCGGCGCGGTGATCGCCAAGGCGCTGCACACCGTCGGCGACGGCGGCGTGGTGACCGTCGAGGAGTCGCCACAGATCGGGATGACGGTCGATTTCGTGGAGGGCTTCGAGTTCGACAACGGCTACCTCTCGCCGTATCTGGTGACCGATCCGGGGCGGCTGGAGGCGGTGCTCGACGATCCGTACATCCTGATGTGCGCGGAGAAGGTGACGAACGTCCAGCAGCTGATGCCGGTCCTGGACAAGATCATGCGGTCGCCGCGGCCGCTGGTGCTCATCGCCGAGACCGTCGAGGGATCCGCGCTGAGCATGCTGGTGCACAACCAGGTCAACGGCACCTTCCGGTCGGTGGCGGTGCGCGCGCCCGGGTTCGGCGACCGGCGGCTGCACAAACTGGAAGACCTCGCGGCGGTCGTGGGCGGTTCGGTGCTGTCCCGGCAGTCCGGGTTCTCGCTGGAGACGATGACGCTCGAGCACCTCGGCCGCGCCAAGCAGGTCCGGGTGACCGAGAACATGACGACGATCGTCGGCGGCGCCGGATCGCAGGCGGACGTCGAGTTCCGGGTGAACCAGCTGCGCGCGGAACTGGAGCGGGCGCAGTTCGGGATCGACGAGGACGTGCTGACCGAGCGGATCGGCGCCCTGACCGGGAAGGTCGCGATGATCCGCGTCGGCGCCGCGACTCCCGCGGAGCTCAAGGAGCTGCAGCACCGCGTGGAGGACGCCCTCTCGGCGACCCGCGCGGCGATGGCGGAGGGCATCGTCGCGGGCGGCGGCGCGGCGCTGCTGCACGCGGAGAAGGTCCTCGAAGGCCTCGGTCTCGACGGCGACTACGCGACCGGCGCGGACATCGTGCGGCGCGCGCTGGCCGAGCCCGCGTTCCTCATCGCGAGCAATGCCGGGTATCCGGCGCACGAGATCGTCGAGCACGTCCGCGGCCTCGGCGACGACGACGGGTTCGACGCGCTGCTCGAGCGCTACGGGAACATGATCGACATGGGCATCATCGACCCGCTGCGCGTGTGCCGGTCGGCGCTCCAGAACGGCGCCTCGGTCGCCGGGCTCCTGCTCACGACGAACTCCCTGATCGCCGAGGAGCAGACCCCGTGGGGCGGCAGCCCCGCGCTGATGACCGAGTACGGGCCGCTCGACGAGGGCCTGCACCAGCCCTCACCCGACGCGAGCACACCGCAGTCGCTCGGGCTGGGGCCGTCGGTCGGCTGACCGGCGTGCGGCGTGCTGGCCTCGGGCGGGGTGAACCCGCATGATGGGGTGCATGTATCGCATGACGGTCGTCTACGACCACCCCGAGGATCCGGAGAAGTTCCTGAAGCACTATCGCGAAGTGCACGCGCCGCTGGTCGAGAAGCTGCCCGAGCTGCGGTCGTTCGGCTGGGGTGTGAGCGAGAGCCCCGGCGGGGAGAAGCCCGGCTTCTTCGTCGTGGCGGTGCTCGACTGGGAGTCGAAGGAGCATGCGCAGGCGGCGCTGGCGTCGGCGGCCGGGGGCGCGGCCGTCGGGGATGTAGCGAACTTCGCCCGGCCGGGCCAGTTCCACGTCCTGTTCGCCGAGGTGGAGAAGGTGGTCTAAGGCTGGGCTGTCGGCGTGGGCGCCGGCTGTGAACCGGCGGGGGGCAGCGCCTGCTGGCCTACCACGAGCACGATCGCGATGACGGCGGCCGCGGCCAGCAGCAGCCCCAGGCGGTCCGGCCAGGTGAGCCGGGGGTGGTCGGGCTCGACGTTCATGCCCGCACTCTAACCGGTGACGGCGCGAGCCGATGCCGGGTATCGGACGGTAGCCGCGGGGCGGGGGCCAGGTCGCGGCGACCGCCGCGCTCCTGGCCTCCGGCCTCGCCGGGGCGATCAACGTGACCAGCGGGATGTTCCCGAGCCGAGCAGGCCGCCCAGCGCGCGCCGGCCCGGTCCCGCGACCGCGATCAGCAGGAAGATCCAGGCGTAGAGGGCGGCAGGCTCGCCCATGTTCTGCAGCGGCAGCAGGCCCATCGGCTGGTGCACGGTGAAGTACGCGTAGGCCATCGTCCCCGAGCACAGCACGGCGGCGGCACGGGTCCCGAGGCCGGTGCACACGAGCGCGCCGGCCACCAGTTCGATGACGCTCGCCCACCAGCCGGGCCACATCCCGAACTGCACCCCGGTGCCCTGGCCGTCGATCCCGCCGAAGGCGCCGAAACCCTGCGCGCCGTGGCAGGCGAACAGGAATCCGGAAACGACGCGCAGCGCGGTGAGCACGTATTCGGCGGGCTTGACGGCGGGCTTGCGGGTCGCGGGGGCGGTCGTGGTGGTCATGGCGGTTCCTCTCTCCAGTGGTTGCCTTCACCCCCACGTCGAACCGGGCCCGCCCCGGATCGACACGAGTTTTCAAGATTTTTTTCGCGGACTTCACCGCGATCCTGGACTACCCGGACGTGTTCGCCCGGTACGCGGGGTGCACGGGAGCCGGCTATCTGTCCATTGTGGACACTTTACGGTCGCGCGACCGGCGGTCGGGCGGATAGGATTATGGCATTGTCCGACCAGAAGGCGAGGTGCACGATGGCAGGCAACAAAGGCGTGGCGTACGTCGGCAAGGGCACCGTCGAGATCCAGGACATCGCCTACCCGGAGTTCGTCCTGCGGGACGGGCCCGGCGTCAACAAGGCGAACGTGGGCCGCGAGACACCCCACGGCGTGATCCTGAAGAACGTCGCGACCAACATCTGCGGCAGTGACCAGCATATGGTCCGCGGCCGCACGACGGCGCCGGAAGGGCTCATCCTCGGCCACGAGATCACCGGCGAGGTGGTCGAGGTCGGCCGGGACGTCGAGTTCGTCAAGCGGGGCGACCTGGTCTCGGTGCCGTTCAACATCGCGTGCGGGCGGTGCCGCAACTGCAAGGAGGGCAAGACCGGGATCTGCCTCAACGTCAACCCGGACCGGCCCGGTTCCGCCTACGGGTACGTGGACATGGGCGGCTGGGTCGGCGGCCAGGCCGAGTACGTGCTGGTGCCGTACGCGGACTGGAACGTGCTGAAGTTCCCCGACCGGGACCAGGCGATGGAGAAGATCCTCGATCTCACGATGCTTTCGGACATCTTCCCGACCGGGTTCCACGGCTGCGTCACGGCCGGGGTCACGGTCGGCTCGACCGTGTACATCGCGGGCGCGGGCCCCGTCGGGCTCGCCGCCGCCGCGTCGGCGCAGCTGCTCGGCGCCGCGGTGGTCATCGTCGGTGACCTCAACGCCGACCGGCTCGCGCAGGCACGGTCGTTCGGCTGCGAAACCGTCGACGTGTCGCGGGGCGATCCGAAGGACCAGATCGTGGAGATCCTCGGCGTGCCGGAGGTCGACTGCGGCGTGGACGCGGTCGGGTTCGAAGCGCGGGGCCACGGCCACGACGCGGGAACGGAGAAACCGGCCACGGTGCTCAACTCGATGATGGATGTCACGCGAGCCGGTGGCGGCCTTGGCATTCCGGGCCTGTACGTCACCGGGGACCCGGGTGCGGCGGACGCGGCGGCCCGCGAGGGCTCCCTGTCGATCCGGATCGGGCTCGGCTGGGCGAAATCGCATACCTTCGCGACCGGCCAGTGCCCGGTGATGCGGTACCACCGGCGGTTGATGATGGCGATCCTGCACGACAGGGTCCAGATCGCGAAGGCGGTCAACGCGACGCCGATCGCGCTCGCCGACGCGCCGCGGGGTTACCAGGAGTTCGACAGCGGGGCGGCCCGCAAGTACGTGCTCGACCCGCACGGGCTGCTTTCGCACGCCTGACACGACCATCGGCATACTGGGTTCCGCTCGCCCTTTAGAGTGACGGGCGGAACTCGGCGTGCCGCCCGAACCAACCCGCCGGCAGCCGCGTGTGACAGTGCGGAGGTCGACTCGTGGACAACGGCGGAGCTCATCGCAACGTGCCCTCTCACGCGGCGAGACGGCCGGACCCCCGCCGCCGCAAGGTGTGGCGGCGGGTGCGCCGGTCGTTGTATGTGCTGGTGGGGTTGGGGATGTTCGTGCCGGTGGCGGCGTTCGTGATCGGGTATTTCCTGGTGGAGGTGCCCGATCCGAATGCGCTGGCGGCGAGCCTGAACCAGCCGGTGACGCTGTTCTACGCGGACGGCTCGACGCTGTACACGAAGTCGACGGAGGACAGCCACCGCCTGGTGACCTGGGATCAGATCCCGCAGACGATGCGGGACGCGCAGATGGCGGCCGAGGACGAGACGTTCATGTCGAACGCAGGCTTCGATCTCAAGGCGATTCTGCGGACGGTGTGGAACCGGTTGACCGGTGGTACGGGCGGCGGGTCGACGATCGGCCAGGAGTACGTGAAGAAGGCGACGGGCAACGACGAGGCGACGTTGTCCCGGAAGTTCGTGGAGATGGTGCAGTCGTACAAGATGACGCGCACCTATTCGAAGCAGGACATTCTGACCGCGTATCTGAACACGGTGTATTTCGGGCGCGGAGCGTACGGGGTCGCCGCGGCGGCGAAGGCCTACTACAACGAGGATGTCTCGAAGCTGTCCACGGAGCAGGCGGCTTTGCTCGCGGGGCTGGTGCAGCTGCCGGGGCAGGCGGACAGCACCGCGTACCAGCATCGCCGGTACTCGTATGTGATGGGCCGGTTGCTGGCGAATCACTGGGTTTCGCAGGCCGAGTATCAGGCGGCGCCGTTCCCGGCCCCGGTGCCGGTGGCGGCGAAGGACGGCGGGTCGGCGTTGGGGGACCGGCAATACATCGTGTCGCAGGCGTTCGCGGAGCTGGCCGCGAAGGGGTATTCGGAGCAGGCGCTGAGCGCGCGCGGGGCGAAGGTGTACTTGACGATCCAGCCGGCGGCGCAGCAGGCCGCCGAGCAGGCGGTGACAACGGTGATGGCCGCGGACAAGGAGTATCCGGACGAGGGCAGTGCGCTGGTGTCGGCCGACCCGCAGTCGGGGGAGATCCTGGCGTACTACGGGGGCGACGGGTCCACGTCGTATGACCTGGCGACCACGCCGCAGCAGCCGGGGTCCTCGTTCAAACCGTACGTGCTGGCGGCGGGGGTGCGGGCGCAACCGGACCGGATCGGGCTGAACACGGTCTACGACGGCAGCGACAACCAGACGATCGCCGGGCAGCTGGTGCACAACTCCGACGGGGAAGGCGCGCCACAGATCACCGTGAAGGACGCGATGACCAAGTCGGTGAACACGGTGTTCTACCGGATGGGGGCCGACGTCGGGGTGAGCGCGGTGCGGCAGGCCGCGTGGGACGCGGGCATCCCGAAAAAGATCACCACCTCGCTGGGGGCGTCGTTCGATTCGTTGCAGAACGACAACCCGGACGGGTCGGGGACGGGCACGACGGAACTGGGGATTTCGATCGGGCAGTACGCGGTGCGCCCGCTGGATCAGGCCCAGGGGTATGCCACGTTCGCCGCCGGCGGGCAGTATGTGCCGTTACATCTGGTGGCGCGGGTGACCGATGACAACGGCAGCCCGGTGTACGGGTTCACCACGGCCCCGAAACCAGCCTTCTCCAGCGATCCCGTGACGAATTCGGCGATCGCGTCGATCGTGACCCAGTCGATGACCTCGGTCGCCGACTCGTCCGGCGACGGGCTCGCGGGCGGGCGGCCGAACGCGGCCAAGACCGGCACCGCCCAGTTCCAGGACACCGGCCACAACTCCGAAGCCTGGATGGTCGGCTACACGCCCCACGTCGTTACCGCCGTCTGGTTCGGCAACAAGAAACAGCCCGCCCCCATCTACGGCAACTACCACAACGGCATCGGCAAGGAACACCACTACGACGTCTACGGCCGCGAAGAGCCCGGCTACATCTGGCAGGCGTACATGAACCAGTACCTCAACGGCAAACCCGCGGAGGCCTTCCCGCAGGCGCCGGACCTGACCACGCCCACCACCGTGCCCCCGCCCAGTACCGTCCCGCAGACGTCGATGCCCCCGTCGGAACCCCCGAGCCCGACCCTCCCGCGGCAGCGCCCGCCCAAGCACAGCCTTACTCCGCCGAGCTGCTTCCCGTACGGCTGCACCACCGGCACGACCACCCCGACGTCGAGTTCCCGGCATCGCCCGGCGCTGGGCTAGGAGCCGGAACCTAGCTCGCCGGCGTCGCCTGGTGCAGTGACAACTGGCCGTCCGGGGGGCCGCTGGCGGACCAGGCGCCGTCCGAGGCCGTCCAGGTGCGGCCGTCGAAGGTGACGCGGTCCACGGCGAACCGGTTCGCGTTCGCGACCAGCCAGGTGGCCAGCGCCCAGCCGCGGGTGGCGTCGTGCGGGCCGGTGAACACCGCCGTGCCCAGTTCGGCGTCCGCGGTCGTCACCAGGTCCGCCGCCGGCGCGCCTGGCACCAGATCGTGGCAGGTGAAGACGCCCGGGGTCTCACCGGTGAGCGCGCCCGCGAGCGCCCGGGCTTCGGACTCCCAGCGCGCGTACCCGTCCGGCGCGGCCGACCGCTGCACCAGCTGGGCCGCCTGCGTCACCGTCAGGTTCATCCAGTTCGGCTGGGCCCGCAGCCGCTCGTAGAACGCCGTCGCCGCGTGGATCGGGTCCGTGACCTGCTGGTAGGTGCCCCAGCCCTGGCTCGGCCGCTGCTGGAACAGGCCCGCCGAGTCCCGGTCGCCGCCGGTGAGGTTGCGCAGCTTCGACTCCTGCATCGCGGTCGCGAGCGCGACGGTCACCGCGTGGTCCGGCATCCCGAGCCGCATGCCGACCGCCGCGATCGTCGCGGCGTTCTGCGCCTGCTCCGGGGCGACGCTGTAGTCGGCGAACGAGCAGGCCGGGGGCGGCGGCTTCCGGGACGCGAGCACCAGCCACGTCACGCCGCCCGCGACCACGGCGAGGACGAGCACCAGACATCCCCACCGGCCGACCCGCACGATTACTTATAGCAAGGAAGGCCGGTCAGGTGGCGTCGGGCTGCCAGGTGAGCAGCCGCACGTGGCGGACCGTTTCGAGATGCGCGCGCATCGCACCGGCCGCGGCGGCCGGGTCACGCGCGCGGATCGCCTCGGCGATCTTCGTATGCTGCGCGAGCGACTGGGGCGGCCGGGCGGGTTGCCGCAGCGACTCCTGGCGGGTTTCCGCGATCTGGTCGGCGATCTTGGCCATGAAATCGGCCAGCAGTTCGCTGTGCGCGGCGGCGGTCACGGCGGCGTGGAAGCGGCGATCGCCGTCCTCGCCGAAGGCACCGCTCTCGATCTCGGCGCGCATCGCGGTGAGCGCGGCTTCGATCTCGTCGAGGTCGGCTTCGGTCCGCCGCGTCGCGGCGAGTTCGGCGAGTTTCGTCTCCATCGCCTCGCGGGCGTCGAGCACGTCGGGCAGGCGACGGCGGCGCTCGACCAGCTTCTCGACCGGCTCCGGATGCAGGCTGTCGGTGCGGAGATAGGTACCGCCGCCGTGGCGGATCTCCACGAGTCCCTGCACTTCGAGCACGACGATGGCCTGTTTCAGCGAGGCGCGGCTGACTCGCAGGCGTTCGGCGAGATCCCGTTCGGACGGCAGCCGGTCGCCGGTCCTGAGGCCGGCGGCGTCGGCGTACGCGCGTAGCTGGCTCACCACCTGTTCGTAGAGGCGGGGCCGCGCGACCGGGCGTAGCGGATCGGACACGCGCTTCAGCCTAGTGGATAGGTGGCTCAGCCAGCCGCCCGCGCAGGAAGGCCCGCTCCGCCGCGTTGTCCGTACGGGCGATGGCTTCTTCGTACGCTTCGGCGGCCTCGGTCTCGCGGCCGAGCCTCCGCAGCAGATCGGCCCGAATCGCGTGGAACAGGTGATAGTGCCCGAGATCCAGGCCCTCGACGAGGCGTAGGGCCGCGGCGGGCCCGTCGACCTCCGCGACCGCGACCGCGCGGTTGAGCGCCACCACCGGCGTGGGGCTCACGGTGAGGAGGTGGTCGTACAGCGCCACGATCTGCGGCCACTCGGTCTCGGCCGCGGACGGCGCGTCGCCGTGCACGGCGTTGATGGCCGCCTGGATCTGGTACGGCCCGGGCCGCCCGCGCCGCAGGCACCGCCGCACGAGCCCCTGCCCTTCGCTGATGAGTTCGCGATCCCACCGCGCGCGATCCTGCTCGGCCAGCGGGATCAGCTCACCGGCCGGACCGGTGCGGGCGCCGCGCCGTGACTCGGTCAGCAGCATCAGCGCGAGCAGGCCGAGCACCTCGGGTTCGTCGGGCATCAACTCGGCGAGTACCCGGCCCAGCCGGATCGCCTCGGCGCACAGGTCCTCCCGCACGAGCCGGCCGCCCGAACTCGCGGTGTGGCCCTCGGTGAAGATCAGGTACACGACCGCGAGCACGGCGCGCAGCCGGTCGGGCAGGTCGGCTTCGCGCGGCACCCGGTAGGGGATGCGAGCCTGCCGGATCTTGGCCTTGGCCCGCACGATCCGTTGCGCCATGGTGGTTTCCGGTACCAGGAACGCCCGCGCGATCTCGGCGGTGGTGAGCCCGCCGAGCAGCCGCAGGGTCAGCGCGACGCGCGCGGCCGGGGCGAGCGCCGGATGGCAGCAGGTGAAGATGAGACGCAGCCGTTCGTCACGCACCGGGCCCTCCGGTATCTCGTCGTCGCCCGCGTGCAGCAGCGCGGCCCGGGCGTGGCGGTCCTCCCTGGACGCCTCACGCCGCAGCCGGTCGATGGTGCGGTTGCGCGCGGTCGTGATGATCCAGCCGGCCGGGCTCGGCGGAAGCCCGGCCGACGGCCAGTTCGCGAGCGCGGCGGCGAAGGCGTCCTGGACCGCCTCTTCGGCGAGGTCGATGTCGCCGAAGACGCGGACCAGGACCGAGACCGCGCGCCCGTACTCGGCCCGGAAGATCTCCTCGATCCGGGTCTTCACGGCTCGTCGACGAAGGGGCGCACCTCGATGGGGAGCGTCGTCGCGAGGGCGGCCTTGCGGCCCCACTCGAGCGCGGCGTCCAGGTCCGGCGCGTCGATGATGCTGAGCCCGCCGATGTACTCCTTGCCTTCGGCGAACGGCCCGTCGGTCATCAGCGCTTCGCCGTCGCGCGGGCGCAGCACGGTCGCCGTGTCAGGCGCGTGGAGGCCGCCGCTGAAGACCCAGGCCCCGGCCTCCTGCACCT
Source organism: Amycolatopsis alkalitolerans (assembly GCF_006152065.1). Taxonomy (GTDB): domain Bacteria; phylum Actinomycetota; class Actinomycetes; order Mycobacteriales; family Pseudonocardiaceae; genus Amycolatopsis_E; species Amycolatopsis_E alkalitolerans. Next base: position 75,878 of record NZ_VDFW01000013.1, read on the forward strand.
CTTCGCGCCAGGCCTCGACGTTCCTCATGATGCCGGCCAGCACGTCGGGCGCGGGGCGCTCGGCTCCGGCCGGCTGGACGACGCTGAGCAGGTACTTCGTCATCGGATTCTCCTTGTCTCGTCGTTCGCTTGGCACCACCTATACGAACGGCCCCGGCCCGGATTCGACAGTAGCCCCGGTGGTGTCTCAGATTGAGACGCGCGTCACAGTCTGGCTGGTCTCTAATCGGTCCGATAGGGACTGCCGACGGGGATAGGTGGATCGTCATGTCACAGCTGCAGAGCAATCAGGCTCCGGCCACTCCAACACATCACGAGGTCCGCGAGATGGTCGAGCGGCAGGGACCGACCGACATCGTGGTCGGCGCGGGCGGGGACCCGCTCATCGTCGGTCTGCCGATCTTCGCGGTCGGCTCGCTGGCGCTCGGCATGGCGCTGATCGGCGTCGTGCCGGCGACCGCGCTCGGCGCCGTCATCCCGATCGTGCTGCTCGGCACCGGGCTCTTCCTGACGATCGTGACGGTCTGGGCGGCGCTGCTGGCGCAGACCATGGTCGCGGGTATCACCGGGACGTTCGCCGGGTTCTGGCTCAGCTTCGGCGCGCTGCTGCTCGGGCTCGGCCACAACTGGTACGGGATCGGCGCCGCCGACGTGGCCGCGACCCAGACGCTGTTCTTCATCGCCTGGGGCTCCCTGTTCCTGTTCCTGCTGGTGCCGTGCCTGCGCCTGCCCATGGTCTACCCGGCGGTGGTGGCACTGGTGGTGGTGACGCTCGCGCTCGCCGCGGCCGGCGCGCGCACCGGTGACGCCAACCTGATGAAGACCGCCGGTTACGTCGTGCTGGTGTTCACGCTCCTCGGTTTCGGCGCGTTCGTGAACGTCGCGCTGACCGCGATGGGTGCCAAGCGGCCGTTCCCGCCGCTGGGCCGCCCATTGATCGGCTAACCGCGGAACGCGGTCAGCACGGCTCCGGCCGCGCGGTCGATGTCGGCTTCGGTGGTGCGCCAGCTGGACACCGAGATCCGCATGTACTCGCGGCCGTGGAAGGTCGTGCCGCCCATCCAGCATTCGCCGGAACGCTGCACGGCGGCCAGCACGTGCCGGGTGCGCTCGTCGTCGCCGAACGCGGCGAGCACCTGGTTGAGCACGACGTCGTTGCCGATCGTGACGCCGTTCCGGCGCAACTGGCCGGCGAACCGGCCGGCGAGCGCGCAGCACCGGTCGACGAGGTCGGCGAGCCCGGACCGGCCGAGCTCGCGCAGCGCCGCCCAGGTCGCGAACCCGCGGGCGCGGCGGGACGACTCGAGGGCGAACGCGCTGGGCGCGCGGAACCCGTCCTGGCCGGTGAGGTACGCGGCGGTCAGCGCGGTCGCGGCGGCGTGCGCTTCGGGGTGGGCGCAGAAGGCGTACCCGCTGTCATAGGGGACGTTGAGCCATTTGTGACCGTCGGTGGACCACGAGTCGGCGGCGGCGACCCCGGCCGTGAGATGGCGCAGGGCCGGGCTCGCCGCCGCCCACAGCCCGACCGCGCCGTCGACGTGCACCCAGGCGCCGTGCGCGTGCGCGGCTTCGATCGCGGCGGGGAAGTCGTCGAACGCCCCGGTGTTGACGTCCCCGGCCTGCAGGCACACGATCTTCGGGCCTTCGGCGTCGCGCAGCAGGGTGGCGAGCGCGGCGGTGTCGGCGCGGCCCTGGTCGTCGGTGGGCACGGGCAGCGTCGCGGCGGTGCCCAGTCCGAGCAGGCGCAGCGCGCGGTCGATCGTCGCGTGGCGGTCTTCGCTCACGACCACCCGGACCGGCGGGGCGCCCTGGAGCCCGAAACGCTCGACGTCCCAGCCGGCGCGGGCGAGCACGTGGTGCCGCGCGGCGGCGAGGCACACGGTGTTGGCCGCCTGCCCGCCGGTCACGAATCCGGACGACGCGTGCGGCGGCAGGCCCAGCAGCTCCTTGAGCCAGGAGGCGGCGACGTCCTCGACGGCCGCGGCGGCGGGGGAGGTGACCGCGTTGAACCCGTTCTGGTCCCAGCCGGAGGCCAGGATGTCGGCCGCGGTCGCCGCGTCGAGGGAGCCGCCGGTCACGAACCCGAAGTACCGCGGACCGGTGCTGGCGACGAGCGCCGGCTCGGCGGCCTTCACCAGCTCGTCGACGACGTCCGCCGCGGGAGACGGATCCTCCGGCAGGGCGCCGAGGGCGTCTCGCACCGATTCCGGGCTGGTGTCGGGGAAAACACGGCTCTCGGCGGCTCGCTCGCGGTAGTCGGCGGCGCGGGCGGCGGCGGTGACGAGTAACTCGCGTAGCTCCATGACTAGACCCTAACCAGCGGTAATCTCGGCCGGGTGAGCGTTTCGGTGCTGGAACTGGTGCGCGCACGGGCGGCGGACGGCAGCGTCCCGGGGGCGCGCCATGACCCGTACCGGCTCGCACTGGCGATCGAGGGCGGCGGCAGCCGGGGGACCTATTCGAGCGGGATGGCCGTGGAGCTGGAGCGGCGCGGCCTGACGCAGGTGTTCGACGACGTGTACGGCTCGTCGATGGGGGCGATCACCGGGGCGTGGCTGCTGTCGGGGAAGGCCCAGCACGGCGCGTCGTTCTGGTGGCATCCCGACGTCATGCCCACCGTCATCCGGCCGCGCGCCGCGTTGCGCCGCAAACCGGTGGTGGATCTGGAGTTCCTGATGAACGAGGTCTACCAGCGCTGGGCCGGGCTCGACTTCGACGGGGTGCTCGCCGGCCCTGGCCGCCTGCACCCCATCGCCACGGACGCCGACACCGGTGAGGTCGTCGATCTCGCGGAGTACCTCACCGGCGCCGAGTCCCTCAAGCTCGCGTTGCGGGGTTCGGCGGGGCTGCCGCTGCTCGCGGGGCCGCTGATCCGGCTCGGCGGCCGGCGGCTGCTCGACGGCGGGCTGACCGAGACGATCCCCTTCCACTCGGCGCTCCGCGACGGCTGCACGCATGTGCTGGTCCTGCGCTCCCGCCGGGTGGACGAGCGCCCCCTGCCCCCGCCGCGGGTGGAGAACCTCGCGGTGACCGCGTTCCTGCGCCGTACCGCGCCCGCCACGCTCGGCGCGTGGCGCGGTCGCACGGAACGCCGCCGCGCCGACGACGAACGGCTGGCCGCCGCCGGTGGGCTCGCGCAGGTCCTCGTCCCGCCCGGGTCGCCGGAGGTCTCACGGCTCGCGGTCGATCCGGCGTTGCTGCGCCGCGCGTTCGATCTCGGCGCCGAAGCCATGGCCACGGCCTTGGACATCGGAGTGTAGTTACCTGCTGTCAGCGGGTTTCGCCGAGCTTGCGAATCGGGCATTCTGGGCGGTCCGGGGAAGGCACGGGAGGGCGCGATGCGAGTCGTCATCATCGGCGCGGGGATCGGCGGGCTGTTCACCGCGCTGAGACTGCACAACGACGGGATCGACTGCGAGGTCCACGAGCAGAGCGACCTCGTCCACGAACTGGGCGTGGGCATCAACGCACTCCCGCACGCGGTCAAGGAGATGGCCGAACTGGGGCTGCTCGACCGGCTCGACGAGGTCGCGATCCGGACCCACGAGCTGGTCTACGCGCACCGGCTCGGCCAGGAGATCATGCGGCGGCCGTGCGGTCTCGCCGCCGGGTTCACGTTGCCGCAGTTCAGCGTGCATCGCGGGCGGTTGCAGGGAGTCCTGTTGCGGGCGGTGCGGGAACGCCTTGGTCCGGACGCGGTCCGGACGGGGCACCGGATGGCCGGGTTCGAGCAGGACGCCGACGGGGTCGAGGCGCGGTTCGCGGGCGGGGACTCGGCCCGCGGCGACGTGCTCGTGGGCGCCGACGGCATTCACTCGACGGTGCGGGCGGCGCTGTTCCCGGACGAGGGCCCGCCGCGCTGGAACGGCGTGATGATGTGGCGTGGCGCGGCGGAATGGCCGCGGTACGGCGACGGGCATCAGATGGTCATCGCGGGCGGGAACACCGCGAAGCTCGTGCTCTACCCGATCGCGCCCGGGCGGACCCCGGACACGCGCCTGACGAACTGGGCGATCTGCCTGCAGACCGGGAACCCCGGCGATCCGCCGCCGCAGCGCCAGGACTGGTCGCGCCGCGTCGATCCGGCTCAGCTGGCCGGGCACGTGGCCCGGTTCACGATGCCGCTCACCGACCACGCCGGGCTCGTCGCCGCGACCGGGGACGTCTTCGAGTTCCCGATGTGCGACCGGGATCCGCTGCCGTACTGGACCCAGGGGCGGGTGACCCTGCTCGGCGACGCGGCGCATCCGATGTACCCGATGGGCTCGAACGGCGCCGGCCAGGCCATGCTGGACGCGAAGAGCCTGAGCGGCCACCTGGCACGGCACGACGATCCGGTGCGCGCGCTGACGGCGTACCAGGACGAGCGCCTGCCGATGACCGCCGAAGTGGTGCTGAGGAACCGCGCCGGCGGGCCGGAACAGGTCATCGACGAGGTCGAGCGCCGTGCCCCGGAAGGGTTTTCGCGCCTGGAGGACGTGATCGACCCGGCGGACCTCGAGGCGATGGTCGCCGGGTACGCGAAGGCGGCGGGGGCCTCGCGCGAGCAGGTCAACCGCTGAGACTCAGGCTCCTTCGACCGAGCCGGGCGGCAGGAACTCGACGTCGCATTCGGCCGACAGGCGCACGACCTCGTCGGGGTCGGTGAGGTTGTGCAGCTTGTCGAACAGCTCCGCGAGCCGGCCCGCCGGGCTGACCCAGAACAGCCCGCGCGAAGGCGCCTCGCCGCGGTTGTAGTAGGCGTGCGGCAGCCCCCGCGGCATGCGCACGGTGTCCCCGGGGCCGGCGGTTTCCCACTGGCCGTCGAGGTAGAGGGTGAACACGCCCTCGAGGATGTAGATGTGCTCGTCCTGGGTCGGGTGCACATGCGGCGGGACGCCGGTGCCCGGTGGGTCGTAGGTCTCGAACGCGAAACTCGACTCGCTGGCCGCCTTCATGTAGTAGGTGTGACCCAGTACGTTCCAGGTCCGCTTGAGCATGCCCTCGCCCGCGAGCGTGATCCCCTTCGGGAGCGGGCCCAGCACGATTTCGTCCGGCTTCATGGCACCTCCGCGTCCGGTTGTCAGCGCGAAGACTTTACCCCGGGCAGCGCGCGTAGCAAGGATCCGAAATTGACGAGTAACCCGATGGCCGAACCCACGATGCCGACGACGAGCCCGATCCGGATCAGCATCGCCCAGTTGAACGACCCGGCGGCGAAGGCGACCGGGAACACCTGCCAGAACCGCACGAGCGCGGCGAGCCCGAGCCCGGTGGTGGCCAGCCCGCCGAGCGCGGTGAACCACGGCGGGTCGATGAACAGCCAGATCAGGTTGAGGGCGATCCCGACGAGGATGGAGGCGTTCACGAGCGGCAGCACCGCGGACGTCTCCGGGGTGAGGAACGGCAGCACCTCCCAGCCGGGGGCCACGTTGATCAGGTAGGCCAGCGCGCCACCGAGCACGATCGCGATGACGTACCCGGCCCGGCGCGAGCGGGTGGACGGGCGCACTTTGGTGTTCATGGCCCATGCCTAGCCGCGACGGCGGCCCCGCGGTGAGGGGCGAAGGCCACCGGACGGGCAGCCCTTCGCCCTTACCGCGACTACGTAATCGTGGCGGTAGAGTCGCGTCCCATGGCAACAACCTTCGCTGACTCGAGGCTCGGGTGCGCGGCCTGGAATCACGGGCGCAACGCACCGAGGAAGACGTGACGGCGATCATCACGACCGTGGTCGACACTCGCGAAGACGTGAAGTGGCTCAAGCGAGCGGTCGAGGCTCTCCTGTCGGATCGCGGTATCGCCCTCGACGACGAGCCGGACGAGTAGCACCCGGCCCCGACCGGAGGGGCGAAGGCCATCCGCCGGGCCGCCGTTCGGCTCTAGCCTCGATGTCGGTGGCGTGGGCGAATCGGGGCATGACCAGTACAGCACAGATCTGGCGCGAGATCGAAAGATGCTCCTTCGCGGTCGTCAGCCATGTCACCCCCGACGGCGCGCCGCGTTCGAGCGGGGTCAGCTACGCCGCCGAAGGCGGGCGGCTCTACAGCATCGTGGCAGGTGACGGGTGGAAGGCGCGGCACCTCGCGCTCGACGGCCGGGTCGCGGTGACCGTGCCCGTTCACCGTGGCGGCATCCTCGCGCTGCTGATGCCGATCCCGCCCGCGACGATCAGTTTCCACGGCACCGCGACCGTGCGCACCGACGGCCATGTCCCGCCCAAGCTGGAATCCTTGCTGCGCAACGTGAAGCACGGGGCGAGCGCGATCATCGAGATCGAGCCGTCCGGACGCTTCCTGACCTACGGCATCGGCGTGCCGCTGCTGAAGATGCGGGACGCGGCCGCGGCCAGGGGCGTCGCGCCGATCGGTCAGAGGTCGTTGCCCGCGTAGGACAGGTTGAAGCTCTTGTTGGTCAGCGGGAAGTCCGGCACGATCGTGTCGGCGAGCGCGACCGGCAGCGCCGGCCAGTTGAAGAAGCTCGGATCGACCACCTTCACCCGGGTCAGCACCCCGTCCCGGTCGAGTTCGACGCGGTGCACGATCGTGCCGCGCCAGCCTTCGGCGATGCCCACCCCCGACCGCGCCTGTCCGGCGGGCCCGGTGTAAGCGGACAGGTCGCGGAGCCCTGCGGACAGTTCGGTGATCCGCGTGATCGAGTCCGCGATCTCCTCGGCACGGACGCTGAACCGGGACAGCACGTCGCCGTTCGTCGTGCCGTGCCGTACGCGCGCGCCCGGGACCGCGGGGAACGGGTGATCGGCGCGCGCGTCGGTGACGAGGCCGCTGGCGCGCGCGACATAGCCGAGCGTGCCGAGGTCCGAAGCCTGCTCGCGGGTCAGCACGGCGGTGCCGGTGAACCGGTCGACGACGACGCTGTTGGCGAGCGCGAGCGCGACCACCTCGGCGATGTCGTCACCGAGATCGCTCAGCACGTCCGGATCCGGCGCGTGGTCGAGGCGCGCCCCGCCGGGCCGGATGCAGCCTCGCAGCAGCCGGTCCCCGCTGACCTGCTCGTTCAGGCGCAGCAACCGTTCCCGGATGCGCTGGGCGTGGTTGTTGAGGATGCCGTACCCGACGTCATTGCACAGCGCGCCGAGATCGGTCACGTGGTTGTAGATGCGCTCCAGCTCCAGCAGGATCGCCCGGATCCGCTGCGCGTCCTCGGGCACGGCGATCCACTGTGCCTCCTCCACGGCGAGGCAGAACGCGAGCGAGTGGCCGACCGCGGTGTCCCCGCTGATGCGTTCGGACAGTGCGAGCGCGTCCTCGGGGCGGCGGCCTTCGAAGAGCCGTTCGAGTCCTTTGTGGACGAACCAGAGGCGGGCCTTGAGGTTGAGGATCGTCTCGCCGACCACGGAGAACCGGAAATGCCCCGGTTCGATCATGCCGGCGTGCACCGGGCCGACCGGGATCTCGTACACGCCGTCGCCTTCGACGGTGCGGAACGGGTAGGGGCCGTCGACGTCGCCGAACTCCGGCGGGCTCCCGGCGTCGGCGCGCATCGGGTACCAGCCCCGGGGCCAGTGGAAATGCCGGACCAGGCGGCGCGGCAGCGGATGATGTTCGGGCACGATGCCGAACAGGTCGCGCATCTCGCGTTCGAACCGCCCGGCGGGGAACGAGATGCCCGCGAGCGTCGGCACGGCCGGGTGGCCGCGGTCGAGGCGGACGTGCAACTCGGTGCGGCGGTCGGGCGCGGCGGCGGTGAACAGGTACACCGCGCGCAAGGCGTCGCCGTCGTCGTGCCCGGCGATCAGGGCGACGCGGAAACCCTCGTCCAGCAACGCTTTCGCTTCGATGGGCAGTTCGGCGGGGGAGATCATGGTGCCGTCCTCGAGATCGTGCCGGCGGCGAGGTGCAGGAGGGTGCCGAGCGGTCCGGCGGTGACGCCGAGCGCGGCACACGCGGCGAGCGCGCCGACCAGGCTGATCGTGGCGCTGACCGGCAGCCGCCGCGGGGCGGTCGCGGCGCCGGGCCCCTCGGGCGCGGCACCGAACAGCATCCGGCTGGTGTGGTTGACCAGCGCGCCGGCGATCACGACCAGCAGCACGAGCGCGACGGCGGTCGCCCAGCCGAGACCGCCCGCGAACCCGGCGCGCACGATGCCCAGTTCGCTCGCGAACAGGCTGAACGGGGGGAGCCCGAGCAGTGCGAGCACGCCCAGCCCGACACTGCCCGCGAGCACCGGCGCGCGGGAGGCCAGCGCCCGTACGCCCGCGATCGCGCTGGTTCCGGTGGTCTGCAGGATCCGGCCCGCGCCGAGGAAGAGCACGCTCTTCGCGAGCCCGTGACCGAGTACGTGCAGCAGCAGCGCGGCGAGCGCGAGCGGGCTGCCGATCGCCGCGCCCAGCGCGATGAGCCCGAGATGTTCGATGCTGGAGTAGGCGAACATGCGCTTGTAATCCCGTTGCGCCAGCAGAAGCGAAGCGGCGAGCGTGAGCGACGCCAGCGCCAGCACGGTCAGCACCGCACGCAGGAACCCCGGGCCGAGCGCGCCGTCGGCGATCACCTTGACCCGCAGGATCGCGTAGAACGCGACCGACAGCAGCACCCCGGACATCAGCGCCGACACCGGTGCGGGTGCCTGCGAATGCGCGTCGGGGAGCCACGCGTGCAGCGGGGCGAGCCCGGCTTTCGCGCCGAAACCCAGCACCAGCAACACGACCGCGATCCTCGTGACGCCGGGGTCGAGCGCCTGGGCGTGCGCGGCGAGCGTGGCCAGATCCAGGCTCATACCGGCGTGGGCCGAGGCGTAGCTGAGCACGAGGGTGCCCAGCAGTGCGAGCGCGATCCCGGTCGAGCAGATCACGACGTACTTCCACGCGGCCTCGATCGCGGTGCGGGTACGGCGCTGGCCGACGAGCAGCGCGGTGAAGATCGTGGTGGCCTCGACCGCCACCCACACCACGCCGAGGTTCGCCGCGAGCACCGCGAGCGCCATCGCGGCCAGGAACAGTTGCACGAGCAGGCTGTGCCGGGCGGCGGTGCGGGAGGACGCCCGCTTCGCCGCCATCTCGGCGCGCAGGTACGCCGGGGTCGCGGTCGCCGCGACGAGCGCGACCGCGCCGATCACGATGAGCATGAACGCCGAAAGCGCGTCGGTCCGCAGCAGCCCGCCGACCGCGACCTGCGGTCCATGGCGGGTCACGTCGACGGCCGTGGTGATCGCGGCGGCGAGGACGAGGCCCGCGCTGATCGTGCCGGTCCACGCGGTCGCGCGCCGCCAGCCGAGCCCGGCGTGCACGATCGCGCCGAGCAGGGGCACGGCCACCGGGGCGAGCAGGAGGATCGTGGTCATCAGTCGCGCAGCTCCCGCAGTTCGTCGAGATCGGTACCGCCGAAGGCCTCCCGCATGCGCACCGCGAGGATCTGCAGGACGAGCACGACGAGCAGCAGATCCAGGGAGACGCCGAGCTCGACGACCAGGCCGACGCTCGTCACGGTGAGGAAGCCGACCGCGGTGATCCCGTTGTCCAGCAACAGGAACCCGGCCAGCTGGGACAGCGCGCGCCGCCGGGTGACGAGCACGAACAGCCCGATCAGCACGACCGTGAGCCCGACCGGGATCGCCTCCGTCGTCGCCGAAGGCGCGAGCTGGACCAGCGGCTGGGAGACCGCGTACGCCAGCAGGGTCAGCACGGCGGCGGTCAGCAGCGAGGAGGCGACGTTGACCAGCGGCCTGCTGTCGCGCCGAGCCGCGCCCGCCCGCGCCAGCGCGCGGCGCAACAGCCAGGGCAGGACGCCCACGCGCAGCACGAGCACGCCCGCCGCGATGATGCCCAGTTCGGCGTCGCGATGGTGGACGGCGATCACCGCGACGATGGCGGTCAACGCCAGGCCCTGCAAGGCGAACAGGCCGATGACGACGGACAGTTCGCGGCGCCACAGGACAAGCACCGCGGACAGCAGCAGGGCACCGCAGAAGAGGTCGAGCAGTTGTACGTAGAGTGTTTCGTTCATCGCCACCTCCTCAGGCCAGGAAGAACGAGGACGCGACGGCCAGCAGGGACAGCAGGAACGAACCGGCGAGCAACTCCGGCACGCGGAACAGCCGCAGCTTCGCCAGGAACACTTCGCCGACCGCGAGCGCGACACCGAGCAGGCCTACCTTCAGCACGATCGCGCCGGTCCCGATCAGCAGGGACAGCGGATCGGGCGAGGTCGCGACGCCCCAGGGCAGGAACAGGTTCGCCAGCAGGCCGAGGAACACGCTCAACCGCATCGCGGAGGCCAGTTCGACGAGCGCCAGGTCCGGCCCGGCGTATTCGAGGATCATCGCCTCGTGCACCATCGTCAGTTCGAGGTGGGTCGACGGGTTGTCCACCGGCAGCCGCCCGGTCTCGGCGATGATCACCACGACCAGCGCGACCGCGGCCAGCAGGCTGGCGGGGGAGATCACCCGCGACGGATCATGCACGGTCGAGGAGACGATCGAGGACAGGTTCGTCGATCCGACCCGCACCGAGAGCGCGAAGATCGCCACCAGCAGGGTCGGCTCGACGAGCGCCACGATCGTCATCTCGCGGCTCGCGCCCATCCCGCCGAACGCGGTACCGGTGTCCAGGCCCGCGAGCGCCAGCGCGACGGTGCCCAGGGTCAGCAGCGCCACGACGGCGAACAGGTCGGCCGCCGGCGGGATGGCCGATCCGGTGGTGACGAACGGGACGACGACCGCCACCACGAGCGAGGTGGCCACCAGCACCAGCGGGGCGATCCGGAACACCTCGCTCGTGCCGCGCGGGCGCACGGTTTCCTTGTGCAGGAACTGTTTCCGCAGATCCCGCCACGGCTGGGCGATCCCCGCGCCCGCGCGGCCCTCCAGCCGCGCGCGCACCTGCCGCATGAGCCCGGTCAGCAGCGGTGCCCCGCCGATCACCAGCAGCGCCTGCACGGCGCCGGCCACCGCGTTCACCGCGTCACCGCCAGGGCGATGAGCGCGGCGACCACCGTGTAGAAGCCGTAACCGAGGTACCGGTGCACGCTGCCGTTCGCGAGCTTGCGGCCCGCACGGCCCCACGCGGCGACGGCGGCGAGCACGGGCGCGTAGAACCGGCGCTCGATCCGGTCCGGCACCCCGCGCCGGTAGGCGACGGCCGCGACGAGATACGCGGACTCTTCGTGATGGGTCACGTTCACATCGGTCTCCGGCCGTACGACGTCGTCGAAAACCCGTTGCAGTGGTTCGGCGAACGACGTCGCGGTGTACTCCATGCGCGGCGTGAGCGGGCCCGCGCCGCAGTCCCACAGCCGCGCGTCACGACGGGCACGGCGGAGGCTCAGTGCCCGCAGCACGCCGACGATCAACACCGTCCCCGCGAGCAGCGCGAGCGTCAGCAGCAGGGGCGAAAGAGAGCCCGCGACCGCGGTCAGGCGGACGGTCGCCGCCTCGGTCGTCACCGCGTCGCCGAAGCCCGCGGCCTTCGCGACGGCGGGCAGGACCAGCGTCGGAAGCAGCGCGAGGACAGCGGAAACGGCGGCGGCGAGGCCCATCCCGGTGAGCATGCTCGGCGGGCTTTCGTGGGCGGCCGCCGCGCCGCGCGGCCGGGCGAGGAACCCGACACCGAACGCCTTGACGAAGGTCGCCACGGCGAGGCCCGCGGTGAGCGCCACAGCCGCGACCGACAGCGGCATCGCGATCGCCGTCGCGACCCCGGAGGCGGGCAGACCGTGCACGAGTGCCTGCAACAGCAGCCATTCGGACACAAACGCGGTGCCCGGCGGCAGCGCGGACGCGGCCAGCGCCCCGGCGCCGAACAGCGCGGTCGTCACCGGCATGGTGCGCCGCAGCCCGCCGAGGGCGTCGAGATCGCGCGTCCCGGTCGCGTGCAGTACCGAACCGGCGGACAGGAACAGCAGTGTCTTGAACGCGGCGTGCCCGAGCACGTGCAGCAGCGCCGCCGACAGCGCGAGCGCGGCGAGATCCCGGTGCCCGGTCGAGGCGAACAGCCCGGCCGCGCCGGTGCCGATCAGCACCAGGCCCATGTTCTCGGTGGTGGAGCTGCCCAGGAGCCGTTTGAGGTCGGTGCTCATCGCGGCCTGCAGGATCCCGTAGACGGCGGAGACCGCCCCGAGCGCGAGCACCGCGAGCCACCACCAGCGGGGCCCGCCGCCGAGCAGGTCGAATCCGAACCGGACGATCCCGTACACGCCGAGGTTGACCATCGCGGCGGACATCAGCGCCGACACGTGGCTGGGCGCCTCCGGATGCGCGCGCGGCAGCCAGGCGTGCAGCGGCAGGATCCCGGCCTTCGAGGAGAACCCGGTCAGCGTCAGCAGGAACACGAGATCGCGGGTAACGGAGGACAGGTGCGCTTCTCTGAGCGCGGCAAAGGAGTCCCCGCCCGCGTGGCCGGCGAACACGAGCAGGCCCGCCAGGATCGTGACGAACCCGAGATGCGTCATCACCGCGTACCAGCGGCCCGCGGAGGCGACCTGGCGGCGCCGCCGGTGCTCGGTGACCACGAGCAGCAGCGAGGTGAGCGCCATCAGCTCCCAGCACACCAGGAAGGTCCCGATCCCGGCGGCGACCGGTACCAGCAGCATGGCGACCACGAACAGCGGCAGGATCGCTTGCGGAGGACGGGAATCGTGGCGCGTGTAGCCGATCGCGTATATCCCGGTGGCGATCGCGACCCCACCGGTGACGGCGAGGAACAGCCCGCCGAGCGGATCCACGGAGACGGCGAACCCGGACAGCGGCAGCAGCCCGGACCACGTCGCCGAAAACGCCTCCCCGGACAGCGCGGCGACACCCGCGACGATGGCGGCGACGCCCGTCAGCGCGGTCCCCGCGCCGCTCACCACAGAGCGCAGCGAGCGCGGAATGACCACAGTGGACAGTGCGGTAAGCGCGCCCGCGACCACCGCGGTGAGCAGGCTCGCGGCGATCACCGGCCCGTCAGCTTTCGCAGCCCCTCGACGATCGCCTCCGGCCGGGGCGGGCAGCCGGGGATCTCCAGATCCACCGGTACGACGTCGGAAACGGCGCCGACCACTCCGTAGGCCCCGGCGAACACCCCGCAGTTACGCGCGCAGTCACCGACCGCCACGACGGCCTTCGGTCCCGGCACGGCGTCGTGCGTGCGCCGCAACGGCTCGGCCATGTTGCGTGTCACCGCGCCGGTCACCAGCAGCGCGTCGGCGTGCCGCGGCGACGCGACGAGCCGCGCCCCGTACCGCTCGGCGTCGTACACGGGGCCGAACGCCGACGCGATCTCCACCTCGCACCCGTTGCAGGAACCGGCATCGACGTGGCGTACCTGCACCGAGCCGCCGAAGGGGAACCGCTCCGCGGCCGGCCGCGGCGGCGCGGGCTCGGCGACCCGCCCGGTCCGGAGGATCTTGCGCCACAGGCTCGCCATTACTCGCCCCGCTCCGTGTTCGTGGGCACAGCCAGGTTCGCGAGCAGTTCGACCTGCCCGGTCAGCACCGTGCCGAGGATCCGCCGCGCGACCGCCAGCAGTTCGGCGATCGACGGATCGGTGATCGAGTAGAAGACCGCCGAGCCCTCCTTGCGGGACACGACCAGCCCGGCCCGCCGCAGCACCGCGAGCTGCTGGGACAGGTTCGTCGCCTCGATCCCGACCTTGGGCAGCAGTTCGGCGACGGCGTGCTCGCGTGTGCTGAGCAGTTCGAGCACCCGGATGCGCGCCGGATGGCCGAGTGTCTTGAAGAACTCCGCCTTCAGCTGATACAGGGGCTTGGTCACTTGAAGAATTTATCAACTGTTGATTACAAGGATTCAGCACCCCTGGAACAAGGACCGCGGCGAGGGGGTTACGGTTGCCATGACGAAGCTTGGTCCGATCGGCGCCGCCACCCGCTCCACCGAGCCGGCGGTCTTCGCCGAGGTGGAGGCGCTCGGGTACGACACGCTCTGGCTGCCCGGCGAACTCGCGCAGGTCGCCGGCGCCGTCCGCGCCACCAGCACGATCACCGTGACGACCGGCATCGTGTCGGTCGACCAGGTGCCCGCGGCCGAGGTCGCGGCAGCGTACACCGCGCACGGCGGGCGGTACCTGCCGGGTATCGGCGGTGCGCACGGAGCGAAACCGCTGACGACGCTGAACGCGTATCTGGACGACCTGGACCCGGTGGTGCCCGCCTCGGACCGGATCCTGTCCGCGCTCGGCCCGAAGGCGCTGAAGCTCGCCCACGACCGGGCCTTCGCGGCGTACCCGTTCCTGGTCACCCCGGACTACGTCGCAGCCGCGCGTGAGATCGCCGGACCGGACACGGATCTGGCCGTCCTGCTGATGGTGGTGCCGGAGACCGATCCGGAGAGCGCGCGCGAAAAGGCGCGCGGTGGCGGATTGCGGTTCCTGTCCGGACTGCCCGGATACGCCGCCAGCTTCCGGCGCATGGGCTTTTCCGACGACGAGATCACCGGCGTGGCGGACCGGCTCGTCGACGGGGTCACCGTCTGGGGTGGTCTGGACGCGGTGACGGCGCGGCTGCGCGAATACCAGGCCGCCGGCGCCGATCAGCTCGTCGTCCAAATTGACGGATTACCGGCGAATTGGCGGGTCGCGCTCGCCCGGGCCTTCGGTAACGTCGCCGCGGTCAACGGCGACGAGCATTGAGAAAGCCGCTCCAGACCCCGGCGGTGTCCAATTTGCCCGGACGAGTCGGGGTGCGCGCATGGGCAGAAAAGACCGGATCGTCCCGTCGGTCGAAGACGGATTGGTGAGCTCCGCCGTGGCCGGTGACCGCGGAGCCGTCGGTGAACTCGTGCGGTGGCTGGAACCGTTGGTGCTGCGGCATTGCCGGCACAAGGTGCTGCCCGGCGAGCGCTGGCGTGTCGATGTGGACGACCTCGCCCAGGAGGTCGTGCTGGCCGTGCTCAAGGCGTTGCCGCGCTACCCCTACGACGCGGAGGTGTTCCTGCCCTACGTGCTGACGATCGCGAACCGCAAGCTGTCGGAGTCCCGGCGTACGGCGCGGTACCGGTACGCGGTGCCGGTGGGCGAGTTCGGCGACGACGAGTGGAGGCTGAGCGACACCTCGCCCGATCCCGGGGACGAGGTCGAGCGTAGCGATCTCGGCCGCCGCCTCGGGCACCTGATGTGCACGCTGCCGCCGCGGACGAGGCGGATCCTCCAGCTCCGGGTGCTCGACGGGCTCTCGGCGCAGGAGACCGCCGACGCCCTGGGCATCGCGAGCGCCGGCGCGGTCCGGGTCACCCAGCACCGGGCGCTGGCGCATCTGCGCAAGGGCGCCATGGCCGACGCCCGGTTCCCGGCGCGGTAACCCGGCGAAGGACCTTGGGACCGGGCAGGAGGGGCCAAAGGCCCATGGTCGCCACCGGGGCAGGCGGATCAAGCTGATCCCAGCCCGATCCGTCGATCGCCGGGGAGTTGAGCGCCATGCCGGAGGAGGCCGGCCCGCGGGTTCGTGAGCTCTTCGCCCGCCGCGACGCGCCGGTCCTCGACCTGGCCGCGCAGGCGGGCGAGGTGGCGCTCGCGTGCCACGCCATGGCGGTCCGGTTCCACCGCGGCGGCAAGCTCGTGGTGTTCGGCAACGGCGGCCAGAGCACCGACGCGCAGCACGTGGCCGTCGAGTTCGTCCATCCGGCGATCGTCGGGAAACGGGCGCTGCCAGCGGTTTCGCTCAGCGCCGACATGGCGACGCTCACCGGGGTCGCCGGCCGCGCGGGGCTGGACGAGGTGTTCGCGCACCAGATCCGGATCCTCGGCGAACCGGCGGACATCGCACTCGGGATCTCGGCGGACGGCGAGTGCGGCAACGTCCTGCGCGGCCTGACCGCGGCGGACCGGCTTGGGATGCTCACGGTCGCCCTCACCGGCGGCGACGGTGGCCGGATCGCGCGCGCACCGCAGGCGCACCACGTGCTGACCGCGCGGTCGGCCGACCCGCGCGTGGTGAAGGAAGTGCACGTCACGACCTACCACGTGCTGTGGGAACTGGTGCACGTCTTCCTCGACCAACCGGAGCTGATCATGAACGCACGCCCGCACGACGCGAGTGAGCTGGCTTCGCTGTATCCGTTCCTCTACACCAGGGCAGGCGATCTGGACGCCGTGCTGGCCGGGGTCCGGCAGTCCACAGTGGACAAGACCGGCGAGATCGCGGCCTTGCGGGCCCAGGTGCTCGAGGCCGACGGCGCGCGGATCGAGGAGTGCGCGCGGCGGATGGCTGACGCGTTCTCCGGCGGCGGCCGGCTGTTCGCCTTCGGCAACGGCGGCAGTTCGACCGACGCGCAGGACCTGGCGGGCCTGTTCCTCGAACCCGGCGGCGACGCTCGGCCGCTGCCCGCCTTCGGGCTGACCAACGACATCGCCGTGGTGACCGCCCTGTCCAACGACATCGGGTTCGACGTCGTGTTCGCCCGCCAGATCGGCGCGTTCGGCCGCGCCGGCGACATCGCGGTCGGGCTGTCCACGAGCGGCAACTCGGAGAACCTGCTCCGCGGCTTCGACGAGGCAGCCCGGCGCGGCATGCTCACCATCGGGATCGCGGGCTACGACGGCGGGAAGATGGCCGAACTCGGCTCGATCGACTACCTGTTCGTCGTGCCCTCGCCGTCGGTGCACCGCATCCAGGAGGCACAGACGACGATCTACCACGCGCTGTGGGAGCTCACCGTGGACGGGGTCGGCCGGTGATGCGCTTCGTCGACGAGTTCCGGGACGCCGAGCAGGCACGGGCGCTTTCGGAGAAGATCGCCAAGCTGTGCGAGCCGGGACGTGAGTACCGGTTCATGGAGGTGTGCGGCGGGCACACCCACGCGATCTACAAGCACGGGCTGGAGGACTACCTGCCGCCCGAGATCACCCTGGTGCACGGACCGGGCTGCCCGGTGTGCGTGATCCCGATGGGCCGGGTGGACGACGCGATCCACGTCGCGCGGCAGCCGGATGTGCTGATGACCTCGTTCGGGGACATGATGCGCGTGCCCGGCAGCGGCGGGAGCTTCTTCGACGCCAATGCCGAGGGCACCGACATCCGCATGGTGTACTCGCCGCTCGACGCGCTGAAGGTCGCGCGGCGGCATCCGGACCGGCAGGTCGTGTTCATGGCGATCGGGTTCGAGACCACGGCGCCGTCCACCGCGATGACCGTGCTGCGGGCCGCGCGGGAGGGCATCGGGAACTTCTCGGTCTTCTGCAACCACGTGATGATCATCCCGGCGATCAAGGCCATCCTGGACTCGCCGGACCTCCGGCTGGACGGGTTCATCGGACCGGGACACGTGTCGACGGTGATCGGCTGCCGCCCGTACGAGTTCATCGCCCGCGAGCACGGCAAACCCGTGGTGGTGTCCGGATTCGAGCCGCTGGACCTGCTGCAGTCGATCTACCTGCTGCTCCGGCAGCTGTCGCGGGGGCGCTCGGCGGTGGAGAACCAGTACACCCGCGTGGTGCCGTGGGACGGGAACCTGGCGGCGCTGCGCGCGATCGGCGAGGTGATGCGGCCGCGGCCGTACTTCGAATGGCGCGGTCTCGGGTTCATCTCGCATTCCGCGATGCGCGTGCGGGACGAGTTCGCCGCGTTCGACGCCGAGCGGATCTTCGGGGTGCCGGGTGTGCGGGTCGCGGACCCGAAGGCCTGCCAGTGCGGTGAGGTGCTCAAGGGAGTGCTGAAACCGTGGGAGTGCAAGGTGTTCGGCACCGCGTGCACCCCGGAGACCCCGATCGGCACGTGCATGGTCTCCTCGGAAGGGGCCTGCGCGGCCTACTACAACTTCGGCCGGTTCACGCGGAGCCGGATGCGGGAGGCGAGCCGGGCATGACGGAAGAGCAGGTGCTGGCGCGGATCGAACGGGCGCGGCGCCGCAAGGCCCGGGTCCGGGAGGAGCGGATCACCCTGTCGCACGGATCCGGCGGCAGGGCGATGCACACGCTGATCGAGGCGGTCTTCCTCGACGCCTTCCGCAACCCGCTCCTGGAACCGCTGGACGACGCGGCGTCCCTGCGGATCGGGGAGACGGGCCTGGCGCTGACGACGGACTCCTTCGTCGTGTCGCCGCTGTTCTTCCCGGGCGGGGACATCGGCGATCTCGCGGTGAACGGGACGGTGAACGATCTCGCCGTCTCCGGTGCCCGGCCGCTGTACCTGACCGCGGGCTTCATCCTCGAAGAGGGCTTTCCGGTGGCGGACCTGATGCGGATCGTCGAGTCGATGCGTGCCGCGGCCGAGCGCGCCGGGGTGCAGATCGTCACCGGGGACACGAAGGTCGTGCAGCGCGGCAAGGCCGACGGCTGCTACGTCAACACCGCCGGGGTGGGGCTGCTCGAGCACCACGGGCTCGGCATCGCACACGCCCGTCCCGGCGACGCGGTGCTGGTGTCGGGCCCGATCGGGGAGCACGGGATCACCGTCCTGCTCGCGCGCGGTGAGCTGGACATCGAGGCGGACCTCGAATCGGACACCGCGCCGGTGCACGAACTCGTGCGCGGGCTCCTGGCGGTGCCGGGCGTGCGGGGGCTGCGGGACGCGACACGCGGTGGCGTCGCGACGATCCTGAACGAGGTGGCCAAGGCCGCCGGCGTCGCGGTGATCGTCGACGAGGACGCGGTCCCGGTGCGTGAAGAGGTGCGGGGTGCTTCGGAACTGCTGGGCATCGACCCGCTGTACGTGGCGTGTGAAGGCCGGATCGTCGCGATCGCCGACGGCGCGAGCGCCGGCGAAGCCCTGGCCGCCATGCGGGCGCATCCGCTCGGCGCCGGCGCCGCGATCATCGGGCGCATCGGCGACGATCCGCCGGGCCTCGTCCTGCTGAACACCGCTTTCGGCGGGACCCGGATCGTGGACCTGCTCGCGGGGGACCCGTTGCCCCGGATCTGCTGATCAGCGGTCACGCGCCGCGGCGACCACGGCCTGCCCGAGGCTGATCCCGCCGTCGTTGGCGGGTACCCGGGAATGCGTCAGCACCCGGAACCCGGCCCGCTCCAGCTTGGCCACGGCGCGCTCGAGCAGCAGCAGGTTCTGGAACACGCCGCCGGACAGGGCGACCGTGGCGACCCCGGTCCGCTCTCGCAGTACGGCACACGCGCGGGCGATCGCCGCCGCCACGCCGTTGTGGAAGCGCCCGGCGATCACCGGCACCGGCACCCCGGCCCGCAGGTCGTCCACAATGGACAAGACGAGATCGGTGCCCGCGATGGTCAGCGGCGTGCCGACGATCGTGGCCGGGTAGGTCCCGTGCTCGGCCGGATCGGCCAGCTGTTCCAGTTCGATCGCCGCCTGGCCCTCGTAGGTGATCACGTCGCGGGTGCCGAGTATCGCCGCCGCCGCGTCGAACAGGCGGCCCGCGCTCGAAGTCGGCGGCGCGTTGACGGAGCGGTGCGCCAGCGAAACCACGCTGGTCCAGCGGGATTCGTTGCGCCGCACCACGTCGAGGCCGGGCACGCGTGCACCGCAGGCGGCGTCGAGGTAGGCGGCCGCCATCCGCCAGGGCTGCTTGATCGCCGCCGTCCCGCCCGGCATCGGCACCGGCGCGAGATGTCCCACCCTGGTGAACTCCGCGCGGCCGGCGAGCAGGAACTCGCCACCCCAGATCGTGCCGTCCGTCCCGTACCCGAGCCCGTCGAACGCCACGCCGAGCACGGGGCCGTCCTCGCCGTTGTCGGCCAGGCACGACGCGATATGCGCGTGATGGTGCTGCACCCCGGCCAGTTCGACGCCGTCCCGTTCGAGGGCGTACTTCGTGGACAGGTACTCCGGGTGCAGATCGTGCGCGACGAGCGCGGGGTGCACGTCGAACAGCCGCTGGAAATGCTCGATGCCCTCGGTGAACGACCGCAGCGTCTCGTAGTTCTCCAGATCCCCGATATGGTGCGACAGGAACGCGCGCCGGTCCTTGGCGAGGCAGAAGGTGTTCTTCAGTTCCGCCCCGCAGGCCAGGATGTGCCGGGGGAACTCGCCGCGCACCGGCTCGGGCACGAACCCGCGTGAGCGCCGCATCAGCTGCCGGCGGGCGCGGAAGGGGCGGACCACGGAGTCGTCGGTGCGGATGTGGATCGCGCGGTCGTGCACCAGGAACGCGTCGGCGATCCGCCCCAGCCGCGCCCGCACCTCGTCGTCCCGGTACGCGATCGGCTCGTCGGAGACGTTGCCGCTGGTCAGCACGATCGGGCGGGAGATGCCGGCCAGCAGGAGATGGTGCAGCGGAGTGAAGGGCAGCATCACCCCCAGCCGCCGGTTGCCCGGCGCGACCGAATCCGCGACGTCCGCGCCCGGACGCCGGGGCAGCAGTACGATCGGCCGCCGCCGGTCGGTCAGCAGCCGTTCCGCGAGTGCGTCCACTTCGCACAGTGCGGCCGCCGCCGCGAGATCGGGCACCATGACCGCGAAAGGCTTGTCCTCGCGGTGTTTCCGGGATCGCAGGCGCCGGGCGGCCGCCTCGTTCGTCGCGTCCACCGCCAGGTGGTACCCGCCGAGCCCCTTGACCGCGACCACCTGCCCGGCGCGCAACATGTCCACAGTGGACGATATCGGCTCCCCGGCGGCGCCGAGCAGGCGCAGTGTGGGGCCGCACGCGGGGCAGCACACCGGCTGCGCGTGGAACCGGCGGTCGGCCGGGTCGTGGTACTCGCGCGCGCAGTCCTCGCACATCGGGAACGGCGCCATCGTCGTCGACGGCCGGTCGTAGGGCACCGACTCGACGATGGTGAACCGCGGCCCGCAGTTCGTGCAGTTGACGAACGGGTACCGGAAGCGCCGGTCGCCGGGGTCACGCAGTTCACGCAGGCAGTCCTCGCACGTCGCGCTGTCCGCGGAGACCAGCGTCCGCGCGCCGTCACCGGGCAGGCTCGGCACGATCCGGAACCCGGTCTCGCCGAGCCGGGTGATCTCCCGCGCGCTCACCCGCTCGACGACGGCGAGCCGGGGCGCCTGCTCGCGCATCGCGACCAGGAAGTCCGCGACCGCCTGCCGCCCGCCCTCGATCTCGGCGAAAACGCCGGCGGCGTCGTTGCCGACATGCCCGGCGAGCCCGAACCGGCCGGCGAGCGTCTGCACGAAGGGCCGGAACCCGACCCCCTGCACGACCCCGTCGACGCGGACGGCGACACGGACGCTGTCACTCACATCCCGAGTCTGCCCCGGGCCGTTCGTCCCGTCGAGCGACGGTGTTTGGGCAGGGGACCAGGAGCGTCTTGCGGCGAGGACATCGCGTCGGCGACCCTGGTGAGCTGGAAAGGGGACGCGATGAACTCGGCGCGGATGGCTCTGCATGCCGTGCGGCTGCTGGCTTCGCGCGGCACCCTCACCGTCACCGAACTCGCCCGCGAGCTGGGCGTCGCCCCCTCGACCGCGCACCGGGTGCTGGCCAACTGCGTGGTCTCGGGGTTCGCGCGGCAGGAGCACGGCGGCGGCCCGTACCTCCCGGCGGAGGCGATGCACGAGATCACGCTCAGCATCACCTCGGCGGTGACCCTGCGCGACGCGGCCGGCGTCCAGCTCGCCGAGCTTCGCGAGCGGACCGGGCTCACCACCAGCGTGATGGTGCTCGAAGGCTCGGGTGCCCGCTTCGTGCAGTCGCTGGAGGGTTCGGGTCCCCGGCGCGCCACGGCCCGGCTGGGCCGCGTCCTGCCCGCGCACTGCACCTCCGGTGGCAAGGCGATGCTCGCGTTCTGCTCGGCCGGGGATCTCGACCGGCGGTTCCCCGGGCACCGGCTGGCGGGCGTCACCGGCCGCTCGATCACCGACTGGGAGTGCCTGCTGCGCGAGTTCGCCCGGATCCGGCTGCGTGGCTGGGCCGCGAACATCGGCGAGAGCGACCGCGCGGTCACGGGCATCGGCGCGCCGATCCTGCTCGGCAGCGGCGAACCCGCCGCCGCGGTCACCCTGGCCGCGTCCGCGAGCCACGTCCGCACCCGCGCCGAGATCGAACCGTTCCTCGAACCCCTGCTGGACGCCGCGACCACGATCCAGACGCTGCTGCGTGGCAGCCGGACCGTGCGGCCTTCCGCATAGCGGAACGACCTCCGGCGCCGCTTGCCTGTCCGGGCGGCCCGCGCTGTTGTTCGAGGTGAGGTGGCACCGAATCGAAGGAGATCCCGTGTCGAGCACCGAGGAGCTGGCGAAGACGGTGGCCGAGCTGGCGGACCGGGTCCGGTCGCTGGAGGCGGCGGCCGAGATCCGCGCCCTGCACCACAAGTACGGCTACTACCTGGACAAGTGCCTCTACGAGGAGGTCGTCGACCTGTACAGCGCGGACGGCGAAGTGGTGTTCATCGGCGGGGTGTACCGCGGCCGCGCAGGCGTGGAGCGGCTGTACCTGGGGCGGTTCCGGCAGCGGTTCACCCGCGGGCACAACGGGCCGGTCCGCGGGTTCCTGCTCGACCACATCATGATGCAGGACGTGGTGACCGTGGCGCCGGACGGGCGCACGGCAAAGGCCCGCATCCGCACGCTGATGCAGGCCGGAGTCCACGAATCCGCGCCCGAGCTGCGTGAGCGCGTGTCGTTCGAGCAGTGGTGGGAGGGCGGGGTCTACGAGAACGAGTACGTGCTCGAAGGCGGCGTCTGGAAGATCAAGCGGCTGGGCTACCACCCGTTCTGGCACGCCGACTACGAGCTGGGCTGGGCGCGTACCGCCCCGATGTCGCATCTGATCCCGAAGAAGACCTACCCGGAGGACCCGCTCGGCCCCGACGAGCTGATCGAGGGCTTCGAGTTCTTCCCCGGCACCGACGTCGTGCCGTTCCACTACCCGCATCCCACCCGGCCATGACCCCGCCCACCCGTTTCCCCGACGACCCGCTGTTCGCCGGGTTCAACGCGCCGGTCCGCGTCGAGGCCGACATCTACGATCTCGAGGTCTCGCAAGGACAGGTGCCCGAACAGCTCGACGGCACCTACTACCGGGTGGTCGCGGACCGGCAGTGGCCGCCGAAGGTGGACCACGACATCGGGTTCAACGCCGACGGCATGGTGATGTCGTTCCGGTTCACCCGCGGCCACGTGGACTTCAAGAGCCGGTACGTGCGCACGCCGCGGTTCGAAGCCGAGCGCACGGCGCGGCGGGCGCTGTTCGGCGCGTACCGCAACGCGTTCACCGACGATCCCTCGGTGCTCGGGGTGAACCGGACCCTGGCCAACACCAACGTGTTCTGGCACGGCGGGAAGCTATTGGCGTCCAAAGAGGACGGACCGCCGATCCGGATCGACCCGGACACGCTGGAAACCGCCGGGGTGCACACCTTCGACGGGGCGCTGAGCTCGCCGACCTCGACCGCGCACCCGAAGTTCGACCCCCGCACCGGCGAAATGGTCTTCTTCGGCTACGCCGCGAAAGGCGAAGGCACGCCCGACATCGTCTACTACGAGGCCGACCGCGCCGGGAACCTGATTCATGAAACCTGGTTCCAGGCCCCGTATTCGAGTATGGTGCACGATTTCGCGGTGACCCAGAACTTCGTGGTGTTCCCGATCATCCCGCTCACCGGCGACCTCGACCGCATCCGCAGGGGGCAGCCGCTGTTCGCGTGGGATCCGGGCAAGGACGTCTATCTCGGCGTGCTGCCGCGCAAGGGCCGGGTCGAGGATCTGCGCTGGTACCGCGGGGGTACGCGGTTCGCCAGCCACATCCTCGGCGCGTTCGACGACGGCAGGCACATCCACCTCGACACCCCGGTGTCGGAGACGAACTACTTCCCGTTCTTCCCGGACCTCTCCGGCGCGCCTGTCGATCCGGAGAAGACCAAGGGTTACCTGTCCCGGTGGACGATCGACACCCAGGGTGAGTCGACCATGTTCACCGAAGAGCGGCTCACCGGGCACGCGGGCGAGTTCCCGAGGATGGACGACCGGTTCGAGACACTGCCGTACTCGTGGGGCGTGCTGGGCATGTACGACGTGCCGGGGGAGCGCAGGCCCGGTCGCGGGTTCCGCTGGGTGGGCACCGTCGACCTCGCGCGCAAGCGCACGGCCACGCATTACGTCGGCGACGCCTCGTCGGCCGGGGAGCCCCTGTTCGTTCCGGCGCACGACGAGGCCGGGCACGGCGAGGGCTATGTGATGGTGGTGGTCGGGCGGCACGACGAGATGCGCAGCGACCTGCTCATCCTCGACGCCGCCCGCATCGGCGCGCCACCGGTCGCGACGGTGAAGCTGCCGATCCGGATCGCCTACGGCCTGCACGGCAACTGGGTGCCACGCACCGAGCTCGAGCGTGCCTGATCCCGGACCGCGCGGGTGCCCGAGCAGGCCGAAGCGTGGTCATCACCTCGATCGCCTCGGGGAAGTTCTCCCCGGTGACCTTGTGGCGGTTGTTGAGCACGCCGACGCCGAGCGGTTTGGTCAGCGAAAGCGGCTGCCCGGCACGCCCGGAGTCGTTGCGCGCAAGCGGTCGTGATGCGGCCGTCCGGCCCTTCCGTCGCTGCGCCGGACGGGTGACTGGAGGAGCGCCCGCGGCCGAATGGCACCATGCGGCGCATGCGCGTGCGCCGGCTCCTCACGACCCTGGCCGTCGTGCCGGTGGTGGCCGCCTGCACGGCAGGCGTCGAGCAGGCACCGGCGCCGGCCCCGCCGACCGCGGCCGGTGCCGCCGCCGATCCCGGATTTACCGTCGTGGCGAGCGGGGACGTGCTGATCCATCCCGAACTCACCGCGCAAGCCACCGAGGACGGCCACGGGCGGCGCGACTACCAGCCGATGCTCGCCGGGATCCGCGATGTCGTCAGCCGGGCCGATCTCGCCATCTGCCACCTCGAGACCCCGCTGGCGCCCGAGAACGGGCCGTTCAAGGGTTATCCGGACTTCAGCGCTCCGCCGGAGATCGCGACCGCGATCGCCGCCACCGGCTACGACGACTGCTCCACCGCGTCGAACCACACCCTCGACCAGGGTACGGGCGGGATCGACCGCACCCTGGACGATCTCGACGCGGCGGGCATCCGGCACACCGGTTCGGCCCGCTCGGCGCCGGAAGCGCACACACCGCTGATCCTCGACGTGCACGGCGTGAAGGTCGGGCACGTTTCGTTCAGCTTCGGGTTCAACGGCCGGATACCGTCAGCGCCCTGGCTCGCGAACACCCTTGACGTGAGCGCCGTCCTCGACGCCGCGAGAGCCGCACGCGCCGCCGGGGCCCAGGTCGTGATCGTGAGCCTGCACTGGGGGGTGGAGTACCAGCAGACCGCGACGGCCGACCAGCGGCGCATCGCGCGGCAGGTGCTCGCCGACCCGGCCGTCGACCTGATCATCGGGCACCATGCGCATGTCGTGCAGCCCTTCGAGAAGATCGACGGCAAGTGGGTCGCCTACGGTCTCGGCAATTCGATCGCGCGCCATTCGGAGCCGCGCGGCACGACCGAGGAAGGCGTCATCGCCCGCTTTCATTTCGCGCCGTCGGGATCCGGCTGGACCGTCGACCGCGCCGAGTACGTGCCCACCGTCATCGACCTGGGCCCGCCGGTCCGGCTGCGCACCGCGAGCAGCCCGGAACTGGACCGCGCTCGGGCGGCGAAAGCGTTGCAGGACACCGACTCCGTCGTGCTCAGCCGGGGCGCCGGGCAGGCCGGTCTCACCCGCGCCGCGGGCTGACTACCCGGACTGGCGTTCGCAGTGGCGCTTGAGCCCCGCGCCCTCCATCTCGACATACCGCCGGGAGCGGGCACCGGTGAGCAGGGACAGCACGGGCGCGAGCAGCCCGGCCATCTCGAGCGTCAGCGACACGCGGCAGCCTTCGCCGGTTCAGCCCATCGACTTCGCGCCGTCCAGTGACTCGCGGATGATGTCGGCGTGGCCGGCGTGCTGGGCGGTCTCGGCGATGATGTGCAGCAGGGCGCGGCGGGCGGACCACTCGGCGCTGGGCTCGAACCACGGCGCCTTCGGCAGCGGGTGCGCGGCATCGAGGTCCGGCAGGGTCGCCACCAGCTCATCGGTGCGCCGGGCCACCTCGGCGTACTCGGCCAGCACGCCGGCGAGGGTTTCCCCGGGCAGCATCCGGAACTCGTTCGCGCGTGCCGCGAAGTCCGCCTCGGTCATGGCGCTGAAGTCGGGCATCGCGGACGGGCCCTCGACGATGAACCGTGCCCAGCCCCGCTCCACCGACGCGACGTGCTTGATCAGGCCGCCGAGACACAGTTCGCTCACCGTGGTGCGCCGCCCGGCCTCTTCGTCGGTCAGGTCGCGGGTGGTGAACCGCAGGAAATGCCGCTGCTTGGCCAGCGCCTCCAGCAGGTCGGCGCGCTCGCCGGTGAGGGTCTCCGTGCTGGTCATGGTCTTCACCTTTCGTCGTGCTGTGCCGTCGAAGACCACGTTAACGATCATTGCGGCCACTTTCTGACCGCAATGGGGGGAGAATCGGCAATATGGCCAACACCAGTTCCCGCACGCTGCGGCTGCTGTCTCTGCTGCAGACGCACCGCTACTGGCCGGGTACCGAACTCGCCGACCGGCTCGGGGTTTCCGCGAGGACGCTGCGCCGGGACGTGGACCGGTTGCGGGAGCTGGGCTATCCCGTCGAGGCGCGGCGTGGGATCGACGGCGGCTACCAGCTGGCCGCGGGCGCCGCGTTACCGCCGCTGGTGATCGACGACGAGGAGGCGGTCGCGCTGACGGTGTGCCTGCAGGCGGCGACACAAGGCGCGGTCGAGGGGATCGCGGAGTCCTCGGTGAAGGTGCTGGCGAAGGTCGCGCAGGTGCTGCCGGTGCGGTTGCGGCGCCGCGTCGAAGCCCTGCGGGCGATGACCGTGCGGGCCGGCTGGGACGGCGCGCCGGCGACGGGCGTCGATCCGGGGCTGCTCACCGACATCGCGCTGGCCTGCCGGGACGCCGAGCGCCTCCGGTTCGCCTACACCGCCGCGAACGGGCGGCGCACCGACCGTGAGGTCGAACCGCACCGGCTGGTTTCGCTCGGGCGCCGGTGGTACCTCGTCGCCTACGACCTGACCCGGCACGACTGGCGCAGCTTCCGGCTGGACCGGCTCACCGGTCCGGCCGGTACGGGCGCGAGGTTCCGGCCGCGGGACCTGCCGGGCGGCGACGCCGCGGCGTTCGTCCGGGCCGGCATCGGGAACCTGCCCATGCCGTACCAGGTGGAGGCTGTGATCGCCGCGCCCGAGGAAACGGTCCGGGCCCGGATCGGCCGGTGGAGCACCGTGGAGGCGATCGACGAGACACATACGCGGGTCCGCGTCACCACGGACTCACTGGAGTGGCCCCTCATGGCGCTGGGTGTGGTGGACGCCGAGTTCCGCGTGGTGTCGCCGCCCGAACTGCGCGACCGCGTCCGGGACTGGGGCGCGCGGTTCGGCCGCGCCGCGGCCGAGGCGCCGGTCAGCCGGTGACGGCGTTGTCCGCCCCACAGCCAGCCGCGCGAACGCCGACGTGACACCCCAGGTGCCACCCGAGACCAGCACCACCGCGGCCGCGAGCGTGAAAGGGATCGCCGGCTGGCCGCCGCCGACCGCGAAGGGCGTCCCGGACGCGCACGCGCCGCCGAACTGCAGGCACCGGACGATCTTGCCGCCAATCCGCCTCACTCTGGGAGCCTTGCCGGATGGCGGCCCGCGGGCCATGCTGGCTCGCGGGGGTGGCGCCGTGGACGAGGACCTGGTGGCCCAGGCGGGTGAGCTGGCGGACGTGTTCGCGGAGCGCGCGGCCGAGTACGACCGCGAGAACGCCTTCCCGTTCCGCAATTTCGAGGATCTGCGCGAAGCCGGGTTCCTCCGCATGCCGGTCCCGGTCGAGCTGGGTGGCCTCGGTGCGGGATTGGCCGAGATCGTGCCGGTGCTGGAACGGCTCGCGATGGGCGACGGGGCCACGGCGCTGGCCGTGACCATGCACATCTCACCGCTCGGGCAGTGGGCGAGCGTCTGGCGGCGCACGCGGAACCCGCGCCTGGAAGACCTGCTGCGCAGGGCCGCGGCCGGCAAGCTGATCTGGGCGTCGGTCACCAGCGAGAAGGGCGTGCCCAACGACCTCACGGACGCGCGCACCAGGGCCGTCGCCGTACCGGGCGGGTTCCGCGTCACCGGCCGGAAGAGCTTCGCCACCAACACCGCCGTCGCCACGCACTGCTCCATCACCGCCCGGCACGAGGAAGCCGAGGGCGGGCCGCGGCTGCTGCTGTGCCAGATCGCGCTCGATCAGCCCGGGGTGCGCATCCACCAGACCTGGGACACGCTCGGCATGCGCGCGACCCAGAGCAACGACCTGGAGCTCGAGGGCGTGTTCGTCGACGACCACCGGGTGGTGCACTCGCTCCCGGTGGGTCACCTCGACGCGCGGGTGCTGGAAACGGTATGGGCGTGGGCGATGCCGGCCTTCGCCGCGGTGTACATCGGGATCGCCGCCGCCGCGCTGGAGTGGGCGGTGGGGCAGGTGACCGGGCGCGGTAAGGCCGCCGACCCCGTCGTGCAGGACGTGCTCGGGGAGTGCCGGATCCTGCTGGAGTCGGCCAGGGCGCTGGTGTTCCGGCATATCGACGAGGTGCGCACCGGCAGGCTGTTCGAACTCGGCGTCCAGGAGGGCGTCTCGCGGTGCGCGCTGGTGAAGTACGTGGCCAGCAACAACGCCGCCGGGGTCGTGCAACGGCTGGTCGACGTGATCGGCGGCGCGTCGTACACGCGGGCGCTCCCGTTCGAGCGGCTGTGGCGGGACGTGCAGGCCGGGACGTTCATGCCGATGGCCAATCTGGCGGCCCGCCGCCTCATTGGCGCCAGCACCCTGGGTGTGCAGATGCTGCCCGAGGTGCGGTGAGACGCGCCCCGGCGGGCGTGCCTCAGCCTCCGTACGGGCGGGTGATGATCTCCAGCCGGTGCCCGTTCGGGTCCAGCCAGTAGACGCCCCGGCCGCCGTCGTTGTGGTTGATCCGCCCCGGTTCGTGGCCGAACGGGTCCGCCCAGTACTCCAGGCCCCGCGCGGTGATCCGGCCGAAGATCTCGTCGAACTCCGTTTCGGAGACCAGGAAAGCGTAGTGCTGCGGATGGACGGGCCCATCGACGTCGAGGACGTCGAGGGAGACGTCGTTGGCGACCTGGACCACCGCGAACGGGCCGTAGCCCACCGGTTCGGGCAGGCCGAGGACGCCCGCCAGGAACGTCGCGGTCTCCTTCCGGTCGCGCGCTTCGACGATCGTGTGGTTCAGCTGTACCGGCATCTTCGCCTCCTCTTCATCGTGCGAACGCGGGCTTCTCGCCGGGCGCGAGCAACGGGCCGGACAGCTGGACCTGCGCGATCCGCCACTCGTCCCCGGCGCGGACGGCCACCAGCCCGAGCCGGAACGAACCGCTGGTGTCGTTCCCGCGCGCGGTGGTCCGCTGGCGCTGCACACCTTCCACGATGGCCGTGTTCCCGAAAAAGCGCACGTGTGGTTCGAGGACCTCGAACTCGTGGTTCTCCAGCCCGCCCTGATGCCGGGCGGCCCACTGGTCCCGGTCGAGGACGACCCCGACCGGCCCGATGCCGGTGAACCGCGCGTCGAGCAGCGCGGGATACGCGGCGATGTCGCCGGTCAGTTCCGCATGCGCCCACCGGTCCACGAGATCGAGGACTTCCTTCTCCTGTGTCATCTCTCTGCTCCCGTCAACTTTGGAGTTACTCTAAAATTAGAGTGACACCAAGTCAAGTGCTACTCTCGGGGCATGAAGACCGAGCCAGGGCTGCGGGAGCGCAAGAAGCAGCAGACACGCCGGCGGATCAGCGACACCGCGATCGCACTGTTCGCCGAGCGTGGGTTCGACCAGGTGCCGGTCGCGGAGATCGCGCGCCGGGCCGAGGTGTCCGAGGCGACGGTCTTCAACTACTTCCCGGCCAAGGAGGACCTCGTCTACGCCGGGATGGCGACCTTCGAGAACGCCCTGATCGAGGCCGTGCGTGCTCGCGAGCCGGGCGTTTCGGTGCTCGACGCGTTCCGTGACTTCCTCGTCCGTCCCCGCGGAGCGCTCGCCGATCGTGATCCCGAAGCGATGGCACGGGTCGCGACCGTCGCCAGGGTGGCGGCCGGGAGCGCCGCGTTGCGCGCGCGCGAACGGCAGAACTTCGATCAGTTCACGTCCGCGCTCGCGGAACTCCTCGCGGCCGAATCAGGCGCCCCGCCGGACGATATGCGCGCCTGGGTGGTGGCCAACGCGCTCATGGGGGTGAACCGGGCGATGCAGGAGGCCGTGCACCGGGCCGCGCTCGACGGGCGGACCGGCAAGCGGGTGGCCGACCGGATCCTCGCGGACGGGCACCGCGCGCTCGACCTGCTCGAACGGGGGCTCGGGACGCGGCCTTAGCGGGCTCGCGTGGCCAGCACGAGGTACCGGTCCTCGCCGTCGTCGACCGAGTCGCAGTGCCAGCCGGTTGCCGCCAGCGCGGCGCGGATGTTCGGCTCGGCGCGCAGGTCGTCCGCGGACAGCTCGCGCCCCTGCCGGCGGGCCAGCGCGGCGCGGCCGATCGGGTGGAAGACGGCGAGCCGCCCGCCGGGCCGGCATACGCGGGCGAGTTCGGCCAGCCCGGCGCGCGGATCGGCCAGATGCGCGAGCAGCCCGGCGGCGAACAGGGCGTCGAGCCGGGCCGTGGGGAAGGGGAGCCGCATCGCGTCCGCGAGCACCAGCGTCGCGAGCTTGTCGCGGCCGCGCGCGGCGGCTTCGGCGAGCATCTCGACGGTCACGTCGATCCCGAAGACTGCCCCGCCCGGGCCGACGGCGTCGCGTAGCTCGGGCAGCGCTCGCCCGGTCCCGCAGGCGATATCGGCGACGGCACCGCCCACCGGCGGGGCCAGCTCGGCGACCGCCTGCCGGTAACGCGGGGCGTCGTCAGGGAACTTGATCTCCCACTCCGCGGCCCTCGGGCCGAAGAACGCACGTGTCGCGGCGAGATCGGTGCTCATACCTCCTGGAGTCTAGCCGGGAGCGGCCAGGAGGTCGTGCATGAACGTGGTCAGCCAGTGCTGGGCGGGGGTGCGCGCGTGCGCGTGGCGCGCGTAGATCGACACCTGCGCCGGTTCGATGTCCATCGGCAGCTCGAGTAGCCGCACCCGGTGCTCACTGGCGAAGATCCTCGCGACGAGCCGCGGCACCATCGCCACCAGCTCGCTGTCCTGCACCGGCCGGACCGGCCCGCGCGATCTGCTCGGGCCGCGGTTCCGGCGGGTCAGCATCGCGGTGTGGACCGGTTCGTTCATGGGGCTGCTGCTGGTCTACGGGCTCAACACCTGGCTGCCCCAGTTGATGCGCGGCGCGGGCTACCCGATCTCGACCTCGGTCGGGCTGCTGCTGGTGCTCAACATCGGCGCGGTGCTTGGCCTCGTGCTCGCCGGGATGATCGCTGACCGGCGCGGGATCCCGCCCATCGTGCGGCTGTGGTTCGGCGCCGGGGCGGTGCTGCTCGCGGTGCTGAGCCTGCGTATCGGCAGCAGCGTGCTGCTCAACGCGCTCGTGCTGCTGACCGGCGTGTTCGTGTTCTCCGCGCAGGTGCTGATCTTCGGCTACGTCACGCAGGCGTTTCCCGCGCGGGCACGTGGCACCGCGCTCGGGCTGACCTCGGCGGTGGGCCGGCTCGGCTCGATCGTCGGACCGTTCATCACGGGCGCACTGGTCACCGCCGGCGTCGCCAACCCGTGGGGCTTCTGGTTCTTCGCGGTGGTCGCCGCGCTCGGTCTGGGCGCCGTGTCGCTGCTGCGCCGGCTCCCCGCGGACAGTACGGCGGACGCGCCCGCGCTGCGGTGACGCGGGTCATGGTGCCGCGGCACGGCCTGAGGACTAACTTCGGGAATTAGCGAAATACCGAAGGACGGCGCGTGCTCGGCGAGTGCAAGGCCCTGGCCAACGAGACGCGGCTGCGGATCCTCGACTGGCTCAAGGACCCGGCCGCGCATTTCCCCTGCGGCGGCGACGCGGTCGAACTGGGCGTGTGCGCCG
The DNA here is from genome assembly GCF_006152065.1 of Amycolatopsis alkalitolerans. Lineage (GTDB taxonomy): Bacteria > Actinomycetota > Actinomycetes > Mycobacteriales > Pseudonocardiaceae > Amycolatopsis_E > Amycolatopsis_E alkalitolerans. The sequence continues at coordinate 107,679 of NZ_VDFW01000013.1, forward strand.
GGCTCCTGCAGCACAAGGCGGGCACCTCCGCGTCGACCATGTCCGCGCATCTGGCGATCCTGCAGCGCGCCGGGTTCCTCCTGGCCACCCGGCGCGGTCAGTGGATCTACTACCGGCGCGACGAGGACCGCATCCGCGCGTTCACCGAAAAGCTCCAGCAGGCTCTGTAGAAAGGCAGCAGACCATGCCCCTCGCTCTGTCGATCCTCGACCTGGCGCCGATCGCCCCCGGGCAGACCGCGCGTGACAGCTTCGCCGCGAGCGTCGCACTCGCCCAGGCCGCCGAACGCAGTGGCTACAGGCGGGTCTGGTACGCCGAGCACCACAACATGGCCACCATCGCCTCCAGCGCGACGAGTGTCCTGATCGGTCACATCGCCGAGCACACCGAAACGATCCGGCTCGGCTCGGGCGGGGTCATGCTGCCCAACCACTCACCGCTGGTGATCGCCGAGCAGTTCGGCACCCTCGAATCGCTGTTCCCCGGGCGGATCGACCTCGGCCTCGGCCGGGCGCCCGGCACCGACCAGAACACGATGCTCGCGATGCGGCGCGACCACCTGTCCGCGGACTCGTTCCCGCAGGATGTGCTGGAACTGCAGGGATATCTGCGCGGCCGGTCGCGGGTGTCCGGGGTGCAGGCGGTGCCGCATGCCGAGAGCGAGGTGCCGCTGTACATCCTGGGTTCGTCGCTGTTCGGGGCACAACTGTCCGCGCAGCTGGGCCTGCCGTACGGCTTCGCGTCGCATTTCGCGCCCGACGCGCTGCACCAGGCCGTCGCCGTCTACCGGGAGAACTTCCAGCCTTCGGACCAGTTGGCCGAGCCGTACGTCATCGCGGGCGTCAACGTGTTCGCGGCCGAGGACCACGACGAAGCCGTGCGGCAGCAGACGATCTCCTACCGGCACCGCACGCGGTCGTTCGTCACGCGCGGCTCCGGCGGCCGGAACTTCACCGACGCCGAGATCGACGCGTTCCTCGACTCGCCGAACGGCCGCCACCTCGCGAACATGACCAAGTACACCGCGACCGGAACGCCGGAGGAGGTCCGCGCGTACCTCGATGAGTTCGCCGCGTCGTGCCAGGCCGACGAGCTCATCACCGCCCACCATGCCCAGGGGATCGACGACCGGATCCGCTCGGTGGAGCTGACCGCGAAGGCCACCGTGTCTCAAAACTGAGACGGGGCAGGGCGCATCCGGCCGTAGCGTAAGCCCGGTGGAAACCCATGTGGTGGACCGGGTTCGCGTACCGATGCGGGATGGTGCGCGGCTGGCCGCGCTGCTGCATCGCCCGCTGGGGCCGGCCCGGCCGGTGCTGCTCGTGCGGACCCCGTACGCGGAGCCGATTTCGCGTTCGCTGCCCGTGCTTCCGGCGCTCGAAGCGGGTTTCTCGGTGCTGGTACAGGATTGCCGCGGCACCGGCGGTTCGGACGGGCGGCTGCGGACCTTCGAGAACGAGACCGAGGACGGGCTCGACACGCTGGCCTGGCTCCGGGACCAGCCGTGGTGTGACGGCAGGATCGCCATGTTCGGGATGTCCTATCTCGGCATGGTCCAGCTTGCGGTCAGCGGCCACCGCCCGGAGGGACTTCTCGCGCTCGCGCCCACGGTGACCCCGGACGACTACCGCGACGGGCTCGTCTACCGCCAGGGCGCCTTTCAGCTCGGGCAGGCACTCGCCTGGCACCTGCTCGAAGCGGCGCGGCTGGGCAGCCCGGTCTTCGGGCCGGAGGCCGCTTACGACACGCTGCCGCTGGCGGACCGGCCGAGCCTGACGAAGGTCCTGCCGAGCTGGACCACCTGGCTCGGCATGGAGAACGAACCGCGGTACTGGCAGGGCATCAGCTACGCCCCGCGGCGCGCCGCGAGCACCGTCCCCGCGCTGCACGTCGGCGGCTGGTTCGACCTGTTCCTGCGCGGCACGCTGGACAACTACGCGACGATGCGGCACGGCCACCTGATCGTCGGGCCGTGGTCACACACCGATCGCACCGGCGTCGTCGGCGAGGTGGTCTACCCGGGTGGTGCCGAGCAGGCGGTGCGGCTCGAACGGCAACAGCTGACGTTCCTCACCGAAAGCGCCGACGGCGTGCCGTCCTCGCTGCCGCCCGTGCAGATCTATGTGATGGGTTCGGGCTGGCGCACCGAAAACGAGTGGCCACTGGCCAGAACCGACTGGCAGAACTGGTATCTCGGGCCGGGCGGCACGCTCGGCCGGGCACTTTCCGAGGCGGGCACGGCGGAGTACGTGCACGATCCGGCCGATCCGGTGCCCACCGTCGGCGGCGCGATCGTGATGACCGGCGGCATCGGCCACCAGCCCGGCTCGCGGGACCAGCGGGTGCTCGATAGCCGCACGGACATCCTGCGGTTCACCGGCCCGGTGCTCGACCACGACGTCGAGATCACCGGTCCGGTCACGGTGACCCTGCACGCGGCGACTTCCGCCGCCGACGCCGATTTCACCGCGAAGCTCGTCGACGTGCACCCCGACGGGCGCGCGATGGGCGTCACCGACGGGATCGTGCGCGCCCGCTACCGGTCCGGAATGGACAGTCCGGAACCCGTGGTGCCCGGCGACGTCTACGAGTACACGATCGACGTCGGCGCGACGAGCCAGGTTTTCGCGAGCGGGCACCGGATCCGCGTCGACATCGCCAGCTCGAACTACCCGTGTTACGACCGCAACCCCGGCACCGGAACGCCCGCGGGTGAGGTCACCGAAGCGGATTTCGTCCAGGCCACCCACCGTGTCTTTTTCGGCGAGCCGTATCCGAGCGCGATCCGGCTCCCCGTCATTCCCACCTGATAAGGGAGGATCGTGATGCTGAGCATCGGCATGAACCTCGGCTTCGGCAAGCTGAACCCGGAGCTGACCGACGAGCAGATGTACCGCGGCGAACTCGAGGTGGCGCTCGAAGCCGAACGTCTGGGCTACGACGCCGTCTGGGTGGTCGAACACCATTTCTCCGACTACTCGTCCTGCCCGGACAACCTGCTGCTCCTGGCACATCTGGCCGGGCGCACCGAGCGGATCAAGCTCGGCACCGCCGCGGTCATCCTGCCGTGGAACAATCCTTTGCGGGTGGCCGAAAAGGCGCTGATGGTCGACACCGTCTCCGAGGGCAGGCTCCTGCTGGGCTTCGGCCGCGGCCTGTCGCGCACCGAGTACGAACCGTTCCGGATCCCGCTCGGCGAGACCCGCGACCGGTTCGACGAGGCCGCCCCGATGATCTTCGACGCGCTCGAAACCGGGTTCATCGAGGGCGACGGGCCGTTCTACCCGCAGCCACGCGCCGAACTGCGGCCGCGGCCACGCGCGTCGTTCCTCGGCCGCCGGTACCTGGTCGCCGGCTCGCCGGACTCCGTGGTCATGGCGGCGAAACTGCGGGCGAAGATGATGTCGTTCATCGTGCGGCCGGTGCCGGACCTGATGCCGACGTTCACGAAGTACCGCGAGCTGTACGAGACCGCGCACGGCGAAATCGCCCCGCCGATCGCGCTCAACGTCAACATGTACTGCCACGCCGACGACGAGCTGGCGCGAGAGCGGCATTTCGAGTACGTCAACCGGTTCTTCATGTCCAATGTGGAGCACTACGAGATGGCCGGTGAGCACTTCGCCGGGATCAAGGGCCACGAGCGGTACGCGGCGAATGCGGCCTACTTCCGGGAGATCGGGCTGGAGAAGGCGGCCAACGACTACGCGGCCACGGCTTTGTGGGGCAGCCCCGAGCGGATCCTCGGCCAGATCGAGGCGATCCGGGACGCCATCGGCGACTTCGAGCTGACCCTGGCGCCCGCTTTCGGCGGAATGCCGTATGACCAGGCGAAGGCCAGTCTCGGGCTGTTCGCGCGCGAGGTGCTGCCGAAGGCCCGCGGGCTGCGGGGCGAGCCGGTCAGCGTCGCGGCCTGACCCGTGGATTTCGCCGGCAGGGTCGCGTTCGTCACCGGCGCGGCGAGCGGGATCGAAGCCGAGAGCGCCGCGCTCGACGTGTCCGATCGCGAGGCGTACGCGCGGGTGGCCGGTGTGTTCGCGATCGGGCCGACCGAGGCGTCCCGCTACGAGGATGCGGCGGCTCCGCTGAAACAGCATTTCGACGCCGTCCTCGCGGCCATGCCACCGAGTCGGCGGATCCTGAAGGCATGGCGAGACGGAACGCGGTGCTACGCGCGTGGGCGGCCGACCGGGATCGTTTCGCCGGGCGGAAAAGCTCTCTGGCCGCGCCCGGGCTCCGGGATACCGTCGAATGATGCCGCTGCCGTCGATCCCGCGCACCGTGGCCGAGTGGGACCGGATCCGGCGTGTCAAGGAGGACGTGCTCTCCCGCGACCCGTTCTCGGTGGATCCGGCGGACCATCCCGAGGTCCGGCCGGAGGTGGTCGCGTCATGGCGGCGGTCGATGCTCGCCCGCGTCGATCCCGGGGCCCGCGACTACGTGTTCGACGAGGAGGTCCGGCCCCGCACGCGGCTCGCCGCGGTCGCCGAGCCGGTCCTGAACCGGCTCAAGGACGAGATCTCCGATCTGAACTCGTGGGGTTTCCTCGCCGACCGGGCCTGCCGGCTGCTCACCGTCGTCGTCGGGGACTTCCCGGACGCCGGCCGGGTGCACCGGCAGAACCTGGCCCCGGGCATGTGCTTCGGCGAGGACCTGATGGGCACCAACGGACTCGGCTGCGCGCACGAGACCCAGCAGGCGTTCCTGATCTCCGGCACCGAACATTTCCGTCGCGACACCGAGATCCTCACCACGACCGGGGTGATCATCCGCGACCCGTTCACCAAACGGTACGCCGGCACGCTCGGCTTGCACTGCCTGCGCGAGTACGGTTCGGCCGCCGTGCTGCCGCTGGTGGCCGAGATCGGGCGGTCCATCGAGGCGCAGCTGCTGGGCAGCCGCACGAGCGGTGAGCGGGAGTTCTTCGACGCCTTCACCGCCGCGCAGGGGCGCTACCGCGGGCCGGTCGTCGGGGTGAGCCGGCAGCTGTGCGTCGTCAGCACGCGGGCGCGGGCGCTGGTGCACGAGCAGGACGAGGAGTTGCTGCGGCGGATCGCGGAGGAGACCGGGTCGCGGCGGCAGAGCGTGCGGCGGAACCTGAGTTCCGGGGCGACCGTGACGATCGACGTGCTGCCCGTGCGCCAGCCCAAGGGCGAGTTCGCCGCCGTCCTCGTGCTGCATCCCCACGAGCCGCGGTCGCGGGTGAACCTCGGCCCGCCCTCGGCGGATCCGATGGGGGACTTCCGGAGCCGGCTCACCCGTGCCCTGCGCGAGGGGCATCCGGTGCTGCTCACCGGTGAGCGGGGCACGGGCAAGCGGCACGAAGCTCGTGCCGCGCTGGGTGATCCGGTCGAACTCGACGGTGCGCTCGCGCATCTCGACCCGGGTGGCTGGCTGCGCCGGCTGGACTCCGCGCTACGCGAGGAAAGGGCTGTGCTGGCCGGTCATCTCACCGACCTCCCGCCGGAGCTGTCGACCAGCGTCGCCGATCTCGTCGCCGCGGCACGCACGCCGGTCGTCGGGACGACGGCGGAGGAGAGCGGCAACGTCCTGGTGCGGGAGAGCTTCCCGGTGCGGTTGACGGTGCCACCGCTGCGAGAACGCCGCGCCGATTTCCGGGCGCTGTGCAAGACGCTGCTGGCCGGGCTGGGCGGGGAACCGGTCATGCTGGCGCCGCGCGCGGTGGCCGCGCTGCTCGCGAGCGACTGGCCCGGCAATGTCCGGCAGCTGCGTCAGGTGCTGGCCAGCGCGCGGATCCACGCCAACGGCCCGATGATCGACCTGGCCGATCTGCCGGCCCGGCACGCGCGCGACCAGCCGCTCGACGAGGTGCAGGCGGCCGAGCGGCGGGTACTGCTGGCCGCGCTGCGCGACACCGGGGGAGACCGCAACGCCGTCGCGGACCGGCTGGGGATCTCCCGCGCCACGGTGTACCGCAAGCTCAAGCGCCACGAACTCCGCTGATCCCCACATAGATCCCGCCCTCCCCCACACAGACCTCACCCTCGCGCCCGAGATCTCGGCGGCGGGGGCGCGGCGGCGCCCGGTGGTCAGGATTCTTCGGGGACCATTTCGATCGCGCCGCACGGGCATTCGGCGACGCAGATGCCGCACCCCTTGCAGTAGTCGTAGTCGATCGCGTACGTGCCGTCGTCGAGCTTGATCACCGCGTTGTCGGGGCAGACGCCGAAGCAGTTGTCGCAGCCGAAGCAGTTGCCGCACGACAGGCACCGGCGGGCCTCGAACAGCGCGCTCGACTCGTCCAGCCCGTGCTCGATCTCGTCGAAGGTGGACGTCCGCCGCGCGAGGTCGAGCTGCGGGCGCACCGTCGCGGGCGCGTCGCTGTAGTACCACGTGTTGAGCCCGCCGAACTGCGCGACCGGATGCTTCGGCCCGGGCTCGTAACGCGAGCCGCGCAGCCACGCGTCGATCGCGCGGGCGGCCTTCTTCCCGTGCCCGATCGCGGTCGTCGCCGTCCGCTCGCCCGCGATCAGGTCGCCCCCGGCGAACACCCCCGGCCGCCCGGTCATCAGATCCGCTCCCACCTCGACGACCCCGTCCTCGGCCCGCACCCCGGCCGCGCCCTCGAGCACCGAAAGATCGGCCTCCTGCCCGAGCGCGAGCACCACCGAATCCGCCGCGAGCTCCTCGAACTCACCCGTCGGCTGCGGGTACCCCTTCTCGTCAAGGCGCATCTTCTCGACGGTGATGGTGCCGTCGCCCGCTTCGGCGATGGTGGACAGCCATTTCATCGTGACGCCCTCGGCCTCGGCGCCGGAAACCTCGCTCTCGTGCGCGGGCATGCGCTCACGCGTGCGCCGGTAGACCACGACCGCGTCGGTCGCGCCCAGGCGCCGCGCGGTGCGGGCGGCGTCCATGGCGGTGTTGCCGCCGCCATAGACCACGACCCGCCGGCCCAGCTCCGGCCGCTCCGATCCCTCCATGTCGTGCAGCACCCCGACGGCGTCGAGGACGCGCGAGGAGTCCCCGGCGGGGAGGTACGCACGCTTGCCGATGCCCGCTCCGGCGCCGAGGAACACCGCGTCGAACTCACGCAGCTCCGCTTCCAGATCGGTCACCCGGTGGTTCAGTTCGAGTGTCACGCCCAGGTCCAGGATCCGCTGGAGCTCCGCGTCGAGCGCGTGGCGGTCGAGCCGGTAGCGCGGGATGCCGTAGCGCATCATCCCGCCCGGCGCCGCCGCGGACTCGAAGATCGTCACCGCGTGCCCGAGCAACCGCAGGTGGTACGCGGCGGACAGCCCGGCAGGGCCGGAGCCGACGACGAGCACGCGTTTCCCCGTCGCCGCCGCGGGTTCCGCCGGCTTCCAGCCCTGCCTGATGGCCTCGTCACCGAGGAACCGCTCCACCGAGTTGATCCCGACCGCCTCGTCGAGCTGCCCGCGGTTGCACGCGGTCTCGCACGGGCGGTAGCAGACCCGGCCCATCACGGCGGGGAACGGGTTGTCCGCCATGATCTGCCGCCACGCATGCTCGTAACCGCCGTCTTCGGCGTCGTAGAGCCATTGCTGGATGTTCTGCCCGGTCGGGCAGGCCTGGTTGCACGGCGGCAGCAGGTCCCGGTAGACGGGGCGCTCGGTTCGCCACGAGCCGGTCTTGTTCATCCGGCTCGTGCCGATTTCCAGGGTGATCGCGAACGGCTTGTCCATCAATCCTCCAGCAGGCCGTAGCGGCGGATGTTGCGGTCCGCGCGAGCCTGGATGCGCGCGACGACGTCGGTGGCCGGGTGCTCGCCGAACAGGTGCGCGTAGCGGCTCTGCAGGCGCAGGTACTCCTCGACGGGCACCTGCTTGCGGATCTTCGACGACGCGACGACCTCACCGTGCTCGGCTTCGAACACCGGGAAGATGCCGCTCTCGTGCGCCAGCCGGGCGATCCGGATGGTGTCGCGCGACGCGCTGCCCCAGCCGAGCGGGCAGGGCACGAGGATGTGCAGGTACCTGGCGCCGCGGAACTGCATGGCGCGGTGCACCTTGTACTCCAGGTCGTGCAGATCGGCGACGGTCGCCGTGGCCACGTAAGGGATCTCGTGCGCCATCGCGATCTGCGGCACGTCCTTTCCCTGCCCGAACACGTTTCCCGGCTCGGACCCGACCGCCGGGGTGGTCGCGGTACGGGCCGCCGGGGGAGTGGCGCCCGAGCGCTGGACCCCGGTGTTCATGTAGGCCTCGTTGTCGTAGCAGATGTAGAGCACGTCGTCGTTCCGCTCGAACATCCCGGACAGGCAGGCGAACCCGATGTCGACCGTGCCGCCGTCCCCGCCCTGGCCGACCACCCGGACATCCGTGCGGCCCTTGGCCTTCATCGCCGCGGCGACCCCGGTGGCGACGGCCGGCGTGTTGCCGAACACCGAATGCAGCCAGGGCAGCCGCCACGAGGTCTCCGGATAGGGCGTGGAGAACACTTCGAGGCAGCCGGTCGCGTTGACCGCGATCAGCTGGTTCCCGGCCGCGCGCATCGCGGCGTCGAGCGCGTACCGCGCGCCGAGCGCTTCACCGCAGCCCTGGCACGCACGGTGCCCGGAATCGAGCGCGTTGGTGCGCGCGGTGCTCGCCTGCACTGTGCGCTGCTCCGGGTCGAGCAGGCGGTTGCCGACGACGAAGCTCCCGGTCTGGTAGAACTTGATGGGCTGTACGGGCACGATTCCTACCTTCTCCCCAGGTCGGCGAGCATGTTCTCGGCGTGCGGGCCCGAGCGGCGGGCCGCCGCCATCCGCGCGAGTTCCCGGTCCACCAGCGACCGGTTCAGGTCCAGGAACGTCAGCGGCTCCAACGCACCGGGGTCGTCGAGCACGCTGTGCAGGGACTGCTTCGTCACCGCGCGCCCGCCCAGCCCGGCGATCACGGTGTGGCAGGGCACGGGGGTGGTGCCGAGCGCCGCGCGCACGTCGGCGGACACGATCCCGCCCAGCCCGAGCGAAAACGCGCGCTCCACCACGACGATCCGGCGAGCGTGCCCAGCCAGGGCACGGATCGCGTCCGACGGGAAGGGCCGCAGGCTGGTGATCCCGAGAACACCGGCGCGGGTGCCGGTTTCGCGCAGCTCGTCGACGGTGTCGCAGATCGTGCCGAGCACCGAGCCGAGCGCGATCACGATGGTCTCCGCGTCCTCGGTCCGGTACGGGTGCACGAGCCCGCCGGAGCTACGCCCGAAGATCTCCGCGAACCGGCCGGCGACGTCCGGGATGACGTCGAGCGCCTGCATCTGCTTGAGATGCGCGAGGTAGCGGACCTCGGTGAACGCCTCGGGCCCGACCATCGCCCCGATCGACACCGGGTCCGCCGGGTCGAGCACCTGGCGCGGTTCGTAGGGCGGCAGGAACGCGTCGACCTGCTCCTGCGTGGGCAGGTCGACCTCCTCGACGGCGTGGGTGAGCACGAACCCGTCCATGCACACCATCACCGGCACCGAGAGCTCCTCGGCGATCCGGAAGGCCTGCACGTGCAGGTCGGCGGCCTCCTGGTTGGTCTGCGCGTAGAGCTGGATCCAGCCGGAGTCGCGCTGGGACATCGCGTCGCTGTGGTCGTTCCAGATGTTGATCGGCGCCCCGATCGCCCGGTTCGCCACGGTCATCACGATCGGCAGGCCCAGCCCGGCGGCGTTGTGCACCGCCTCGGACATGTACAGCAGGCCCTGGCTCGCCGTCGCGGTGTACGCGCGGGCGCCGGCGGCCGAAGCGCCGATGGCGACGGACATCGCGGCGAATTCCGACTCGACGTTGACGAACTCGCAGGGGGCCAGGGTGCCCCGCTTCACCATGCCCGACAGCGCCTCGACGATATGGGTCTGCGGCGAGATCGGGTACGCGCAGATCACCTCGGGGCGGCACAGCGCGGTAACCTCCGCGACGGCGCGGGATCCCTCAATCTGCCGCAACATGCACACGCTCCTTCATGCGGTCGTGGACGAAGGTGTAGGCGGCCTGGGCTGCCGCGACGTTGCCGTCGGCGACGCGGCCGGTGAACCGCTCGCGGATCGCCGCGCGCACCGAATGCAGCGAGACCTGCCCGGTCAGCGCGGCGAAACCGCCCAGGAGCACGAGGTTGGGCACCGGGCGGCCGAGATGCTCGCGGGCGATCGCGGTCGCCGGCACCGTCAGCACGCGCTCCGGGCGGAACCCGCCGACGAACTCGCCCAGCCCCAGTCCGGCGAACTCGTGCGAGGAGTTGATCAGCAGGTAGGCATCCGGGCCGAGCCCGTCGAACACGCGAACCTGGTGCAGCAGCGTCGCGTCCTGGACGATCAGGGCGTCCGGGCGCAGGACGGGTTCGCGCGAGCGGATCGTGTGCTCGGAAAGGCGGCAGAACGCCACCACGGGGGCGCCGGTGCGTTCGGAACCGAAGCTGGGAAACGCCTGGGCGTGGCGGCCGTCGAGGAACGCCGCGACCGACAGCAGTTCGGCCGCGGTGACCACACCCTGGCCGCCGCGCCCGTGGATGCGGATTTCGAACATGCTCCCGACGATGGCAGCGGCCCCCGGACCCGGCGAAGGGCGGCAAGGCATCCGCCGGGAGGACCAAGGTCCCGCGGCCGGACTGGTAAATCGGCGGCGGGAACGGAAAAGACCAGGCAGTATGGGGGACTGTGACTGGGGATGATCAACCGCGTGCGCAGGGTAGCTGGCGGCGGCTGCAGATGGTGGCGATCTCGGGCTCGGCGGCCGAAGGGCTCATGCTCGCGGTGCTGCCGCTGCTGGCCGTCTCGATCACGACGGACCCGCGCGAAGTGTCGTGGGTCAACGTGGCCGGGCAGTCGCCGTGGCTGCTGTTCTCGCTGTTCGCCGGGGTGCTGATCGACCGGGCGCGGCGGACGACGGTACTGGCCTGGGCGTATGCGATCCAGATCGTCGCGGCGGTCGCGCTCGCGGCGGCCGGTACGGCCGGGGCGCTGAGCCTGCCGTTGCTGGTGATAGTGGCGTTCGTGGTGACCTCGGCGCAGGTGCTCGGCGACGGGGCCAGCGGCACCCTGGTGCCGGAGGTCGTCCCGCCCGAGCGGTTCGCCGCGGCGAACACGCGGCTGCAGCTCATCGACCGCGGGGTGGTCCAGTTCATCGTGCCGCCGCTGACCGGCTGGCTCGTCGCGGTGAGCGCCGGGGCGCCCGCGTGGCTCGCCGCGGTCGCGGCCGTGCTGGCACTGCTGCTCGCCCGGCGGATCTCCTCGGCCGCGGTCACGCCGTCGCAGTCGCATCCGCTGCGCGACATCGGCGCGGGGCTGCGGTTTCTCGTCCACACGCCGCTGCTGCGCTGGATCACCGTGACCGTCGGGCTGGGGTCGCTGGCCTCGAGCGCGGAGACCGCGATGCTCGTGCTGTATGCGACGCAGGTCCTGCATGTCGGACCCGTCGGCTATGGCGCGCTGCTCGCCTGCGAAGCGGCGGGCTGGGTGCTGTGCTCGTTCGTGGTGAGCCGGATCGTGACGCGGCTCGGCTACTCGTGGTCGATGCGGATCGCGCAGTCACTGGCCGCGGTGGCGGCCGCGCTGCTCGCGATCGTGCCGCCGTGGCCGGTGCTCGTCGGCGCGGTACTCGTCGCGACGACGGCGATCGTGCTGGTGTGGAACGTCTGCTCGCAGTCGAGCCGGCAACGGTTCACGCCGTCGTCCCTGCTCGGCCGGGTGCTGACGAGCCACCGCGCCCTCGCGTGGGGCCTGACCCCGCTCGGCGCGCTCGCCGGCGGGTTCATCGCGGCGAACTGGAGCCTGCGCGGGGTTTATGCCGCGGCGGGCGCGATCCACGCGATCGGCGCGGTGGTCGTCTGGCTGGCGCTTTCGCCGGCGGCGTTCCGGGACGCCGAGGCTGCCGTTACTAATCCGACCAAAAGTAGGCAGTCCCCAAGCAACACGTAACCGTTGCTACGCAAGCCGTATTGCCGTGGCTGTGGTCGGATTAGTAACGAACGGCACCGTACACGTGCGGGCCCAGCAACGACAGGTCGGCGGGGCTGAGCCGGTCGGACGCCGTCTTCGCCTGGTGCCAGTACGGGTAGAGCAGCGGCGGGGCGCTCACCGCGTCGAGCCGCTTCCTGTCCTCTTCGGACAGTCGCAGTCCGGCCGCGCCGAGGTTGGCGGTGAGCTGCTCCTCGGTGCGCGCGCCGATGACCAGCGAGGTCACGCCCGGTTTGCCCAGCAGCCAGGCGAGCGCGACCTGCGCCGGGGACACGCCGTGCGCCTGGGCGATCGAGACCAGTTCTTCGATCGTGTCGTAGAGCTTGTCCTCGTCGCGCACCGGCGGCTCGTTCCAGTCGGTCAGATGCCGCGAACCGGACGGCGCCGCCTGCCCGCGGCGGTACTTGCCCGACAGCAGGCCGCCCGCGAGCGGGCTCCACACCAGCACGCCGAGGCCCTGGTCGAGCGTGACCGGGATCAGTTCGTACTCCGCCTCGCGCGCTTGCAGCGAGTAGTAGATCTGCTGGCTGACGAACCGGTTCAGACCATGACGCTCGGCGGTGGCGAGCGCCTTCATCAGGTGCCAGCCCGAGTAGTTCGACGCGCCGATGTAGCGGACCTTGCCCGCGTGCACCAGATCGTCCAGTGCGGCAAGGGTTTCCTCGAGCGGGGTGACCCCGTCCCACTCGTGCACCTGGTACAGGTCGATGTGGTCGGTGCCCAGCCGGCGCAGGCTCGCTTCGCATTCGCTGATCAGGTGATGCCTCGACAGGCCTGCGTCGTTGATGCCCTTGCCCATCGGCATCCGGGCCTTCGTCGCGATGAGGGCGCGGTCGCGGCGGCCGCGCATCACCTCGCCGACGATCTCCTCGGACAGCCCGTCGGAGTACACGTTCGCGGTGTCGATGAGGTTGACGCCGGCATCCAGGCACAGATCGACCTGGCGGCGCGCGTCCTCGACGCCCGTATTGCCGACATTGCTGAAGTTCCCCTGCCCGCCGAAGGTCATCGTGCCCATCGTGAGCACGGAAACCCGCAAACCGGACCGGCCAAGTTGGCGATATTCCATGCCGCCGACCCTAGACCCGCGCGCCGTGGTTGATCACGTGCTCAGGCGAGCCGATCGGAAGGACTTCGTGGGCGAACCGCTCACCGGTGCGCGGGCACTCGAATCCGGCCCTTGTGGGTCTAGCATCTCCGCGAGTACCGCACGGTGGGTGGGTTTCGCCTGCTCATAGCGCTGGCGCCCGGTTTCGGTCAGCCTCACGAAGATGCCGCGACGGTCCATCTCGCACATCGACCGTTCGACGAAACCGGCCCGCTCCATCCGGGCCACCAGGCGGGAAGTGGCGCTCTGGCTCAGATGCACGACCTCGGTCAGATCCGCGCCGCGGCACTGGCCTTCGTCGTTGCGCACGAGGGCTTCCAGCGCCTCGAACTCGGTGACCCCGAGACCGTGTTCCTCCTGCAAACGGGCCTCGAGAGTGCTGGACACGGCCGCATGGAGTGCCAGCAGATCATGCCATTGCCGCACCAGGCCCTGGTCAGCTACGTCGCCCACGACCGGCACCATAGCATGCAGGAGAATCTTATGCAAACAAATTAAAATCTGTTGCATTAGATGCACATGCATGTAATGTGTCCCGCATGAGCCCATCCGGATCTCTGTCAACGACTTCGACTCGCTGGGACACCCGCCTCTGGGGTGTCCTGCTGACTGTTTCCACCGTCATCGGCCTGGACGCGCTCGACGTGTCCATGGTCGGTGTCGCGCTGCCGTCCATCCGCGCTGACCTGGGGCTTTCGACCAGCGCGCTGCAATGGGTCGTCAGCGGTTACGTCCTGGGCTACGGCGGGCTGCTGCTGCTCGGCGGCCGCGCGGCCGACCTGCTGGGACGGCGCCGGGTGTTTCTCGTCGCGGTGACGGTGTTCGCGCTCGCGTCCCTGCTCGGCGGCCTGGTCGACAACGGCACGCTGCTGATCGCGAGCCGGTTCGTCAAGGGCCTCGCCGCGGCCTTCACCGCGCCGGCGGCACTGTCGATCATCACCACGACCTTCAAGGAAGGACCGGCACGCAACCGCGCGATCAGCATCTTCGCGGTGTTCGGCGCGAGTGGCTACTCCGCGGGGCTGGTGTTCTCCGGTCTGCTGACCGAGGTCGGCTGGCGCTGGACCTTCCTGCTGCCGGTGCCGATCGCGCTCGCCGCGCTCGCCTTCGGCTACCGGTTGATCCCCGCGTATGCGCCCGAGCGGACCGGCGGCTACGACCTGCCCGGCGCCATCACGGGTGCGCTCGGTGCGCTGCTGCTGGTGTTCGCCGTGGTCGAAGCGCCCGAGGCCGGCTGGGGCGCGCCCCGCACGGTGATCTCGTTCGCGGTGGCGGCGGCGCTGCTCGTGGCGTTCGTGCTGATCGAGAGACGCAGCCGGCACCCCTTGCTGCGCCTGGGCATCCTGCGGTCAGGCCCGCTCGCGCGGGCGAACCTCGGCGCCGCGGTGTTCTTCGGCCCGTACGTCGGCTTCCAGTTCGTCGTGATGCTCTACCTGCAGTCGGTGCTGCACTGGTCGGCGCTGCAGACGGCGCTCGGGTTCCTGCCGGCGGCGCTGATCGTGGCGTTCGGATCGCCGCGGATCGAGCCGCTCATCGACCGCGTCGGCACCTCGCGCACGATCCTCGGGGGAGTGGTCGCGCACGTCGTGGCGTACCTGCTGTTCCTGCGGATCGACGAGCATTCCGGGTACTTCGGGTCGGTGCTGCCGAGCATGATCCTGCTGGGCATCGGCTTCACGCTGGCGTTCTCCTCGCTCAACATCCAGGCGACCACCGGGATCGGCGATGACGAGCAGGGCCTTGCCGGTGGCCTGCTGAACACGTCGCTGCAGGTCGGCGGCGCGATCGGACTCGCGGTGACGACGGCGGTGCTGACCGCGAACGGCGGCGAGGACGCGACGGCGGCCGCGCTGCTCACCGGGCTGCGGCCCGCGTTGACCGTGGTCGCCGGGATCGCCGCGCTCGGCGTGCTGATCGCGCTGTCCGGCGTGATCCGGTTGCGGCGCCCGGCGCCGGCGAAGCTGGAGTCCGCGATGTCGGTGGAAGAGATGGTCTGACCGGTCTGGTTGGAATGCCGGTTTTCTCGGGAAATCTTCAGCCTCCGCACGGGCGGCCTTCAGCCTGTGCACCCACGATGGTGGCAAGGCAGAAGGAGCCAGTGATGCAGGACAACGACAAGACCCCCGGCGAACCGACCCCGGAACAGACCCAGCAGATCCCGCAAGCCGCCGCGGCCGGGCAGGCACCGCCCGCGAAATCCAATCGGGTGCGGCGGGGGTTCGCGATCGGCGGGATCGCGCTGGCCGTGCTCGTTGCCGGAGGGGCGAGTGGCTTCGCCATCGGGCACGCCACCGCCGACCAGCCCGGGGCCGGGTACCACCGTGAATCCGGCGAATGGCCGGGCGACGGCCACGGATCCCACTTCCGCGACCGGTAACCTCTCGACGTATAACGACCTATACGGCCCGGCATCTACCGATCGGTGGATGCCGGGCCTCGTCCAGACCGCCCGGAAAACCAGGCCACGAGGCCGATTCGGCCGGACGCCCCGGCGCCGAACACTGGTTCCGTGCCAAGCCCATCCGACGAACAGCTCCAGCATCCCCGGACCGTGCGGGCATTCCGCACGCTGCGCCGCCTCGTCACCGGCTACCAGGCGATCAGCTTGCTCGCGCTGGTCGCGATCGTGCTGCTGCGCGACGACGCGGCCGCGGTCAATCCCGCGGTCTGGACACGCGCGATCATCGTCGTGCTCACCGCAGTGCTGCTCACCCTGTTCCTCGCCCGTGCCCGTCGTGGCTCGCGCGGCGCGTTCCGGCGGCTGCGGATCGTCTCGGTCATCACCCCGGTGGCGATCGTCGTGATCATCGCCCTGCCCGGCACGTTCCCGCTCTGGATGAAGATCGAACAGGGGGCCTGCGGCCTGGTCATGGCCGGCGCCGCGGCCGTGGCGAACGAGCGTCACCTGCGCGAATTGTTCGCCGCGGGGTCACAATCGCAGATGTGACCGAGTATCAGGGGGACCCGTGGCGCGTGCGCCTCGAACGCTTGCGGCGTGTCGTGCCGCTGCCGCTGCTGGCTGTCTCGACGGTCGCGTCGTTCGTGGTGCCGCGTCACGGACTCGTGCCCGTCGAAGCGATCTTGGTGATCGCCGCGGCGATCTGGTCGGTCGCGGTCACCGGACGGTTGCCCGCGGACACCCCGCAGCCCTGGCGACTGACCGCCTTCGCCGTGCACACCGCGCTCGCGGCCGTGCTGGTGGGCATCAACCTGACGTTCGGGATCTTCGCCTACTCCGGCTTCCTGTTCGCCTATCCGCTCGGGAAACGGTGGCGCACGGCCGGGTTCGGGGTCACCGCGCTGATCGTGTCGGCCTCGCTCTCGGGTGGCTACCCGGCGGGACTGACCGGGCAGAGCCTCACCTACCTGGTCGTCGCCGCGGTGATGCTCACGCTCGTGTTCAACTCCGCGAGCATCACCAACCACGCGCTGGAGCAGAACGAGGAGCGCAAGCGGATCTTGGGCGAGAACGCCCGCCTGCACGAGCAACTCCTCGCCCAGGCTCGTGACGCCGGGATCACCGAGGAACGCCGGCGTCTCGCCGGGGAAATCCACGACACGCTCGCGCAGGGGTTCACCGGCATCATCGCGCAACTCGCCGCGGCCGAACATGTCCGCGACGAACCGGAGCAGCTGTCCCGGCACCTCGAACTGGCCCGGTCGCTCGCGCGGGCGAACCTGACCGAGGCCCGGCGGTCCGTGCGGGCGCTGCGCCCCGAGCAGTTGGAGAGCGCGAGCCTTCCGGAAGCGATCGGCACCCTGGTGCGGGAATGGTCCGAACAATCAGGTGTCGCCGCGGCGATGAGCACCACCGGCACGCCGGAACGGACCGCGGCCGAGGTCGAGGACGTCCTGTTCCGGGTGGCTCAGGAAGCGCTCGCGAACGCCGGGAAACACGCCCATGCCGCCAAAGTCACCGTCACCGTGACCTACCTCGGCGACGCGCTGTTGCTCGACGTTCATGACGACGGGTGCGGTTTCGACCCGGAAGTCGCGACGGACGGCTACGGCCTGGCCGGTATGCGCGGCCGGCTCGCGCGGGTGGGAGGAACGTTGACGATCGAATCCGCGCCCGCATACGGCACCACGCTCAACGCGGTGGTGCCGCTGCGATGACGAGCATCCGGTTGCTGATCGTCGACGACCATCCGATCCTGCGCGACGGGCTCCGCGGGCTGTTCAGCGGTGAGGACGAGTTCGAGGTCGTCGGTGAGGCGGGCGACGGCGCCGAGGCCATCCGGCTGGCGCGGCGGCACGAGGTCGACGTGATTCTGATGGACCTGCGGATGCCGGGGATGGGCGGCGTAGAGGCCATCACGCGGCTGCGGGAACTCGGGCATCCGGCGCGCGTGCTGATCCTGACGACCTACGACACCGACCGCGACGTGCTGCCCGCGATCGACGCGGGCGCGACCGGATACCTGCTCAAGGACGCGCCTCGCGACGAACTGCTGCGCGCGGTGCGCGCCGCCCACGCGGGTCAGTCGGTGCTCGCGCCTTCGGTGGCCAGCACCCTGATCGGGCCCGTCGGAGCCAACCCGCCCACCGCGCTGAGCCCTCGCGAACTCGAGGTGCTGCGGCTGGTCGCCGACGGCGCCACGAACCAGGTCGTGGCGCGGCGGCTGCTGGTCAGCGAGACGACGATCAAGACGCATCTGCTGCACATCTACACCAAGCTCGGCGTACGCGACCGTGCCTCCGCGGTCGCCACCGCATACAAACGTGGGCTCCTGACGTAACAGTCATCCGACCTGTGTGGCCAACAGTTCGCCGAATCATCGGACACTGCGGCAGCGATTCCCCAAAAAGATCGGATGTATCCTGCCGAGAGAGCAGCAGGAAGGAGCGGGGCCGTGTCGGTGACCGATGACGCCATCGAGGCGATCAAGCAGATGATCGTGGACGGCGAACTGAAGCCCGGCGAGCGGCTCCCGCGCGAACCGGATCTCGCGGAACGGCTCGGCCTTTCCCGCAACTCGCTGCGCGAGGCGGTGCGCGCGCTTTCGCTCATCCACGTACTCGACGTCCGCCGCGGCGACGGCACGTACGTGACGAGCCTCGAACCGTCGTTGCTGATGGACGCGATGGGGTTCGTGGTGGATTTCCACCGCGACGACACGGTGCTGCAGTTCCTCGAGGCGCGTCGCGTCGTCGAACCGGTCGTCACCGAGATGGCGGCGATCCGGATGTCCACGGAGGACATCGACGGGCTCGCCGTGCTGCTCGACTCGCTGGACGAGGCGCCGACCGTGGAGCAGCTGGTGGACAACGACCTGGAGTTCCACCGCCGGATCGCCGCCGGCTCCGGCAACGCGGTGCTGGCGTCGCTGCTGGAAAGCGTGTCCGGCCGGACGTATCGCGCGCGAACCTGGCGTGGCATCACGCAGGAAGGCGTGGTGGCGCGGACGCTCGCCGAGCATCGCGCGATCCAGCAGGCACTGGCCGCCCGGCAGGTCGACGTCGCCCGGTCCGCCGCCACGATGCACGTCGCCGGGGTCGAGCAGTGGCTCCGGCAGACGCTCGTCGAGCGGACGTAGCGCCGGGCGCGCGTTTCGCGCGCGGTGGAGGCCGGACTCACCCGCGGTCGGGGCCGGACTCGCCGGTGGCGGGAGCCGGACTCGCGTGGGGCGAAGGGGGTTACCGGGGGCGGAGGCGGAGGTCTTGCATGCCGCCGTCGACGGCGAGGCCGGTGCCGGTGGTGGAAGCCGCCAGTGGGCTCGCGAGGTAGACCACGGCGTGCGCGACCTCCTGCGCGGACACGAGGCGGCCGTGCGGCTGCCGGGCTTCGAGCGCGGCGCGCTCGGCGGCCGGATCCTCGGCCCGCTCCAGCAATCGCCCGATCCACGGGGTGTCGGCAGTGCCGGGGTTCACGCAGTTCACCCGGATCCCCTCGGCGAGATGGTCCGCGGCCATCGCCCTGGTCAGCGCCACGACCCCGCCCTTCGACGCGCTGTAGAGCGCGCGCTGCGGAAGGCCCGCGGTCGCCGCGACCGACCCGGTGTTGACGATCGCCGCCGCGCGGGAGCGGCGCAGGTGCGGGAGCGCGGCCCGGCTCGTGCGCACCATGCCGAGCAGGTTGACGTCGAGCACGCGTAGCCACTCGGCGTCCTCGTTGTCGGCGACCGTGCCCTGCGCGCCGATGCCCGCGTTGTTCACCAGGATGTCGAGCCCGCCGAACCGCGCCACGACGGTCTCGATCGCCTGGCGCACCGAGGAATCATCGGTGACGTCGGCCCGCACGCCGAGCACGCCGCCGGATTCGGGCACCGGCTGCACGTCGAGCGCGGCCACGTGCGCGCCCCGCTCCCGCAGCGCCGTGACCACCGCCGCGCCGATTCCGGAAGCGCCCCCGGTCACCGCCGCGACCAGGCCGTCGAACTCGCTCATCCTGTTCCCCTCAGATCGGGTGTCTGTGCGCGAATGCTCGGGAAAACTAGCATGGGAGCCGAGTCTTGACGCTCAATACATCCGATGTCTATCGTCTGCGTGACGTCAGTCATACGAGGGAGTGTGTACGTGGCCCGGTTCATCGCCCTGCAGGCGCACGACGTGCGGTTTCCCACCTCCCGGACGCTCGACGGGTCCGACGCGATGAACCCCGATCCGGACTACTCGGCGGCGTACCTGCGGCTGATCACCGACGCCGGGAACGGGCACGAGGGGCACGGTTTCGTGTTCACCATCGGCCGCGGCAACGACGTCCAGGTCGCCGCCCTGCGCGCGCTCGAAAGTCAGGTGCTCGGGCGCGACGTCGACGAGACCCTCGCCGACCTCGGCGGGCTGTGGCGGGAGCTCGTGCACGATTCGCAGCTGCGCTGGCTCGGTCCCGAGAAGGGGATCATGCACATGGCCATCGGCGCGGTGATCAACGCGCTGTGGGACCTGCGGGCGAAACGCGAGGGCAAACCGCTGTGGCAGCTGCTCGCTTCGCTATCACCGGAACAGATCGTGGATCTCGTCGACTTCCGGTACCTGACCGACGCGCTCACCCGCGACGAAGCGCTCGAGATCCTCCGCGCGGCCCAGCCGGGGCGCGCGGAGCGCGAAGCGCGCCTGCTGGCCGAGGGGTATCCGGCGTATACCACCACGCCGGGCTGGCTCGGCTACGACGACGCCAAGCTCGCCCGGCTCTGCCGCGAGGCGATCGCCGACGGGTTCACCCAGATCAAGCTCAAGGTCGGCAACGATCTCGACGAGGACAAGCGCCGCCTCGGCATCGCCCGCGAGGTCTGCGGCCCGGACATCCGGATCGCCGTCGATGCCAACCAGCGCTGGGATGTCGCGGACGCGATCGAGTGGATGGCGGCGCTGCGCCCGTTCGGCATCGCGTGGGTCGAGGAGCCGACGAGCCCGGACGACGTGCTCGGGCACGCGGCGATCGCGAAGGCCGTCGCGCCGATCCCGGTCGCCACCGGCGAGCATGTGGCGAACCGCGTGCTGTTCAAGCAGTTCCTGCAGGCCGGTGGGCTCTCGGTGCTTCAGGTGGACGCGACGCGGGTCGCCGGGGTCAACGAGAACATCGCGATCCTGCTGCTGGCGGCCAAGTTCGGGGTGCGCGTGTGCCCGCACGCGGGCGGGGTCGGGCTGTGCGAGGCCGTGCAGCACCTGTCGATGTTCGACTACGTGGCCGTGTCGGGCACGGCCGAGAACCGGATGATCGAGTTCGTCGACCACCTGCACGAGCATTTCGTGACCCCGGTCGAGGTGCGCGGCGGGCGGTACCACGCACCCAAGGCGCCCGGCGCCGGGACGGAGATGCTGGCCGAGTCCATCGCGGAGTACAGCCATGGGTAGCGCTCCGCGCGGCCGGTTCGGGCTCGGCGCGGCGAGCCTCGGCAACCTGTACGCCCCGATCGACGACGAGCAGGCGCACGCGGTGCTCGAGACCGCGTGGGAGCTCGGGATCCGGTACTTCGACACCGCGCCCCACTACGGGCTCGGGCTGTCCGAACGCCGCGTCGGCGCGTTCCTCGCCACGAAACCGCGGAACGAGTTCGTGGTGTCCACAAAGGTCGGACGCCTCCTCGTGCCTCAGCGGGGAACCGGGCTCGACCCGGAATTCCAGGTGCCGGCGGACTACCGGCGCGTATGGGATTTCTCGTCGGACGGGGTGCGGCGGAGCCTGGACGAGTCCCTGACGAGGCTGGGGCTCGACTCGGTGGACATCGTGTACCTGCACGACCCGGACGAGTACGACCTGGGTCCCGCGCTGGCCGAAGGGCTGCCCGCGGTCGCCGCGCTCCGGGATGCCGGGGTCGTGTCGGCCGTGGGCCTCGGCTCCAAGTCGGCCGCGGCGCTGGCCGCCGGAGCCCGTTCGGGCATGCTCGACGTGCTGATGGTCGCCGGGCGGTACACGCTGCTCGACCAGAGCGCGCTGGAGTTCCTGCCGGAAGCCGCCGACGTGGTCGCCGCCGGGGTGTTCAACTCGGGCGTGCTCGCGACCGGCGAGCCTTCGGCTTCGGCGCGTTACGAATACGCGCCCGTGCCGCCCGAGGTGCTGGGTAGGGCACGCGAGATCGCCGCCGTCTGCGCCGAGTTCGGGGTCGACCTGCCGACCGCCGCGCTGCACTATCCGCTGCGGGAACCGGTGGTGCGCACGATCGTGGTCGGCGCCGCCAGCCCGGACGAGGTCCGGCAGAACCACGCCCGGCTGCAGTCGACCGTGCCCGGGGACCTGTGGGCGACGTTGCGGGACAAGGGGCTGATCCGGCGATGAAGATGGATACCCACCTGCACCTGTGGGATCTCACGGTGAGCGAGTACGCGTGGCTGCCCGCGGGCGGCCCGCTGCACGCGACGTTCACCGCGGAGCAGGCCAAGTCCGAACTGGACAGTGCGGGCATCGACGCGGCGATCCTGGTGCAGGCCGAGGATTCCGAAGCCGACACGGAGTTCATGCTCGCCCAGGCGGGCGCGCACGACTGGATCGCCGGGGTGGTCGGCTGGATCCGCCTCGACGAGCCGGCGACCGCGCGAGGGCAGCTCGACCGCTGGCAGCGGGACCCGGCCTTCCGCGGCGTCCGGCATCTGGTGCATGACGACCCGCGCGACGAGTTCCTCGAGCTGCCCGCCGTGCGGCGGTCGCTCGCGATGCTGGCCGAGCGCGGCCTGCCCTTCGACGTCCCCGACGCGTGGCCGCGGCACCTCGCGCGGACCGCGGACCTGGCCGCGGCGGTGCCGGACCTGACGATCGTGGTGGACCATCTCGGGAAACCACCCCGGGATCCGGCGGCGTTCGCCGCGTGGCTGCGCACGATGCGGGAGGTCGCCGCCAGGCCCAACACCGTCGCGAAGGTTTCCGGGCTGCAGGCGGAACCGTTCACCGTGAACGCCGTGCGGCCCGCGTTCGAGGCCGCTCTCGACCTGTTCGGACCGGACCGCCTGATGTACGGGGGTGACTGGCCGATGACCGTCCACTTCGGAGGATACGGTCCCGCGTGGCAGATCTACTCGGTGTTGCTCGACGAGCTGTCCGAGGCCGAGCGGGCCCGCGTGCTGTCCGGTACCGCGAACGCGGTCTACGGAGTAGGGGAGCGTGTGCGATGACCCTGCTCGAAGTCGAAGGCGTGAACAAGAGCTTCCCGGGTGTGCGGGCGTTGCACGACATGCGGCTCGACCTGCGTTCCGGCGAGGTGCTCGCGCTCGTCGGCGAGAACGGCGCCGGCAAGTCGACGCTGATGAAACTGCTGTCGGGCATCCACGCGGCCGATGCCGGGAGGTTCGCGCTCGATGGCGAGCCCTACCAGCCGTCCGGCCCGCGGCACGCGCTCGAACTCGGGATCAGCATCATCCACCAGGAGTTCAACCTGGTGCCGCATCTGACGGTCGCGCAGAACATCTTCATCGGCCGGGAACCCCGCCGGGGGCGGCTGCTGCTCGACGAGCGCAAGCTCAACGCCGAGGCCGCCGCGCTGCTCGACCGGCTGCATCTGCCGCTCGACCCGCGCGCGGTGGTCGGCGAACTGACGGTCGCGAACCAGCAGATGGTGGAGATCGCGAAGGCGCTGTCCTACGAACCCCGCGTGCTGATCATGGACGAGCCGACCGCGGCGCTCAACGACGCCGAGGTCGATACGCTGCACGAGTTGATCCGCCGTTTCGTCCGGCCCGGCACGGGCGTCATCTACATCTCGCACCGGATGGAGGAGATCAAGCGCATCGCCGATCGGGTCACGGTCATCCGCGACGGCGAGTACATCGACACGCTCGACGCGGCGAGCGCGACCACGGCGGAGATCATCGCGCTGATGGTCGGGCGCGTGCTTGACACCGGTGCGCGACCCGAAGGCGTCCGCACCGACCGCGAGGCGGTGCTCAGCGTGACCGGCCTGTCCACGAAGGCGTTGCTCACCGACGTTTCCTTCGACCTGCGGCGAGGTGAGATCCTCGGCTTCGCCGGCCTGATGGGCGCGGGCCGCACGGAGGTGGCGCGGGCGATCGTCGGCGCCGACAAGGTCACCGCGGGAACCGTGACCCTGCACGGGAAGCGGGTCCGGGTCGGCAACCCGGCGGACGCCGCGCGGCTCGGCATCGGCTACCTGTCCGAGGACCGCAAACGGTACGGGCTCCTGCTGGAGCAGGACGTCAAGGCGAACATCGCGCTTTCCGCGCTGCGCCAGCGGTTCACCAGGGCCGGGTTCGTGCGCGACCGGGCGCTGCGGGCCGAGGCCGAGCGGCGTATCGGGACGCTGAGCATCAAGACCCCTTCGGCCGACCAGACCACCAAACTGCTCTCTGGTGGCAACCAGCAGAAGGTCGTCATCGCCAAATGGATCGCGAAGGACTGCGACATCCTGATCTTCGACGAACCGACACGCGGGATCGACGTCGGCGCCAAGGAAGAGATCTACCAGCTGCTGAACGAGCTGGCGGGACAGGGCAAATCGATCATCATGATCTCCTCCGAGCTGCCGGAGATCCTGCGCATGGCGCACCGCGTCGTGGTGATGAGCGAGGGCCGGGTGACCCGCGTGCTCGGCGCGGACGAGGCGAACCAGGAGAACATCATGCACTACGCGACGTTGCGGCCGGACGAGAATCCCGCCGACGCCGCGGAACTCGGCCTCGGGAGGCAGCCATGACAGTGGTCAAAGCGCGGGCGGACGAGGGGCAGCGGGCCGGCGGGATGGCGGGCGCGATCAAGAGCAGGCTGCAGCAGCTGCTCGCGTTCGGCAGCCTCGTCGTGATCTACGCGTTCTTCTCCATCGTCAGCCCGTTCTTCTTCTCCTACGGCAACTTCATCGCGATCCTGTTCTCCACCGTGGTGATCGGGACGCTGTCGGTCGGCACGACGTTCGTCATCATCTCGGCCGGCATCGACCTGTCCATCGGCACCGGGATGGCGCTGTGCGCGGTGATGGCCGGGGTGTTCATGGTGAACATGCACCTGCCACTCGCGCTCGGGGTGCCCCTGACGATCCTGTTCGGCGGGCTGATGGGGCTGGTCAACGGGGTCAACGTGGCGATACTGCGGATCCCGCCGTTCATCGCGACGCTGGCGATGATGCTGGTGGCCGAGGGGCTCGCGCTGGTGCTCTCGCACAGCACGCCGATCTACTTCAGCAACGTGGGCGGCTACACGGATCTGTCCTCGGGTGATCTGATCCCGAACCTGCCCAACGCGGTGCTGATCCTGCTCGTCATCGCGGTGATCGCGGGCGTGCTGCTGACCAAGAGCGTGCTCGGGCGCTACACGTATTCGATCGGCAGCAACGAGGAGGCCACCGCGCTGTCGGGGATCGACGTGCGCCGGTGGAAGATCGCGATCTACGCCTTCGCCGGGCTGTTCACGGGGTTGGCCGGGATCATGATCTCCGCCCGGCTCGGGTCCGCGCAGCCGGCCACCGGGATGGGATACGAGCTGCAGGCGATCGCGGCGGTCGTCCTCGGCGGCACGTCGCTGTCGGGCGGGAAGGGCTCGATCATCGGCACCCTGATCGGCGCGCTCATCATCTCGGTGCTCAACAACGGCCTGCAGATCATGTCCATCCCGCAGGAATGGCAGAACGTCATCCTCGGCGCCGTCATCCTCGTCGCCGTGTACACAGACCGGATCCGCAAACGGGAAGCATGAGAACAAAGGAGTTCCTGCTATGAGGACAAGGAAGATCGTCGCCGCGGCCGCGAGTGCGGCGCTCGCGCTGGCGCTGACCGCGTGCGGGCAGGGCGGCACGTCGGGCGCCGGGGGGAACGGGCCGCTGATCGCGATCGTGTCGAAGGGGTTCCAGCACCAGTTCTGGCAGTCGGTGAAGAAGGGCGCCGAAGACGAGGCTTCGGCGAAGGGCGCGCGGATCACCTTCGTCGGGCCGGCGACCGAGAAGGACGTCGAGCAGCAAATCAACATGCTCACCAACGAGCTGGCGAAGTCCCCGCAGGCGCTGGGGTTCGCGGCGCTCGACTCGCGGGCGGCGGCACCCTTGCTGCAGCAGGCCAAATCGCAGAACATCCCGGTGATCGCGTTCGACTCCGGTGTGGACAGTGACATCCCGGTGACCACGGTGGCGACCGACAACAAGGCCGCCGCGGCGGAGGCGGCCAAGCACCTGGCCGAGCAGATCGGCGGTCAGGGCAAGGTGGCGATGGTCGTGCACGACCAGACGAGCCTGTCCGGGAAGGACCGGCGCGACGGGTTCCTCGACTGGATGCACAAGAACGCGCCCGGCATCACGGTGCTGCCGCCCCAGTACGGCGGGGGAGACCAGCTCGAGTCGGCGAACATCACGAAGTCGATCCTCCAGGCCAACCCGGACCTGAAGGGCATCTACGGGTCGAACGAGGGTTCGGCGATCGGCGTCATCAAGGGCGTGCAGGAAAGCGGCCGGACCGGGATCACGATCGCCGGGTTCGACTCGGGCAAGGCGCAGATCGACGCGATCAACAGCGGAGTCGAGTCCGGCGCCATCACGCAGGATCCCATGGACATCGGCAAGCAGCTCGTCGACGCCGCGCTGAAGGCCATCGACCACCAGCAGCTGCCGAAGCGGATCGACACCGCCTACTACTGGTACGACAAGTCGAACATCAACGACCCGAAGATCAAGGCGGCGCTGTACCAGTGAAGTCCTGACGGAGGCCGGGCCCGCGCCCGGCCTCCGTACTAGGCTGCGGGCATGATCGATGGCGCGCATGTGATCGTCTACAGCAGCGACGCCGAGGCGGACCGGTCGTTCCTGCGGGACGTGCTGAACTTCCCGCATGTCGACGCCGGGCACGGCTGGCTGATCTTCAAGCTGCCGCCCGCCGAAGCGGCCGTGCACCCCGCGGAAGCGCCGTCGCAGGAGCTGTATTTCATGTGCGACGACGTCGAGGCGACGGTGGCGGAGTTGAGCGAGCGCGGAGTGAAGTTCGTCGAGCCGATCACGAACGCCGGCTGGGGCAGGGTGACCCGGCTGCGGCTGCCCGGCGGTGCCGAGGTGGGCCTCTACCAGCCCCGCCACGAGCGGGCCACGGAGCTCTGACCGGCGGTTTGTCAACCGGTTCGGGCCGGATTGTCAGGGCGGCTGCCGGATGCGCCGAGGAACGGCCGGCGGGGTCTCGCGCGCGCACGTTCGGCATCTCCGCGCTGATCTGGACCAACGCCGAGCTCCGTGCCGCGCGCGAGGAGGTGGCGGCGTTGGCCGTGGCGCGGGAACGGGCGCGCCTCGGCCGCGACCTGCACGACGTGCTGGGCCACAGCCTCACCGCGATCAAGCTCAAGGTGGGCCTGGCCAGGAAGATGGTCGCGAACCTGCCCGACGTCGAGGGCCGTGACCCGATCGTGCGGGAGTTGCGATCGGTGGAGAACTCGCCGGGAACTCGCTGCCGGAGGTCCGCGCGACCGTGTCGGACTACCGCAAGGCCTCGCTGGCCGCCGAGCTGACGAACGCGAGGGCCGCGTTGCGCGCCGCCGGCATCGAGACGGAGCTGCCGCGCACCATCGACGAGGTCGACGCGCGGGCGCGCGAGGTGTTCGCGTACGTGCTGCGCGAGGGCATCACCAACGTGGTGCGGCACAGCGGGGCGACCCGGTGCCAGGTGATGTTCGGGCCGTGCAGCCTCGAGATCGTCGACAACGGCCACGGCGCCGACGGCGCGGGTGACGGGCACGGTCTGCACGGGCTCCGCGAGCGCATGTCCGCGATCGACGGTGAGCTCATGACGGAATCCGCGCCCGGTAAGGGTTTCCGGCTCAAGGCGAGCATCCGATGATCAGGATCCTGCTCTCGGACGACCAGGCGCTCGTGCGCGGCGCGCTGTCGGCTATGCCTCGGGGAGCTATTCCAGGAATGCGGGAAGCGACGAAACCAACCTGGCTGACGTGCCCGTCACCGCCGAGCACGGTCTGCTCGCCGGATCGATGGAAAGGCGCCATCGGGACCCGCTCGACCGGATGATCGCCGCGCGTGCACGTAATCTGGTGAGCGCCGGCCGATGAGTTTCCGGCGGCACGAGGGTCTGTACCGATGTCATCAGCCCGACCGAACCCAGCGAGGTGCCGCCATGTCCGCTCTCATCCAGGAACGACCCGCCCAGCGGGCCGGCCGGACGCCGACGGTGGTGCGGCTGCTGGTGCTGGCCACCTTCGTGGTGATCCTCAACGAGACCATCATGATCAACGCGATCCCGCGGCTGATGGAGTCGCTGCGCATCACCGAGCAGGCGGCGCAGTGGGTGTCCACCGCGTTCATGCTCACCATGGCCGCCGTGATCCCGGTGACCGGCTGGTTCCTGCAGCGGGTCACCACCCGGCGCGCCTTCGGCACCGCGATGGGCGTGTTCCTCGCGGGCACCGTGCTCGCCGCCGCCGCGCCGTCCTTCGGGGTGCTGCTCGCGGGGCGCATCGTGCAGGCCTCGGGCACGGCCGTGATGATGCCGCTGCTGATGACCACGCTGATGACCGTCGTGCCCGAACGTGACCGCGGCCGGGTGATGGGCAATGTCACGCTGGCGATGTCGGTCGCGCCCGCGCTCGGACCCGCGGTGTCCGGGCTCCTGCTGCAGGTGGGTTCCTGGCGGCTGCTGTTCGTGGCCGTCGTCCCCATCGCGGCCGTGGCGACCGTGGTCGGGCTGCGCCTGGTGGCGAACGTGGGCGAGCCGCGGGTGAGTTCCATCGACTGGCTGAGCGTGGTCGTGGCCGGGCTCGGGTTCGGCGGCGTGGTGTACGGGCTGAGCCTGTTCGGCGGCAACGGCGGGGAGGCCGGGCTCGGCATCGGCATCGTCGCCGCCGGCCTGGTGGCCATCGTGGCGTTCGTGTTCCGCCAGTTCAGGCTGCAGCGCACCGGTGTGCCCCTGCTGGACCTGCGCACCCTCCGGCACCGCACCTACGTGCTGTCGCTGGCCCTGATGTCGGCCGGGTTCCTGGCGATGATGGGGTCGATGATCCTGCTGCCGCTGTACCTGCAGCACCTGCGGGCGCTGAGCCCGCTGGAGACCGGCCTGCTCGTCATGCCCGGCGGCCTGGCCATGGGCCTGCTCGGACCGGCGGTCGGCAAGGCGTTCGACCGGTTCGGCAGCCGCCCGCTGGTGCTGCCCGCCGCGATCGGTATCGCGCTCGCCCTCGCCGGGTTCACCCAGCTCTCGCCGACCATGCCGTACTGGCAGGTGCTCGGGCTGCACACGCTGCTGATGGTGAGCCTCGCCGCGATGTTCACCCCGGTCTTCACGCTCGGGATGGGCGCGCTCCCGCCGCACCTGTACTCGCACGGCAGCTCGATGCTCGGGACCCTGCAGCAGGTCGCCGCCGCGTTCGGGACCGCACTCGTGGTGACCGTGATGTCCGCGCGCGCCAGCCACCTGCTCGCCGGCGGCGTCGCCGCGGTGCCCGCGCAGATCGGCGGGATGAAGCTGGCCTTCGCGGTCGCGGTCGCCGTCGCACTGGTGACGATCGTCATCGCCGTGAAGCTGCCGCGACGGGCCGCCGCCACCGAATCGTAGGCCCGGCCGGAACGAGTTCTCGTTCGCCGCGCCACTCCCGCCGCCAGCCACCTTGTCCCAATCGAGAACGTGTTCTACTTTTTGGGGTGGAAGGTGGTGTGCGAGTGAGGACTGAGCTCGGCCTGGCCGGCGCCGTCGTGCTGGTCACCGGCGGCGTCCGCGGCGTGGGTCGCGGGATCAGCCGGGTGTTCCTGGCGCACGGCGCCACGGTGGTGACCTGCGCGCGGAACGCGCCGGACGCGCCCGTGGCCGGGGGCGGCGGGGAAGCGCATTTCCTAGCCTGTGACGTGCGCGTACCCGAGCAGGTGGCCGCCCTGGTCGAGCGGGTCGTCGCCGAACACGGCCGCTTGGACGTGGTGGTGAACAACGCCGGGGGCGCCCCGTACGCCCCCGCCGCGCAGAACTCGCCCCGGCTGCACGACAAGGTCGTTCAGCTGAACCTGCTGGCTCCGCTGCTGGTGGCACAGCACGCGAACGCGGTGATGCAGCGGCAGGACCGCGGCGGGTCGATCGTGATGGTCTCCAGCGTGAGCGCGACGCGCCCGTCTCCGGGCACTGCCGCCTATGGCGCGGCCAAGGCGGGGCTCGACAACCTGACCGCCACGCTGGCCGTCGAGTGGGCACCGAAGGTGCGCGTCAACACGCTCGACGTGGGCATGGTGCGGACCGAGCAGGCGCACCTGCACTACGGCAGCGACGCGGCCGTGGAGGCCGTCGGCAAGACGGTTCCGCTGGGCCGGCTCGCCGAGCCGGAAGAGGTGGGCGCCTGCGCGGCGTTCCTCGCCTCCGGGCTGGCGTCCTATGTGAGCGGCGCTCGCCTGCTCGTGCACGGCGGCGGCGAGATGCCGGCCTTCCACACCGCGACCGACGTCAATCATCAGGAGGGTCCGTGAGCAGGTTGTGCCAGGACAGGGTCGTCGTCGTGACCGGCGCCGGCCGCGGGATCGGGCGCGCACACGCCCTCGCCTTCGCGGCGGAAGGAGCGCTGGTCGTCGTCAACGACGTGGACGACGGCCCGGTCGCCGAGGCGGTCACGGAGATCGAGGCGCTGGGCGGGAAAGCCGTGGCGAGCACCGACGACGTCGCGGACTGGGCGGGCGCGGAGAATCTGGTGAACACCGCCGTGGCGCACTTCGGCCGCCTGGACGTGCTCGTCAACAACGCGGGCTTCGTGCGTGACCGGATGCTGGTCAATCTCGCGGAGGACGAGTGGGATGCGGTCGTCCGCGTGCACCTCAAAGGCCACTTCGCGCCGCTGCGGCATGCGGGCGCGTACTGGCGCGCGGAGGCCAAGGCGGGGCGGGCCCGCGCGGCACGCGTGATCAACACCAGTTCTGGTGCCGGCCTGCTCGGCAGCGTGGGCCAGGGCAACTACTCGGCCGCGAAGGCCGGGATCGCGGGGCTCACCGTGGTCGCGGCCGCGGAACTGGCCCGCTACGGCGTGACGGTCAACGCGATCGCGCCGTCGGCTCGGACCCGGATGACGGAGGACGTGTTCGCAGGCATGATGGCGCCGCCCGAGTCCGGTTTCGACGCGATGGCACCGGAAAACGTGTCACCGCTCGTCGTGTGGCTGGGCAG
The DNA here is from genome assembly GCF_006152065.1 of Amycolatopsis alkalitolerans. Lineage (GTDB taxonomy): Bacteria > Actinomycetota > Actinomycetes > Mycobacteriales > Pseudonocardiaceae > Amycolatopsis_E > Amycolatopsis_E alkalitolerans. The sequence goes on from NZ_VDFW01000013.1 coordinate 138,181, forward strand.
TGCGGAATCCGCCGCCGTGACCGGGCGCGTGTTCGAGGTCGAAGGCGGCAAGGTGTCGGTCGCGCAACCCTGGCGGCACGGCCCCGCCACCGACAAAGGGGCGCGCTGGGAACCGGCCGAACTGGGCCCGGTGGTGGCCGAACTGCTGGAGCGCGCACCCGCGCCCGAACCGGTGTACGGAGCCAACTGATGGGCGTCATCGGCAAACGCGAGGACCATGTCGAGGTCGTCACCGTCGACTATCCGCCCGTGAACGCGCTTCCGGTGCAGGGCTGGTTCGACCTGGCGGACGCGGTGACCCGGGCGGGCCGGGACCCGGACGTGCACGTGGTCGTGCTGCGGGCGGAAGGCCGGGGCTTCAACGCCGGCGTGGACATCAAGGAGATCCAGCGCAGCGCCGGGTACGACGCGCTCGTCGGCGCGAACCGCGGCTGTTACGCGGCTTTCGGCGCGGTGTACGAATGCGCGGTGCCGGTCGTGGCTGCGGTGCACGGGTTCTGCCTCGGCGGCGGGATCGGGCTGGCCGGGAACGCGGACGTGGTGATCGCTTCGGAGGACGCGACGTTCGGGGTGCCGGAGGTCGAGCGTGGCGCGCTCGGCGCGGCGACGCATCTGGCCCGCCTGGTGCCGCAACACCTGATGCGGACGCTCTATTTCACCGCGCGCCGGATCACCGCGGCGGAACTGCATGCGCACGGTTCGGTGTACCAGGTCGTGCGGCGCGAGGAGTTGGACGACGCGGCGCTGGCGGTCGCGCGGGACATCGCGGCGAAGGATCCGCGCGTGATCCGGGCCGCGAAAGAGGCGCTCAACGGTATCGACCCGCAGCAGGTTCACCGAAGCTACCGCTTCGAGCAGGGCTTCACCTTCGAACTGAACCTGCTCGGTGCGTCCGATGAGGCCCGCGAGGAGTTCCTGAATGGCTGACAAGCGGATGACCGCCGACGACGTCGCGGCCGAACTGACCGATGGCATGACGGTCGGGATCGGGGGCTGGGGCTCGCGGCGCAAACCGATGGCGCTGGTGCGCGCGATCCTGCGCAGCCCGGTCAAGGACCTCACGGTGGTCTCCTACGGCGGGCCGGACGTGGGCCTGCTGTGCGCCGCGGGGAAGGTCGCGCATGTGGTGTTCGGGTTCGTCACGCTCGATTCGATCCCGTTCGACCCGTGGTTCGGTCGTGCCCGCGAATCCGGTGCGATCGGGGTGACCGAGTACGACGAGGGCATGTTCGGCGCGGCCCTTTCGGCGGCCGCGCAGCGGTTGCCGTTCCTGCCGACGCGCGCGGGGCTCGGCTCGGACGTGCTCCGCGTCAACCCGGGGCTGCGCACGGTCCGGTCGCCCTACGAGGACCGCGAGGAACTGGTCGCGGTACCGGCGCGGGGCCTGGACGTCGCGCTGGTGCACCTCAACCGCGCGGACGCCCGGGGCAACGCGCAGTACCTCGGCCCGGACCCGTACTTCGACGACTTGTTCTGCCTGGCCGCGAAGAAGAGCTTCGTCTCCGTCGAGAAGGTCGTCGGCACGGCCGAGCTGACCGCCGGCGGACCGGTGCAGTCGCTGCTGCTCAACCGCGGTTCGGTCGACGGCGTGATCGAAGCGCCGCGCGGTGCGCACTTCACCACCGCCGTGCCCGACTACGGGCGTGACGAGCGGTTCCAGCGCCACTATGTGGACTGTGCCAAGGATCCGGACCGGTGGCCGGGCTTCGTGGACCGGTTCCTTTCCAGTGACGAGCGAGCCTATCTGTCCGAAGTGGATAAATTCGAGGAGGCCGCGTGAACGTCACACGAGCGGAGATCGCGGTCGTCGCCGTGGCCGAACTGTTCCGCGGTGACGGCGAGATCGTGGTGAGTCCCATGGGGTTCATCCCGTCCCTCGGCGCGCGCCTTGCCCGGTCGACGTTCGCGCCCGATCTGCTGATGTCGGACGGCGAGGCGTATCTGGTGACCGCGGACGGCGTGGTCGAGGGCTGGCAGCCGTTCCGGAAGATGCTCGACACGATCGTGCCGCACGGGCGGCGGCATGTGGTCATGGGCGCCAACCAGGTGGACCGGTACGGCAACCAGAACATCTCCGCGATCGGCGAGCATGACCGGCCGGCCAAGCAGTTGCTGGGTGTGCGCGGCGCGCCGGGCAATACCGTCAACCACCGCACCAGTTACTGGGTTCCGCGGCACAGCAAGCGGGTGTTCGTGGACACCGTCGACGTCGTGTCCGGCGTCGGCTACGACAACGCGGCGAAAGCAGGGCCGTCCGCCGAACGCTTTCATGACGTGTACCGGGTCGTGACGAATCTCGGCGTGTTCGATTTCGCGACGCCGGACCACTCGATGCGGGCCGTGTCGCTGCATCCCGGCGTCACCGCCGACGAGGTGTTGGCGGCGACCTCGTTCGAGGTCGAGGTGCGCGATACCGGGACGACTCGTGCGCCGACACGCGAGGAACTACGGCTGATCCGGGAGGTGCTGGACCCGAAAGGCCTGCGCGACAAGGAAGTGCGGCCATGACCCTGGAAACCGCGCTCACCCGGCTTGCCGGGATCCGCCATCCGGTGGTGCAGACCGGGATGGGCTGGGTCGCCGGACCGCGGCTCGTGTCGGCGACTGCGGAGGCCGGCGGGCTCGGCATCCTGGCGTCGGCGACGATGACCTACGCCGAGCTGGAATCCGCGATCAAGGAGGTCAAGCGGCGGACCGGGAACCCGTTCGGGGTCAACTTGCGCGCCGACGCCGACGACGCGGAGCAACGGGTGGATCTCCTCATCCAGGAGCGGGTGAAGGTGGCGTCGTTCGCGCTCGCGCCGCGTAAGGAGATGATCGCCAAGCTGTCCGACCACGGCATCGTGGTGATCCCGTCGATCGGCGCGGCACGGCATGCGGAGAAGGTCGCGTCGTGGGGCGCGCACGCCGTCATCGTGCAAGGCGGCGAAGGCGGCGGGCATACCGGGGGAGTGGCCACGACGCTGCTGCTGCCGTCCGTCCTGGACGCGGTCGACATCCCCGTCGTCGCGGCGGGCGGCTTCTTCGACGGGCGCGGTCTGGCCGCGGCGCTCGCCTACGGCGCCGCGGGGGTCGCGATGGGCACGCGGTTCCTGCTGAGCAAGGAAAGTACCGTGCCGGAGGAGGTCAAGGAGTTGTACCTCCGGCAAGGCCTCACCGGCACCGTGGTGACCCGGCGCGTCGACGGGCTCCCGCACCGCGTCCTGCGCACGGACCTGGTCGAGCGCCTGGAGCACTCGGGCAGGCTTCGCGGGCTCGCGGGCGCGGTCCGGAACGCGGTGCGGTTCCGCCGGATCAGCGGGCTTTCGCTGCCCGCGATGGTGCGTGAAGGCCTCGCGATGAAGCACGGCAACGACCTGAGCTGGAGCCAGCTGATCATGGCGGCCAACACCCCGATGCTGCTGCGCGCGGGCCTGGTCGAGGGCCGCACCGACGCGGGTGTGCTCGCCTCCGGTCAGGTCGTCGGCATGCTCGGCGACCTGCCGACGGTGGCGGAGATCGTGGAAGGCACCGTGTCCCGCGCGGAGGAGATCCTGCACCGCCTGGGCGGCTGAAAAGCCGATGTTTACGTTTGCCGTGTTCGCCCCCGCGGTCGGTGAGTTTGCCCGTTGCGGCGGTGAGTTGGCTGGTCCGGTGGCTGCGTTTGCGCTCGGCGACGCCAGGGGCCAACTCGATGCCCTGGCAAGCAAACACACCCGCGTACAACGATTCGTCGAATGTGGATCTCGTCGGGGTGGGGGGTGGGGTTAGAGGCGTTCGATGATGGTGACGTTGGCGGTGCCGCCGCCTTCGCACATCGTCTGCAGGCCGTACCGGCCGCCGCGGCGCTCCAGTTCGTGCAGCAGGGTCGCGAGCAGTTTCGTGCCCGTCGCGCCGATGGGGTGCCCGAGCGCGATGCCGCCGCCGTTGACGTTCACGCGCCCGGGGTCCGCGCCCGTCTCCTCGAGCCACGCCAGCACCACGCTCGCGAAAGCCTCGTTGACTTCGAACAGGTCGATGTCGTCGACACCGAGCCCGGTCTTGCGCAACGCGTGCGCTGTCGCCGGGATGGGCCCGGTGAGCATCCACACCGGATCGGCGGCGCGGACGGACAGGTGATGCACGCGCGCCCGTGGGGTGATCCCGGTGCGGCGCACGAAATCCTCGGACGCCAGCAATGCCGCGCTCGCCCCGTCGGAGATCTGGCTCGCGACCGCGGCGGTCAGCGGCGAGCCTTCATTCAGCGGTTTGAGCGAGGCCATCCGTTCGAGGCTGGTATCCCGCCGCGGCCCCTCGTCGCGACGGAATCCTTCCACCGGCACGATTTCCGCGTCGAACCGGCCTTCGTCCTGCGCCGCGATCGCCCGCTGATGGCTGCGACAGGAGAACTCTTCCATCGCCGCACGCGAGATGTCCCAGTGTCCGGCGATCATGGCGGCGCTGCGGAACTGCGACACTTCGGCGCTGCCATAGCGTTCCTGCCAGCCCTTCGAGCCCGAGAACGGATCGTCGATCCCGAATTCGCGCCCGGCGAGCATCGCGGCGCTGATCGGGATCTGGCTCATGTTCTGCACGCCGCCGGCGAGCACCAGATCCATCGTGCCGGACATGACGGCCTGCGCCGCGAAATGCACGGCCTGCTGACTCGAGCCGCATTGGCGGTCCACGGTCACGCCTGGCACATGGTCCGGCCCGCCGGCCGCGAGCCAGGCCGTCCGGGCGATGTTCCCGGACTGGGAGCCGAGAGTGTCGGTGCAGCCCAGGATCACGTCGTCCACGAGCGCCGGGTCAACGCCCGTGCGCTCGAGCACGGCCTTGATGACGTGCGCGCCGAGATCGGCCGGATGCACGCCACTCAGCGCGCCGCCCCGGCGTCCGACCGGAGTGCGCAGGGCGTCGAGGAGGAAAGCTTCGGGCACGGGAGGCTCCTAGGGGTGCTGGCTGGAGACGGAGACGACTTCGCCGGTCAGGTAGGACGCGTAGTCGCTGGCGAGGAAGACCATCACGTTCGCGACCTCCCACGGCTGCGCGGCGCGGCCGAACGCCTCGCGCTGCTCGAGTTCGTGCAGGAGGTCGTCGCTGGTCACCTTCGCCAGGAACGGATGCATCGCGAGGCTGGGGGCGACCGCGTTGATCCGGACGCCGTGTTCGGCGGCATCCAGTGCGGAGCACCGGGTGAGCGCCATGACCCCGGCCTTCGCGGCGGCGTAGTGCGCCTGCCCGGCCTGGGCGCGCCAGCCGATCACGGACGCGTTGTTGACGATCGCACCGCCGCCACCCTGGGCGACGAACTGGCGCAATGCCGCCCGGGTGCAGCGAAACGTCCCGTTGAGGGTGATGTCCAGTACCCGGTTCCACTCCTCGTCGGTCATGTCCAGCACCGATTTCGTCCCGCCGAGACCGGCGTTGTTGATCAGCACGTCGAGCCGCCCGAACTGCGTGGCCGCCCCGGTGACCAGGGCCTGGATCTGGTCCTCGTCGGTGACGTCGCAGGCGATGGCGTGCACCTTGCCCAGTTCGGCCAGTTCGCTCGCCTTCTCGGCCAGCCGCCGCTCGTGCCAGTCGCTGATCACCACGCTCGCCCCCTCTTCGAGGCAGCGTTTCGCGACGGCGGAACCGATGCCGGTGCCGGCCGCGGCCGTGACCACCACGACCTTGCCCGCCAGCAGGTCGTGCCCCGGGGGATACGAGGGGTTCACCGGCGCTCCTCCTTCGGCAGGCCGAGCACCCGCTCGGCGATGATGTTGCGTTCGATCTCGTCCGAGCCGCCGTAGATGGTGTCCGCCCGGCTGAACAGGTAGAGCCGCTGCCATTCGTCCAGCTGCCCGGGGGCCACGAGCGACCGGGCGCCGCGAGCACGCATGGCCAGTTCGCCGAGACCGCGGTGCCACTGGGCCCACAGCAGCTTCCCCACGGCCACCTCCGGACCGGGCTCGCGCCCGAGCGTCCGCAGGGCGTGGGCGCGCAGCACGCGCAGCCCGGTCTGCGCGCGGTCCAGATCCGCCCGCAGGACCGGGTCGTCGAAGGTTCCGGTCCGTTTCGCCTCCGCGACGATGCCGTCGAGTTCGCGCCGGAAGCCGATCTGCTGGCCGAGGGTGGACACGCCCCGTTCGAACCCGAGCGTGGCCATCGCGATCCGCCATCCGTCTCCCGGTTCGCCGACGACGAGGTCGGCGGCGGTCCGGGCGCGGTCGAAGAACACCTCGTTGAACTCCGAAGTCCCGGTGAGCTGCTCGATGGGACGGATCGTCACGCCATCCTGCCGGAGCGGCACGAGGAGGTAGGACAGGCCGTGGTGGCGCTTGGACCCCGGTTCGGTCCTGGCCACCACGAAGCACCAGTCCGCCACCTGCGCCAGCGAGGTCCAGATCTTCTGGCCGGTGACCACCCACTGGTCTCCCTCGCGCACCGCCGACGTCGACACCGCGGCCAGATCGGATCCCGCGCCGGGCTCGGAGTAGCCCTGGCACCACAGTTCCTCGACGGAGACGATCTTCGGGAGGAACCGGGCCCGCTGGCCCGGCGTGCCGAAGGCGATCAGGGTGGGGCCGAGCAACTGCTCGCCGAGGTGGTTGACGCGCGCGGGCGCGCCCGAGGCCGCGTACTCCTCGTGAAAGGCGACCTGCTCGTCGAGTGTGAGGCCGCGGCCGCCGTGCTCGCGTGGCCAGCCGACGCAGGTCCAGCCGGACGCGGCCATGTGGCGTTCCCACGCGAGCCTGTCCTCGAAGGCCTCGTGCTCGCGTCCCGGGCCGCCCAGCCCGCGAAGATCCGCGAACTCGCCGGTCAGGTTGCCCGCCAGCCAATCCGCCACCTCGCGCCGGAAACGCGCCAGGTCGCGGCGCTCCTCATGCACGTGCGCGCTCCTTACTGTTGTCCGCGCCGGGGGCGCGTGCGCTACTGTAATGAGAACACGTTCTATTTTTCTGGTCCAGTGGGAGGCGCGATGGGGCAGGCCACCATCCCGGCCGCGTTACGCGACGCGGCAGCGCGTTTCGGCGGGTCGGAGGCGCTGGTCGACGGTCCGGTCCGGCTCGATTTCGCCGGCTTGCTGAAACGTGTTCAGTCGGTCGCGCGTGCTTTCGCCGCGCGGGGTGTCCAGCCGGGGGACCGGGTCGCGGTGAACCTGCCCAACACCTATCACTGGGTGCTGGCCGCCCTCGGCGCGTGCTACGCCGGTGCGACGCTCGTGCCGGTCAACACCCGATTCACCGGGGTGGAGACGGTGGACCTGCTGCGCCGCAGCCGGGCTCGCGCCCTCGTCGTCGCGGGCGACTTCCTGGGCGCGGACCGGTACGCCGCGATTCAGGAGGCGGCCGGTGACACGGGCCTGCCGGAACTGGGCACCGTCGTGCGGGTACCGATCGAAGGTGCTCTGCCCGCGGCGGCGGGCGCCCTGGACTGGGCGGAGTTCGAGGCGTTGGCCGCGAACGTGCCGGTGAGCGAGGTGGAGGCGCGTGCCGACGCGGTGTCGCCCGAGGACGTCAGCGACATCCTCTTCACCTCCGGCACCACAGGCCGCAGCAAGGGCGTGCTTTCCGCGCACCGGCAGGTGATCGACGTAGCCGCGGCCTGGGCGGAATGCGGCGAGGTGACCGAAGCCGACCGGTATCTGGTGATCAACCCGTTCTTCCACAGTTTCGGCTACAAGGCCGGCATCGTCGTCTGCCTGCTCACCGGCGCGACCCTGGTGCCACAGGCGGTGTTCGACGTGCGGGCCGCACGCGGGCTGATCCAGCGTGAACGGATCTCGGTGCTGCCGGGCGCTCCGACGATCTTCCAGTCGCTGATCCACGACCCGGCGCGCACCGAACACGACCTGTCGTCCCTGCGGCTGGCCGTGACGGGCGCCGCGACCGTCCCGGCGGCGCTCGTCGAGCGGATGCGCGACGTGCTCGGCTTCGAGACGGTGCTGACGGCCTACGGACTCACCGAAGCCGTCGTGGTCACGATGTGCCGGCCCGGCGACGATGCCGCGATCGTCTCGGGCACGTCGGGACGGGCCACGGCGGGGTTCGAGGTCGCGATCCAGGGTGAGGCCGGGGAAGTCAACGTGCGGGGCCCGAACGTGATGCTGGGCTACCTCGACGATCCCGGCGCGACCGCGCAGGCCGTCGACGGCGAAGGCTGGCTGCACACCGGAGACGTGGGGGTGCTCGACGCCGCCGGCAACCTCACCATCACCGACCGGCTCAAGGACATGTACATCTGCGGCGGGTTCAACGTCTACCCGGCGGAGGTCGAGCGGGCGCTTGCGGAACTGAGCGGGGTCCGTGACGTCGCGGTGATCGGGGTGCCCGACGGCCGGCTCGGCGAGGTGGGCAAGGCGTTCGTGGTGCAGGCCGGTGGATTGACCGAGGAGTCGGTCCTCGCCTTCTGCCGGAAGCGGCTGGCCAACTACAAGTCACCCCGGTCCGTCACGTTCGTCGGTGAACTGCCGCGCAACGCGTCCGGCAAGGTCCTGAAGCGACTGCTGAGTGAGGAGAAGGTATGAGCGTCAACGGTTCCCCGGCCGACGTGGTGCGCTACGAGCGGCGGGGACCGGTCGCCGTGGTCACGATGAACCGGCCCGAGTACCGCAACGCGCAGAACTCCGCGATGACCTACGCGCTGGACACCGCGTTCGCGCGTGCCGTGGACGACGCCGAGGTGAAGGTGATCGTGCTGGCGGGAGCGGGAAAGCACTTCTCCGCGGGGCACGACATCGGTTCGCCGGGCCGGGACGCCGACCGGAGCTTCGACCGGCGCGCGGTGCTGTGGTGGGACCACGTCGACCGGGAGGGCGGAGATCAGCGGTTCGCCCGCGAGTCCGAGGTCTATCTCGGTATGTGCCGCCGCTGGCGGGAGATCCCCAAGCCGATGCTCGCGAGCGTGCAGGGCGCGTGCATCGCCGGCGGGCTGATGCTCGCGTGGGTGTGCGATCTGATCGTCGCCGCGGACGACGCGTTCTTCGCCGATCCGGTGGTACGGATGGGAATTCCCGGTGTCGAGTACTTCGCGCACCCGTGGGTGCTGGGTCCCCGCGCGGCGAAGGAGGTCCTGTTCACCGGCGACCGGTTCAGCGTGCGGCAGGCCAAGGAATGGGGCATGGTCTCGCGGATCGTGGCGCGTGACGAGCTCGAACGGGAGACGATGGCGCTCGCGGAGAAGATCGCCGCGATGCCGCAGTTCGGGCTGGCGCTGGCGAAGAAGGCCGTCAACCAGGCGGAGGATCTGATGGGGCTACGGTCCGGAATGGACTCGGTGTTCGGGCTGCACCATTTCGCGCACGCCCACAACGCGGAGACGTCGGAGGACTCGCTCGGCGGCCAGTCCGCCCGCTCGATGCGGGACGCCCGCTGATGGATCTCGACATCGACGCCGCTTCGGCGGCCTTCCGCGACGAGGTCCGCGACTGGCTCGCGGCGAACGTCCCGCGCCTGCCCTCGATGGACACCGCCGAGGGTTTCGCCGCGCACCGCGAGTGGGAGGCCGAGCTCGCGGGCGCGAGGCTTTCGGTCGTGTCGTGGCCGCGCGCCTACCACGGGCGCGAAGCCTCGCTGCTGCAATGGGTGCTGTTCGAGGAGGAGTACTACGCCTCCGGCGCGCCGGGCCGGGTGAGCCAGAACGGGATCTTCATGCTGGCGCCCACGCTGTTCGCGCACGGCACGCGGGAGCAGCGCGACCGGATCCTGCCGCCGATGGCGACCGGTGCCCAGGTCTGGGCGCAGGCTTGGTCGGAACCGGAAGCGGGCAGCGATATCGCGGCCCTGCGCAGCCGTGCGGTGCGCACCGAAGGCGGCTGGCTCCTGTCCGGGCAGAAGACCTGGAGTTCGCGGGCGGCGTATGCCGATCGCGCGTTCGGGCTGTTCCGCACCGATCCGGCGGCGCAGCGCCACCGCGGGCTGACGTACTTCATGTTCGACCTGCGTGCCGAGGGAGTCACGGTCCGCCCGATCCCGCAGCTGGACGGCGAGCCGGGCTTCGCCGAGATCTTCCTCGACGAGGTGTTCGTCCCCGACGCGGACGTGATCGGCGAACCCGGCGCGGGCTGGCGGGTCGCGATGACCACGGCCAACAACGAACGCGGGCTGTCGCTGCGGAGCCCGGGGCGGTTCCTCGCGGCGGCGAACCGGCTCGTGGACCTGTGGCGCGCCCGCGGCGGCCCGGAGTCGGTCGGGGAGCGGGTCGCCGACGCGTGGATCGGTGCGCGGGCCTACCAGCTCTACACGTTCGGCACGGTCACCCGGCTGGTCGAGGGCGGGGAGCTGGGCCCCGAGTCGAGCGTCAACAAGCTGTTCTGGTCCCAGCTGGACATCGCGCTGCACGAGACGGCGCTGGACCTGCTCGGGCCGCTGGCGGAGACCGACGAGTCGTGGGTCGACGGGTACCTGTTCTCCCTCGCCGGGCCCATTTACGGGGGCACCGACCAGATCCAGCGCAACACGATCGCCGAGCGCGTGCTCGGCCTGCCGAGGGAGGCGCGGTGAGGTTCGCGGTATCGGACGAACAGCGGCAGTTCGCCGCGAGCCTGCACGACCTGCTGGCCGGCGCGGACACCCCCGCGGCCGCCCGCGCCTGGGGCGAGGGACGGCACGAGGCCGGCCGCAAACTGTTCCGTGGCCTTGCCGATCTCGGCGTGCCGGCCCTCCTGATCGACGAGCGGCACGGCGGGCTTCAGGCCGAAGCGGCCGACCTGGTCGTGGCGTTCGAAGTGCTCGGTTATCACGTCGTGCCTGGGCCGCTGATCGAATCCGCGGTCGTGGTCCCCGCCGCGCTGGCCGGAGGCGATCTCGCCCGGAAATGGCTGCCCCCACTCGCTTCGGGCACGGCGCTCGCGACCGTCCTGGCGCCGCCGGAAGTGCCGCTCGCGCTGGACGCCGACATCGCCGAACTCACGCTCGAACTACGCGACGGCGCGGCGTGGGAGGTTCGTGCGGGGAGCCTCGAACCGGTGCCCTCGATCGACCCGGCCCGGCGGCTGTTCCGTGTCGCGGACGAGCGGATACCGGCCGGTGCGGCCGCGCCACGCGCCTTCGACCTGGGTGTGCTCGCCGCGTCCGCGCAACTGCTCGGTGCCGGCCAGTGGCTCCTCGACGAGGCGACCGCGTACGCGCGGCAGCGGCACCAATACGGCAAGCCCATCGGCCAGTACCAGGCGGTCAAACACCTCCTCGCCGATGTCGTGACCCAAGTGGAGCTCGCGCGCCCACTCGTCCACGGCGCGGCGGTGGCCGCGCAGGAGGGCAGTGCGACGCTGGCCCGCGACGTCTCGGCGGCCAAGGTCAAAGCGGGCGAGGCGGCGTACCTGGCCGCGCGCACCGCGCTCCAGGTGCATGGCGCCATCGGCTACACCGCCGAGCACGACCTCGGCCTGCGGCTGGTGAAAGTACGGGCGCTGCTGGGTGCCTGGGGCGACGCGGCGTTCCACCGGGCGCGAGTGCTGAAGCATCTGGCTGGGCAACGATGAACACGCCCGACCCGACCGAGACCGAGGAAGCCAAGGCGTTGCGTGACGCGGTGCGCGGCCTGCTCGCCAAACGTTCCGACGTACGCACCGCCATGGCCTCGCCGCTCGGCTATGACGACAAGCTCTGGTCCACGCTGTGCGAACAGATCGGCGTCGCCGCGCTCGCCATCCCGGAAGAGTTCGGGGGAGTGGGCGCGACCATGGCCGAGGTATGCGTCGTGCAGCAGGAACTCGGGCGCGCTCTCACGCCTTCGCCGATGCTCGGCTCCGCGGCGCTCGCTACGCAAGCCTTGCTGGCCACCGGGAACGAGGAGGCGTGCGGCCGCCTCCTGCCCGGAATCGCGGCGGGCGGCGGCATCGCCACGCTGGCGTGGACCGGTGAGGACGGCCACTGGTCACCGGAGCGGGTCCCGTGCACCGCGACCGGATCCACTGTGGACGGACAAGCGCATTACGTGCTCGACGCCGACATCGCCGACGTGGTCCTGGTGGTCGCCGGAACCCCGGACGGCGTAGGGCTTTTCGAGGCCGCCCCGGACGCCGCCGGCCTTCGCCGCTACCAGGTTCCCACGATGGACCCCACCCGCCGCCTTGGCGTCATCGAGTTCTCCGGCACACCGGCCGAACGGCTCGATCGCGGCGCGTACCCGCTCGCGCGGGTCCGGGATCTCGTGCTCGTCGCGCTGGCCGCCGAACAGGCCGGGGCCGCCGGCCGGGCGCTGGACCTGACCGTCGAGTACACGAAACAGCGACACCAGTTCGGCCGCCCGATCGGCGGTTTCCAGGCGCTCAAGCACCGGATGGCCGACGTGTACGTGCACGTCGAGGCCGCCCGGTCGGCCCTGTACGCGGCGATCGTCGCGGCGCTGGACGGGGATCCGGAATTCCCGGCGGACGCGGCCACCGCCCGGCTGGTGTGCTCGGAGGCCTTCCGGCACGCGGCGGCGGAGATGATCCAGTTGCACGGGGGTATCGCGATCACCTGGGAACACGACGCCCATCTGTACTTCAAGCGCGCACACGGAAGTTCCTGCCTGCTCGGCCGGTGAGCACGGGTGGTGGCCGACATTAGGATGGCCACGTGACCGACCGGAGGGGCTCGCGATGAACGAGAACGTGATCTGGAACGACGGGGACGACAGCAAGATCGTACAGTCGGGCACCCACATCGGGGACGTGGTCTTCAATTCCGGTCCCGGCGCGGAGCCCCGGGGAGTCGGGGAAAATCCGGTCTTCGCCGTGGCCGGCTACTTTCCGGCGTCGAAGGTGACCCTCGCGGCCGACCGGCGCAGCACCGTGGCCGTGGGCGGTCAGGTGGTCGTCAATCTGCAGTCGCGTCCCCTCGACCGTGCCGTGATCCTCGACCGGATCCGTGCGGTAGTGCTTGCCCGCAGGAGCCCCAGGCCGGCGTTCGAGGAGTTCCGGCCCGGTGGTTCGATGCCGCCACGGCACTTCGACGTCCATCTCGACGATGATCCGCCCCGGGTGGAAGCCCGGGGCGCCGATTTCCCCTTCAAGATCAGCGCCGAAGATCCCGAGCAGTTCCGGATCACGGTCCTGCTCCTGGAGAACGAGGTCCACTGGCGGCTCGAGCTGGACTGGACCTATCTGGATCGCCAGGGCACAACGGTCATCGACGACGGTGGGAAGCCGTTCGAAACCTATCCGGTCGGCCGCGCGAGGTGGTAGCCCGCATCAGCCCGCTCGCGTGGAGCCCGCCGCGGCAGGCGCGAGATGCCGCCGGAACCAGTCGCGGGCGAGCGCGGCGACCTGCTCGAGCGCGCCGGGCTCCTCGAACAGGTGGGTTGCGCCGGGCACGATCGTGAGCTCACAGCCGCGCGGCAGATCCGCCTGAGCCCGCCGGTTGAGTTCGAGAACGGTCTCGTCGTGCCCGCCGACGATCAGCAGGGTGGGGGCCGTGACGAAGGCGAGGTGCCGTTGGGCCAGGTCGGGCCTGCCGCCGCGGGATACGACCGCCCGGATGTCGACTCGCGGGTCGGCCGCGGCCCACAGCGCCGCCCCGGCCCCGGTGCTGGCTCCGAAGTAGCCGACCGGCAGGGCGGCGGTGTCCGCTCGCGTGCCCAGCCATCCGGTGACCTCGACGAGCCTGCGGGCGAGCAACTGGATGTCGAACACCCGGGCGCGATCGAGTTCTTCCTGGTCGGTGAGCAGGTCGAACAGGAGCGTGCCGAGCCCGGCGCGGTTGAGCTCCGCGGCGACGTAGCGGTTGCGCGGGCTGTGCCGGCTGCTCCCGCTGCCGTGCGCGAACACCACGATCCCGACCGGGCTCTCGGGAATGGTGAGATGTCCCGCCAGCCGCACCCGGTCCGCGAAAACTTCGACTTCCTCGTCGCGCAGGAGCGGATCGTCGGCCGCCTCCGGAACCTCCTTGGCGGTCAGCTGGAGCAACTCGGTGACCTCACGGTCGGAGGTCGGCCGGAAGTCGCGGTACCACCGCCCGACGGCCACGAACCAGGCCGGGGCTTCCAGGCACACCACGTCGTCGGCGACCTGCCGCAGTGAGGCGATCGCGTCGGCGGCCCCGACCGGCACCGCCAGGATGACGCGGGCCGCGCCCTGCGCGCGGGCCACCTGGCAGGCGGCCCGCGCGGTGGACCCGGTCGCCACCCCGTCATCGACGATCACGGCGGTCCGGCCCGTCAGCGGGATCCGGTCCCGCCCGGCCCGGAACTTCTCCACCCGGCGCAGCAGTTCGGCTCGTTCGGCGCGCTCGACCTCCGCGATCTCGCCGGAGCGCACCCGCGCCTGGCGCACGACCTTGTCGTTGAGCACCCGGACGTCACCTTCACCGATGGCGCCCAATGCGAGTTCGGGCTGATACGGCACACCGAGTTTGCGCACGACGATCACATCGAGGGGCGCGTGCAGCGCTCGCGCGACTTCGAACGCCACCGGGACACCGCCTCGCGGCAGCCCGAGGATCACGAGATCCTTGCCGCGCAACGACTCCAGGCGCTCAGCCAGCTGGCGCCCGGCATCGGCGCGATCACTGAAGACGGTCACGGGCACACTGTGCGACCCGGGCGGGCCGGGCACGAGGGACCACGGTCGGGAACCGGTGGGTCTTTGGTCAGCCGACGAGGTCTCCCGGCTCCTTCAGCCGCGGCGTCGCCGGTTCGTCGAGGTCGGCGTCGCGGGTTTCGGCGATGCGCCAGATGGACAGGACCGTGAGCAGCGCACACGCCGCGATGAACAGGGCCACGTAGTGGGTCTGCCCGTGACCGAGCGCGAGCAGGCTGGTGGCGATCAGGGGAGAGAAGCCACCGCCGAGCAGTGACGCCAGCTGGTATCCGAGCGAGGCGCCGGTGTACCGGCTTTCGGTGCGGAAGCTCTCGGCGGTCACCGCGGGCCATGGCGCGTACATGATGGGCTGGAGCACGCAGCGGCCGAGCAGCAGGGCCGCGATCATCCCGATCGTGCTGCCCGAGCCCAGCATCCAGAACAGCGGATAGGCCAGAACGACCGTGCCGACTGCGCCGGTGAGCATGACCGGGCGGCGCCCGAAGCGGTCGGCCAGCATGGCGACGGCGGGCAGGACGGGCATCGAGATCGCGGAGCCGATCGCCAGCGCCAGCAGCACCGAGGATTTCGAATGTCCGTTGTGGACGGCGTAGGTGATGACGAAGGTGCTCCACAGAGCCTGGATGACGAGCGGCCCGAGACCGAGCCCGGTGGTGAGGATCAGGTTGCGGGGGTGGCGCAGGACGTCCACCAGGGGCAGCCGGGCGGGCGTACGGGCCTGCCTGCGGTTGGCGAAGACGGGGCTTTCGGACACCCGGACCCGCACGAACAGCCCGACCGCGAGCAGCACGATGCTGAACAGGAACGGGATCCGCCAGCCCCAGGCCAGGAACTGCGCGGACGGCAGCCAGGACACCGCGAGCACGGCCACTGTGGACAGTAACGAACCCAGCGGCGCGCCCATCACGGTGAAGCTGGCCCAGAAACCACGCCGGCGGTTGCCGGCGTGCTCGCTGGTCATCAGGACCGCGCCGCCCCATTCGCCGCCGAGGGCGAGGCCCTGCACGCAGCGCAGCACCACCAGCAGGACCGGTGCCCAGATGCCGATCGTGGCGTGGGTGGGCAGCACCCCGATCAGGAAACTGGACACGCCCATCGTGGTCATGGTCAGCAGCAGCATGGACTTGCGGCCGATCCGGTCGCCGAAATGCCCGATGATGAGCCCGCCGATGGGGCGCGCGAGATAACCGGCGGTGAAGCTGCCGAACGCGGCGATCGTGCCGACGAGGGGAGCCAGGCTGGGAAAGAACAGCTTGTTGAACACCAGCGCGGCCAGCGTGCCGAAGAGCAGGAAGTCGTAGTACTCCATGGCGGTGCCCAGCATGCCGGAGACGGCGACCCGGCGGATCTGGGCGGTGGTGGGCTGCGTCATCGAAGCCTCCGCATCGAGGTCAGTGTCCCAGGGGGATCCGGTCGAGGTCCTCGCCGACGATCAGCCGGCCGGTGAAGTGCTCGGCCGCCTCGTGCCAGCGCGAATGCCCGGAGTCGGCGGGGACGAGATGGTTGAGCACGAGCGTGCTGGCGCCCGCCTTCTGCGCGATCCGGCCGGCGTCGGGAATCGAGGTGTGCGCGGTGGTGTGATGCGCGAGCGTCGCCCGCGCGCGGGGCGTGTCGACGCCGCCGAGGAGCCGCTGGACCCACTGCTCGTCGATGGCCTCGTGGACCAGCACGTCGGCGCCGGTCGCGAGCGTGATCATGTTGTCGCAGACGCCGGTGTCGCCGGAGAACACGACGGAACCGGCCGCGGTGTCGAAACGGAACGCGTAGGCCGGGGTCATCGGGGCGTGCTGGACGAGGATCGCCGACACCTCGACGTGCTCGTCCCGGTACACCGGGACCGGATCCATCGGCGGGGCCGGCGCGGTCTCCGGATCGAACGGCACCGCCGGGGGCAGTTCGATGTCGTGCGCCGCGAGCAGCAGATCGGGATGGCTGCGGCCGTTGTCGCGCATCCGGTCGTTGAGGTCGGTGGCGAACGCCTGGTACAGGTACCCGACCGTCGCGGCGAACCCCGGGACCGGATCGTCCGGGCACGCCACGGTCTGGGCTTCGAGGTCGGCCGAGGGTGCCGGGACACCGCCGCGGGAACCCGGCCCGAACAGCTTCGCCGGTTCCTGAACGCCTTCGAGACCCTCGTACCAGCCGTACAGCAGCAGGTTCGCCAGATCGGCGACGTGGTCGGAATGCAGGTGCGTGACGAATCCCGCCCGGAGCCGCCCGAGGTCCAGGCCCGCGAGCTTCGCCTGACGGCAGGCGCCGTAGCCGAAGTCCACGAGGTAGACCGCGCCGCCGGTGACGACGGCCGAGGAGATCCCCGCCCGGGTCGCCCGCAGGCGTGGTCCGCCCGCGGTGCCCAGCAGGACGATTTCCGTTCCGGCGCTGCTGTTCTGCGTCATGACTGCGATTCCACCCTTTGCCGAGACATAACACAAATGCCACTTATGCTGGGAGGGACATAGAAATCCTCAATGGCGGAGGACGGGATGGAACGCAGGCAGATCGAATACTTCCTCGCCGTCATCGACCACGGCGGTATCACCGCGGCCGCCGGTGCGCTGCACGTCGCCCAGCCCACCCTGTCCCACGCCATCAAGCTCCTCGAGTCCGATCTGGGCGCCGTCCTGTTCCACCGGATGCCGCGGGGAGTCCGGCTGACCGCGGCCGGTGAGGCGTTCGCGGACTCCGCGCGCCGGATCGTCCGCGAGCTGGAAACCGGTCGCGCCGCGGTGAAAGCCGTGTCCGGGCTGGTGGCCGGGAGGCTGGATCTGATCGCGCTGCCCGGCGTCCTGCTCGATCCGCTCGCCGCCCTCATCGGGCGGTTCCGCGCGCGATATCCCAAGGTTCAGGTTCGGGTGACCGCCGCCGAACGCCCCGAACAGATCCGCGACGCGGTCCGCTCCGGTGCCGCCGAGTTGGGCTTCACCGACCGCGTCGACGCCGGCGAGCGTGACCTGACCGGCGACCTCGTCGCGGAGCAGGAACTGGTGGTCGCGCTGCCACCCGGCAGCGAGCCGCCGCCCGGTGGTGTGGTCGAGGTCCGCCGGCTGCTTGAGATGGACCTGGTGACCGGGGTCCGCGGCATGGTGATCGAGGTGCTGACCCGGGCCGGCGCCGACCGGGCGGCCGAGTTCACCCCGGTCGTGGAATCGGGCCTGCGCGCTTCGTCGCTCTACCTCGTACTCGCCGGCGCGGGCGCGGCGGTGCTGCCCCGCACGCTCGCCGAGATCGGGTGCCCGCACGGGGTTCTCATCGCCCCGCTCGATCCCCCGCAACAGCGGCGATCGTATGTGCTGCGCCGTGCCGCGTCGCTGTCTCCCGCCGCGCAGGCGATGCACGGCATGCTGCGGTCGGAAGGCGCGGCGTGATCAGGCGAGCAGCGGGGCTAGCTGGCTCGCGTGCTCGCGAAGCTGGCCGACCAGTTCGGGGTTCGGTCCGGCGACGCGGTCCGGCGGCCCGCTCAGCGCGAGTCCCGCGATGAGGGTGCCCTCGGTGACGTCGTGGATCGGCACGGCGAGGCAGCCACGGGCCGGATGCAGCTCGCCGCACTGCCTGGCCAGCCAGTCCGCCCGGCAACGCGCCAGTTCGGCGTCGAGCCGGTCCGCGTCGATGACCGTCTGCGCGGTGAGCTGCCGCAGGCCGCGGACCGTCGCTCGCCAGTCGGGCTGCCCGGCCAGGAATAGCTTCCCGAGCGCCGACGCGTGCGGGTAGCGCGCGAGCAGCGCCTCGTCGTGCGGCGGATGGTCGGGGTCGGTGTCGAGCAGCACGAGCCGCCCGGTCCGGTAGGACGCGAGGTGCACGCCCCAGCGCACGCGCTGGCGCAGGTGATCGACGACGGCGCGGGCCGCCGCCGGCGGGCGTGCCGCGGCCGGTATGGACAGGCGGGCGGCGCGGCGGCCCAGCGCGAAGCCGCGCAGATCGGGCAGCCGCACCAGGTAGCCCTCGCCGACGAGCAGGTTGAGCAGCCGGTAGGTGGTGGCAGGCGGCATCTTCAGCGCGGCGGAGATCTCCTTCGCCGTCACCCCGGGCCCGGTGGCGACGACCTCTTCGAGAACGGCGAGCGCGTTGCGGACCGCCTTGGGCTGGCGTCCCGACAGCGGCGCGGGATCCGGGCTCACGGCCGGCCGTCCAGCAGATCGGTGGCCGTGGTCTCGTCGTAGATGCCGATCGCGGCCAGCCGCCGCGGCCGCCGCAGCCAGCCGAACCACGCCAGCCCGCACGCGGCGAGCACGGCGAACACGAGCGGGTAAGGTCCGTCCACAGTGGACATCGTGAACAGGGTCAGTGCGGCCAGCAGGGCGGCGGCGACCGCGGCCGCCGCCACCGCGCCGCGGGTCAGCTCGCCGATCCGGTACAGGAACGCGGGCGCCGCCACGCACACCAGCAGGTAGGCGATCAGGTAACCGAACCCGGCGACGTTGACCAGCGTGGTGAACAGCTGGTCCGGCGGGATGCCGGCGCTCAGCAGCACCGCCGCCGCGAGCGCGATCGCCGGGATCGTGCTCAGGACCGCGACATGGGGTGTCCGGAACCGCGGATGCGTGGCGCCGAGCCGCCGCGGCAGGATACCCTCGCGGCCCATCGACAGCAGGAGCCGCGCCAGGGCGTTCGACACGGTCGTCGCGCAGGCGAAGAACGACGCGGCGATGCCGAAGTCGAGCAGGTACGAAAGCCACGGCAGGTGCTGGGCGGCGGCGAGCACGGCGACCGGTTCGTGCTGGGCGGCCAGCCCGCCGGGCACCGACCGCAGGCCGACGGTCTGTGTGTAGGCGGCGACGAGGTACAGCACCCCGCACAGCGCCGCCGTCCACTGCATGGCGCGGGGGACGGACTGGAACGGCCGCCGGGCCTCGACGCCGAACGAGGTGGCGGCTTCGAACCCGATGAAGGCACCGAGCGCGGGGAGCACGCCGGCCGCGATCCCGCCGAACCCGCGATCCGGGGCGGACACCGGCGAAACCGGGCCGACCCGGATCAGCAGCAGCGCGAACACCACCAGCATCAGGCTGATCGACACCGCTTCGGTGACAAGCACGACCTGCGCCGAAAGCCGCACGCCCCGCAGCACGCACACCGTCACCAGCGCACCGAGCAGCAGGGTCGCCAGCGCGCGGTGTGTTTGTTTGCCAGGGTACTGAGTTGGCCCTTGGCGTCGCCGAGTTGGCTCGGGGCGTTATCGAGTTGGCCGGCCGCTGTCGCCGGGGGCAAAATCAGCGACCGGACCAGCCAACTCGACACCGCAGCGGACAAACCCACCGACCCTACGGGCAAACACGGCAACGTAAACCGGACAGGATCACACGACACTAGCCGAGGTGGGTACTGCGCCGTTCGTTACTAATCCGACCACAGTCACGGCTATCCGGCTTGTGTAGCAACGGTTACGTGCTGCTCGGGATCTGCCTACTGTAGGTCGGATTGGTAACAGCGGTATCACAGGTCCGGCCCGGCCGAATCCAAATGAGAATTCCCGCGCGCGCGTTCCCGGGTTGCGAGAACGCGCGCGGTCGTGTTCGCAGTAGCGGAGACGAGGGTTTGACCCGCCGCTACTTCGATGCCACCGTCGCCGGCGACCTCGGCGAACCGCGCACCATCCGCAACGCGGTCTGCATGCACGAAGAGGACTACGGCGTGCTGTGGAAGCACAGCGACATGTTCGCCGGCTCCCACGAGACCCGGCGCCAGCGGCGGCTGGTCATCTCGTTCTTCACCACGATCGGCAACTACGACTACGGCTTCTACTGGTACCTCTACCTCGACGGCACGATCCAGCTGGAGGCCAAGGCGACCGGTATCACCTTCACGTCCGCCTACGCCGGCGATTACGCCACCGAAGTGGCGCCCGGCCTCGGCGCGCCGTATCACCAGCATCTGTTCTCGGCGCGGCTGGACATGTGCGTCGACGGGATCCGCAACGCCGTCGACGAGGTCGAGGCGCGGCGGCTGCCGGTCAGCGCGGAAAACCCGTATGGCAACGTTTTCCGCCAGTCCCGCGTGCGGCTGAGCACCGAGTCCGGTGCCGCCCGCCTCGCCGACAACGGCCGCGCAAGGGCCTGGCATATCGTGAACCTCGAAAGCCGGAACCGCTTTGGCCACAACGTCGCCTACGCGCTCTATCCGGAGGGGCAGCCGGTGCTGCTCGCGGACGAGTCGTCGTCGATTCACCGCCGCGCGGCCTTCGCCACGAAGCACCTGTGGGTCACCCGGTACGACCCGGAGCAGCGCTACCCGGCCGGCGACCTGGTGAACCAGCATCCCGGCGGGGCGGGGCTGCCGGCGTGGACGGCGGCCGACCGGAGCATCGACGGCGAGGACATCGTGCTGTGGCACACCTTCGGCCTCACGCATTTCCCGCGGCCGGAGGACTGGCCGGTGATGCCCGTCGACTACGCCGGGTTCACCCTCAAACCGGTCGGGTTCTTCGACCGCAACCCCACGCTCGACGTCCCGCCGTCGGCGAGCGGGCATTGTCACGGTGGCGTTGACGGCCCTTATGAACCGCCCCGGGTTCGGTAGAGACTCGTTACTGGGGTCAGGCGACCAGGCTGGTCAGGTCGCCTGAGTCGTACAGG